>NZ_QKTW01000009.1 GCF_003236175.1 Taibaiella soli | reverse complement strand
CAACGGTTTAAGACTAAGTATGACTCAAAACGGCGATCCTTACGAGAACGCATTAGCAGAGCGAATGAATAGAATCCTAAAAGATGAATTTGGTTTAGGCGCTACGTTGCCAAATAAAAAGTTAGCGATACCATTGACAGAACAAGCTGTAGATTTGTACAACAATCGACGACCTCATCTTTCTTTAGGCATGAAAACGCCACAACAGGTGCATAAAAAATCCCGGCCACTTGAGGCAACCGGGACTATTTAAAATCCGTCAACTTTTTTCAGGACTATTCACATATACGATAGTTGGCCCTACTGGCCATTTTCCAGCCAACTAAATCAACCCGTAATATATACTAATCCTTTTACTGGTATAGCTTCCGGCGAAACATCAGACGATTCATCAAGACTTGACTCCTTTGTTTTCAGAGACAAAGGATTTTTATTTTTTTGAAATTTTTTTGAAAAAATCATTGCCGTTAACAAACTATTTACTACTTTGGCACTTACAAAGAGTTCCGGGAGGACGTTTTATGAACCGGTTGGGGGATCGATTCATAACAGTTTTAAACGACTTACTCCTGATTTTTCAAAGTGCCATCATCTATTTAAAAGAAGCGAGCTACGACCGCCAGCTCTAAAAAAGGCGACTCCTATTCAAAGTCGGAAAGCACAGAAAGTTTGCATGCGCTACCATGTGTAGCAGCTCTGGGGAGGGCTATTGCATACCTGCTTATTTACAGTTTTTTATTAAAAATTTTTGGGCATTAACATGCCCAGGGAAAACTGTTGTGTCTTCATAACAGAATACGCAAGGGGAGTTATTAATTTTTTAAACCTTTTTTATGAGGAAGTGGTACAATCTGCTTATTACAGCAGCATGTTCCGTTGTTTTGGCAAGAGCAAGTGCACAAACAACACGTATGCTGATCAGTATTGACAACACACGTTTGCAACCTACAGTTCTACAAAGGGGAGACAGAACAGTGGTTTCATTCAACAATGCTGAAATAGACAATATTTTTGCGCGCTATACGATCGGAAAGTTTCAACAAGCTTATCCATCAGCGCCAGAAAGCTACCTTAAGAATATATGGGTAGTGGAGGTCAGCTCACCGAAACTACTTGAAGATCTCAAGAATTATAACGCCGATTTATTTCCATACGCAAAAATTGAAAACGAGGCTACAACCCTTTACTCGCCTAATGATTACGGTTATCCGGGCGTTGGTACAGGCCAGACCGACCTCGATCTCATCCGCGCAAAAGACGCATGGGATATCACCAAAGGTGACTCTTCCGTTTTGATAGGTATCACAGATACTTATTTCGACACAACCAATCCAGATCTGATCAGCAAGTTTGCGCGTATACGTTACAACGGAGGCGCTCCCGACAAACATGGCGTAATGGTGGCAACAATTGCAGCTGGCAGAACGGATAATAATGCGGGTTTCGCATCAATCGGATACAATTGCAAAATGGATATTTCCGGCAACATGTATGACGATGAAATGCTGCAGATGTCTGCCGATGGCGTGCCTGTAATTAACGGCAGCTGGTTCAACAACTGTAGCTATGATGTAATCCAGCAGGGCGTTTACACATCCATTTATGAAAACGGCACCGTTAGCTGTTTTTCGGCCGGTAATGGCAGCAGCACTTGCGGCGCGGCAAACGCATACGCCTTCCCTGGCGCATATGATCACAATATCTGCGTAACATCAGTAGGCAGTCAGTTTCCTGTCGGCACATACAATTATAACTATGGTGGTACAGTTACCGGCTGGAGCTGGAATGATGTACACAACCGCGTTATAGGCTTCCCGGCTACGGACTACAGCCACTATGACAAGGTAGACATTTGTGCACCGGGTCATGGCGTATCTTCCGGCACGTTATCCCCTGCTAACCCTAATGGATTTCAAGCCTACAACGCATGGGGCACATCATTTGCAACACCGTTTGTATCTGGCACCGCCGCACTGATGATTTCCGCTAATAAAGCATTATCGCCTTACCAGATAGAATATATTCTGAAAAAAACAGCGGCAAAAATTGACACTATTCCGCAAAACCTTGCTTATGCCGGTATGCTGGGTTCCGGCCGCCTGGATGCAGGCTCGGCTGTTGCAATGGCATCGTCGCTTAACGTGAATGACCCTGCCACGGCATCGATGTTCGTTGCAGGCATTGATATCACCACGACCTGTACGCCTGCAGCGCTGCCAAACGGTACTTTACCCAAACTGAAACCAACTGTTGTAAATGGTACTGCTCCGTTTACCTACAACTGGGAAGCAATTCCGGGCAATGCCGCGCAGCTGAACAATTACAGTGCGGAGCAACCAAACGTTGTGAGCCTTATCAGCGGCAATGTGTTGTGGTATCGTCTTACTGTATATGATAATTCTCCGGTTCAAAAAGTAGCGAGCAAGATCATTAAAGTTACACTGACCAACACTGGCAACTACGACCTTTCTATTCGCGATTCTTACCACGACAATTATGATGCGATCAACCTGCAGGACAGCCTTGACAATCGCAACTGGAATTTGTGGAGAAGTCCGGATATCTGGAACCGCCAGCAGAACGATACCATTACCTTGCATCAGCCGGCAAATTACGCTGCTGCTAACAACTACATCAATGTACGCGTGCATAACACGGGCTGTCAGGCTTCTCCGGTAACAACAGGAAATAGCCGCCAAAAACTGCGCCTGTACTGGTCTTTCCCATCAACCAGCCATAACTGGACTACTGATTTCAACAGCTCATTTACTTATACTAACGCGGGGAATGCAACAATTGCCTGCGGTGGCGAAATCACTACAACACCAATCGACATTCCGGTAATTCAGCCTGGTAAAGACACTGTAATTCGTCTTGCATGGCATCCGGTAAACTACGCAATTGCTGCGCCGAAAGCACAAGAAGGCAACCTCAGCTTACTGGCACGTATCTCGACCTATGGCAACAACGGCGTTGATCAAGGTCCTGGTATTACAGAAACGACGAGAACACCAGTGAATATGCGCAACTCTAACAATCTTGCGATCAATAATCTCGTAAAAGTATCTATCGACAGCAACACACTTGTAAACAGTACTGCTTTTTATCTCGTGAATCCGTACACTTCATCTACTACGATGAATTTTAACCTGAACGCGATGAAAGATGTGTACAAATACATGAGTGGTGATTTCAAAAGTCTGATGACGATTCGTGTGTATCTCGGAAATCTTTACGCACGTTGGGTTTCAGGCGGCCGCCAGGGCAAATACCTCGGCTACGATGACAACCTAAAATATGTTTCATTCACTGACGTCAGCAACGCCAGTTTGAAAAACATTCAGATGAATGCAAATGAACACGTGTTTACGGTAATTGAAATCGGTGTGAAAACATTACCATTCGTGAATCTTCCGGCGAACCTAAATGAGTTTATGCTGACGCAATACAATGCAACGACCAACGAACGTATAGGCAGCATCGATTTTGAAGTTTACTACAACTCTGCGGTAAATTCACCGGCAATCTACAAAGGTGGCGATGATTCAGAAACACCAACTGCTGTAGCAAACGTAGAGCAAGGAAATGGCAAGCTGGGTGTATATCCTAACCCTGTAAACACAGGTACCATCTATGCTGTTTTCTCTGGCAACAAAGCGATCGACAACACAACCGTAACCGTAATGGATGTTACAGGCCGCACAATCTTCACACAAAATGCTTCCCGTCTGGAACCTCGTCAGCCAATGGCTATTCCAGTAGACAATATTGCAAACGGTGTTTACTATCTCCGTGTAACCGGCAAACAGCAGACGTTTGCTCCGGTAAAATTTGTAGTAACCCGTTAGTTAGGCAAACCTTTTACCATTCATGCACATAAAAAGACCTGCCAGTTTCGCTCTGACAAGTTTTATTTAAAAAATTTAGAACCACCCACAAATTGAAGAACGCCGGAAAATTCCGGCGTTTCTTTTTGTATAAGATTGACCATTTCGGATTGACGATTGGCACATGTTTAATAATAATTCAGTCGCCTGGATGATAGCCCTGATGGCAGCGGTTACCCCACAGCGAGGTAACGAGCGAGGAGTAAAAGCGAACAGCAGGACGAATGCGAAATAGAGTGCCGATGCCCGGCTTAAATATCATTTACAAAAAAAGAGACTGTCTTTCGACAGTCTCTTTACTATAATTTTTTGCAGATCTCTGAATTATTTAGCGCTCAGTTCTTTCACCTTTGCGAAAACCTCTTCTTCTCCACCCTCTTCATAACCTGTGTGCATGAACACAACTTTACCGGTTTTGTCTACGATGATTGTAAATGGCACGTTCTGGAAATTAAGAGAACGTTTCAGATCAGAGTTTGCGTCAATGTAGTAAGGAAAATCCCAGCCCTGAGATTTTGCATAGCTGCGCACGAGACCTTCGGCACGACTTTCATCAATTGAAACAGTCATGTAGTTGAAATCAGCTTCTTTTTTCCAGTCTGTTAATTTCTCACGGATGTTTTTGATTTCTTTTTTGCAAGGCACACACCATGTCGCCCAAAAGCTTACCACGGTTACCTTTCCTTTCTCGAAAGTCTGATTAAACGCAACTTTCTTACCGTTATTTACGTCCTTTATTGTTGTTTCCGGCAATTCTGCTGTCTGTGCATGAGCCATAACTGTAAGAAACAGGCCGGTGGCCAATGCGAGGATTCTTTTCATGTCTGTTATATTTACTGAATAAAATAATGTCCAAAAATCTTGCCAAATGTCGGCAAAGGTCCTAAATTCGGAAAATTTTTTGAGATTTAACATCAGGTTAATGAAAAAAACTGCAACGCTCTCTTTACTCATGTCGGCCGGTGTGCTTGGTGCATTTGCACAGGGAACACTTTCCGGTGAATTTATGGCGAACGCGAACTTCTACGTAAGAGATTCTGCGATCAACGCCAACAACCAACTGTATAACAACTATAAAAGTGGTGGTGAAGCCTGGTTAGGATTACGTTATAACTACAAAGGTTTTACCGCGACTTTGCGCATGGACGCGATGCAGAATTCAAACCTTTATCTGCCGGGTACACCGTATACTACATTTGGTATTGGTTCCTGGAGTTTGAGCAAAGACATCGGTAAAGCCTCTATTACCGGCGGTTATATATATGATCAGATCGGGAGTGGTATCCTGTTCCGTTCTTACGAAGACCGTGGTCTCTTGATCGATAACGCACTGGTGGGCGCACGTGTAAAATACCAGCTGACAGACAACATCAACATCAAAGCCATGGTGGGTCAGCAAAAAGACGTTTCCGCTGTAAATAAATTTTACGGTCCGATCATCAAAACATTTAGCGCAGAAGGTGATTTTCAGGCGGGAAATGTGCATTTGTCTCCGGGCGTAGGCGCATTGAACCGTACCATGGATCAGACTTCGATGAATGCTGTGGTATCGAGCATCAACAACATGGAAGTGGAAGCGCGTTTTGTACCACGCTACAACAACTACGCATTCACTGCTTATAATACTTTGTCTGTTGGTAATTTCTCCTGGTATGCGGAAGGTTCTTACAAAACACACGAAGCGATTGTAGATCCTTACCAATCCGATTCTCTTTATGATGCACCAGGTAGCGTTGTGTACACTACTTTGGGTTATGCGCAAAAAGGTATTGCGGTAAATCTGACGGGTAAGCGTACAGAGAACTTCTCTATGCGTACATCACCAAATGAAACGCTGATCCGCGGTATCATGAACTGGCAGCCAATCATCGCGCGCCTGCACCCACAACGCTTGATGGCCCGCTACACACCTGCGTCACAAGATCTATCAGAACAGGGTACTAACATGGATCTGCTGATCACGCCAAACGATAATCTTACCATCACTACAGATTTCACTTATATCAATAATCTCAACAACATAGAATTGTATCGTGAAGCTTATGGTGAATTTGAATATCGTGGTATGAAAAAATGGCTTTTTGACGGCGGTGTGCAATACATGCACTACAACCAGCAATTGTACCAAGTAACACCAGTTAAAGATCCGATTGTAAAAGCAACAACTCCGTTCCTGGAGGTCACTTATAGAATCAACAGAAAACAATCACTTCGTTTCGAAGGTGAATACATGTTTACCAAACAAGACTATGGTGACTGGGCATTTGCATTGCTTGAATACAACATTGCACCAAAATGGTCTTTTTCTGCATCAGACATGTACCCAACACACCTGAATCCGAACAACCGCGATAATATCCAAACAGCAGTACACTACTTCAACGTATTCGGCGCCTTTACACAAGGAGCAAACCGATTTACACTGTCTTATGTGCGTCAGCCATCAGGTATCAACTGTACAGGTGGCGTATGCCGCTACGAGCCAGCGTTTAACGGTCTGAAGATTGGTCTGACTTCCAGCTTCTAATTCAGGCTCAGATAAAATGTTTAAATTGTGAACGGTTCCTTCGGGAACCGTTTTTTTTATTGCTATTCCAAGCTGTTCATTTTATGCTGAAAACAGATTTTCTGATTATCGGTTCGGGCATCGCAGGACTTACGTTTGCCGTAAAAACTGCACGCCGTTTTCCTGACAAGACAATAACAATTCTTACAAAAGCCAATACGGACGAAACAAATACCAAATATGCGCAAGGTGGCATTGCTGTTGTAAATGACCTGGAGCACGATAGTTTTCAGAAACATATTAAAGATACACTGATCGCCGGTGATGGCCTTTGTAATAAAGACATCGTGGAGCTTGTGGTAAAGGAAGGGCCGGATCGTGTCAATGAAATTATTGAATGGGGCACGCGTTTCGATAAAGACAAAGAAGGTGAATATCTGCGCGGAAAAGAAGGCGGTCATTCTGAATTCAGAATACTACACCATAAGGATATTACGGGCTTTGAGATGGAGCGCGCTTTGATAGAAGAGGTGAAAAAATATCCAAACATTCATATCCACAATCACTGGTTTGTAATCGATATCATCACACAACACCATTTAGGATTTCTCGTTACCAAATCAACACCAGACATCAATTGCTTTGGCGTCTATGCATTGAATCTGCAGACTGGCGAGATCGAAAAAATATTATCACGCATTACCCTGATGGCTTCTGGCGGCGCAGGACAAGTGTATCGTACAACAACAAATCCCCGTATTGCAACAGGTGACGGTATCGCTATGGTGTATCGCGCCAAAGGCCGAATTGAGAATATGGAATTTATCCAGTTCCACCCTACTGCTCTTTTTGAAGCAGGCATTAGTCCTTCGTTTTTGATTACAGAAGCAGTACGCGGCGATGGCGGTGTTCTTCGCAACAAAGACGGCGAAGCATTTATGGAACGCTACGATAGCCGCAAAGATTTAGCACCGCGTGATATTGTAGCTCGTGCCATCGATAATGAAATGAAACGCACAGGTACGGAACATGTGTATCTCGATTGTCGACACATGGATGAAAGCAAATTCAAAGCGCACTTCCCTAATATCCATAAAAAATGCATGGACATTGGCATAGACGTAATGCAGCAGATGATTCCTGTAGCACCAGCTGCGCATTATTGTTGTGGCGGCATTAAGGTGAATGCAATCGGTCATTCATCGATCCGTAATCTTTATGCCTGCGGCGAATGCAGTAGTACGGGCTTGCACGGCGCCAACCGTCTTGCTTCTAACTCGCTGCTGGAGGCTTTAGTATTTGCTCACCGATGTGCAGAAGATGCAGCTGAGAATATTGGGCGCATTGATTTCAACGAAAATATTCCGGACTGGAATGCATCAGGCACTACTGATCCGAAGGAAATGATTCTAATTACGCAAAGCCTGAAGGAGCTGCAGTTAATCATGAGTGACTACGTAGGCATTGTGCGCAATGATATGCGTCTGCAACGTGCTATGCGCCGCATTGACCTCATCCATACCGAAACAGAAGACCTGTACAAATCCACCAATCTTTCGCCGCAGTTGCTGGAATTGCGTAATCTCATTACGATCGGTTATCTCATTATAAAAAGTGCAGAGTTTCGCAAAGAAAGCCGTGGTCTGCATTTCAATACTGATTATCCGGAAAAAAGCGAGATGCTGCAGAATATTGTGCTTTAACCTAGTCGGACGACTCCAAGTCGTCTGATTAGTTTGTCTTAGAAACAAATTTAAATGGTCAGACAATTCGAAGTCGTCCGACCATTTAAATTTGGCAAGAAAATTGCGTTACTCCCTTCAAAAAGGAGAAACAATGCGATTTATCGAAGGCGAATTATATCATGTATATAATCGTGGAAATAATAAACGTCAGATTTTCTTTAAAGACGAGAACTACATTTTCTTTTTGAAAAAAATAAAAGAATCAATTGCACCCAATAGTGATATTCTATGCTGGTGCCTTATGCCCAATCACTTTCATCTACTGTTACGTGCCAATAAGTCCAGCATCATCGAACACGCTTCTTATGGAGGGAAACCGATGCAGCGACTTGCATCCCACATCGGCCGGGGCGTTAAGTAGCTATTGCCGCGCGATTAATAAACAAAAAAACGATTCTGGCTCTCTCTTTCAGCAAAAAACGAAAGCAAAATCGCTTTCCGAAATGTTGCAACAAACTACCTCACTAACATTAGAGCAGTACACAATCAATTGCATGCATTATATTCACCAAAACCCGATTCGCGCAGGACTGGTAAATCGTCTAGAAGACTGGGAATACTCTTCATTCAAAGATTACGCCGGGTTGCGTAACGGAACATTGTGCAATAAGGAAATGTTGATGACGATAACCGGCTATAATGTAAGTACTTTTTATACCGACAGTTATGCTTTGATAAAACAGCACTTGTAAAAACAATCGGACGACTCCAAGTCGTCTCACTCGTTTATTTTATAGAAATAAAGAAAAATGGTCAGACGACTTGGAGTCGTCCGACCATTCCTTGTATTAAATCTCATTCTTCACATTCGCGAATTATCGCATTAAGAAACACATTCCCCACATTCACCACATCTCACAAACTAATTCAGCTGCGGAGCACGCGTCTCCTTTCTTTCACCAATTTGCTGACGCCACATGGCGTAATACAGACCTTTCTCTTCGATAAGTGATAAGTGTGTACCCGTTTCTACTACACGGCCTTTTTCAAGCACATAAATGCGATCGGCATACATGATGGTAGAAAGACGGTGTGCGATCATTACCGTGATATGCTCTCGCTGATCAGTGATATTACGAATCGTCATGGAAATTTCTTCTTCGGTCAATGAATCGAGCGCGGAAGTAGCTTCGTCAAAAATCATCAGATGCGGATTACGGAGCAGTGCACGTGCTATCGACAAACGTTGACGTTCACCGCCGGAAAGTTTCAGACCACCTTCACCAATCATCGTGTGGATACCATTCTCTGCACGAGCCAGCAAGTTTTGACAAGCAGCCTTCTGCAACACATCGTTGATCAATTCATCGCTTGCACCCGGATTTACGAACAGCAGGTTTTCTCTGATTGTACCCGAGAACAACTGTGTATCCTGTGTTACAAAACCAATCTGGTGACGCAGCTCATCAAAATCAATTTTATCGCCGGCATGACCATTATAATAAACATGACCTTTATTCGGCGGGTATAATCCAACCAGCAATTTCACCAATGTTGTTTTACCAGAACCCGATGGACCAACAAAAGCAATCGTTTCGCCTCGTTTTACTTCAAAGCTGATTTCTTCCAATGCTGGACGCATCGCAGTCTGATGCTGGAAACGAACCGAATCAAAACGCAGTGTCTGAATATCGTTGATTGCTTCTGGATGCTCTGGTTTCACTTCTACAGGACGTTTCATCAATTCTTCCATGTTATTCAGCGACGCTTGCGCTTCACGATAAGAAAGAATTACATTACCCAATTCCTGCAATGGACCAAAAATGAAGAAGGAATAAAACTGCATCGTGAATAACTGGCCCAGCGTGATTTTATCATGAAAGAGAAAATACAGCAAAGCAAACATGATACACTGACGCAGGAAGTTTACAAATGTTCCTTGCACGAATGAAATAGAACGGATGCTTCTTACTTTTTTCAGTTCCAGGCCAAGAATCTTAATGGTATTAGCGTTCAGACGGCGAATTTCCTGATTAGTGAGACCGAGACTTTTTACCAATTCAATATTGCGGAGCGATTCTGTTGTAGAACCGGCAAGTGCATTGGTTTCTTTCACAATGTTCTTCTGAATAAACTTGATCTTTTTACTCAACACACTGGTCAGCACACTCAACGCAATGGCACCGCCCAAATAAATAACCGGCAACCACGGACTCAGCGTAAACGCATATACCATCACAAACACAATGCCTACAACAGTTACAAACAATACGTTTACAAAGCTGGTAATGAATTTTTCGCAATCGGCACGCACTTTCTGCAATACGGAAAGTGTTTCACCACTGCGCTGATCTTCAAAATCCTGATAAGGCAAACGCAACGCATGACGCAAACCGTCGGTATACAGCCGTGCACCAAATTTCTGGATCACGACATTCGTAGTATAATCCTGGAAAGCTTTAGCAATACGCGATATCATCGCAGTAGTGATCAGCATTCCTAACGCGATCAATACACCCCTGAAAAATTCATTGTCCTTGCCGGCACTTTTAAATTGCCCCACCTTGTTGGCAAAAGGATCAATAAGATAGTGGCCAAAAATATAAGGATCGAAAAGGGAAAAAACCTGGTTGATGGTAGCCATCAGCAGCGTTAGCAGGATAAGCCCCCTGTAACGGCTGAGATATTGTAGTAGTAATTTCATACAGTTTACAAAGATAACAAGGAGAAACCGCAACATATGTGGGCCTCTGCCTATATGCTGATAATTAAAGAAAATAATTACAGATATTTATTCGAGCCCGGCAAGCATTTTTGCCACTTTGATATCAATCGGCAACGTGATTTTTCCGGGAAGTGCGTCGTCAACCGGTAGCCACAGAAAGGTTTCCACCTCATTTTTAGGAAAAACATAACCTGTAGGAACATGCGGACGAACCAGATAGTAAATACTGATGATCTGTGACGGATCGACAGCTGATTTCTGATAAAAATCAGTCGTATAAAAATGGCTCAGCACTTCTATCTCCAATCCCAGCTCCTCCATCCATTCCCGTTTAATGCAATCGAGGGTTCCCTCGCCCATCTCAAGGCCACCACCGGGAAACTTGACCACCCTCATTGTTTTGAGATATTCATCGCAAGCCAGCACTTGTCCGTCTTGTAACCAGAGACCGTAAACCCGCACATTAAAATTTTTCTCTGTCATTAGAACCAGCGCTTTTTATTGAAATACAAACTCATGATTACAGAAATGATGATCGATATGATAATGGCTGCGTAAAAACCAACGATTGTATTTTCTGTCGGAAAATGCACATTCATACCAAAGAAAGCAGCCACCAGAGCCGGTACCGACAAGATAATCGTGATAGCCGTCAGACGTTTCATCACAATATTCATGTTGTTGTTGATGATGCTGGCGAATGCATCCATCGTAGAACTAAGGATGTTGGTATACGTATCGGCCATCTCAAGGGCCTGTGAAAATTCTACAATCAGATCGGCAAGAAACTCCCGCTCTTCTTCATCAAAATTTAGAAAGTTGGTCCGCTCCATTTTCATCAGCAGTAATTCGTCGGAACGCAAGGCAGTGATGAAATACACCAGGCTCTTTTGTACACGCATCAGGTAAAGTAACTCCTCATTCCGGTTGGCATCGTATAATTTTTGTTCCAGAATGTTGCGGCGGTGATTGATTTCTTTCAGCACTTCCATAAAATCCATCACCACTTTTTCAAAGATTTTTAACACCATCATATTCGGGCGTTCCGGGTGACGTTTTGCAAACGTGGTCAGGAAGCGGCGAATGGCTACATTCTCAAACGAATTCACCGTAATCACCTGATTATGCTCGGTTACAATAATCGCAATCGGAATGGTAATATAATAGGCGTCACTTTCATTGAGTGATTTATTTTCCACCGGGGTTTTCAAAATCACCAGCTTGACGCCGTCTTCCACTTCGTAACGTGCACGTTCCTCAATATCAAGTGTATCGGTAAGAAAATCACGTGGTATCGAGAGTGATTCAGATAAATTATCAATTTCCGATTGCTGGAACGGCGGCGTCACATTAATCCAGTTAGCACCTTGTGGCTGCTCTATTTCCAGCGTTTGCCGATTGATATTTTTATAAAACTGAACCATTTAGGAAAAGTAAGCTGTCAAAAATTAAAACCAAAACGATGTAAAAAATTTCATGGGCCGTTAACATAAAAGCGACCAACTTGCAAATGAAGCATTTAGGTATTGAAGCCTCAATTTACGGGCATCTTTATTACTTTTGCATTAATATTTCAGGAAAAATTCAATAAATGAATCCACAACGTAAACTGATAACACTGGATGAATTTACCATCCAGGAAACACGCCGCTTTCCTCAGGCAACGGGAGAACTTTCCGCCCTGCTTCGCGATATAAGCCTGGCATCTAAAATGATCAACAAACAGGTAAACAAAGCTGGTCTGGTAGATATTCTCGGCAAACACGGCGCTACAAACGTGCAAGGCGAGGAACAAATGAAACTGGATATTTACGCTAATGAAACACTCATTAACGTACTGAAAAACAGCTCGGAATGTGCCGGTATCGCATCTGAAGAAAACGACGATCATGTTTGCTTTGAAGATACTTTCTCTTTCAATTCTAAATACGTAGTACTGTTTGATCCGCTTGACGGTTCTTCAAACATCGATGTAAACGCACCGATCGGCACCATTTTCGCTATCTACCGCCGTGTAAGCGAACTGGGCAAACCATGTACGAAAGAAGATTTTCTGCAACCGGGTAATCGTCTGATGGCCGCTGGTTATGTTATCTACGGTTCAAGCACAATGATGGTTTATGCTACTAAACTGGGTGTAAACGGCTTCACGCTGGAACCATCTATCGGTGAATTCTGTCTGTCTCATCCAAATATGAAATGTCCGGAAGTAGGTAAGATCTACTCTATTAACCAGGGCAATACGGAGAAATATGATGACGGTATGAAATCTTTCCTGAATCATTGCATGGAAAGCAACAAAGAAGAAGGCCGTCCTTATTCTCACCGTTATATCGGTTCAATGGTGGCTGATATGCACCGCACACTCATCAAAGGTGGTATTTTCATGTACCCTGCTGATAAAAGCAATAAAAACGGTAAACTCCGTCTGCAATACGAATGTAACCCAATGGCGTTCCTGATGGAAGCTGCGGGTGGTCTGGCCAGCACTGGCCATGTCGACATTCTGGATGTTCAGCCTACCGAACTGCACCAACGCGAACCAATCTTCATCGGTTCTAAAAACCTGGTGACCAAAGCACTTTCTTACGTTGCAGCTAGTGAAACAGTAGCTTAGTTTACAAACTAAGTTTCCAAATATCTTTGAAATAGTTCCCGCAGCTCCGCGGGAACTATTTTGTTTTATACCTATACGGTGTCGCTTTTTTCTTGTGCAAATTGCTTTGTGCCTCGGCAATGACGCTGCACGAGAGATTTGACGTCTTACGTTTGAGCTTTGACACTCACCATTAGCCCCTCACAATTCACCAACATTTTAACAGCAACTATCAGTTTCCATCTATTACTTTTGCCCCTCATGAAACATCTTTCATTTCTATTTACGCTATTGCTGCTTGGCGCAGGCAGTCACTTATATGCGCAGAAAAAACTTACCGGCACCTGGCAGGCCAATGTCGGCTCAGACGCAAGACCGCTTCGTCTGATCTTTCATTTTACAGAAGCGAATGGCACCATTACCGGCACAATGGACAGTCCGGACCAGGGCTCTACAGGACTTCCAATAAAAGAGATAAAACGCAATAAAGACAGCATACTGGTAGACATGAGTGATATCCACATTCAATATACCGGCTTGCTCGCATCCAATGATAGTATTGCCGGCCAATGGCACCAGGCAGGCAGAAGCATGGCAATACCATTTAAAAAAATGGACGATGCCGCACCATCATCGAAAGTTTCAGACGCTCCGGTAAAACATCTGACGTCTGATGATTTGACTGCACAAAAAAAACTGATCGGTCATTGGCAAGGCAACATTAACCTCGGCAAGCGTTTGCCATTGACATTTCATTTCGTTGAAGAAAACGGCAAGATAAAAGGTACAGTGGATAGTCCGGATCAGGGTGCAATGGGGCTTCAGGTAAAAGAGGTGATTGTAGATAAAGACAGTCTGCTCATAGACATGAGTAATCTTGGCATTCAATATACCGGCGTACTGATATCCGCAGATAGTATTGACGGCGAATGGCACCAGGCAGGCAGCACTTACTCTGTACCATTAAAAAGAACGGCTACTCCCCTCGAACTGAAACGTCCGCAAACACCGAAACCACCATTCAATTACCAATCGGAAGATGTAACATTTACCAATAAGGACCACTCCATTACTTATGCAGGAACCATTACTATTCCAAACGGTAAAGGTCCTTTCCCTGCGGCAGTTCTGATTACTGGCTCCGGACCGGAAAACCGCGATGAAGAAGTATTCGGTCACAAACCTTTTGCCGTAATAGCAGATCAACTCACCAAACACGGTTATGTAGTGCTGCGTGTAGATGATCGCGGCACTGGTAAAACAACGGGTATTTATCATGGTGCAACTACTGCAGATTTTGCCAAAGATGTAAATGCGCACCTCGATTATCTCAAATCGCGCAAAGAGGTGAATGACAAAAAAATGGGACTGATAGGACACAGTGAAGGTGGAATCATTGCACCAATAGTAGCGAGCGAAAGGAAAGATGTCGATTTCATCGTAATGCTGGCGGGAGTGGGTATTCCGACAACCAAAGGAATGGAACTGCAAAACGTGGCAGTAATGAAGAAAAAAGGTTTAACTGAAGTACTGGCGGACCAATATGGTTTTCTTTATTACGGTGCAGTAATGGCGATCAATGCCAGCAAAGACAGTGCCACTGCAAGGCAAAAAATTACAGAGGCAGTAAAACAGTGGCAACTAAAAGCAGAACCCGGAATCCTGGACGGACTGGATATGCGCGGACCGGAAGCCGTGACGGAATCTACCGATCTGTTTCTACAGATGTATAATGACCCCTGGTTTCACTATTTCCTGTCGATTAATCCAACTGTGTATCTCGAAAAGCTTTCCTGCAAAGTACTGGCATTAAACGGAGAGAAAGACATTCAGGTAGTTTCACAGCCAAATCTTGATGGCATTCGTGCTTCATTAGCAAAAAGTAAAACCAAAAACTATGAAGTACGCGAACTTGCAGGTTTGAATCATTTGTTCCAAACCTGCAACACTTGCTCCGTTGAGGAATATCGTGTAATTGAAGAAACCTTTGCTCCGATTGCACTACAGACGATGACGGAGTGGCTGGATAAAAACGTAAAATAATTTCCCTTAAAAGAATAACTAAATGCAACCTGAAGCTTTAGAAAAAATTGCGCATGCATGGTTTGCTGCGTTCAACGAGCATAACCTCGAAAATCTTTTGTCTTTATACCATGACGAAGCGGTGCATTATAGTCCGAAGTTGAAAATCCGTCAACCGGAAACAAACGGCCTGGTAAAAGGCAAAGCTGCATTACGCGCCTGGTGGCAGGATTCATTTGATCGCCTTCCAACACTGCATTACGTAGTCACCTCGCTGACGGCGAACAATGAGCGCGTCTTTATGGAATATACTCGTCAGGTTGCAAACGAACCGGATATGCTGGTCGGCGAAGTTTTGGAGATCAAAGAAGGGATGATTGTAGCATCGAGAGTTTATCACGGATAAAAATTGAAAAATCAAAAATCAAAAGCGTTCATCTTCGGTGAACGCTTTTTTTGTGCGCAGATTTTCCTAGAGGCAAAGAGGCATTTCGGCGAAAACCGGTTTGCACGTTCGCAGCTTATGCTTTGAACTTTAGCCTTTTGCCACCCATCATAATTTTTACCTAATTATTTTTTGCTACAAATAGACATATTAAATATATTTATAGACTTAATCCCGGAAAACCAATAGATCCCCTTTTTCTCTTTTTGACCTGAAACAGACAAATCTTTGCGCTAGCCGTTTTCCATCTCGACACGCTCACCTACACACTTCTCTACAGAGGGCATATGGCTGAAAACCCTCAAAAAAGTAAGCCGGGAGGACGCCGAAAATCCGGAACAGAGTAGGCATCTATCAAATTTGCTCCTATGAAAAAGGTTCTATTCTCTTTATCTGGTGGCAGAATCCTTAAAGCGACTGCATTATTTGCGTCTCTGTTTCTGCTTGCCCTGCAATCGACCGGGCAACTGGTCTCCAATTATTCGTTTTCACAAAGCAGCGGTACCTACACACCGATTACTGGCGGCACCGTTGTCGTTTCAAATTCCGAACCTTATCCGGGCGGAGATGATTCTGCTGCAATGGACGATTTTATTTATCATCCGATTACTTTGCCGTTCTCATTCTATTTTAACGGTGGCACTTACACACAAGCGACCATCTGCACTAACGGATGGATTGCTTTTGGCTCCGGCACATTCTTAGGTTCCACGCCGATCAGCGGATCCGATCCGGATTTCAGCGGTATCATTGCTGCATTAGGAGTAGACCTGATGGGACCGTCTGGTGCTACCGGTACTTTTACCAACGGATCGGCTACCATTACCAATGTGAGTAACACCACTAGTTGTGTAGCCGGTGCAAAAATACAAGGTAATGATGTTCCTGCGGGCGCGACAATCTCATCGTTTACCGCGAATACCATTACTATGTCTGCAGCGGCCACATCATCCGGCACTGGTGATTTCTTCAGTTTCACATCTGGTGAAATACGTACTGCCACAACCGGTACATCACCCAACCGCACTTTCATTATCCAGTTCAAAAACATGGGCATCTATGCTAATTCCAGCACAGCTCCGAATAATGTAGGATTGAACTTTCAGATACAACTGAGTGAAGGAGGCGGTAATACAGCCAATCAAACTGTTTCAGTAGTATATGGCAGTTCATTCATCTCCAATTCCAGTACACGGACAGCTCAGGTCGGGCTGCGCGGTGCATCCTCCAGCGATTACAACAACCGGACCAGCACCTGGGCACTCTCAACTGCAGGAGGTTCAAACAACAGCACCATAAGTCTGAGCAGCAGTAGCATTCCGGTATCCGGGCTTACTTATACCTGGAACCCTCCACCGGCCTGCAATGGTACTCCTGCTGCCGGAACGGCATCTGCCAATACCGCAACAGCCTGTATCGGTTCACCATTTACATTAAGTACGGCTGGTGCAACTGCAACTCCGGGAATTGTCTTCCAATGGCAAAGTTCACCAACAGGTGCCGGTACATTCACCGATATCACAGGCGCCAATACTGCGAACTATACGGTGACTAATCAAACCGCCGCGACTGATTACCGGTTAAAAGTTACCTGTACAAACGGCGGCGCCAGCGTCAATTCCAACACTGTAACCGTAGCACAAAGCGCACCACCAACGGTCGCTACGCTGCCCTACTACCAATCGTTTGAAAGCTGGACCACCAGTTGTTATACTAATCAGCTGCCTGGCAATTCGTGGATTGTGAGTCCGGGAACTGGAGATAATTCCTGGCGCAGAGATGATCAAGGATCTTCTGCAAACTGGAGCAGCACCGCTGGCGACTACACTCCGGCTTCGAAATACGGTGCGCACTCAGCTAGATTCCACAGCTTCAATACGCCGGCTTTAGATAGCGGCACCATGGATTTGTATATTAATTTAAGTCCGGCTGGCACTAAAGAAATTTCATTCTATTACATCAATCAGGATGGCGATGATTCGCTTGTTGTTTCATTATCTACCAACGGTGGCAGTTCGTGGACTAATCTCGGTACGCTGAAAGCTGCTGTAGATTGGACATACGCGCTGTTCGCAACTACCAGTACATCCGCCAATGCTATTATCCGTTTTAAAGGAGTCAGTGATTATGGAGGTACGGACATAGGCATGGATAGTTTGACCGTACGCGTACCAACTTGCGTTGCGCCAAATACACTGACGGCAACATCTGCTGTAACGGGCTCCAGCGCTACACTCGGCTGGACACAAACCGGCACACCCGCTCAATGGCAGATAGCATACGGAACAAACGGATTTTTTGTCGGTACGCCCGTCATGCAATACGCATCCAGTACAACGGCGACACTTAGCAACCTCTCTCCGGGAGCCAGTTATTACTACTATGTACGTGCTATTTGCGGCAGCGGCGATACCAGCTCCTGGGCCGGGCCTTACTATTTTACTATGAACTGCCCTACCGCCGCAACGTTGCCTTACATACAAACATTCGACAACTATTTACCTGGCTGCTGGACAGAAGCGCAAGGTTATCTGGGAACGGGTACAACACTCTCGGGTAATTACACCGCATGGTACCCGAGTTATTATCTCAATGACGTCAGCGTCAATAATCCGGCGGTTGATATTAATCTGTACAGTACCGGAACCAATGACTGGCTGATATCTCCGTCTATTGATTTAGGTTCCGGCGGTAATGCTGTTATATCGTTCAACTTCGGTGTCGTCGAATATGCAGATATTATTCCCGCACAACTCGGTAGCGATGACAGCGTGGCAATTGTCGTTTCTACCAATAACGGTGCTACCTGGAGCAAAGCTAACATTGTGAAATTGTTTACCGCTGCTAATACGCCGGTTAATAACACAACTGGCGGCGCACGCTTTACAGTGCCGCTTACGGGTTATACCGGCGTGGTGAAAATCGGCATCTACGCTACAGAAGGAGCTATCAACGATCCGGCCGACAACGAAATTTTCGTGGACAGCTTATTGATTACTTCTTGTAATCTCTCGGCGATCCATCTCGGCAACGACACCAGCTTCTGTCAAGGCAACATTATGACGTTGTTCGCAAATGCCCCCGGTGCTACTTATCATTGGAACAACAACTCTACAGGCGATACTTTACTTGTCAATGCAACAGGCATTTACTATGTAACAGCCAGTGCGCAAGGTTGCGCCGTTTCAGATACCATCACAATAACGGTAGATCCTTTACCAACTATCACTGCTATTAATACAAGCGGTTCATCACCTGCCATCAGCTTTACCGCCAACGTACAGAATGCAACTTCTTACGCATGGACCTTCGGCGATAATACGAGCGCTACTACAGCTTCGCCTACGCACACGTATACCGCCAACGGTACTTATACCGTACAGCTGATTGCAACCAATGACTGCGGCAGTGATACACTGACAAAGACACTGACCATCTCTGGTTTGGGCGTATCTAACGTTATTGCGGAGAAGGATTTGAACATCTATCCAAACCCTGCCAACAATGTGGTAACAATCGAAAACAGCAGTACAGCCCAGTTACAAACGTTATCGGTGATCAACAACGTTGGTATGGTTGTAGCACAGCAGCAGCTGAACAGTAAAAAAGAATTGGTGAAATTATCTAGTCTTGCTGCCGGCATCTATACATTCCTGATACAAACAGACAAAGGCTTCGTAACGAGAAAAATTGTAGTTATAAGATAGGGGAAATTCTATTCCGGGATTAATTGGGAAAGAACATCGCAGCTGCGGTGTTCTTTTTTTATGCCTTCTGCGGGTCACCCTCTTTATCGTCATTGTCCACTTTATCGACGAAGCGTTTGGAGAGTTCAAAGATCAGCTGCCATTGTCTTGCCATGTTCTCACGCAGATGAATAATTTCTTTTTGCAATTGTACGATCATCTTTTCAGCCTCAGTAACATTCCCATATGGTGTCGGCGCTTCGTTTACATTTGTCAAACCGACCTCTGGCTCGTCTTCGAGCAGCTCAACGGAAATCTGAAGAACGTCTGCAATTTCTTTCAGGGTATATTTACTAACCTCGCCTGTCCGTTCCAAATGAGAGATGAGCGAACGTGTCTTCCCGATGGCATTTGCGAGATCCTGCTGCGTTAAACCGCGAAACGCCCGAATGCGTTTTACCTTTTTTCCAATGTGCATTTCTGGTACTGCTTTCATACCATCAATTGACAAAATGATTTATTTCCTTTACGACATTTATTTGCCTTTACGGCAATTGGTCATTCTATCGCATCAAAGCCTCATTTCCGAGAAAAACTATCCGTCCGAATAGCCTTATCTATACATTATCAGCCTGTTCTGTTATTTATTTCTCCACTGTAATAAAAAATACAGAATATACATATGTATTGTAAATATATGAAACATGCACAAAACGCGTACAGATCTAACTATAAAATTCCCGGAATACAGCAATATGGCCTTCCTCAGTAAAACCCAATTATTTTTTCAACATAGGTGGTGGTTATTCTGTCGCTGAAATGTGCGACGCAACTCAGGCCATACCGGAGCGTTTCAGGTGGTAACCCAATTTTTAAAAGAGTTTAACACTGGCTTTTTAGGTATTGCGCAACTCTGGCAGTCTAATTGATGTACATAGATTAAATAAAAGAACCGAAGATGAAAGAACAGCCTTTTAAGAACAATCCCCTGAAAGAATGCCGCCGGTCGTTTTTATCCGGCAAATGGTTATTGATGCTGCCGCTCCTGACGATCCTATTTCTTAGTTCGTGTGTGGTAGCTTATCCTGGTTACTATCCGCATCATCATTATCATCATCACTACAGACACTACGGTCCGCCACCACCGGGCCATTACCGATATTAGCCTCTATTGTTAAACCAAAAACAAGAAAGCCGGTTTCTACCGGCTTTTCTTATCTAAAGTTATATGTCTAAGTGGCGAATAATCAGTTTTTCGTTGTGGCATGTCAACCATTTTACCGATCGACATATTAACGGCCTAAATCGGTTCCTTTGCACCTTCCACAGCTGTGTAAAGCTGGAAGTACGCGCCTTTTTCATCGATCAGAGACTGGTGATTACCGCATTCTATAATCACCCCTTTATCCAATACAATAATCTGATCGGCTTTACGGATAGTAGAAAGACGATGTGCAATCACAATCGCCGTACGGCCTGAAATAAGTGTATCAATCGCGTGTTGTATCAATTGCTCACTTTCACTGTCTACTGAAGAAGTTGCTTCGTCCAGAATAAGAATGGAAGGATTATAGAGTAATGCACGCGCAAAAGAAATCAGCTGACGTTGTCCCTGCGACATGGTATTACCGCGCTCCATTACATTAAAATGATAGTTGCCTGGCAAGCGCATGATGAACTCATGCAGGCCGAGCATTTTACAAACCTCTTCCACCTTGGCCAGCGGAATATTTTCATTGCGCAGCGTAATATTATCATAGATACTGCCAGAGAGTAAAAACACGTCCTGCAGTACAATACCCACATGACGACGCAATGCGTACACATCATAATCACGCAATTCTACGTCATCAATGAAGATATGGCCACCCTGTATTTCGTAGAGTCGGTTGAGAATGCTGATAATAGATGTTTTGCCGGCACCGGTATGCCCTACAACTGCCAGGGTTTTACCCGCAGGAATATGAAATGAAATTCCTTTCAATACAGGAACACCTTCTTTGTAGCTGAATTGTACATTTTCGAAACGCACATCGCCTTTAATCTGTTCCGGCGCATGCGTACCATTGTCCTGCAAATATTCTTCACTGTCCAAAACCGTAAAGATGCGTTCACCAGCCACCATGCCCATTTGCAGCACGTTAAATTTATCGGCCAGCATACGTAATGGCCGGAAAAGCAGATTGAGATACATCACAAACGCAATTACAATACCCGGTGTCACTTCATAATGGAGCATGCGTTTGGCACCCCACCACACCAGCAATCCCATAGAGGTGGCAAGGATAATTTCTACCACCGGGAAGAAAACCGAATAAGCGAAAATACCTTTGATATTGGCGTTACGATGTTCTTTATTAATCTCGTTAAACTTTTTTATTTCGCGGTCTTCTGCAGCAAATGCCTGCACAAGATACATACCAGTAATATGTTCCTGCACAAAGGCATTGAGCTGTGCAACCGCATTACGCACACGCTGAAACGATTTATTGACGCTTTCCTTAAATACATAGGTAGCGATAATCAATGCCGGAAAAGTAGCCAGACAAACAAGCGCCAAACGCCAGTCTGTAATCAGCATCACAATAATGATCGCAATGATGGTGAGCACATCTGCAACAATAGATATGATGCCTTCTGAGAAAACATCGTTGACCGCTTCAATATCGTTGATCGTTCGTGTGGTCAGTGTACCGATCGCCGTGCGATCATAATAACCAATATCCTGGTAAATGACCTTTCGGAATACTTCTTTGCGAATATCATTCACCACATTTTGTCCCAGCCAGTTGATCCGGTACAAAAACCAGAAGCGCAACCCGCTTTCGAGCAGCAGTATACCAAGCTGAACAACGGAAATAAAAATCAGTCCTTCCAGCAAATGACCGGCGATATATTTATCTACAGATATCTGTATCAGATAAGGGCGCAGCGGTGAAAGTATTGCCAATACAACAGACAGGATCATCGAAAAAATAAAACCACCTCTGTAAGGGCCCGCAAATAAAAACAGGCGCCCCAGCAGGCGAAAATCAAACAGCTTCTTTTTTTTCTTGTCTGGTGTAGTCACGTTCCTTGCTATTATTACGGTTTGGTATTTTTTTTAGATCAGCCTCCCTTTACGAATCTTCCATCTCAATTATTACTCGGCTTCATCCTTAAAACTCATCAAATACGCCTTGATAAAATCATCAATTTCTCCATCCATTACAGGCCCAACATTACCGACTTCATAATCGGTACGGTGATCTTTAATCATTTTGTACGGATGGAATACATAAGAGCGAATCTGTGAGCCCCACTCGATTTTTTTCTTATTGGCATTCGTCGCATTCTTCAGTTCTTCGCGTTTACGGATTTCCTCTTCGTACAAACGACTTTTCAACATCGTCAAAGCTTTCTCGCGGTTTTCGCCCTGTGTACGCGCCTGCTGACATTCTACGATAATGCCGCTTGGAATGTGTTTCAAACGAACCGCTGTTTCTACCTTATTTACGTTTTGTCCACCTTTACCACCGGAACGGTAAAATTCCCATTCCAGATCTGCAGGGCTTACTTCAATCTCGATTGTATCATCGATCAAAGGATATACGAATATAGATGCAAAAGAAGTGTGCCGGCGGGCATTGGAGTCGAACGGAGATATACGCACCAAACGATGCACACCACTTTCTGCTTTCAGTAAACCGTAGGCAAATTCGCCGTCAAATTCAATCGTCGCCTGTTTGATACCCGCACCATCACCATATTGCACATCAATCTCCGAAACTTTCCAATTCTGGCGTTCACCGTACATACGGTACATGCGCAACAGCATTTCGGCCCAGTCCTGGCTTTCCGTACCACCAGCACCGGAGTTAATCACCATTACCGCCTGCATTTCGTCTTCAGGCTCATTAAGGGTAGATTTAAATTCCAGTTCGTCCACTTCGTTTAATGTTCTCTGGTAAGCGTCTTTCACTTCTTCTTCAGTAGCCTCGCCCTCTTTCCAGAAATCAAAAAGCACAGCTGCATCTTCAACAGAAGAATGCACTTTTTCATATAAATCGATCCAATACCGGTTGATTTTAATTTCTTTCAGAATACCTGTGGCACGTTGGTTATCATCCCAGAAACCAGGTGACAAAGTCAGTTGCTTATCATTCTCAATTTTGGCAAGACGGTCTTCAATGCGCAAAAAACGATGCAGATGCTGAACCCGCTCGCGCATTTCTTTCAATTGCTCAATCGTCATAGTGGATGCAAAGTTACGCGATCGCTGTTTTAAGTATGTTTTTTATTTTACTTTGCAGCCCAAATTTCCGGTTCATGAAGGCCCTTCAAATTGCTGTTTTCTCTTTGTTCGCTTTAGTATTCGCGTCCTGTAAACAAATGCCGCATATTCCTTCTCACGAAGAACTGGTGGGCCTGTGGAGCATATCATCCGCCAAGAGCGCCCATAACGAAGGATACAGACTGGCAGAACAGGTCGCCTATTTTAACCTGCGTGCAGACGGCAGCTATACTGGTTATTTACCTGATTATTTTGACTACGGCCATTGGAAGTACCGAAATGAAAGTGGTATCCTGACTTTAACTTCTGAGCGACCGATAACCCTTTACAATAAGAAATGGGTTTTCGAAGTCAGTAATTACGCCAACAACCTTTTCAACGCGCATATTACGGGCTTCAACAATCTGCTGGATCAGCGTATTCCCAATGATGCAAACAGAGAACGGATTACATTCAGAATGGCTAACGACCTGGTATTTCAAAAAGAAAAGGTTCAGTATGATGCCCAGCACGATCCGTATAGTCTGGCAAACAGCCGCTGGCGCCTTCATCCCGATCACGAAGAATCTTGTGCGGAAATAAAGGAGCGGATTATCAATCACCTTAACCACCTCGCACTTATTTTCGAAGGTTATAAAAATCACAAGGACGACGATGTAATTCAGGCGGATCATTCCCCCAATCCATTTATAATGGCGGTAAATGGCGTGCAACTTCAAAGTTATGCTTCTATCTCACAGAGTTACAACAACACCTTCTTCAATAGGGCCAATGAATATGAGGCCTACCATTTGCTAGAGAATTCTTTCGGTTTTCAACCCATCTTCCCGAAAGACAGAAACGACTACGCCGCATTATGGGCCACGTTATTTTATCAGACTGCAGAAAATGCACGTAAAACAGATATCTGCGCGGAATTTGATAAACGTGTTCAAAAATATAAAGCTGATAGCACTGCCAAGGCATCAGCGCCAAATGCCGAACCCGTAATGCCTTAAACAGCCATTCAAAAAGTTTTACAGAAAAAGCACATTGCTAAATGATACCTGATCTTAATATGTGCTAACTTAGGTAGGAAACCAGGAGGTGTGCATGAAGCCCCTTTATTCGCTGCTTTTTTTACTGCTGAGTACGTCTGATTTATCTGCCCAGAAAATCATTGAAATGGGGCCGGTAATGGGCGTCGCATTACCACAAATTATAGAACGGAATGAGAATATCACCAAACCAATGCCGGGATTCTGCGTGGGCATAAGAGGCGATGCACTATATGCCACCAAGAAGAAAAATCTTTATATCGGAATTGGATTGCAAGGCAGTCTGTTTTATTTCAGTACGGTGCCATCGGGCGAAAATATGGAACCTGTAGGCTTCTTCGGATTAAGCATGAGTGCCCCGCTTACGGTACAGAAAGTGTTTCCCGTTGGAAACTTCTTCTTAAGAACCAATCTGGGTATTATGCCGATTATTGAAACGAGCGGACTGGTTCGTACTGATTACCCCGATGGCGGCCTCAGAGCAAATATTGCTCCTACAGCCGGATTAGGCCTCACACTCGATCAACGTACCACGATCGGCTTTGAATGGTATATGCCGATACGTCTGTATGGCGCACCTTCTCAAAATTATTCCTACCATCTGCACGATTTCAGCTTTACGGTAATGTACTGTTTCCGGAAATATAGGTTTACCAGTACAAAAAAATAGCCAGCCTGAAAACAAGCCAGCCTTTTTTCACCATGAAACTCTTTACCGCTTAGTTTAGATCAATTTGCGTGCCAAATTTTCGAAAATGCACAAAAAAAAGCCCCGCAGGTCGTTGCGGAGCTCATAATATTCTGATTTTAAAGGAAATTAATTTTGAACAGGAACTTCTACCGGTTCTATTATCACTCCTTCTTCATCCACTTCAATGATCGAAACGGAATGTTCCTTGACCTTAAACGTAAAATGTTTCTGCGAGACAAAGCTAAATATTGCGATAATGGCACTCGTCAGGGCAGATGAAGGCGTTGGATAGAAATGACACCATTCTACGAAAAACTTCAGGAACAGATAAGTCAGCAGGATACACATGCCAGTAAGCAGTACATAACGAAAAAACTGAACCCGGCCATGCAGATTCGATTCCGGAAATACGATATGGCGCGACAACGTGAAACCTATTGGAAAACTTACCGTAAACGCTATGATATAGGCTGCAATTGGCGCAGTGACGGTCAAAAATGGGAAATGAACATCATGCTTTGCCAAAAGGAAATTATAGCTCAGCCAGTACAGGAAAATATACAACACCTGGTTTGATCCACCGCAAGCGAGATAGCGAAACGTTGTTGTATCGATCCACTTAGCAAACGGCTTATGAAAAAAGTCGATGATGCTCAGTACTATATTTCTAATTGCCTTCATTTAATTACAAAAATCGGTGCGAAGATACGCTAATTCGATTAATTGGGGCGCCGTACACTTATGATTTGTGTTAATACAATTATTTATAGACAGTAAAATAAAATTGATAATCACCATTTTATATGCTCCATCTTCTTGAAAAAAGCTTTCTCTTCGTCCCCACATTTACGCAAAAGATCGCTGAGCTCATCGAAAGAAACAAGGTCTGTCTGGCGGTTTTTCATCTGACGCGCAGCGTGATAAGCAAAATTTCTCCAGTCATCACCGATTTTGGTAAGCTCACTGGCATATTGTTGCAAATCATCTCGTTTCATCATTTCCGCGGCCTCCTGTAAAAACGCCGCATATAAATAACGGAACCCTGCACCACCGGTACCAATCTCTTCCTGCATACGGATAATATTACCCAGATACAGGGAAGCTTTGCGTTGCGTTAATTTCTTCGGGTAGTTTTTTATTTTATTAGCCAGCAAAAAGATCGCTTTATTACCAAACCATGGTATTGGCGGCGACATCATCATAAAGCAGGTCTGCTTGATGCCTTGTTGCACTGCTTTTTCGTAATCTGTTTTTTTCGGAGCATCAATCACATAGTACATAAACCCTCTCGGCTCTGGTGCGCCTTTTGCAAAACGCGCTTTAGCCAGGTCTTCTGCAGAGATCCTGGTAGCTACTTCCATTACGGGATCACTTACGAGATATTCGTTGCCTTCCTTACCATATACTACAAGATTATGGGCGTTGAAGTGGAAACGGAATGCTTCCGGCAAATACGGCAAATAAAATACACTGGTCTGCATGCCTACCGGAATATGATTTTCCAGCGCGCGATCCAGCGCTTCCATTGCTTTTTCCGGCGTGCGGAATTTTTCGGTATGCATGGTAATACCCAGTCGCTGTGTCACCCGTTTGAAGATTGCACCCGGCCAGGTACGGAAAGTAGTGCCTGGTGTACCGTTGATCTTTAAAAAAGGTAAATGACCGAAAAACAGACCGGCTCCGATACCAAAAGCCATCGGTTCTGAAATGGGAACTTTATAATAATTCAGCAAATTGGCAGTCACACCGCTTTCGCAATGGGCATGCTGCTGATGCTCAAAATTGGGAACTATCATTAATTAAAAAAGTCAAAGTTTTTAATCATCAAATTTTTACACTGCGGCGCAAAGCTATTTACCAAAACTGGTCAATGTGTCAACGGAGATGTTAAATATCTGCGCATAACGTTGCAGCATATCAGGGCTAAGCTTCGCAAACCCTTCTGGTTTCAGATGCTTTTTTACCTGCCATTGCCATTTGCCCGCATATTTCGCCAAAAGTGGCAAATCCATCAGGTTTTTCTCCATGAAGTATGCCAACGGACTCATTTCACCGGCTTTCACCTTTGCTTCGGTTTCTGCGAGCGACTGCTCCACTTCATCCCAGGCCTGTTTTGTAGCAGCATTTTCTGCCTCCCAGCCCACAGAACTAACACCAGTGTACTTACCGTTGTTATCTACGGCATACATCTTTTTTTTGAGCTGGTCGCGCTCTTTGTAGTGCAAAGGATCTTGCGGCACCTCATTTACGTTCATGGCAAATTATTTGACGAAGTGAAGTTAATTCAAAAAGCTGAACGCCTAAAGCTCAGGGCTATGTTACGTACCGTAGCTTTCAGCTTTTTGCATTGAGCTTTAAGCCTAAAAGAAGTAAAGGGCCGTCAATGACGGCCCTTTACTTCTTTAGAAAGACTTGATTAGATATCGAGTTTCACTTGTTCGTTCAGATCTACGTCAACCAGGATACGGCCGCAGTGTTCGCAAACGATGATTTTTTTGCGCTGACGGATCTCAGACTGACGCTGTGGTGGAATAACGTTGAAGCAACCACCGCATGAATCGCGAAGAATAGGAACTACAGCCAGACCGTTGCGGTAGCTGTGACGGATACGATCATAAGCGCTCAGCAAACGGCTGTCTACTGCTTCTTTCGCTGCATCAGATTTGTCAGAAAGTTGTTTTTCTTCTTTTTCTGTTTCAACGATGATCTTTTCCAGTTCACCTTTTTTCACGCGCAATGCATCCTCTACGATTGCGATCTTATCTTCAGTTCTCATACGTTGGTTCTGACGATCTTTCAGTTCAAAACCAGCGTCTTTAATGTGTTTTTCGTTCAGGCGTACTTCCAGCTCCTGCATTTCGATCTCTTTATTGATCGCTTCAAACTCACGGCTGTTTTTTACGTTGTCCTGTTGCTTCTCATATTTTTTAATCAAAGCCTGGGCTTCTTTCTTACCCTCTGACTTTGCCTCTACGAAGCTATTGATGCTGCCAATTTCCGCATCGATGTTCTGGATACGGGTTTGTAAGCCTTCAATTTCATCTTCGAGGTCTTTCACCTCCATTGGTAGCTCGCCTTTCAATGTTTTGATCTCATCAATTTTTGAATCGATCTTTTGCAAAGTCAGGACGGCAATCAGCTTTTCCTCAACTGAAAAGTCTTTTACAGTAGCCATATCAGAAAAAATATTTTACAGGATTGGTATATATGTTTGCTAAAACAACGGCGAAATTAGGGAATTTTTTTGTAAGTAATTCCTTAAAGATTTCTACGGTAAACTGCTCGCTTTCATAGTGACCGATGTCAGCAATAACAATTTTGCCTTCTGCATCAAAAAACTGGTGATATTTAAAATCTCCGGTTATGAAAACATCTGCCTGCGAACCAATAGCGTCTTTCAGCAAAAAACTTCCGGACCCGCCGCAAAGTGCCACTTTATGTACCGGTTTACCTTTAAACCCGGTATGACGGATACAATCCACCTTCATTTGCTTCTGCAAGAAGGATAAAAACGCTGGTTCTTCCATTGCTTCCGGCAAAAAGCCGACCATTCCGGCGCCGATTTCCTGGTTGTAATTTTCGAGCGCAATCAGTTCATAAGCAACTTCTTCGTAAGGATGGCTGGCTCGTAACGCATTGACGATGACATGTTTCAGATTTACCGGAACAATTACTTCCAGTTTTACCTCCGCCTGATATTCACGATCGCCGCCGGCTTCACCGATTGTTGGATTTGAATGTTCATTGCCACGGAAAGTGCCAATTCCTTCCGTATTAAAACTGCATTCGCTGTAATTGCCTATGCTTCCGGCACCCGCAGCAAACAGCGCATCACGCACTGATCCGAGGTCCGCTTCCGGCACATAAGTATACAATTTATATAAGGTAGTACCCTTTGGCGCCAGAATCGAGGTGTTTTGCAACCCGAGTTTTTCAGCAATTTTGGCATTTACTCCCTGGCGCACATTATCGAGATTGGTATGTGCTGCGTAAATATGGATGTCGTTTTTAATAGCCGTTCTCACAATTCGTTCCACATAGTTGCGGCCTGTAATTTTTTTCAAGCCAGAAAAGATAAGCGGATGATGCGCCACAATCAAATTGCAGTTTTTCTCCATTGCTTCGGCTAAAACCTCTTCAGTTACATCAAGCGTGAGCAACATGCCGGTTACCTCTGCGGAGGGATCGCCAACTTGCAAACCACAATTATCATAACTCTCCTGATAAGCCAACGGTGCGAATGCCTCGATTGCACTCATCACATCTTTTACTAACATGTTCGATTATTTACCCCGGAAAATTAATTCTTTCTCTTTCACGGCGGGCATTAGATTTTCTCACGACGGCACAATACCACAATCGTCCATTCTATTCAGATATCATTAAAACCATAATTAATTTCCTGTAAACAGATTGTAAAGGTCAATGTATTATATCCAACTTTAACAGCTTGTTGTTGCCGAAATCGTATAACATTAGTTATTATTGCACCGCGAATTTTTTGCGTTGCCCAAAATGCTAAAACATATAGGTCGTTTTTTTTGCATGCTGCTGGTGCTTCAGGTGTTTATCCTGACGGCCCATGCGGACGATGTAGACGAGGACGAATTTGCGATTGAGCAAGGCATCACAGTGATCTCTTCGCAGAACCACCATGGTGCGTTTATGATGGATCAAAGCATCATTCACCAGCAAAAGAAAACCCAAATCCTGCCAGAACACCGCAGCAAAAGATATCAGGTTGGCAAACATATTTCAGTGCAAAGCGTCGTAACAAAGGCGCCAGACATCAATTTCCATTCGTTTTACGAAAGTATCGTGCACACACCATCAGTGCCTAAAAATTACAGATATACCTTCTTCCGGGAGATCAATCCACCGCCTCCCAAGTTCTGTTAATTTTTAATATCTTATTTTGCGATGCATAATCGCAGAAGTTCTCATTAGTTATAATAAAACAATAGTAAACATGCTTTATTCAAAGCTTGTGCAAATTACATGCATCGCTTGCTGCATGTGCTTGGCACAACCCGGCATTACAAAAGCGCAGGCTGGTAATGCCCAACCCGACACGCTGCGCCTGACACTGAAGGAAACCGAAAAAGTGTTTTTTGAAAAGAACCTTCAATTGCTGGCAGCGCATTATAATGTACAGGCAGACAGCGCACTGATACAGCAGGCTAAGCTCTGGGACAACCCAGTGCTGAATACGGATCAGAACATTTATTCTAATAACGCCTGGTTTGAACATGGCAAGAATCCGGATGGTACGCCGAAGGGGCAATACTATATCCAGGTACAGCAATTAATACAAACGGCAGGCAAACGCGGTAAGCAAATCAAACTCGCAGCTACGAATGCAACGATTACGCAATGGCAATTCAACGATCTGATGCGTAATCTGAAAATGCAATTGCGCAGCGATTTTTATACCGTTTACCAACTGGAAAACAATCGTGCATTATATCAGCAAGAGCAGGAACAAACCAACACTTTACTGAAAGCAATGAGTTCTCAGCTGAGTGCCGGAAACATTGCCCGCAAAGATTATCTGCGCATACAGGCGTTGCAGATCGGTCTACAACAAGATGCCACCGATAATGAAAAACAACTCAGCGACGTACAGGCCGAACTGAAAACGATGCTTCAGATCACAGGCGATACTTATGTAAAACCGGTGATGGAAAACATTTCAATTCCATCGATGCCATCGCAAAACCTGGAAGATCTGGTAAGCACGGCGCGCCAAAATAACGCAGCTTATCAACTGCAGAAACTACAGGTTCAGTTCCAGCAACAAAACCTGGCGTTACAAAAAGCACTTGCTGTTCCGGATGTGACATTAGGACCGAACTACGATCAGAACAGTAACTACACGCCGCATTATGTGGGTTTGGGTATTTCGCTTCCGTTGCCGGTATTCAACCGCAATCAGGGCAATATCAAATCGGCACGTTACCAGATAAAACAGGAAGAAACCAATATGCAGATGGTAGATCAGCAATTGCAGAACGACGTAATGAACGCGTGGAAAAAACTGCAGTACACGCTGCAGCTGAGCACCAATTCGCAGCAGGCTTTTTACGATGATTACGGCAAACTGTACACCAATATTGTTGAAAGCTACAAGCAACGCCAGATCAGCCTGATTGAATTTACCGATTACTTCGAAGCATACAAAGACATCCGCCAAAAGCAGATACAGCAGGAATTGAATGTTCAGCTGGCGAAGGAAGAACTAAACCGCCAGGTGGGCACCGACGTAATACAATAATCTTTTTAAAATAATTCTACATCAAGACTAAGATGAAACACCCAATAGTATTATCATCCTTGCTGGCCGCTACATTGCTGGCTGCCTGCGGCAAAAAAGAGGAGAAAAAAGAAGAGAATACCAAGTTTGTGCTGAGTGATTCTATGCAGCATATGATTGCACTGGATTCTGTGCGTTACTGCAATATCCAGGACGAAATCTCTCTGAGCGGCGAGGTAAGCTTTAATGAAAATAATGTAGTAAAAATATTTCCACGCAGCAGCGGCCAGATTCTTGAAAGCCGTGTATCACTCGGAGATCACGTGACCAAGGGTCAGGTGCTGGCAGTGATCCGCAGCTCTGACATCGCGGGTAACTACAGCGATCTCGCTGGCGCGAATGCGGATCTTGCGATTGCAAAACGCCAGATGGAAAGTCAGGAATCGCTTTATAAAAATGGAATCGCCAGCCAACGTGAATACACGGAAGCGAAGCAGAACTATGAAAAAGCTTTGGCTGCTAAGAATAAAGTAGAGTCTATCCTGAATATCAACGGTGGCTCGAAATCTTCTGCTGGTGGTCAATATCAGGTAATTTCTCCGATCGACGGATACATCGTTGAAAAGAAAATCGCCGCCGGATCATTCATCCGTTCTGATATGGCAGACAATATGTTTACCATTTCTGATCTGAAAAATGTTTGGGTGTATGCAAACGTTTATGCGCAGGATATCTCAAAAGTGAAGGAAGGTTATCAGGTAAAAGTGGTAGCGCTTTCTTACCCGGATAAAGTATTTGATGGCACGATAGACAAAGTAAGCGAAGTACTGGACCCGCAGAGCAAAGCGCTGCGCGTACGTGTAACACTGGCGAATAAGGATATGCTGCTGAAACCGGAAATGTTTGCAAAAGTAGTTGTAAGCAATCAGGAAGGTTCAAAAGCAATTTGCGTTCCGTCGTCTGCACTGGTACCACAGGATGCGAAGAATTACGTTGTCATTTACAAAAGCAAGGAAGATGTAAGCGTTGCTGAAGTGAACCTGATTAAAACAGTTGGCAGCACCTCTTATGTAACAAGCGGTGTAGAACCGGGCCAGATCGTTATTACAAAATTCCAGAACCTGATTTTTAATCAACTGATGGCGCAATAGCACTTTGCGTACCCAGCAAATACTCAAATAAGAGTAACAGAACCTCATGAATAAGCTTATAAAACAAATCATTCACTTTTCACTCCGACACCGGTATCTCGTCTTTTTTATGACGGCCGTGCTGGCAGTGATTGGCTATGTAAGTTACCGGAACACGCCGATTGAGACGTTTCCCGACGTAACCAATACACAGATTATTATTATCACACAATGGCCGGGCCGTAGTGCCGAAGAAGTAGAGAAATTCGTGACAATTCCGCTGGAAACAGCGCTGAACAGTGTACAAAAGAAGATCAATCTGCGCTCTACTTCTTCTTTCGGTCTGTCTTATGTACGTCTCATTTTTGATGATGATGTAGATGATGCATTTGCACGTCAACAGGTTTTCAGCCGGATCAACAGTGCTGAATTACCGGAAGGCACACAACCGGATGTACAGCCACCTTACGGTCCGACAGGTGAAATCTATCGTTATACCCTTGAAAGTAAAACGAAAAACATCCGTGATCTCAATACCATTCAAGAATGGGTGCTGGATCGCCAGTTTAAATCGGTGCCGGGCGTTGCAGACGTAAACACATTCTCCGGTGGCGAAAAAATTTACGAAATCCGGGTGAATCCAAACGAGATCACGAACTACGGACTGACTTCGCTCGATGTTTATAACGCTGTGGCGAAAAGCAATATCAACGTAGGTGGTGATGTGCTGGAAACAAACGGACAGGCCTTTATCGTTCGTGGTATCGGTTTGCTGAACAATATTGATGAGATCAACAATATCATCGTTACAAAAATCAACGGTGTTCCGATTCTCGTAAAAAATATTGCTTCGGTAAAAGAAACAGAAAAACCACGTTTGGGCGATGTAAAACGTGATGCGGAGGAAGATGCCGTAGAAGGTATTGTAGTAATGCGGAAAGGTGAAAATGCCGAACAGGTATTGGAACGCCTGCATGAAAAAGTAAAAGATCTCAACGAAAATATCCTTCCGAAAGATGTGAAAATTGTGCCTTTCTATGACCGTACTACCCTGATGGATTACGCGACAGAAACGGTATTGCACAACTTGTTTGAAGGTATCGTGCTGGTAACAATCGTGGTATTGATCTTCATGGCCGACTGGCGCACAACTTTGATTGTTGGTCTCATTGTACCACTGGCATTGCTTTTTGCCTTTATGCTGATGCGCATGCGCGGCATGACTGCCAACTTGCTTTCGATGGGTGCGGTTGACTTTGGTATCATCATTGACGGTGCGGTGGTAATGGTGGAAGGGATATTCGTAGCCCTTGACCATAAAGCCAAAGAAGTAGGTATGGAACGGTTTAATAAGCTGGCGAAACTCGGCTTGTTTAAACAAGTAGGTACAGAAATGGGTAAAGCGATCTTCTTCTCTAAACTGATTATCCTTACCTGTCTGGTTCCAATCTTCGCATTTAAAAAGGTAGAAGGTAAAATGTTCTCGCCGCTCGCCTTTACACTGGGCTTTGCATTGCTGGGCGCATTGATCTATACGCTGACCTTTGTACCTGCACTATCGAGTGTATTGCTCCGCAAAAACGTAAAAGAGAAACACAACCCGGTTGTGCAATTCTTTGAGAAAAATGTAGGTGGCGCCTTCCGGTGGGTATATAAAAACCAAAAAATCAGTCTGATCGTTGCCATTGCATTCATGGTAATTTCTTTTGGCTCAGCTAAATTTCTCGGTTCTGAATTCTTACCAGAACTCGATGAAGGTGCATTGTGGGTAAAAGCGCAGCTGCCGATGAACTCATCGCTTGACCAGTCGAATGAGATTGCGCGCAAGATGATGACAATGATCAGCAAATTCCCTGAAGTAAACCATACGCTGGCACAGGTTGGCCGTACGGTGGATGGAACCGATCCTAAAGGTTTCTTTAACGTGGAAATTGCGGTAGATCTGAAACCGAAAAAAGAATGGCCTAAAGGCGTTACAACAGAATCACTGGTAGATGATCTGAACGTTCAATTGAGCAAAATTCCAGGTATTCTCTTTAACTATTCGCAACCAATTCGCGACAACGTAGAGGAAGCGGTAGCGGGTGTACCAGCATCACTGGCGGTAAAAATATTTGGCCGTGATTTTAAAACGCTGGATAGCCTGGCGAATCAGGTAATGGATCAATTGAAAACGGTAGGAGGTGTAGAAGATCTTGGTGTACTCCGTAACCTTGGCCAGCCGGAATTCCGCATTGAGCTTGATCAGCAGAAAATGGCATTGTATGGTGTAAGTATTGCCGATGCGAATGCTGTGATTGAAATGGCGATTGGTGGTAAAGCTGCAACTCAGCTGTATGAAGGAGAACGCAAGTTTGATATCCGCGTTCGTTACGATAAAGAATTCCGTAATACACAGGAGAAAATCCAACAGCTGAAAGTACCGACTCAAGATGGTTCTTCTATTCCGATCAGTGAGATCAGCACAATTAAAACGCTGATTGGTCCTTCGTTTGTTTACCGTGACAACAATGCCCGTTATATTCCGGTAAAATTCTCGATTCGTGGCCGTGACCTTGGAAGTACCGTTCAGGAAGCACAGAAAAAAGTGGCTGAACACGTGAAACTGCCACAAGGTTATAGCATGACCTGGAATGGTGAATTTGAAAATGCACAGCGTGCCGGCAATACCCTGGCGCAAGTTGTCCCACTGTGTCTGGTAGCGATCTTCCTCATTCTGTTTATTACTTACGGTAATGCTAAAGATGCTATCCTTACGATCATGAACGTACCGTTCGCGCTCATCGGTGGTATCCTGGCGCTGCACGTAACGCATATGAACTTCAGTATTTCTGCCGGTATCGGTTTCATCGCCTTGTTTGGTGTGTGTATTCAGAATGGTGTAATCCTGATCAGTGTGTTCCGAAAAAATCTGGAGGCTAAGATGCCGCTTGACGAAGCGATTGAGCATGGTGTGATATCACGTGTCCGTCCTGTAGTAATGACTGCGTTGATGGCAGCAATTGGTTTGCTTCCGGCGGCTGTAAGTACAGGTATCGGTTCTGAAACGCAGAAGCCACTCGCTATTGTTGTAATCGGTGGTCTGGTAACGTCTACGTTGCTGACATTGCTGATTCTTCCGGTTATCTACTCCCGTGTGTATAATCTGATGCACAAAAGAGCGAACCGCAAAACACTCCGTAAAATCGGTGTGATCAGCAAACCGCCTCAGGATTCTAACCAATAAAGGGATCTCTTAGCGAGTTCTAATAATTTTCGATAATAAAAATCCTCCGACAAATACGTCGGGGGATTTTTTTATTATTAACGCCAGAGTTAGCGTAGCGCTCACTTTGAATAAACACACCGCGAAATCAGATTGCGACGTCGTTTCTCTGCGCAACGACCCATATGGTTTGTTACTCCTTCCGCGAGTACTTTTTTCAAGGAAACGACATTGTTATGGAAATGATCAATAGTAGTGGTGAAGATGAACGTACTGCGACGCAACGAAGTTTAACCGGAGTTACCGATACTGGTGGCAAAAAAAATGCTTACAGCGCCAGATAAAATCTGGCAAGAATTGATAGACATCTCCACAATACGCACAAAAAAAGAGCCGCTTAGAAAAGCAGCTCCATGATTTTCATCATCCAAATTGTATAAGTTAACTTCTGCGGGTTTTATTCCCTCTAAAACCTCAGAAATACAATTTTTATCTTACCAGGGTAAGACTTCCTTTTGCTGAGGAGTTTAAGCTACTGCCACAGCTATAGACTATTTCATAAAAATAGGTTCCCATTCCTGCAGGTGTTCCACCATAGGTGCCATCCCAGGCTGCGGTGTTTGAGTTTGACTGATACACCTGTTGCCCCCAGCGGTCATAAATCATCATTGACAACACTTTCACACCACCGTTACTAATAACCTGAAACTTGTCATTTTTATTGTCTCCGTTTGGTGTAAAACCATCAGGTACGTTTACAATACAACACGGCACAATCTCAACCGGCGTACGATCACTCTCACATTTCTGGAATGTCTGTGAAACGTAGATTGTCATCGGACTTGTAAGAACCGTATTGGAAGGCAGCGGCATTTTTGGACTGCCAACACCACCGAGTGCGGCTGTATACCATGTTACACTATCGGCCAGTACTCTGAAATCTTGCAGATCATTAATGCAAATTTTGTTCGTAGTCACGGTTGGCGCATTCGGCATCTGGTTTACATTTACCACAACTTGCGAACGTGCACTTTCACAACCATCGCGCTGATCCGTTACGTAATAAACATATGAACCTGGCCATCCGGTTTCCATTCTTGGTGCGGGAGACAACGGCAAGCCACCTGTAGGGACGTCATACCATTTTATATCCTCGCCCTGAATGTTCCAGTCTTTTACAGAATCATACTGACATACAATATACGGGCTTACAGAAGGACCGGGGGGCGTGTATTTTACAAATAAATGCAGCGTTACGACTGAATCGCAACCAAACTGATTCGTGAATGTATTTGGATAATCACCAGTTTCAGTATAAGTATGTCCGGCGAAGGTTACACTTTCACCATGACAGATTGTATCCTCAAAACCTGTGGCAACAACTGTATTCGGAATGACAATATTGGTATCAAGCGTACAGCCAAACGGATTGCTGGCAGTAAGGTGATAAGTACCCGGCAACACGTTGGTCAGATTTTGCTGTGTAGATGTAAATCCATTAGGGCCTGACCATGCATAATTCACAACGTCGTTGTAACGGTAGTAAATTACCAGATGTGGAATCTGTGCGAGATTCGTGGCATATTCTTTAGTGCGCCAGCGTGTTTCATATCCCGGAGAATTCAACGCAAATGACATCACTTTATCACCCGCATATTCCGATTGTACGAACGGCACTAACCCACCCTGATCTGGTGAATAATACGGATGATTTGCGTTGTTTGAATAAGGCAGCTTATTGTCTGTAAAGATTGTTGGCGAATACTCTGTAGTACCTGCCATGTTCAGATAAAACGTGCTTCCGTTATTTCTCCAGATCCAATACATGTATCGGTTCGTCACAGTTTCCGGCGGGCGATTCGTCCATGTAATTGAAGACTCAGACCAGTTGTCATTGGCTACAAAATTGGCATAGATATTACCGTCATTACCGTTAGCATAACCGCCCGTGCACGTCATACTAAGCCGTGCATCTTCGATGGTCACATCATGCGGAATAGCGCTAAGATCAAACTTGTAATAAGCACGCGTATTGGATGAACTGTGGTAAAAAGAAGAGATGATTGCGGCGTATGCGGCGGAACCATAGTTTGTTCCTGCGGCGCTGGCAATTACATAAGCATCATCTGTCGGGATAAGTATAATACTGTCGCGAGAAGTATCCGACTGCATAGTAATACTACCATGACAGTTAGTAACGGGATCTATGTCAACAGTAGCATGCAGCGTTGCTTTATACGGATGAAAAACATACGCCATGGCAGGATATTTTGTTTCCTGATTGGTGGTGTTATCAAACGTTGCCGCGTAGTACTGCACAGACTGTGTGGCCACACCACTGAAGGTATTGCCAGAATACAACAGATTCGTTTTGTAAAAATCGTCATACCATTTAATAGTAGACCCGGCTGCCGGATTCGTCGCACTCAGCGAGAAATTATCAGTTCCGCAGGCCAAAATTGCTGTTGGTACCACGGGAGCTGTTTGCGCATGAGCCACAAGGGAACATTGCAGAAAAAGAGTCAATACTGCTACAGCAGTTTTAGCACTTCTGTTGAAGGTGCACCTTTGGTGGAGGTTGCTACCTTCAGGTTTAGTCGGTTGCATATGTGAGGCTTTCTACTTCTAAAGACGGTGTCTCACAAAAATATGTTGGATAATTCTGAAAAAAAGTTGAATAAATATCATCTGATGTTTGAACACGCCAGAGCCCCATTCTGTTTTCACAACGGCTTACAACATCCCAAACATTTGTGATAAAAATCACAAATAACAATGAGATTACAATTGTTGAAACTCCCACTTCGGCGCACCTTTCACACCGGCAGCATCATAAAAATCAATAAAATGCAGTTTATAATACAAGTCATTTTGTGTGTGAACGACATAACAATGATTCATATCAACGGTATAAGATGTACCATTAAATGTTTTCCACTCAAAGCCGACTGTATTGACAGCAGACGTATAAGTATAAGTCATCGCCTTGTCATAATTGATAGCATCAAATGCAATAGTTGAGTCTGCGGCAGCTGTGGTCGTATAACGATTCAACAGACAACCTGTAACGGTATAAGGCATATTATCCAGATCTGTGTAGATGTGCGTATACTGAGTAAACTCTATATCCCAGGCCGTTTTAGGGGGTTCAACAGAAACCTGTGTTATGCCATTTTCAAAAGAAAGGAACGCCAGATTGTAATTGGCATCTTTAGTAATTGTAATTGTTTTATCTGACGACCCGTCTAAAGCACCACAACGAATTGTATAGCCCGAAGCATCTGCCGCAAGCAGTTGAACTTTGACAAAACCAAGCGCCTGACCTTTCTCATTAAATCCTCGTGTGATCACAAACACATCCTGTCTGCCACGCCAGTCACCAATCGCGGTGCTATCAAGATTTCCCGAAGGACTGTCCCAATGCTTATGCGCACTGAATCCCGCAGTATCAGAAATACTTACCTGATCAAAATCCTGCTTTCCAGTATTCATGGAAAACATAGACTTTGACGTATTCAATACTACATGATAGCCATCGGTTGTCGCCTCAAAACCTAAATCCCATGCGGTTTTTAAATTCCGGGATATTTCCGCGTTTGAACGGAGGCTGTAAAAGACCTGCCATTTATAATCGGCATCCATACTCACAGAAGCTGTTAGCACATTACCGGGGTCATGTGCTGGCACCGGCAATTCTTTTGGAAGACAACTGCTTATAAAAACCAAACAGCAGATGTTTACTACTACAATTCCTACACTTCCGAACGCTTTCATCTCTATTGTTTGTTGAGGTTGAAATCTAATCTTAAGAAATAATAACGGCCAGTTCCGATGGGCATACTGGTACCAGCCGAATGTGGTGAACTTGCATCTGCTACGGATCCTGTAACAGAAAGCGTTTTTACATCAAAAATATTTTTGCTACCGATGGTGATATTAACGCGCTTATCAAAAAATGCTTTGGCGACAGAAATATCTCCCATGTTATATGCTGCGATATTCGTGGTAGTTACCTTTCCTTTTTCGTCTAAAGCAAAGCCAGGAAGGCTTCCATTGTATTTATAGAAGAAATTAACCGTGATACCTGACGTTGCAAATTCGTAAGAAATATTACAGCGCATTTCCGGCGAATAGCTAAACATCGACACACCGCTTGTCTGCGACAGACTATTATAACGACCTGTATAAGATCCGCCTACCAATACTTTCAGTCCTTTATGAGACAACTCCACGTTTGCCTGTACACCCAATGTTTTATAACGTCCGATGTTTACATAACTATATTGAACACCTGCGCCGGTTTGTGCCAATTCAATACGATCATGCATATCGTTATAAAATCCGGATGCATCAATTTTATAATTGTAACTACCAACGCGTTTAGTATATCCGGCAGAAAGATTATAGCTATTAGAATATTCCGGTTTTAAATTCGGATTCCCATCGATATCGTGATTGCTGTCATGAAAATCAAAATAAAGTTCTTTCAGCGAAGGTGAACGAAAACCTTGCGCAAATGATGCGCGGAAGGTCACAGCATCCAGCTTATAGCGCACATTTACCGATGGGATCAACGGTGCTTTGTAGGCGGTATTATAAGCATAGCGTACACCGGGACGAATCGTCAGGTTTTCTACCGGACGATATTCCGCACTTGTAAATGCAGCATAATCGCCGATGGTCTGTTTTGTATTTTTAATGCGCAGACCGGATGCATCTTCAAGGTTAACATCATAGCCTACTTCATAGTTAATTTTCGCATTTGCTTTGCTGGTACTATAAGTACCCCGGCTGCTCCATTGATGAAACAATGACGTATCCTGATCACCAGCATTGTCTGTAAGTGTCTGGTGCAGTGTTGTCAAATCATTGAGATAAGTATTGCTGATACGTTTGTAGTCATTGTACGCCACCTGCACATTCAGATTTTTATCGTCCGAAAGTTTCGTCGACATAAACACAGCGTTATCGAAACGGATCGTTCTGTAGTCATCATCTGATGCTTTCTCTCCGTAAGCATAAGGAGTACCACGGTTGGTAATAAGTTCGTTGAAATAATCTCCTTTATAGGTAAATGTTGTTTTACCTATCTGATAGATGTATTGCAGATTTGCAAAATACTGCTCCTTAGGCTTCCATTGAAATACACGGTTACTATCGGCCGCCCTGGCTGCAAATGAAACCGAAAAAGGCTTTTCGCCATCTCTCCAGCCATCAAAAAAATTACGGCCACCAGAGAGTAAAATATGATGGTTACCTTTATGAAAACCCAGACGCCCGTTGACATTATAAGTACCGATACTTTCATAGTAAGTAGAAAGTCCTGCACTCCATTTTTCTTTTTGTGTCTTCTTCGTAATGAGATTGATCGTACCAGCCAGCGCGTCTGTACCATAATTGACAGCCATCGGCCCTTCTACAATTTCAATGCGATCGATATTGCTGAGACTGATTTGTGAAAGATCGATATTGCCATCCTGACGACCAATTACAGGAACGCCGTCTATCAATATCTTCACGCTTTCACCACCAACACCTTGTATATTCAGGCTACTGCCTAAAATATTATCTTGTGATAAACGCACATTCAGTTCGTTGGAAAGCACGTCTTTCAGATTCTGGGCGCTCATCGCCTGAATCTTTTTCGAATCAATAAGTTTTATTTTCTGCACTGCTTTCTCTGTATTGCCCGGCGCATACTGTCCGGTCACCACAACCTCCTTGATACTAAAATCCTTCTTGCTCAGATTAGTATTATCACCGCCCACTTCGTCCTCTTTATCTTTTGCAAAAACAGACACACTATTTTTATCCTTCTTGTCTTTGGCAGTTGCCGGCAAAGCAATTCCGGAAACGGATAAAAAATACAAAGCGGCTCCGCCGTAAAAGAATAGTTTGTTTTTCATGCTTCAGTTATTGTTGAAGGCAAAGAGTTTTTCTTTATCAAGTTTATCAGCTGCCTGATGCAGTAGTTCTGATAGTTTTCTGAGTTCTTCGAGACTGTAAACAAGTGTTATTGACCGTGCTATAGTGGGTATCTGCACTACTTTTTGCGCACGGCAGGAATAAAAACGGTTTATTTCGTAATACTCATCTACCGTGCGTATAAAGTCATAGAACTGGTCTTCTGTATGTGCTAAAACAGTGCTGCCGAATGCCACATGAAAATGCTGACATACCTTACAGCGCACTACATAGCCGTTTTCATTGTGATGGAGTTTTTTGTAAACGCACATAACACTCAATTAAAATCCTGTGACGTCTTTTACAATGGCACGCCATTCTTCCAGTTCAGGTTTGCCAGGTTTGCGCTTACCAAAAAACTGGGCAATCATTTGTCCGTCTTTACAGAAAATTTCAAGCGCAGTAACAATGCCGTCGGTACTCGGTTTCTTCACGATATATGAACTTACAATCGCTTCTTCGCGCAGATGCATGCTAAACTCCGGATCAAGTACATTGAACCACGGACCCGTAGCCAGCAGCTTTGTTACCGTACCGGTATGAATCTGAATACAACCTCTGCTGCCTACGAACACCATGATAGGCACTTGTGTTACGGATGCAGCTTCGAGTATTTTTCGAGTAGTATCGACAGACACTTCCTTTACAAAACCTTCCGGAGCGAGACGCAATGATTGTGTACGGCTTAGTTTGAACTGGCGCGTAAGACCGAAAAACTCGTGTGTGTCTTTCAAGTTTTTCCAGCCTTCCTGAAATGCGGCAACATCGATTTCACTATCCGGCAATTCCGCTTCTACAGCAGGATATGCAACAGTGCTGATGATTGGCGTTTGCTCCTGCGCAGTATATTTCGCGACTAATGCCTCATATGCTCCGACATTACTTTCCTCAGTGAGATAAATTTTATGAACTGCTTCGCCGCTCTTATCAAAAAACTGCAGGCTTGTACGATCACCTTCTTTCACAGAAAACGCGAACTGCCAGTGCATCATAAACAGACGCAGGTCGATATCCGGATCGAGCACGATTCCCATTGGTCCTTCAAAAGAAACATTATTGTACACACCTTTACGTTCGTGCACCGCGTTATTGTTTCTAGTCAAAGCCATCACAACGCCCAGCGTGTGCACTTCTTTCAACAGCTCTTTAAAATCACCTTCCAGACGCACAACGCCATCACCCGTGCGCATAGCTACCAGAGCCGCTTCGCTTTGATGCATTATCTGAGCAATATCACGGATACGCAGACGTGGGTTTTCCGCTTTTGCTTTTTCATACTGTTGTTTTAATTCAAGGATTGCATTTTCCATTTTTCTAGCAATTATTTATTGATGAATTGATTTTTTGACTGAATAGCCGGCATCACAATTGGATGTGAATAATCCGGATGATGGCAGATCTGCAAAGGCATGTCATACATTTTGCTGATCGTTTTCTCGCAAAGAATATCGTCTGGTTTGCCAGACCCTATGACTTCCCCTTGTTTGAGCATTAATATTTTGTCGGCATATTGTAATGCCAGATTGAGATCATGAAGAATGGCGATTACACAGTTCCCTTCTGCAGCAAATTCGCGGGCCATCTGTAAAGAAGTATGCTGATGGCGGATGTCGAGATTATTACTCGGCTCATCCATAAAAAGATAACGTGTCTCAAAATTCGCAGCAAACCATATCTGAGCAAATACACGGGCAAGATGTACTCTTTGTTTCTCGCCACCGGAAAGACTCAGATAATTTCTGTCGCTAAACTTATCGATACCTGCTTTTTTCAACGCACTCCGTACAATTGTTTTATCTAAGACAGTCGGTTGTTTTTTGAAATGAGGATAACGCCCCATCATTACAACTTCCGAAACTGTAAATGGAAGCGAAAGATTATTGTGCTGTTGCAAAACAGCCGAAAACTGCGCGCGTTCATCATTTCGCCACTGCTGCAATAATTTACCCTGAATAGAAATTTTCCCAACAGCCGGTTGCAATTGCCCGGTAATAATTTTCAGCAGTGTGGATTTACCAGCACCGTTAGCACCAAGCACAACCAGGATTTCGCCTTGCAAAGCCTCAAACGAAACTTTGTCCACAATAGGCATAGCGCCGATATAGTAGGATATGTTTTCTGCCTGTACCATCTTACACAAGTTTTTCCTGTTTCTTTTCTTTAATCAGGATGTACATAAAAAACGGGGCACCTGTCAGCGAAGTGATGATACCAATCGGCACTTCTGCCGGCGCCAAAAGCGTACGGGAAATCAGATCTGCCAATGTCAGCAAAGTCGCGCCCGCCAAGGCAGACAAGCCCAGCGTATAACGATGATCTGGTCCCGCGATCATTCTAATAATATGAGGAATAACCAACCCAACGAAAGAAATAACACCGGTTACCGCAACAGTAGCACCCACACAAAGCGTAGCCAAAAGGATGATCAACTGTTTTGTTCTTTCGGTTCGCACACCCAGATGAACCGCCGTTTCTTCACCTAGTGAAAAAGCATTGAGCGCTTTACCCATGCGTGGCAACAACAAAACCGGAATAATCGTGAACGGCAGCAAACCTGTTACATTAGTCCAGGAGGCGCCGCCAAGGCTACCGAGCATCCAGAAAGTAATGCTGCGCAATTGTGCGTCGTTCGCTGAATAAGTAAATACACCCGTTACGGCAGATGTCAACGCATTAATCGCAATGCCCGCAAGCAACATTGTACTGATGATCACTCTGCCATTCAACAGCGACAAGCGATATACGATGACAGCTGTAATCAGTGCACCCAAAAATGTAATACCGGAGAGCAGATAAAAACCTGCAGCACCGGCAAATGTTCCGGCCCCTGCTACGAGTGCAATCACGGCCGTCATTGAAGCACCAGAAGAGATACCAATCAAACCGGGATCAGCCAGTGGATTCCTGAAAAGCCCCTGCATCGAAGCTCCTGCAATAGCCAGGGACGCTCCTGTGAGCATCCCCAGTATTACCCTTGGCAATCTAATAGACAACAGAACCGCTTCCTGCGTGTCGCTAAAAGAACTATTACTGTGTATGCCCATCGTCTTTCCAATGATAGCAATGGTTTGCATCGGAGCGATCTTTACGCCACCAATGCCTACACTTAACAGCACCGCAATCACCAGCAGTACAGTGAGCACCACATACAATATTTTAATGGACAGATATTTCATGCAGCATTTTTGACAAAGCAGCTATCGCCTTACCCGTTCTAGGTCCGAACCCTGTAAGAAACTGACCATCCATTTCAATTACTCTTTTATTTTTTCCAGCGTTTGTTTGCGCAACACCTGGTATTTGCAACAGACCATCAACCCCGCCGAGGCTTTGCAGACCGCTGTCAAACATGAGAATCACATCCGGATTTGCAGCTACTAAAGATTCTGCCGTGATTGGCTTGAAATCATCAAAGCCATTAGCGGCATTCTTGCCGCCAGCCAGATCAATCATGCTGCTGGCTGAAGTGTTATTACCTGCAGCCATTAAAGTACCAGCACCACGCGCATATATGAACAACACATTCGGTTGTTTTTCCTGAGCGATCTTAGCGTTTTCATCACTGTCGATTTCTTTCGTCAGCACAACGCCTTTATCTGCATACCCAAGCGTGTCGGCAAGATGCGCGATCAATTCTTTTGCACCCGCAACTGAGTACTGAAGGGGGAAAGAGAGTAATGTAACGTGGGCAGATTGTATTTGCTCCGCTAATTGTGGTTTAATATTTTCCTGAATACCGATTACAATGGTTGGTTTCAATGCAATGATCGCCTCGGCCGACATATTGCGATTATGGCCTACTTTCGGCAGTTGCTTTACTGCATCAGGATACGTACTGGTCACATCCACGCCTACAATTTTATCCTGCAACCCAAGCGCACAAAGCACTTCAGTTGTAGTACCGCTTAACGAAACGATGCGGGTATTGCTGTCGATAACGATGTGGTTATCTTGTTTTGTTTGCTTACAGGAGACACAAAGAAGCACCAGCAAGTAAGCGCACACAGTTATGTGATGTGCTATCTTGTTCATTTCTTGATCATTTTAAGGCATAGCCGCCGCAACAATTGTTGCAAGCGGCTTACCATGGTCAGCTATCTTATTGTACGATGAGTTTTTGTTGTGTACGCGCACCATCCGCTTCTACAGAGATGACGTACATGCCTGCACTCAGGGATTGCGTTGGCAATACATATTGATACAGGCCAGTCGACGTTTGCAGATTGTCACTCAAGATTACGCGACCATTCAGGTCAAACAGATTGAGTTTTGCGCCGGCTACTTGTTTATCGAAGCTATACACCAACGTTACATTTTGTCCGCGACTAGGATTAGGATAGAGTGCCAGACTTGTTTGTGGCGCATTCACATTGCCTACCGCAGTTGGCGCAGGAGGCGCAGTAAAAATCTTTTCTTTAGTGAAAATAAAATTACCGTCAGTGCTGCCGCCAAAACCTGTGAATACCACTTTCCAGATATCATTATTCATTCTTTTTACGAAATAAACCACTGAATCATTTACGTCATAAGTTTGACCATTGAAGGTTTTCCAGTCGAAACCAATTGTACTGATGGATGTAGCAAAAGTGTGGTTGGTATCAACATAGTTACCGACCGTAGAAGGATCAATTACAGCTTTCGCAACTTTCACACCATTGTTTTGCAATACACCTGTTACAGCATATGGAGGATTATAAGCAGAAGAATAGTATTGACCGAATACAATATCCCAGTTAGCCGTCAACGGTTCGCGGGACAATGCAGCGCTGTTATCTAAAGAATAATAACCAAAGTTTTGACCAGCGTAAGTAGCTTTTCCAACCGTATCCGTTGTTTCAGCAGTACCGTCGAGGTTCGCAAACGTAAATGTATAAACACTACTGATCAGCGATTTGATCCAAAGTTTCTTATAAGTACCTGAAACTGTTTTTACGATGTAAATAGAATCACCCATTACGTAGTGTGTATTCATATCGTATAGCCCCCAGCCAAGATCGTTAGCGTTCGTAACGTCTACATTGCGGGAAAGCGCGCCGTCGCCCCAGGTAATATCGGAGTTGTATAATTTAGACCAGGTGCTGAGTCCGTTTGTATCTACTGCAGCCCATGAAGTAGTTGTTGCAGCATCTTTCGGATACAGCCACACGGTAGTACCTCCAATATTATTTGCCATGATACTGGCCGTATAACCGCCATACACCTGAAAAGCGAGATCCCAGTTTTTCTTAGATACAGAACCTTGTTCATCGTTCGGAAGGCTATACCAAACATTATTGGGGTAAGAAACACCGCCGGCATTAGTGCCAACAGATACAGTATCGGTTACAGATTGTGCGTTTCCGGAAAGGGCAGTAATGCCTAGAAGAGCGGTAAGTAATACTTGCTTCATTATATAGTTGATTAGTCAGTTCGTTTAATTGTTAGGCGGCTAACTCCGCTGCACTTTCACCATTTCGCCAGTCTTCTTGCTCCCAACCGACGCATGATTACACATGCGCGCGGAGCAGCACACCTATTTTTTCACACTACCCAAAGCAATGTGGTTATCCCTCTGAAAAACTTTTCCGATCGTGCGCAGCAGTGGGACTGCATCATAGATCAATAACTATTTGTAACGAACAACAGCGTGCAGCAGAACACTGCAGTGTTGTTGAAGGTGGGAGCAAGTATTATTTCAACGCCACAAAGAAATGATCATCTGGCGATTTTAGTTTTTAAAAACAGGAAAACCATTATCAAAAAAGGGAAATGCTAAAAAAAATAAGAGCACCCTTTTGAGACGCTCCTATTTGTATCAATTCTAAAACCTTTACGCAGTCTGCGTTTTAGGTTTGAAAATATGTTCTTCGATGGTCATTCCCTTCTCAATGTAAATTGTTTGAATGCCGGCAAGCCTTGCGCTTTCTATGTGCTGCGGACTATCATCAATGAATAAAGTATGCTCCGCTTTCAATCCATTTTCATCTAGTACATGTTGAAAAATTTCTTTCATCGGTTTACGCATCCCTACACGATGTGATAAATAAGCACGATCAAAAAATAAACCTATGTTAGAAATATTATGATCCTCGAGCAATGTTTTATTGAATGCCGCTTCGTGAATTTCATTCGTATTGCTCAACAGAAATAAATCATAGTGGTTGCGGAGCTGTTGCAAAATCTGCAAACGGCGCAGGGGGAAATCGAGCAACATCGCGTTCCAGGCATCGATAATTTGTTGTTCTGAAAGCGGCAGACCCGAAATATCCTGTATTGCTTTTACAAACTCCGCCTGTCCGATTTTACCGGTTTCCAGCCGATCAAAAACAGGAGTTTGCTGTAATTGAGAATACAATTCTCCGAAATTGCTAATCCCCAAATCAATAAAAGCCCGCTCTGTAAGCTGGTAATCAAGGTTGAGCAATACCCCACCGAGATCAAAAATTATATGCCGGATGCCCTGAATCATAAGTTTCTCTATTTGCGTTGCAAAGTTGACCACTTATAAACAGGTGACAAAAAATAATTTGATCAGCGCTGGATTTTTCAGAAAATAAATTATTTTTGCCGTCCGTTAGCGTTACGCTACAGGTCCTATAGCTCAGCTGGTTAGAGCACCTGACTCATAATCAGGGGGTCCATGGTTCAAGCCCATGTGGGACCACAATACATGTTGATAATCAACTGGCTACATACACCCATTGACAAAAATATTGACATTTTCAAAGCTCCTCACTCGAGGGGCTTTTTTATTTTATGGTTTCTATATAAAAATGTCGCAGCGAAAAGAAAACGACCTAAAGATTTACAGCCCTCATCGTAATCTAAATTCTTGTTTTAAAATGTGGACACATTAGTGTTTGATCTTTATGGAATTTTGTATTTTCGGGGAATTTTATTATGCCCGCAAAAAACACAAATATAACACCCTCACTAAAAGCTGTTGACTTCTTCTGTGGCGCAGGCGGAGTTACTTGTGGTTTTAAAAATATTGGAATCGAAGTTTTAGGGGGAATTGATATCGTTTCTAAATTTCGAAGAACATACGAAGAAAACAATAATGCAATTTTTATTAACGAGGACGTTTCAAACATGAAACCCGAAAAATTGCAAGATTTCCTTCCTATCAATTTAAATCAAGACGATCTAATTTTTGTTGGATGTAGCCCATGCCAATATTATTCCAATCTGAAATCCGACAAAACGAAATCTAAGGCTGGTCGTCTACTCTTAGATGATTTTAAAGAGTTTGTTCTCTACTATAAGCCGGGGTTTGTTTTTATCGAAAATGTTCCAGGTTTAGAAACTAAAGAAGGCAGCCCGCTACACAGATTTAAGCAGCAATTGCGCCTAGAAGGTTACACCTTCGATCAAACTGTGTTAAATTCAAAATACTTCGGTGTTCCTCAAAGCAGACGACGATTTGTACTAATTGGAACTCGTTTATTGAACAAAATCGAGCTTCCCAAACAAATCCGGAAAAAAGATCAAATTGTAACGGTAAAAAAGGCAATTGGAGATTATACAATATTTCCAAAAGTCAGCATGGGGCATAAAGATGAAACTGGCTTTCAACATTCGGTAGCCCGCCTTTCAGACCTAAATATGGAAAGAATGAAAGCGACTCCAAAAAATGGAGGAACTAGACGGGCGTGGTCATCTAACGAAAGGCTTCAATTAGACTGTTATAAAGATCATGAAGGCCATTATGACGTCTATGGAAGATTATTCTGGAATAAACCTGCACCAACAATAACTACCAGATTTATTTACACAAGTACCGGAAGATATTCCCATCCGGAACAAAACCGAGCTCTTTCCCTAAGGGAAGGCGCAACATTGCAGTCGTTTCCTTTAAATTATAAATTCCATTCAACGAATCAAGGAGATATAGCAACAATGATTGGAAATGCAGTTCCTCCGAAACTAGCTGAAGCAATCGGGCAATCATTAAACACACATTGGCATAAATGGCAAAGTTTAAGACAAGAGCAAGGGCATTAGATATGCTCGGTCGGCAACAGATTGCCGGAATTCCAACAGCTATAAATGAACTCTTTAAAAATGCACACGATGCTTATGCAGACAATGTCGAAATAGATTATTTCAGGAAGGGCAAATTATTAGTTCTTCGTGATAACGGCATTGGTATGACCAGAGCTGATTTTGAATCTCGCTGGCTCACACTCGGAACAGAAAGTAAATTTACTAATAGGAAAACCCCACCTCCTTCTCGGCCAGCCAACAAATCAGAACGCGCTATTATGGGGGAAAAGGGAATAGGCCGCCTTGCTATTGCATCTATCGGAAGTCAAGTATTAATACTAACAAAAGCAAGACGAGGAAATTACAATCACAAGATTGTCGCTGCCTTGATCAACTGGAAAATATTTGAATTACCTGGCCTCGATCTTGACCAAGTTACTATACCTGTCAGAGAATTCGATGAACTACCGGACAGAGGAGACATCGAGGAAATGAAGAAAGAACTTATCGACTCTCTAAATGACTTAGCAAAGAATGACGATATTACATTTGAAGAAGCCCAATCTATTATTCAAATAATCACAGAACTAGACGTTTCCCCAATTGAGCTGAACGATTATCTAATTGGAGATTTTTCTCTTGCGAATGATCGTAGTGGGACTTTCTTTTACGTTTCGCCAGTGGACGAAACATTAAATAACGATATTGATGGAGCTAAAGATTCGCAGGATGCAACAAAAATAGAAAAAATGCTCATGGGGTTTACAAACACCATGACTCCTGAACATCCAGAACCGCAAATCACGGTTGCCTTCAGAGACTTCAGAGGCAACGACAACCTCTATTACGACCTCCTAGATAAAGAAGAATTTTTTGCGCCAGAAGACTTCGAAATAGCGGACCATCATTTTCAGGGCATTTTTGATGAATTCGGACAATTTTCCGGAACAATAAAAGTTTACAGGGAAAAAACTTTTGATCATAAAGTTGGCTGGAACGGAAACAATTATAAAGAAACGGAATGCGGTCCGTTTAAGCTCAATGTTGCTTATGTACAAGGGTTACAAAGGCAATCCGTAATAGACTCAGAAAATTACGGCATAATCACAGCCAAAGGCGACAAATACGGTGGTCTATATATCTACCGTGACAATATCCGCATATTACCATACGGCAATTCTGACTATGATTTCATCGACGTCGAAAAAAATAGGACCAAAAGTGCCAAATTCTATTTCTTTTCTTATCGTCGAATGTTCGGCGTAATTGACATTGATAAGAAATGGAATGCCAATCTTAGAGAAAAAGCAGGCCGCGAAGGTTTTATTGAAAACAAAGCCTATCGTCAGTTACAAGACATACTTAAAAACTTTTTTGTACAGCTAGCGGCTGATTTTTTTAGAGAAGGTTCAAGCAGTGGTCCGAAAGCTGAATTTTGGGTTCAAAAACGTGCAGAAAGAGAAACTTATTATAAAGCACTTGAAAGACGAGATCAACAGGCTAAGGTTAGAAAAGAAAAATTCCAAACCACACTGAATAAATTCTTTGATGATAGTAAGAATCAAAAGCATCAAAAAGACATAGCTGAGCTAATTCAAACTATAGAGAGGGATTTTAGTTCAGTTGCCCATATAGAAGATCCCGAAGAAGCAGGACAAGCCTTAATCAATCACGAAATAGCATCTAGAAAACTAATCGATGATTATCGACAAAAAATAAAAATTAATCCGCCAAAGGGCTTTACGATCTCCAAAGATACCTCGCGTGATTTCGAAGCATATCAAATAGAGCTACAGAAATTAGAAAGCGGCCTTCTCCAGGATGCCGCTGATAATATTGACACAATAGTAGAAGAGTATAAAACGCTTTTAAATATTGAAATAGATAAACGGAAAAGATTAGAGATGGCGGTTGATTATATTTCAGCCGAAGCAAAAAAAGCTGCCTCAGCGAAAAGGAAAGAAGCACAAGAAGCCGTTGTAGAAATCACGTCTAAAGTTAAAGAACTAGCGAATGATTTAATGATAGACTTGGATAACCAAATCAGGGATGTAAAAGACAGATTCAAGAATCTTAATGTTAGCAACGAAGAAGATTTTGACCTTGTAGAGGAGAGAAAAATAATGGAGGCAGACATCAGCAGAGGTAAGGATAGAGCAACTCAAACTTTAGAGAGAGTAATCCGTCAATTGCAAGGAATTTACTGGGATAAGGACTCCAATAATGAATTTATTACGAACGATCAAATATCCGATGCGATGGCAGAGGAATTGGAAGAGTTACGAGAACGGGTACAAGCTGATATTGAACTAAGCCAATTAGGACTGGCGGTCGGCGTAATCCATCACGAGTTCAACAGTACGGTAAAATCGATTAGAGGTAGTTTAAAAGATTTGCGAGCATGGGCCGACGTCAACGAGAAGCTGGAAGGTGTTTATAAGAATATTAAAGTAAACTTCGAACATCTTGACAAATATTTAAACCTGTTTACCCCATTAAATAAAAGACTGAACAGACAACGAGAATTTATTCCTTCGTTAGAGATTAAGACGTTTCTGATCGATTTGTTTAAGGCTCGAATTGAACGCCACGACATAAAGTTCAAACACACCAAGGCGTTTGGCAGTCACAAATTATTTGGCTTTAGGTCTACTTTCTATCCGGTTTTCGTAAACATCATTGATAACGCAATTCACTGGCTCAATCAAAATGATGGAGTTGAAGAAAAAGTTATCAGGTTGCATGCTGATGACACAGGCATTTACATCTCAAATAATGGCCCCTCAATCCCAACAAAAGATGCGGAACGCATATTCGAACTCGGGTTTTCACGCAAAGTCAATGGCCGAGGGATGGGATTGCATATCAGCAAAGAAGTACTTGCTGCCGAAAACTATAAAATATACCTTGACTCTCCTAGAGAGGGGGGTAACGTAACATTTAAAATAGAATCTAATAACAGTTAATCCCATGGCCGATTTTCTCACCGTTTCAAAAGAAGTCGCAAACAACTTTCTCCAAAACATAGTCTTTATTGACGACAAAGCATTTAACACTGCCGATGGTGCAACAAATCACGATTTTGATGCATACGCCGTGACTCGATCTTTCGCTGAGAAGAATAAAATTTGCGCAATCTATAAACCTAAAACATCCGCCGATATTGAGCTACTTGCCCGGTTAGCGAAGAAAGCGGATATAACTGTACTGGACTGGCAAATAAACCTTGAGGACGAACCAGTTCCCTTAGGTGCCGAAGAAGAGGATGCAGAAAATGATGATCCAAGAGGACCACACACCTTAAAGATCATCCATGAAATTTTATCTGATCCTATTACAGGCGAAGGCAGCATGAAGCTAATTATTGTTTACACCGGTGAAACTGGGCTGACAGATATCCGCGATGATATTCATAAGAATTTAGAGGAAAACGGCATAGCCGCGACTGCTTCTGCATTCGAAATATCAACCGACAACGTAAAAATTATTATCGTAGCGAAATCAGATAATGAAGTTGATGATAATGGAAACCCTAAATCTAAATTCATCCACAATCCAGAGTTCAACGCACAGGTAAAAAGCTATGAACAATTGCCCGATTTTATCCTCGACGAGTTCACCAAAATGACGTCAGGATTATTATCCAACTTTGTATTAGATTCTTTAACGATATTGAGAAATAATACTTTTCGACTGATAAAGCTTTACAATAAGGGACTTGACCTTGCCTTTCTAACTCACCATCTTCTTCTGCCAACGCCCCAAGATTCTAAAGAGCAAATGATAGATATTTTATCAGACTCTTTCCAAGCTCTTTTACACTATAACAGCGCCGGCAAACGGATTTCGATAACAGACATTCAGGAATGGTTGAAAAACCAAGAATTCAACAAACCTATTACCGTCGGTGGAAAAGCAGCTACTATAAATGCGGCTTTTATTAGCACGTGGACTGAGAAAGGGTTCTCAAAAGCAATTGCCGAACAATGGGGGGAAGACCTTACAGACGATCAAGAAAAAGCGGCGACAAATGTAAAAGATAAACTTTCAAAATCAGTGTCACCACTAACAAATGACAACGCAATTACTGACAAAGACATTGAATTTTCGATTCTGACCCATCATAAAAGTATTTTTAAACCTCGTTCCGTTACACCAAGACTTACTTTGGGTGCCGTAATAAAAGGAAATAAAAGCGGCTATTGGGTGTGTATTCAACAAAGGTGTGATTCTGTAAGATTAAGCGGCGTAACAAGATTTCTATTCCTCCCGTTGAAGGATGTTACGGCAGAAAATGGAGCAAAATTCAATTTTGTTACTCCTGACGGAAAGCATTTAAAGCTCTCGAAAAAAAGCTTCGATTTAAGAACTATAAAATTTGCAGTTGCCGACGGAGAGGATTCTATTAAAGCAATCTCAAAAGACAATAAGTTTCTCTTTGAATCTTTATACAAGGACGGTCATGTAGATTATCATGATGAAAAAGATGAAGCTTACGAATGGGTGTTAGACCTTAAAGATCTCCATGCTCAACGTATCTCACACGACTTTGCTAGCGATCTTTCCCGCGTCGGCTTAGACGAATCTGAATGGCTTAGAAGACGATCATAAATTAGAAATACCTTATCATGTATCAAGTAGAGCAGCTAATAACAACAATAAAAAGCGTTAAAAAATCTGGTAACATCAAAAAATATATTGATTTTATTAGATTCCCATTTTACAGGAATTTAGAAATTGATACAATAATCAATTTTGATTTTCCTCTGACCGTATTCATTGGTCAAAATGGGTGTGGAAAAAGCTCATGTCTACACGCCTTGTATGGCGCCCCACGCGGCAAAACTCCTTATGAATTTTGGTTTGATACAAGTGTAGATCCCGTGGAATATTTCGACGACCAAAAGAAGCGACATTCATTTTGGTACGTATTCAAAAATGAAAGGGGCGAAAGTAACGAAGTCGTCAAAGCGAGAATAAGAAGAAACAACGACCCTAACTATTGGGAAACAAGTAGGCCCTTAGTGTGGGCCGGAATGATACCAAGAGAAGATAGTAGACGTAATCCACCAATAGAGAAGAACGTAGTTTATATCGACTTTAGAGCCGAATTAAGCGCCTTCGACAAATATTTCTATTTCGGCGATACGGTTGGAATCTCAACCCGCAATAAGCAAGAGTTTATTCGAAAAAAATCAAAACAACTTCAAGATATAATCACAGGAAAGAAAGATTTTATTTATACAAAAGCTGGAGCGGTAAACGGGCCAGTTAAAACTTTAAGCGAAAACGAGCTCAAATGGATATCTTTTATTCTAGGCAAGAAATATATATCGGCCCATTTCGTTGAACATTCTTTTTTTAGAAATCATGGTTACACTGTTATATTCAAGACTGATTTTGCAAATTATTCCGAAGCATTTGCTGGGAGTGGCGAGGTTGCAGTAGTAAGGTTGGTGCTTAAAATACTAGAAGCCGCGGAGTATTCACTCATTCTCTTGGACGAGCCCGAAGTATCTTTGCATCCTGGAGCACAAGAGAGACTAAAAGTATTTCTACTAGAACAAATTAAGATCAAAAAGCACCAAATAGTCCTAACAAGTCATTCCGCTTCTATTGTAGATGGCCTACCTAAAGAAGCTATCAAGGTATTTCACCAAAGCCCCAACACTGGCAGATTTTTGGTAAAAGAAAATTTAACTAGCGAAGAGGCATTCTATCATATCGAATTTCCACTTGCCACAAAGAAAAATATTATAGTTGAGGATATCTTGGCTAGTGAAATTATTTTGGCAACATTAAACGAGCTAGGGCCGGAAATAAAAAATATTTTCAATGTCAAATATAATCCCGGTGGCGAAAGTGTCATAAAAAAAGAGTTTATACCCGTATTCTGTCGGGATGGAAGTCGAAATAATTTTGTATTCTTTGATGGAGATCAAAAAACGACTAATGATCATTATAACTGGCAAAAATTTAGCACAGCTGATTTAAACGTTTCCTTTCTGAAAAGTAAAATCAAAGAGCAAACCAAAGAAGATATTAAATTTTCTGTCGACAGTCTTGGAAACTCAGGGAATGAAACTCAACAAATAGAACTTCAAAAAAACTATTTAGACTTCTATTTGTATAAGGTATTCTACCTCCCCAAAAATACGCCCGAAGAAATAATCTGGAGTGACTCATTCTCTAACAGTACTGCAAAAGCGATATTAGGAACCGACAAGTATAAGGAGTATTCGAACGAAATACGTTCAACAACAAACTACAAAGAAAAGTTCTCCATTCATAGCAAATACACATCTGGCGGTAACACATCGGAAGATATACTAGCGACTCAAAAAATCTTTATCCAAAAATGGATAAATGAAAAAAATGGCGACTATAATGCAATCGTCTCCAGTATCGACTCAATCAAATAATGTCTGACATTTATTCTCAAGAAAAGCGATCCCAAATTATGGGCAATATTTCTGGAAAAGACACTCATCCGGAAGTATTGGTTAGAAAATACTTGTTCGCTCATGGTTTTAGATATAGGAAGAATGTAAAAGAACTCCCAGGAAAGCCGGATATAGTTCTAAGTAAGTTCAAAACTATAATTCTTGTCCACGGATGCTTCTGGCACGGACATACCTGTAAAGGAGGCAGACTTCCCAAGACACGAACAGAATTTTGGAGGGAAAAAATTTTGAAGAATAAAGAACGCGATATAAAAAATAAGAAAGACCTTCAATCGCTGGGATGGCGGGTTATAGTAATCTGGCAGTGTGAACTAAGCAGCGCTACGAAAAGAGAAACATATCTTACCGATCTATTAAATCTCATACGCAGCTAGCACTCTTAGACAGACGCCGATAAACTACTTTTCGATAACATCTAAAGTTCCGACGGACTTAAAATACATCAGTGGGGGATCTGCAATATGTTTTAAGAATTTCGAGCATTTGGGGAAGAAATCTCAACTAAAATTCGGGTAAGAAAAAATTTCTATGGAAAGTCTGATTTCGCGGGTGTTCGCACCCGCATATATTTCACTCCAGGAAGGACCCACCGTTTTTATTATTCTGCAATGCCCAGCCCCCTTATATCGTAGGCCGCCGGCGGTTGTAATCAGGTTGGAGTTCTAAGGCCGAATAATGGACGCTACAAATTCGGGTAAAGTTCGGGTATTCGGGAGTATTTTACTGTAAGTTATTTACCCGGAGTTCTTTGTTTTAGCGAACTGTTCTTTTTCCGTATTCTTCCCAGTCTGTAATGGTTATATTGTCAACTTCATTTTTTGGGATTGTACTGAACTCAATATTTATTTTTTTGCCGTCAGGATAATAGGCCGACGATTGGCCGAATGCACTGTGAGTGCTTGCAACAATCAATATTACAAATAATAGAGTTTTTATCTTTTCCACGTTCGTCGAACAACAGGGTTATTGGGTTGTTGAGACACTAAAATAGGAATTCACCCGGTTAAATAGGATGCAGCAATGTGTAAAAGTATTACTGTCAGCTAAAAACGCGCTGAGTCGTTACCAACTAGTAAAGCCCATTCATTTTGAACGGGCTACCTACTTTAATTAGATTGTTTAACTGTGCCAGGGAATTTCCAACCATAACTGTCCCGACCTCTTCCAATAATTTTTAACGCTCCATTGTACGTCGGACTGTTAGACACACTCTCTCTTATGATTGATAGTATTGAACGAAAACATTCATACACCCACTCGATATCTTCAGGGTTCATTTTCTTTAAAAGCAAATTAAACTGGGTATTTAGCCCGTAAGCCAGCCATCTGATATTTACCAGTTTGTCCTTATCAATGCTCTCTATGAAAGATGCGATCTCACTATTGGAGTTATTAAATTGGTAAATTCCTGTCTCATTTTCGAACATTTCCTCTTCATAAACTAATAAAGCCAATCGCCTTGTTTCGAATGACTGAACATCATTTAGCAACGAGACATATAACCATTTCTCAATTGATATTCGGGTAAACATATCTAAGGACTTCATAGTTGACATTACGTCATCTGGAATAGTTAATGTAACGCATTCTGTTTGGCTGTATGCTTCTGGTGGATGGAGCGGATAAAAGGTCGTGTTAACATGTTCTGATGTCCAGTCACTAGTTAAACGATCCATCAAACTCCGCTCTACCCACTCTCCAAAGCTCAATTTGTTTAAGTGTGCCTGCCAACGGATTTCCGTCGCTATCTTTTTGGGTATTTCAAGCTTGATATCTGCCATAGAGTTTTTTGTATAAAAAAAGTGTTTGAAATACTTCACTTCTTTCACTTCGTTCACTGAAGTAAATTATTAATAATGTGTGTAACTGTAAAATGTAATTAGATTTTGTAAAGTACTTTACAAAGAGGAAGAGGAAAGCTCTGCGTACGCCGCGTATATAAACGTGCCGCTGTTTTTGCGAGTGGATTCGAAGCCTAACTTTTTGAGGCGGTCACTAAAGTTTCTGTTGCTTATACTCCGGTATCCGCCGGTGACACAGTAGGTTTTATATTTGTCATACAAGTGAGCGAGTGACATGGTACTATCGACACATGGCCTATACCCCTGTTCTTCTAAAAACAATGCTACAGTGTCACTCGAAATACGATATCTATTCAATATCGCTTTGACTTTTTCGCTAGTGGTAAATTTATTATTCTGGAGCAATCGAGTAAGACCTACAAGAATCCAGTTAAAAACGCCAGCCAATTCGTTCTCAATAATATCACTGGAAAGGTTCGGATCGCGGTCTTTCTCTGGAATTGTTATGTCAAATGGAATGATTACAAACCGTCTAAAAAAGGCTTCTGAATATTCGGATACTGAGGGAAGTGCGTTACAATTGAAAGCTAGTTTCGAGTAAAATTCCATCATAAATGAATTGCCGTATTTCAGCCTGGCTTGCACAGGTTCACCCGAAGCTAGTTGTTTGAACGTATCAACCTCAATAGCACCACTGTTTATTTCACTGCCATAATTCAGTAGTTTGTTCGATAGCATTGCCCTATTATGCTCTTCTTTCAGGCTGCCCAATGACAGCGTTGAAATATTTTCTCGGCCATAGACCGCATACATTACTTCAAAGAAAACTGATTTTCCGTTCGCACCATCTCCGTATAACAACAAGCACTTTTCCAATTTTAATTTCCTGGTAAACGAATAACCCATAAATTCCGCTAGAATGTCACGGCATTGACTTTCCGGTAATACTTTCAATAGGTATTTTTCAAATCTTGGGCATTTCGCCAACGGGTCAAAGGCAAATGGCAACTGGTAGGTCATAAAATCCGCCTTCCGATGTTCTCTCAACTTGAATCCTTTCGGAGTAATTTCTAAAGTCCCATTCTTTAAATTAATAAGGACAACTTCATCTGAAATGATTGGCGTGGGCAAGTACGCCGCCGAAAAAAACTGCTTGAACAATTTATCGCGGAATTCATAGTGTTGACCTTCTAGGCCCTTGTGGCCGACTTTCTGACTCGCGAGGCCTAAGAATGTTTTGAATTCTTTACCATCGATCAACTCCCAATAAGTTCCGTTATAAGCATAAATAAAATCATGACGCTGGCACAAACCGAAATTGTTTTTTTAGCTTGGCGAATAATTTCATCAATAATGCAGACAATGTAGTGCTTCTGTTTTATGCCGCTTTTAACTTCGTCGCCGGCGCGTTCGTAAATAAGTGTGTTAAGATTTACCTCTTGAAGATTATCCAGAAGATTCTGTAGGACGGTGTTTGAAAGTGGGACTTGACAAAGGGTCGTTAGGTTTTCAATTTCATTGTGCAATATGGGCCTCCTTGGTTTTGTGGGTTTTTAAATTGGAAAGTGATTGGGCAACTTTTACTTCTTTAAATGTGGCAAAAAACTCATCCCTTTTAACAAAAGAACGGTTGCCAAATTTGTAGAGTTTAATCATGCCGTTTTTTACATGATTGTAGAATGTTTGTCGGCTACAATAGCGCGGATAAACGTCTTGTACTGGCATGAAAAGCGTGTGATCGATAGCATCTTTCTTTTCGGTTTTTTCAATGAACCGGCTTTCGAGCAAGGTTTCAATCCTGGCAAGTTTATGCTCCAAGGATTCAAAAGGATTTGTCATAGGACTCTGCGGTATGTGTGTATGTCTATTGTAATCGACAAAATCCATTCTTCAAAATTTTCAACGCATTTTTTTTCGATGGTTTGACTTTGCGATTCTTTGAATAATCGACGAAATCATTTACCATAACGGGTTTCATAGCATCCCCTTAGATGAGAAGTTGACGTAAAAAATATTTCCCTCAAGTTATTCGACTTCGGCAAAGTACTGCTTACCAAACCGTATGATTCCGATTATGACTCATAGTGACAGACAATATACCGCTAATGGATTGTGATTATATGACATTTATTCGTGGTACCTCCCTTGATATAGGTATTTTTATGACATGTGTACTGACATTTTGACCAACCTTTACATTGGCATTGCAATTGATGCAATATCTATAGCCCATAAAATCAGGGCGTCTTTCTAGCTTATGGCGAAATCATCAAAACCAGCTCCTAAGTACAGGGATGCCGACACCGGTCAATACACCAGTAAAGATTATGCTGATAAAAACCCCAAAACGACCGTAAAAGAAACCGACAAACCGAAAACTCCACCTAAAAAAAAGTAACATGACTGAAAATGAACTTTTGGTCCTACAAACAGTGGGTCAGTATGTACCGGCAGGCGGTAAATTAAGTGTATCAATTGATAGTCTCTGTAGACTCACAGAAACCAATGTGGATGAGCTTACGGACATACTGAAAACGTTGGAGAATGAGCGATATATTGATCGGTGGATCACGACAACGCTTACATCAGAAAACTTCGTTTTGGCAATTACTGATAAAGGTCGTATTGCTGCGACAGTTGTTTAGAGATGATAGACTTTTCTAGTATTCCCCAGCTTTTATCTTTACCGGCGATGTAAGCTGGGGTTAATTCTCTAATTTCTCTGAATTAGATTTCCATAGTAAGTAGGTCTAGCCATAGGTATTGTTAGTATCGTCAATGTACTGAGCCAACACCCAAGTAAAAACTGGGCTATAAAGACCTTTTTGTAACGTCCATAAGTGACAATACACAAAAAAAACGAAGCATTATTTGCCAAACACAACATTGCGGAAATGGTGAATAAACAAAAGGGGCGATTGCCCCATTTTTCGCTAACGCCATAAGGGTTTATTTTAAGCAGAATAGAATGGTAGAATGTTGTAGCCTTGCTATGTTTTGTGTGCGAAGTGAACGAGTGAAGAGAGAAAAAACATTCTTTTTATGCTAGAATTTTTCTGAAAATGCTGTTTCTAAATCCTCATCATCGACTTTTACATAAGCTCGAAACTGTTCGTAATTTTTATGTCCAGTAACTTTCATTATTAATTCTGAGTCTATCCCCTTTTTCAGCGCGATAGTGCAAAAGGTTCGCCGGCCCGTATGACTAGTGATTAAGTTGTAGCGAAAGTCACTCTCGGTAACCTTCTGTTTGCCTACCAACTTTACCCATTGATGTTTTTGATTGAACTTAGCAAGCTCACAAATCTCTTTTAGATAGTCGTTGAACTTCTGATTAGAAATAACCGGAAAGCCTTGAGGATACTTTTCAAAAAGTACATCTAGGTGATTTTCTAGTTTGGAATGCTTAGGAATTGCAACAAGAGCATTAGTTTTTTCTTGAAAAATGCGGATAGATTTACCGTCATAGTTTTCACGATCTAATACTTTGTGAACGTCTGAAAACCTTTGCCCAGTAATATTTCAAGCAAAAACAAATCTCTTACTTTCTCCAATCGCTTACTTGCCGACAAGTCTAAATTAATCAGCTTTTCAACTTCATGCTCTTTGAGTGCAATCTTAAAAACTTCATGCTCTTTTAAGTATTTCCAATCATCAAGGTCCCTACCATTGAAGTAACCTTTCTTCGCAGAATATTTGAGGAATCTCTTCAGCGATTTCAGATATTTATTCGTCGTCGAGTTCGCAGTTTTTAAATCAAGAACAAAATAGCTGATAATGCTTTCCCACAAATCCTTATTGAAATTTTGGAATTCGACACTTTCATTACGCGCTTTCTTAAATTCAGTCAAATGGTTCTCCATTGCACATTGTATCTTATAAAACTCAACTGACCAATGTATCCTGGATGCCTCCTTATATTGTTCAAAAGCATTGGCGAAAGTTACCTGGTTCTTATCATCTATCCAGCCTATACGTGTCCAATAAATATTCCGAACATCTTGTAAGCTATACTCGCCTTGCTCCCTTTGCAGCTGCATTGCAAGCAATCTCAAGTTGTCGCTGATTGAATTGAGGATACTGTTATACTCCAATGTGAACGGAGTATTTCGCTTAACCAATGTCTTATCTCCTTTCTTCTCTCTGGAGTTACAATATTTGATAAGAAATTCCTCGCCGGCGGCGAATCGAAGACGCGAACTTTTATTTGAAATAGATACGTAAAGCTGTGATTGAGTTTTTGCATTCGGTGTTAGCAGGTAAAAAGATACGTTCATGGGTTTTAGTTTGCCATTTCCGCCGGCGATGTAATTACACCATTGACAAAAACGTTGACAAAAATACTAGACTTTATTGGAATATCCATGAATCCACCCTTATGCAAATTTGCATAAACAGCTGTAATACAGCTGTTTTAAAGTCAATCCAAATCCATCCAAAGCATAGAATTCCATTCCATGTGGGACCACACAAAAGACTTCCATAAATCAAAGTCTTTTTTTTAAAAGTGTGACAGTTCTTGTAAAGAACTAAGCACTATTCATAATACGAAAAATTCATAAACATGGATCAATTATCGTCAATACCTTTTGGGCATCCAGCCTTTGTACGCTGCACTGAATATCCCGCACATTTGCTCGGTGAATATTCCAATTATCAATCTTTAAAAGAAGCTATTACTAATTACCTCATTGGTTTAGCCAAGGTAGGAAGCAAATGCACTTTCAGAGAATTGTACACCGCCTTAAACATCCCTCTCTACGTCACTTACAGTTACCACCGAAAACTAATTGGCTTAATATGCAGCGAAATTAACGGCGAACAATGGCTTCAAGGCCGTCCCCTGATCGGTGTATTACTTTGTGGTGAAACTGATGGCTATATTACCGGGAAAGGTTTTTTCTTATTTATGGACTATCCGGAATTTTGCGAAGGTTTTAATTTCGACAAAGAAAATATCACACACCAGGCTGCTTTTTTTGGTATCCATGCGCGGAAATGCTGGCTATACTGGTTGAAACGACGAAAAGACGATGAAAAAAAAAGTGAACAGATACAAAAGAAACAAACCGGCGGTTAATTTCAGATGTCTGGATAGAAGAAAGATGTCTTAATGGCAAGAACTTATCTTAATAATAAAAGGATTTCAAACCTGCTGTTTGAAATCCTTTTTCATTATGCTGACTTACTTACGAATGCACCGGCACATCACCAGCCAACAACTCGATGCGCATGCCGCTCGGCAATTCGACAACATAACTCGTGTTCTTGACATTCAGCGAACGTGCATCCAGCACAATCTGATCATTTTCTATTTCCAACTCCCTGAGTAGCTGATTCCCAAGCATTTTGTACAGGCCCACATTCCCCTTTCCCATATTTCTGTTACATTCTTTTACGTCGATAATCACGCGGTCTTTTACGTCGGCGACCCAATAAGTTGACGATGTAATCGCAGTGTGTTTCTCAACAGTGATTTTAAGCACTTTGTCCGTTTTGTGTTGCATACTGTTTTAGTTTTTACGCAGATTAATGATGGTTGTTTCGATGTGCTGCGGTAGCTGATGCCTTAAAACAGGGTAATTTTCAGTGAGAAGGAGGAAGCTTATTTACTAAATAATCATGCCAGTTCTATTGCAATACCGGCATTTCACTAAAAGAAAACGGATTTAAATAAATACTAAACTAAAAACAGTTGAATAAAAAAGCGAAGCCGAAAGCCATATGACAGCGAGTCCGGAAATGGAAGACAGTCTGCTCCATTTCTATTTACCTTAATTGGGAAAACTGGGGAAATAAGCACTCGTATATCGCGACACTTTTCCTTAAGAATGCTACGAAACCAGCTAAGAACCTTGAGCCTTAAGCTTTCTACCGGTGAGATAGTTCACCACACCAATAATCGCGAACAGCGGTATCAACCACATCACCCTGCAACCATAGCGGCCGTTGATCTGTGCAAACGTTGCGCAATTCCAGATATTAAGCACTATCATCATTACGCCGGCAATCACAAAGAACTGGTAGGGCTGATACATCTGACCTTTCATGAAAAATAAAACGATAATAACCGCAAGACTTAATAACACAACTGCGTAGATAATCTTATTAGGTATATCCAGATTGGGCAAAAAGTCGTCCTGTTGCTGGCGGGATTTATTGAGCATATTCACATCGCGTGGAATGTGTTCGTTGACCATATAATTAACGAGATGACCGGTTGGGAATTCGAAATTACCGTCGCCGATATTGAATTCTTTAAATTGCCGGAGTGTGAATATCACTGACATTTTTATATGCAGCCAGATGTATTTAGGCTCTTTCATGGAGCCGTACATAATCTTGTTATACTCCAATTTATTGGCTTCCCAGCCACCGGTACGGTAAAGCGGACTATTTTCCGACCAGAGAAATTCATTTGCATCTCCAGGCAAACTGTCCTTGTATGCACAAATCTTATATCCGGCTGTAGGACAATGATCATCCAGATATGGCTTCAACAGCCCCTGATCAAGCATTGCCCCTAAAAAGAAAACATGTTTTGATTTCCTTGCGGATTTTGCCATGATGACAACTGTTGAACCCGTAAGTATGACACATGCCCAGATGATCCGTATTGCATTTTTACGAAATGCCGCCTCCGGAAACAATTTCTTTCGGAAGCACCAGATACCTGCCAGCAAAAACATAAAAATCATTACGTTCGACATGTGTGTGGCCACACTAATCATATAAAGGCCTGCAAAAATCAATGTATTAAACTTCGTTTCCCGCTGCATTAATAGCGGGAATAAGCAGAGAAAAGCTACCGACGTCTGCACATCAGGGATTAGTTCACTGCTGATCCACGATAAAGATGTAAGAAACGACAGAAGGAAAATCGTAACAATTGATACCGGATAGAGTTTTGCCGGATCGCGAAGAATGAGTTTTATATTCTTTACAAGCAACCAGCTCATCAGCCAACATTGAAAAAATGCAGCTATAAAAAGCGAGATACCATTTAAACTAAATGCCCGAAGCAACAGGCCGTAAGTGATGGGACGATCACCAGGCATTTCTATCTTGAAACCCGAATGTATATAGGTCCCGTCATCCGGATTTAGGAGTGGATAACCATTATATAAAGCAGGAAACAATAAAAATATAGTACCAATCAGCACTATACCGTAAAATTTAGCAAGCTGAGCTTTATTATTATTCATTTAGAGAACCGGGGTCTTGACAGAATTGTTGAGTACTTGCCATTTATTGGCCGCGCCGTGAATTTATTTATTATCTCCTAATTCACCAATCCCAGCCATATTATATGATCTTAAAAGAAGACTTTAACGTTGTTGAATGTTCGTTTTATACTAAGTTTACATTACAATTCTTTTATCAAGAACATAAATCATGAAATATTTTCTCAGCTGTATTATTATTGCTATGCTCAGTGCGTTTACATTTCCGGCAACTCAGCCGTCGATCCACAGTTTTAAGGTAAAAAGTATTGACGGCGGAGAAATCGATTTCTCTGCATTTAAGGGAAAGAAAATCCTGGTTGTCAACACAGCCTCTGAATGTGGTTATACACCACAATATGATGCGCTGCAAAAGGTGTATGAAAAATACAAGGACAAACTGGTCATCGTAGGTTTCCCTTGTAATCAGTTTGGCGGACAGGAGCCAGGCTCTGATTCAGAGATCAAACAATTCTGTAAAAAACGCTACGGTGTGACATTTCCACTCTCTACCAAGATTGATGTGAAAGGGGACAACATTGCGCCAGTCTACAAATGGCTTTGCCATAAATCAGAAAATGGAGTACTGGATGCCGAGATTTCCTGGAACTTCAATAAGTTTTTGCTGGACGAAAATGGACACATGATCGCTTATTTTCCAAGCAAAGTGACTCCAGACGATCCACAGATTCTGAACTATCTCAAATAAAGAATTAAAAGTAAAATGCCCCCAACGTTATTGTTGGGGGCATTTTTTTTATGCTGGTACAGAACCTGTATTTCTGGCCTTCAACACAGCTTCGATATCTTTCAGGCTAAAACCTTTTGCCTGTAATAGTATCAGATAGTGAAACAAAAGATCAGCCGCTTCATTTTTAAATAGATCATCGTTGTTATCTTTTGCCTCTATCACTAATTCCACCGCTTCCTCTCCCACTTTCTGTGCAATTTTGTTAATCCCGCGCCTGAACAAACTACTTGTATAAGACTGTTCATTACCATTTAGTCGTCGCTGCGCAATCACATTTTCCAGCACAGGCAAAAAGTTTAATTGCAGCTCGCTAAAACAATTTTCCGATCCTGTGTGGCAAACGGGGCCAACAGGATTTACTTTAATTAACAGACAATCCCGATCGCAATCCAGGCTCATTTTTACGACATTCAGATAATTACCTGATGTTTCACCTTTCCGCCACAGCCGTTGTTTCGATCGACTGTAAAAAATCACTTGTCCGCATTCCTGCGTTTGCAAAAAAGCAGATTCATTCATATAACCGAGCATCAATACATTGCCGGTAAGCTCATCCTGTATAATAGCCGGAAGCAGCCCATCTGTATATTTTTTAAAATCTGGTGTCATATCCTTACGGGAATGTTCTGTGTTAGTAAAAATTGTTTGAGTGCAGGCACACCCAGCATACGGTTGTGAAAAATCCCCGCTGCAAGTGCAGCATCTGCATTGCCCTGAGTAAACACTTCTGCAAAATGCTGCGCATTTCCAGCACCACCACTGGCAATTACAGGTATACGCAAATACGGTGAAATACTATTGTAAAGTTCATTGGCAAATCCACTTTTAGTACCGTCATTATTGATGGCAGTGAGCAAAATCTCACCGGCACCCAAATCCTGCGCTGTCTTAACCCATGAAGTAACCGGTATTTTAGTTGCAACGGTTCCCCCGTTTTTATAAACAAGCCAATCGTCTGCTGTTTGCTTTGCATCTATTGCTACTACGACACATTGGCTACCGAATCGTTTGCTCAGATTTTCGATTAGCGACTGATCATTAATGGCTGCTGTGTTGACGGAAACCTTATCTGCACCGAACTCCAGCAATGCATCCACATCCGCAATGGAAGAAATGCCACCGCCAACGGTAAACGGAATGTTTATCTCACGTGCAATTCGTTTTACCAATCCAGTCAACGTTTTTCTACGCTCATTCGTGGCAGAAATGTCCAAAAAAACGAGTTCATCGATCCCGGCTTCCGTATAGTAACCAGCCAGGGCAACAGGATCACCCATATCGCGCAACGATTCAAACTGCACGCCTTTTACGGTTCGCCCGTCTTTAACATCCAGGCAGGCGATGAGTCTTTTAGTAAGCCCCATTGTCCAAAATCATTTTCGATACAGATGCTAATGAAATATGCCCTTCGTAAAAAGCTTTACCAATAATAACGCCATCACAGCCTGCTTCCTCTAATGCCAAGATATTATCAATCGACGCAACACCGCCACTGGCAATTACATTGAGACTTTTGTATCGCTTCTCTATTTGCTGATACATTGCGATAGACGGACCCTGCAGCATACCATCTCGCTCTATACTTGTACAGAAAATGTTTTTTAATCCATATCCATAGAATCCATCCAGCAATTGAAACAGCGTCATTTCCGAATCTTGCTGCCAGCCGTTAATCATCACACGATCTTGTAACACATCAATCCCAAGCCATATTTTTTCACCGGAGTATTTACCTAACCACTCTCCCAATAGTTCTGGATTTTTTACTGCTATACTTCCCAGGGCCGCTACCGATGCGCCTGCATCAAACACACGACTCAAATCATCAGACGTCTTAATACCACCACTAAAATCAATACTGAGGTCCGTAGCTTTTGCTATAGATTCCAAAACATATAGCTGCTGCACCTTACCCGATTTGGCACCATCAAGATCTACCAGGTGTAAATGCGTTAACCCGGCAGCTTCAAATCGCTTTGCAACTTCGACCGGATCGCTACTATAAACGGTCTGTTGTTGAAAGTTTCCTTGCGAAAGCCGGACTGCATTCCCTGCTATTAAGTCTATTGCCGGAATAATATTGATCATAAGGATAAAAAATTTTGAAGAATACGCTGCCCAACCGGTCCTGATTTTTCGGGATGGAACTGAACACCATAAAAATTATCTCTCTGTAATGCTGCGCTAAACGCATTTTCATAGTTCGTAACCGCAATTGTACGTGCCGAAATTTCAGCATAATAACCATGCACAAAGTATTGGTATTCGTCCTCAGCAATGCCTTTGAATAGCGGTGAACTGAGCTGCTTTATTTGATTCCAACCCACATGCTGCAAACATTCTCCGTCATCAAAACGTCTGACCTTTTGCGAAAAAATATCAAGACAATCCACATTTCCTTCCGCTGAAAATGAACACATCAACTGCATTCCCAAACAAATACCCAGCAATGGTTTCTGGAAACTGCAGATTACCTCATCCAATCTTTTCTCCCGCAGATAAGCCATTGCGGCACCTGCAGCACCAACACCCGGGAAAATGATCTTATCTGCACCTCCTAAAACAACCACGTCATCTGTCACTACAGCATCAACCCCAAGTCGCCGCAATGCGAACGCAACAGAACAAACATTCCCGGCGTTGTATTTTAAAATCGCGATCATAAAACTCCTTTTGTCGTTGGTATAGAAGCATCCGTTTTATCTTTCTTTACGGCCCGCCGTATCGATCTGCCAAAGGCTTTGAATATCGATTCAATTTTATGGTGCTCATTTTCACCTTTCGCTCTGACGTAAAGATTACAACCGGCACCGTCACAGAAAGACTTGAAAAAGTGCATCAGCATTTCTGTGGGCACATCGCCTATCCTTTCTCTTTTAAAAGATGTATTCCATTGTAGCCAGCTTCTGCCACTGAAATCCAGAGAAACCAATGCCAGGCAATCATCCATCGGCAAACAGAATCCATAACGCTCCATGCCCATTTTATCTCCCATCGCTAAACGAAACGCTTCACCGAGCGCGATTGCTGTATCTTCTATCGTGTGATGTTCGTCTATATGCAGATCTCCTTTGGTTGTTACCTGAAGATCTAACTTGCCATGCTTAGCCAACTGCTCCAGCATATGATCAAAAAAACCAAGCCCCGTATCAATATGGTATTTTCCAACGCCATCAAGATTCAACGAAATTCGCACATCGGTTTCGTTTGTTTTCCGGTGGATCACTGCAAATCTGCTGTTCTCCTTTTGCAAAAACCCGAGAATATCATCCCATGATTTAGCGCAGCAATTGATCTTGCCCTCCAAGCCTTCAGGGCCATCATTATTTAAAATGAGTATTGATTTTGCACCCAGATTTTCTGCCAGTTGCACATCTGTCAAACGATCGCCGATAACGTAGGAATTTTGCAAATCATAGGTACCGTCTAAGTATTCGCGCAACATACCAATGCCCGGTTTTCGTGTATCCTTCCCCTCTTCCGGGAAAGAGCTATCAACGTACACAGCGCTAAAAAAAATCCGCTCATCCTCGAGTATTTGAATCATTTTCGCTTGCACACTATCAAAATTTACTTGCGGATATTTATCTGTACCTAGCCCATCCTGATTAGTAACCATGACCAATTCATAACTGAACTGCTGCGTAATCTGATACAGATTTCTCAGGGCGCCGGGCAAAAAACGCAACTGCTCCAACGTATCGACCTGAAATGTGTCCTTCGGCTCGTCAATGATCGTTCCGTCACGATCTATAAAAAGTACTTTCTTCATGACTGAAACTGCTTGAGTACGTTTAATAAAATTTGATTTTCCCCTGCGTTACCGACGGTAATGCGTAAACAATTTTCGCAAAGTGGCTGCTGACTCCGGTTTCGGATTATGATATTTTTTGCAAGCAGAAACTCATACAATTGCAGCGCATCATCGACCTGAACTAAAATAAAATTGGCGTCTGATGGAAAAACGCGCCGTACAAAACCAAACTGCTGCAACTCATTTGCAAGCTCTGCCCGCTCCTTTAATATTTCAGCCACCGCAGTGCGAACTTCCGCTTTCTTTGTAAATACCGCTACCGCAGCTTCCTGCGATCGTTGACTAACATTGTAAGGCGGTTTTATTTTATTGAGTATGCCAATCACTGATTGATCTGCAAAAGCCATTCCCACTCTGGCAGCTGCAAGCGCCCAGGCTTTAGAGAAAGTTTGAAGCACCACTAAATTCTGATACTCACTAAGCGCTGTCAGCCACGACTGTTCTGTTGCAAAGTCGATATAGGCTTCATCAACAATTACTAAACCTTGAAACTCATTCAGCAGACTAACAACATCCTCTTTACGCAACAGGTTTCCCGTTGGATTATTCGGAGAACAAATAAAAATGAGCTTTGTATTTCCGTCGATTGCTGCCAAAACTGCAGCTACATCCAGCTGAAAATCGGCTTGCAACAATACTCGCTTTACGGCCACATCATTGATTTGTGCAGCCACTTCATAGATCCCATAAGTGGGTGGGCAGATTAGGATATTATCAAGCCCCGGATTGCAAGTAGCACGAACAAGCAGATCAATCGGCTCATCGCTTCCGTTACCGATAAAGACATTTTCGACATCTATATTTCGCCAATCTGCGATTTTAATTTTAAGTTCTGTCTGCAAAGGATCCGGATAACGATTCTCCTTTGAAGTCACAGTTGTATTTTCATTGGCATCCAGGAATACACCATTGCTTGCTGTATATTCCGATCTTGCGGAAGAATATGGTTTCGCATCAAGAATATTCCTTCGAAAAAGCTGCTCTGCGTTAATTGATTTCATCATTCAGTTGTTTTATTCTTACTTGAATAGCATTTGCGTGCGCGTCCAAACCTTCAGCCAGTGCCATTTCCGTTACTATTGGCGCTATGTTCCTCAATCCTGTCTCAGTTAAATATTGAAACGTTGTCTTCTTCAGGAAACTATCTACTGATACTCCGCTAAAGGCTTTGGCAAAACCATTCGTTGGCAATGTGTGATTGGTCCCGGAAGCATAGTCACCAACGCTTTCCGCTGCATAATTCCCAAGAAAAACGGATCCAGCATTTTGCACTTTGTCCGCTAAGGATTCATATCCCCGGCAAGCTATAATCAAGTGTTCCGGTGCATAGGCATTCAGCAATTCCATTCCTTCTTCCAGATTATTCACAAGAATCGCCTTACTATTCTCCAACGCTGCTATAGCGATTTCATTTCTGGAAATCTTTGCCAGCTGCACATTCAAGGATTGCTGTATCTTTTCGATCACACGCTGGCTATCGCTTACCAGAACTACCTGCGAGTCAATTCCATGTTCCGCTTGTGACAATAAATCAGCAGCTACAAAATCCGGATTACAAAACTCATCTGCGATGATTGCGACTTCAGAAGGCCCCGCAGGCATATCGATGGCGACACCTGTTGCACTCACAAGTTGTTTGGCCTGGGTAACATATTGATTCCCGGGACCGAAAATTTTATCGACCTTCGGGATGGTCTCTGTACCAAACGCGAGTGCGCCAATAGCTTGCGCACCACCGATTGTAAATATTTCAGTAACTCCTGTTTGCTGCGCCGCATATAAAATAGCCGGATGAACTCTGCCATTTTTATCAGTTGGTGTGCAAACATAAATCCCCTTGCAACCAGCTATCTGCGCCGGAATCGCGAGCATCAGCAATGTTGAAAACAAAGGTGCTGTACCTCCTGGAATGTATAATCCCACCCGCTTCATCGGCAAAGATTTGCGCCAGCAGAAGACACCAGTCATAGTTTCTATTTTTTTTACGGGCTCCATTTGTGCACTATGAAAACATCTGATGTTTTTAATTGCCTGGTCAATTGCAGCTTTGAGTGAACTGCTTATTTGCTCTGAAGCAAACCGCCAATCAGATCCCGGCAATGTTATCGCGGCAACAATTCTGCCTTCAATTTCTTGTGTCAATGAAATCAATGCCTGATCACCGCCGTCTTTTACTCGTTGTAAAATATCTGACACAACCGTGTTAACGAATTCATTATTTGCAGATGGACGCTCTAAAAGTCGCTCCCAATATTGCTTTGGAGGATATTGAACATACTGCATCATACAATCATCTTTTCTATCGGGATCACTAAAATACCTTGCGCACCAAGTGCCTTCAGGTTTTCCGTTACATTCCAAAACTCGTCTTCATTTACCACTGAGTGCAGCGAGCTCCATCCTTCCAACGCCAAAGGCAGTACTGTTGGGCTTTTCATGCCAGGAATCAGATTGCAGATTGCATCCAGCTTATCATTTGGCGCATTGAGTAAAATGTATTTTGTACGTTTTGCTTTCTTGACTGCATTAATACGAAACAACAGACGATCAAGTATTTCCTGCTTTTGTGCACCAATATCTTCATTACTGATCAATACAGCTTCTGACTTCAAAACAGTCTCTACTTCTCTGAGGCCATTCAAAAACAGCGTACTTCCCGAGCTGACCAAATCACAAATCGCATCCGCCAAACCTATACCAGGCGCTATTTCTACAGATCCGCTAATCTCATGAATTTCAGCCTGTACGTTTTCCGTGTCAAGAAACTGCTGGAGTAATCCTGGATAGCTAGTCGCAATTTTCTTTCCACGGAGGCATGCTATCGAGTTATATTCTTCGCCGCGCAAAACTGCGATTGACAAACGACATCTGGCAAACCCGAGACGTTGCACCAGCTGCACAGATGCTTGTTTTTCCAGGAGCACATTTTCGCCGACGATACCAATATCCGCGACACGATCAGCTACATACTGCGGAATATCATCATCACGGAGAAAAAGAATCTCTAACGGAAAGTTGCAGGCGTCCGTCCGCAATTTATTGACGCCGTTGGTTAGCTCGATACCGCAGTCCCGGAGCATTTTGAGCGAGTCGTCATAAAGACGGCCCGATTTCTGAATGGCAATTTTTAGTTTCATGAAAATGGAAATGAAGCAGGCGAAAAACAAAAAGGGCTTACCGATCTGGTAAGCCCTGGAGAAATAATTTATGCAGTTGATCCGATCAATGCTGCACAATAGCATCCCAGCTTACCCGATGGATAAGATGATGATGATGCATATGCAGATTTTGGATCATTTTGTGTGTATTGCTTGCTGCAAATTTAAATGAGTATTTTTTGAATTTCCCAAACTTCTTTCGTAAATATTTTTTGAAAGCCGCCTGATTTCACGATTTCAAAGCTTTCACCAACATCTCTACTGCGGTGTTGATCAACCGTTTAATGCTATGTCCGGAGCGATTATTTTCGTGGACTAAATTTATTTGCAAACCACGCAACGCACTAATGCCTACGAAGGCAATTTCATCGAGCTTATCGTCATTCGCCTGATCAAACTCACCAGTTTCTATACCAAATTTGATAACGCTGCAGATCAGATCAAGCTCAATGGCATCGTATTTTTTACGGACCATTTTCATCAGACACATGTTGTCTTTGATCTCTGCGCTAAGAATATTAAAGAGAATGATTCGCTTTCTTACTGCTTTGTAAATGGTGTGCGCATAAGCATATAATTTCGCCTCGGCCGTAGTTTCCTTTTCTATGGCTGCTTTTGTCTCTTCAATGATCTGGGCTTTATCTTTTGCTATGACCGCTTCAAATATGTCCTCCTTCGTGGAATAATAATAATACAGGCTGCTTTTACCTTTCCCGATGGCCTTGGCAATATCCTCCATGGTAGTTTTTGCCATGCCAAATTTTTGAAAAAGCTCTTTAGCTGCGTCAATAATTTGCCCTCTTACTATTTCATCCTTTGATGCATCCATCACTTGTTTCGTACTTTAAAAACGGTAAATAAAAGCATTTTCAATCTGTTTTCTAAACGTCACGGCAAAGTTTTACCATCAGATAACATTCGCTGCTACACTATTTTACCATACAACCTATCGATGAAACCGCCGATTGATTTAGTTTTCAGCAGTGCGTTAAACAAGTTGATTCCAACAATAGCACATAAAATTCCAGCAAGCACATCGAGCACATAGTGATGACTCGTGTATACCGCCGCAAACCACACGCCGACCATAATCGTACCGAACAGTATGTTTGCCAGACCCAGTTTATTTTTCATCGCGTAATAAAAAACAATGGCCGGGTATGCAGAATGCAATGAAGGCATCGCAGCAAACACGTTGGAACTTTTCTCGTATATCGATTTAAAAACAGTCACATTAAAATAGGCATCAAACCTTGCCAGGCCAGCTGTGTTACCGGGCGTGTGCGGATTAAACACAAATCCATGCGCTTGCACATACCATGGTGGCGCCGCCGGAAAACTATAATAGATCACGAATCCTACAAGATTGACGACCAGAAACGTGAACGAAAAATACAGGAATTGTCTTTTGTTTTTGTAGAACAAAAACGCTGCAAACATCAAGGGTACCGGCACCCACGTAAGATAAAACACACCAGACATTACATCCAGAAATGAATTACTTTTCGCCAGCAACCATTCGTTTGGTGTCAGTATTTTTCCCGCACTGTGAATACCGAATACTGATTTCTCTGCATTGTAAATACTTTCGATATGCACCGGACTTACCGCATAATTTGGCAATGCTTTCATGTAATCGAAAATGACCCAGTACACGATAAACACCGAGAAACCAAGTATAAATTTCCGTGTTGGCTTGGACGCGAAATACAACGCGTTCGTTAGCACGGCCAGAAAAACCTGCTCCGGTTTAAACCCAACCAGCAGGGCAGACAGCAACAGGTAGCCAACAGTAATCAACGCCATAACCAATATGTCGCTGAGCCTGAAGAATGGCTTTAATGCTGCTGTTTGAGTACTATTGTTCATTCGTCTTTTTTATAAAATCTGAAGAGAAGATTTTATCCCAGAAAGGAGAACTTACACCATAACCTTTACTGGCATCTGAGTAATGATGCAACATATGGTGCTTCTTCAGCTTCTTCCAAAAATTGCCTTTAAAATTAAAATGGTGCAGTGCGTAATGGCTGATGTCGTAAAACAAATAGCCTATCACAAATCCTGGAAAGAATGCGTATAAATGCTCTTGAGTCAGGATGAAGGAGAAAATAAAATAAAACAGAAACGCCAGCGGTACACTCACCGACGCTGGCAACACCAGGCGTTTCGTATCGTTTGGATAATCATGATGCACGCCATGAAAGATAAAGTGCATACGCAATCCCCATTTTGATTTCGGTACAAAGTGAAATACAAAACGGTGCAACAAATATTCGGTCAGCGACCATACAAAAATGCCAAGCAATAAGAAGCCGGCAAATACAGGAATACTATCACCTGCGGCAAATGCTTTGTAGCTGAAAAACAAAACTACAGGCACATATATAATCAACGGAACGTACCAGCTCACTCTGGAAAAGGCTTCCAGAAAGTTGCTCTTAAACATCCGTACGGATTCTTCTGAATTGGAGACAAAATTCTTTGGCATGCTACTAAGGTTTTATTCTTTCTATGGCTTCTTTGCCAGTTTCGGCGTCAGTGCCTTTCAATTCTATATACAACACATTTGGCTTCCAGAAAGAGCCACCATCAATTTTTAAATAAATTCTATTGAGTACAGCCCGCTTACCATTGATCTGTGTAAACACATAATACTTTCCATTTTCAGCGAGTACCAGATACATCGGATGTTTGTCGTAAGATACAAAACGGAGCTTCCATTTATTATTACCGAGATCATCTACTTTGAGACCATAGGCAAATTTGCGCTGAATGTAATTGAGCTCTTTATGCTCTCCGTGTTCCTGATAACGGATCCAGAATATGTGAATCGGGTCGTCTTTGTCGATTACACCGCCGTCTTTATAATTCAACTGGTAAACAATTGTATTGGTATTCGGCGTGCGCTGCACATAAAACATCATATCCTTTATATTCTTCGGAACGGGAAATGTATCCACCTCGTTCACCACTTCAAACAACCTCGGTTCTGGTAATGTTTTCGCTTGTACGTTTCCGGCGAATGCGGTCAGCAGCAATGCGCCGAGAACCGCGGCAGCGGCATTCTTTACAGGTGATGCTGTACTGTTTTTTCTGGAAAGATCTTTAAAATCCAATGCTTTTTTAGCGTCTCTCATTCTGTTGATTGCGGTAATATTTGTCAACACTGCCATTACGGTCAGCGGGATGGTAAATATAGACATAGTCTCAAACACATGAAATGGGATGCCCGGAATAAACAGCTTGTAATCTCCACCGATAAACGAAGAAGCCACACCACAGGCAATTGCAGAAACCCCAACCAATACTACTCTTTCCGGACGCTGCATCACCCCACCTTTACATTCTACGCCCAAACCTTCGGCACGTGCTCTGGTATAGCTTACCATCATGGAACCGATCAACGCAATAAATGCAAACAAAGAACTCAAAAAATAATGGTGTCTTACGAGATAATAGCAGATGCCCAGAAACATCACCAGCTCGCTGTAACGATCCAGAACGGAATCAAACATAGCACCGAAAGAAGAACTCATTTTACCGATACGCGCCACTTGCCCGTCGAGCATATCAAACAGGCCTGCAAACAGCACCAGCGCACCAGCCCAGCCCACGTAGGAAAGCTCACCGCGATTACCTTCTTCTCCACCAATAATAAAAACAATAGCCACACCAATATTCAAAAGCAAACCGATCATGGTCACCGCATTGGGTGTCAGACCAATTTTGATCAGGAACCTTACAAAAGGATCTATCACTTTATAAATGCCCTGCTGCAGCCCGTCTCTTACTTGTTTAGCACTCATACAGTCTCATTTATTTTTTTAAAAATCGAAATTAACCCTCGCGCGAATACCGACTGTCGGCACGTTCGGGTTGTTTAAATAAGTAAATCGTTTCACCACATCTACCCGCACAAAATTCAAAATATTGCCAATGCCCACACTACCTTCTACATAAGGTTCTTTGCCCAGAATGAAAGTGGTCGTCTTTCCATTTTCATCGGTCGGAAACTGTAACTGGTCGTGGTTGTAATTCGGATTATTTTCATTGCGCATACCACCATACAGCATCTTGAAGTCGATAAACTCTCGGAATTTCAGCTTCCTGAACACGGGAATTTTGTTAAAGAAAAATCCGTTGAAGCAATGATCAATCGCCAGACTTGCATAGTGATCGCTCACAAACTCCAGAAAGTTCATCATATTATACGACTGCAACTGAAATCCATAAGTCTGATTGGCATGGTGAATATAGAGCAGTGGGAATGGAATCGTTCCGGCTGCATAACCACCTTCGAGCACAACGTCTGAATAACCCAATTGAGAAAGGTATACGTGCTTGTAAATATTCAGCGAAAAATCCTGATAGTTGTATTCGCCGCCCAGCACTCCTTTCATACCGATATTGGTACGGAATGTAAAGACCGGATATTTGTTCGGAATCGGAACGCGATAAAGCTTGCCCTGATAAAACTGCTCATTAGGCGCCCAACGTAATTCCAGACCAGCTTCGGAAGTTGTAATTGAATTTATATTGGTCGTATTTCCGGCCGCATCACTTTTGATATATTCCAAACCACCTGCCGGCGACTGTTTCCAGTTTTTATAAGAAACGGTGTAGGAAAAATGGTTCTTGAATTCTTTTATGAATTGTACGTTGTAAATATCGTTGTAGAGCCATTTATCATTGACGCCGCGCTTGAATGACAACAGGAAATTATCTTCCTGCACAAACTGTAATTCTTGTCCCGGAATTTTGGTATCGCGCTGAAAATTGGCTTTGAGTGCCGTAAGTGGAAATTCATTGATCGTTTTACCACCACTGAATGAATACATGCCGCCGAGATAATATTTCCATTTCTCGTCTTTAAAACCATAAGCAGCATAGGTTTCAAAATAAACGCGCTTGCTCAGATGCGGTGTTGTACGTCCGCCCACACGCGCACGAAAACCTTCCACAGGGTTAAAGCTATAGAATGTATTTACCGGACCGACTTCTACATAAGGCGTCACTTTTTTATAACCCGCCAGGAACAATGTGATCCAGTCCATCGTACGGTTGAACGATTTGCTGTGTTTCAGTTTATCGATGTTGACATAAGTCTGTGCATCGGCGGTACTCAAGCTATCAGGGCGACTGGTTACCCAGAATGAATCCGTTTTATTTTCCGCTTCTTTCAAATGCTCTACGTCCATACCAGCATATAAACTGTCCGGTTGCGGCACGTTGATCTGATAATTGTGAAAAGAGACATCGCGCTCACCAAAAACACCGCCTTTCGCAGTTTTCAGCAAAGCAAAATCAACCATCATACGGCTGTCTGCCAGATAATATCTGCCGTTCGGCATTTTGTCAAAGTCCTGAATAATGTGCAGGCTTTTGATCCAGTTGACATTAATGTTCTTGTTCAGTTCCATGTCCACTCTGGCAACTGCAAAATTACCATCAAGCGTTACATAGATTTTTCCCTGAAAAAGAAAATCCGCTTTATTGCGCGGCGAGAAAAACAAGGTTACCCATTTTGCACCATCGTGTTCTGTTGTGTCGAGGATGTAAAATCGATAAAATGTAGGTGCCAGATTCGCGATCGGACTTAAAAATTCGTTGGTGATAACATTGATGCTGTTTTTGTAAATATCCACATCCTGATACATATGCTTGAGATATGCACTCATACCCTGGATATCCACATACTCACCGAAGTCTACTTTCTTATCGGCCAGCACATAAGTTTTTTTCTTCTCCGGCGATCTGCGGTAATACACATCCGACAGCATTTCCTGCATATACCACGGCATCAGGGCTTTGCCCTCCAGCGTAGTCGTGTCAAGATTATCTGTCATAAACTTGTATTTGCGAAACAGAAAATTATTTCTCAATTTCTCAGCAGTATTGCTCAGCGAGAATTTCATTTTCTCATACTGACGATACTGTATGTAATTGTTGAAATCCGGTTTGTTTTGTTCCCTGTGTGCTACAACTTCTTTAATTAATTCTACTGCCGGATTGTCTTTGTTGCGGTACTTCACTTTCTTCGGCTTGACTACAACCTCATTCAATTCCCGCGTCTCGCTGTTCAGCTGGATATTTAAAACCGTTTCCTTTCCGGCAACGACATTTTTACGAATCGTTTTGTAGCCGATGAAAGAAAACTGTATCTGTGTGTGTCCGTCATCAGATCGTAGTTCGTAATTACCATTGTCGTCAGAGTTCGTTCCTATGTTGGTCGAAGTAAAATTGATGGTTACAAACGGAAGTGGCTTTCCGTTAGCTGCGTCTGTAATACGTCCTTTAACAATGGTAGCCTGCGCCGCAGCCCACAAAGGAGATACGATAAGGCATACCAAAACAATTAAGACCGCTATATGCTTACGATACATAGTATTATCTGAAAACAAACTTCTTCTGCAAAACATAATTGTAACTAAAACCTACCACCGCCGAAACCAATATTTTTGAAACGAGATAGCTAAAGCCGCTGTAGGTTGTCATCAGGTAAAGTCCTCCGGCATTCAGCCCCAGATTACCTGCCCAGACCAGAAAATATTTCAAGATCTGTGGTGTTGTTCTTTCATCTGTTGCTTCAAAAACCCAAACTCTGTTTACTACAAAATTGGCCACACCGCCTGTAATAGTACCGGTGACAGATGCAGGGAGATACCAAACCTGAAAAACTTCCACGAGCAATATGGTGGTAAGAAAATCGACTGCCGTGGCAATCAACGAAGATGCCTGTGCTTTTAAAAAGGTGATCATCTTACAGCCATTTCAGGTAAATGAAAAATTGTAAAATAAGGTTGGCATAAATTCCTGCCACAATATCATCCATCATAACGCCCCAGCCACCTGGTAATTTTTCCGTGCTGCGAATAAATAATGGCTTCGCAATGTCAAAAAAACGAAACAATACAAGCGCCGCTAAAATACCCAGATAGCTTCCCGGAACTGCTATCAGCGCGATACACATGCCTGCTACTTCATCAATAACTACTTTCTTATTATCCTTGCCCCAGTCCTTTTCCACTACATTTCCAGACCATATTCCCAATAGACAAATAACGATTGAGATAATGACCTGTTGCATTACGGTATATCCTCCGGCGTGCAAAAAATACCACGCGATGCAGGCGGCAATGGCAGCGACCGTACCGCCGCCTTTGCCTATGTATCCTATACCAAATACGGAGGATATTACCTTGTGCATTTTTATATTAAAGCGATTCAACTAATTCCTGATAATAATCCAGTCCAAGGTGTGTGATCAAATCTTCGCCCATGATATGACGCAGTGTGTTCTGCAGTTTAATCAGCTGTTTGAAGATATCATGCTCTGGTTTCAATTCTGGCGCAGTTTGCGGAGATTTGAAGTAGAAAGACAACCATTCCTGGATGCCGCTCATGCCTGCGCGTGAAGCGAGATCCATAAACAGTGCAAGGTCCAGTACAATCGGGGCAGCTAAGATAGAGTCACGGCAAAGGAAATTAATCTTGATCTGCATCTGATAACCTAACCAACCAAAGATGTCAATATTGTCCCAGCTTTCTTTGTTATCACCATGCGGCGGATAATAATTGATGCGGACTTTGTGGTACAATTCACCGTAAAGTTCCGGATTAATTTCCGGTTGCAGAATTTCTTCCAGCACGCTCAGTTTAGAAACTTCTTTCGTTTTGAAGTTATCCGGATCGTCCAGTACCAGACCATCACGGTTACCTAAGATATTGGAAGAGAACCAACCACGCACACCCAGCGCACGTGCCGCCAGACCAGGCGCCACGATGGTTTTCATCAGTGTCTGTCCTGTTTTGAAATCTTTACCGGCTACAGGCACTTGCAATTCTTTCGCCAGTTCTACCAGCGCAGGAATATCACAAGTCAGGTTCGGAGCACCATTTGCAAAAGGAACACCCATACGGATCGCAGCATAAGCATAAATCATGCTCGGCGCAATGCGTGGATCGTTTGCAGTCATCGCTGCTTCAAAAGCTGCTACTGTTTCGTAGATGTCAGCGTGCTCCAGATATTTCTCTGTTGATGCACACCATACCATCACTACGCGACTACAATTATTTGTGGCTTTAAAGTCTTCGATGTCTTTCATCAAAGCTTTTGCCAAATCCATTTTATTAGCTTCGGTCTTGATGTTGGTACCATCAAGATTCTTCACAAATTCTCTGTCAAAAACTGCTTTCATTGGTTTCAGGGCCTGCAGCTCTGATTTCACAGCATCCAGCAAATGTGTTTCCAACACTTTCGCTTTCAACGCAGATTCATATACATTGTCGTCATACACATCCCAGCCACCGAATACGATGTCATTAAGATTTGCCAACGGCACGAAATCTTTTATCAGCGGATAACGGTTTTCTGTTCTCTTACCCAAACGGATATTACCCATTTGTGTGAGTGAACCAACGGGCTGTGAAAGTCCTTTTTTAATCGTTTCTACACCGGCGATAAATGTAGTCGCCACTGCGCCGAGGCCCGGGATCAACACTCCCAGCTTGCCGTCTGCGGGTTGAATATCATACTTCATGTTACTTAATTTTTCGTTTATAACCATTTATTGTCCTTGTACCAGTGCAATGTCTCTGTAAGGCCTTTTTCAAGATCATAGACCGGCGCAAATCCCAATTCCTTCGTAATATTTTCGATACTGCAGTTCCAGTTTTCCGCTGTCAGTTCCTGCAGTTTTTCTACGTTTAATGCTGGCGTCTTTTTTTCACCCGCCATTTTCTCCAGCGTACCCGCAATCACTTTCACAATCGGCAATGGCACATGCAATTTGAATGTCTTTTTACCAAGCACTTTTTTCGTGATATCAGCGAGTGCATATCTGCTGTATGCTTTGCCGTCAGAAAGATTGTAAGTCTTGTTGACCAGGTTTGACTGCATCGCAAGAACGACCGCTTTTACCAGATCCGTTACGTACACAAATGTGAGTATCTGTTTCTTTCTGCCGATATATGGTTCAAACCCTTTGCTCAGCGTTTTGAACATCAAAAAAATATCCTTTTCACGCGGCCCGTATACAGCAGTTGGACGAAGGGTAATAAGTGGTAATTGAATATCTTTCAGATGATCTTCTGCCAGCAATTTGCTTTTACCATAACGAGTAATCGGCAAAGGCAGACTCAATTCTCTGATTGGCACAGGATCTTCGTAGTATCTTGGACCAAGTGCAGCCAGACTGCTGATAAACACAAACTTCTTCAGTTGAATATTTGCTTCTGCAGCAGCTTTTGCGAGATTAAGCGTATAGCCCGCATTTATATCATTGTATTCCGCTTCGGTAGCTGCTTTTGTAGTACCGGCCGCGTGTACGATGTAATCGTATTGTTTCTCTTCTAAATCTCTTTTAATCGCCTCAACGTTCGTAAAATCAATATTGGTATAACCGAGCTTAAACGACTTGAGCTGCGTTATATCGCTGGAAGGGCGAACGGCTGCGTATACCTCATAACCCTCCCGCAACAAGCCGTCAATAAGGTGATAACCTATAAAACCGCTTGCTCCTGTTACCAAAACTTTTCCTTTCATGCTAAATTGCTTTTTCGTAAATCCTGTACTTCTTGTACGGCTTTCCTTTGATGTTTTCGATTGCTTTATTCATCAAAAAATTATCTTCCAGAATCCACGATGCTTCTGCTGTTTTTATATTTTTTTCAACGCATTTCTGAATAATCGTTCCGTAGAAAACGGCTTCTATACCCAGTTTGCGATAATCTTCCAAAACACCCAATGCAATCACACGAATACCGTTAATATTCTTTTTACCCAGCAGCAGTTTGAAAATTCCGGTTGGAAATAATCTGCCTCTTTTCACTTTGATGAGAATCTGATTCACGTCGGGAATGCACAATGCAAAACCAATTGCCTTTCCATCTTTTTCTGCGATCAGACAAAACTCAGGATCCAAAATCAGCTTCAGGTCTTTAGCCATATAACTGAATTCCTTTTCTGTCATCGGCACAAAACCGAGATTTTTATCCCATGCTTTGTTATATACTTCGTTCAGGTTTTCTACTTCGTGATTGAAGTTTTTCATATTTGCCTGACGAATCGTGATGCCTTTCTGAGAAAGACGTTCCCGAAGAATCTGTGTCATGCGGAACGGTTTATCATCATAGTTATCATTAGAGATACGCCATGCGATCAGATCCGTTTTCTTATCAAAACCAGCTTCGGAAATAAATGTATTATAGTACGGCTTGTTGTACGTCATCATAGCCACCGGTGGTAGCTCATAGCCTTCTACCAGCATGCCGCAGGTTTCATTGGTAGAAAAATTCACCGGCCCGATAATCGTCGCAGCGCCTTTTTCCTTTAACCATTTTTCTGCAGCCGACAACAAAGCCGTCGTTACTTCTTTATTGTTTACCACGTCATAAAATCCGAAGAAACCATCATTGGTTCCATTAAATTTATTGTGGTTGTTATTTTGAATCGCAGCGATGCGACCTACTACTTTTCCGTTTTCACTTGCCAGAAAAAGTCTGAGCGTTGAATGCTCATGAAAAGGATGTTTTCCTGGTGTCAGCAAATCGCGTTGTGCTATAAATAGCTCCGGTACATAGTTTGGATCATCTTTATAAAGCTCATGCGGAAAGTCGATAAACGCTTTCAATTGCTGCTTGGTATCTACGGGTACAACCTGGATCATTATACTGTAACGTTTATCTGGCCAGCGTTTACCGCTTTAAATACTTTCGACATTTTATCGATCGCTTCGTCGATCTGCGCAAACGTATGGGATGCCATGAGCGAGAAACGGATCAATGTATCATTTGACGGAACTGCCGGAGACACTACCGGATTCACAAACACACCGCTTTCCTGCAGCATTTTGGTAATCTGGAAGGTCTTCATGTTGTCGCGTATGTAAATTGGAATAATTGGAGATTCAGAAGGACCAATATCGAAACCTTCTTCCTGCAACAGATTTGTAGCGTAACGTGTATTTGCCCACAAACGCTCAATATGCTCAGGCTCGTTGCGGACGATGTTCAAGGCAGCAAGCGCACTGGCAGTAGCTGCCGGCGTCATACTGGCGCTGAAGATCAGCGAGCGTGCGTGGTGTTTCAGATAATCGATCGTCGGTGCACTTGCAGCAATAAAGCCACCCAGTGAAGCAAGCGATTTACTGAAGGTACCCATGATCAGATCCACATCGTCGGTCAGACCGAAATGCGAAGCTGCACCAGCGCCGCTTTCACCAATCACACCGAGACTATGCGCATCATCTACCATAATTGCCGCATTGTATTTTTTTGCCAATGCAGTGATTTCAGGCAGTTTTACGAGATCGCCCTCCATGCTGAAAATACCGTCCGTCACGATCAGTTTCAGTGATTCTACAGGCAGATTGCTTAGCTTCTGCTCCAGATCCTGCATATTGTTGTGACGGTATTTGATAGAACGTGCAAATGAAAGACGGCTGCCATCGATGATAGATGCATGATCGTATTCGTCCAGCAACAAATAATCATTGCGACCAAGTAAACTGGAGATAACACCCAGATTAACCTGGAAACCAGTACTGAAAATAATAGCTTCGTCTTTTCCAACGAATGCTGCCAGCTCTTTTTCGAGTTGTATATGAATATCTAAAGTACCATTGAGAAACCGGGACCCGGCACAGCCAGAACCATATTTGTCAATCGCAGCTTTTGTAGCTTCTTTAATACGTGGATCATTGGTCAGACCGAGATAAGAATTGGAACCAAACATCAAAACCCGTTTGCCATTTATGATCACTTCTGTGTCCTGCGCAGAGTTAATCGGACGGAAATATGGATAAATCCCAGCCGCTCTCGCCTTTACTGCATCTTGATAAGCACTTACTTTGTCGAATAGCTTTTGATTCATAAACATGTAATTTAAAAGCCCTTGTACCGATTCTAACTTTCGACTAAAATCGTTTTCCGGTCCAAAATTACAACAGTTTCGCAAAACGGTCATTTATTTTCTTTATCCGCGAATAAGCTTAGCCGACCATCTTGCCTGTGTTATAAGTCCGGAATCCGGCAAATAAACATCGGGCACCATCTTTAAATATATAGAAAGATTTCGATAAAAAGGAGGTTTAACTGTCTGCAAATAGGCCACAAACGAGTGATCCCATTTTTTGCTATCAATAATGATATCAACTCTTAGCACACAACGAGTAAACTGATGGTGAAGGGGCGCTGGCAGAAAAAATTTTGTATTTGGAGCTGCAAAAATATTGAAAACCATAATTTAAAGCAGATTTGATCTTTTAGACTTCAACCTATACCACGTTTTTCGCATATCCAAAGTATAATTTGACAAAGTTTGGGCTTCCGACAAGTGCCGTAGGTGTTGTTTGATACCAGGTAGTAAACCATCCCAACGAATGATAATAAACGTATGCTACGAATTCCGAACAATACATTTTGCCGTTTTTGTCGTTCGTGGCGCCAAACCATTTGCCTGTTGCCGAAAAGACAAGTTGATAAAACAGTGTAGCGGCATAATCATAAGGAATCGCCATTTGCTGCAAAACAAATGACGCTATTTCACCTTCCTCCAATTGCACATCTGCCCTGGCGACGCAAATATTCAAATCTTCAGCCCAGCGTTCAAAAGGAGTAATCGTAATCCCTTTTACATCGGCTTCAGCAACATACACCTGCCCCCAGATACGAACAACAATAGCTGTGTGATTGTAATAGCATTTGGTAATCCAGCGTACCAGAACCATTAACCAGCGAACGGGTTTACCAAAGCGAAACGGAGAATGTACATGCAGTACATCCCCCGTTTTTAAATCATTAATTGAAAAATCCGTCGGCATCATTAACCAGGATATAGCGTTTCAGCAGATCGACAATGGAAATCGGCTGATCAAAAAGCTGCGCAACAAAATCATAGCCGGGCATGGTAAGAAACTCTGTGTTAGCATCTGTACCATTCCAATTAGGATCAGGAATCGGATTGAAATGTTCATCGCGAAGCAGCAAATTAATGTTGTTGTTGGCGCTGATGACATTTACCGCGGGTTGACTCATCGTATCTGTAATATCCACTCCATTCTTCTCATAGCGAAGTGTAAAGACTATTCGAAATTCCTCTCTGCTTGCAACAGGCTGAAAGCTATCTACCAGAACGGTACGGACTACATCCGTAAATACAGGATGATTTGAAATTACTTGTGTTGTTATGTTTTTCATAATTGTTTTTTTTAATTCTTAGTAAGAAATAGTTATTGCCAGGAACCAGCAATTGGTTTGTTTATACATAATGTGAGCGATTCCATACGACCAATGGAACCTCCGGTTTGGCCAGGATTATCAGCATCTGTGATTTTCACTACAAGCTGCGGCATTGCTATGTTGCTATTGTCTGCAACCAGTCCCGTCAAACGGCTAGTTTCAGTAAGAACACCGCCATGGCCATCAAAAATTGCATCTGGTCCATTAAAAAGCCAATAAGGATTGGATAAGCGTTTCTGCAATTTTATATCCATCGTCATAAAACCCGCCCATACGGTATCCTGAGGATAAGAAGTGACGACAAATCGGCTTATCAAAGTATTTTGCAGATAGTACTCCACCTTAACCCTGCCGGTATAGTTCCAAAATTGAAAGGCAGTACTAATTGTTGCAGTGCCATCGCCAGTTAAGTTCCAGGAATACTGATCTCCTCCTAACGGCAACTGCCAGTTTAATGTTTGCCCAACAGTTATATCGCCCCAGCCATAAAGCTTATGCACACCTCTGTGCGGGGCCAGCAGATCAATTCTTAATCCTTCTGCATCGGTAATGTAAGTACTGCGACTGTCTTTTTCAATGGCACCATTTTGCGGAGTTACCAGCAAAGTACCGGGCTGTAATACTATCGGCGCCTTTGAATTTGTCCCGGCAGTGGTTTTGTTATCTGTACTCAATACCTGCTGCAAGGAAGTCTGATGCGGATTGGCGAGGTTGCCAATGTGTGCGGATAGCGCACTGCTATTTGCATTGGCCGCGGATACCTGGCTGGATATATCAGTTAGCGAAGCTTCCAATCCGTCGATATTGCTTATCTCCAGATTATCAGATTGGTGAACGTAGGAATCAAGCCAATCATGAAAGTCGATTTCAAGCGGCTTTGCACTGGTAATGAAGATTTCTTTTAATTCTTCCCGTGTTTTTTGTGACATGTAGTTTATATTTTAAGTTTCGCCCAATAATGAGCAATTGGTGTAAGGGGTGGTAAATAATATTTCGATGAAAAATTAAAGTCAGATAGCTATCTATAAACGAAAAAAAATACGGTGCGATTACCGGTAAATCGTGAACGTAAAAAACTTTTTTTCGTAGGGGCTGCAAATTAACTATGAACACCTGCATTGTATCTGCAAGCGAAGCGACCGAAAACATCAGATGTATTAGCAAAAAAGCCACCATCCGGCCATACAAGAGGGAATCAGGGCAAATCATCCTTTCCACAAAAAATAACGTGCAAATAGACTGCACACACACACACTTATTTTACGTTCAGATTCAATGATGGAAAACATCTACCTATCCTTAAATACCGATACATCCATGACAAGCACGATATTATTCTCCGGAAAAATTCAATTCGAAAAAACTGGCAATCCGCTTCCTAACGTACGCATAGAACTGCAACGTGATTACGCTGCACCGAAATGGATGGGTGGCACGCAAACAGACAGCAATGGCTGCTTCTACATCTACCTGCCAGAAAAAGAAATCCTTAGCGTTCAACAGCAACACACAAAAGCATTCGTTAATATTTTAAAAGACGACACATTGATTTACTGTGGTGATATTACAGATCTATCAGCACAACAACATATTTCTATCCATACAGGATTCTAACAAACCCATACAAATCCTGAGATTAGTCCGGGCGGTAATACACCGTAAGATATTGCCATGCCCGTAATCTTCCAGTCTCAATAAAATTACTTCTAACTGGGCCGCCGGCGCCCATACAGAAGTCAATGCAAGCAATTCTAAAACTTTTTAAACCCCAACGGTTGTCGAAAAAAGGTACAACCATCATTTAAAAACTAACAAAATGTCAACACCAATTTCATTTGTACAAGCCCCTTTCCTTATCGGGCAACAAGGTCCTGAAGTACAAAATCTTCAAAACATTCTTTTGCAATTTGTATCGCAAGGTTCATTAACGGCGCCATTGACGCTCACTGACCAGGTGAATACAGAAATGGTAGCTGCGACACTTGGAACAGCGACAGCGCAATTGATTAAATTTTTCATCGCCCAAAACCATATCGTTCCTGGATCAGATTTACTGGTAGACGATATTGTTGCGAAGGCAATCAACGTGATGGTAAATGCGCAATCGTTGCTTTCTCTTAAATACACCGTAAGCGGATATGTAGCGCTCGACAACGTTAACTACAATCCAACGATCACACTTTACCAGGTATTTTTGCGCAACAAAAATGCTATTGCAACAGCGCCGATAGACGAAACAGGATTTTACTACATCTCCTATGATTCATCTCTTCTGGATACCACTGCGACACCAAATGTTGCGTTGCAGGTAGCAGTACACACGGGCGCCGGCGATACACAAAAAGAATTCCCGTCAGATGTACTGTATAAGGCTTCAGGAAACGATCAGATCAATCTAGGAGCCAATGCGACTAACACTGCTTACATAGAATATAGTGAGATCGCAAACGCTGTTGCAGCTGTGGCACCTAACATTCAATTTCACGACATCAATCTGGCCGGTGATACTGAAGAAGTAACGCATCTGTCACAACAGACGGGTGAATCTGAAGAGCGAATTAGTCAATTTATCACGGCGAATAAGATTGCAGTTGATCTTGGCGTAACTGCGGATGTTATCTATGCATTGATCCGGCAGAATATTTCTGTTGCATACCAACCTTTGCTAGCACAGTCCAATGATACACTGATCTCCAATCTAAAGATCGCGATGGTCAATAATACCATTGTGACCATGCCAGACGCGAGTATTACAACAAGTGTATCTGCACTGAAAAGTGCTATTTTACGTTTTCTGATTTCAGACAGCAGCGGTGATGCAGCAGCGAGTACTACGTATGTTTCGATCAAACACGTTTTAAACGGCGACGAGGACAAAACACAAAGTTTCCTGAATGCTTATTACAGCTATCCGAACAATAGCGACATGTCGGTATGGGACTATGTAGTCTCCGTAGATCCAACTTTAACTAACTACATTGACGGGCTGAAAAGCGCATTCAATCTGATATCAATGGTGGGCAATAACCCAGCTATGGTAACAAGTCTGTACGATCAGACCGCCCCGCCTCATGTGCAATTATTAGACTTTTCTATTCAAAGTCTTCCTGTATCAGGTCTTTCATCACTGGCAACATTGTCTAAAACGGATTGGGTAAATACATTGAGTACGGCCCAAACATCCAACAGTAGCATGTTTGCGATTCCTGCCACTATTGCCGGGAATACGGTAGACGAAAAGATTTCCAATTACGCAGACACGTTGCAAGCTACTTTCAGCATCGCTTATCCTACGCAAAGCATTAATGCACACATCACTGCGGACGATGGCACACCATTTACAGCGCTGAAAACAGATTTAAATACATTCTCGGTTCAAAATGCCAGCTTCGATATTCGCACTGTTTCAACCGCGGATCTCATTGATCCGAACAACACTAACTATAATTTCTCAGGAGTCACCGACCGCCAGGCCTTTTCTGACGAAGTAGGTATTGTGCAGCGCCTCATGAATGTCACTACAGACAATTTGGTTATTAGTGCACTGGCACAAGGCGGTTTCCATTCCTCCCTTCAGATCTCACAAAGTCCGCAGGAAAGCTTCGTGACACAATACGCCCCAGTAGCTACCACTGCAGGTGCAAGTGCTATTTATACAAAGGCACAGGCTGTCACGACGTTTAACACAGCTGCCATCATCGATAAATTCTTCAACGCCTACGGTAAGAATATTTATGCATTGACAGACGTCGCACATCCTGACTGGCGCAGCCTTTTCGGCACCCTGGACAGCTGCAATTGTAGCCAATGCACCTCTGTATTCAGTCCTGCTGCATACATGACAGATACTTTGCGCTTTCTGTTGAACAATGTGTCCAAACCAATTCACGATGCGCTGATCAATACACGTCGTCCGGACATCAAGGACATTGAATTAAGTTGCCAAAACACCAATACCTCCGTTCCGCAAATTGATATGGTCAATGAAATGCTGGAAGACATGATTGGTACCGGGCAATACAAATTCTTTGCCCGACAAACCGTTGCAGATGCCGCCACACAACGTATTATCCCAGAATATGTAAATACTGCGGGCGTAACTTTCGGCACCACTTATGTAGCGAGCCCATACCCAAAACTGAGCATTGCAAAGTATCCGCAAACACTCCCTTACAACTTCTACAAAAGGCAAATTGATACACACCTTGCAATTGCCGGCGTTAAAGGACATGAACTCGTGCAACGTTTTGGTGGCCTTGACTCAATCCATGTATTCTCCGGCAACCAATTCTGCAATGAGTACCTCGGACTTACCAACGAGCAAGCGAACATCATCACAACAGCTCCGGCACTAACCGGAACGGTTACAGATCTGATGGAGGCATATGGTCTGAAACCACTGACTGGCAGCGGTCCTCGCCCAATACCTGATCCTGCAAAAAAAGGCGCCTACTTGTATCCAAACAATTCCACCTGGACTGATGTTTTGGGTGGTCGTGTAGATGTATTTCTACAACAAAGTGGATTAGCATATACAGACCTGCTGCAATTGCTGGATTGTTATATGATTAACCCTGCCACTTACAGCGGAAGCACAGTAACCCGTAAAATACAGATTGCAGCAATCTCCGGAGCAAACCTCGGTACTTGCGACCTCAGCCAATTACAGATTACCGGACTTGATGCGAGCGTATTAGCTATTCTCTACCGCTTCGTGCGTGCTGCTAAAGCGCTGGGCTGGACTTATTATGAACTGGATCGTGCGATGCGCGTGTTGTGCCCTGCGGCAACTGGTACGCCAGGTAATATTGACAGCAATGCACTTACAATGATGGTGCAAGTAAAACGTGTTACAGAACTGTTGAAATGTACAGTGGAAGAAGCATGCATGTTCTGGACAAATACGGTCGACACATTGCCGTACCGCGACTATACGACTTCCGAGCCAAAGGATATTCCATCACAATACCAACGTTTGTTCTGCAATAATCTGCTGACGAATATCAAAGCTGATGACTATCCGTTTAATAATGACGGGACAATTGGCACATCTCAGGATGCGGTACTGAAATACCTTGCGGGTGCAGTAGGCATGTCTTCATCAGACATTTTATTGCTGGCCAGCGCCATTCCTAATGTTGCGCATCCTATTGCCATTACCAGCTTAGCAGGCATAAGCACTTTGTACACTTGCGGCTTGCTGATTAAAAAACTGGGAATGACTGTAACAGACTGGCTGACCTTCCGCCAGTGGTTATCCGGCACCAATTTCGTGGGCACCGGTTCTATCACGAATTACTTCGGCAATATCACATCGCTTCCGTCATTTGGCAATCCGATGGATACGACGCAAACAACGTTGCAGGCACCGTTCAGTAATCCATTGACAACTATCCAGTACATTGCTTTTGCACGTTTGCTGAAAGATGCACGTTTTTCACTCGCTGACGTAGAATATTTACTGCGAGACAATATCGCAGATACTATTGCGGACGATACTGTGCAGAACTCACTGGTAAATACACTGACATCTTATCGTGCAGCACTGGCGAAGAAAATGTATCCGGATTACGACAAAACAGAAGATACCGGAAGCATCATCCTTCAGGACATCCTGGCATCTGTCACAGACGCAGGAAATGCGCAACTGCTGATCACCGCAATTGAAGATACAACCGATCCTTTTTCAGCAGATGTAAAAACACTGATCACCGGCGATTTGAATTTTTTGATTCCTTCGGAAAGTGATCTTGAAAACGCACCGACAACAATTGCCCGTCGCGACTATCTGTTCAATTGCCTGACAACGTACATCAGCGAAACGATTCTCAAACCGGCTGCGGTTAGCTTCTTTGCCAAAGAATTTAAGATAAGCGAAGATTGTGCACAAGTTTTGTTTGACAGCTGTGTTGGCTTTGATAGTGGTACTAGCGCATATGATATACTGTTAAACGCAACATTTTTAAGAGGTAGCGACACTATCGTTCGTTGGGATGCTAATCATGCTTTTGACAACCAGTTTAAGATTGTGCTGCAACTGCACAAGGCGTCAATCATGATCAACAAGTTTGGTCTCGGTAAAAATGACATCGTTCGCTTATGGGCGAATCCGAACATCGCGGCTACCGAAACACCGCTGGCGATTCCATCCATTCCGGTATTATCAAAGCTCCCGGTAAGAACAGCACAAACGACTTTGCCAACGGTCGCTGACGCTTCGTTTATTACTGTCCTCAACCTGATCTATTGGATGCATGTACGTGCATTCCTTGGCGACGGTGCTTATGTACTGTTCGATGGACTGGCAGCTCGGTTTAGCCCGGTACCTCCTCCAACAGGCCCTTCCATTAACCCATTGTCTGCGCAACCGCTTCCTGACCCTACGGTTGATAAGCAAAAAGCGATCGCTGCAATCGTGAAAGCATTTAAAACAAACCACGATGATATCACGGCATTGCTGGGTGGTTTGGCTTCCGACAATGGCCTGTTGCAAATTGCCTTTAGCATCGACACTTACTGGTCACCGCTTACATACCTCCGCATCATCGACTGTCTGGAAATGCAATCTTTGCTGCCAGCAAGCATGAAAACGCTGGGGGCAGCTACCAGTAGCGTTTTAACCGCAGACACCCAAAGCACGGCATCAGTAGTGATGCAGCTGGTAAAATCACAGTACAACGATAACGACTGGCTGAACGTGATCAAACCTGTAAACGATATGCTGCGTATCGAGCGTCGCGATGCAATGGTTGCCTACCTGCTCGCTTACCCGGTAAGTGGCTACGAAAGCAAATGGCTTACTGATAATGATATCTACGAAACAATCATGGTAGATGTAGAGATGACACCATGCATGCCTACAACCCGCATTCTGCTTGCCATCAATACCATTCAGCTATTCATCGAGCGCATTCTGCTTGGTCTGGAACCATCTTACGCTATGGACAAAGACGATACCCGCCAATGGAATACATGGCGCAAACTGTATCGCGTATGGGAAGCCAACCGTAAAATTTTCCTCTATCCTGAAAACTGGATTGAACCAGAATTGCGCGATGATAAATCACCGTTCTTCCTGGAGCTGGAAAAAAACCTGAAACAAAATGATGTAACAGCAGATGTGGTAGAAACTGCATATGCTACTTATCTGGAACGACTAGACGAAGTCGCTCACCTGGACATTGTAGGTCTGTATCAGGAGAAAACACCAAGCAATACAGACGTGGTGCACGTTTTCGGACGTACCAAATCTGCGCCGCATATATATTACTACAGAAAGTATGCTACTAATATGTGGACTGCATGGGAGAAAATGAATGTGCAGATCGACAGTGAGCACTTTGTTCCGGTAGTATGGCGCAACCGTCTGCGTTTTTACTGGCTGGTATTTACTAAAGATGTTATTCAACAAACGGCTACTAATATACGCTCCAACGAACCGTTTGTAAAACCAGACGACGTACGCTGGAAAGTAGACCTGGCCTGGACCGAATATAAAAACGGAACCTGGACCGCGCAGCAGATTGGCAAACAATCCTGGTATTCAAATACGATTACTGAAGAAGATCCAGTTAGTTGGGCGCATGTGGAATATTTTGGGGCATTCTTCGACAAATATCCCCGTGGTTGGTTTCTGGCAGGCTCACTCGATCGAGTGAAAAAAGATCGACTGCACTTCTACTGTAATATCGATAATGATGGTCAATTAAAGTTCAATGTAAACGAACTTGTGGTAAGCCGTTCTGGACAGAGTCTCCACGATACCTTAATCAATATTGCCTATCCGCCTGATGGTACCATTTCTCACAAAAATATTTCGGGGAATATTACTAAGATAAAGGTGCAAACGCTGGGCGACAAAGAGTTTACCAGTGCCTTGAAACAACTAAAAAGCATGACGGACAATCAGGCTCTTGCTGGAAACTATCTCGACGTTTACGGTCTCAATGGCTCCTTTACTGTTAAGTTTAATGGCGTGCTGGCATCGCAGATCAATACTCCTGCGCAATGCATTTATTATGGTTTTGATAATGCAAAAGGGCTTTTAAGAAATGGGTACCAAATAGATGGTACAAGTTACAATTATACCAACTCTGGCTACAACCATTATCCAAACGGGAACACTCCGCTACTCACAGGCACTCCAAACTGGACAACCGACCCTATAGGTAACAAATCTCTCGTGTTTCCTCGCATTGTACCGCAGGGCTATACAGAAGGTACTGCAATTAACATCCCATATTTCTTCTACAAGGATTTCAAAAACACCTTCTTTGTAGAAAAAATAACTAAAGCTTTAACTGGTGTCATTTCCGACAACACAGAAAGTACAGATTTTATAACGCCTACCAAAACACCTTTTACCGGCAGAGGAACTTTTACTGTTGGCCGTCCCAATGGAGGATTCCAAACAGGATATGATGCAAATGCATGGCAGACTACACCTGTTTCTTTTACCGATGGAAACATTTATGCTACGAGCTACCGCTTCCACAATTTCCATCATGATAATGTGGACGATTTTATGGAGACATTCTCCGCTGGTGGCGTGGATGCTTTACTGGATAAGATTTTTATCAGTGGCATTTTAGATACTATCAATTTCAAAAGTAAATACTCCCCTACGTCAAATGTGGACACAAATTATCCAGTCAACAATGTAGACTTCTCATCAGATGGCGCCTATGCCGGCTATAACTGGGAATTGTTCTATCATATCCCGATGCTGATTGCGAATAAGCTTTGCCAGAACCAGCAATTTGAAGATGCCCGTACCTGGTATCAATACGTCTTCAATCCAACGGCTGCAACACCACATTCAGTAACCGATTTCTGGAACTTCCAGCCGTTTGTTGATATTGCAACACAGACACCTAGTATTGCAGACATAATGGGCGATACTAATCTGCAAAAAGCTGTAGACAACTGGGCAAATGATCCATTCAAACCACATCTGGTTGCGCGTACCCGTCCTTCTGCCTACATGAAGAATACGGTGATGAAATACCTGGATAATCTGATTGCCTGGGGTGATAATCTGTTTAGTACCGATACGCGTGAAAACATCAACGAAGCAACATTGCTCTACGTACTCGCTGCGCAGCTATTGGGCCGTCGTCCGGATAAAATTCCGGCACGGGCAAAATCAAAACTGTATACCTATGCCACGTTATCAACAGATGGCACATTTAATGCTTTTGCAGAGGCATTGGTAAAAATTGAAAGTGTGATGCAGGCATCTGGCACCACAGGTACCGGCGTACCGAGCAGCACCAGCAGCCAACTATCTAACGACAGCATGTACTATTTCTGTCTCCCATCCAACGACATGATGGATCAGTACTGGGATACGATCGCAGACCGCTTATTCAAAATCCGCAACTGTCAGAATATTGATGGTGTAGAACGCGAACTCGCATTATTCGATCCGCCAATTGATCCTGCACTGCTCGTTAAAGCAGCAGCATCTGGTCTGAATCTGGCTGATGTGATTTCAGGCATCAACGCACCATTGCCAAACTATCGCTTTAATGTGCTTTCGCAGAAAGCAACCGAACTGGCACAAGAAGTAAAAGGCTTAGGGAGCCAATTGCTCTCCGCACTGGAAAAGAAAGATGCTGAATCATTAGCATTACTCCGCAGCAGCCAGGAAATGTCTGTACTCGATGCAGTAACAGAACTGAAGGAAAAACAAGTAGACGAAGCAGGTGCACAAATTGACGCGCTGAATACGCAGCTCTCTTCCGCAACGCAACGTAGAGACTATTACAGCCAATTAATTGATGGCGGCTTGAGTGGACAGGAAGAGCTACAACTGGGAAGTATTGGAGCAACTATTCCTATCACCCTTGTTACCGGAGGTATTCAAGCATTAGCTGCTGGCTTGCAGCTTGTCCCTGAATTTACGTTAGGTGCATTTTCTGCTGGTGCTCAAACCGGCGGTAGTAAGTTTTCAGAAAGTTCCGCTAAAGGAGCCGCAGCACAAAAAGCACTGGCAGAGATTACCGGCACCATCGGCACCATGGCAGGCATCAATGCCGGATACAAACGCCGTGCCGCAGACTGGAGTTTACAATTGAAGGTCGCTGAAAAAGAAATCACGCAGCTGAATCAACAAATCATTGCTGCGCAAATCCGCCAGGCAATGGCTTCTGTAGAACTCCGCAACCATCAGCTGCAATTGCAAAACGCAAAAGATATGGATGTGGCGATGAGAGAAAAATACACCAACGAAGATCTCTATGATTGGATGATTGGCCAGATTTCCTTCTCTTACTTCCAGGCTTACAAACTGGCATGTGATATCGCCAAACGTGCAGAACGTTGCTACCAATACGAACTCGGCATTGAAGGAACAGGCTTCATTCAGGCTGGTTATTGGGACAATCTGAAAAAAGGATTGCTTGCCGGTGAACAACTGATCTATGATATCAAGCGTATGGAAACTTCATATCTGGAGAAAAACAAACGTCAGTTGGAATTAACGAAACATGTATCGCTTGCAATGTTTGCACCGGATCAACTGATTGATCTCAAATCTGGCAAGTCTTGCAGCATTGATCTTCAGGAATGGCTATTCGACATGGACTATCCAGGTCATTATATGCGCCGTATCAAATCAGTAAGCATTTCTATCCCTTGTGTGGCCGGCCCGTATACAACGGTTAGCTGTAAGCTCTCTCAGACGAAAAGCAAGTATCGCAAAAATGCGACACTGGTAAATGAACAATATGAAGAAGCGACATCTGATCTTCGTTTCGCTACTCAATACGGAAACATTCAGTCGATCGCAACCAGCAGCGCACAAAATGATGCAGGCATGTTTGAGTTCAGCTTCCGTGATGAACGCTACTTACCGTTTGAAGGCACAGGCGCCATCAGTACCTGGAACATCGAACTACCGGCAGTCTATGCTCAGTTTGACTACGATTCCATTTCTGATGTTATCCTGCATATCAAATACACAGCATTAGATAGTGGCAGCACACTGAAAAAGCTGGCGACTGAATCTGTTCAAAAGCTGGTCGCATCGTTAGCGAATCCGGTTATTCCGCGCCTCTTCGATATGAAACGTGAATTCAATACTGCGTGGAATTCTTATGTGAACAACAATGGTACAGAAACAATGTCTTTCAGCGTCGGACACAATATGTTCCCTTATTTCTGCGAAGAAAATGATATTACTGTGGCTAATCTTTCATTTGGCTTTACGGCAAAAGATGCAGCAAGCGCCTCTTATAAGATACAACTCTTCTATATAGATAAGACGACAACCCCGAATGAAACAAAATATATAGAAGTAGGCCTTAATCCTGACACACCTGGTTACTTCACAACCGCTCCAGACTTGAAGGTAACGCTACCCGGAGCAATCATCGGTATGCGTCTGGTCGACAGTCAAGATAAAGCGGTAAACATGGATACCGTAGCCAACGATCTCTATCTGATCCTGAATTATACAATAGGCGAGGATACTTCCGGCACTGGTGGTGGCCCATCCGGCATCAGCCATTGGATCATTTCCAAAGACTTTATTGTTAGCTAATTCTTTCACCAATTCTATGACAGGTAATAAGAGCGGATCCGTAAATCCGCTCCTACCCTGCTCATGGATCCTAAACCCTTTTTTATGTCAAATAAAACACGAGCAGAACTCGAACAAATATTCATCAATGGCGCAAAGCCTACAGAAGACGACTTCCACGACTGGATGGATAGTTATGTGCACAAAGACGATCCAATCGACACAGCGCCGACAAGCGGATCAAATTACTATATACAAAACCAATACGACGCGCCCCAAGCTGCCGATTTCAAAGTCAACCAAGGTAATGTGAATACTTTTTCCGCGCATTGGACAGGAGGCGTGAGGCTGAACTATAACGGCTACGCATTTTATTGTAGTACTGGCGGCAATCTTGGTGGTGTGCTATATGCAGATGCTGCCAATGTGGGATGTATTGTTAATCTCAGCACAGACTACTCCTATGGCGATATCTACCAAGGAAACCTGACCGGTATGCGCAATGGCGAAACGCACAGCAACGCGGTATTTGCAGCCAATATGACCGCCACCCAAAGTGATGTTCCCTATTATAATGGTTATTATGGCCTGAAAGTTATTGGCAACGTGGTTAACCAACGCGCTTACGGCGTTTATGTAGACATGCAAGCGAGCGATTCAAGCGCAAATCTCTACGCGATACTGGTTAATAATGGCAAGGTCGTCCTAAAAAACCTGCCTGTATACGATGACAATACACAAGCATCCTCACTTGAGGCAGATCAGATGTACCGTACCTCAAACGGCGATTTAAAAATCAAATACTAAATAAAAATTCAAAATCGATTATCCACTAAAATTTAAAAAATGAAATACTACAATTTAGAAAACGGAGCTTTCATAGAAACCGCTAATGGCCTGTTACCAGGCATTGAATGGCAGGAAGGCGCCAATAAATTTCGCGCTATAATGACAGTGCCCAATTTTACGGAGTTACAACATGGCCGTCAAATTACCTGCATGTATTCTGTGCAGATACAACCTTCGGGATTAACAGAGTGGATTTTTGTAAGAAATGAATCAATTATTATCACAAACCAAAACTTCATTAATACGCAAACGGTGTCATTAGTGCCATCCTCTGAGGCAAAAGATGAACATGGATCATTGAAACCCGGCTACGCGGGTCAATTGGATTTCTTTGTAAGCATGATCGGCAAGGGCCTTTATCAGCCAATCTTACCGATGTATGATTTGATAATTGAATCTATCATTACCCAAGAAAACATTCCACAATCTTAGTTCCGTCTTTGCACAGAAATAAATATACAGAGCGGGATTTTAAATCTCACTCTTGCATTCAAAGATCATTTCGCTCTCTTGCAAATAAGCTGCACGCGTGCATTGTTTCTTTACTTCTTTGATTCATTTTGAATGTAAACCCTGTCACAAAAACACAACCACTGTGCCTTAAGGGGGCGGTGGTTTTTTGTACCCTATTTCTAAAAACTCTAAATCATATAAAAAATGCAACCCTCTAACACGAATGGAAACGGCAGTGGGCAAAGCAATCCACTCGACCGCTACACGAATCAACCGCAGCAAAAAAAAGACGACAGCCCCTACTACCAATCCCAGGCGCCAACGATCTCGCTACCTAAAGGTGGCGGTGCACTCAAAGGCATTGATGAAAAATTTTCCGTCAATGCAATCAATGGTACTGCCGGATTGCAAGTAGGTCTGCCGCTGTCTCCCGGCCGTGGTGGCTTTACACCCGCCTTGTCACTTTCCTATAGCTCTGGTGGTGGCAACAGTGAATTCGGTCTCGGTTGGGGACTAAGTCTTCCTGCTATCCAACGTCGTACCGATAAAAAACTACCGCTGTATGATGACGCGGGCGAAAGCGATGTATTCCTGCTCGCGGGCGCCGAAGATCTGGTGCCTTGGCTGGATGGCCAGGGCTTGCCGCATGAAAATTATATCTCCGTTGATGGCGTCGTAAAATATTCCGTGCGCCGTTATATCCCTCGTATCGAAGGACTGTTTGCGCGCATTGAACTGATCGGCGACATGGGTTCTGCCGATAAATGGTGGCGTGTTACCACCAAAGACAATATCACAACCTGGTATGGTCTTTCGGCAAGCGCGCGTATCGCGGATCCTGCTGATGCGGGTCGTATCTATAAATGGCTGCCGGAAATTACGATCGACAATAAAGGCAATGTGCAGACTTTTGCCTACAAGCAGGAAGACTTCGAAAATGTGCCCATGGCCGTTTATGAACGAAATCGAATGAACAGTAATGCACTCTGCACGAACACTTATCTGAAACACATCCGCTATTGCAATAGGGTTCCTTTTCTGATCGACGAAACGGAAATACAGCAAATGTATGAGCCCACGCTCCCTGAAGATTTTACCTACCTCATGGAAGCAGTACTGGATTATGGTGATCATACATCTGATGTCTCAGGACTGGAACCAGATACAAGCTGGTCATTACGCAATGATCCGTTTTCTGATTTTCATGCCGGCTTCGAAATCCGCACTTATCGCAAATGCCGCCGGGTATTGATGTTTCATATCATCAACGAACTGGCGGAAGATGCGGCCCACAACCCAATACCTACTTTAGTACGCTCGCTCGATCTCACTTATCTGCACGATGGCAACACCGATCTGCAGGAAGCAGATATGATCACCAAAATCAGTCAAACCGGTTATCAGCAAACTGCCAGCGGTCCGCTCCGTAAGTCTTTACCAGCTATGGAAATGGATTACCAGCCGCTGCAATGGAATAAAAACATGCAATCGGTAACGGCCAAAGATTTTGCCAATGCACCACAGGGCCTTACCGGCAATTACCAGTGGACGGATCTCTGGGGCGAAGGATTGCCGGGTATTCTTTCCGAGCAAAATGGCAGTTGGTTTTATAAATCTAACCTCGGCAATGGTCATTTTGCGCCAGCGGTACAGATCGCTCGAAAACCTTCTATAGCCGGTCTTGGCACAGAACTACAATGGCAGGATCTCGACGCTGATGGTCGCCGTCAGTTGGTATCACGCAGCACCCATATGCCCGGTTATTTTGAACTGAATGATGATCAGCAATGGCTTTCGTTCCGCAGTTTCAAAAACAATATCAATATTGATTGGAACAGTCCATTTACCAAAATGCTGGACCTGGATGGTGATGGTCGTGCCGATCTGCTGCTCACAGAAGATCGTGTCTGGACCTGGTACAAAAACGAAGGTACTGATGGCATCATTACAGGTGGACAATCAAGCGCCGCATTTGATGAAGAAAAAGGTCCGCGCTTAGTGCTCAACGATAATGTGCAAAGCATTTTCCTCGCCGATATGAATGGCGATGGCATGACCGATATTGTGCGCATCAAAAACGGCGAGATCTGCTACTGGCCAAATATGGGCTATGGTCGTTTCGGCGCGAAGGTAACAATGGCAAACGCACCTCGTTTCGCCAATCCGGATTTGTTTAACCCAATCTATCTGCAGCTCTGCGACATCAGCGGTACAGGCGCCGCCGATATTATTTATCTCAGTCACAACAGCGCCACTGCCTGGATCAACCTGGCGGGTAATGGCTGGAGCACCGGACAAGAAATCAGTTCGCTGCCTTCGGTAGAACCTTATTCAAAATTTGCAGTACTCGATTTTCTGGGTAATGGCACGGGCAGCATTGTATGGAGCTCCCCGCTACCACAACATGCATCCGCGCCAATACGCTATGTCGATCTGATGGGCGGTATCAAACCGTATATCCTGAAGAGCTATCGCAACAATATGGGTAAAACCATATCGCTGCAATACAAAAGCTCCGCGATGTACTATCTCGAAGACAAAGTCAACAACACGCCATGGGCCACCCGTCTGCCGTTCCCTGTACAGTGTCTGCAAAAAGTAACGACTACCGATGCGGTAAGTGAAACTTCGTACACGCAATCTTACAGCTACCACCACGGCTATTACGATCATGAAGAACGCGAGTTTCGCGGCTTCGGACGGGTTGATACAACAGATATTGATAGCGCAGTAGCAGTCACCTCTTCAGGGGCCGGCAACTCGCTAGATCAATCACCTGTATTTACAAAAACCTGGTATCACACCGGTGCGTGGATCCGTGAACGCACCTTGCTGGATGCTTATGCTACCGAATATTTCGCCTTAGATGGTGACGTAGTGTTGCCGAATACTCTAGAGCAACCTGTTGGTCTGAATCCACAGGAGCTACGCGAGGCGCATCGTTCACTCAAAGGCTCACCGCTCCGGCAAGAAGTATATGCGCTGGATGGAACGGATAAAGAATCGATTCCTTACACCATTACTAGTACTTCTTATGCCACAAAAACCGTACAACCTTTAGCGGGCAATCGTTATGCCTCCTTCCTGAGCTACCAGCAGCAAAGTCTTGCCTGGAGCTGCGAACGCGATGCTGCTGATCCGCGTGTGCAACATAGTCTCACACTCTCGGTAGATGAATATGGGAATGTATTGGAAAGTGCAGCGATTGTATATGGTCGTAAGGACACAACAGGTATGCCTGATGTAGTAGCAACCGAGCAACAAAAAATGCATATAGTGCTTACGGATGCTAAGTACACTAACGATGCTATTGTAACTGACGACAACACGCCATCGCTCGCCTATCATCTGCGCGTTCCATACGAAGGCAGCAGTTACGAAGCCACGCTACCCGCTGGCACCAGTACTTCCGAGGTTCTTTCTTTTGCGGATGCAGTCAACGCGATCAATGATGCAACTACTGTAAAAATATTACTGAGCTGTAGTCGTACGGTATTCGCAGCTGACGCTGATGCCATGACGCCGTTGACCTTCGGCACTATGGAATCGCTGGCTATTCCTGCACAGCAATACACATTAGCATATGACAGCCAGGCAATGATCGATAATTGCTTTGATAGCAAAGTGACATCGGCGATGCTGACAGAAGGCAAATACCAGCAAACAACAAACACTCCGTTCGCCACGCTGACAACAGGCACTAATCCCGAAGAAAACCGCTGGTGGATCGCTTCCGGAAAAGCAAATTTCATCAGTGCAAAAGATCGTTTTTATACCCCAGTCTCTTTCATCGATCCCTGGGGTGGCGAAACAACCATCACTTATGTGAATGACTATTACCTGCTGCCGGAAACAGTAACAACACCAGACATCAATACCAACACGCCTGGCAATACCCGCAGTGTAGTGTACGACTGGACGCTGCTGCAACCAACCGAGATGATTGACGAAAACGAAAATCATCAGATGATTTGTTATGATCCGTTAGGTTTACCAGTGGCAACGGCAATCATGGGTAAAGTGAGCGTTCCAGATCACACACAAGGCGACAGTCTCTTGATCAATAACACCGGTGATATGCTTATTGCTGACAGCGATGATGATCTTACTGCACAAAGCGAATTCTGGGAGGCAGTAGATACCAATACGCCCGCAGCTATCGACACCTATGCAAAAGCATTACTCCAACGTGCCAGCTGGCGTTGTATTTATCAGCTCGGTGCCAAAGATGCAGCAGGAAACTTATTGCCCGCACGCGTAGCAATGATTGCCCGCGAAGAGCATTATATCTATGAACAAGCCAATAATCTCGACACCAAAGTACCGATCCGTATTTCTTACACCGATGGTTTTGGTCGTGCCGCCATGCACAAAGTACAGGCTGATCTCCCCTCCTCTGTCATCCTGAGCGCTACTGGTGTCATTCTGAGCGAAGTCGAAGAAGGCAGCATAACTATTAACGAAGGCTGGATTGGTTCCGGCAAAACCGTCTACAACAACAAAGGCAATGCCGTCATGCAGTATGAGCCTTATTTCAGTCTCACCGGCGCCTACGATACCGCAGAACAAGCTGCCCTGCCTTCTTCGGGCGGCGTGATCGGCGGCGCGGTTTCTCCGAAGATCTATTATGATCCATTGGGCCGTGCTTATAAAACAGTAATGCCGGATGGGACCTTCAGCAAAACAGAATGGACCAGTTGGGACCAGACCGTTTATGACAGCAATGATACCGTTCTCGACAGCGATTGGTACGCAACCATACAGGCTTTAGTTACACCTACCGGTACCAGTCTTTCAACCGCCGACAAAGCCATAATAGCTAAAAAGAACGCAGCAGCCAAAGCAGCAGTGCATTACAACACGCCAACGATCATGTACCTTGATTCACTAGCGCGACCATTTTATACAGTGGCCTCCCCCGGAGGAGGGGTGATGGATATCCACAGTTACGTAACGCTCGATATCATTGACAATAAGATTTCGGTGACTGATGGATTGAAGCGCAAGCAACTGCAGTATCGTTATAACTATCTGAAAGCTGCATGCTGGCAGCAAAGCATTGATGGTGGTACACAGGTATCACTAGTAGATGTTGCAGGCGCGCCGCTCTACAGCTGGGATGCAGCCGGCAATGAATTCCATTTTACTTACGATGGATTACGCCGTCCGGTCAGTAAAGAAATAATGATTGGCAGCGTGCCATCATCATTAGAAATTTCTACCTATGGTGAAGGCTTTAACGGCGGCACTTACGATGTAGACCACAACCTACGCGGGCAACTGATCTCGCACAAAGATGGCAGCGGACTGAAAACCGTTCCCGCTTATGATTTCAAAGGCATGCCAGTAAGCGCGCAACAGCAATTTCTGGCGGATGCAGCACTCAGTGATGTCACCTGGGACACGACTGCACCAACACTCAGCAACGAAGTCTTCAGTTCTTCCATCGTCTACAATGCGCTCGGACAAGTACTTTCACAAAGCGATGCCGGTGGTAATATCACTTATCATACCTATGATAAATCCGGACAACTGAAAACGGTTTCGGTAAAAGAAGTAGCAGAAATGTCTGCCATCACGCATGTACAGGACATCCATTACGATGCCAAAGGACAGAGACAATCCATCTGGTATGGCAACAACACCAAAACATCATACGTTTACGATCCGCTGACCTACAGGCTTACAAGATTATTGACGATTGGTCTCGTTAATAATAATATTTTGCAGGATCTCAATTACGCTTACGATGCAGTTGGCAATATCACCTATATCCGTGATAATGCACAGAAAACCGTCTTTTTCGATAACTCCTTAGTTTCCGCAGATCAGGATTTTACTTATGATGCCTTGTACCGATTGATTAAAGCAAAAGGACGCGAGCAAACAAATACGCCATCGTTTCCAACCGCAGACAATGTTAGTGATATTGATAGCACTCCATCGTCCAATAATCCGCTGGCACTGCGCAACTACACACAGCATTATTGCTACGACGCCGTGGGCAATATCATGAAGCTGAAACACTGTGCAGGCACGACTGGCAGTTATACCCGAGACTACACATACACAACGGGAACAAACCGACTGCAAAGCACAACAGCGGGTAATGGCACCCTATCCACCAGCTATCCTTACACTTACGATACACGTGGCAATATGATTACCATGCCGCATCTGCCAGTCATGGATTATAACCTGCTCAATGAGCTGCGCCACATTTCCGCCTCCTTTGGAGGGGGTCAGGGGGAGGCTTACTACCAATATAGCGGCGGCCAACGGATCCGTAAGTACACCGTGAATACTAATTTCACAGAGGAACGTCTATACCTCGGCGGTTTTGAACGCTATCGTAAAATAGACACAGCGACAGGCAAGATCACCATCGAGCGCATCACGATACACATCGCCGATGATGCAGGTCGTATTGCATTATTGGAACGACGTACTACCGGTACTTCTATCATTGATAATAACACGCCAGACTTCCTGCAACGTTATGTATACAGCAATCATCTGGGTTCTGCGACTTTAGAGCTCGATGACGAAGCAGAGATTATTTCTTACGAAGAGTATCATCCTTATGGCACTACTGCTTATCAGGCAATGAGTGATACAATCAAAGCTGTTGCGAAGCGTTATCGTTTTACGGGCAAAGAACGCGATGATGAATCTGGCTTGTACTATCATGGCGCACGGTATTATATTCCGTGGTTGGGTAGATGGTGTGCCGTGGATCCGCTGGAAGGGAAGTATAGCGGATGGAGTGCGTATCAGTATTGTACTTGTAATCCGGTTATGAATACGGATAGTACGGGAACACAGAATGATGGAAAAGAGGAATGGCATGCGCCGATGGCCGCACCGGCCTCTACACCAGACACATTTCATGCTCACGCGGGCTTTGCAAATGGTTTGGGTTCATACGAAAACCCGATTGAATTACCAGTGGCATCTGTTGCACAAAAAAAACAACTAAAGGAAACAATGGCGGCACTAGGGAATGATCAAAATATTGGCTACCCAGAGCAACAAGTATTAAGCAGTGACGTTTATGGTAATGGTCATATCGGGCCCGCAAAAGATGTGCAAATTGCAGTGAATGCAATCAATACGGAATATTATGATAGACTTGGCGAAGCGATTGCTGGAGGCTTTTTTGGGTCCCTAGGATATGCGATACAGGGTGACAAGGGGGCTTTTATTGGACAGCAGGTTGATAATGCAGCGCAAGCAGGTGTTGCACTGCACGCCGATCGGCCGGTAATGCCAGAAAGAACGCAAATTATTCAGACAACGGAAGGTCCTTCACCTATCACAGAGAAATTCACTCTACCGTCTAATATACCCTCCACGGATGCCGCTCCTAGTGGGAAAAGAACAATAATACGAGACGAAATGCAACCCTCACACAAAACCTCACTGCAGCGAGAAAATGAAGGAGCTGATGCATTAGCACAAACAGGATATTCGATAGAACAAAATCCAGCGGTACCAAATTCTAATAAAAACCCAGATTATAAAATAGAAGGGTTAATTTTTGATTGCTATTCTCCTTATAATAGCAACAAGTCTATACGTGGGATTTGGACTGAAGCCGCCGATAAGGTAACCGAGGGACAAGCCGATCGAATATTTTTGAATTTAAAATATTGGAGTGGAGATTTAGGTAAATTGCAACTTCAATTTAAAAACTATCCAATTAAAGGACTAAAAGAAGTAATAATTTTAGACAACCAGAATAATTTATTATATCTAAAACCACCATTATGGCGATCTCATACAACTTTTATGTAAACGGTCATTTCGAAATTAAATCATCATTGGAGCTTTTTTTGACGGAAAACAAAATTAGTTACCAGAAAAGTCCAAATGAAAAATACGACCTATACAACGATTGCGGTATTCTTATCGGGATAAAAACGAAAGAAGTCAATCATTTCGAATACGAAGCAAATGAAAAAAATATTGATTATACATGGGGGAAATGCACTGAAATTTCATTCCGAACAGATAAATTCTTTGACTATAACAAATCTCTTTTTTGTATTCTGAAAATTGTACAATTCCTGCTTATTCAATGCGAGGCAGATGCAGTTTTACTCGCGAATAATGAAAGTTTGCTTTTAAAAAGAGAAAAAGGCATTATTACAACAAATAACGCGAACGAAAATTTTACATCAATGCTGAAAAAAATACTCTTTTTATTTAATTAAATTCAAGCAATAGGCAAAAGAAGAAATGTCCGGCAAAGTACACAGCGAATATTTTTCTTTTCAAACCTATCAAAAATTCCGCTCTTCGACATGTTAGCACAGCGCATGTCGAAGCCGATGAATCGGATTTCAATCCACGTCTCACAACTATTCAAACATTACCAACAACAAATCAAATAACACAAAACGGGTGGCTTTAGCTGCCCGTTTTTGCATGTAGTACGTAACGCACACAAGATGCATTCACCCCAATCACGAACCTTATCAATCTTGAAACTGCAGTGTGTCTATATGGTTTTGATGTATTTTACGGAGTATTGTCTGCGATGATAAATCACAAGCTATCTGTAGTTCGCCATGCGCTACGCTAACATGGAGAACAGCGGGACTAAATACAGAAGTAAATTCGCAAAAAATTAAACAATGATAAAGATTAAAATTCCCTATATCGAAAATAAAAACAATCACATTTTACTCGCTCTAGATAAAATTAGAGAACATAGCATTATGGAATTTAAAACTGTTGGAGTTCTACGAGATATGTTCCATTCTATGAAAGATATTTCATGTGATATTTCTGAGAAAGAACTGCCTGAACTTCTAGAAAAATTAGAAAAGTTAGGATTTATTGTTCTTCTAGAAAACAACAATTAATAGTTGCTGCACCATAGATTTAATCTTAAAAACTCTCTTTTTGATTAAGGTACGACCAGACAAAACGGATTTCCAATCCATATCTCGCTAGCAGTTCAATCATTGTCAACAACAAATCGAATAACACAAAACGGGTGGCGAAAGCTACCCGTTTTTGCATGTAGTATGTAACGCCCACACAAGGTGCATTCACTCCAATCATGAGCCTTATCAATCTTGAAGCTGCAGTGTACCGATATTGGTTTTATATATTTTACGGAGTATTGTGTGCGATTATAAATCGCATGCTATTTATAGTTCTCCATGCGCTACGCTAACATGGCGAACAGCGGGAATAAACGTTAAATTTGAACATATGTTTTTTAAAGATTTTACAGAATACAAAAATACGAAAGGCCGCGTACTACATATTGGTTGGTTAGAACCAGAACACGATTATGAAAAAGGAGAAGTAGATGAGAAAGTCGTAAAAAAATTAATAGCTCTACACGACAGAGAAGCCACGTGTCTGACAAGAGGAGTGCATTTATGTGGTTTTTGTCCGCCCGAAAGAGGGTGGGTCTATTTACAAGAAGGCAAACATCGTATACTAGGCCATGCCGAAATATGGGTTCCCAACAATGACCAAGCAAAAACATTTGCGGCCCCTTCTTTGATCATACACTATATTCTTGAACATGGCTACCGCCCACCTCAAGAATTTATCGATGCTGTGATGGGTTTTGATTTAAATTCGGATTGGTCCGGAGATCAAACATGGATGGATTTGATGGATGATTGGTACGGTCCTCAGGATTGGGGAGATTTCTAGTCCGCATCTCACAACTATTCAAACATTATCATCAACAAATCAAATAACACAAAACGGGTGGCTTTAGCTGGCCGTTTTTGCATGTAGTACGTAACGCACACAAGATGCATTCACCCCAATCACGAACCTTATCAATCCTAAAGCTGCAGTGTGCCGATATTGGTTTTAATGTATTTTACGGAGTATTGTGTACGATTATAAATCGCAAGCTATCTGTAGTTCGACATGCGCTACGCTAACATGGAGAATAGCGGGTATACCACCAAAAAGATAAAACTATGAATATCACCGGCTATGATTACATTCTATTTTCTCAGAAATCTTTTTTTGAGTTAGAAACAATTTTGATATCCGAAATAAAAAAAATTTGGCCCAAATGTGTCGTTGATAAAGAAAGCTCCATTGATAACATGCTCTGGCTATTTTTTACAAAAGATAACCAAGCACACGACGACGATTCATCTTATGAATTAAATGAGAATGGCGAAGGTAGTTTTTCCATCATTGCGAATAAGCAAAAGGGATTTGATGCCACCGTAGCCATATTTAACGACTTAAAAGTCACAAGTGCTGAAGTAAAAATTATTTTAGAAAATTTTTGGTCTTACACGATCGTATTGCCTGGACGTATAGAGTCAAACCCCTTTTCTAACAATATTTACCAGTTATTGTGCCATCTCCTGTCAAATGATGTATATGTGACACGTTCAGAAAATAAAAACAAAATATTAGCCCGCCCAGTTCAGGACTTTTTAGGAAATTGATGCGACACTCTTCAACAAACAGTTTGCAAATTGGAATCGTCCAACTCAAATAAATTAGTTCACATAAAAATGTCCGGCTCATCGCCGGACATTTCTCTTTAGAATAACTATGCTTCGTAACTACGTTCATAAGCCTCGGTTTCTGGCAAGAGCGCTTTAAGGAGCTCCAGACAGTTGACATCGTCAATAGCCTCTGGCGTGGAGCTGTCGCTGCGGCGCTGGAGTACACTCAAAAGGCTTTCTTGCAGATCGCGGAGCAGGAGCGCTGGAAAATCCGATTTGATCTCAATGATCAGTTTGTCTTCGGTAACACGTACCATAATGTAATGATTTAGGAAAATACTGCAGCCCGTGCGTTAGGTGTCCTACGCTCATTACAGCGTTGGTATCCTTTCGGATATACCCACCATAGCACGGGCTGCCGTGAAAATATTTTATGCATTATGTAATGATTTAGGAGCTGCAAACATAGTTACTTTTTATTACAGCCTGGAGAAATGAAAATCGTCAGGTATTGGCATCACTGCTAACTGTCAACTGTCCATTGTCAACTGTCAACTGAAACCGCGTGAGTGATAGCAGCGGAAAGCCCGCAGCGCAGCGAGGACTTGCAGCGGATAGCACGACCCGGAGGGGCACGCCCGAAAAGTCAGAAACAATGCATTTACGTTGCTTTGATAATAGCCTACAAGCCTTGGGGTACTCCGGAAGTACCCGGCGGGTACTAAAATGGTCATCGCCGGGTACTAATTTGGTCATCCCTGGGTATTAAAAAGGTAGGCGCCGGGTATTAAAAAGGTAGTCGTTGGGTACTAAAGAAGTAGTCGCCGGGTACTAAAAAGGTCCTCGATGGGTACTAGAAAAGTAGGCTACGGGTACTAAATTGGTGGGCATCGAGTATTTAAAAGGTCATCGTTGGGTATTAAAGAAGTCCTCTGAGGGCAGCGGCGCTACACTTAGCGATGGCTCAGGAAAAATAAGTGAAAAAAAGCGCGCCTGCTACAGATGTGGCGGGCGCGCTTTTCTTGCAAACTACCATCGTTGATCAGGAATTGGCATTACTGTCTTTTTCTTTCGCTACCCGGTTTAAGGTAGTATTAGGAAACTGCTGTTTCAGATCGTGATAAATGGCAGAGGCGCCGGCGGCATTGCTCTGCGTAGATGCCTTGAGGCTGCGATAAAAGGCCAGACTGTTGTTGTACAGATCGGTGCCAAGCAGCAGGTTGGTATCGAGCAGCATTTGCAATACGGTCTGCATTCTGTCGATACGCGGATTGAGGGCATTGTGCGCCGCCAGATCTTTTTTGTGTTCTTCATAGTCTACAAAGCCGGGCACAAGCTGCGTGTTTTGTGCCATGTAGCTGTTTGCCTTCTGAATCCATACTTCCATTGCATAGCGCACGCGGCCATATTGCTGCCGCTGGTCGGGCGTAAGGTTGACTGCTTTGTCTTCCATTACTTTCGTGATTGTGCTGAGCGCGCTATCGATCTGGTCGAGCTCCTGAGGCGTAAATGATACGCTGATAAGATTGTCTAAAGCCATAATGCCTTATTTTGGGGGTTAATGAATCTATTAGAAGTCCGAATGTAGGCAAGTCACTATTACAAAAATCAGCGTCTGATTCGCCGCCACGCTACATTTCGCCCAAATAAAGCCGGCAGACATCGGTTCCAAAAAAAGTTAATTTTATGAGAAATTGAAGACGGCAATTTGCACGCGACACAAGCAACGTGCCACTTATAAATTAGCACAAACGGCCTGAAATACTGATAAACAAAACACTAATGCTTCTTCTTGCACAGGAATTCAATAACAGCGGACTATTTGCCTTAGCTATCCTCGCCGTTGCACCCTGTCTGATCATCTACCTTGTGCTTTGATTCTTATTGCGTAAACGATTAAGGAAATTGAACCGCTGGGAAAGAATACTCGCAACAGCGCTTTTGTTTGGCATTGGTGTGCTGCTGGAATGTCTGTATTTTAAGATGACTGCGAATTGATAAATAGCAACCGCACACATCACGTAGAGACGTAGCATGCTACGTCTCTACAACACCACGAAAAACTTTGAGGTTTTGACTTTTGAATTTTGACTTAGATTTTATATTCCCACAGCAAATCCTGCACCGCATCCACCCAAAGTCTGAATCCTTTCGCAGAAAGATGTCCTCCGTCCCACGATGCATATTCAGGTTTTAAAGACAGGCCCTCAGCACACATCTTATTCAGGTCTATCAGCTTTATACGTTGCTGCGCCGCAATATCGCGGATCAGTTCATTCATGATGTACACCTTCGTATTATACATCCGCCGTTTGTCGCTATTGCTGATACCGTATGGAATAGTTGTAAGCACCGGCACCACATCTTTCGCTTTCAGTGTGTTGATGATGCCATTAATATTATTGCGCACCAGATAAAAAGTAGTAGCCGATACATTGCGCGCATCATTCGCCCCCACTTCTACAAAGCATATTCTAGGATGCACATCAAACACCAGATTCATCCGATGTTTAAACCCAAAAGAATTATCGCCCTGTATCCCCTGCGCCATCACATCTGCACGTCGCAGCATCGTACACCAGTCGCCATAGTAAGTAAGCGAAGTGCCCAGCATTACAATATTACTTGGGTGTGCAAACTCATGAAAGTATTTGATGCCATCCTTGTAAAACACATTATACCGGTACTCAAAGCTTCCCGGACCCGGCACCGGCGCACTTTTTCTGCAGCCATACAGCAGCAACCCCAAACAACAAGCCAGCAGTAATAAAGCGGAAAACGTTCTTTTCATAACAGATAATGCAGCGGCTAATTTATGAATAATTCACAACCAATCCCCTACCCTCAGCCTCTTTCAGCGTGCAGATACACTGCAACATCAGACCTTAATTTTGGTTTATTAATTAACCTAAACCCTCAAATCTATGAAGTCATTTATCATCGAGTTCTTTCAACGTCTGAAGACCAGCTCACCCGCATTCTTCATTAAGCTGCGCATAGCTATGATTGCACTCGGCGTATTAATCGTCACCGGAAATTTCCTGGTATCGCAAAACCTGTTCGCTATTAATCAGGCTACCAAAGATGTGCTCACAGCGGCCGCAGATCAGTTGCTCATTATCATCAGCACGGTTACCGGCATGTCGTTTCTGCCTAAAGCAGCATCGGTCGGCAAGTCGGGCAATTCATCCAACACAGAGAATGACGCACCGTTTTAAACCCGCAGCCGCCTATGAATACGAATACAGATGTACTCAGCGGTCTTGCTGAAAATTTAACGATCGTCACCGTGCTGGTTTTATTTCTCAATTATTTTATGAAAGAACTGAAACAGGTACAGCGCATGCGCGAAGCGGACAAGAAAGAGAGCGACAAAAAGTTTGAAGAGATCTTTAATCGACAGTTTGCAGTAGAAAAACAAAACATTGAAGCCATCGCCCGTCAGTGCGATACCAATGCCCGCCTCACAGAGGCCATCAATAATCTCAGCGAACGGATAGAGAAACAATGGACGGTCAACAATTAGCCTCCTCTAGCTCCTCCAAAGGAGGAGAAACGACGAAGTAGCAACCTGATTTCGCGAACTCTTTGTCATGCTGAGCGGGTCGAAGCACGCACATCCTGGCCTATATAAAAACAAGATCATTGCGATGAGGAACGACGAAGTGGTAACCTGATTTCGCGAACTCTTTGTCATGCTGAGCGGGTCGAAGCACGCACATCCTGGCCTATATAAAAACAAGATCATTGCGATGAGGAACGACGAAGTGGTAACCTGATTTCGCGGAACTCTTTTGTCATGCTGAGCGGAGTCGAAGCACGCACATCCTGGCCTATATAAAAACATGGTCATTGCGATGAGGAGGAACGACGAAGTGGCAACCTGATTTCGCGATCTCTTTGTCATGCTGAGCGGAGTCGAAGCAGACATATTCTGATACCCTTTTTGCAACCAGCATAAACGCCCTGATTAAGCTCCCTTGCGTCGCACGCTTCAACGCCAGTGGCACTATTAAACAAACGCTCAGCATAACAAACACGAGTAACTATCAACTATCAAAAAAACTTGCAAATACACTGCACACACCTGTTGTTTCTTTACATCATGAAAACGATAACAGTTGACAGTGCTCAACAAAACCTATAAACAACCAATCACGAAAACACTGTAAACCCAACACCTGTAAACCCTTTATAAACCCTTTCACGAATGACATTGTAACCTGTAATCCCTGTGCTGCCCCATTTCACGAAAGCAAAAACAGCCCTTGAAAACCCTGTCAGTTTTAACGATCAATAAAATTAAACCCGCTATGAACACAAACCCTATCAATACCTCCGCTGCATTTTCAGGAAACGCACAACGCCTGCTCTATGGCCGTTATGGCGATCCGCGCACACAGGGATGGGAAAACAAATGGATGACTCGTTGGGAAATCAGGAAAGAATTCTCCTGGTTTCCGGCGGCCGCCATCTACATCCACAAAGATTTTAAACCGAAGCTCACCGCCGCTTTTCACGAGCTGGAAGCAAAAGGGCTACATCATGAAATCAAATCGTTTGATGGCGCCTTTAACATCCGCTACGTACGTGGCAGCAACAGCGCACTTTCCGTGCACAGCTGGGGCGCAGCCATCGATATGAATGCTCCCGAAAACCCGCTGGGAACGGCAGGCAAATGGTCGCAGGCATTCCTGGAAACAATGCTGGTAAATGGCATTTTCTGCGGACAAAACTGGGTAGGCCGTAAAGACCCGATGCATTTTGCATTAGTTAACGGTTGAGATGAAAGCAAATGAAGAAAGCCTGCATAAGCAGGCGTAGAACCCGATTTTATCACCAAGAAAAAACAAAAACAATCACTATGTCAGTAGATTTCTTAGACGAAGAAACCTCCCAAATCCAAACCGACAGCCAGCTCAAAGCCGGCGCATTGAGTGTGGTACCATCGTCGGTAGATGTGTCCGGCATTGAGCTGAGAATGTTGCCGCCATTTATCCGCGATAATCGCACCTTGCGCATCTGGCCATTTCCAGGCTATGCAAAACTTTATTGTCTCACCATAGTCATAAGCGATGTAGCCAACCAGCTCACCGGTCTTATGGATCTCAATGCTTTTCCCCGTATCGGGAAAAATGAATTCCTGCCCGTAAACAAGAGTATTTTTTATTGGGAGGACAAAGACGGCGCCAGCCAGGCTCCCAATCAATTGCACACGATGTGCTCTGTTATTAAAAGCAAAGAGAGCCTTCGTGAAACCGGCGACATCATGACGCACGTAAAAGACGATGCGGAATACAAATCGCTGGTGGATAAACTTTCTTCGGTAGTGGCAGACACCGCATCGTTTGCGGCCGTCACCAATATCTCCATGCAGATTGCAAATATTGTAGGCCAGTATCTGGGCAAAGTCGACGACAAGCCCATTGGCACCGTAGTCAACAGCTACACCCGCCTGCATGGCGACTGGGACAAGCTGGGTATCACGCCCATCGCCGCCGCTACCAAGAATGTAGACTTCAATTTTGAGCTGGTCATCCGCGACCGTAACCGCGAACAGCCAGCCGCTACTTCCGGCACCACAACCAGCAGACTCGTGCTACCCCTGCGCGATCATGCGCTGCAGTTCAGCGGCATGCTGCCGATGTAATTGCGGTCAAAAAAACAGGCGATCCAAATAGGATCGCCGTTTTTTTAATAACCATGCACTAGTAAACTACATGAGTTACAGAAAATAAGTGTCACCCTGAACGGAGTCGAAGGGCCACCACACAATGATTCGTCTCCGCTCATCATGACAAACGCACGAGCAGAAATAAGTAACCACAATGCCATATCGACGGCAGGAGACATCCCGCGGAATGCAAGACACACATAACGCGGGATCCCTCTTTCATCGGAATGACAGCACGAGTAAATCAATTGTATTATAGAAAATAAGTGTCACCCTGATCGGAGTCGAAGGGTCACCTCACAATGATTCGCCGTTCTTTCTCATCATGACAAACACACGAGTAGAAATAAGTAACCACAATGTCATATCGACGGCAGGAGACATCCCGCGGAATGCAGGACCCACAACGCGGGATCCCTCTTTCATCAGAATGACAGCACGAGTAAATCAATTGTATTATAGAAAATAAGTGTCACCCTGAGCGGAGTCGAAGGGTCACCTCACAATGATTCGCCGTTCTTTCTCATCATGACAAACGCGGGAGTACAAATAAGTAACCACAATGTCATATCGACGGCAGGAGACATCCCGCGAAATGCAAGACCCACATTAAGCAGGATCCCTCTTTCATCGGGATGACAGCACGAATAAACCAATTGTATTATAGAAAATAAGTGTCACCCTGAGCGGAGTCGAAGGGCCACCTCACAATGATTCGTCTCCGCTCATCATGACAAACGCGGGAGTACAAATAAGTAACCACAATGTCATGTCGACGGCAGAAGACATCCCGCGAAATGCAAGACACATAACGCGGGATCCCTCTTTCGGTATGATAAACGCGTGTCGTTGTGCCGTCGCGAGAAAAAACTTTACTTTTTTGAGCGAGCGTAAGTATAGAAAACCCTTAGGCGTCAGACTTTAAACCGTAGTTCTCCAGCAAAGAGCTTGCCTCTCTTTTTATCTCTTCCGCCAGGCGCTCCGGTTGCAGCACTTTTACATTCTTGCCATAACTCATCATCATACTCGTCAGCTCCGGATTCAGCACCACATCAATCTGCACATCCACACTACCATCTTCATGCTGTTGCAATATCTGCTGCGAGCGATGCAGTGGTTTGGTTTTGATATAAGGCGCAATGGTATTAGAGAAACGCAACAACACAGATTCTATCTTCTGATCGCGCAGAATCGTAACACCAATTACATCGCGGAAATAATCCGCCGCATTCACAAAACTGTTGGGAATAAATTCATGACGGGCAATCTTGATATCCTTCATCCGGTCGAGCGCAAAAATGCCGATCGTCTCTTTCTCTTCTGTATAGCCAAGTAAATACCAACGATGCCCATACTCTTTCAGCAGGTATGGATGGATATGCCATACACGAGGCTCCTGCGCACGGAAGGTTTGATAACTGATCTTTAAAACATTCTTGCGAATGATGGCGTGGTAAATATCTTCGAGGTTTTCCACGCCCTGCATTTCCGGCGAACTCTCAAATGCAATCACCGGCGTCTCATTATTGCTGCTGTATTTATACCGGCTTTCCAGACGGCTCACAATCTCCGCAATCTCATCAGCAATTGTAAAACCTTTGATCTGTTGTAGTAGTTGCACTGCATTATTCAACTTCACCAGGTCTTCTTCTTCAACCGGAATTGACTTGATGGAAAACTCAGGATCTTCATAGCGGTAATAAAAACTACGGCCCACTTTATACATCTCTACCGGCGCACCATATTCCGATTGCATACTTTCCAGATCATAACGCAGCTGGCTCGCCGATACATGTGTTTCACTACCCATATGCAGCTCCAGCCGACGATTTACAAATCGTAAAAGTTCTGCTTTAGACCATTTTTTCTTGGTGTTCCGCAGACATTCATCTATAATTTCAAACCGGTACCGGGCTGCTTTATTTACAGGCATAAGATTCAAACGTTGTGGCTAAAATAATTGTTTTTAGAGATGATCTGGTATCATGCTCCTCAGGGCAAAACAACCCTTTACTCTTGCATCCTATTTGCAAGCAAAGGCTTTTTATGCACCGGGAAACTACCCAAAAAACCAAATGCAAATAACTAATAATCAAACAAATAAACAAATACACCAAGCAACACAACAACACGCAAATTCCTCAAAAACAATGATATGAATAAATACAAAAAATGGCTGCACATTGCAGCCATTGGGTTTCAGGGGCAGGCCATTTTGCCAGACAGATATTAAAACGACCAGCACCCCGCTATATTGTGCCGATTACGGAAATATTTCAACCGTTATCATTTCTTTAAGGCTGTTTTTCATTCGATAATAGCCATATAAGAGAACTTCCGACTGATGATCTTTTTATCACCAGCCGGAAGTCCGGAATCATTCCACAACAAGCCAAAGCTTGACTGAAAATTATTTTTTATCGTTCTGCTTCATTTGCGCTTCAAGATCGGCTACTTTTTGCTGCAGTACTTTAATCATTTCCTGCTGCTCCTGGATGGCTTTTACCAACACTGGCGTAAACTCTGCATATTTCACACCATAGGCATCCGCATATTCGGCAGTGAGCTTGCCGGTTTCTTTATCTACCTGCGTAGTGCTGTGAATAACCAGATCTGGTGCAGTAGTATTTAGCTCCTGTGCTGAGAAACCATAGTTCACGCCTGTACCCAGACGCAGGTTTTCGTTTTTCCAGTTATAAGAAATAGGCCGCAGCTGCATAATCATATTCAGACCCGCCTGCAATGGCTGGATGTTTGTTTTATAACGTTCGTCTGATGTTTGAATAGTACCATTAGCAGCCCAGACAGCTGTCCAGCGGGAGCCATTCGCACCGAGCGACATTACATTATCGTTCGTTGGACGGAATGTATTGGTCGTTCCATCCATCAGCATTTTTGAGTTGGTAGCAGAGATGCTTGTAGTCGGTGCGCTGTAATACAGGAAGCTCAGATAAGTACCGCCATTTGCAATTACATTGTACGGACCAGTAGCTGTATTGGCAAGGCCAAAACCCGTCCAGCCATTCATGTTGCCAATATTGATAATGTCATTTGCGGCAGAAGTTACCTGCAGGTTTGTCATCGGGTGAAGCGTACCAATACCTACACGGCCAATAGAATCGATCGTCATTTTAGGCACTGCCTGTATGGTAAAATTCAAATTACCAACTGTATTGCTGGCGCCAGTACCGAAATCCACATCTTCGTTTTTGCCGGAATAGCTACCGAGATAACCTCTATAGTTACCACCTTCGTAAAAACCCCACCACAAGCTGGAAGAACCTGTACCAATCAAACCTTGTCCACCGCTGCTGGTAGACAAAACAGAGTTAGCTCCCCACGCGTATGGAACAGAGGCCAGCGGCGCCAGTCCACCGATCTGTGTATAGGCAGTACCACCGGCAGGGTCTATTTCCACTTTTACAGCGCGGCTTCCGGACAACCAGCCCACACTGCCCATCGAACCGACAACAGGTGTACCAGATCCGATCAACACATTAAACAGGCCGTATCCATTAGTAGTAACCGTTTCGGTTTCTTTATACAATTCAGTTGCGGCGGCAGAAGAATCTGACATGATGGAAATACGCAGCCCCAGCGCCTGGTTGGCCAGTGGCTGGCCGCTCGCATTACGGGCAATACCTTGATAATTGATGATTCCAGGTTGCGCCCATGCATCTTTCGTGAGGCAGGCGAACAAAACAACGAGTAGGTAAAATGTATATTTTTTCATGATTTAGCTTTTAAACGATTAAAGATTTGATGTGGGTTTATGCTACTGCAGTTTTTCGATTTTATAAACCGCCTGATAATCCTGTTGCTGCAGGTGCACATTTACATGCAATGCATAATGCCCGTTGGCAAGTGCACTCAGATTGATGGTTTGCTTTTCATTTCCGCCGGGGAGGTCGGTGCTTTGATTAAAAATTACCCTGCCCGTAATATCCATTAACGTGTACTCCAGTTTTGCAGCGCCATTTAAACTCGGCTGAATGTAGAGCAGATCGGAAGTGGGATTGGGAAAAACGTGCAGCGCATCAACGGGCAATGAGTTTTGGCGAATACCAGTCGGTTGTTCCGATGGTTGCAACACACCTTGTGTAATTACGAGATTACTGTTGCTTACCGTACTTACCAATGCCATTTCACCCATCGACCAACTAAAAGAATTACCGCCGGCGGTACCGTCACCACCTGCACTGTTTAGCACAGACGGACCGACACCCTGGCCTCTCGCGGTAAAACCGGTCGCTAAAAGCAGGAATGATAAATAATAGACTTTTTTCATAAGCATGATTCATTTACAATTAAACAATCGGGTTAGATTTAATCGGGGAATAGGGTTAATGCAAATGAACAGACATAAGAGCTTCTAATTAATTATTTTAATACGTTATTTAACGAATCAGAACTGGGGAAATTCGAGCAGACAAACAGGCGCAGTACTAACTATCAACCGTTTAGCTTTCTGGAAAAATCAATGATATTAAATACTTGGTCCGCACGAAGGTGAAAAGCGAAGAGCTGAAAGCCTCAAACTAAAAATGTTTAGCACGCCAGCTAGCCTGCATAACGCAGGAAGCCCGACAGTGACAGACAACACGTTAAACAAAAAAGCCCCCACAATCGTGGAGGCTAAAAGTTCGTAACGCTATTGAAATCTATTTTACTTCTTCATAATCAATATAATCACCTTCCTTAATACGCTGTGAAGCCTGATGGTGGTTATTATTATATTGGTTAGATTGCTGCATATTGTTCATCTGATCCTGCATTTGGCGCACGCGCTCATTTGCCAGTTTAGTCATCCGGAATACAGGCAGGATGAAATTTACAATCAGCCTGTACAGTAAAATAAATCCGAGCGTATATACAATCATTCGCAACATGGCATCAAAGGTACAAAAGAGGCGTCAGCCATACGTTAATAAAAATATAATAACGTATAGAGAACGCTTTTGGTAATTTTTTGTTTTAATAGAAAGTTTTATTGTACTTTCGCAAAGGAAATAATTCATTCGAAGGGGACACAAGGTGGTCCCCTTGTTTTTTGCCTATGTCAGATACATTAGAAAAAATAAAAGCTTTTACAGAGCCGTTACTCGAAGGAACCGACATTTTTATTGTCAACATCAAGATTAAACCCACCAATAATATAAAACTGTTCCTTGATTCCGATACCGGTTTATCTGTAGATAAAAGCGTAAGAGTAAACCGCAAACTTTACCATCTCATAGAAGAATCAGGCATGTTTCCTGACGGCGATTTTTCACTCGAGGTTTCCAGCCCGGGCGTAGATGAACCATTGGGCTCATGGCGCCAGTATAAAAAGAATGTGGGCCGCACTGTATTGGTAACCAATAACGAAAACGCCGAACAAACTGGAGTTTTGAAGGAAGTAAGCGAAGAGAAAATAGTGCTGGAAGTAAAAATTCCTAAGAAAAAAGAGACGCAGATTGTGGAAATTCCATTTTCTGATATCAAATCAACCGTTGTACAAATAATTTTTTAATACCCCGGATAAAACCGGTTTTTCAAAAATCGATAGACCATGTCAAGTATCAATCTAATCGAGTCGTTTCAGGAGTTTAAAGATGCAGAAAACATCGATCGTCCCACCCTCATGAAGGTAATCGAAGATGTGTTCAAGACACTGCTCCGTAAAAAATACGGTACAGACGAAAACTTCGACGTAATTGTAAACGACCAGACAGGTGACCTTGAAATTTTCCGCCGTCGTATCATTGTAGAGGATGGATTCTCTGAAGATGACAATCTGGAAATTGAATACGCAGAAGCGGTAAAAATTGAGCCGGATTATAGCGTCGGCGAGGAAGTTTATGAAGAGATCAATGTGATCGATTTCGGCCGTCGTGCGATTCTTGCTGCCAAACAAACACTGGCTGCACGTATCGGCGATCTGAAAAAGAACAACCTTCTTAAAAAATACGCAGAGCGCGTTGGTGAAATCATCAGCGGCGAAGTGTACCAGATATGGAAAAAAGAAATTCTGTTACTTGATGACGAAGGAAACGAGTTGATCCTTCCGAAATCAGAGCAGATTCCTACAGACTTCTTCAAAAAAGGAGAAGGCGTACGTGCAGTTGTAAAGAAAGTAGAGATGCGTAACAATACACCAATCATCGTATTGAGCCGTACACACTCTTCTTTCCTTGAGAAACTGCTGGAAATTGAAGTACCTGAAATCATGGACGGTCTGATCGTGATCAGAAAAATCGTTCGTGAACCGGGTGAGCGCGCTAAAGTAGCTGTAGAAAGCTATGATGACCGTATTGATCCGGTGGGCGCGTGCGTAGGTATGAAAGGTAGCCGTATTCACGGTATCGTTCGTGAGCTGCGCAATGAAAACATCGATATCATCAACTTTACAGCCAACAGCCAACTGTTGATTCAACGCTCGCTTACGCCTGCAAAAATCAACCGTATTGAGCTGGATACTGAAGGTAGCCACGCAGATGTGTACCTCGAACCAGACCAGGTATCACTGGCCATCGGTAAAAAAGGTGTCAACATTAAACTGGCACAAGAACTTACCGGCTTCGGCATTGATGTGTATCGTGATGTTCAGGAATCTGAAGTAGAATACGACATTGACCTGAGCGAATTCAGTGACGAAATTGAACCGTGGATCATAGAAGAATTCAAACGTATCGGTTGTGATACCGCACTGAGTGTATTGGAACTTTCTGCAGAGGAACTGGAACGCCGTACCGATCTTGAAAAAGAAACAATTCAGGAAGTACGGGCTGTCCTTCAGGCAGAATTCAATGAAGAATAAGATTACAGTGTCCCGAAAAACAAGAACGGGGCACTTAAAACAAGCTATAGATACAGAAACTAAAGCCAATCTCATGAAAATGATGTAGGTTTGTACGTTATAAAATGGCTTAGGACACGTACCTGTAGCGATTATTTTTTGACTAAATTTTCGAATGGCAACAGCAACGAAAACCCCAAGATTACTGGCAGCAGCCAAGGAATTTAACATCGGTAAAGAAACACTCGTAGAGTTTCTGACTGGTAAGGGCTTTGAGATTAATGCAAGCAATCCTAACACAAAGCTCACCGAGGTGATGTACGACGCTTTGCAGGCAGAGTTTGCTCAAGACAAACTCGCTAAACGCAAGAGCGAAGAGATCGCTTTGCCTAAAGGCTCTTTGCTTGATAATCTTAAAAAATCTAAAGAGGAACTTGATCTTGCGGTAAGAGATAAGAAAGGGGACGAGCCGGAAACACCAGCTCCGGCAGCAACAGAAAAGAAAAAAGAAGAAAAGGCCAAAGAACCGGAAGTAGTAACACCTCCGGCGAAAGAAGAGGCTGCAGAAGTTGTTGCACCTACGCCAGAACCACAACCGGCACCAGCGCCAAAACCGGAACCAGTTGCGGAAACCAAACCGGAAACTCCCGTTAAAGAAGAGCCAAAGGTTACAGTAGAGGTAAAACCTGAGCCAGTAGCGCAACAGCCAGAAACACCAAAAGAAATTGTTACACCAAAACCAAAAGAAGAAACTCCGGCAGAAAAACCAGCGCCAGTGCCACCAGCACCGCCTGTAGCCGAAGAAGCTCCGGAACAACAGCATATCGACGTGAAAGCGCCGAAACTGGAAGGACCGAATATTTTGGGTAAAATAAACCTGGACGAACTGAATCTTTCATCCCGTCCTAAAAAAGGTGCCACACCTCCGCCACCGGCGAAGAAAAAAGCAGAAGCACCTGCTACTCCGGAACCGGTAAAAGAGGTAAAAGAGGAAAAACAAGAACCAGTAGCGCAAGCTCCAGTGAAAGAAGAAAAACCAGCACCACAACCTCCGGTAGTGGAAACTCCGAAAAAAGAGGAAGCGCCTGCACCGAAACCGCAGGAAGCGCCGAAAGCAGAAAAACCTGCTGCGCCAGTAACGCCAAAAGTAGAGAAACCAGCACCTCCGGTAACGCCTCCACCTGCACCTCCCGTTCAGGAAGAAGCACCGAAGCCTGAGCATATCGAAATGAGAGCGCCAAGACTGGAAGGCCCAAAAATCATTGGTAAGATTGAATTGCCTGTTGCAAATACCGGCAGTTCCAAATCGAACAATGATAAAAACAACGAGAAACGTAACAGAAAACGTATCCCGGTTCAGAAAAAACCTGAAACATTCAAACCAGACCAACAAGGTCAGGGTGGCGGACAAGGCGGTCAACACCGCGGCGATCGCAACCAGCAAGGTGGAGGTCAGGGTGGACAACATCGTGGCGACCGCAACCAACAAGGCGGCGGACATGGTGGACCAAACCGTGGTGGCGGCGACAACCGTAATAATAATAACAACAACAACAACAACCGCGGCGGCCAGCAAGGTCAAGGCGGTGGCGGATACAACCGCGGCAATAACCAGGGTGGCGGACACGGACAAAATCGTGGTGGCGGTAATGACCGTCGCGGCGGTGGATTCCAGCGTCACGGACAAGGTGATAATCGTAGCAATACTCCACCTCAGGAAATTGACGAAAAACAAATTCAACGTAAAATACAGGAAACCCAGGCCAAACTGGCCGGCGGTGGCGGACGTGGTAAAAACCAGAAGTCAAAATACCGTCGCGATAAGCGCGAGATGATGGCTGAAAAACGCGCCGCAGCTGAAAACGCAGAACAAGGCAGTGCAATACAGGTAACTGAGTTCATTTCTGTAAGTGAACTGGCAAACCTCCTGGATGTAAGCTTTGCGGATGTAATCAGCAAGTGTATGAACCTCGGTATCATGGTGTCTATTAACCAGCGTCTTGATGCGGAAGTAATTGAACTGGTTGCCAACGAATTCGGCCACGAAGTAGAATTCATCAACCTGCAGCAGGAATCTGACATGGTTGAGGAAGAAGACGTGGACGATGGCGAACAGATTGCACGTGCACCGATCGTTACGATCATGGGTCACGTAGATCACGGTAAAACATCATTGCTTGATTATATCCGCAGTGCAAACGTAGTTGCGGGTGAAGCAGGCGGTATCACACAGCACATCGGTGCATACCAGGTAACTACTAAAGAAGGTAAGAAAATCACCTTCCTCGATACGCCAGGTCACGAAGCGTTTACCGCGATGCGTGCACGCGGTGCGAAAGTTGCCGACGTTGCAGTTATCGTAGTAGCTGCGGACGATGCGATCATGCCTCAGACAAAAGAAGCTATCTCGCACGCTCAGGCTGCCGGTCTCCCGATGATCTTTGCGATCAACAAAATAGATAAAGAAGGTGCAAATCCTGAAAAGATCAAAGAACAACTGGCACAATTGAACATCCTCGTTGAAGACTGGGGTGGTAAATATCAAAGCCAGGAAATTTCAGCCAAAAAAGGTCTGAACATTGATCTCTTACTGGAAAAAATATTGCTCGAAGCAGAATTGCTTGATCTCAAAGCAAACCCGGATCGCGTGGCAATGGGTAGTGTAATTGAAGCTTCGCTGGATAAAGGCCGCGGTTATCAGGCAACAATCCTGGTACAAAACGGTACGCTGGAACAAGGTGATATGATCGCTTGCGGTCAGCACTACGGTAAAGTGAAAGCGATGTTCAACGAACGTGGCCAACGCGTTACCAAAGCAGGTCCATCAGCTCCGGTACAGGTACTGGGTCTGAACGGTGCACCACAGGCGGGTGAGAAATTTAAAGTTTACGAAGACGAAAACGAAGCAAAAGATATCGCTACACACCGTGCGCAAATCATGCGTGAACAAGGTATCCGCGCTCGTAAACACCTCACACTCGACGAAATCGGTCGTCGTCTGGCACTGGGTAACTTTAAGGAATTGCCGATCATCATCAAAGGTGACTTCGATGGTTCTGTAGAAGCATTGAGTGACTCACTGCAGAAACTTTCTACTGAAGAGGTAGCTGTAAACGTGGTTCACAAAGCAGTTGGTCAGATCACCGAAAGCGACGTATTGCTGGCAACAGCTTCCGACGCGATCATCCTCGGCTTCCAGGTTCGTCCGTCACTGCAGGCAGGACGACTGGCAGAACAGGAAAACATCGAGATCCGTACCTACTCCATCATCTACGACGCGATCGAAGAAATCAAGAGCGCGATGGAAGGCTTGCTGGAACCAAAAGTTGAGAAGAAAACAGTTTCTAATATCGAAGTACGCGAAATCTACAAGATCAGCGGCGTAGGAACCATCGCAGGTTGTTATGTTCTGGACGGTAAAATGGGACGTAATACGAAACTCAACCTGGTACGTGACGGTATCGTTATCTACAGCGGTGAGCTGGCATCTCTGAAACGTTTCAAAGACGACGTGAAAGAAGTAAGCGCAGGTTACGAATGTGGTCTTTCTATCAAAAACTACAACGACGTTCGTGTCGGCGATATCATCGAAGGTTACGAAGAAGTGGAAATCAAACGTACTTTATAATTATAACGGATTTAAAAATTGGAACGGCAGCTGTAAGCTGCCGTTTTTTTTATTACCTCACAGGCATTTTGCGCAGCGCAGCCCTATCTTCATCCGTTGCATTCATTTTTAAAAATACCCGCCAGTAGTATTCCTTTGTGATTCCCTCCGGTAAAGTGTTTGATGCATATTGATGAGTCTGAAAAATATTAAGCGCCACCAGCAAACAACCAATGATACAAGCCAACATTTGCGCCGCCGTTCTACTCCGCTTTATCCTATCTATTAATGCCGCGAATGGAATGGCAACTACCACCAAAGACTCAATAAGCGCCCTGCAACCAAATCCCCAGCCATAGGACCAGTAATACCAGCTGAAGACCACGTAAATGATGACACACAAATAAATGATAATAGGTATCCGCAAAGCTTTTGACCTCGCATTCAGAAAAAACAATCCAAATAATGCAAATAGTACAACCGGCGTATACACAAACCAACCTTTATAATAACTGAATAAACCGTCTACTATATGTGGTTTATCGAAATTAAATCCTTCCCCTTCGTAAGAATAGTAAACCCAATGCCCGGTTACATATTTCCAGTATCCCAGTTGCAGGAGTAGAACGAATAAGCCGCATAGCATGCCACCTAATAAATACTTTAAGTTTTCTTTGAGTTGTTGTTTAAAATCCTGCTCTTTTAAAGCCGTCCCGGTCATCCAGAGCAAAGGAATAATAGCTATAAAAACATCCACCGGGCGCGTGATAGCGATCCAGCCGAGTAAGAGGCCTTGTATATAGAGATGGGCTGGCCTCCTCGTCTGTAGCCATTTATAGCAATACCAAAGCAAGATTGCAAACTGGGCAAATACCAATAAATGACTCATTCCAGAACTCGTACAAGTATAAGCATAAATATTAGTGCCAAATGCCAGGAAGAAAAGCGTAATGGCGGCAACATTTTCCGAAAAAAAAGCAGCAAGAAGCTTTCCGGTAAACCATAATCCTATTATGCACCAGAAGAGCGTACTGAAACTGATACAAAACTGGTAAGGTACACTATAACCGTCGGGTGGATATTCGTGGTTCAACAAGCAGACAGTATGAGCAACAAAAAACAAAGGCAATTCCCCCAGCGCCACACCAACCGGATATTTATTCAGTTTCCTGCCTGTTGAAGGTTGCTTATAGATGCCGTACCATTCCTGATCTGAAAGATTGTATTTTCTATTAACCTCCGGATAAAATTCCAAAGACGGCAAATCATGATAAATAAAGACGGCGGGCAGATAGAGATAATATCCCGAAGCATCGTAAACAGCTACTTTATGATCCACCCATTCATGGCTCGAAAAAAGCTCGAGAACAGAAACAATTGCAAAAATGACAACTACTGATAGCGTTCGTATAGGCAAAACAAGCTAATTATATTCCAAATAAAACAAATGTCTATTTATCAAGATAAACATATTTTTATCATTAAGTATAAAACAAAACATTGGCAATGGCAGAGAACTTAAACGCCATTCTTAATACAAATTCCTCAATTCTTTGTTCGTCCCTCGGTTAATGCTAACTTCGCACCTGTTTTAATAAGAGAGGCAAGCACTCATGAGTTCTATAATAGAGAAACTGGAAGCGATAAAGGGCCGCTTCGACAATTTAGGCATTGCGCTGACCAACCCTGAAATCGTAAGTGACAATAAGAAGTTTTCCCAAACCAGCCGCGAATATCGCAAGCTGGAAAAAATCGTTGATGCATATAAGAAGTACAGAGTATGTCTGGACAGCATCGATTTCGGGAAAGAAGTTCTGGCAAATGAAAGCGATGAAGACCTGCGCGACATGGCTAAAACCGACCTGGAAGAACAGGAAGTTCAGAAAGAACAACTGGAGACCGAAATCCGTCAGCTCCTTATTCCCAAAGATCCTCAGGACGAGAAAAATGCCATCATTGAGGTACGTGCCGGCACCGGCGGCGATGAAGCTAGTCTTTTTGCCGGCGACCTGATGCGCATGTATATCAAATATTGTGAGAAAAAAGGTTTCAAAGTCTCTACGCTGTCTGAAACGGAAGGCACAGTAGGTGGTTATAAAGAAGTACAGCTGGAAGTAACCGGTGAAGATGTATATGGCACACTGAAGTTTGAAAGTGGCGTACACCGTGTACAACGTGTTCCTGCAACGGAAGCGAGCGGCCGCGTACACACATCTGCAGCAACTGTAGCAGTAATGCCGGAAGCAGAAGAGATCGATTTTGAACTGAAAGAAAGTGATCTGAAAATGGAAACCGCACGAAGCGGTGGTGCCGGTGGACAGAACGTAAACAAGGTAGAAACAAAAGTAATTCTTACCCACGTCCCTACCGGAACAGTTATTACCTGTCAGACAGAACGTACACAGCTTGGCAACCGCGAAAAAGCAACTGCTATGATGCGTACCAAATTATATGAAGAACAAGTTCGCAAACACGAAGAAGAAATTGCACATCGCCGTAAGAGTCTCGTGAGCACAGGCGACCGTTCTGCTAAGATCCGCACCTACAACTATCCACAGGGCCGCGTTACAGATCACCGTATCAATATGACGATCTATAATCTGGACGACTTTATGGATGGTAACATTCAGGAGATGCTGGAAGCACTGCAGTTTGCGGAGAATGCGGAGAAAATGCAGGCGGGAGAAACAGTGGGCTAAACAATTGAACTTAATCAAAACTTTCCTTGATAAAACAAGGATTTATCCATTATTCTGGTTTTCTTTACCCAAAATATAAAAACTAAAACACAGCATGACTCCACGCTTTGACCTGGTAGATATTGCAAAAACAATACAAATCCGCCGCAAGCTGATTATTGGGATCACAGTAGCCGCCGCTATACTTGGTGTTGTTGGCTATCTGGTGCAAAAGAAAAAATACAAGGCGATTGCAGAATTCCTTGTTACCAACCCTGAGTTTGCTGATCGCAGCAACATTTTCAGAAATGTTGATACCCGTTCCATCGATTATTTCGCAAGTGAAGAAGATATTGATCGTGTAATGGCCATCGCAAAATCGGACATGGTGCGTAACCAGGTAATCCGTAATACCGACCTCTATAAAATTTATGAACTTGATCCGAACAACGTAGACGATCAGGAAAAAATGGGCGGTAAGTACAAGAAGAATTTTGAGATCCAGAGAACTGAAAACAAAAATCTGGAAGTTAGCTATATCGATCATTCTCCTAAAGTGTCTGCCGATGTTACCAATGAGATTGTACGCGTAGTAGAAGAAACATACCGCAACTACTTCAATACGATCAAGGGTAAAATGATCTTTTCACTTCAGAACAAAGCGCATGAAGTGGATAGCAATATTGCACTGCTGACCGATTCTTTAGCGCATATGCGTGACCGTTATAAAATTTACGGTATCGTGAGTCCAAACCGCCAAAGCATTGTAAGCGGAGACGTAAAACCTACTGCAGCTGATTTTGGCCGTGGCATCGAGCAAATCCAGAATGTGGAAGCGATGAAAGACCAGTTTGTAATGGACCGTGCGAAATATGCTTCTCTTCTGAATGAATTTGAAACCGGTACAAGAGCAGACGAACTTTCTTATGTGAAGGTAGTGAGCTCCGCAACGCCACCTGTAAAACCAACAGGTCTCGGTTTTATTCTTTCAGTAATCGCCTGCACGTTTGTTGGCTTCTTCGTTGCAGTACTGGCCGTTTTATTCAGTGCTTATTACCGTGCATTAATTTCGGTTGAACGTTAAAATGCAGCAATCACAAATAATAAACAAAGACTGGTTCCAGCCCGTTTCCATAACGCTGGGACTTCTTTGTATTTTGCTATATGCACTGACAGGGAACTTTCTTTGTCTGGCGACACCATTCGCTTTTTTCTATTGTGCGCTAATTACGATCAATTGGAAAACAGCATACTGGCTGTTGTTGTTCTGCATTCCGTTTTCCATACAGATTTGGTTTCTCAACGAAACACTCTCTACCAGTGTGCCCGATGAGCCAATGATGTGGCTGATGCTTCTGCTATTCGGTGTTTTATTTGCGAGCAATCCCAAAATACTTCCGGAATGGTGGTGGCGAAATCCGCTTGTAATGATCATCTTACTACAGTTCCTATGGTTAATTGTAGCGGTGATCTATTCAAAAGAATTATTGATTTCGGTAAAATTCCTGTTAGCGAAAATCTGGTTCCTGACCTCATTTTTCGTTTTGCCAGTACTGATCTTTCAGAAGAAAAAAGATTTCAGAACTGCATTTATCGTAACGGTAATCCCACTCATGGGAACGGTATTCGTAATCTTTTACCGTCACTGGCAGCTCGGCTTTAACTTCCGGAAGATTGAAAAAGCGATCAACGAACTGTACTACAACCACGTTGACTACTCCACGATTCTTTCCATGTTCTTCCCGGTTGCCTGCATCGCATTTGTGCTGTCGCGGAATCAAAAATGGTGGGTCCGTGGCATTTTATTATTCATCGCATTATTCCTGCTGCCTGCAACTTATCTGACTTATGCACGTGCAGCAATGATTGCAATTGTTTTTGCAGTAGTTATCGGCATTGCAATAAGAATACGCCTGGTCAATTTGATCATGCCTGTATTTTATGGGCTTATCACTTTACTGGTTGTGTATATGTCGCGTGACCATAAGTACATCGACTACCGTCCGAATTTCGAGCGTACTTATATGCATACCAATTTCACCGATCACATGATTGCAACTTTCCGCGGTCAGGATATGTCATCGATGGAACGCCTTTACCGCTGGATCGCCGGAGCCCGCATGAGTACTGCAAACCCATGGACCGGTGTAGGACCGAATGCATTTTACTATTATTACAAACCATATACTGTTACCTCATTCCGCACTTATGTAAGTCGTAATGATGAACATTCCACCACACACAACTACTTCCTGTATATGTTGGTGGAGCAAGGCTGGCCAGCACTGATATTGTATGCGATACTCGTGTTTGTATTCTTCTATCAGGCCCAGAAAGTATACCATCGGTTTGAAGATAAGTTCTACCGGAGTGTTACAATAGGTATCGCGATGATGTTTGCCGCCGGCTTTATCAATAACTTCTTCTCAGAACTATTGGAAACACACAAAGTAGGTTCGCTATTCTATCTGAGTATCGCCTTGCTCGTAATCCTTGACAGAAAAAGCAAAGAACCGATTCCGGAATAACTAATATCGCTGAACGCCTAAAGCCTAAGACTGAAGGCTTCCTTCAATAAAAAATATCAGATAAAAAGAGACGGTTCCCACAATTGTGGGAACCGTCTCTTTTTATTTCGTCGGGATTGAAAATCCCTTTTATTAGTCGCTCGATATGCGAACATATCAAAAACAGCATAACCCTTTTTGTGGTTCAAAGCCACGGCGCTTTCGGCTTTGGTCTTAAGCTTTTAGCTCAGAGCAGTTGGTTCCACCCAGGCTTCGTTGTCTTTCAGTAATTGTATCAATTCCGTAACCGCAACTTCACTCGGTACGTTTTTCTTCACCACTTCCTTGCCTTTATACAAAGTAATTTTTCCCGGGCCGCTGCCTACATAACCGAAATCAGCATCTGCCATTTCACCCGGGCCATTTACAATGCAACCCATAATAGCAATCTTCACACCTTTCAGATGATTGGTCACCGCACGAATCTGCGCAGTGGTTTCCTGAAGATCAAATAAAGTACGACCACATGATGGACAAGAAATGTATTCTGTTTTAGAAATACGTGTACGCGTCGCTTGCAGAATAGAGAAAGCCGTATTATTAGTAAACTGGTAAATGTCTTTTACCGGAAGATAAGTTCTACCCTGCACTTTCGCAGTTTCCAATTTTGCGCTTGCACCGTAACCCAGACAAATGCCATCACCAAAACCATCCAGCAATAAGGCACCTGTTTCTGTTGCGAAATGAATCAGATGTTCATCAGGCGTTGCAGCGTTACTGTCTGTGATCAGAATAATCGGATTATGGATATTACGGTTTTGAATCTCCGTACACATTCTGCGTACCGATTGCATCGCATTCTTGTTAGTACTGCTCAGACAAATTACTACCGAAGGATCGTTTGCCAGCTTGTCTAAATGTGTATAATCATTGATCGTCGTAATATCGTTGAAACAATCGACCATCACAAAATTCAGACTGTCACTTTTCTGTTCTGCAGTAACAAATCCACTATCCTGGAAGATTGGAAAATACTTGGCTTTATCCTCGGCGAGTTGCCATGCAGCTGGGTAAACAATTACTTTCAGCGTACCCGGCAAAGCAAAATCCAATAATTGATTTCCAGTAAAAACATAGTCTGCTGCTGCGTCACCGATTGCCCATTTATCAGTGGTTTCATTGTAAGTGTAACCAATACTCTGCAGATCAGCCGGTGTTATTTTTTCAACCTTGCTGAGATCAGCGATGACAACAGGAACTTGTTTATTTCCTATATTCTGAACAGCAAAAGCTTCGTTGCGTTTATAATCAAACGGCGAATAATTCAATATTGCAATCTCCGGCGTTTGTTTGCTTTGTGTTGCCGCGCCGGCATATCTCTTCACCAGATCTTTACACACCGGAATTTCAAATTCAGGATCTTCTGTCAGTGAAACACGGATAGTATCGCCGATGCCATCTTCCAGTAAAGTGCCAATACCGATCGCACTTTTAATGCGGCCGTCTTCGCCATCACCGGCTTCGGTAACACCAAGATGCAACGGATAGCATTCGCCAAATTCTTCGTCCATTTTACGGATCAGCAAACGGTACGCCTGCACCATTACCTGCGGATTACTGCTCTTCATGCTGAGCACAATCTGATGGTAGCTTTCATTACGGGCAATACGCAAAAATTCCATTGCGCTTTCCACCATACCGATTGGCGTATCTCCGTATCGGCTCATAATGCGATCACTGAGCGATCCATGATTCGTACCGATACGCATTGCAGTTCCGTACTCTTTGCAGATTTTTACCAACGGCGTAAAACGATCACGAATACGGTCTACTTCGGCAGCATATTCAAGATCGGTATATTCAATAAAGTCAAACTTCTTTTTATCGATATAATTGCCTGGATTTACCCGCACTTTCTCGATGATCCGCGCCGCAATTTCGGCAGCATTTGGTGTGAAATGAATATCTGCGATAAGCGGGGTCTCGTAACCTCTTTTGCGCAACTCATTTTTTATATTCAGTAAGTTTTCAGCTTCTTTCTTGCTTGGAGCGGTAATGCGTACCAATTCAGCGCCCGCCTCAATACAACGGATAGTTTGAGCAACGGTTGCCTCTGTATCCATCGTATCAGTAGTGGTCATTGTCTGAATACGGACCGGGTTATCGTTTCCAATCAGCAGATGACCGATTTTTACTTCTCTGGTTGGTAATCTTTTATAAGTAGTCAGCGAGGGACTATAATACTGCAACATATTTCTGCTATCAATGCTTTCGCAAAGGTAAAGTAATATGGATAGCGGAGGTGATAAGTCTTGTTTAATTCAGCTAAACCGGGGAATGCATTTTCGTAGTTTTTTGTATACATATTGAGAAAAACCACAAGCTTTATCGGTCTTATTTTACCTTAGCCGAGCAATGTCATTCCATTCTCATAATGTGCAGCAAATAAGTTAGTTTTCCATAATAAAAAAAATTATTACATATCTTTACATCAGAAAGATAATTGATTTGCAATGATATTTTCTTTTGATGAAGTTTTGTGAAAAAGCGTAAAATCGCGCAAACAATAGTATTTTAGCAACAAACCAGCCTGATGCAATACGAAATCAAACACTTAGGCAAATTTAAGTTTGTAGAAGAAGGAGAAGGCGAACCACTGGTACTGTTACATGGCCTGTTTGGTGCGCTCAGCAATTTTAAAGACCTCGTAGAACACTTTAAACGTACTCATAAGGTAGTGATTCCCATGCTACCACTGTTTGATCTTTCTCTGTTAGACACGACAGTGTCCGGACTGGCCAAACACGTACAGAAATTCATTGAAGCGAAAGGTTTCCGCAAAGTACACTTACTGGGAAATTCTTTGGGCGGACACGTTGGACTCGTTTATACGCTGAAACACCAGGACCTGGTGAAAACCATTACGTTAACTGGTAGTTCCGGACTGTTTGAAAACGGTATGGGCGAAACTTATCCAAAACGCGGTGATTACGACTTTATACGAAAAAAGACAGAACTGACGTTTTATGATCCGACGGTAGCAACAAAAGAGCTTGTGGACGAAGTTTACGGCATTGTAAACAACCGCCTGAAAGCGTTAAAAATTATTGCGCTGGCGAAATCAGCTATCCGTCACAATCTCGGGGAAGAATTACAGGACATAAAACTGCCTACCTGCCTCATCTGGGGTAAGAATGATACGATCACACCACCAATGGTAGCGGAAGAGTTTAAAAAGTTGATTCCTAATTCAGAACTGCACTGGATTGACAAATGCGGACATGCACCGATGATGGAAGTTCCAGGTGAGTTTAATGCGATCTTAGAGGAGTTCCTTAACAAACACAAAGGATAGTTGTTTTGTTAAATTGATTTTCTTTGGGGTACGTAAACATCCGAACTGGCCTGAGATTTGTACATATATTAGTAAGAGAAGTTTGAATCATGTTAATTGAGCAACTAATATCGCCGATCGTACCAACGCTGATGCCGACAGACACAGGAAACCGTGCTTTGTACCTGATGGAAGAAAATCATCTGACACAATTGCCTTTGGTACTCGACCATAAGTATATGGGTCTTGTAATGGAAAACGACATGCTGGACTGGCAGACACCTGAACGTCCGCTGAGCGCATACGATTTTCAGACATACCAGCCTGCTGTATTTGCTAATGGTCACCCGTACGATGCCTTACGCATCGCACACCAGCAAAATCTGTCGATCATTCCGGTAGTAGATCGTTCCAACACTTATGTGGGGGCAATTACACGTGATGGTTTACTAAAATATATAACCGAAAACAGTGGTCTGGACAACCCAGGCGGTATCATTGTTCTGGAAGTGGAACCAAGAAGTTACAGCCTTACAGAGATTGCCCGCATCTGCGAAAGCGAAGATGTGTTGCTGATAGCCACCCAATTGCATACCAACACTGAAACCGGCATGCTGGAAGTGACGCTGAAAACCAATCGTACCGAGTTTGGCGCAGTCATTTCATCTTTTGAAAGACATGGTTATAACATCAAAGAAATCTTTGGTGAACAGGGCGGCGCCGAGGACATGATCAGCAGGTATAAATTATTGATGAACTACATCAATATGTAATCCCGGGAAATTGCGCTGTGCAAAATCAGCATTTACCTTAATTTTGTAAAAAATTCCAAACATAACGTGCAGCCGCAAAGCTGCACGTCTTTTATTATTTTATTATGATAGCAATAGATCATGTATTGTTGAGTGACGATGTGGTAGAACAGCAATTTGTATGTGATCTGCAACGCTGTAAAGGCGGCTGTTGTGTAGATGGCGATTGCGGTGCTCCACTCACCGAAGAGGAAACGCATATCATCGCTAAAATTTACCCTAAAATAAAAGGTTACCTGCCGGCGGAATACGTAGCCGAAATTGAAAAGCAGGGAACACACGTCATGGACGATGAATACGGATATGTGACGCCAACCAAAGACGGCGGCATTTGCGTGTATGCTTATACCGAGGCTGACACAGGCATTGTGAAATGTGGCATCGAGAAAGCCTGGAAAGATGGCGTTGTTGACTTTCAGAAACCGATTTCCTGCCATCTCTATCCTATCCGTATAACAGAAGGCGACGGATATGAAATGGTCAATTACGAACCTCGTCCGACTTTGTGTAAACCGGCCTGCAGACTGGGAAAAAAACTTCAGGTACCCGTATATCAGTTTCTGAAAGGACCATTGATCAGAAAATACGGTCAGGATTTCTACGACACACTTGATGCAGTAGCACAGAAAATAAACGGCAGTAAATAAAAAAGAAAGCAGCTCTTAGAGCTGCTTTCTTAGTCTTGCGACGGGGATATTGAGTTGCTCCCTGTATTTTGCCAAAGTACGGCGCGCAATAGTATATCCTTTTTCCTGCAACATTTCTGTGAGCTTTTCATCAGAATGTGGCCGGCGTTTATCTTCGTTGTTGATAAAATCAAACAGAATGCTTTTCACCTCCCTGCTGGAAACCTCTTCCCCGTTGTCTTTATGAACTGCTTCCGAGAAAAAGAACTTTAGCTTATAAGTACCAAACTCCGTCTGCACGTATTTGCTATTAGCAACCCGCGAAACGGTAGAAACATCCAGGCCGGTAAGATTTGCAATATCTTTCAGGATCATCGGTTTCAGCAAAGCCTCATCTCCGGTACTGAAGAAGTCACGTTGAAATTCAATAATGGCATGCATTGTGTGCAACAGTGTATGCTGGCGCTGTTTGATCGCATCAATAAACCATTTTGCTGCTTCGAGCTTTTGCTTGATAAAAGACACTGCCTCTTTCTGGCGTTTATTTTTTTTATCGTTGCGACTGTAGGCCGTAAGCATTTCCTTGTAGCCTTCCGAAACTCTCAATTCCGGTGCATTTTTTGCATTGAGCATTAGCTCCGGTGTACCATTATTTGAGTTAACGTAAAAGTCAGGAATTACATAACCGGCAGCACTGCTCACTACTGCAAAAGCTGCCCCAGGCTTCGGGTTCAACTTAATAATGCAATTGATCACCTCTTTAAATTCTTCGTCATCAAGGCCCAGGTGCTTCTGTATTTTTTCGTAGTGCTTGCGGATAAATTCGTGAAAATATTTATCGAGTATTTCGATAGCATTTTTTACATCTCTGGTTTGCTCAATACGCTTCAGTTGCAGTACTAAACACTCCTGCAAAGTCCAGGCGCAGATACCTGGCGGATCAAACTGCCTGATTTTTTCAATGATTTCATTGATCTCTTCTTCCGAAGTATAGATATTCTGGCTAAATGCGAGATCATCTACGAGCGGACCTGTTTCACGTCGCAAATAACCGTCATCGTCCATGCTGCCGATAATCTGTTCGGCTATTTTATGTTCCCGCTCATCGAGCTCCAACATACGCAGCTGATCGAGCACATAATCGTGAAAATTGTTTTCAACCTTAACCGGTGTACCCACTTTTTCTTCTCCGTAATCATCACCATAATTGTAATCACTTGGTCCATCATCGCTCTCACTTTTCAGGAAATCATCGAGGTCTACTTTCTCTGAAGCTTCTTCACTCAATTCCGGTTCTGCTTCTTCACTCTCGTAATTCTCGTTATCATCAGAGAGGTCATACCGGTCCGTTCCGTCATCGCCATCATTGTACTCAAGTGCCGGATTTTCTTCTATTTCTTCCTTAATTCTTTCTTCCAAACTTGCAGTAGGAACCTGCAGCAGCTTCATTAACTGAATCTGCTGTGGCGACAACTTCTGCAAGAGTTTCTGTTGGTGCGACTGTTTAAGCATCCGGTCTTATATCTTCTTCCTTACAAAAATAAAACTTTGAGTAACAATGCAAGGCTTCCCTGCTTTAAAGTTTTAAAGGCAATTTAACGTTCTCTGCGAAACATTGGCATGTTTCTTTTATTGGAAGTAGTTTCGTATATTTCTGCATTAATGAAAATACGGGATCTGGCATGAGTAAACGACCATATATTTCACCCTCATTTTCATACGTTCCTCTGGAAGAGACACTGGAAATTCAGCCTAAAAAAAAGCAACTTTTTATCGGCATTCCTAAAGAAACTTCTTTTCAGGAAAACCGTGTGGCGCTTACTCCGGAGGCAGTTTCAGTACTGGTGAACAATGGCAATGACGTAGCGGTAGAACACAATGCAGGCGAGGGATCGTCTTACTCTGACAGTGACTATAGCGAAGCAGGCGCGAGAATTGTTTATGAAAAAGCGGAGCTCTATAAAGCGACCACGATCATTAAATCAGCGCCAATCTCTGAAGATGAAGTGCATTTGCTGCAACCAAACCAAGTAATCATTTCTCCAATCCATCTTCCGTTTCTGAAAGCGGACATGATGGAGCATCTGATTCAGAAAAAGATTATTGCCATCGCTTTTGAATCGATCAAGGATGATTCGGGCACATACCCGATTGTGCGCTCTATGAGCGAAATTGCGGGCAATTCAGCTATTCTTACGGCAGCCAAATATCTGAGCAATGTCCATAACGGAAAGGGCATTTTGTTGGGCGGTATTTCTGGCGTTCCGCCGGCAAAAGTGCTTATCATTGGTGCAGGTGTCGTCGGCGAATTTGCAACACGGACAGCACTTGGTCTTGGTGCTTCGGTAAAGGTCTTTGATAATTCCATTTATCGTCTGATGCGTCTGCAAAACAATGTGGGCCGTCGCCTGTTTACATCCGTTCTGGAGCCCGTAACGCTGGCTGAAGAACTGAGCAACGCAGATGTGGCGGTGGGTGCATTAAAGCCCGTAAACGGCATTACACCCGTGGTTGTAACAGAAGAAATGGTGAGCAATATGAAACCAGGATCTGTTATTGTAGACGTCAGCATTGACCGTGGCGGCAGTTTTGAAACGTCACATGTCACCACACACGAAAATCCTATTTTTAGAAAATACGATGTCATACACTATTGCGTACCCAATATTGCCTCCGGCGTATCACGGACGGCTTCCAGGGCGATCAGCAATGTATTGATGCCTATACTACAGCAATGCGCAGACTTGGGCGGCGCAGAAGTGCTGATCCAGGCGAAGCGAGGTATCCGCAACGGCGTGTACCTGTACAAAGGTTGTGTAACGAATGCGCCACTGGCAAGGCGTTTTAATTTCAAATACACGGATCTTGACCTTTTGCTGGCTTCTCAAAGTTAACCAATCACTAATCCTTGAAAATTTTTATGCCCAACAACAGAATGAATAAAACTATTGCCGGATACCACTTGCTGATGATACTCTCTGCGGTGGATTTCCGGATCAGTGCGAATGAAGACAGCGTCATTCGGCAATACCTTGTGCAAGAATTTCCGTTTCATGTGAATCTGGACCGCGAAATGGAAATCATCAGCAATCTGCATCCCGACCAATGGGAAGGCCACTTCCTGAAAGCTATGGATGATTTTTATGATGACGCTACAGAAGAAGAGCGTAAGAGTCTGATCAAATTTGCAATCCGCCTGGCCAAAGCGGACCATGTGATCACTAAAGAAGAAAATTACTTTTTGAATATGCTGTTCGATAATTGGGAAGCGGCGTAGGATCGCTGATTTCCTGATGTCTGATTAAAGAAAACGGTCGGACGGCCCAAAGTCGTCTGACCGTTTTTTTGTTTAGAGCTTAGTTTCTCTTTTTACCGGCACCGCACCTACTTCATAACCAAAGAGGGCTATAAAACCTCATTCTTTTATGAAGGTTGCCAAATCCATTTTATACCCGTTGAGGTATAAAATGGGCAATTTCCATTCAATCTATACCTTATCGGGTATAAAAAATAATTTATCGTCCGGTTCTGTGACGGATCCAATCTGCAGAAAATTTATGCAAACATGAGCACCCTTCGGCAGACTCACGCCAGCGCAAAAGCGTGAGGGATAGTAGCGGAAAGCCCACAGCGGAGCAATGCGGAGCGAGGACTTGTAGCGGATAGCCCGACCCGAAGGGGCACGCCCATACCAGTGGACAGTAACGATGAACAATTGATGATGTGTGTATGCTCACACTGAAAATCGAACCAGATACAATCCGGGCAGAATTTTGCAGACACAAGTCGCCCTACGGAAGACTTGCGCCAGTAAACAAAAAGGATTGCACAAAACCTGTGCAATCCTTTTCACTTTATAAAAATGAGTTTAATTAAATCACATTGGTCAGCGCAAGGCCGAGAATGATAAGACCGGCGATGATGCGGTAAACACCGAACACTTTAAATCCGTGTTTCTGCAAGTAGGTAATGAAAAACTTGATGGAAACTACAGAAACGATAAACGCGATCAGACAACCCGCGACAAGCATTCCGTTATTGGACGAATGGAAAACTTCTGGTGTTTCTTTATAAGTATCGAGCAACTCCTTCGCTGTAGCAGCTGCCATAGTTGGCACTGCAAGGAAGAATGAGAATTCTGCAGCCAGGCTACGAGTAAGACCAGAAGCCATACCACCAATAATGGTTGCAGCGCTGCGGCTCAAACCAGGAAATACGATTGCCAGAATCTGAAAGAAACCAATCTTGAGCGCGCGACCGTTGTTGATCTGCGGCTCTTCTGTGATGGTCTGATTCTTGAAGAAATTATCAATGAATAAAAGCACGATACCACCCAAAACGGTGATAGTGGCGATAATAGTGATACTGCCGAGTACGTGCTCAATATGTTTTTTGAGCAAAGCCCCGAAAATGAGCGACGGTATTACGGCAACAAGCAGTTTGATGTAAAAGGAAATATGCTTGACGTTGACAAATTTCTTCCAGTAAAGCACGATCACCGCAAGGATGGCGGCAAACTGGATAACAATGTCAAACATGTTGATAAAAGGATCTTTTGGATCAACGTGCATAAATGCCTGTGCGAATTTCATGTGGGCAGTAGACGAAATTGGCAAAAACTCTGTGAGGCCTTCTACTACGGCTGTGATGATGGCTTGGAACCAAGTCATGATTAAGGAATGTTGAGATATTTATGTGTTTGTAATGAAAGTTGCCATTGTGGGTTTTGCTGTATAAAATCGATAATGAGCGGTGTCATCTGATCTCGCTTGCTCCATTCTGGCTGCAGGTACAAGATACAGTGTTCGGGCACATTTTTAGCATGTTGCTCGGCCCACGCAAAATCTGTTTTATTAAATACAACAACTTTCAGCTCGTTGGCTTGCTGAAGGCTTTCTTCAAGAGGTGCTTTAAATTTCTTAGGGGATAAGGTAATCCAATCCAGATCTCCACTGAGCGTGCTGGAACCCGATGTTTCAATATGCACTCGAAATCCTGCCGCATGCAGTGCATCTGTCAAGGGTTGCAGTTGATGCATAGCAGGCTCGCCTCCCGTAATAACGGCAATTCTGCCGGGATGCGCCGATGCCGCTGTCACAATTGCTTCTGTGGTAAACAACGGATGGCCTTCTGTATCCCAGCTTTCTTTCACATCACACCAGACACATCCTACATCGCAACCAGCCAGCCTGATGAAATAGGCTGCCTGGCCGCTGAAGCGGCCTTCTCCCTGGAGGGTGTAGAAATGCTCCATGACGGGATAGCTGTAGATATGTGTATCTGTATTCAAAATTATGAATTGTGAGTTGTCAATTGTGAGTTGTCAATTGCGCCCTTCGACTCCGCTCAGGGTGACAAGTGAAATGTCAAAAGTTAAAAGTCAAAAATTGCTGAAAGCTCAACGCTTAAAGCCGAAAGCTTGTCCATCGCAAGTCATCCTAAGCGAAGCCGAAGGACAAAAGTTTTAAGCTTTTGGCGTTAGGCATTAAGCATTAGAACGATTTTTCGCGGCAAGCAGCGTATTCTTCATCAAACCACAAATCGTCATTGGGCCTACGCCTTTGGGAACCGGAGTGATATAAGCACATTTTGGAGCTACGTTGTCGTAATCTACGTCACCAACGAGACGGCTGCCGCTTTTGCGGGTAGCATCGTCGATGCGGTTGATACCTACGTCGATTACGATTGCGCCTTCTTTAACCATGTCGGCAGTAACAAAACGCGGACGGCCGATAGCGGCAACAATCACGTCAGCCTGCAGGGTCATTGCCTTGAGGTCTTTTGTTTTGCTATGACACATGGTAACGGTTGCATTGCCCGGATTAGCATTGCGGCTCATCAGAATAGACATTGGCGTACCGACGATATTGCTGCGACCGATCACTACGCAATGTTTACCAGTTACGTCGATGTTATAATGTTCAAGCATCAGGAGAATGCCATAAGGTGTTGCCGGCAGAAAACCAGGCTGACCCAGCACCATTTTGCCCTGAGAGATTGGATGGAAACCGTCTACGTCCTTTTCAGGAGCAATGGTATCGATCACTGCATTTTCTGAAATATGTTTTGGCAAAGGCAATTGTACCAGAATACCGTCAACAGATTCATTTTCATTCAGTTTCTTTACTTCATTGAGCAATTCCTCTTCCGTAATGGAAGTCTCGAAACGCAATAAAGTAGAGTCAAAACCCAGTTCTTCACAGGTTTTCACTTTGTTACCAACGTACGCTTCGCTTGCCGGATTGTTACCCACGAGAATTGCGGCCAGATGCGGTGCTTTGCGGCCATTTGCTTTGAGATCAGAAACTTCTTGTTTCAATTGCTCTTTGATATGAGCAGAAACTGCTAAACCGTCCAGAATTTGCATGGCGCAAAGGTAATGTCTTTAATTTAAAGATTTGGGCCAACGCCAACGGTTTTCTCAGTCGTGTTATGTTTTTATTATCAGTTGGCAAACAGCGACCTGCACCTCTCTGATCCGCTACTTTTGCAAAAAATTGAACCTGTGAGCAGATTTTTCGCACTCTTATTTTTGCTACCTCTTTTTGCGCAAGCACAGCCCTCCGGCTATTACAACAGCGCCTACGGGCTTTCCGGCAATGCACTGGAATTACAACTCCATTCCATTATTTCAGCGGGTTATACCCAACTTTCTTATACCCCGGGCCTCTGGAATGCTTACTACAGCACAGATGCTAAGGCCAATGGCAAGCTTTGGGACATATATTCTGATATTCCCGGCGGTACGCCTTCCTATGAATATACTATGGGCACGCAACAATGCGGCAATGGCGCCAATCATGAAAACTCCTGCTATAACCGCGAACATGTTTGGCCACAAAGCAAATTCAGCAGCAACTATCCAATGGAGTCTGATCTCTGGATCGCTTACCCAACGGATTATTATGTGAACGGACAACGGGCAGATCTTCCATACGGCATAGTTGGTACAGCGACCAAAACATTTACCAACGGAACCAAAATTGGCAACAATACTTATTTGGGAGCACCGGTGAGTAGTTGCTTTGAACCGATTGATTCGTTTAAAGGAGACATTGCCCGCAGCTATTTTTATATCGTGACGCGCTACCTTGCTGACAGCAATAAATTCAGCAACTGGGAAATGGCCACTAAAGCAACTTTGCAACCGTGGGCAGTTCAGATGCTGCTAAGCTGGCATCATCTGGATCCGGTAAGCACTAAAGAAATTGCACGCAACAATGCAGCCTATGCATTGCAAGGCAACCGAAATCCGTTTATTGACTATCCGCAATTTGCTGATTGTATCTGGGGGAATGGCAATTGCGCTTCGCTTTCTGTAGCTAGTTTTGAAGCAGTCAGAAATCAGGTTGCGTTGTATCCGAATCCTGCGCACGAACAGGTAACAATCAACTGGCAACAGCTAACGCCAGATGAAGTACTCGCTGTTGATGTATTGAATCTGCAAGGACAGCTATTATACCATAAAGATGTTGTGAAAGGTGAAAATTCTGTCGAGGTAGATACCCGCAACTGGGCCGCTGGCATGTATTTGCTGAAAGTACAAATGAAAGACCGCCTAGAAACTTTGAAGCTTTCTGTTCAATAAAAAATTGCAGGTGAAATGAAGCATTTCACCTGCAAATAATTTTAGGGTTTTGTGGGGCTGACCATAAGTTTGATTGCATATGCAACCTACCATTTATGTATCCGAAATGCAATAAGAAAATGGTGGTTCTACTCTTTGGTGACAATGGTTTGACGTTCTCCTTACAATAGTCTTCTGATCGCTGGCGGCGGATGTCTGATTTCTGATTTTGGCCCGTGATGCTGTTTATTTTCCGCAAAGACGGAAAGAAGCAAAGAGGCATAAGCTTCTCACTTTACGAATAAATTTTTATCGAAACGGTGTGCCACTGTCTAAAACATCAGACCTTTGCATCTTATGCATCTTTGCGGGGAACCAATTATCGCTGATTTTTACTTTTGAATTTTTACTTTTAAATTAAAGACAACAAAACCTCCGGTAGACACCGGAGGTTTTTCTCATTTTTCCTCTCTTATAAAAAAGTTTTTAAGCCGGAACGCGGCTTGCGATTAATTGTTCAAGCAACCCGAAAGAAAGCGTCATACCTGCGCCACCAAGGCCATTTACCACTGTCACGCCATCTTCAGGAGTCATGATTATCTCTGTTCCTTTTGCAAGCTTTGGATAAATACCGTGCCATGTTTGTGCAATTTCCATTCCCGGAAATGTGGTAAACGTAGCGAGATAATCAAGAATCATTTTATTGATGAAATGCTTATCAAACGGATCGTGCGTATTGCCGTATTCATGCGAATCACCGATTACTAATTCGTTCAGTCCGTTTTGAGCAATCATCACATGAATGCCGTATTTCACATAGTCCGGATATTGTTCCTGGATACGTTTTTTTAGCGCCGGCAACGAAGTACATTCTTCAAACGCAGCGTAGTGTGCCAATGTCATACCACCGCAAAGTGCAGCACCTATATCGTGATTGTAAGGTGCAGAACGCATCATTTGTAGTTTACATTTGGTAATACCTGTTGCAAATAATTCCGGATACAATGTCTCAAAATCCGGACCGCTGCAAACGAATATCTCATCTGCTTCATACACATCGCTACCAACCTTCACTCCTGGATATTCAACCGAAGTAACCAATTTATTAAAATGAAACTCGACTCCATATTTTTCGCTGAGATAATCCGGCAGCTTTGCGATTGCTTCACGAGCATCTACAATGATTTCGGAACTACTCCACAATGAGCCTTTCAAACCATCCGGATTTACGAAGGACGATTTAGCAAGCGTCGCTTCCGGTGAAAGCAATGCGCAATCGCGAAGCGAACGGTTTGCAGTTTCAAATTCAGAGATGACATTCATCTCATCATCGTGATAAGCCATCTGCAATGAGCCACAGGGATCATACCAGATATTTGCCTCTTCACAAATCTGTTGCCAGATACTGCGTGAAAGCATAGCACGATCATACAATCCATTTACCTTCTGCCCGATTGGCCAGATCATTCCAAAATTGCGCACAGATGCGCCTACTGCTTTTGCACTGCGCTCAAACACCTGCACTTTGTAACCACGAACGGCCAAGGCCCTTGCTGCTGCCAGACCTACAATGCCTGCCCCAATTACTATTCCTGTTTTATGCATACACGTTGTTTACTGTTTTTTCAAAAAGGTTTTTCTTGTTGTACTTCGTTCTGAAATAGATCAGCGAAAGCAGTACTACAGTGAATCCTGTAAAAGATAAGATCATCAGCCCTGCGTGAAAAAAACCGAGCCATGAAATATTGAGCCGGGCAAACTGCTTTATAAAAAGTACACCCACACTTCCGAGATAACCAAACGAATCAGCGATATACATTACGAAGCCGATATTACCGACGATGCGAAATGTAGCAATCATACGTTCAAAGAAAATGCAGTTGAACGGAATATACGCCATGTACAAACCCAATCCTGCAGCCGACATCCAGGCGATACTGCTGATGCAATGTATATCATAAAGCCAAGTACTGATGCCTACAATGGCACAACCTAACAATACCATAATATGAATGAGGGTAAATGCTTTAAGATTATTGCGCACCAATATGAGCAGGCTCATAATAATCAGTACGCTGAATGCGATTGGCAAATCAGTACGCGTAAAAATCGTCGGTTGTTTACCGTAACCCAATGCCGTCCAAAGCTCTACTTCGAAATTATCCCTGATATCACGAATGATCGTAAGCAGCAGATAGACGGAAACCACCAACACAATACCTGGCAAATATTCACGAACAAAGGATTTACGCTCTTGCTTTGTCATTGGTTTACGGACAGCACGCAGCTTAATATCTTCCTCATTCGGTGGGGGAATTTGTTCCAGCAAAAACACAAAAAGTACAAGCGGCAAAACGAATACAGCGCCCACGGCAAATGGCATCCAGTTTTCGGGAACATTCCAGGAAAGCATGAGTATCTTACCCACTGTTTTTGCCAACCCTGATGAAGAAATAAGACTCACAGCCATCACCGTACCCATAAATTCAGTTGCACGGCGTCCTTCCAGATAACTCACTACAATACCCCAGATCATTCCTAATGGAAAACCATTAATAAATAAGCAAAGAATATTAAACGGCGCGGGCACAACAGCAAAGCCTAGCAATGCTATCCATGAAATGCCTATCAGAAGAAACAACCTCGATGCACGTTGACCAGTTCTGAGTTCAGAGATGATTTTAATGCCTGCGAACTTACTCAGCATATACCCCAACACTTGCGCAAACACCAGCCATACTTTATAGTCGACCCCCCAGAGCTGATCGCCCGAATATGTTCCTGCAGTAAATCCTTTACGGAAAGCATACATACAGGAGTACGTGCCAAAAGCGGCTATGCTTGCAAGAATCGTGAGCCATACAGGATGGCTTTTCGCCAGTGTTCTTTGTAAAAAACCGGAACTGAGTTTGCTCATATCAGGAAACGATATCGACTACTTCATAAAGATGATTGATGAGATGTGTATGTGGTTCCGTTTGCAATTCTTCCGCAGTATAAGAACCAGTAGTAACGCCGATTACGTATTTGCAACCCGCCGCAGCACCTTGCTGCATATCAGAAGCCGTATCGCCAACTTTGGCCACACTGGCTACATCCGCGACATCTGTCATTTGCATTGCTTTGAAGATCATATCCGGATATGGACGGCCATTAGCGACTTCATCACTGGTAATACTCACATCAAAAAGTCCTTCTTCTTTCCAACCCAGACGATCGAAAATTGCGTCGGCGATATCACGCGAAAATCCTGTATCAATACCGATCTTGATGTTTTGTTCTTTCAGTTTTATAAATGTATCCCGCACACCTTCTTTTTCACGTATAATCGGGCTCTGCTTATAATGCTCCATCATTTTACCCACGAACACATCGTGTATTGCTGTCACTTTAGCATCGTCAGCAGCTTCATTATTTTCTCCGTAAATTTCCAGCAAAGCTTTAATAGCTACTGGTTTCGGGTAACCCATTACTTTGTTTACCTCATCCATGTTTGCGTCATAACCAAATGACTTCATTGCATATTGCAGCACTGCTGCCACGCTGTTATTGTCTTCTACGGTCGTGCCCGCCATGTCAAATACTACAAGTTTGATAGACATATCTCCTGTTTGTTTTAAAAATTCTATGCTCATTTCCGGGCGCCTGCGTTACATGTTTATGAATCGCTTTACATTTAAATGGAACAGGCGCCGGAATTGAATTCTATTTTTAGTATCAAGTAATTAGTATCAGGTATTAAGCTGATGTCTGAATTGCTTATGCATTCGTCGTCCTAAACGAATTCGACGCATAACTGAGTTCCGATTTCCTGAAACCGTCAACAATCAACGACAAACCGTTAATGCGCAATAATCACCTTATTGTCCATCACCTTCGCGCCAGCCTGAATACGGATGATATACATACCGCTCTCCTGTGCCGACAGATCTACGTTGAGTTTATAACCCATCTGCACATCCTCTTCGCGACGAATCAACATGCCATTTGTATTAAACACGCTGTAAGAAACCTTTTGGTGATTTGGATCGAACCAGAATGTGAACAAACCTGTAGATGGATTTGGATACACTTTCACATTCAGTTCCTGAGAGGCTACATTACCTACTGCTGTTGGATCAATAGGTGTCGATGTCGTGTCGTTACCAGTTGTATCGACGGTTTCTACGTGAATTGAATCCAGCAATGATTTACCATCCAGTGCCCAGCGCGTTACTGTATCAGGACGAACATTTTCGTCGTAGATCAGGTGGTGCAATGCTGTTACAGCGATATCTGCCTGAACCGGTGTGTGTTTCAGAATAGCTGTATCAACACCCGGAGGAACGATACGGTATGTTCCAGGATCTGCGCCAAAAAGTTGTTTGTGGATTACATGATTACCGCTTCCGATCCACCAGATATGGCGTTCGTCATTTGAGTTACCACCGTGACCGGTACCCAGACCGCCGTGATCAGTTGTGATCAATACCAACCAGTCTTCGTTTGCATAATTCGGACGGCTATGCAGCGCTGTGATGATATTGCCGATTTGTGCATCTACCGCTTGAATCGCAGAGATATAAGATGGATTGTTTGGACTGAAACCATTGGAGTGACCAGCGAGATCGACTGCATCAAAATAAACAGTGAGTACATCCATGTTTGAATTCAGCAACTGCGTTACAGCTACACTTCCCGTTGGTGTGGTACCGCCGTCCGGAACTTTAATGCGCGAATTATAGCCGTCGTATTGATTCGGAACATTGTCTACCAACGGTGACCATTCGATCACTTCCGCCGCATACAAATTTGGCTTGTATTCTTTTGCCAGCTTCGGAAACTCATTGTACTGATCAAAGTGACTGCCAGAATAAGAGTTATCCGTTACACCATGTTTCATATAGTTCACACCAGTAAAAATGGTAGACCATGATGGACCCGACACTGTAATACCAGTATGCCATGAGTCGAATGTGTAAGCACCGGTAGCGATCAAAGAATCAATGTTCGGTGTATTTGCAGCTTGCAACGCATCTGCGCGCGTACCATCAATACCGATCAACAATACTTTTCTTTTCTGTGATGCGAAAGTCAATACAGTACTTCCCATCAGCAACAATGCCAGTAACTTTAAGCGCTTCATAATTTTTGGTTTGATTATTTTTTGATAATTAATTACAGATTGAATTTGACACCCACTTCGAAGCGCGGGCCGTAGTATTCGATACGACGTGGACGCCAAGGCTGACCGATATATGTTTTGTAAGGCGCATTCAAAAGATTGTTTGCCTCACCGAATACGCTCATGTGTTTACTGACAGTAACTGCAAGCTGATAATCGAGCGAATAGGTTTCACCAACAAACAAATCATAGTCTGTGTCTTTGTGCAGAATACCGTAACCCGCAACAGAAGCCAGGTTCAACTCTTTCAGATAAGCGCCGGTATAGTTCAAACCCAGACGTGTATTCACACGACCTTTCTCATAATAGAGTGCAATGTTGTATAACCACGGTGTTTGTTCTGTCATTGCCTGACTGCTTGGACGTCCCGGCACCTGCATGCGCGCATAAGAATAAGTTACGTTAGCATAAACCCCGAAGCCGCTCCAGAAGCCGTGCAGAAAATCAAACTTGCGATCGATAGATGCTTCTGCACCCATAATGTAAGAGTTGCCTGCATTCTCATAGTACTTATAAATGATACCACTCACAGGGTCTGTATCTGCCTCCATTCTGGTGAATATGTGGTCAGTTACATTTTTATAGTATAACCCGAAAGTCATCAGACCTTTACCCCAATATCGTTGATAGGTGGCATCAAAATTGAGTGAATAGGTTGGTTTCAGATTCGGATTACCAAAATTGAATTCCAGATCTTCGAAACGAATCACCGGTGCGCCAGGCTTGGTTTCCTCAAAGTTGGGACGGTGAAATGTACGCGATACCGCCAGACGCAAATCTGACTTACTATCGATGGAATAGTTCGCATTTAAACTAGGTAAAATGGCGAGATAGTTCCTATCTACAGTTCTGCTCTCCGGCGCAAAATACCAGACAGAAGTGGTCCCATCAGGAGTTGTGTACATCTGACCTTGCGTAGACTGCGTATCACCAGTTTCTACAAAATGTGTGTTTTCAATACGTAGCCCACCTACTAATTCCCATTTACCCAACTTTGCTTCCGCCATTGCATAACCCGCTGAAACCTGCTCCTGATAATGGTATTTTGAACCGACCCAGACATAATAGTTGTTATTGTACTGATCCATTGCATAACCTTTCAGACTGTCGCCCAGATTACCAATAAGACCTGTCATCGCTGACGGCGTCAGAAATGGCATCAACTGCCCGGCATAAGCACCACTCATTGCGTTGAGGAAAGTGCTGTTGCGCGGCGGGTCTTGCGTTTCATGCTGATTCAGCCAGATACGCAAGTTCTGAATCTCGCCGGTGTTCGGATACCACGAATACTCACTGATTTCACGACTTCCCTGTTTCGCTCTGAATTTCAATCCAGCTTTAAGAGTTACCTTATCATTTAAAGTCCAGGTACCATTTACCTGCGCACTTACCGGATCTTTTTCCCAGGTATTATTTGTCTGACTCGTGATACTTTCCAGATAGTACTGATCGGTTCCTGGCAGGTAATTTGGCGTGGGGTGTATATTGTCGTAATGCGGCCCTGTACCGTAAGGGTTATCTCCATCCAACAATACATATGGCGTGGTTTTCACACTTGGATCAGACGGCATTTTGCCATAAAAATCTGTGTTGACAAAATCGTTGTAATAGAAAGTCTTCTCAATCGAATTGATAAAATTGAACGTTACATAACCATTTCTCGGATCGCCTTTTCCATATGGGAATGGCCCGTAGCGGAATGAATTATAGTAACTGGCTACTTTAGCATCAAGCTTAAATTTATCGCTCACATTCCAGGAAGCCGTGACATCCCCACCGTACAATCTGCGTTGCAACACACCGTGCGTACCGATATCACGCATACGCTGCCCTTCACCATCTGCCCAGTTATAAGTAGTTTTATACTGCCATTTATCGTCGTCCATACGACCGTGCATGAAGTGCGCTCCAAGCGTCAGTCGTGAGTTAGGTTTGTATTCTACCGCCGCATTTGCACCAAGTGTTTTACGCGTACCGAAATAATCTTTCAACTCCAGTGCGTTAATCTCATGGCTATAGTTAGAGCCGTAAACCATGCGCATGGCATCTGTTGCATAAGCCCGCTGATAATAAGAGCCGCTGAGTACGTAAGAGAATTTCTTGTCCTTCGTCGTATTCCCGTAAGTAAAATTGATATCATACAAAGGCTTGCCAGCACGCACATTCATACCAGCGCCCAGGTCAATATTGAATACCTTTTTTGTTGGCGGTGTTACTGTCTGAAAGTTAATGGCACCGCCAATATTATCCGCATCAAGATCTGGAGTCACAGTTCTTGTTACAATGATATTATCGACCAGTTGCGATGGAAAAACTTCGAAGTGAAAAGTGCGGCTCGGATCATCTTCATCCGAGGTAGGCAAACGATCACCGTTGACAAAAGTAGCAGTCCAATCAGTAGGAGTACCGCGTAATGCAACTGTACTACCCTCCCCTTTATTATGTTCCAGTTTTACACCAGCGGCGCGCTGCACAGCTTCGGCTACGTTTTTATCCGGCAACTTACCAATATTCTCCGCCGAAAGGACGGTAACAATTTTAGTTGAATTCTTCGTCATCTTCAATGCTTCCAGGTTAGAACCATTGTTGGCCTTACCTTTCACCGTCACCTCCTTCATTGCATGCGAATTATCTTTCAATGCAATGCTGCCGATTTCCGTCTCCTTTCCTTTCTGTACAGTGATCAGTATTAATTTTTCTTCGAACCCTGCATAAGAAATACGCAATTGGTATTGGCCTTCCGGCACATCTTTGATTTCAAAGCTGCCATCGTCATTGGTAACCGTACCCAATTTTGTATCGACCAATTTTATCAAGGCTCCGGCCAGTTTTCCATCAACGCCGCTTACCTTACCCTTTAGGCCCTGCTGCGCCAGACCAATCTGACACAGCAAAACCAGGGTAACCAATAAGAGACTTTTCAATCTGAATACACACATGATCTGCGCTGCTTATTGTTTTATTGAATATTATTTTACTTACGGACAACGATTTTGAATGTCTGCTTCGTTGTCGTGTTGCTGCATTTCAGCATATACAGTCCATCTGCCAGGTCGCCTGTATTCATTTGGTAATGATCTGCATTTATAGTCTCTCTACGAACCACCACACCCTGAACATTGTAGAGTTCTACGGTGCTGGTTTCATTTTTTACCGAAGGCTCAATGATGATATATTGTTGTGCCGGATTCGGATAGACTTTGAACTCAGCGCCTTTAGCTGCTGTATTTGAAACGGATGTTGGTGTTGGCGGGTTTGGATCCCAGATCGGGCCATTTGCCTGGAATGTCACCGGACCAAACCATTTACTATAACCAATGCCATCGCAACTATCACGGAGATAAACATCAAATGACATATTGTTAGAAAGACCAGTCAAAACGTATTTATTAGAATCAACACCTTCAATCAGGATACCAGCGCCAAGTGAATAACCTTGCTGCCCCCATTCCAGGGTATAAGATGTAGCACCGTTATTTGGCCACATAATGATTACAGAATCTCCGCCGAGGTAATGAATTTCAAGACCTGTAGGTGCTGCGCAAGGATCAGGCGTATGGAAACTGTAAGGGCCCACCCATTTGCTACTGTCTGTATTACTGCAACGATTGCGAACATAAACATCATATGTTTGATCTGCATTCAGATTAGCAATACCATCTTTTGCAGTTGTGACGGTATCAATTGTACCTGTACCTAACACAAAACCTTTCGGACCGTATTGCACATTCCATTTGTTCCCGTTACTAGTCCACGCGATGCGTGCATAATGACTCATCAAACTATCCACATGCACATTGGTAACATTCGCACAAGACTGCGCATTGAAATCTGCGAGCATTACCTCTTTACGTTTCTGAATGCCATCCACTGTCAACTGATGAACTGTTGTGTTGTTGCTCGCGCCAAAATCCGTCCACATCATTACATCAGCAGCATTTCGATTGTAGAGATGCAGATTTGCAGCATTTGTCACAGCCGTCGGATAGTTGCTGTAGTCATAACGCAAACGGTAATCTGAAGAAATCTGAACAATGTTGGTATTACTTACCCCCGCAGTGTCATAGGCAAATACGCCGAAGTATGTTTTATTATTGCCAAGGCTTGCCATATCGTAAGTAGTGTTTGGAAGGGTATCTACACGATAAACCTGGACAGCAGAATAGGTACCGCCGAAGCTATCTACTATCACTTTGCCATTTTGTGCAGAAGCCAGTTCAAGCGAATTATTTGCTAGTGAATTTGCATAAACATAAGCACTTGTATCACCAATTGCTGCACCGCTCGCTACACGCACCGGATTGTTTGTCAGCGTACCATTGAAAGAACCTGAAGTAGAAGCAGCAAGGTTTGTAGCAGCGTTGCCGGTCAATTCATCCATCCGGTAATAAGCCAGCAGATCTGTATTTGACGGCGCTACCTTACGACACATATTGTTGCGAATCTCTGTTTGCGTGCGAACTGTTTTCCAAATACGTACTTCATCGATCATCCCTTTAAATTTCACACCATAGGTACCTGTTCCATCCTGACCTAAACGGAATGGCAGTGTACCTTTTGTGTATTTATTTGAATCAACAGAGATGTCCATTGTTGGCGTCGTCCAGCTACTCGTACCACCTTGTGCATATCCTTGAATATTTGCCGGAATACCATTGATATAAAATGCGATGCTGCCTTTGCGATCTACGGTTACTGCAACATGGTTCCAGTTATGAATCAGATTCAGACCAGGCAAGTTGATATGCCAATCACGACGAATACCGTTCAGTGGCTGTACGTTAAACCAAAGTGTACTGGCAGGAAAACCAGATTTATCAGAACGACCGAGCGACCAACCTACGTTTGCACCGTTGTTCCAGTTTTTATTACCGATGATTACCTCATCATCGTTGAATTTGTCGAAGTTTACCCACAGTTCAATCGAGAAATTGTTGGTATCCAGTTCCGCAGATACAGCCGTACCAAGGTTTACATGCTCATTCGCAGTAGTACCAGGAAAAGACATTGCATAGCCAGCACCATATTTGCTGTAATCAGCGAGTGTAGTAAATGTGTACGGACCAGCCCACGGACTACTATTGTTCAAGCCAGCGCAAGTATCTTGTACATAAAAAGTATAAGTAGTGTTTGCGCCAAGACCAGACGCATTGTACGTGATTGCACTGAGATTGCTTATACGTGTACCGTTTCCGATTGTGAAGTTACCGGCACCGTATTCAATGTTCCAACGGTTAGAACCACCACTTACCCAATTCAGCGTAGCAGAAGTTGCCGCGATATTTTGTACACCTAAACCTGACGGCGTATTACAAATAGCCGGGTTAGAAAAATTGCCAATAATCAACTCATACAATCCAGTCTGCGCACTAAGTGCGAGTGTATTAGCAGTTGTATTTTTTGTTGCAGCTGCAGCATTCCACGTAGAGTCCGGACCTTTTCTTTTATAAAGATCAATGCCGCCTTCAAACGTATTTGCCGCAGGAAAGTTGGTATAATCATGCAACACTGCATAGCTTCCTGACGTAGCAGAATCTACCGGAAAAACACCGAAGTAAACATTGTTTGCATTTGGGTTTGGAATAGACCCATAAGTATTCGGCGCCGCATCTACACGATAGACCTGCATGCCTTTCAGACTGCCGGTCATGTTTTGCACGGTTGTGCTGCCATGCGCGGCAGAAGCGAGCGACAGCACTACACCAGTGAAAGAAGACGCATAAATATTTGCCGAAGTATCACCAATCGCAGCACCGCTGTTTACACGCACCGGACTGTTCGTCATCACACCATTAAACACAGTTGCATAAGCAGTCGCATTGTTATTGATTGCACTACCCGTCGTTTCATTCATCGGATAGTACGCGAGCAAACCAGCTTCTGTACCAGCAAGTTTTTGACACATATTGTCGCGGAGCTGTGCTTGTGTACGAACCGATTTCCAGAAACGCACCTCGTCTATTTTACCTGCAAACTTTGAACCGTATGTGCCTGTACCATCCTGACCAAGGCGAATCGGCAATGCACCATCCAGTGTCTTTCCAGAATCAGCCGCAATGCTTACCGGAGTACCATTCTGCACGCCATTCACATAACCGGTCAACATACCTTTGCGATCTACGACCATTGCAATATGGTTCCAGTTACCTTGTAGTTTCGGAACCGTCATCACGTAGTCAACACGCGTACCTCCGGCAGGTTTAAAATTGAATTGAATCTGTGTTGCAACACTGCTTTTCAGATTCCATTCGAAGCCTGTATTGGCACCACTATTCCAGTCTTTATTTCCGATAAAACTCGGGTCACTGCTCGTTACATTGAAGTTTACCCACATCTCCAACGTAAAACTCACCGTATCCAGTTTGTTGGAAAGAGAGTCGCCAAGATTGATGTGTTCGTTCGCCGATGTACCAGGGAAACTTATAGCTCTGCCGCCCCCTTGTGCCTGGGCGCTTACAAAGCCAAACACGCCCAGCATACAAGCGATGCCATAGCGTAAAAGCTTTTTTGTTGTGTTGAAGTGTTCCATTTTTTGCTACCGATTTTCGACAGCAAAAGTGCCTCAGGAATGTTTACTAATTCTAAACATCAGTTTACCAAATTGTTAAGAATGTTTAGTATTACTTAACAATTCTACGTATTTAGAAAAAGAAACCAAACAAACACTATCCCAATCAACAACTTATAAATAAACAGATTCACACCCATATCTGAATACAAAAAGTGCACAACAGCGTCTGATAAAAAGGGAGAAATGTATAGTATCTATATACCTGTGTCGGTTAATGGGTTAAAATGGCAAAAGGTTAAATAAGATGATACTTACTCGCACCCCCCATTTAACCAATTAATCTTTTAACCCTTTGCCCTTTAACTCCCAGAAAGGAAATACAGAAATACTAAACATTGTTTACTTCTATTTAACGTCCGTATAAAGACAGATTTATACGAAATACCTATTTTTGCGTTTCCACAATACCATCAAGACTCACAAAATGGAAGGTGCTTTCCTGCTGGAAATCAGCAAAAAAATTAAAAAATACAGAACGGAGAAACGGTTTACACTTCAAGAATTAGCCGATCGCTCAGGTGTCACCAAGGGACTCATATCACAAATTGAAAACGGACGAAGCATTCCTTCTCTTCCTGTTTTGTTTAGTATTATTAAATCTTTGGAAATCGCCATTAGTGATTTTTTCGCGGACATCGCCGCTCATCTCGATGTAGAACCGGTTATTGTTCGCAAGAAGGAGGAATATGAACCTTTCCAGAAAGAAGATGCCATTGGCTTTTTTTACCATCGCATTCATACGCAAAACGTAGCTGCCGCAACCGTAGACATTGTATTGCTTACACTGGAGCCCGGCGCTACACGACCAATGGTGCAAACGGAAGCTTTTGAATACAAGTATATCATTAGTGGTAAAGTCGAATACGAAATCAATGGTAATTCTTATGTGCTGGAGGAAGGTGATTCACTTTTCTTCGATGGTCGTCTGTCGCACGTACCGCGCACTATAGGCAAAAAGCCAGCGGTGATGCTGATTGTTTATTTCTTCGAACAGGAGTAGGATCGCTGATGTCTGATTTCTGACGTCTGAATTCTTCTCGCGGAGGCGCAACGGCCTTCGTTATCTATTTCCTGTCAGACTGAGCGGAGTCGAAGTCCGAACCCTAGAGTTTCCTGCAAAGATGCTAAGGGGCGAAGATGTAAAGGTCTTTCTTCTTCTCACGTAGGCGCAACGGCTTTCGTTATCTATTTCCTGTCAGACTGAGCGGAGTCGAAGTCCGAACACTAGAGTTTCCTGCAAAGATCATAAGGAACGAAGATGTAAAGGTCTTTCTTCTCACGAAGGCGCAACGGCATTCCATAAAAACGAAGCTCGGCGCGAGCATTTCCCGAAAAGACGAAAAGGTCTGATGTTTTGTTTGGCACAAAATCGATGCACTCCCGTTTGTCACATCGACGAAGGAAATGTTCCGGGTAACAGCGAGTGGTTTCCCTCAAAAAACACCAAGGAGCAAAAACGAAAAGGTCTGATGTTTTGCAGCACAAGATGTGGTGCATAATTTCCCGGAGCGAAATCAGATTACCACGTCGTCCCCACAGCTTCGCTGTTTGGCAATTCCTCGTAATAACCCGGCCGGTATTGTACACTATATTGGGAACACACCACGCTGGTCATCCAGAGGCACGACGTGGGGATCTGATTTCGCATTTAATATCACATTATCTGGATCGCTTTCATAATAGATTCCTATTTCCACTGGAAGTTTTCCTGCTTCGGAGGAGCTAGAGTAGACTTTTTCTTAATCGTTTGTTAACGATACCCTTTAAGCTATTCAATAGTATTCCATTAACAAAGAATATCAATTTAAAAAGCAAATTTTACACTCAGAAACGAAAGCCAGGTACACAATCCTTTTAAATTTTTAGATCGACCGAAGGTTAACACAACCACCCCCAAAACATTGTTCGAAAGCTATTTTAAACTCGGTTGGTTTTGTAATAATGGCGGGTCTGCTAGATGCAGGCCCGTTCGTTTTTTGGGTATACTTCGGGATGCTAAATGCGACCGGCGGGCAATTGAAAAATAAACGTACTACCCTCGCCCAGTTTGCTCTCTACCATCAATTTTCCACCCTGTGCTTCAATAAATTCTTTGCCGATGGAAAGTCCCAGACCAGTTCCGGCTTGTTCTCCGGGAATTTTGTAATAACGATCAAAAATATGCGCCGCATGGGTTTCATCAATTCCCGGACCAAAATCTTTTACGGAGAAGAAAACTTTATTATGGTCATGCGATACATGGATGATAATTTTAGTTCCCTGCGGTGAAAACTTGATGGCATTGTTCAATAGATTAATCAAAACCCAGGAAGTTTTCTCCGCGTCAGCGATGATGTCTGGCAGGTTATCATCATAGGTATTCTCTAGATGTATATTTTTCTGAGACGCCTGCACCTGTACTGCCGGCAATGCCATATCGATAATTTTCGAAGCCTGGATAATCTGAAGCTTAAGCTGAATTTGCCCCGTTTCCAGCTGCGTCATGTTCAACAATTCGCCAGTCAGCTTCAATAGTCTTTCCGCATCATCTGAGACATTCCCGATCAACTCCTTTTGTTCTGTATTCAGGTCGCCGATGCGTTCGTCGGTCAAGAGTCTTGTACTCATTTTAATGGATGAAATCGGAGTTTTCAGTTCATGAGAAATAGTCGCCAGCAAATTAGTTTTAGAAATATCCAGCTCTTTAAATGAGGTAATATTCTTGAGCGTAAACACTTCCCCAATTTGTTTTTCTTCATTAAAAACCGTTCGCGCGTCGGCAGAAAAATAATTCTCTTTGCCATCCACCACTATTTTCAATGGTTGACTCGATTGATCTTTCTGCAAAACGGTACGTAGCAAATCGTTGTACAAAGCCACGTCTGGTGCGTATTTGCCTAATATTTCGGATGACTTGAGATGAAATAAATGCTCGGCCGTATTGTTGATAAACAAGATTTTATTTTCCGCATCCATTCCAATTACGGCATCTTCCATCTGGTTGATGATTGTTTCCACACGTTTCTTTTCAAACATCAATTGCGATAAATTACTGTGCTCATATCCGTATAATTTCTCGGCCATTTTATTGAATGCACCGGCCATTTCACCAAGCTCATCTTTATTATCGAGGTAAATGCGCTTGTTATAATTCTTGTCGGATATTTCACGAATACCTTCTGTGAGCAATCGCATCGGCTCCGCAATAGAAGCAGGAATATTAATGGTCAAAGTAAAACCGACTAACACGAAAACTACGGCCAATACAGAGATCCACAACCTTGCTTCATGAGACGCCTTGATAGCAGCACTATTCTTCTTCTCTATCGCGGACTGATTGATGTCTGACAGATGATAGATCTTCCTGTTAAGGCTATCTACATCTGCATCTGTATAACGTCCGTCTTTGATCTTGTCAAAATAGGCATGCACATCTGCTGTTGCTGCGTATTCTCCTTTTTCCGTAACATTTTCATCCTGCTGTTTCAGCGCATTTTCAAACCTGACGAATGACTGCGGATGTGCTTTAAACTCGTCGGCAGCACGTAGCATTTCATTGCAATAGCGAATAGAAAGATTGTTGTCCTTCAGGATATTTTCTGTTTGTCCCGAAAGAATATTGATGAAGGTAAAAGCCACCACACTTACGGTCAGCAGTAATACAAACAGTACACTGATACCGATAGACAGCTTGGATTTGATGGACAATTTCATATCAGGAAAGAATAATCAAGTCTACATTAAATTGTGACAACTTTTTCAACAGATCATTAAACACGCTGGTAGACAAAATTACTTGTAACAGACTTAAATGCGGCTTACCAATGCAAACTGTTGTGATAGCCCTCTTCTCCACTTCTTCCAAAATCCCTTTAGATATACGGTCGCTGGTATTTTTAATCACTGTCGCACCCAGTTCTGTGGCTAATTTTAAATTATTAATCAAATAACGTTGCTTATCCAGTGGAATCTTATCCGGACTTTCTCCAGGCGTTTCTATATAGAGCACAAACCACTGCGCATTGTAGTAACTAGCCAGTCGTGCAGCTTTCCGAATTACAATCTTTGCCGTTTTTTCGTTGGTACTCACACAGGCTAATATTTTTTCGTGTCGATAGCCCACATTACGCGGCACTACAGTTTCCACCTTGCGCTCAATTTGTCCGGCCACTTCTTTCAACGCCAGTTCACGCAATTGCAGAATACTTTCGGGTTTGAAAAAGTTTCTCAAAGCAGTTTCAACCTTGTCTGCCGCATAAATTTTTCCAGACTTCAGCCTTTCTATTAGTTCATCGGCAGTAAGATCAATGTTCACTACTTCATCTGCTTCCTTCAAAATAGCATCCGGAATACGTTCTGCAACTTCTACACCGGTGACATTCTTGATAGTATCGTTGAGACTTTCAATATGCTGAATGTTGACGGCACTGATTACATTGATACCTGCCTCCAGTATGTCCAGCACATCCTGCCAGCGCTTTTCATTTCTACTTCCCGGCACATTTGTATGCGCCAGCTCGTCTACCAACACCACTTCCGGATGCTGGTTAATGATGGCTTGTGTATCCATCTCATCAAGCTCCTTGCCTTTATAGAAAACACTCCGGCGCGGAATTACCGGCAAGCCTTCAACGAGCGCCAGCGTTTCTTTACGCCCATGTGTTTCAATATAACCAACAACCACATCCACATTGTTGTGCAACAATGAATGTGCTTCCTGCAGCATTCTATACGACTTTCCCACACCAGCGCTCATGCCGATGTAAATCTTGAATTTCCCGCGACGTGATTTCCGGATCATCTCCAGGAAATGTTCGGCATTTTGTTCCTGTTCTTCTATCATACCTTTTCAGATGATGATGTCAAAAATTCATTTTCAGCGAGCTTTCTTTTCTAACTAAAAGATAAGCTAAAATGGCGACGGGCAACGTTAATGCTGCCACTTCACCTGTTTATATCAACAACACTGTACCTATAAACGGAACAGCACTGCAAAAATCAATCTACTCTCTGACTTCACCAGATCGGGTTTCCAGTCTGCAGGCAACGGCGTTGTTGTGTAGCCCGTTGGAGAAGTCACGCCACCTGCGCCGGCGAAATAAGGCACATTGGCTTCTCTGTGTACATATTCGGCCCGGAATGTAATACTCTGATTGGGCATCCAGTCTATATTAGTTGACGCGTCCCATCCAGTAAATTTATCGCCGGGATTAGCAGTGAATGGATGCGTACCAATTGTCTGAGTAGGATCGTTCGGGTTGGGCAGCGGGCTTGCATCACCAGTTGGCAGCAATACCAGATAACGGCCAGGATTAGTCATTACGCCACCACCGATAGTCCATGCCAGCTTGCTTTTCGCAAACCAGATACGGTTGTAAAACATACCGCTCACAAAATTTTGCGCTGGTCCGCCAGAACCACCAAATGCAGTCACGCCACCACCATTCTCAAAACCGATATCTCCGGTAAGTGAAAAGGCCATTTTTGTAATTCCTTTCGATGTGGGATTATTGTAATAACGGTACAGAAAACTGTTGTCTGAATGGAAACGTTTGCGATCCGGAATACCCGCTGCGTCACTGCCGTAATAATCATTCGTCAGCAATTTAACTGCTTCATTCGGACACCAGGTTACATTGAAACCTGCTCCAGGCATACTATTGAACTTACCATAGCTCTGCCAGCCATTAATCAACCACAATTCCACTTTCAGCTTTTGTGCCGGGAACATTTGTACGCGCAAACCATTAAAAAACCATGGCGTGTTATCAGAAGTATAAGACGCCTGATACTCCCAGTTTTCTACCTGATAGTAAGAATTCAAACCAACATAAGACATAAACATACCAGCGTCTACGTTAATGCCGTACCATACATTGAAGTGATACCCGCCGTATGCTTCGCTGATATAACGGTATGCATTTGCCAGATCATACTGTCCCCGATAAACGCTGTAATCGTTGCGTGGCACCACTGTAGATCGCGTACCAAACTGTGTCATGATACGGCCACGTGCACCTTCGTAATAAAAATCACCACCAAGCGATGCACAGGAAACTTCCATTTCATTGTTGCGCGCCAAAGCTGTAGAACCCACAACGGTATTATCATTGGGATTATTGAACGAATGCGTATAGTTTGCATCAACAATAACGCTCCCGGTAAAGTATTTGGTTTGCAGTATCGGATTGGTTCTGCGATCAGATCCGTTCTGCCAGGTAAAATCCATTCCCTCAAAAGGAATTTTCTCCTTCACGACAGTATCGGTTGCTTCGGCGAATGTGTTTTGGATAGCCATGAACCCTGCAATAAAAGTTAAGAGTAATCGTGAATGTTTCATCTATGGTTTGTTGTTCGTTTAAAACTGTTTAAAATTTAGCAGTAATTCCTGCCAGCAATGCAAAATCATTATTAATTGGGATGCTCGAAGGATTGAAGAAAACGTTACCTGCAGACCAGAAATATCTGGCATCAAGTCTGACCAACACCCTGGATGTTACCCCAATTGTATAACATAGGCTGGCACTGGAACAAGAAAAACTGGCGGCATTGGTTACCGGCACCACCATAACGGCATGCGGATCGCTAAAATATTCACCACGCGCAGCGAGCGATTGATTTTTTGCAAACGAATACCGTCCAATCAGATTTGCCTGCCACCATTTCGGATTCGTTGTTTCTACTTCTGTTTTTTCAGTTTGGATACCTCCGTAAACACTAGAGCTGAATGACCATTTGGACGAAGGATTATAGATGGCGTACACGTCCGAGAAATAACGCGTGCTGAAAGTAGGATGTGTATTGGAGCGTTCATCGCCCACATAAGTATTCCAATTGACCAGTAGCTTATCGTTGGGCTTATACTCAACCTGGCTGCCAAAAGAAAGCGGGCTGTTGATGTCTTCGATCTCCTGCCAGCCGTTAAGCAGGTATAAATAAAGATTGACTTCGTCCGTCAACGGTAAGCTCAGCTTCGCGCCAGCAAGGTAGTACGGTACGTATTCCGCGCCGAGCGACCGGGAATACATCAACTGATCAAAAGAGATTGCGGACTCATTGGTGTAAAAAGAATTAATAATACCCGCATCCAGCCAGATGTTTTTGTGTTTGAATAGCTTTACGCCAACGTTTGCTTCTACAATGTTGCGAAGCGTTGTGCGCTCGGCAGTGTAATTGGCATTCATGTAAGTTCCGAAGCCAGGGGTGAAGGTAGCACGTACCCTGTCTGAGGAAAGTTTCAGGCTCAGGTAAGCGAGGTTCACATTCACCTCGCTGTGTCTGTTTGCCGATACAAAATAGGGTCTGTTCCCATCCTGCGGCTGATTAAAATCATAGCCAAAATAAGCGTCTACATAACCTTCCAATGATACCTGTACATTATTAGCAGAGTCCGGTCCCGATGCATAACGAATGAATTGCGCGGATGCATTTTCGATCGCCAACAGCATACATCCTGCCAGTAAATATTTCTTCATATAGTCCTTTCGTTTTTAAAATCATCTGATGTTTCATTTCAATTCATCAAGTGCAACATTCAATTTCAACACATTCACTTTCGAAGGACCGAGCAGTGATTTCTGCGTATGTGCCGCTACCAGATCATACAATTTCTGTTCTGGGACACGACGTAATGTTGCGATGCGTTTCACTTGTATCCGGGCGCCTTCCGGGGAAAGATCGGGATCAAGACCACTACCGGATGCGGTTACCAGTTCCGTTGGAATATCTGCTTTATTTACACCCGGGTTATGCACCATAAACGTATCAATACGATCCTGTACGGTTTTCAGAAATTCAGGATTGGTCGGACCTTTATTACTACCTCCGGAACCTGCGGCATTATAACCAACAGCAGACGGACGTGGCTGGAAATAGGTATCATCACTGAAAGCCTGTGCAATATTCTCATAGCCCACTACCTTTCCATCTCTATATACTTTAACGCCATCGCCAGCACCCGGCGCCATCTTAGCGATACCTGCAATTAACAACGGATAAATCACAGCCAGCAAAACCAGCAAAGCAACAGTGAGTTTAATCGATGGCAACAAATACTTTTTCATATAGCTTTTCTTTTTCGTTTTTACAGGAACAGGGAAATGAGCATGTCGATTAATTTGATACCGATAAATGGAACGATGACACCACCAATACCATAGATCAGCAGATTGCGACGTAACAACGCACTTGCACCAATCGCTTTGTAGGCAACACCACGCAACGCTAATGGAATCAGCAGCGGAATAATGATGGCATTGAAAATAACAGCAGAAAGAATTGCCGATTCAGGGCTTGTCAGATTCATCACATTCATTGCTTTCAACGCGGGAATAGTAGCAATAAACAATGCGGGAACAATCGCAAAATATTTGGCAACATCATTGGCAATACTAAAAGTGGTCAACGTGCCGCGTGTCATCAGCAATTGCTTACCAATCTCTACGATCTCAATCAATTTAGTCGGATCATTATCGAGATCAACCATGTTACCTGCTTCTTTCGCGGCCGAAGTACCACTGTTCATAGCCACACCCACATCTGCCTGAGCCAGTGCCGGCGCGTCATTCGTACCATCACCCATCATAGCAACAAGACGGCCTTCCGTTTGTTCCCGTTTGATGTAGTTCATTTTATCCTCCGGTTTCGCCTCTGCGATATAATCATCCACACCTGCTTTTTCAGCAATGAATTTTGCAGTAAGCGGATTGTCGCCGGTTACCATTACCGTCTTCACACCCATTTTGCGTAAGCGTTCAAAACGCTCCTGAATACCGGGTTTGATGATATCCTGCAATTCAATCACACCCATTACATTTTCATTCTGCGACACTACAAGCGGCGTGCCACCGTTACCAGATATCTCTTTTACTTTCTCCGCAGTTGCCGGCGGAAATTGATTACCCGCTTTCGTTACGATATTACGGATCGCATCAAATGCACCTTTACGAATACGGATACAAGGATCATCGAGCGTAGCCACATTTCCATTATGACTGCCTGTTTTTTGCAGATGCAGTGCGCGATCCAGATCAATACCGGAAGTCCGTGTCTCAGCAGTAAACTTGATAAACTTCAACACTTCCTCTTTCTTCAAAACCGGCGTATTCATACTGCGCGTGTTTGCCAGTTCAATAATGGATTTACCTTCCGGTGTTTCATCTGAAAGCGAAGCCAGCATACAGGCTTCCATAAATGCTTTCTCGTTGACGCCGTCGGCAGGCCAGAAATGAGATGCTTTACGGTTACCGATCGTGATAGTACCCGTTTTGTCGAGCAACAATACATCTATATCTCCGGCCGTTTCAACAGCTTTACCACTTTTCGCAATAACATTGGCACGCAACGCACGATCCATACCTGCGATACCGATGGCAGAAAGTAAACCGCCAATTGTAGTAGGAATCAGACAAACGAACAAGGAGACGAATGCCGCAATGGTGATAGGTGTCTGCGCATAATCTGCAAACGGTTTTAAGGTAACGCACACAATAATGAACACAAGTGTAAAGCTTGCCAGCAATATGGTGAGTGCAATTTCATTAGGTGTTTTTTGCCTGTTGGCGCCTTCTACGAGTGCAATCATTTTATCAAGGAAACTCTCTCCTGGCTCTGTGGTCACACGTACTTTAATACGATCTGAAAGCACTTTCGTGCCGCCTGTTACGGAAGATTTATCGCCACCTGCTTCGCGAATTACGGGAGCAGATTCCCCTGTGATAGCGCTTTCATCAATAGTAGCCAATCCTTCTACAATCTCTCCATCCATTGGAATAACATCACCCGCCTCACACAAAAAATAATCTCCTTTTTTCAACTCCACCGAACTTACTGTGTGTATTTCATTAAGGAAAATTTCACCCATGAGGATAATCTTTTTCGCAGGGGTATCTTCTCTTGTTTTACGCAGGCTATCCGCTTGTGCTTTACCCCTTGCTTCGGCAATGGCTTCGGCAAAATTGGCAAACAGCAATGTGAGCAGCAACACGATGAAAACAGTGAGGTTATAACCAAAACTACCTTGTGTGTGATCTTTTGTGATGAAAGTATATGCAGTGACGATGAGCATAATCAATGTGCCCACTTCTACGGTAAACATCACCGGATTGCGGAACATCACTTTGGGATTCAGCTTCACAAACGAAGCTTTCAGACTGGTCATCACCAGTTCTTTTTCAAATAATTTATTGCCAGACGATTTCATTTTTATCTTTTTATCAGCTCCAGTTAAGGACTATTTCATACTAAAATATTCTGCAAGCGGGCCAAGTGCCAGCGACGGAAAGAAGGCCAGTGCAGCGATGATCATAATTACAGCCATCGTCATAATACCGAAAGTTGCAGTATCTGTTTTCAATGTACCGGCAGATTCGGGAATGAACTTTTTCTGCGCCATAATACCCGCAATTGCGACCGGACCGATGATGGGAAGGAAGCGTGCAAGTATCAATACGAAACCTGCTGTCACATTCCAGAACATATTGTTGTCTGCGAGACCTTCAAAACCAGAGCCATTGTTGGCAGCGCAGGATGTATACTGGTAAAGCATTTCGGAGAAGCCGTGGTAACCGGGGTTATTTAACCAGTTTTTAGGTTGCACTGTCCATGCAGCACCACCATGATTCACGATTACGTACGATGATATTGCTGTGCCGGCAAGTATCAGAAACGGATGCAGCAATGCGATAATCGCCGCGATCTTCATTTCTTTCGCTTCTACTTTGTGTCCCATAAATTCGGGTGTACGACCCACCATCAATCCGGAAATAAATACGGCAATGATGATGAAAATATAGTAGTTGAGAATACCCACGCCACAACCACCATAAAAGCAGTTGATCATCATTCCGAGCAGTTGCATACCACCTGTCATCGGCATCATACTTTCATGCATACAGTTTACAGAGCCTGTAGAAATGATAGTCGTCATGGTTGTCCAGTAAGCACTGGCAGGTATGCCTAGTCGTACTTCTTTGCCTTCCATTGCAGTATTGGCACCGTTGATGCCCATGTGTGCGATAGCAGGATTACCATGTACTTCGCTGACAATTGTTGGAATGAGTAACATAAACATCCCCACAGTCATCACACCAAAAACGATGTAGGCAAATTTCTTGCGACGTATATAAATGCCCATGGCGAAGATTAATGCTACCGGCAGAATTACCTGCGCTACGATCTCTGTAACATTCGTGATGTAGTTCGGATTTTCTAAAGGATGTGCACTGTTAGCGCCAAACCAGCCACCACCATTGGTTCCAAGGTGTTTGATTGCTATCATGCCAGCTGCCGGACCACGAGATACATTTTGTGTATCGCCCTGCATTGTAATGATGGTATCCTTTCCTTTGAAGCTGGCCGGCGTACCATTGAATGCCAGTACGGTTGCAATAACAATAGAGATTGGTAATAAAATGCGTGTGATCGATTTTGTAAAATACACCCAGAAGTTGCCGAGCTTAGTAACTGTCTTTTCTTTGAGTGCTTTGAAAACTATTGCCAGCGCGGCAATACCGGTGGCAGCACTTACAAACTGTAAAAATGTAACCACAAACAGCTGACTGAAATAAGTAGCACCGCTTTCTCCGGAATAATCTTGCAGGTTACAATTTACAAGGAAGGAAATCGCCGTATTGAACGCGAGGTCTGGCGTTTGACCAGGATTGTGATCCGGATTGAGTGGTAATTTATCCTGGAAGAGCAAAACAAAAAATGCATAGACCAACCAAAGCATATTAATGGTGAGCAATGCTTTGAGATGCTCTTTCCAGGTCATCTCCTCCTCTTCTTTTATCCCCATAAAACGGAAGAGGAACCGGTCGAGCGGACCAAACAATTTATCGGTCCAGACCTTTTCTCCCAAAAACACTTTAGCAATGTAACGCGCCAGCAGCAAGGCAATGCAGATGGTAAGAATGTAACTAAATATTATGCCCAGATATTCGCTATTCATATTAGTTGTATCGTTTTGAATTTATTTTTTTCACAGTGGCAGTCTAAAATCGCTCTGGTTTGAGCAATACATAAATGAGGTAGACAAAAGCCAGTATGCAGACCAGAAAAAGAAGCATCATCATAAGATTCAGATTTTATCAAAGAAGTCGATTGATTTGTAAAACAGCCCAAAACAAAGCAGGGCTGCTATAAGAAGTAGAATAACCATAAATGGAATTTTAGATACCTGATTTGATCACCTGAGCGATGTACACCGTGTACAACGACATCGGCATGAGGGCGTAAAGTCTGTTACGTTCTGTTTCTTCACACCGGCAGAACATGGACGGAAATGCATACACGAACACATTTTCGACAGCATTTCTTACTACCGAATTACCTGTTTCATAAATTTTTCCGGCTAGCGAAAAACATTTTTTTGCTGTTTTGAAATCATGAGCAGCAATCATTTTTCGGGTATAACCGGTGAGGCACTGAAGTGTTTTAAACACGTTTACAACCGGACTAACGGTTTTCAGTTCGTCTTTAATTTCCGGCAATTCATCTTCGATGCAGGCCGGTACTTCATACTGATTCATGTTAGGTTTGCGAGGCGGTTTTGACCACTTCACAAACTATATAAGCCAAACGCTGTACCAGAATTGTTAAAGGGAATTCAAACTGCATGCAACCGAATGAAACGCAACGAATTAATTTATAAAAGAAGGGAAATTGGCACGTGCCAAAACAAAAAAACCTTCTCAAAATGAGAAGGTCTTTTTATCAAAATGAGGAGGCGCCGGGGACGCAATTGACAGTTGTCCATTATTTCAGCGAGTACTCCTCTATCTTTCTATACAGTGTTGCCAATCCAATATTCATCAATCGCGCAGCTTCTGTTTTATTGCCAGATGTATGCTGCAGCACCTTTCTGATATGTTGTTTTTCGATCAATGCAAGATCATAAATGGAAGTTGCAGATTCAGTATCTCCGCAATGCTGTAATTCATACGGCAAATTATTTATCTCCAGTGAATCTCCATCAGCAAGAATTACTGCACGTTCAATAACGTTTTTGAGTTCGCGTATATTACCAGGCCACGCATATTGCTGCAATGCCTTGATTGCTTCTTTACTGATCGCTTTCAAATGTCCGTTTGTTTTCTCTGCAAAAATCCGGAGGTAATATTGCGCCAGCATCGGAATATCTTTATTGCGATCGCGAAGAGCAGGCAACAAAATTGTAAACACTGCGATGCGGTAATACAGATCGCTGCGAAAATGGCCGGCTTCTATTTCTTCTTTAAACTCGCGATTGGAAGCCGTGATGATACGCACGTCTGCTTTGCGTTCTACAGTTTCACCAACACGATAATAAGTTCCATTCTCTAAAAAGCGCAGCAGCTTTGGTTGTAGTTCTTGCGGCATCTCACCGATCTCGTCCAAAAACAAAGTGCCGCCTTTCGCTTCTTCAATCAATCCCTTCTTGTCTTTCATTGCCCCGGTGAATGCTCCTGCTTTATGCCCGAACAACTCGCTTTCCATAATCTCTTTGCTCAGTGCACTGCAATTCAATGCCACAAATGGTTCTGAACTCCGCTTGCTATTGTAATGAATAGACTGTGCAAATACTTCTTTACCAGTTCCGGTTTCGCCGGTCAATAATACAGCGACATCTGTCGGCGCTACTTTCCCTGCTAAAGCTATTGCCTGCTTGATCTCCGCACTTTCACCAATGATACTGTCGAAATTGTATTTCTTCTGCAGCCTTGCCTCCAGCGATGCCACGCGTTGTTGCAAACTCGCTTTCTCCGTGGCACGACTCAGCAAAGGAATAATCCGGTCGTTATCGTCGCCTTTTACAATATAATCGAACGCGCCATTCTTGATCGCCTTCACGCCATCAGGAATATTACCATAGGCGGTGAGCAAAATGATTTCGGTTGTAGGATATTTATTTTTTAGCTCGGCCACAAGATCTACGCCAAACGCATCGGGCAATTTCACGTCGCAGATAATGATGTCTGTATGCTGCTGTGCAAGCAATTTTAAACCCTGTTGTGCTGTTCCGGCTTCTGAAACTTTATAACCTTCCATGGTCAATAAACGGGCCAGTAATTTCCGGTGCTTTTCTTCGTCGTCAATGATCAGAAGTGAAAACATAAATCGTCAGATGAGAACACAAATTTAATGCGAGAACTACTAATGTGCGAAATGTGTTTTAATATGATGAATGTGTTTTGTGTGCGGGCGTGAAAAAAGGACGTTCTATGAACGTCCTTTTCAAATTATTCTGAGAAATCACATTCGACAGATTTATTCACATTAAACACATTATCTAACGAGTGTCACGTCTCCCTTAAACGTATCCGAATGCCCATCGAACGAGGCAACTGTGATAATGTAATAATATACATCTACTGGTTGCGCCACACCATTACAGGTGCCATCCCAGCCTTTATCTTTGCCGCTTGTACGAAACACCTCTTGTCCCCAACGATTAAAAACTCTGAATTCCGAAATACGCCGGGCAGAAAGATTGCTGACGTGAAAAAAATCATTTTTACCATCGCCATTTGGTGTAAACGCAGAAGGAATGAAAAACGGCGGTGACTTTACAATGGGCGTATCTACACAGTCGTTGAAAACAACAACCATTGCTGTATCTCTCCGATAACAGCTATTACTGTCGTACACCTGCACTTTATAAATATTAGTAGCATTGGCGTAAGCTTGCGTATTGAAAATCGTATCGTTGCCCAGCATATAACTGTCTAGCCAAACAGGCCCATAGCAACCTTCCGCAACCGTCGCGCTGAGATCAACATACCCCTCTTTACATAATGCGGCCGGCACCGCGCTAGCTACTACATAACCCTGATCAGACACATCCCAGCTGATGGTATTGACGACAGAAAGACCACAAATATCGAGGACTTTATCACCATCACTGCCGGTCACTACAGACAAGGTGTAGTTGCCAGGTACTTCTATCGATTTATTAAAGAAAAGATCAATTGCATCGGCGTAAGGAGATAAATTCGCAGCAATTGGAATTGCTTTAATCACACTTACCGGCCCGGGACCATTTATCTTAAAATCGCTGCCATCATAGGCAACCGTGCTGTTTCTAATACTATGATTGAGGATGACCCTGGCCCTGGCACATGCAGGGGTGTCAAGACGTGTTATCGCAGGATCAATTAATGAATCTACGGTAAAGTGTAAAGTATCTGGGGCAAGCAAAGCATTATTGCAAAGATCCAGCAAGGTATTGCCGTCTGTGCCGGTTTTCGCATTGACAACACAGTTTCCCAAAGCTAATGGCGACGCAAACTGCAATTCTATCTGATCGGTATAACCATTAGGCGTACTGCAATTCAAGCCGGTTGCGGAACTAATCGTACCATTTGGCGTTAGGAAGAAATCAGAACCATCAGATGCAATAGAACTACATTTTACCAGCTTGGAGGTTCTTATATTGATGCTTTCGCTTTTGTTACAGGCTGGTATTATTTCAGCAAGCACCGGCTTCGGTCCTTGTACAAAAGTTGCAGTCGTGCCGGTGAAGTCAATGGTAAAGCCGGCAGCACTCGCACTGAAATTATCTACCAGAATCAGGAATTGCTGTCCCGGCGTTGCCGTAATAAACTGACAAAACGGATTACCTATGGTACCGGCCGGCACATTCACCAAGGTAGAGGTCATGTTTAAACCTACAATCCCCGCAGGAATAGTGCCGATTGGAAAAATGGTATTACCGTTGCAGCGAACCGGCGAAGTATTCAGCACAGCGTTGCAATAATGTTGAGTAATATCAAATACTGAGTAGTCATAATCGTCGGTGGAATCCTGCGGAATGATCTTAAATACAATATTTCCCGCTGTCGCTACTCTAAACCGGAGCCAGACAGAATTGGTTTCATTAAAGCAACCGAGGTTTGGTCCTCCTTGTGAATACTCCATTTTCTGTCCGTACCCACTATAGGAATAAGGCGTCATAAATGTCAGTCCACAAAGTTCTATAGCATTACAGGCATCCTGCTCGGGTTGCATTGGAGGCAACGCCTGTGCAAACAGATCATTGGCAAAGGGCCCGGCAGCAAATAACATACAGAGCAATAGGATAGCCCACTTTTTCATAAAAACAACACTTAACTAAACATTATAAATCATTTGGGAGCCCATAAACATCAAAACGAACCCGAAACAAGAATCGCATCTTTCATGTTTTTTTACCATCAACAGATCTTTTAATCAATCTTCATACCAAATTTTAAACGGCATCCTGCTGCAATAAAAAAGGACGTTCAATGAACGCCCTTTTTCCATTTTTTATTATTTAGTAAAACCACATTTCCCATATTAAACACATTACCTGATTAGGGTCACGTCTCCTTTATACGTATCCGAATGTCCGTCCGGCGAAGTGATTCTGATTAGATAATTGTAGACATCGGTTGGTTGGTCAACGCCTTTGAAAGTACCATCCCAGCCTTTATCATTGCCATTTGTAGAGAATACTTCTTGTCCCCAGCGATTAAATACGCGGAATTCTGTGATGCGCTGAATGGACAAATTTTTCACATGAAAATCATCATTCCTGCCGTCACCATTCGGTGTAAATGCTGATGGGATGAAAATCGGAATATTGTCCATCACGGTAATCTTCACAGAATCTTTGTTTTTACATTGATTGCTGTCTATGCCCAATAAAGTATAAATCGTTGTCACTTGTGGCGTCGCTGTCGGACTTTTAATATTCGGATTATCCAAACCGGTAATCGGCGACCAGAGATAATACAGCCCATGCGTAACCGAAGAATTAAGCACCACAGATCCGCCCCAGTAAATGCTGGTATCAGCGCGCGTTTCCACCATCGGCAATGGGTTCACTTTAATTGATTCTTTGAGCGTGTCCGCACAACCATATTGATCCGCAATCGAAACATAATACACGGAAGAGGTCATCGGATTAGCTGTCGGATTTGGACAGTTAGTACAGCTCAAACCGTTAGCAGGATACCACTGATAAGTAACACCGCCACTTGCATTTAACGTGGCATAATCACCGTAACAAATAGCAGTATCGGCAGAAGGAAGTAGCATCGGATTTCGTACAGATACGATTACATTGGCGGTATCTCTGCGGTAACAACGATTTGTATCGAAGATCTGGATTTTATACGTTGTTGAATTACGCGCATAAGCACTCGTATTAAAGCTAGTACTATCACCAATCAATGAAGCATTCACCCAGGTAGGCTCATAACTGCCACTCGGAGGTAAACACTGTGAGAACGTAATATTCGGGCGATCAGATGCTGGCGGATACCAGGCGGTATTAGACGCTAATGCACAACCGCTGGTGTTATCGTCAAGCATATTCAAAAACACCTTTGAACCTACATTTGGTGTTACCTGAACTTCATCGGCAGATGTCCAGGAATTATTGTTGAAACACATTTCCACAATTACGTTGCTCATACCGTCCCAATCATAGGTATTGTCAAACAAAAAAGTATTCGTGCCCTGAACGGTAGAATAGGTTTTAGGCGCATATACAATTTGTCCTCCCGATGCAAAATCATTGAGCGAATCAAGTGTAGTACATTGCATTTTGATGGTGAAATTATTGAACGGACTGGTGCTGTATTTATACATCACATTCATCGTAAGTTGCGAGATAGTACCAGACGTCATGCCTGCAGCAATTAATTCAGAGGCTTTAAACAACATTTGTGTACGCTCGTTTTTATAGTAGCCGATGAATGGTGACTCGTATGAATTACCAGCAGCTAAAGGATCACCGATAGAAACAGGATTAGAAGGATTACTGCAAACAGTTCCGTTAACACCACAGTTCAACACTTGCGCAGGTGGCGGTATCTGTGCTGCGGCACTGAGACTGACATAACCTGGCTTACATAACACATTCGGCGTTGCACTTGCTGTGAGATAACCATGGTCAGACACATACCATCCGATTGTATTGATGACCGAAAATCCGCAGGTATCTACCACTTTGTTTCCATCAGTACCAGTTACCACAGATAAGGTGTAATTACCTGGCACCTTTATGGAACTGTTGAAGAAGAGCTCAATCGTATCCGCGTATGGCGATGCATTAGCCGCAAGCGGAATCGCTTTTACTACAGACACCGGACCGGGACCGGTTATTTTAAAATCGCTACCATTAGCCGCGACTGTGCTGTTTAGGATTCTATGACTAAGCACCACTTTAGCATCAATACAAGCAGGCGTATCAAGGCGGACCATCGCAGGATTATTCGCAGGGTCTACCACAAAATGTAGTGTATCCGGCGCTATCAATGCATTGCCGCAAAGATCCAGCAGAGTGTTCCCGTCAGTGCCTGTTTGTGCGTTGACTACATAATTACCCGGAGCCAGTGGTGATGCAAATTGCAAATCTATCTGGGTAGTATATCCGTTCGGCGTGCTGCAGTTCTGTCCTACAGCCGATGCTATCGTACCACTCGGAGTTAGAAAGAAATCAGAGCCATCAGTCGCAATAGAATTACATTTTACAGGCTTCGTTGTTTTTACCGTTATTTTTTCGCTTTTGCTGCATGCCGGCATTACTTGTGCCAGCGCAGGATGCGGTCCTTGTACAAACGTGGCTGTAGTACCTGTAAAGTCTATTGTAAAGCCGGCAGCACTGGCGCTGAAGTTATCTACCAGTATCAGCAATTGTTGCCCTGCAGTACCTGCTATAAATTGACAAAACGGACTACCTATAGTACCGGCAGGCACATTCAACAAAGTAGACGTCATATCCAGCCCGATGATACCACCGGGAATACTGCCAATCGGCAAGATGGTATTACCATTGCAACGGATCTGTTGGGTTGAATAAAGCACGGAATCGCATGGATGCTGAGAAACATCGAACACAGCGAAGTCATAGTCATTGGTAGAATCAGCCGGAACAATCTTAAAGACAATATTGCCGGGTGTTGCTACGGTAATTTTGAACCAGACTGAATTGGTTTCATCAAAGCAGCTAAAGGTTGGCGGTCCTTGAGAGTGTTCTAGTTTTTGTCCGTAACCGCTATAAGAATACGGCACGGTAAATGACAGCCCACAAAGCTCCAGCGCGTTACAAGCGTCCTGCTCCGGTTGTAATGGCGGCAGGGCCTGTGCTGTTAGCTTGTTGGAAAAGGGCCAGGTAGCGCAAAAGACGCAGAGCAAGAAAATAGCCCACTTTTTCATAGGAAATAGCTTAGCTTAATAAACGTTATATTATTATTAAGAAGACTATATTACAAAGAAAAAAGTTGGAAGCAAAGGGAATATATAAAAAAAGGGGTTAAGCTTATGCTTAACCCCCGAATGCGTCTTTTATCTTATCGAAAAAACTTTTCTCGTCTTTGTGATCTTTGGCGTCTGGTCCTGGCTGAAAATTTGTTGAATTTTTCAGCTTTTCAAGTAAAGCCTTTTCATCATTAGACAGATGTTGCGGAGACCATACATTCACTTCTACCAGTTCATCACCTTTTTCATATGACTGGAAAGCCGGGAAGCCTTTTCCTTTCAGTCTGAATATTTTACCGCTTTGCGTACCTGCCGGAATCTTGATCTTCGCTTTACCATCAATTGTCGGAACTTCTACCTGCGTGCCTAAAACCACATCAGGGAAAGAAACATGCAATTGATAGATCACGTCGAGATCCTGGCGTTTCAGATGCGGATGTTTTTCTTCCTCAATAACGATCAGCAGATCGCCCGCAGGACCACCACGCTCACCGGCATTACCGGCGCCGCCCATGCTCAGCTGCATGCCATCTACTACACCTGCAGGGATGTCCAGATTCAGCGTGTCTTCGCCAAATACGCGGCCTTCGCCTTTACAATGGGTACATTTCGCAGTGATCTGTGTGCCTTCACCATTACAGGTTGGACAAGTAGTAACTGTCTGCATCTGGCCCAGAAAGGTATTCGTCACACGACGTACCTGACCAGAACCACCGCAAGTACCGCAAGTCTGTACAGAGCTTTTATCTTTCGCACCGCTGCCATCACATGGTTGACATGGAACGTATTTCTTTACTTTAATTTTTTTGTTGGCGCCATTTGCGATTTCACCAAAATCCATTTTCAGTTTTACACGGAGATTTGCGCCACGCGTACCCTGGCGACGTCCGCCACCACCGCCTTGACGACCACCGCCGCCAAAGAAGCTGCCAAACATATCATCGCCAAAAATATCGCCGAAGTTCTGGAAGATGTCTTCCATGCGCATACCACCAGGACCACCGCCATAACCACCGCCGGCTGCACCACCCATTCCGGCATGTCCGAAACGATCGTACTGAGCTTTTTTGTCTGGATTGCTCAACACATCATATGCTTCCGCCGCTTCCTTAAACTTTTCTTCTGCTGCTTTATCGCCCGGATTACGATCTGGGTGATGCTGCATCGCTATTTTACGGTATGATTTCTTGATTTCATCCGCACTGGCAGTTTTCGCTACCCCAAGCACCTCGTAATAATCTCTCTTTGACATTTACTTTCTTTGAAAATCCGTCATTCAACAATTGCCATTAATAGACAAATTGTCCAGTTTTACACGGACTGTTTTGATGAATTTATTTACCAACCACCACTTTAGCGTGACGGATCAATTTTTCATTCAAATAATATCCTGGCTCGATTACGTCGATTACTTTCCCAACCATTGTTTCATTCGGAGCTGGAATTTCGGTAATTGCCTCGTGCAGCTCAGGGTCAAAATCCTGACCAATACTTTCCATTTTCACAAGACCTTTCTGCTGCATTACACCGCGCAATTTATTGAATACCAAACCAACGCCTTCTTTCAGGGCATCAATATCAGTTGATTTTTCCATTTGCTTAGATGCACGGTCCGTATCATCCAGTACAACCAGCAATGACTGTACGATGTCTTTTCCGGCAGTCTGGATCAGTTCTACACGTTCTTTGGCATTACGTCTGCGGAAATTTTCAAATTCTGCCACAAGACGCAGGTATTTATCCTTCGCTTCCTCTACTTCATTCTTCAGTTTTGCCATTTCGTCTTCTTCAGCGAGCTGGTCTTCCAATTTCTGGGTACCCGCCATGCTGTCATCCACATTCAATTCTGAAGCCAGCGCATCTTCCAGCGCTTCATTATTCTTATTCTGGTCTGGTGTCATGTTGTCTTGGTTTTCCATATCTGCATTCTTTTTGTCAAACGCCTGATCGTTCATAGCTTTCTTTTTTTTAAAAAACATGCTATTAATATTATGCTCAATAAGCTTGCCAGTCCCTGTTTTTTTGCCAAAATGACATTCTTGCACAAAGATTGGCTGCCTAAACTTATAAAATACCGCGCAAAAATAAACCAGCCTGCGGAAAACAGACTGGTGGTTTAGAAAATTACTGCTTATTTGCTTGTTACCAGTTCCTTAGTTATTGTACTCATAGGTCCACACATTGCCTGTTCCGAGCGCTTCTACTTCCGAACATTTTATAATGCGCCCTTTGCTGTCTTTATCATAAACGAATGTTTTAGTGATAGTGGTTCCAGGATAGGTTGCTGTACTGCCAGTCACCAGGTTTTTATTGAGTATTACTGAGGCACCATTCTTAATCAGATCATTTACATACAGATAGTCGCCTGCCTGAAAAACAGCATTTGCATCATAAGTGTACGTTGTCGTATTCGTAGATGTTGGCGAAGATATGCCAACGACATTTCCGTTCTGCCAGGTGTAGGCAGTACTATTTTCCGAGAAGCTTTCTGATTCGGTAACCTGAGTAAGATTTCCACTATTATCGTAGGTGTATGCAGTGGTAATAGTGTCGCCGTGATCTTTGTCGATATGTACATTTTGTATCACTTTCCCATTGCTCAGCACTGTAGAATCCAAAGCAAAAATACCTGTCGCAGATTCATACGTGCCGACTTTATACTGTGCCGTGTAGCTGTAGTTAATTGTATACGAAAGTGAGCCACTGACAACGATTTTACTGACTTCACCAGATGCATTGTAAGACAACACATATTGGTCGGTATATCCGTCTCCCTTTAAGGTCACTTTGCTTATCTGGCTTTTAGGAGTAACCGAGTTGCCATCTCCTTTCTTACAAGAGAAAAATACAATTGGGGACAAAAACAATAAGGTCAGACAGGACAATTTTTTTCTCATAAATGGATTTGTTTTGTTTTTAATAGTTGATATGATATCGCTCTAATTCCCAGACGTGGCTTTGGGTTTCATAATGCGTTTTGATGATCACAAAACCAACACTGTCTTTCAAAAAATAGGAATCCTGCCCTTCCGCACATTCCGCAACGTTGGCATACGCTGCGCCACGTACAACGAGCTTGGGGTGAATGGTGATATCCGCAAAATTGTTGGTAGCAAATGGATAGTCGTAGTTCAGATCGGTGATATGAAAACTTTCCAGTGGCTGCATTTGATAAAAATAGTCCAGGCTGATTTTGCCACCGGTATTCAGGCTCATAACCCAGCTTGCAGAATCTGAATACGGATTAGAGGCCGGATATTGATAGATAACCATGTTTACTGTCTCATAAACATTTGCAGCACTCTGGATGTACTGATCGCGCTGAGAATATCCCGTTACGCAAAAGCTATCTTCTCTGCCGCTCAGCGAATCGCGATAAATCCAGTAACTCCCTTCTTTAAAACTGTAATTCTTTTTAAGGTCTGCATTGAGCGGTATATATTGTTTGTCGTCGTTTTTTTTACACGCAGCAAACAACACTAACAGGGCAATGGTCAAATATTTATTCATAGGGTAAAGCGATATAAGAGAATACGCAGGAATGGAAGATTTCCCCTATGAATTTGTTAATTATTTTTTGACCATCTCGATCAATCGCCAGAGCAACGATTGATTTTTCTTCAGCACCATGTACAATTCCCGCTTACCACCGAAGCTCCTGAAAAAGCGCTCCACACCGGGATCCATGCTACCTTCGAGATCAAAAAACCTGTTACCTCTTTTCTTTGCTTCTTTAATCGAATGCCAAAGCAATGCAGACATCGCACGGTAACTATCAGCTTCAGGATTTTTAGCTCCCATAAAATAATAGCTGCGTTCGCCGTCCCAAACATTCCAGATCACGGCTTGTGCTACGCCTTCTTTTTTGGCTACCCAAAGCGCGGTGCTATTATGGATTCTGCACGCATCAAACAAACGATTTACTTGTTCAAAATCGTAATGCTGCTCGGTACCTTTATCCTCGAGTGTTACTTTTTGAAAACGAAATAATGCATCCAGACAATTTGGATCATCTGATATTTCAAACTCTTTTTCTGCAGCTCTGATATTGCGGCGCAGTGGCTCTTTCATATTACTGAAAAGCACTTCTTCCGTTTCGTTCAGATCGATTAAAAAAGTCTGTTGAACAGTTATTGCAAGCTCATAATCCTTGAAAATTCCTGCTTGCTTCAGGCCCGGCTGTACCGACAATTTCCAGACATCACAATTCGGCAGCTGATCTATCAACTGCGTGATCACTTCATGTTCAAAATTATCCCGGTTACTTTCTTTGATATCCTCCGGAAAAAAAACATGCGGACCCAGATAAGCTGTCAGCGGTGGATTGCGAAGCATCTCTACCCGCAACCTGTTTTGAATGGCATATGGCCAGACACCAGTAATCGCCTGCCCTTTCATGGAAATCGCGACATCCCATTTTCCTACAACCGCATCCAGCCACCAATACTGCAAGAACACCGGCAGATCCGGTGATTGTGCACAAATAGCTTTATAGAGTTGTTTTGCTGTCAAGTCCTTATTTGAATTGTAATACCCTGGCCGGTTGTATACGACGAATATACAACGTTGGCAACCACATGCAAAGTATGCACAGCACAAGTGTTGCCCCATCTATCAATACTACCTGCCACCAATGAATTCGAATCGGTACCTGGCTCATATAATAAGTGGCTTCGGAAAGTTTCAGGAAACCATAGCGCTGCTGCAACCAGCAGAAACCAAGTCCGATAATATTGCCGGTCATGATACCGATAAAAGCAATTACGCTGGCATGGTAAAGAAATATACGCTGCGTCATACCCTGACTCATACCCAGGGCTTTAAGCAAGCCCACCATCCGCGTATGCTCCACAATCAAGATCATCAAGGCTACCGCCAGATTAATCACTGCCACAATGGCCATGATCAAAATAATGATCTGCGCGTTTACATCCTGCAAACTGAGCCAGTCAAATATATTCGGAAAAATTTCTCTGATGGAATGCGTTGTCAGCGGCGGCTCCACATAACGAATACGAATGTCTTCCGCCAATGAATCAGCCAGCATTTCATTATCAAGGTCTACCTGATACCCGTTTATTTCATCGGGGCTCCAGTTGTTGATTCTTTGTAATAAACGCAGATCACAAATCGCAAAATCCTGATCAATTTCATCCATACCGGTATGAAAAATGCCTGCTATCTGCAACTTCCGGATACGTGGAAAAGTAGCGCCCGGCTCAAGGAAATAAATCAATGCGGAATCACCAGAATTTAGCTCCAGGCGATTAGCGATAGTCTGCGACAATATCAACTGATGTGCGTACGCTGTATCACTATAATCAATCTTGTTGCCTTTAAAATCTACTGTCGAACTAAAGTGATATCCCGGCGGAATACCCTTCAGCTTAATACCATCCATTTGTCCATGCGCCTGCACAATCGCAGGCCTTACAGCGTAAGGCAAAACCTGATCCACATGCTTCATACTTTTTACAGACTGTATCAGACCATTATTGATCTGTATCGGCGTAGAGGACAGCAACGATGACGGATTTGTATTATAAGGTGCTATATGCACATGGCCCCAAAAACTAAACAGTTTCTCACGGATGGTGTATTTGAATCCTGATATAAATGCGATTGCCAGTATCATAACGGCCACGCTCAGGCTTGTAGCCACAATGGCCAGCCTGATGATAAAAGAAGAAAACGCTCCTTTTTGTCGTAATAAATACCGACGCGCTATGAAAAACGGAAGATTCAAAATGCATTCAAAGTTAATAGAAACAAAGGCTTATCTGCCTGCGGGGTAAAAATAATTAAAAGCGGGATTAAGCTTTAAATCAATTTATTATATCTAATGCTTGGCTTCATATTTCTCTAATAGTTCTTCTACTAGCCAAAAACCACTAGAATATAGCTCTTAAAAAACTTGCATTATAAATTATCAGCATAAAACTGTATCAAGATTTAAACGCCTTTCTAAAAAAGACATCTAAAAGTCTGATTTTACAAAAAAATCAATTTAATTTTATTTGTAATAAATAAAAATCTATGAAAAAATTGATCCTTTTTCTCGCACTTTCATGCTTTGTCGCTACGGGCGTAAATGCGCAGGTAGATCTGAACAGTATGGCCAGCAAGGCCACTGGGACAGCCACCAATGTCGAAAATACAGCCAAAGCACTGGGTGAATTGGCAAACGGTATTGCACCTGGCGCGCTTAACAGCAGTTGGTTGACGAATAAAACCAGTTGGTTGAAAGGTGCCAGCACCGTTACGTCAGCTTCTGGCGCAGGGAAATTACTCGGTCAGCTTGGCGGATTTTTGAAACCAAGCGCTACAAAATCAGGCTTTGACCTCTCTAAATGGATTTCTACGGCCAATACGCTGAAAAGCTTTAGCGGCGTAGGCTCTTCTATTAAATCACTTTTAGGTGGAATGAATGCAAGCTCACTTACCAGCAGCTTCCTGAAAAACAAAGACACGTACATGTCATTGCTGAATACTTTGAAATAGCCTAAAGGGAAAAGCTTAAGGCACCCAGTCAGAGTGACTATATATATTTCGAAATAAAAAAAGACCGGATGTGCTGTACACATCCGGTCTTTATATTTTCAGACAAAATCAATTAGTCAATAGAAGTAGCGCCTTCAATCAGCACTGTAGCTTTATTGTTCAGAACTTCTACAAAACCGGCTGCGATTTCGTAGTTCTCTGTATGATTTTTGTCTTTCATGATTTTCATCTTACCCCGTCCGAGAGAAGCGATGATTGGTGCGTGGTGATCGAGGATCTCGAAAGAACCTTCAATACCCGGCAACTGAATGCCATACACTGTACCGCTGTACACTTTATGTTCTGGAGTTAAAATATCTAATTGCATTTTACTTAATTTGAAAATGTGTCAATTTGAACATTTGAAAATTACATGAGCCATTTTCAAATCAGCTCATTTTCAGATTTTCAAATTAAAATTAGTTTTTCGCTTGTTCCATCAGCTTTTTACCTTTTGCGATAGCATCTTCGATGTTACCTACCAGGTTGAACGCTGCTTCTGGATACTCATCTACTTCACCATCCATGATCATGTTGAAACCACGGATTGTGTCTTCGATCGGAACCAATACACCTTTCAGACCAGTAAACTGTTCTGCTACGTGGAATGGCTGAGACAGGAAGCGCTGTACTTTACGTGCACGTTGTACAGTCATTTTATCTTCTTCGCTCAATTCATCCATACCGAGGATCGCGATGATATCTTGCAGTTCTTTATAGCGCTGAAGGATCAGTTTTACTCTGTTTGCAGTATTGTAGTGTGCATCACCAACTACAGAAGCAGAAAGGATACGTGATGTTGAATCCAATGGATCTACCGCTGGGTAGATACCGAGATCCGCGATCTTACGAGACAATACGGTTGTAGCATCCAGGTGGGCAAATGTTGTTGCCGGCGCCGGATCGGTCAAGTCATCCGCAGGTACGTAAACCGCCTGTACGGAAGTAATAGAACCGTTTTTAGTTGAAGTGATACGTTCTTGCATCAGACCCATTTCTGTAGCCAGTGTAGGTTGGTAACCTACCGCCGATGGCATACGACCCAGGAGGGCAGATACCTCAGAACCAGCCTGAGTGAAACGGAAGATATTATCTACGAAGAAAAGGATGTCTTTACCTTTACCGCTACCATCGCCATCACGGAAGTATTCAGCGATTGTAAGACCAGAAAGTGCCACACGTGCACGTGCTCCTGGCGGCTCGTTCATCTGACCGAATACGAAAGTTGCTTTTGAATCTTTCAGACCTTGCAAATCTACAGAAGAAAGATCCCATCCACCAGCTTCCATGCTGTGGAGGAATTTTTCGCCGTATTTAACGATACCAGCTTCGATCATTTCGCGCATCAGGTCATTACCTTCACGGGTACGCTCACCCACACCGGCAAATACTGACAGACCACCGTGGCCTTTCGCGATATTGTTGATCAATTCCTGGATCAATACGGTTTTACCTACACCCGCACCACCAAACAGACCAATTTTACCACCTTTTGCATATGGCTCGATCAGATCGATTACTTTGATACCTGTGAACAGTACTTCAGTTGCAGTGCTGAGGTCTTCAAATTTCGGAGGCTTAGCGTGGATCGGACGACCAACAGTTTTATCTGGCTGAGGCAGACCGTCGATCGCATCACCTGTTACGTTAAACAAACGACCATTGATCTGTTCGCCGATTGGCATTGCAATCGCTTTACCTGTATCTACTACTGCCAGACCACGTACGAGCCCCTCTGTACCGTCCATCGCTACGCAACGTACGCTATCTTCACCCAGGTGTTGTTGAACTTCCAACACCAGTTTATCGCCATTTTCGCGTGTTAATTCAAGTGCATTGTAGATTTCAGGCAACTTACTATCGCCCGTGAAATGCACGTCGACAACAGGACCGATGATTTGTTTGATTTTACCAACGTTTGGCATACGACTCAGTTATATAAAAGAAAAAGATTCGTGAAAATTTGTGCAAAGGTAGTGATACTAATGTGAAAAGAAAAAAGCAAAAGGAAAAAAGTTGAATTACGTAGATCTATATTCATATAGAGACCTCTACACATCAACTACAATTTAAATATAAAACCTTTTTCAGATAGATTATTTTATCCTTTCATATTCAAATAGCGGACTTCCCTTCACGCCTGTAGGACTGTAATAATCGAGGAAATGGATTTTCCAGTACTGACTTCTGCGCGTATAAAGCACATAGCTTTTCTTAGGATTCACCACATATCTTGCATTTGCATTGGTGTAGTCATACGATTTCCAGTCGAAACCGATGATATCACGCCAAGGATATAATGTGTAGCGTTGCAAAGAAGAATCTGAAATATTGTCATAGCCGCTGGTGCTATCTGCAATACCCATCGTTTTATATGGATTCAGCAGTACGCCAGAAACCTGATATTTAAAATTACCAAGGTATTTATAGATATAGCGGTAACGGGTAAATACAATATCCCATGTATTCATTGGGGGCTCAGGTGTAGTAATATTCCCCTGAGCGGTAAAGGAAAAATAAGTGTAATTGTAATTTGAATTTTTTGGAATAGAAATCACGGTTGGCGTCGGGTTATTGATCGGTCCGAATTCCATTATATAGTTTTGATCATTTACCGAACGCAATCTTATTTTACGGTATACAGAATCGCAAAACACAAGATATACGTGATTCAACGAATTGCCTTGCCTGTCCTGCCATTCGCCCAAACCTGTTGAGTCCGGCATGCCGCACGGCCAGTCAAATTTCCAGGCACCATCAGGCGGGTTATTGATCAGACTTAAATAAGTGGTGCTATCTACGTGACTGAATGAAGTGTCGTAAGTATCGGCGATCAGAACATTTTTGCCGCCATTCATAAATAAATGATGGCCGCCGGCGGATGCTTCAAAAGCAAGATCCCAAGACGCAACCGGACTGGTATAAACAACCTGTCCTGATTCCAGATCGAAAAAAACCTGAGTAGTATAATCCTCCCCCATCGACACTTGTGCGTGCATCGAAGTTCCCGGTGGTGGCAGTGTTACAGGTGTTTCTTTCTTTAAGCAAGAAGTAAATAAGACTGTAAAAACCAATGCTGTAAGTATACGTCCGCTCGATCTGGTTTTACTCATGACGGCACAAATATCCATCAATGGGTAATATTTACTGTCAGTCATTTGTCAATAACCATGTTAATTAATCTGTTAAAATTAGTGATTCTATTGCGGAATACAGCCGTGCACCACTGTGACGACACAAATAATTGATTAGGTTTGCATTTGAACATTAATTTCAGTAGATGCGCAAAATTTACTCATTATTTCTTTTTATTACTCTTATATGGCTGGCAGGCTGTCAGGAAGGTAAAAATAAGTTCACCGTTGTAGGCGATATTCAGAATGCGCCGCCGAAACAACCGGTTGTTCTGGAAGAGCTTGGCGTTAGCGAGATTACCGTTATAGATTCCACAAAAACAGACGATAAGGGTTCATTTGAAATATCCGGAACTGCACCAGAACCAGGCTTATATCGCCTGCGTTTTGATCAGAACCATTTTGTGCTGCTGGCCATTGAAAATGGCACATTAAAAGTAACTGCCGACTGGAATGCTTTTGAAAACTATAGCATTGCCGGTTCCGCACCTTCTGAAAGCCTGAAAAACTTCCTGCATATTATTCGCGAACACATCCGCGATTTCAATACGATGGCTACTGTGATGGACAGCCTGAATGCGCACGGCAACGACAGTATGCTGGTAGCTGCACGTCAGGATATGCAGCACATGAATCAGCAGTTCACAGAGTACATTGAACATTACGCAGACACTACACGCTATTTGCCAAACGCTGTGTTCGCAGCAAGAATGTTAAATGCTGACGTAGAAAAATCTTACCTCCAGGCATTTGCCCAAGGTCTGGACCGTCGCTTCCCGAACGCTAAAATGTCTAAGGAATTTGTGACTAACCTGAACCATGTTCTGGCGCAACCGATGCAGCAATCTTCTGGCAATGGCCCCGCTTCAGGCGCGACTGCTCCGGAAATAAACCTCCCGACTGTGGATGGCAAGAAAGTTTCTCTGGCTTCATTTAAAGGCAAATATGTATTGGTTGATTTTTGGGCATCTTGGTGTGGTCCTTGCCGCGCTGAAAACCCAAATGTGGTAAGAGCCTATGCAGCCTATAAAGACAAAAACTTCGCGATACTCGGCGTATCTCTCGATAATGACAAAACTAAATGGCAGAAAGCTATTAAAGACGATAACCTTTCCTGGACGCAGGTGAGCGATCTGCAGGGATGGGAATCTATCGCCGCCCGCGATTATGGCGTAGAAGCAATTCCTTCTAATTTCCTGATTGATCCGAACGGTAAAATCATCGCTACAAATCTTCGCGGTGAAGCGCTGGAAGCTAAACTAGAAAGTGTGTTGAAGAAATAAACAATAGTGAATGGTCAATGGTGAATTTGAACACAAAAGGTAAAACATCAGACGTCAATGACCAATAAATTACATAAGAGAAAAGGAGCGCTAAAGCGCTCCTTTTCTCTTATGTCAAAAAATCAAAACTTCGAACCTCGTAACGATGATGACGTGTAAACTACAGTATGTATTTGACGTTTCGCCTTTCACGTTTGACTATTCACAACTGACTACACTATTTTACCGCATCGTTACATTTTCATCATCGTCAGTTGCTTTTGATGAATGATGCATTGGTGATTTATAATGAATATCCATGCCGATAGAAAGCAACATGAGATTTGTTTTTTCATAGCGGTAATATGGTTTTGCACCGCTGCCGTCTACATAATCGCGGTTAAGGAAATTACCCGGATAGTACTGGAATTTAAACGTGATTCCCGGGCGGATTGAAGCTCCGGCAAAGACATAACCCATGAAATTTTCGGTACGGCCACTAAACCATGAATTGAGCTTCGTTTTGCTGCCGCGGCTGGTAAATCCTTTTTCTTTGTATTCGAAAGGAATATCAAAACCGCCGCCAATAAATCCGAAATTGCGACGCGGAATATTACCAAATTTAATAGCTACCGGAATACCGATTGTATACGCACGACGTTTTACCGTACTGTCCGACACTTTTTCGATAAAGCCGATATTTTTCATACTCAAACCTGCCATTACGCCAAAATGATCCGTAAAATCATAGTTGGCATTAAAGCCGATATTGATCACATAGGAAAAGCGAAGCGTTGTCAGTTTTGACGATTCTCCCAGCAATTGCATGTTGGAAGTGGAAAAAATGGCAGCATCCAGCCCATTGCTGAAATAAAATTTATGGACGGGCGTTGGCTCCAGTTTCGGATGAAACATAGAATCAGCCTTGTGTTTCTGAGCATTGGCACCGGTTGCAATGGCGCCGGCAGCCATAACTAATGCAAGTACTTTACTTTTCATCTAATAAGAATTTTGGTTTGAGCGCTAAGATTCAGAAATAAAACCTGGCAGTTTTCTGATACCGAATTAATATTTAGTTCAGGATGATCCAGATAAATATTTCTTATGATTACTTCTATAAAGATATTAAACTCAATTTTTCTGCAAAAATTTCAGTTTTGAAAAGTTTGGCACACCTATTGAACTATATAATTTGCATGCTTTCAAAAAAAGCCTGAACTTGCCATAATGTCTGAAATAAAGTCGATGATCGATATGTTCTTCGGTCAGTCGGAACAGGAAATGGAGTTTATGCCCATCGTTCCACTGGGAGAAGAAGAAATGGATGAACAAGAAAAAGGGAAACTCCCCACAGATGTTCCCATCATAGCACTGCGCAATACCGTTTTATTTCCGAATGTAGTATTGCCGATAACTGTAGCCCGCGAAAAATCGGTAAAAGCAATTGCAGAAGCACAAAAACACGGCAAATGGATTGGCGTGGTAGCCCAGAAAGACGGCAACAACGATGATCCTACGCCAGAGGATATGTATACGGTGGGCACACTCGCCAAAATCGTAAAACAAATCAAAATGCCCGACGGCAACACTACGGTGTTTATCATGGGCCGCATTCGTTTCCGTATTGAATCTTTTACTCAATCTGAGCCTCATTATACTGCGAAAATCAAACTGGAAGATGATGTGTTTCCCAAAAACGACGCTTCGTTTGACGCACTGATTTCTTCTATTAAGGATTACTCTGAAAAAATACTGCAACAATCGCCTAACCTGCCGCATGAAACCGGCATCGTACTGCGCAATATTGAACAGCAGTCTTTCCTGATGCATTTTATCGCATCCAACATCAATGCAAAGCTTACAGACAAGCAATTGCTGCTGGAAGAAGATGATATCAGAGTGAGAGCAGAACGATTGTTGCAAATGCTACAATCGGAACTACAGCTTGTAGAACTGAAAAACGAGATCACCAACAAAACCCGCGCTGATATTGATAAGCAGCAACGCGAATATTTCCTGCAACAACAGCTGAAATCGATTCGTGAAGAATTGGGCGGTGAGCCGAACGAAAGAGAAATAAAAGATCTGCAGAAACGTGCAGAAAGCATTCAATGGCCAGAAGCTGCAAAAGAGCTTTTCCGTAAAAACGTTGAAAAGCTGGAACGCATGCATCCAAGCACTCCGGATTATTCGGTGATCTACAATCACCTGGATCTGATGCTGGACCTGCCATGGGATCAAACCACAGAAGATAGCTACGACCTGAAACGCGCTCAAAAAATCCTGGACAATGACCATTACGGCATGGACAAGATTAAGGAACGTATTCTGGAATACCTCGCGGTGCTGAAACTGAAAGGCGACATGAAGTCTCCGATCTTATGTTTTGTCGGACCTCCGGGTATCGGTAAAACATCACTCGGCCGCAGTATTGCCAACGCTATTCAGCGTAAATATGTACGTCTCAGCCTCGGTGGCCTGCATGATGAAAGCGAACTGCGTGGACACCGCAAAACCTATATAGGTGCGATGCCTGGCCGTATTATTCAGTCGCTGCGCAAGGTAAAATCTGCGAATCCGGTTTTCATTCTTGATGAAATCGACAAAATCGGCAAAGATTTCCGTGGCGATCCAAGTTCTGCATTACTTGAAGTATTGGATCCTGAACAAAACAGCACGTTTTACGATAACTATCTGGAGCTTGAATTTGACTTGTCAAAAGTCCTGTTCATTGCAACAGCAAATAGCCTGAGCGATATTCAACCAGCGCTTCGCGACCGTTTGGAAATTATTCAGCTTTCCGGATATTCTACCGAAGAAAAAGTAGAAATCGCGAAACGCCATCTAGTACCGAAACAGAAAGAAATGCACGGTTTAAACAAAACCACGCTGCGTTTCCCTGATAAGGCAATTCAGAAGATGATCCAGGAATACACACGTGAATCCGGCGTTCGCGAGCTGGACCGTCTCACTGCTGCAATTATGCGTAATGTAGCGCTACAGGTAGCGATGAACGGAAAAGCGAATGCAACCATAGACAACGCTGAAATTGAAAAAGTATTAGGCAAGCCGAAATACAACAACGATATCTATACAAAAGGACACCCACCGGGAGTTGTAGTCGGTCTGGCGTGGACTTATGTCGGCGGCGATATTTTGTTTATCGAAACCAGCCTTTCCAGAGGCAAGGGCGGATTGACGCTTACCGGTAACCTCGGCAATGTGATGAAAGAAAGTGCATCAACAGCACTCTCCTACCTCAAAGCACACAGCAAAGAACACGGTATTGCTCCGGAAAAATTTGATGAATACAATATTCACATTCACGTACCAGAAGGCGCTGTGCCAAAAGACGGTCCTAGTGCGGGTATTACAATGCTAACATCGCTTGCGTCTGCATTTACCGGCCGCAAAGTGAAGCCATATTTCGCGATGACCGGAGAAATCACGCTGCGCGGACAAGTATTGCCTGTAGGCGGTATCAAAGAAAAAGTACTGGCCGCAAAACGTGCCGGCATCAAGGATATCATCGTATGTGAGCAAAACCAGAAAGATGTAGATGAGATCAACAAAGCGTACATCAAAGGCGTTCGGTTCCACTACGTAAGCGAAATGTCGGAAGTATTGAATATTGCTTTAGCAAAACGATAAACAAACAATTATACCAAAAGACCACGCCGGAATGCGTGGTCTTTTCTTTTTAAACAACTCAATCAAAACATCAGATGATTAATAAAATTTACTTCCTTTCCACTTGTGATACCTGCAGAAAGATCATGAAAGAAATTGGTGCAACAGAGCACGGCTTTGAGTTGCAGGATATCAAAAAAGAACCAATTACAGAACAAGAGCTGGATGCCATGAAAGAAAAAGCGGGCAGCTATGAAGCGCTGTTTAGTCGCAAATCGCAACAGTATAAAGCGCTCGGGCTTGCCGAAAAAACACTGACCGAAGCTGATTACAAAAAATACATCCTGGAGCATTATACATTTTTGAAACGTCCTGTAGTAGCATACCAGGGAAAACTTTTTATCGGCAACGACAAAAGAGTGATAGAAGATTTGATAATAGAATTGATGCCTAATCATTAATTCGACAATTCGATAATGTCTTCTCGCGTCATCGCGAGGAACGAAGCGCCTGCACATAGTACGTAAATCATACTTAACGTGCCGTTTGCTTCGTTCCTAACAATGACGCGAGTTTTTATTTCGGCTTCACCGAAAAATTCCCACACGTGCGAAAAGCCCCAATAGAAGACAACGTCTAAATTTCCCCCCTCAAAAATCACACATCAGAAGACAAGACATCAGCAATTTTTCATTTTATTTTTGTTTTTTCAGTTTTGTAACGTAACATTACGTTATGAAACAGAAAAAACAGTTACAGACGCTTACTAAAGCCGAAGAAGAAGTAATGCAGATTATCTGGGAGCTGGACAAATGCCTGGTTCGTGATATCCTGGAAAAACTCGGCGATCCTGAAATGCCGCACAGTACTATTTCTTCCGTAGTGCGCATTCTGGAGAAAAAAGGTTTTGTAGACCATAAGGCATACGGCAAAACCTATGAGTACTTCCCCATCATCAACAAAGAAGATTATGCACAGCATGGTGTGCAGAGTCTGATGGAGAAATACTTCGGCGGTTCACCCAAACAACTCGTGAGTTTTCTGGTGAAGAAAGACAACCTCAATTTGAAGGAATTAAATGAATTGATGAAAAAGCTAGACGATTCATCTTCTAAAAAATAAATCATGTTCAAGGCCTCTATATACCCTATTCAAACATCAGATGTTTACAAACGTAGAATATGACATACAAGTATTGATGACATTAAGCGTGGAGCCAATCATTTATAAGCCTATTGTATTTCCAATTAAAATCATTTTCTCATGATTACATTCCTCATCAATTGCACGGCTATATGGTTGGTTAGCCTCGTGTGCTTTGACCTTTTCCTAAAGCGGGATACGCATCACAGCTGGAATAGATCCTATTTACTTGTAACGTTAATCTCCGGACTGGTAGCGCCTTTCATTAAATGGTCGCCCGCAACAACATCTGCTAATTCTCTTAGCAACGCATTGCAAATTCGCAGTCAGCATTCAAGACAAGCACTAGTTGACACGATAACGCCTGCAGCTAATATTACGATCCCCTGGACGCAGATTCTGTTTTGGACTTATTTGATTGGAGCGGGTATTTCGGTATTCTTCTTGCTGCGCGAAATTTTCATCATTTCAAAATATTACCGCCGTGGTGAAAAAACAAAAGAAGACAACTGGACGATTGTACGCACCAACCTGCAGCATGGGCCGTTTTCCATTTTTCATTTCATTTTTATCAGCTCGGAAAACAACTGGGATACCGGAGAATATGAAATCGTGTTGAACCATGAAAAGGCGCACTGTAAACAGTTTCACGCAGTTGACCTCTGCCTGTTGCAATTACTCCAGATCGTTCTTTGGTTCCACCCACTTGTTTATTTATATCGAAGCAGATTAATACTGGTACACGAATATCAGGCTGACGCTTCCGTTCCTGTAGCGCCCAAACAATACGGAAACTTTCTGCTGAATCAATTCATGTTGCAGCAAACACCCTCTTTCAGTCATTCATTCTATCATTCACCCATAAAAAAACGTGTACTTATGATTACCCAGTCTGCATCTTCAAAATTGTCCCGCGCCAAATATCTGCTGGTAGCGCCGCTCCTTATCGTCACCGTTGTTTGCTGCTCTAAATCGCAGTACAACAACGAACGCAAAAAAGAAGGAAATAAGATCACCTACAAAGGCAATGTGTTTGAGATGAGCAACAGTTCATTTGACACACTCCAGGTAACGGATGCTACGACCGGCAAAATCAGCAGCATGATTACGCAGCGACTCCCTTATCCAATAAAGGTAAATGGCAATCCAATAATGGAAGACAATGAAGTAAGTCAAAAGGCTGTATACAAAGGCGTTTCTGCCACTCCAGGTGAGGATCTTTTCAAATTCATAAAATCCGACATGGGAAAACTTCCCGACGGCGATTATGTAATCTCAGTTACCAATCCCGTTATTGACGAACAAGGCCGCCTGGTTTATTTTGAAGAAAGTGTAAACAAACAAGGTATTGCATACACGGTAGACGATATCGCTGGCAAACCAGGCATAACCGCCAATCCTAAGGACCTGGAAAAAACAGACCAGATAGAAAATTCTGCCGCGGACGCCATCAATAAACGAATTGATTTCTATCTTTCTGATGAATCATTAAAATTTACGCCGGCAACGCAACACGGAAAAGTTGTCGCAAGCACTACTTCTAATCTCTTTGGATTTATGGGCCTGAACGTGACTGTAAAAAATCATCAGGCAAGTCTTGTTACCGAATAAAGCTTAAAATTCCCTTTGTGCCGGTTGAAGTCGCTTTGACCGGCTTTTATTTTTCGATAAGCTTTGTCATTACTTCATCCAGACCGCGACACATGATCTCACTGGTATACTTCTGAATTACCTCAATGCGGGCAGCTTCCAACATCTCCGGCAGATGCGCGTTATGCTCAAGTGCAGCCAGCTTTTGGGTGAAATCATCCATGTTTTCATATTCATAGAGATAACCCAGTTTGCCGTCTTGCAGAATTTCTTTGGTACCGCAACGATTGGTGCCAACAACAGGTTTCCTTGATGCCATTGCTTCAATAGTCACCATTCCGAAAGTCTCTCCATGCGAAGGCATGCCGAACACATCGATAGCTGAGTAGAAAAGCTCAACGTCAGAAGTTGACTCTCTAAAGTGAACACGATCGGTAAGATTATTATCCGCCACCAGCTGATACAATGATTTGAGATAATGATCGCCTTCATTTGGCGTAATAGCCCCCATGATCAACAGATGGTAATTCTGCGAGGGATTATTTCGCAGATGATCAATCGCTTTAATCAGGAAGTCCTGTCCTTTTTTGGGATCTATCCGTCCCAAAACGCCAATCATTTTTGGTTCTTGCGGCAGCGAAAGTTTTTCGCGTGCGTCAGTTCTGGAGACTGGATTATTGAGAAAGCGACCAACTTCAATTCCTAAAGGCACAACGGCAATTTTGCGTAACGGCACTCTTGTTTGAAGTGCAGCTTCTTCCCGCAGATAATTGAGCGGACTTATCCAAAGATCGATTTTACCGTAGCGGAAAGTATGAATCAGGTCCTTCTTGCTCATGCCAATCTGCATTTGCTGCTGATAAACCTGCTTTACGCGATTATTGACCAGACGCTTGTAGAGCGATATTGCGGCAATGTCTTTATTGTGTGGTGTAAAAAGTACGGAAGCATCAAAAACTTTGAGCCACTTCCGGATTGCTTTCATTTTTCCGAAAGTGCCGTGAACATCGGTCGTAAATACCGAATCGCAATAGCTTCCTGCGTTTCGTTCCATTTCCGAGTCTTTAGCAACCATCAGACTTACATTCCAGCCATATTTACGGAGCCACTCAGCGAGCTTAAGCGTATTCAGCTCAAGACCGCCAAAACCTTTGGACACACATATAATCGCAATATTTTTCCTGCTCATCGATTCAGGGCCAAAATTAAGCGCAATTATTTAGTAAGCCATCCCTTTAAATAAATTTTATTTTTTATATTTTGGACAGCGTAGAAAGGTGAATTTTATTTGTCGGCTTTACTCACAAATGAGAACAAGCGCTGCAGTAAATTCCTGTCTTTTGTAATAATTCTTGCAGTACCCGACATCTCCGGCGAAAACGGAATTTTATTGTGATAACTGCTCACCAGGGAATCCGGCAATTGTATATAGGCGCGATAGGTAACTGTGCTTCCCTGCGCCGCACTACTTACACTTTGAGGAATCGCGCTTACTTCTTTCACAACGCCTTCCAGGTAGCCATATTCATTATAAGGGAAATGATCTAACAACAAATGCGCATTCTGTCCTTTCCTGATCTTTCCCAGACCCGCAGCGGGCAACTGCACATACGCGAGGTAGTGAAACTTATCTGGCACAATAGAAAATAATGCATCATTTGCTGTCACCAGTTCGTTTGTTTGCAAAGGCCGTTCAAAATAAACATGTCCGGAATATGGGGCGACGATCAGGTATTGCCTCCGCCAGCCCGCAATAAAATTCTGAAGATTTCGCAACTGCTCCTGTATGGCCAATACCAGTGTATTTTCCTTTTCCTCTTTATTATAGGTCATCTCGAACAATTGTTTGCTATTGTCTGAAATGCTGATCGTATTTTGAATCTTCGCTCTTCGCTGCTGTTCCAATGTCAATTGTTTCTGGCGCAGCTTCGCGGCTTCCTCGTAATATTCTTGCCTGCTGATTACTTTTTCGTTGAATAATTTCTCATTCGCCTTGAATCGTTCATCCGCCTGTTTCAGCTCTTCATTAATTAGTACAGTTTCTTCTGTCGTGACGTTCGAAAGCTTTTGGTATTGCCCAATTTGCACCCGAATATTGTCTACCCGCTTCGCGAAAATATGCTGTTGCTTCACGAGCAGGTAAGCTGAAATATTTTGCAACAACTGATTATAGGCCGTCTGACCTTCACCGAGCGATTGAAGATTATCCTTACTAATGCGCCCTAAACGTGGCAAATCATTCTGTTCTATAGCGGCGGTAATGCTGTCACTTTTTTGTTGTAGCATATAAATGTTTACAAAACCAGTGTTGTTTTCAATCTCGGCAATGACTGCATCTTTCGACACCAGGTCGTTGTCGCGAACAAACAGCCGCGTGATCCTTCCATTTGCTGCTGATTTGAGTTGAATCGGCAACGGATCTGTTGTGACCGTGGCCACCCCTTCCAACGTGTCCGGATACCTCACAAAGACAGCAATGAGCAACAGCAAACCCATCACGAAAATGATCGAAAGAGTACCCCACCGCATTAATCCGGATGGTACGCGTTCCAGCATATCTACAGCTTCCGGCGCATAGACAGGCGTTTGTATTTCCAGAATCGGACCGATATTTTGATTTGCCGCAATTTCTGATTGATCGTAAGGCATGTGCGATATTTTAATTGCCTAATTCCAGCTGATTTTTTACCAGATGATAATAATGTCCCTTATCCATTGTAAGCGAGCGATGCGTCCCTTCCTCCACAATGTGGCCCTTCTCCAGCACCACGATATGATCGGCATTTTTGACGGTACTCAACCGATGCGCAACAACCACAACAGTTTTGCCTTCATAAAAAGTTTCCAAATGCTTCATGATTGTTTTTTCGTTGTTCGCATCAAGTGCAGAGGTGGCTTCATCAAAAAAGATAATCTCGGGATTCTTGTATACGGCCCGTGCGATGAGCAATCGTTGTTTTTGTCCCGTACTCGTACCCAATCCTTCAGCGCCTATTTTCGTCATAAAACCCAGCGGAAGCGATGTGACAAAATCCTTGATATTTGCGATTTCAGCGGCTTCATTCAATCGTTGCCAGTCAGGCTGATCTTCGCCAACAGCAATGTTTCCTGCTATCGTATCACTGAAAATAAAACCTTCCTGCATCACCACGCCACATAGATTCCGCCATTCCTGCAAATCTGTATTGGAGAGCTTAGTACCACCTACTGATATTTCACCTTCAGTTGGTTCATAAAAGCGCATCAATAATTTAAGCAATGTTGTTTTACCACTGCCGCTGCTGCCCACAATAGCAGTCACTTTACCAGCAGGCACCTGCAAATTTAATTTTTGCAAAACCGGCACGGCAAAAGAATCATAGGCAAAACTAACCTCCTTTAGATTAAGGCTATGATTGCCGGGTACAGGCATTTTTTGCGATTGGATCGTTGTCTCTTCTTCTTTAACGTGTATTTCCGTAAGACGATCAAGGCTGATACGCGCATCCTGCCAGGATTTCACAACAGCAACCAATTGAAGAATCGGGCTGTTGAGCTGACCAATGATGTAACTCACCGACAACATCATACCGAGTGTAAGTTGGCCGTCTATTACAAGTTTGGCAGCAATAACAGTCGTGAAAATATTTTTAAGCTCGTTGATTATGCGTGACCCGATTGATTGCACCTGCTCCAGCGAAAGTGATTGCAAACTGATACGAAACAATTTCACCTGAATACGTTCCCAACCCCAGCGTTTTTGCTGTTCGGCATTGTGCAGTTTAATTTCCTGCATGCCGCTGATCAGTTCCATCACCTTGCTATTGGTTTCACTAGCCTGCTGAAATCGTTTATAGTCGAGTTTTTCCCGCCGCTTTAGAAAGAAGAGTATCCAACCTACGTATAACGCGCTGCCGATCATGAATACAGTAAACAGCGTTACATTGTAATAGACCAAAACCAAACCGTATAACACCAGTGTAAACAAAGAGAAAATGGCATTAAGCGATGTGCTGGTTAAAAAAGATTCGATGCGTTGATGATCTCCGATCCGCTGCATCAGATCCCCCGTGAGCTTTGTATCAAAATAACGAATAGGCAGGTTCATCAGCTTGATAAAGAAATCTGCCACCAACGAGATATTGATGCGACTACTCACGTGCAATAATATCCAGCTACGCATAGCTTCCAGCGCCACCTGACCTAATGTAAGCATCAACTGTGCAATCAGCACTAACCAGATAAAACTTATGTCCTTCTTATAAATGCCTGTATCAACAATATTCTGTGTCAGAAACGGAACAAATAATTGCAAAACACTTCCCGCAACAAGACTCAGCATAATCTGTCCAAGCAACTTCCGGTATGGCTTTATGTAATGAAACAGAAATGCCCGGGTATTGATTGTTTCTTTTTCTTCGCCGGGTGTTGCAATCGTTTCAAACTCCGGTGTGGGCTCCAGTAGCAGGGCAATACCTTCAGCCTTCTGTTCAGCAACAACTGCGCCAATCCAATGCTGCATGAATTGCGCACGTGTATAAGTAAGCAACCCGTTTCCCGGATCGGATACAAACACTTTATTTTTCATCACCTTGTAAACAACTACAAAATGGTTCTGATTCCAATGTGCGATCAACGGCAGCGGCGCATCATTCTGCAACTGCTCAAAGCTGATCTTTACTGCCATGGTACGAAAACCTACTTGCTCGGCCGCTTTCGAAAGACCCAGCATGCTCGCTCCATCGCGGCTTGTATTGCTTTGCTGGCGCAGATATTCTAATGGCAGTACTTTACCATAGTATCTGCCAATGATGCGGAGGCAAGTAGCGCCGCAATCCATTGTGTTGCGCTGTATGTCGTGGGGGAAACGTTTCAATGTTGGATACGTTTATTGTTTCTCAAAAATGACTGATCGGAAACTATTGATTGTAAATCATCATAATTCGGCATTTATGGTTTCAATTTTCTCCTTGTCATAAATAAAGCCGTGTCCGGTACTTCTTATGCCACACTCAGCAAGTAATACATAACCATCTTCATTTTTCCATTTAGCTATATACGGATTCTAATTGCACTCCGCCGGATGACACCATTCCCTGCTTTCAGCGTTTGACGTGATGCCGAAACTAAGATGTCCGCGTCGATACCAGTATCCTGCTATATCAGACAAGCGAATATTATGTTGATGTTCTGCAACATCTTTAAATGAAATTTGAAAATCATTTTTCGTGTTACTGATCGCAAAATTTTTAAACTGAACAATTGCATCATTTGTTCTGCACCAGTCTACCTTAAGCAAATCGAACCAGTCAATCACCATATTTGTTGACAAATCGTCATCTGTCGATTGAATCCAAATCATTGTGCCGTGGTTTTATGAAGTTCATATTGCTTAAAAAAATCCATTTTCTCAGAATGTCCGACCTTGGTAAGAGAACGCTCTAATGAACGATATAGAAACCTGTAAAAATCCGGTTCCATTTCCCAGTCTAAAACGGCTTGATACATTTTCGGGAAAAGGGATTTCCATATAACTAAAAAATAGTCTGAGCGTTTCTCTTCTTCTAGCCCAACAAGCTCAATGCAATGCTTTAATATCGGCTGTATTTCTCCCCAATTCATCCCTAGTCTACTCATTGTCGGAAATCCATTACTTGCAATGAATGAATTGACGCGCATTAAATGAAGAGAGTCTATAAAGATGATTCCCTTCATCTTCCCTTCACTTCCTGCAAATGCGGAATCCGGCAGGTAACGATAATCAATATTACTCGTTAAAATTCCCTCCAGAAATATGATCCATTGCCAATCTAAAGTATTCTTTGCTCTGACAATAAGTGGTGACTCCTCTTGCTGTAGCCGCTCATATACCGGGCCAAATATTTTGCTCTGAGCAATTATTTCCGGTGTATAATTGAGGGCATATACTCTCGTTGATAGCTTACCATAATTTTCGATTATTGTTTTTATGGGCAATGCCGAATTTAAAATCCATAAACGACTTGCCTGATAAAATCCGGCTGAATCTTCCGCCAACAACGATAAACCCCAAAACTCAAACAAACTTGTTGTCAATAGCTGGTGTTTCTGATTTAACTTCTTATCAAAAGAAACAGCTGCACCATAATTTTTTTCGTTAACACACCTGTTAATTTGAGATGCGCAACTGTCATAAAACATTATTCGAGCATTTTGAGCGGATGCCCTCATGGCAAAAAACAGCAAACACAGAATAACAGAAAATCGAATCACTTTCATTGTGTAGAGAAGTGGAATGGGGGGCTTGTTTCTCGCCACCCAATAAGTATTAAGCAATTATCGTTGACATGCTTTTGCTTTGAGGTGCCGCCGCAATGGAAGGAGCAGAATCTTTACCGTCACAAAGCGTGGCATCGTTGCTGTAATTTGTCGTAGTGTCGGCACTCAAAGTGCCTGACAGGTAATCATCTGGGTTGCCACTACTTCCGCCTGTTTGACAACCGCCTCCGAATACGTTATCAACGTTCGTTTTGTACGAATTCATTTTGTATAATTTTGATTTTACTGATTTTTTCATAATGCGTTTTTAGAAATGCTGCTTTAGAAAAGAATATAGGGCGGCTTGCTTTCGCCGCCCTAACAATTAGAAATACTAAGCAACTATTGTGTACATGGTACAATTTTTCACGAAGGGAAACGCCAGATAGGGATTGGTCCAAGTCCATTAAATTTCGACAAGTAGAACTATACCATCGTACATTTTTTTCATCCCTCAGAATTGAGCTTATTCAAAAAAATCCCGCTTAAAACAATGTATCAATTACTGTGCCAAATATTACGGATAGCTAACCAAATCGCAATCAGTATTCAACGCACCTCCTGCTACCCGTACCCCAAGTCTAGCTTGTTATCGCCGAACTACGTCAAACCATCTATGTCCCTCAGTGGAAAAGACTTTTTTCAAATATTTATTCTCTTCAAAGCGTAATGTGCCCCTTCAAGCATTTATGATTCCAAAACAAAAAAACAGACATAAAAAAGCTCGCCCCGACGGATAATGCGCTCACAAATTCATCTGATGTTTCCGTTTAACTTTATGCGGAGGCAGGTGGCGCCGCAATCCATTGTGTTGCGCTGTATGTCGTGAGGGAATCGTCTCAATGTGGGATTCATTTTCTCACCAATTCCTGCATGCCATAATACTCTATCGCCTTTTGCTTCAGCGGATGTGTACTCCATTCCTCCCATTCGCAGGTGTATGGGTTATAACCGCATTTCAACGGCTTGCTGTAATCATCCTCAGGGTTTTCGAGATAGGCTCTGCAATCGGTGCAGATATGCCGAAACTCGCAGTCTTTGCAAACTGTAATCTGATCTTTGGTAATATCCCAATACTTCTTGAATCCAGGCTTTTCTACGGCTTCTTTAAGTGTTGTATCTTGTATGTTTCCAAAGCTCTCGCTCATGGATGGACAGTTTTTGATATTGCCTTCTGCATCGATGGAGATTTTGCGATTGAGGCAGGTATTGTGGTGTTGGGATTCGGTGAAGGTCTCGACGTTCATGGAAAAATAGGAATGATGGATTATGCCACAGTGCAACTCATTTATACTCTCTCGCACCGAAACAATTGAACCAAAAGCATTGCTAGCTTGTGCGACGAAACGATTGTCAATAGCATCATGTATCACTACACTTCTAATCTTTCGATTTTGCTGAACGATATTTTCAAGCCTATCATAGAAGCCTGTCGTTGCGTTTTCCTTCAATACAAAATCAATTGCCTTAATCGTAGATAAATTGACTACAGCAATAAGGTTTATTAATTTCTCAAAATCTATTTCTACAAAAAAACGCATCTGAATATAGTGACAATTTAGGTCGCTCAATTGCTGAACGATCACTGATAACGCTAGCTCATTGTTACCATCAAAATCTAAAATGCAGTTGGAAATTACCGACGGGAAATCCCACCTCATAGATAGACCCGGATACAACTCAATTTCTGCGGCATCACAATAAAACGCTAGTTCTTTCTCCAGGAGAAAACTTCTATAGTACTCCAAAGCTTCTTGGCTTTCGTCATCAAATTCTGACGTATCAGTTCTCATTACCCCGCGCGTGTCAAATAAATCAATTAGCGAACTTGGCACTAAATGCCATTCATTTCGCTGAAGGTCACAAATGATCCCCCGCTGATTTCCCCTTACTGGAATACAATTTGCAAATAACTTTAAAGACTTTGTCATTTCAGTTTACTTATATCGATCACTTTGCTGATCGGCTTATAAAAAGGATAGGAGATTTCTCTTTGTGAATTATAGTGACCAAAGGTCACTTTGGCTTGTGGTTCAACAGGCTGCTTTTGGTCAACAATTGAGATATTCATATTATCGGCACATAGTTGAAAATAACCAGGATGTTGCCTCATAATCTCCTTTATTTTCTCTATATCCATAATTAAACCTCCTTATCAAATTTTAATAGAAATGAAGCAATTTCTCTGTCGATAAAATAATTGCAATGTTTTGTTAACCACTGGTATTGCCCAATAGGATTTACTTCCAAAAAAACATACTCCTTTTCTGGAGTATAAATGATATCAAAAGAGCCGGAATTCATACTCATGTCTTCCATGAGTGAATGTAGTTTTACCTCAATGTCATCAGGTAATTGAAATGGTATAAACCGGTTGGGGCGCTCAAAATCATAACGTCGATAATCGAGTGCTGTTTTTTCATTGGACTGTGAGAAAATTGCCATTGAAAAAAAGGAACCGCCTATGTAAAAACTGCGAATCTCAATCTGCTTCTCCACATATTCCTGCGCTACAGAAAAAGCTAGATGATCATCAACATATTTAGAGCTCTGCGCGACTAATTCATTATAAGTAAGCTTTGACGTACCTATACCAAAAACCATTTCTGCTTCCTCATTTACCATAAAACGGACAACCCCATTACTTATCGCTTTAGTAATAATCGCGTTCTTCTCTTTGGCAAAATCCATGAGATCTGAATAACTGTTAGTAACAATCGTATTCGGGATTTTCAAACCTTGTCGAAATGCTTTCGACAAGACTTCAATCTTGTTAATTCTGTTATCGGAAAATCTGTTTAGCCCATTTAAACGATGAAAAAGATCGTGATAATAGGTATCAAAAACCTGTTGTGACTCTTTATAATAATATTGATTGATCGCACTCGCTATAGTCGAGTATTCAAACAAACTAGCGGGCACACTGTTTTGTGAAAACATATAGCCACCACGACGATACCAATTAGATTCAATTTCTCTAAATAGATTATCTTCTCCCCTACTCGTTCGGATATATGAATTACCAAGGCTGTCACCTATGAAGTGCGTCATTTTTTCTATGCATATTGCGTCGTTTAATCTCAGAATTTCTCTGTCGCCTAGATAAAACAACCAATCCATTACGTCATCCGTACTGTTTTCATCTGAATCGCTGTGTATAAAAATCATAGCGCTATAAATGATTAAAGAAGCCAAAAAATAATTGCACACCGGCTTCTAATTCATATTTGCGCTTAGCAATATCCACTTCAATTGGAACAATGTGCCATTTCTTCCGGTATTGATTTACATCATAGAATACTTCTTCTGGGGCGTCAACAACGTCCAGGCCTGATGTGTAATTGCGTTTTGCGTTTGTATCAATAGAACAACCTAAATATTTCTTTATCGCAGTATGCTTTCTGCGAACTGCAGCAGGCCCGTCATTTATCATAAAATCCAGCAGGAAAGCAACGTCACGAGGATGAATGTTCCCAGTAGCGATATTTTTCGGAAACACGCTTTGATATTTCCAATATGAACATGAAGCGTGAATCAATAGCACGTATAATATTTTACAAGTATATTCATCCTCATCCAACGAAAACATCTTTCTGTCAATGTTCAGACTGTCAGCATATTTGTAATAATAGTGATCGTATTGCCACAGGGGGTCTTTCCCTTTACAGCCAAGTTCTTCCATCAAATGGTCGTTTTCTATTCCAGTTAATTTCTCCCCGGGGAATCCAACTTTCTTAACTATTGAATCGAGCCTCAAATTGTTTTTCTGAACCACTTTTGCATGTTTCATATACCTATCCTCAAATTTTTCACCCTGTTTCATGTGTACATTTTTATTCAGCTCGTCTTCCATAAACATATCAACCAATTTCTCCCGTAACGACACTTCGATGCTGGCGAGATACTTTTTTCTTCGAAGAGGATATTCTTTAGCGAGATAGTCGTGCAGAGACTTGTCGGTAAGCAGTGAGTTGAAAACGTTGACAGGAACGAACCTGCTGCCGCCTGTGTATGCGAGCTTTGTCATATCCTCGAGGCGCCACCCTCTTTCAAATCCTCTTGTTGTGAAAAACAAAAAATCCTCTTTCTTTTTATTTGCAGCCGCTAATTCTGCAGCTATGATACAGTCTTTGACAAAAACGAAATCAAAGTTGCTAAACGCTTTCTTATAATAGTATGCGGCGGAATCGTAATTGCTTTCTAAAAAATAAAACGACTCCGCATTGTTGATCCAATCGTGATAAATTAGATAATTCGTTTCTTTCTTTTTTTGTGCAAATACTACAAAAACACCAGTAAAGGCTAAGATGCAGCAAACAATTTTTTTGGTAACCATCTCAAACAAAGTAAGGCTGTCTCAATTAAGCGAGACAGCCTCAATTTTTAATGCAATTAAACAGAAGTAATAACGTTCAACGACCCCATTTCAATCGAACACGAAATATAACGCGAATCAATCCCCTTTCCAGTGTTTGCGTCGATAGTCCCGGTATCATTCGTTTTATCATTAATTTGATCGCATTTACCGCTTGATGGTTCTGTAGTGTTCGAAATCATCCCACCCAATACACTAAACGTGCTCTGCAATTCATTTCCTTTAAAGGATTCAAATTTTGACCCTTGCATTTTTTCCAATTTCATAAAATATTTTTTTTAGTTCATCCCTACGTATCGTTTTCGGGTTAACGGCATTGTTTACGGTATGCTGCGCAGCATCATTTTTTCTTTGGGTTTAACACTGAAGTATCCCGCATCCAGGCCTGGAAAAAACTTGCACAAACTGTTCAAATTTTCTAGTACGAATCTATACACTCTCAAAATTCCGGGTGTACCGATTATTGTTCCAGATGTACATTTTTTCTTACCGGGAACCTATGCCCCGTGCGATTTAGGCAAAACTGGCTACCAGACTTAAAACTGACATACTTCGTTCTCACAATCCATTTTACAAATTCTATTCATCATCGTTTTTATATTCTCGTTGGCCTAAATGTGGCTAAAAATTGCTCCGTGTGTAAAGCAATTCAATCCAAATAATTTGTGTAAAAGCGGACATAAAAAAGCCGGCTAGTCAATGACTAGCCGGCCTTCAAAAATTCATCTGATGTTTCCTTTAGTTCTTCACTGGCAGGAAACCATAGTTTTTACCATACTCCATCATCTGCTGATAGAAGCTTTCCGGATATTCTACTTTCACATCTGTAATTTCATTACCGTTCATTACCGGAACCAGTTTTGGCTGAATGAAACCACGATAAGGCTTAATATTCAGTTTTGCATAACGTTCCAGAATTTCTTTGTGCAATGTATGATCTACTTTCACACCGTAAGTTTCAACGAGTGCTTTACCGGCTTTGAAATCGCCTTCAGATTTGATGCGTTGCATTTCGCGCAGCAACTGACCAAACAGATCACGCAGTTTGTTGTAGTCGTTTACACGAACATATGTTTTGCCATCTTTTTTCACGAATTCAACTACATTATCTTTCTTGCCGTGCTCATAGGCCCACATTGCATTCGTCTGACGATTGCGCATGTGTGCTTCTTCCAGATCATCTCCTGGCTTCAGACGTGTCAGCTGTGTCATCAGACCATTCATCATATAGCTGTCGTATTCAGCTTTCGCTACATCCATATTTGGCATTACACCAAGATCAATCAATTTCTGATCCATGATAAAGTACAGACCAACGAGATCTGCACGTGCTTCTTCCAATGTCGATGCATAGTTTTTCAGCGTTTTATCTGTTGTTTCCACACCCGGATTAATTTGTCCGGAAGCGTGACCGATACACTCATGCATGTCGGTATGCAGGTCAGATGCGAGTGAGCCATATTGCTGCATACGTTTCAGCACCGTATCGTTCACCGCAAATTCTTCCAGCAGACCGCTTTTGGCGCTTGCGATATTGTAAGAGTGAATGATATTGCTCAGGGAAACTGATTTAGAACCGTGTTCTTTGCGGATCCAGTCTGCATTTGGCAGGTTTACCCCGATTGGCGTGCTCGGTGCATCATCGCCGCTTTCCACCACTACTGTAATGGCTTTTGCAGTGATACCTTTTACTGATTTCTTCTTGTGCTGATCCATGATCGGCGAATGATCTTCGAACCATTGTGCCTGATCTGCGATTGCTTTGATGCGTTTAGTACCTTCCAGATCTTTGATAGAAACCATGCTCTGGAAACTACCTTTTTTACCGATGGCATCGAGATAAACTTCAATGAAGCCATTCACCACATCTACACGAGAAGCTGTATCGCTTACCCATGCAATGCTGTAATCGTCAAATGTTTTAAGATCGCCTGTCTGGTAAAATTTCACCAGCAGTTCCAGTGATTTTTTCTGTTGGTCATTTTCAGCCACCGTTACGGCTTTTTGCAACCAGCCAATCATTCTATCAATCGCAGTACCATACATGCCACCGCTTTTCCAAACATGCTCAACAATCTGGCCGTTTTCTTTTACTACTTTACTATTCAATCCCCAAGATGGTGCATCACCTTTGGTATCAAATTTCGCATAGAAATCTTCTACTTCTTTTTGAGTTACGCCTTCGTAGAAATTGTTAGACGAATTGACAACGTTGTCGATATTCGGACGTTGATCTACCAGTTTTGGTTCAAATTTCAGATCATAAACAACGGGCTTAATGCGTGTCAAAAATGCATCTACACTTTCGCCCTGTTCTTTTGGCAAACTCGCGGTATCACTGGCTTTCACGATCTCGGCAAAATATTCATACGGACATTCCGGAATGAATTTTTCATTGCCATAATGATGGTGATTGCCATTGCTAAACCATACACGGCCGGCATACACTGCAAACTGTTTCCATTTATCGCTGTTTTTATCGCCGTTGTAAGTACCGTAAATGGTTTCAAGCGTTTTGCGCAGCATGACACCGTATTTACTACGTTGATCGTAAATGATATCACGACCGCTTAGTGCCGCTTCATATAAATAGTAAGCCAGTTTTTTCTGCTGCAGGCTCAGTTCACTAAAGCCCGGCACTTCATAACGTAAGGTCTGGAGGTCAGCAAAACCTTCACCTTCTACTTTGAAGTTGCCTTCCTGGCCTTCTGATTTTTGCACAACGGTGTCTGCACCGGATGGTTTGTTGCTACCGCTATTGTTGCAAGCGGTATTCAATAATGACGCACTCATAAGTACCATAGCGGGTAAAGCCCATTTTTTCATTAACAGAAGTTTTTAATCGATTCTAAAAGTAAATAATCCAATTGACAGTTGACAATGGACAATTGCCAGTTACCCACACTATCGCCAATTTCCATTATTAATAAAAGCATTGGGTTCCAACACTATCACTCCGGTTAAACATCGTTGCGACGCATTACGTTCATCGACGGTGCTCCAATTAAGCTTTCCGCCGTGGCGGCGCCGCGAGATGTTTAGACTCCGAGCAGCACACTCACGACGGAAATCCTCCTGCTTTTGGAGGAGTTAGAGGAGGCCCTTATTTTTGCGGCGGAATGAAAATCTTCGCTTCTCTTTTTTGCGGTGCGTTATTGCTCGCCTCTTGCCAGTCCAATTCGTCGAAACAATCGACGGACGCAACTTATACTGTTCCTGCTGCAGGCACTGTGGTGGTGGCAGACAGCATGCCTGTAACCGACGGCCTCAATCAGTTTAATTTTTCGGTGAAAGTGATTACCAATGCCAATTCAGCAGGTTATGGCGAATACGAAGTAAAAGCGTCGGTTGGTGCTAATGAAGCCAGTGGTCAGTTTCAGATGCCGAAAGGCGGCAAAAATCTAAAGCCAATTTTGCGAAAAGATGAAGACGCGAAGTCTTACACAATCGGTTTTCACCACGGAAATGACACCGCTTTCTACGAATATTACCAGGTGGGTTATTCACCTAGCGGCATTTCTATGCAATACTTGAAAGGCTACTCTTTTGAGTAGCCTGGCTAATTGGTTAAAGAGTTAAATCAGGTGTGGTTGTAGAAATACTTAGAAGGTCCGATGGTTAAATAAGTCGCCACTAATTAACTATTTGACCCCAATTAACCATTTAACCGGCCCGCATTGTCAATTTATTAACTTTCGCCCACGAAGGTATCCACAAATAGAAATTCCGTTACATTTACCGTCCTTAAAAAGTAATTTTTATGAACAGTATTCCGGTTGTGGATCTTTCGGATTTTACCAGCGGAGACGCTGTACGTAAGCAGAATTTTGTGCAGGCGCTGGGTAAGGCTTACGAAGATGTCGGTTTTGTAGCCGTAAAAAATCACGGCATTTCCGATCATCTTATCGCCGATCTGTACGAATATGTACAGCAATTTTTCTCGTTGCCAACCGAAGTAAAAGAAACTTACGAAATTCCAGAACTGGCCGGCCAGCGTGGCTTTACGTCTTTCGGACGCGAACATGCAAAAGGTTATGAAGCTCCGGATCTGAAAGAATTTTTCCAATACGGACAAGAAGTAACGGACAACGATCCGATCAAATCAGCATATCCTGATAATGTTTCGGTAAATGAAGTAGAACCGTTCACACCAACGTTGCGCAAAGCCTACCGCGCTTTCGAGAAATCCGGAACAGCACTGCTGCAGGCAATTGCACTGTACCTCGGCCTTAGCGAACATTATTTCGACCAATACGTACACAACGGAAATTCTATTCTGCGAGCCATCCATTATCCGCCGATTACGCAAGAACCAAAATCTGCGATCCGTGCAGAACAACATGAAGACATTAATCTGATTACACTCCTGGTAGGTGCTTCTGCAGATGGTTTGCAAATACTGAGCAAGCAAGATGAATGGGTGCCAGTCACCTCACTTCCGGAACAGATCGTAGTAAATGTTGGCGACATGTTGCAACGCCTTACCAACAACCGTTTGAAGTCAACCACACACCGTGTAGTGAATCCGCCGCGCGAAAAATGGGCTAGTCCGCGTTTTTCTATTCCTTTCTTCCTGCATCCTAAAAGCGAGATGAGTCTGGCATGCCTGGAAAGCTGTATTAATGCGGAACATCCTAAAGTATATGAAGATTATACCGCTGGTGAATACCTTGATGAAAGACTGCGTGAAATTGGGTTGAAGAAATAAAATTTACAACTTACGTCTCCGCGAGGAACGAAGCGGCCTGCACAATAAAATGCACCAAACATACCGTGCAGATTGCTTCGTACCTCGCAATGACAAATGCGAGTAGACTTAAAGTCGCCCGACTTTTAAATAACGATACTGGGTTGTGCCTGTTAAAGGTTCAACCCTTTTTTATGTGTACTTGTTTCAAACGGTTTAAATGAGGTTACTTATATTTACCCTCTCTGGCTCGCCGGAATTGTGTGACCTCAAAAGCATTTGCTTCATGCCGAATATAAACTGCAAAAAAATTCTTACTACGATCTTGTTGTCTGCTTCTTTTATTTCGATGAATGCACAGTCTGTTACTGACAGCGCATGGACAGCACCGGACATGCCGGTTTGGAGCTTTATTCACCCAAATGAAAATGTGATTTCACAAGCAGATCAACTCGCACCGGTTTTGAAAAAATTGCTGGCTGTGCAGATGAAGAAGAAAGGCGTGGTACGTATCGTCCACATCGGCGATTCGCATTTGCAGGCCGATATGATGAGCAGCATTGTCCGTAATGGCATTCAGGAGTTTTTTGGCAACGCCGGCCGCGGAATGGTTTTTCCATATCAACTGGCGAAGTCAAATGCGCCGGGCGATATCGTTTCATCCTCTAATATTACCTGGCAGTATAATCGTTTAGCACATCCCGAAATCAGCATCGTAAATGGCTTGAGCGGATTTGGCATTCACACTACACAAAAAGATGCAACGGTTACCCTGCGACTTAAAGATGTAAACGGCGAATCGCAATACTTCAACAAAATGCAGTTCTTCCTCGGTGACGACAGTAGCAGCTATACGCTCGAAGTGAATGATAAAAACTCACCAATAACACTAGTCACGAAACCGGGTCATGATAATCCATCACTCGTTTATCAATCAGATAGTTTGTTATCGCAATTCACGCTCACGAGAAATACACCGGGCGAATATTCTTTTTATGGTGTGTCCCTGGAGCGCAGGAATACGCCAGGCGTAGTTTATAACACTATTGGTGTAAATGGCGCACAATACGAGCAATTTACGAACACACCACTTTTCTGGAAGCAGTTGCCGGCATTGAATGCGGATTTGTTTATCGTTTCTTTGGGAACGAATGAAGCACAAATTCAAAATCTGAATGAAGATTCGCTACTCGCGAAACTCAACTATTTCCTGCAGCAAATTAAAGCAGCAGCGCCTAATGCTGTAGTGCTGATCACAACGCCGGCAGGCTCTTATTACAAAGGAGTGAAACCAAATGCCGTACTGGCACGGGTTACCAATGCATTGATTCGTTTTGCACAAGACAACCATTTACCTTACTGGGATCTGTATCACGTAAGCAGCGGCTATTCAGGCGCAGTTGCATGGAAGAAATACGGACTCATGAGCCATGACCTTGTACACTACAGCGCAAAAGGCTATCAATTACAGGGACAATTATTTTTTAACGCGCTGGCAAAAACCTACAATGATTACCGCAGCAAACAACCGAAGACAATTACTCCTTAAAACTGAAGGTAGATCGGCATTACAGGCTCTCCTGTCTTGAAATGCGCATAAACCATTACAAAAACAAGAAATACGCCTACGTATGCAAACATCGGTACACGATGCGCACGTTGCAACATTTTATCTGCGAAATCATCGGGAATAATATGCAGTAAATAACCGAGCGCCATCATGTAAATCACATATTGGTAATTGCTCCAGAACGCGCCTAAAACGCTTAGTGAGAAATGATGGGTAATTTGCATGATAAGCTGTGTGGCGGTATTGAAATCAACTGCCTTAAAGAAGATCCAGCAGAAACATACAAACTGAAAAGTCACAAACTGCGCCATCAGGCGATAATAGGTTTTATTCGACTGACGATCGATAAACTGTTTGTTGTTCGACATCCAGAGTTTGTGCATCGCCAGTGCAATACCGTGCATCGCACCCCAGATGATAAAGTTCCAGCTGGCACCATGCCAGAAACCACCCAGCAACATCGTGATGAACAAATTGACGTAGGTGCGTACTTTCCCTTTACGATTGCCGCCCAGCGGTATGTACAGATAATCCTGCAGCCAGCTGGAAAGTGAGATATGCCAACGCTTCCAGAATTCGGTTACCGATTTGCTCTGATACGGTGATTTAAAATTGACCGGAATCGTGATGCCCAGCCATTTCGCCATACCAATTGCCACATCACTATAACCACTAAAGTCACAATAAATCACAATCGCATATCCATACACCGCCATCAAACATTCCAGTCCGGTATAACGCGACGGATCGCTAAAAATAAAGTCGACAAAATTGGTTGTCAGAAAATCGGAGATGACCAGCTTTTTAAACAGACCGGAAACGATCAGATAAAAGCCCCTGGAAAAATCCTGCTGATTTACTTCGTAAGGTTTATGCAGTTGCGGAATAAAATCTTTTGCCCGTACAATCGGTCCCATCACCAATTTTGGAAAGAACGACAAGAACAGTAGATAGTTCATGAACTTCTGCTCCGGTTCAAACTCGCCACGATATACGTCAACGGTATAACTCAGATTTTCGAAGGTGTAAAACGAAATACCCACCGGCAATAAAATGTTCAGTGGATTGATTTTCGCAGCGAGAAAATCATTGCATAGCGCGATAAAGAAATTGGTGTATTTGAAATAGAATAAAAGTCCAAGATTGATAACAACACTCGTAATCAACAGCAGCTTCTTTGTACTTTTTGTTCTGGCCTTATAAATCGCATTTGACAATCCATAGTCAATGACCGCAGAAAGCAGTACCAGGCCTACGAAAAAGCCGCTCGCCTTGTAAAAAAAGTAAAGAGAGAAAAAACAAAACAACCAGGTTCTTGCCGTGGCGTTGTTGCGCAGCAGATAGTATAAACTAATGAATACAGCGAAAAAGTATACGAAGAAACCATTGTTGAACAACAATGGATTTTTAGGATCATATAAAAACTGCTTCAGGAAAAGACTCAGATCGAAAGATTGCATACAGCCGCCGCTTATTTTCTGTTTCTAACGTTTTGGGTAGCCGCCGGTCCTTGCGCAGTCACAGCGGGTTTAGTTTGTATTTTATTATATTCCTTCACAAAGGCGTCACTCAAGAGCTTACCTAAAATCTCTGCACCACGCTGATTCGGATGTATATAGTCTTTATTAGCCAGGGAGGGAGAAGCCGCCGCCCAGTTGACAATCGTATTCGCACCGCCCATACTGGCATACATGTTATAAAACGCAGTATTGTTATGAAACGCAAGCTCTGCCTGTGTTTTTACTAAACTGTCAATACCCACGGCAGACTGCCAGACGTCGTTATAACGGAACGCACGATCGGCAGTACTCACGATCAGGAATTCTGTATTCGGCATGGATTTACGCAGCTGTTTGATCACTGCTTCCATCTTTTTCTCGTACCAGCTATAATCTTTGTCATCCGGACGGAACATCAGATTGGCGCCGTATTCCATCACTACCAGGTCGTAGTCATTTTCATTGCTCATTTGCTGCAAAACAGTGGTATCGATTTTCCCCAATTCCAGGCCAGTAATTCCTCTAAATGAAAAATTGTCAACCACTACACCGCGCTGCGGCTCCATTGACATACCATATACTGGCAACTTCTTATTGTTGATCTTTAAACTCACAGCTGCTTTATTACTGCTGTCGAGTAAAATGCGGTTGATTTTATTGTTTGCTGTGAAATCGCGCTGCTGGCCATTTACCTCAATGGAAACCTTTCCATCCGCTTTACCGCAAATCAAGTATTTATCAAGTATTCTGGTGGAATCTTTAGACGTAGCATCTGTTAGTGTAATCGTTCCATTCTCCGTAAAGAAAGTATGACCCGAGAAAAACAGAGGCGCAGTCAATGCTTTATCTTTAAATGTTTCTTCTGTCCAATCCCCATTCCAGGAATGTTTTACAGTCGTGCGATATTGTGCCGTGACAGATTGCGCTGGTACAAAGCCTACGCCATAACCGCCAAAAATCTGTTGCAGTTGTTTCCTGAAAGTTTGTGTTACGAGATCGCCTTCAATCATGCTATCACCCAGCCAGGCAATACGCACTTTCGCTTTATCACCGTTTTTCAGCTTCTGAAATTTCTCCATCAGCATCGGCAATGCAGGCCGCGTCGTATCATCATTAAAATGAACCAGCGTTTTTTGCAACATGTATTGATCAAATGCAACCGCAGGCATCTGCGTCATTGAGGAGACTGGTGCAGACATGGAAGACGTTGCTTGTACGGCAGCTACAACGGGCGCGTCAGGCGCAACCTTCTCATGCACCACATCTGCAATGAGGTTGATATTTTTAAACGAAAGAAAATCCAGGTGAAAAACAGTGGCACAGATAGATCCGGCCAGCAAAATAAGAGTTGAAGTAAGCGTAAATACAACTACGCTTCTATTATGATTCATAAAAGACCGAAGCACCTTTAATTCCACAAAGGAAATTAATTATTTCGGTCACAACAAATGATATTCGGGGATTTCGCCTATTATAAATGATATTCGAGAACAATGTCCTCTACGCGCTTCGCCCACTGTTCCGGATTTTCTGAATAGCCTGTCTTGGCGATCTCCTCGAACCAAAGTTTATGATCCTCAGAACCCTTTAACCGGGGGTAGAATTCTTTCCGGGAGATAACTTCACAGAAATCCTTATAAGACGCAGCTGTACTGTGGTATTCTTTATAACGGCTTTTTCTGCCTCTTCCGGTATTCTTGCCTACAATGCCAAAATGATTATGATATCTTTTACTCACATCGGCACAACCCGAGGAGGATTCTACAATGGCCACAGATAAAATCACGCTTGCCGGAATGTTATAACGTTTGGAATAAGTATGTGCCATTTTCTTATAGCGCTTCACATAAGCCGCAGTTTGAGCATTATAGACAACGCCCTGGGCTTTGATTTCTCCGGCAAACAGCATTGATATTACCAGAACAACCAGCAGCGCAACTTTGCAGCCCGAAGTATTCTTTTTGTATAAACCGGCCTTACGGACATTCCATGTTTCAAAAAACATCATATAAATTCTGCATTTATTGACCGGTCCCATGATTTTAGCCGGTATTCACTAACCCATATATATCGTTATCAAAGAAGGCAAATATCGTTCCATTTTTTATTCATCTGTGCACAGCCCGAAACTAATTGGTATTTTCGTGCCGTTATGAAGCAGCGTTACTTTCCAAAAAAAACTAATACACCGGTCAGCGATGATTCCGTAAGCCTGAATAAATATATCAGTGATTCCGGATTTTGCTCTCGCCGCGAAGCCGATACATATATTGAACAGGGACGAGTGACCATCAATAACGAAGATGCGACGAAAGGAAACCGCGTGTATCCCGGAGATGTAGTTGAAATTGACGGAGAGCCGATCCGCAAAAAAGTAAAGACAATTTATATTGCTTTTAACAAACCTGCCGGTGTAACCAGCACCACAGACACCAAAGACAAGACCAATATTGTTGATTACCTCAAATTTCCGCAGCGCATATTCCCCATTGGCCGCCTCGATAAAGATTCGGAAGGGATTATTTTCCTGACGAATGATGGCGACGTGGTGAACAAAATCCTCCGTGCGGGCAATAATCACGAAAAAGAATATATCGTTGTTGTTGACAAACCGGTCACTCCTGAATTCATCAAACAAATGTCTTCAGGCGTGAAAATCATGGGTCAATGGACAAAACCTTGCAAGATCACACAGGAAGGCAAAAGCGTTTTCCGCATTATCCTCACCCAGGGCCTTAATCGCCAGATCCGCCGCATGTGTGAGACATTAGACTATAAAGTAGTCCGTTTGAATCGCATTCGTATCATGAATGTGCATCTGGGTAAATTACCGGTGGGCCATTGGCGCTATCTGACACCGGAGGAAATGGACACGATTCAAAAAATGGTTTCTGACAGCAGCAAAACGGAAGAAGCTTCACGCATCGAACGCAAAAAACCGGAGGTGAAAAAACCTGCGCCAAAACCGGAGCCAGCCAAATCGAAAGAAGCACCAAAAGGAAAAGGAAAAGACGTACCAAAAGAGAAAAAAGCGGCACCGAAGGAGCAAAACGATAACGATGCTTCTGAAAAGCCGCACAAGAGCAAAAAACTTTCTTATAAGGAGTTTCGCCAAAAGAAGAAATAGCACGGACGGCCTTCAAACCGAAAAACTTATTTATTTAAAGTATTTTTATTCCTCATCTTTTTTGAATTGAGCCTGCAGCCCAATGCCGGAAACTATTACAGTCATATCGCCTTGCCATAATGAAAATGTTACGGTAATCAAGTTTCTGGATCTTTTGCAGAATACTTTGCAAACGCTTCCGTATCATTTTCACGTGGTAGTCGTAGACGACTATTCTACCGACAATACAATCAAACTGCTGAAGGCATTTGAATTTACGGCATCAAATATTGAATTGCACATCATCAGACTGCGGTTCAATGTAGGGCATCAGGGCGCTATCTATCAGGGACTGGTTTTTGCACAGCATCTCAATTGCGACCATTTCATTGTAATGGATTCTGACGGCGAAGATTCGCCACTGGCAATTCCCGACCTCGTTGCGCATCTCAATTATGATATCGTGCATGTAGTCCGCGGAAAACGCCAGGAAAGCCTTTCATTCAAACTATCTTACTGGGTTTATAAAGGCATTTTTAAAGCCGTTACCGGCAACCAGATGAATTTTGGCAATTACAGCCTTTTCAACCGACGTATTCTGGAAACCGCACTGTACAATAATTTCCATCACTTCGCGGCTTTTCTTTCCAAACAGAAAGGAAGCCGTCAGTATGTGGTACATGCCCGCGACAAGCGCATTGACGGGAAATCGAAAATGAATTTTAAAAGTCTGGTACATCATGCGTTTAAATCGCTGGTAGAATATGGCGAGGACTTGCTCATGATCTTCCTGAAATTTTTCATTCTGATCATGATCCTGTTCGTTGTATCGATCAGCAATATATTGTATCAGAAATTCTGGGCACATACAGCCATTCTCGGCTGGGCAAGCACTACGGCTATCGGACTGCTCAATATGGCAATTATCTCCATCGGATTTTTCATCCTGGGTATTCTGCTTGTCAATCTCAATAACAAAAGAAACATTTATAACAGCCAATCCATTTTTGAAGAAATAAAACCGGTCGAGAAAAAATGACGACGCCCCAACTGAAGCGCAATTATCTGTCTGTTTATATACTGTTCCTATTTTGTCTGACACTTTTTGTACGCATCTTCCTGATCAATTTTTATAAATCGAATCCGGCAGGTGTCGACCAAAATGTGATTTATGGTATTCAGCGTGTCATTAATAATGAAGCGCTTTACCAGAATCCATCGAAAGCGCCGTTCGCCATTATGCAATACACACCGGTCTATTATGAATTTATGGGCTGGCTCTGCAAAAGGTTTCATATTCCGGTTTACAATGTGCAGGCAATTTATGTAGCAACCCGAACGGTTTCTTTGCTTTGTAACCTACTCTCCATATTATTCGTAGCGCTTACCACCAATTTATGGCTGCGCAATTTGAAAAAAGCGCTTGTATTCGCTCTTCCGGTCATTATGATTTTGACCAACCACTATCTGGGTCGTTGTGACAGCATGCATTTGCTGTTTTTCAGCATTTCTGTTTATTTGTTTTGCCATTATCTTAACTCCAGGAATATTGCACCGTTGCTGCTGGCTTCGTTGTTTACGGCCAGCTGTATTCTTACCAAGCAAAGTGGCATTTTACTACCCGCTATTCTTTGCTTCTACCTGGCGTTTATCCAACGTAAATGGCTGGTTGCATTCCTTTATGGTGCGCTTTCTGTCGCTTGTTTCGCGGGATTGCTCTGGTGGTTGATTGGTGGTGATTTCAATGCCTTCTATCAAAACGCCTATCTCGGTCTCAAAAACGGCTTCGACTATACCTTTCCAATTACCATTTTCATTTCTCAATTTTATTTCGACCTTATTCCTTGTTATATCCTGGCGTTTGTACTGTTTTACTTTTTCAACAAACAGATGCGTGAAAGCAGCGATATGCAACGTTTTTTCGGCTGGGCAATGTTGCTCTCGTTCTTGTTTGCCGTTATTACAGGTTTAAAGATTGGCAGCAGCAACAATTACTTTACCGAAATGCTTTTGTTTATCGTACTGGCATTTCCCGGCGTTATAAACAGTAGTGCAACGCAGGCAAAGCTGTTTACTATCCGTGGCAAAAACATCACCCTGAAAAGCTATGCAACATTCTGTTTGGTGGTATTGATTTCTTCAAAAGTAATCGGCCTTTTCTCCTCCGTATTTATTGAACGCTGGTTTAAGGAGGAAAAGAAACTCTATACATCGGCAACGCAGTTACATAATTATTTTATCCGCGAATTAAAGCTGCAGCCCGGTCAGTATGTTTATTTCACCGAACGTCATTTTCTCGATAATATCTTCTTTAACCAAAGCCTGTTACCCAATAAGGACGTTGCCAGCCAGGTCTATCTTGCCAATCCGAATACAATTGATTTTAGCCAATTTACAAACGGTATGAATAAAGGCCTGGTGCAATATATTGTTACCAGCGAAGAACATCCTGAATTGAATATTCTGCAAAAAGAGCTACCATTCGTTCAGTTTGACAGCACTGTATTCCGGAAAATGGGATCTGTATATGGCTACACTATCTTTCACTACGAGCCATAAAAAAGACCAGCGGATACGCTCCACTGGCCTTCATTATAAGTTTGACAGACGAGGCCTGATTTACGCTGATTAGCGGATAAGAAAAAGTTTGGTTACTCTTTCAGCTATTAGACAGATGGAAAGTTCGCTCAATATTTCATGAATGTCGTTTCCAGAATAAAACAGCCATATGACACAGATGGCCAACAGCCATTGTTTCATATGAACTACCGAAATACTTGTCTTCCGAAGATTCTTTTCTCTGTTATGATTCGTTTTCTTTAGAGCGCGAAGGGCGGTATTTACCCGGACGAAAGTTTTCTTTTTTTGCGTCGTTTTTATGGTAATATCTATAGTTACCATTTTGCGATTCTCCTATATGGATTGGCCGTCTGTCAAAGATCTGATGTAAAGTTAAGCAGTAGTATAGCAGAAACAAATCATATATTCTTATAGAAAAAATGCCAGTTCCAACCCTTGCTCCTGCATTAAACTTAGAAATCTGTGCATTAGCAAAACGCCGATATAGGATTTTCCTATCAAAATAATTTCCGAAAAAATACCGGACAGAAAGCAACCGCTTTTTTAAAACTGGCATAGTTGTTGACCTGTTAAGCTTACAGGCTTTCGAATTAATGTCTGTCCGCAAAATGAGAAACAACCAAAACCAGCATCGCTATCAGGCTGATCAGCTTTCCTATTATCCTGGTATCGACATTCCGCACTGTCAGATCTCCGCTTTCGCTGTCTGCATGGATGTCGTTATTCTGAGCTTGAAGGATATGCGTATTATCAGAGTGATGCCGGCGGAAATACAAGCTTTCCGGCAATGGTTACTAAAAAATCGAATCCGCGAAGTTGATCAGAAAAATATATAAAAAAAGGGTATCCCGTTTGAGATACCCTTTTCCAATTTTATACTGAAATGTATTAGTTCTTAAACTGAGGAATCAAATCCTGAGCCAGTTTCACCATTTTGTTGATACCGTCTTCAGGCAGGTTACCTTTTTTGAACTCAAGCAATACATCAGGAAGTTTCATTTCCATTTCGCGCATAAATGCATCTTCAAAAGCACGAACATTTTTCACCGGAACTTCGCGGATCAGGTTGTTTGTACCGAGGTAAATCATCGCAACTTGTTTCTCTACGCTATACGGAGTAAACTGAGGTTGTTTCAGGATTTCCACGTTACGGCTACCTTTATCCAGTACCACTTTCGTAGCAGCATCGAGGTCACCACCAAACTTAGAGAACGCTTCCATTTCACGGTAAAGTGCCTGATCCAGTTTCAGTGTACCAGATACTTTTTTCATGGATTTGATCTGAGCGCTACCACCAACACGGCTTACGGAGATACCTACGTTGATCGCAGGACGGATACCAGCCAGGAAGAGGTTTGACTCAAGGAAGATCTGACCATCAGTGATGGAGATTACGTTCGTCGGGATGTACGCAGATACGTCACCAGCTTGCGTTTCGATGATTGGAAGCGCCGTAAGGGAACCACCGCCTTTCACCATATGCTTAATGCTTTCTGGCAGATCGTTCATATTTTTAGCGATCTCATCGTTACCGATTACTTTCGCAGCACGTTCCAGCAAGCGGCTATGCAGGTAGAATACGTCACCAGGATAAGCTTCACGTCCAGGAGGGCGGCGAAGCAGCAGAGATACCTCACGGTAAGCTACCGCTTGTTTAGAAAGGTCATCATAAACTACGAGTGCAGGACGGCCAGTATCACGGAAGAACTCCCCGATCGCAGCACCGGCAAACGGCGCGTAGAACTGAAGTGGAGCCGGATCTGCTGCAGGAGCGGCAACGATTGTTGTGTAAGCCATAGCGCCGTTCTCTTCCAGTGTTTTCATAACACCGGCGATCGTTGATGCTTTCTGACCAATCGCAACATATATACAATAAACAGGTTTACCTGCTTCGTAAAATTCTTTCTGATTGATGATTGTGTCGATACAGATAGCTGTTTTACCTGTCTGACGGTCACCGATAACCAACTCACGTTGACCACGGCCAATAGGAATCATCGCATCTACGGCTTTCAGACCTGTTTGCAGTGGTTCTTTTACTGGCTCACGGAATACAACACCCGGCGCTTTACGTTCGATCGGCATTTCGTACAGTTCGCCTACGATCGGACCTTTACCATCAATTGGTTCACCCAGCGTATTTACAACACGGCCAATTACACCTTCACCTACTTTGATAGAAGCGATCTGACCAGTGCGACGAACACGTGCACCTTCTTTAATGTCAGAACCATCACCCATCAATACCACACCTACGTTATCTTCTTCAAGGTTCAAAGCGATTGCCTGTACACCATTTTCAAACATAACGAGTTCACCCTGACGTACGCCATTCAGTCCGTACACACGAGCAATACCATCACCGATCTGTAATACGGTACCAACTTCTTCGAGGTTTGCACCAGCGTCGAAGCTGCTTAACTGTTGGCGCAATATCGCCGATATTTCATCCGGTTTAATTTCAACCATGACTTGTGTTAGTTTATTATTCAGTAATTATTTTAAATATCGTAATTCCTAGTTAGTTAAAACTGCTTACGTGCAGGTTTTTAGTAAACTGAGCTTTAATCTCGTTCAGATCACGGCGAATACTTGCATCGATCAGTTTGTCCTCCAATTCTACAACAAAGCCGCCGATCAACGATGGATCTACAGCTGTTTCCAAATCGATTTTATCTTGAGAAGTGCTACCCAGCAGTTTGTGAATAATTGCCGCTTTCACTGAATCATTTACAGCAACAGCAGTGGTAAGTTTCACTGTGCGGATATTTTTCAATTCTTTGTATTGCCCGATAAATGCCTCAGCGATTTCGTCGAGGTTTGCCTCACGGCCTTTGTTAATCAACAGGCTCATGAATGCTTTTGTCAGCGGACTGATATTCTGTCCTACTACAGCATCGATGATGTGTTGTTTTTTATCAGCTTTTATGATCGGACTGCGCAGCATGTTGAGAAAATCACGGCTTTGAAGACAGATAGCAGAAAGTAATTGCATGTCAGCAAGAGTGCTGTCCAGCTTGTTTTGTTCAACAGCCAGTTCCAGCAGTGATTTAGCGTAACGTGATGCGAGACGTGGATTTTGCATTATTTCAATTAGTTCATTTGAAAATTTGAAAATTTGAAAATGAGTGCATTTTCAAATCTCCATACTTTCACATTTTCAAATTAGTTAAGTTTAATTTCTTCAGCAAGCAGGCTTGCATAGCTATTCTGAGCATCTGCAGAAGACAATTGCTTGCGGATGATTTTTTCCGCTACTTCAACAGCCAGGTTACCGATTTCATTCTTAACCTCAGTCATTGCAGCCAGTTTTTGTTGCTGGATCTGTTGTTGAGCGTCAACGATGATTTTGTTTGCCTCAGCTTTAGCTTGTTCTTTTGCTTCAGTTACGATGCGGTCTTTAGTTTCTTTTGCTTCTTTCAGCATTTGACTGCGTTCTTCACGAGCCTGAGCCATCAGCTTTTCATTTTCAGCCTGCATCACGCTCATTTCTTTCTTCACACGGTCTGCTGCAGCAATTGATTCCGCAATACCAGTCTCACGTTCGTTCAGCATTTTAAGGATAGGTTTCCATGCGGCTTTACGCAAGATCACCAACACAACGAGGAACGCGATGAGCGTCCACACAAATAAGCCGAGTTCCGGAGTAAGCAATCCCATAATCTATCTAATTAATTATTGATGTTGTTGTATTATTTCTTTACTATTTCAAATCTAAATTAAACTGCACCCGCTGCCCTATGCGTTGGATGCAGTTTAAAATCTTTAACTACTAGCCTACTACAGCCAGCAGACCTGCGATTACGCCGAACAGCGCAACACCCTCAACGAAGGCTGCTGTCAGGATCATGCTAGAGCGGATGTCACCGGCAGCTTCTGGTTGACGAGCGATAGATTCTACCGCACCTTTACCAATTTGGCCAATACCGAGACCAGCAGCCAGAGCAGCTACGCCTGCACCAATAGCACCACCTGCAGCGGCAGTACCGTCAATCGCTAAAAGAACTGTGTTTAACAAAGACATGTTATATATGGATTTAAAATAAAAAACTGATTAAAGAATAATTTCTTCGTTTGAATGCGCGTGATCAAAGCCATTTTCATCTGCATGATGATGACCTTCTTCAATCGCCTGACCAATAAATACCGCAGTCAGGTTAGTGAAGATGAACGCCTGGATTGCACCTACGAGCAACTCAAGGCAGAACATGAAGATGGAGAACGCTACAGAAATGATAGAGAAACCGAAACCGCCACCTGGATTTGCACCCATTTTACCAAAGATGAAGATGATAGACACGATGCTCAGAATGATGATGTGACCTGCCAGAATGTTGGCGAAAAGACGTATCATCAATGCGATTGGTTTAATGAACAGAGAAATGATCTCGATTGGAACCAGAATCAGTTTTACACCAATTGGTACTCCCGGAGGATTCAGCAAGTGACCCCAGAAATGCTTATTACCGTTAAACACCATTACCAGGAATGAAACCAACGCCAGACAACCCGTAACAGCGATATTACCTGTCAGGTTAGCACCGGCAGGGAACAAACCAAGCAAGTTGTTAATCCAGATAAAGAAGAATACAGTAAGCAACAACGGCATGAAACGTGCGTATTTTTTAGTGCCGAGGTTTGGTTTTGCTACTTCATCACGAACGAAAACCAGAATTGGTTCGATTGCATTCTGGAAACCGCTTGGCGCAGTCATTACACCGTTCTTCTTGTATTTTTTAGCAACGCTCGTCATGATCAGAATCAGCAGAATCACTGAAAGGAACATCGACAATACGTTTTTAGTAATGGAAAAATCGTAGACTTTAGAACCGTCGGCAGCTACAACAGAACCCACTTTCATGGCTTTCACATCAGCTTCACCCATACCTTTAGAATTCAGTTCTTTTTTGTAGTCTTCATCTACAAGGCGATAACCTTCATGTTCTTCGCGATGGCCTTCATGACCGAAAGCAGAAGAAGAAAACACAGAAAGACCTTTTGTTGGACTATATAATATTACCGGCAGCGGAAGTGTAGCGTGAAAATCTCCGGCTGTAAAGAAATGCCATTCGTGCGCATCACTGATGTGACCAAATATAACTTCTGAAGCATTGAATTTCTCACCTTCTTTGGCCTCTTTAGCGCCTTCATTAGCGAACGCTGGCAAGGAAGCTACAGACAAAGTAAGAACCAGTAGGAAAAAGGAAAAAATACGTTTAAAACTCATTACGCGGCCCTGAAATTTTGCGCAAAGATACTTGTTTTAAATTCAAAAAAAAGTAAGAGCATGGTTTTTTCATAGTTTAATTATCCAAAATGTTTATTTCTATGCCCCCCAACGCAAGAATTGCAAGCTTATTTTATATACACAGATACATTTCATCAATTTATATATCGCTCATTCTATTTCATCAGGTAAATAGAAGCCACACACCTCTTTTATAAAAAGGAAATACGCAAAAATCGGAGGACTAATCATCTCCCAAATTATGCTGCGCGTAAAATATAATCTAAAGCATTAAATATCAATCATCAATACTGAGACTCCACTTTTATCGCAGGATTTACCTTTTTCCAACTATTGCCATTTTGGAACAGCAAAATATAATCGTCCATTTTCCGCTTGAGGGTAATTTCATATCCCCAGCTGCCTTTTATCTCTGTGCGATAATATTCATTTTCATAGTTGGAAGCCCCGATGCAGTTAAACCACAGCCAGGTGGCATCCTGATTTAAAGCGACAAGCAACGTGCTGTCATTTTCCACATTAACATGTGCTCCGTCTTTGCTGCCGTTCATATTAAATGAGTAAACTTCCATTACCGGTCCTTTGAGCGGCGGCTGCACCAGCAGGTTATGCCAGAGCTTTACTTCGTTACCCCAATCTGTACCTACCATCGGTATTCCTTTATAACTCTCGGGCACGGTCAACAACAGCACAATTTTTTCGGGCTGATCCGGAATTGTTTTCATCAGATTATCGCCGATCTTTTCCGACCGCCACCAGTAATAGTTCAGCAGTCCGGTATACCCAACATTTACACCAATAAAAATCAATAACAATACACCGACTGTTTTACGAAAAGGGATTTGCGCCAGCAGCGTCACCAGTAAAAGAAACAAAAAGCCCAGATAGAAATAATTGTAGCGGTCGAACTGAACGAGCAACAGGTCATTGAACCACAACGGCGTTATAATGCCCATTGTGAAGCAAGTCCAGACGAAAAGCAAACTGGCAGTTTTGTATGCCGGTGCCATTTTGCGAAAACGGAATAGGATTAAACTACAGCAAACAACGATGGCGCCGTAGAAAATGGCAAGTGTCGCTTTCATCTCACAGATTGCGTAAATCTTCGCCCGGAATTCATGAGAACGAAACCGTCCCAGCAGCAGCACGTGAAATAAATACTTAAGCGGTTTTGAACCATAACTGATAAAATCCTGTTTGATCACAACATCCTGCCCAATATGCGCAAACCAGGTACCGTACATTAAACGAAAGACAGCGAGATTCACCCCAAAAAGCAAGAGTTCTGGCAAAACGAAGAAAAGGATGATCCGCCTGAGTGTACTTTTATCCCTTCCGGTGCCCAAACTATAAAAGAAACCAAGACTCAGCACCATCCACGGAGTTACATAAAACAACTCAATGGAGAATGTGGAAAGCAGAAACACAAAACCCGCAATCAGCGCGTGTTTCGCCTTGCCGGTACGAATAAACTGCTGTGCCTGGTAAAGTATGACGAGCAACAAAAACAAGCCCAACAAAAAATGGAAAGCTGATTCCCAGACAATTACTTCAGAAACATAAGGAGACACGCAGAATAAAAGCGTTCCGCCAAAGGCTATCCAATTACCATTTTTTAATCCTGTATCTGTGCATAATCCGGACACAATCGCGTAAAGTAATGTGCAGTTCAGCGCGTGCATGGACACATGTATCAAATGCCAACCCCATGGATTTGCGCCAACAAACTGGTATAACAGCCAGGTACAAAACTGGGTAAACTGATATAGACTATGAACCGTAAAATGGCTACGGTTGATATGATCAATGAAACTGCTTTCTCTGAGATCGGCCAACCATCCTGTAAAATCTTTTACAAAACCAGCTTTCGCTGCCGGCAGATAGAGAATAAAAAGAATAATCCAGTACAGAGCATACAAATAGCCCTTTTTACGAAGAATACTGTCCTGCAGCAGGGCAGAGATACGATTCATAGGAAATCAATGTAGATTTTGTTTAAACGAAGCCATTATCAGGGACTCTCGGGATAAAAATAACAATAAAATCGACAGCTGGAGATCAATGGCATACGACGCCCGGATGCAGTGTACAGAAAATATGATAAAAATCAAAAAAATAACAATTGATGGGTTTTCAATCAAAAATGATTGATGAAAATTTTAATTAGAAACATTCATTTGATTCCACACCCTATTTAACATGCTCATTGAATGCAATTAAAAGATAATCACACAAAATATATAATATTGAAAATCACTTGTATAAAAATTATAGGTGGGAATGGTATTAGAAAGTATTTCAGTTGTATTTTTGCCGTCTAAATTTTTTCAACAAAAGCATAAGACTATGCAGGAATTTGGCAAGAAAAACCCGGCGGCAAACCTCGCAGATCTGGGTCTGAATGTAGCTGTGGCACATTGGAATCTTTCTTCAGAAGAGCTGGTAAACAAAACCATTGAACTGGGACAGGGAGAACTGAACGATACGGGTGCACTTTGCGTTAGTACCGGAAAATTCACCGGCCGTTCCCCTAAAGACAAATTCACCGTGAAAGATGCAATCACAGAAAAATCTGTTGATTGGGGTGATGTGAACATTCCGCTGGAACCAGCAGTGTTTGACAATCTTTACAACAAAGTTTGTGCATACCTCGGCGGCAAAGAAGTATGGGTTCGTGACGCATACGCTTGTGCTGATCCAAAATATCGCCTGAACATCCGTGTAGTAAACGAAACGCCTTGGGCGAACCTGTTCTGCAACGATCTGTTCCTGCGTCCTACTGAAGCTGAAATCGCATCTCAAAATCCTGATTGGCTGATTCTCCAGGCTCCTGGCTTCCAGGCTGACCCTGCTGTAGATGGTACTCGTCAGGCAAACTTCACGATCGTAAACTTCACTAAAAAAGTGATTTTGATCGGTGGTAGCGCTTACACTGGTGAAATGAAGAAAGGTATCTTCGGTGTACTGAACTTCGTATTGCCACACGACCACAAAGTACTGAGCATGCACTGCTCTGCTAACGAAGGTAAAGACGGTGATGTTGCACTGTTCTTCGGTCTGTCTGGTACTGGTAAAACTACGCTGAGTGCTGATCCTAACCGTGCATTGATCGGTGACGACGAACATGGCTGGGCTGACGGTTCGATCTTCAACTTTGAAGGTGGCTGTTATGCAAAATGTATTGACCTGAGTGCTGAAAAAGAACCTCAGATCTACAATGCAATCAAACCAGGCGCTCTGCTGGAAAACATCAAATTCAATGAAGGAACTAAAACAGTAAACTACGCTGACGGTTCTATCACTGAAAATACACGTGCTGCTTATCCGATCTTCCATATCGATAACGCAAAAGAACCATCTTACGGTGGCGATCCTAAAAACATTTTCTTCCTTACTTGTGATGCTTTCGGTATCCTGCCTCCAATCAGTAAACTGACTAAAGGCCAGGCTATGTACCACTTCATTTCTGGTTATACTGCAAAAGTTGCCGGTACTGAGGTTGGTGTTACTGAGCCACAAACTACTTTCTCTGCATGTTTCGGCCGCGTGTTCCTGCCGCTGCACCCAACTAAATATGCTGAACTGTTAGGTAAAAAACTGGAAGAACACAGCGATGTAAACGTATGGCTGATCAACACAGGCTGGAGCGGTGGTGCTTACGGTACTGGTAACCGTATGAGCCTTAAGTATACACGCTCAATGATCACTGCAGCAATGAACGGTGAACTGAACGATGTTACTTACAACGCTCACCCGACTTTTGGTGTTCTGGTTCCGCAAACTTGTCCGAACGTTCCTGCTGAGATCCTGAATCCTCGTGATACATGGTCTGACAAAGAAGCTTACGACAAAAAAGCAAACGAACTGGCACAACTGTTCGTGAAAAACTTTGACAAATACGCTGCTCAGGCTAATGAAGAAATCATGGCTGCTGCACCTGTAGTAATGCAGAATGCATAGTTGAAGCTGAAGTAATAAGGGAAACGCCGTCTCAGTCGAGATGGCGTTTTTTATTTTATTACGTAACCTAACTCAGTTTCATCTGTCACTTTTTGCTTGAACAAAAAGTAACCAAAAATTCAAGGCTAAAGGAAACTATCGCCAAAATGAAAAGGCATACAGCTACAATTATTAAAGCTTACTATTTGGCGCTGTATTGCATTGGGCAAATCTATTTCCAGTCTTAAGAATTCCTTACAGCCATCATAATTGCTTTACGCTGTCTGCATTTCATTTTTTAACGCCTGCGTTACCTTAGGCCGGTTGTGTTGCGTACCCCGTTTCGTGAGCTTTTGAATTTTGACTTTTAAATTTTGAATTATTGTTGCTCTCTCGCCGCTGCGATCAATTTCTCATCTCCCACAATCCAAAGCACGTCTCCTTGTTTTAAAACCATAAATGAATCGGGATTAAGGATGCGGTGTCCATCGCGCTCCAGGCCTACTACGAGACCATTTGTTTTTTCACGGATACCAGATTCACGAATGGTTGTGCCATCCATAAAAGAAGTTTCCTTTACCACCACTTTTTTCAGCACCAGCTCCTGCGTTTCCGGCTTTTCAATCGTCGACGACTCTGGCTCTATAAACTTTCTGAATTGCTCCAGCTGATCATCGGTACCAATTACAAAAAGGCGATCGCCGGGATACAGTTTTTCGTCCCGGGCAGGCGTCTTCAGTGTATAATTATCACCACGTTTAATCATCGCAATATTTACGCCCATTTTTTCACGCAGGCCTACTTCTTCTAGCGTTTGCCCGGAAACCGGCGAAGCCGGCGGCAATGTAAACTGAGCGATATGTGCGTCCCAGGGTGCCAATTCAGATCTGGAGGCTTTTGCTTCCTGTATTTCACGGTGATTAAAATTGAAAAAGAAACTGTTTTCTAACCGGATATAAAACGCCTGTATTTTCCTGGAAAAAATAATAGCCAATACAAGCAGCAATACTTCACCAGCCATGGCCGGATACAACGGAAAAAAACTCAGCAGCAAAATTCCCAGCAATAGTAATGCCAATCCGATGCGCACAAAACGTAGCAACAACAATGGGCCACGATAACGTTTATTGCCCCATAATTTGATTTCTGATTCCGGCTGAATTTTGCGAATGACCAATGCCCCTAAAAATGGGAACAAAATAACCAGACAGACCAACGCCGACACTGCAACAGCTGTTGCGGGATTTTTCATATGATGCAACATCCATGGCTGCAAATAATTGACACATAAAATAAGGATGCCAATGATCAATATGGTGAAGAAGATCATGTGAATGAAAAAACTCCGAATCAATTGTTTCCAATCACTTACAATAGAAATGCTTGCTGCACTTGAGCTGTAGCGATTGAGTGTCCGTTTCCATTTGCCCGGCAAAGCAACATTTACTTTTTCATAAAGCGGTCCTGCCAACTTAATCATGTACGGTGTGCTGAAAGTCGTCAACACGGAAACCGCTACTGCTATGGGATAGAGGAATTTGCTGGTTACATCGAGTGTGATGCCAAGCGTAGCAATAATGAAAGAAAACTCACCGATCTGCCCCATACTCATACCCGCATAAATAGAAGTCTTCAACGGTTGCCCGGCAATAAGTGCACCAATGGTTACATGCAGTGTTTTTCCAACAACAAGAATTACCGAGATCAATAAAATCGGCCCGGCAAAATCAAGCAAAATATGCGGATCAATGAGCATTCCCACTGACACAAAAAATATAGCGCCAAACAAATCTTTCACAGGTTTCATCAAATGTTCGATACGCTCCGCCTGTATTGTCTCAGCAAAAATGGAGCCCATGATAAACGCACCAAGGGCCGGTGAAAACCCGGCTAACGACGCCAAAAGCACCATCGTCAAACACAGACCAATAGCGATGATCAGCAGAGTTTCTCCAGTGAGATATTTTTGTGCACGCAGTAATAGTGATGGAATAAAAAATATCCCAGCTACGAACCACAGCATCAAAAAGAAAAATAATTTCAAAACAGATTCCAGCATCTCCATGCCCGCAAACTGACGACTGACGGCAATTGTAGAAAGCAACACGAGTAATACCACTGCAACGAGATCTTCTACAATAAGCACACCAAATACTAATCCTGCAAAGCGTTTATTCTTCACACCTAATTCATCAAACGAACGAAGAATGATGGTGGTAGATGCAATACTGATAATGCCGCCGAGAAAAATGCAATCCATCAAAGGCCAGCCGAGGGCTTTTCCGACAAGGAATCCAATACCAAGCATTGCGGAGATCTCTATGACAGCCGTGATAAACGCCGGCCCTCCGATCCGCATCAGCTTTTTAAAACTAAATTCAAGCCCAAGTGTAAACAAGAGAAATATTACACCAATATCAGCCCATACTCTGATGTTCTCAATGTCTGTAATGTTGGGAAATAAAGTCACGTTCGGACTTACCAGCAAACCAGCCAACAGGTAACCCAGTACCACCGGTTGTTTGAGTCTCTTAAACAGCAGCGTAGTAATTCCGGCGATGATTAATAATAATGCCAGGTCTTTTATTAAATGTGGAAGATGATTCATGCTCTTCCTAAAGTTAGGCCTTATTTAGTTCATGGTTAATAGCCGTTTGTTGCCATATGACCCAATGGATAGTTGACAATTGGCGAAACATCTGATGTTTAAATGATTGATCAAACGTGAAACGTCAGATGTCAATAGCCTATTAACAGAAAACGGTCGGACGAGTTAGAATCGTCTGACCGTTGTTACATACTGGAGCCGTTGCATGCAAAGTCTATACAGTGTTTAACTTAAAACGTACAACTCAAAACGGCTTTAAGCCTGACCATGCTGTATTCTTTTTTCTTTAGCCACACGCTTGCCTCTGAAGAAAAGATAGAGGTTCAGAAAGAGCATTACACCAAGATAAACACTAAAACCGCCGATCTTCAGACTAAGTGCTTCAATTGTTTCCTGCGTATCAACAGGACCATATTTTATTTTAAGAATGTACAATGCAAAACCCAGATTCAGCAAATAGAAACCGACCTTAAATAAAGTATTCGTAGCGCCTGCAATTTCTTCGCGTCCGTTGAAAATATCGAGCATAAAGACTTTACTGTTTTTAAATAAAGTAGTAGCCACATAATAAGTAAGCACGAGTGCAATTGGCAAATAAATCAGATAAGCGATTACAATGAAATTAGTGTTCATAACATCATTTTTAAATGTTCGGAAAGATTATTCGTGATGAAAAATTTTATTCTTCGAATGCGAGAGTATATAAAGCACCGTCATGTTGAAATAATGCATGAGCGCCAGCAATATCATCAGTCCGCCAACACGCATCGTCAATTCTGAAACGAGATACTGCACCGTTCCGATCACATTCCACATCTGAATGCTGAGAAATGCATAACCGATGTTCAGCAGGTAATATCCCAGCAGCAACAGTTTATTTACATGACCGGTGAAAACAGTATCTCCCTGAAACAGAGAAAGAATGAAAACATACCCGTTCCTGTAAAACACCATCCCTACTTTAAAAATGATAAAGATGGTTATCAAGAGGTAGATCGTGTACCCAAGAATGTTGTAGTTCATTGCTTGCGGTTTTTACTGGTCACATGAATAAGATCACGATGTAAAATTACAGATTATTTCGAATTTTCAAAATATTCTGAAAATTAAATCAATTCATTTTTTTAGTCTTTACCAGATCTTTGTCTGTCTATATTAAAAACCTAACTCTAACAATTATAAACTCAATGAAAAAGACGTTTTTCTTCGCTCTGCTACTGATAGCGGCTTTGGGCGCTAAGGCAGAAATTTACAAAGGCGGCCAGATCGGCTATGAGTGGGTCACAGATTCTTTGTACAACATTTACGTTCAAACCTACCTGCCCTGTATTGGGCCATCACAGCCGGTTCCAGATTCGATCTACGTCTGCTACTTCAATAGTTGCAACACTACTTCGGGCTCTATTGTCTTGCACCGCTCGCAGGATTCGGTAAAAACAGCACCGATGGTCCGTGCCTATGTTTATAGCGGCGAGTTCGTGGTTCCTTCAACTTGCAGCCATTGGACATTTTACACTTCCATTGCCGGTCGTGATAGCGTTGTAAATATCAACAGTACCGGATCAAACATTTATCTGGAAACGACGTTAAACAGTACTGTCAATCATATCAGCACAATTTCAACCTTATCCGGTCCGAGCTATAATCCTTTTCTGCTGACGAATGTGCCCTGGATTTTGCCTGGCGCTTCCGCTCCGGACAGTATCATTTACGAAACGATTATGCCGCGCACCGCACCGGCCAACTATCTTAATCCGGGATTGTGCCAGGGCAGCTATGCGGCCACAGATCTGAGCTTTACCGACACTATGTACAATCTGACGGACAATCCGATTTCCAGCAATCATACCTATACACTCGCCCATGTGGCTGGTACACGCAATTTTACAGCGGCAGCTTCCGGTTTAGGTAAAAACATCCTGGCAGTAAAAGCAACGCGCTACAAAAACGGCATCATCGTTGGCACTTCCATGATTGATCAGGAATTCATTATTGCTCCGGATACTGGCTATCACAGAGTTTATAATTACCTCGATACGAATTCCATTGTCGGTGGCTATTTTGATGCAAACGGTATCCATGCCTACCCGGATTCTACCGTTCAATTTTGCATCATTGCTACCTGCCAGAATACCCCCGTGAGTATCGCCGATAACCACGGGATTACACTACCCGGCTCATCTGTGTCCTATACCACAGCCAACGATACCTCCAGAGCTTGTTTTACCTGGACACCGTCATTGACCGACACTGGAGCCCGTATATTTACAGCAACAACACATTACACCACCGACACAACACTCTGCGAAAATGCTCAGTTGATTATTGCTGACGGACAGCTGAATGTTCCTCTGAATGTAATTAACCCAACATCTGTAAACACTTTGTCTAATAATAATGCAATAAAAGTATTCCCAAATCCGGCCCAACACACGGTTTATGTGCAAACAGCTGTTGCGGTACAATTGACGGTTACGGGCCTCGATGGCCGAACACTATTACAACGTAAAAACGCGACGTCCGTTGATATCAGCAGCTTGCCAGATGGCATTTATCTACTTCGTATTGCCGACGGCAGCGGGCAGTTCCTGAAAATGGAAAAGCTGATCAAAACAGCATCAAAATAATAAAGCAGAAACGGGCGCCATGCCCGTTTTTCTTTTGTGGAATATCATCATTCTATCACCTATCTTTGCCCGCGATAATTTTTAAAATTCTATTTAATGAAAAATACACCTTTTACTCAGATACACATTGATCTGGGCGCTAAAATGGCTGAATTTGCCGGTTACAACATGCCGATCTCTTATAGTGGCATCAATGAAGAACACAACACGGTTCGTACCAACGCCGGTGTGTTTGACGTAAGCCATATGGGTGAATTCATGCTGAAAGGTGATAAAGCACTGGATCTGATTCAGCGTGTGACTAGCAATGATGCGAGCAAACTGACTGCCGGTAAGGCACAATACAGTTGCCTGCCAAACGAGCAAGGCGGTATCGTGGATGATCTGCTGGTATATTGCATCGAAGAAAACAAAACTTATATGTTGGTGGTAAATGCCTCTAACATTGAAAAAGACTGGAACTGGATCAGCAAATTCAATACAGAAGGTGTAGAAATGCACAATATCTCTGATAAAACAGCTTTGCTGGCGGTTCAGGGTCCAAACGCGGTAAAATACATGCAGCAGCTGACCGACATGGATATTACCAACCTGAAATACTACACTTTCGCTAAAGGTACCTTCGCCGGTGTTGATAACGTGATTGTGAGCGCAACCGGTTACACCGGTAGTGGCGGCGTTGAAATTTATTTCGAAGATAAAGGCGATGATGCTGTAAAAATCTGGAACGAAATCTTCCGCATTGGCGGTCCAAACGGAATGAAACCAATTGGTCTGGCTGCACGTGATACGCTGCGCCTGGAAAAAGGGTTCTGCCTGTACGGAAACGATATCGACGATACTACTTCGCCGCTAGAAGCTGGTCTTGGCTGGATTACTAAATTCACTAAAGAATTCACAGCTAAAAACATTCTTGAAGCGCAGAAAGCAGCTGGCGTTTCCCGTAAACTGGTAGGTTTTGAAATGGTAGACAAAGGTATTCCGCGTCACCACTACAAAATTCAGGACGCACAAGGTAATGAAATCGGTTTTGTAACTTCTGGTACGCAGTCACCAAGCCTCGGCAAAGCGATCGGTATGGCTTATGTAACTAAAGAAAACGCAGCGGAAGGCAGCGATATCTTTATTATGATCCGTGATAAAGCGGTAAAAGCTCAGGTGGTGAAAATTCCTTTCCTCCAATAATTGACTATCGCATCAAAACATTGGTGCCTATTATAAAAGAGAGTGGTGAATCTTGCATTGATTCACCACTTTTTATTTTTTAGGATAAAACTTGTCGTACGCTTTTTCAATAAAATCATTCCCGATACTTGGCAGGTTAGGCTCAGTATACAACATGACCAGACAATCCTTTTGCATCAGCGATTGAAACCAGTCATAATTACCGAGATCAATGGTAGGAATTTTACCACTCCCTACATCCTGATTCCATGCCTGACGAAAATAATACCAGAATTCCCAGTTCTTGCTGATATGAGGCATCACGTTATTATAGGCAAACGTCCACAGGAAACTATCACCCAGAAAAATCATGTCTGGTTTCGTTTTTAATGAGTCATTCTCTTCCAGCAGGATCGGGTACCGATATTCATCTTTAGCAATTGGATAAATAAGGTTGGCAGCTGCGATCAGATCTACTTCCTGAGGTCTGGGTTCTCCCAGCCATGCTTCCTTCCATAAAAAACGCGGCATATCGATGTGCCTTGCATTTTCGACATAGCGTACAATACTGTCTGCAGCCATCAACGCACCGTAGAAGGTCCAGTGTACGCCACCTTTCGACATTAATATCCCCTCCGTTTTCCCTTTCATTTTTACGAACCAGGCATTGCAATCAATTTGATTAATACCCAATGAATCGCCTATACGTCTGAAGCTACGGTAATTGGTATTTTTACTCGAAACCTTAGGTAAATCATCAGGAAAGTCATCGGGAAAATAATACGCTTTGGACGGTGCATATACAAACACAAAAGTTTTTCCAAGGCGCGTCAATGTATCCTGTATCGCTTTTAACTTTTCCAACTTTCCACGGATTTCGGGATCACCGACAAAGTCTTTGCCATTGTATTCATCTATGTAGCTTCTTTCAAAGAGCACACCATTTTTCCCAACTACAGTAGATCTCTGATTGATGCGGTGATAAAGGAAATAATCCACCTGATTATTCATCCGTACAAAATCGGTACGAAAACCGAAGCTGTCATTTAAATAAAAAGTCTTCTTTTTCTGATAACTGCCGTCCCACCAGCCACGTATCGTAAAGTTCACATCAGGCGAATCGGTTATTGCACCAAACAGTCTGCCACTTTCAACTATGTGAAACTTCTGTTGCAATAATGGTGCAAGCAAAACCACAAAGAAGAAGACTAAAATTATCTTTTGAGGAATATTTCTTTTCATTGCTAGAACCTGAAATAAATAAAGGGATTAAAGCTGGAAGTGGCGATGCGACTTGCCGACAGCAGGCAAATAACCAGCATCAGTGTTGCAACCAAATAATGACGTCTTACAGGATATGGTGCGTAAAAGAAACGTTGCTGTATGCGTTGTCCCCAATTGGCAATGGTAAAGAAAGAAAACAGACAGGCCACAGCAAATATCGTGTAGTACTCGGTAGTTGGCAGCCAGGCTTCGGAGCTTTTATGCCAGGAAAACAGGCGGCCCAGATACGCCAGTGATGGTCTGATATGCTCAATCCTGAAAAATACCCAGCCTATAAGCACCACAAAAAAGGAATAAATAAAAGACGCCTTGCCCAGTTTTGCCAGCCATTTACCTAAAAACAAACGCTCCATTACCAGGAAAAAGCCGTGATAGGCGCCCCACGCAACATAACCCCACGCTGCACCATGCCACAAGCCAGATGCGAGAAATACAATCCAAAGGTTGATGTACGTACGCCATTTACTACCCCTGTTGCCGCCCAGCGGAATGTATAGATAGTTGCGCATCCAGCTTCCGAGCGTTATATGCCATCTGCGCCAGAAATCGGTTATTGATGTTGCCGTATACGGATTGTTGAAGTTTTCAGGGATGCGAAAACCCATCATTAACCCCAGGCCAATAGCCATGTCCGAATAGCCCGAAAAATCGAAATAAATCTGGAAAGTATAACTAAGTGCGCCCCACCATGCGGTTGCAGTGCCCAATTCCTGGTGTGGTATGTTGAACACAGTATCTGCAGCAGCGCCCATAACATTTGCAATCAATATTTTTTTACCAAGACCTATAAAAAACCGGTACAAACCGCGCAAACGGTTTTCTGCATTTTCATGCTCTGTATGATCATAAATCTGGTCGGCAAAATCATGAAACCTGATAATTGGTCCGGCGATGAGTTTTGGAAAAAGGATGATATACAGCTGATAATCCCAAAAATTCCGCAGCGGTTTGTGCACTTTGCGGTATACGTCTACCACATAAGTCAACGTTTCAAAAGTATAGAAGGAAATCCCAATTGGTAAAACGAGACTAGTCCACCCTACTTGCTTCATCCCTATTTGCTGCAAAACATGATTTAAGTTCTGGACGAAGAAATTGGAATATTTGAAATAGAAAAGCAAACCCAGATTGATAGACAGCGACAGACTCAGTAATAATTTACGAAGCCAATCGGTGCGTGATGCATCCATCATCCGGACGATATAAAAATCGGCGACAGTGGTAGCCAGAATAACGAAAATAAACTGAGGCGCCCCCCAGGCATAAAAAACGATGCTTCCGGCAAGAATTACCCAATTCTTCAATCTTCTGTCTACCAGAAAATAAACGAGAAAGAACAGAGGCATGAAATAAAAAAGAAAGACGATACTGCTAAAAACCATGATACACCTTTAAAATAGCGTGAAACGACCTGATAAGTTTAAGAGAATAATACATGGTTGCAGCAATTATGGCTAACGTCTAAAAAAGAAATTACAGCAGAAGTTTCAGAACTACTATAAGCTCCATCTTTCGTACGGAAGTCGCAAGTTAGCTCGGATTGAATTAAAAATGATGATTTATCAGATTTCTCTTCGTTTTCATATTACGTCTCCTCGACAACCGGTTACGGGAACGAATTATTCCCACCGCTGAAAAAACGTGTTTCGGACCGGACACAACCGTTAAAAAAACGGCGATCTATACGAAATACCAATTCAATTTCCTATTGGCCGGGACTGGATTTTTTTAGTTTTCTTTGCAGTTGCAATCAATAAAAACATCAATCCAGTATATGCTTCCAAAATACAATCGTATTCTGCTTAAACTTTCCGGTGAATCTCTGATGGGCGACCGTTCTTTCGGTATTGCTCCGGCGATGCTGGAACAATATGCACTAGATATCAAAACAATTACGGACCTCGGTGTACAAGTAGCAATTGTCATCGGCGGGGGTAATATCTACCGTGGCATGAATGAAGCAGAAACCGGTATTGAACGTGCACAGGGCGATTACATGGGCATGCTGGCCACCATGATCAACGGTATGGCATTGCAGGCCGCACTTGAAAAAGCTGGCGTAAATACACGCCTGCAAAGTGCTATTAAAATGGAACAGGTTGCAGAACCTTATATCCGCCGTAAAGCAATCCGTCACCTGGAAAAAGGCCGCGTTGTGATTTTTGGTGCTGGTACTGGTAATCCTTATTTCACCACCGACACTGCCGGTTCACTCCGCGCTATTGAAATTAACGCTGATGTGATTCTGAAAGGAACCCGAGTAGATGGTATTTATACTGCGGATCCGGAAAAAGATCCGACCGCTACTAAATTCGATAACCTCAGTTTCAGCGATGTAATCGGAAAAGGATTGAAAGTAATGGATATGACCGCATTTACACTGTGTCAGGAAAATGACCTTCCAATCATCGTTTTTGACATGAACAAAACTGGCAATCTGCTGGATGTCGTTACCGGTAAAATGGTGGGCACATTGGTTCAGAATCCGGTTGCAGTAGAAGCTTAAACAGACTTGCAATAAAAAAATCCTCCTCATGTATCGTGAGGAGGATTTTTTATTGTTTATTACTTAGCGAATGATCGCAACATTACCCTTGAACGTTTGCTTTTCGCCGGCTTTATCATGGGCATTTATCATCCAGAAATAACCTTCTGCTGGTGCCGGCTTTCCTGCAAATTGTCCATCCCAGCCGTTATGCTCATCTGTCGTATAAAAAACCTGCTGCCCGCTATGATTGAAAATGCGCATTTCGTCTAAGGTATACCCCAATAGAAACGGCTTCAGCACATCATTGAGCCCATCTCCGTTTGGCGTAAACGCGTTTGGCAGATACACGTACTTATGATCACAAACATTGACAACAAGCGTATCCGCAGCACTACATCCGTTGGTATCTGTCCCGGTCAATACGTACTGCATATTCCGTCCGGAATTCGTGCAAAGTATCGTTGCATTAGCCGCTGTCGGATTCGTAACAGGGTTGAGCGCAGATGGCATTGCCGTCCATAAATAATTGGCCCCGCCTGTCGCATTCAATACCAATAAGCTTGCTGTCAATACGGTAGTATCGTTGCCTGCATTAATATGCCCTTCTAATACATCCAGATTTTTAGTCAGCACAGAAATACAGCCATGCGCGGTTGTCACCACATGGATTATTTTTTGCACGCCAGGATAGTTAATGACAGCTTGTACATCCGCTCCATTGAACTGCTGTCCACCTATTGACCAGCCATATTGTACAACAGCATTCCCATAGGCATTCGTATTATCTGAAAACTGAAATTCCTCCATCATACAAGGTCCGCCTGAAATAGAGAAATCATTATGAATGCTGTCATCGCTAAGGAGTACATATCCTTTAATAGTATCTGAGCAATTGGCCCCGAAAGCCACAAGCGTGACAAGATATTTGCCACTTGCGGAATAAGTATAAACAGGCGCTGAATCTGCAGAACTGGCATAGACATTGTTGAAATCGCCGAAATACCATTTATAACTCTTGGCGCCAATACTTGTATTCTCAAAATGAACTGTTCTATTTCCGTTGCATTGCGAAATAAAAACACTGTCCTCAGCGGCGAAATTATATACCGACGGCGTTATCGGGACCATCGCTGTTACTTCCCGTTCATAGTCGCCGAAAGAATAAACCAGTGACCGCACTACGGTATTTATGAGTTTACCTTTCCTGTATTCATCACAGGCGACTGCAATAAAGTACTCGCCTTCTTTGTAACAGATACCTGTAAGATGGCCAGTAGCGCTATTAAGCTTTGTTAGTCCTTTGTTGCCCAGGGGGCCAAATGCAGAATATGAACTAGCATATTGGAGCAGTTTAGTTGAGCCAGGAAATTGTGGTGGTGAATCTTCAAGAGTTGTGCCGCTACCGTAATCATTTACAAACCTGTAAACGAGGGAGTCACCATCGGCGTCTGTCGCCGAAAAATCAAGATTAAACTGCTTATTTGTACAGAATCTCATAACCGGCGCATGATTGAAAATAGCACAGCTATTGGTATCAGATGCTGGTATCGTACAACTAAGCATTAACCCACTATTCCCTGGATCATGGATATTATTGATATCTCCAGGCATACAGCAATGTTGATTGACAAATATATAAGGCATCCCATCCTTAGGTAACACAAATACTTTCTGCAACTCGAGGTACTGAGCGCAAAACGCTGCGGTATCATTTATGCATTTACTTTTCAATTCCCGGACAATTGGATTGGTAAACTTCGCGACCAACGAATCATTGGACCAAATTGCATTTCCATTGCCACGAAAAATCCCTATACTAAACTGCGCATCATTCTCAATTGAAACTGAACCTCCATGCAAACAATCCTGAAAAATCCTTGCTGTAACCCTGTATTGGTTGTTTCCAAGATAGGTATAAAACATCTCTCCGCCAATGTAATGTGTGGCCTGGGCTGAAGTGCAAAGAAGAGACAGAAGAAGAATAGATAGGTACTTGATCCGGAGCATAGAGTGATTTGGCGCGCTAAAGTACGCTCCTGACCTTACAAGTCAAAACGCATTCCTGGTTGTCGTCTGTCGCACTCCTATTCTCAAACACAAGATTCCCCGAACCATCACAATCAAAATAAATGAGCGCGTTTTTTCGCTCGTATTTGGCCGCAGAGGCCTTTTCTCTATATTTGCCCTGCCTAATTCGTCTACACCCTTGCTACAAAAAAAATGGTTCCCGGTTGTCATCCTTTGCATCTTTTGCATTCCGCTGTTCTTTTTAAATATTCAGCATACGTTTTCATTCGGTGACGACTGGACGCAATATGTAAAAGAAGCACAGAATATTGCCTCCGGCAAACCGTATTACGCATCGGGCTTCATTTTTAACTCAGCCAACACGGATTATGCGCCCCCACAATATCCACCTGGCTATCCAATGCTGATAGCGCCTGTTGTCGGCTTCTTTGGCATTGCTCCGCAGCCGCTTTTTTATATGAATGCACTGTTTATTTCAGTGTTGCTTTTCGCTGCTTATTACTACTACCGCCACTATAGCGAAAAAATATCAGCGATGTGTCTGGCGATCATTTTATGCTACACATCTTTCATCATTGACATGAAAAAGCATGCGCTCTCCGACATTCCCTGCGCATTGTTTGTCACATTATATTTAGCATTCCGCGGTAGCAAAAATCTTTCCGGAAAAAGACTATTATTACTGATATTACTCGGCGTGTTTGCCACGCTCATTCGCTCTCAGACAATACTGCTGGTTGCCGCGGAAGGAATCGTTTTTGGCTATGAATTTTTGCGCGACTGGATTAAAAACAAAAAGTCGCCGGGCTTTGCCGCTTTAAAACGCCCTTCATTTTTGTTGTGCGTCGGAATGGCTGTTTTGTTTATATTCTTCAACACAGTCGTTTTCCATGCACCAAATGGAACGCTTCAGTTCTACAAACAGATTTACGTTACACACATCAGCAATCTTTGGGAACTGATCGGCCGAAATGTCAATAATCTGCTGGACATGCTTTCCAGCGTTTTATCCCACGATCCCTACGATCCGTTTTTCAAATTCCCGATTACCATCATTACCATGTCGTCAATCGCTTTTGGCCTCATCGGATTGATTCTTTCGCTAAAAAAAGGACTGCGTACCGACAATGTATTTTTCTTGCTGATGTGCGGAATGATTATCATCACGCCGGTTTATCAGGGACTTCGTTATTTGCTGCCTGCCGTGCCGATATTCCTTCTTTTTGTAAAAGATGGTTTAAAGATGGTTTTGCCGCAACTCGTCAAAGTATCCCCCTGGAAGATTGCAGTCGGATGTACACTTATTTTTCTGGGGCTGGGATATGATGATTACGAGCGTGCCTCACATCTGAAACCTGAATGGGCGCCGGAAACCGCCGATTCAGTTGCCTTTAGTTATGTAAAAACACATGTTTCGGATTCTGATATCGTCGTTTTTGTGAAGCCAAGATTGCTGACGCTCTACACAGGCAAAAAAGCAATGAACCTGGCCTGGCAGGAAAATGAGCAGCGAAACAGAGAAATACTCGACTCGTTTAAAGCAACGTACATGCTTACCCGTCGTTACCTGACTGATGATTTGTTCTGGAATTACCTGAAGCAACCGGGTGTTTATGTAGACTCCCTCCACATAAATGAATTGTATGACTTATACAGGCTCAGGCGTTAACCATAAAACGAGAGCGGCTGCCTATGATGCAGCCGCTCTCGTTTTTAATAGTTCAATCGATTTACTATCGCATTGTTTTCCGCTTGTTGCGCTCGTAGTCTTCAAATACAAAACTGCCTAAGCCATCGAGGCTGGAATAAAATGCCTTTCCGTTATTGACTTCCGTAAAATTGCGTACAAAAGCCTGCAAGTACGGATCACGGGCAATCATGAAGGTAATCACCGGTATTTTCAGCTTTTTCAACTGACCTGCCAGGTTCAACGTACGATTCAGAATTTTACTATCGATACCAAAACTGTTTTTGTAGTACTTCTTTCCAATTTTGAGACAAGTAGGTTTGCCATCTGTAATCAGAAATACTTGTTTATTGGGATTTTTCCTGCGGCGTAAAATATCCATCGCCAATTCTAAGCCTGCTACCGTATTGGTATGGTACGGCCCGACCTGCAAATAGGGCAAATCTTTCATTTCAATCTGCCAGGCATCATTCCCGAATACAACAATATCGAGTGTGTCTTTCGGATAGCGCGTTGTGATGAGTTCGCTCAATGCCATGGCTACTTTTTTAGCCGGTGTGATACGGTCTTCGCCATAAAGAATCATCGAATGCGAGATATCAATCATCAACACGGTAGAAGTCTGCGATTTGAAATCTTTTTCATGAATTTCAAGATCATCTTCCTTCAGTGAAAAACTCTGTACGCCGTGATTGATAAAAGCATTTTTCAACGTCCCGGTATAATCGATCGACTCCAGCGTATCACCAAATTCATAAGGTCTGATTTCCGGATTTAATTCATCGCCCTGTCCACTTTGATACACCTGATGATTTCCCTGACGTGCTTTTTTTAGCTTGCCAAAGATTTCTTCCAGCGAACGTTTACGGATTGTTTGCTCTGATTTTGCGGTGATCTTATATGCACCGGTTTGATTTTCTTCCGTCAGATACCCGTTTGCTTTCAGGTCTTCAATAAAATCACCGATGCCATAATCTTTGTCAGTGAATTTATGTTCGCGGTCCAGCTGTGTAAGCCAGTCAAGGGCTTCTGTAGCGTCACCGCTGGTATACTGCAGCAGCTCCATAAAAAGGTTCAGCAACCTTTCAAATGGAGATTTATTGTTTTCATCCGCACGATATTCTGAAAATACGAACCCACGCATTGCTCTTCTTTTTTACGATTATAAAGTTAAGGAATCGCCTATTTCCCCAACACGAAGAAACACCAATAAGCCTATAGAGAAAGATCGCTTAGAGAAAAGCGTTTATATTTACACACAATCCAACCATTCACAACATTTTGGCGCCGTTTCCCGAAAATAGAAAACCTTTGTTTTTTGCCGGATTGATCACATTGTTGTGTGCGGCCTTGCTGCTTGTCCGGTCAAATTCCGGAAGTAATAATTTCGTTATTTCCGGCAGTTTTCTGGTCATTATTTTCTACGCCGCTTTTGAAACGTTCCGCGATACTACCCCCTATTCGTTTAATAAAATGTTCTGGATATTTAATCTTGTCTTCATGGGCGTCGTGCCACTTTTCCAGTACACGCAGCACAATATGGCCTGGGATGAATTTTTCCCGGATGCCATTTTTATAAAAACGAACCTGCTATTGCTAGTCTGCCTTGCAGCATATAGTGCAATACGAACATCCTTATCAAAAAGACCATTAAAATTAAAAGCTTCGCCTCCGGTCAATGGTGCCCAGATTACGCCTAAAGCTTTTCTGGTGGGGTTTTGTGTATTTCTGATTTGTTGCTCCGGCATTATCTTCACTTATGGGTTTAGCAATATCTGGCATCGTCAGGACGCCGAACTTTCGCTTTACCAGAATATACATCCCACACTTGCATTATTGCTCGACAAAGGACTTCGTGGTGTAACAATGTATTTCTCGCTGTTATCTATCTGGCTGTTTCGGAAAAAACAGATTGCTCTGCCCTGGTTGCTCACCGTTTTGTTTTGCTGCGTCTTTGTCAATTTCCCTTTATCGCTCGCGCGATATTATGCGGCCTGCCTTTACCTCAGCCTACTACTTGCGTTTCATTTAAAATGGCTGGAGAAAAAAAATGTGTTTGCCATCCTGCTGACCGTCGGACTGCTGATCGTTTTTCCAGCGCTCAGTCTCACAAGATATGCCGGTGAAGAATTAACCACGCACACCAAAAATTTGCAGTCAATTTACGCAAGCGCTCTTGTAAAAGGCGATTTCGACGCTTATACTTCTGTCTGCAAAACATATCAGTATATCGCAAATCATGACATTACCTGGGGCAGACAGTTACTTACGGTAATTCTGTTTTTTGTGCCACGCAGCATCTGGCCCGGAAAATCTATTGGCAGTGGCGCATTGATATATGAGCCATCGCTGGAAAACTTCCATAATTACACGAGTGCTTATTATGCAGAAGGGCTGATCAATTTCGGAGCCATCGGCGCAGTTCTCTTTATTATGGGCTTTGCCATTGCCGGTTGTGTTTACGATCGTTGGTACGCACGCATGAAATCATCTCCAGCGCTGCATTTCGGCGTTATTTTTTATCCTGTTGCCATGATCATGTCGTTCTTTATACTGCGGGGCGATTTGCTTTCATCGTTCGCTTATCTCGCGGGTTTCTTTATTTCGGCCAGCTTATTGCATCAGTTTTTACGGAGACTTTCTAAATCAGCCTGAGAAAATATCGGCTCAGTTTTCGGTAATTTGCACGCAGAAGACTGGTAATGATTATTAAACTGAAACTATGGCGTTTGCACAAAATCTGGTAACTGTGGTGAACGAGCGCGACGAATGGCTCGGGACAATGGAAAAAATGGCTGCTCACCAGGAAGGCGTGCTGCATCGTGCGTTTTCTGTTTTTATCCTGAATGACCGGCATGAGTTGCTCCTGCAGCAACGTGCGCTACATAAATACCATTCCGGTGGTCTTTGGACGAATACATGTTGTTCGCACCCTTTCCCACATGAAAGCACACTTGCCGGAGCACATCGCAGAATGACGGAAGAAATGGGATTTGATGCCGCCCTGGAACCAATTTTTAAACTGCGTTACAAATCTGATGTGGGCAATGGTTTGATCGAAAATGAGTACGACCATATTTATCTCGGTCATTATTCAGATACACCGATCATCAATCCAGATGAAGTCATGGCATTCCGGTACACATCAATTCCCGAAATAAAAGGCTGGATGGCGAAACGCCCGGACGACTTTACCGCCTGGTTCCACCTCGCATTCCCAATGTTTGTTGATTATCTCAATAACCTCAAAGACTAGTAAAATTCGTAGCAGCCAATATCAATAGCGCTACCGTTCACTCGCGGCTGATCGTCAAGATCATTCCCAATTGATACGGGTGCACCTGCATCGATCAGCGGCGAACCTGCCTTCACACGGAAATTCCATTTCGTATAGTCCACAAATTGGGGGTCTTGTCCGAAAAGGCAATTAGTGAATACCGTGCTGGCATCAAGTGCATCCGGGTTCTGTGTAGATTTGATATCGCAATTGATAAACTGAAGATTGAATGCGCCGCTTCCCTTTTTCGCGGTCACCAGCTCATCGTCAATAGTTCCGTAGATAAGACAGTTGGTTAAAACAGCGTTCAGATTACCCTGCAAATAACCGGTATTGCTGGTATCGTAGTAGTTGAATATGGCGCCGGTCGGGTTATCCGTATGGTTGATATTTATCGGATAGTAGTTGATAAAATCGCAGTTGGTAATCGAATAAGTACCTCCCTGAAAAAGTGCCAGAGCCTGCGTTCCCGTAGAGTGCACCAGACTGTTTTCTGCTTTTACATTGGCATTAAAACAAAGCAATCCATAACCAATACTGTTTTCAATAATAGTGTGTGTCATCGTCAGCTGATTGGTACTGCTACCATCGCCAGATACCCACAACGCTGCCGGAAGTCCGTTACCAACAGAACTGCCGCAGTTTTTCATCACTACCCAATCCATTTTACTATTGTGACTGCTGATGTCAAAATAAAGTCCACCCCACTCGCCTGGCAGATCACCACCGAAATAATCACGATCAAGACGGTCACCCTGGAAAATGATACTATCAGTTTTAGTGCCTTGCGCCAGCAGTGTTCCCTGCACATACAAACGGGAGTCTGCGTGCATGTAAATGCGGCATTTGGGCGGGATTACAAGCGTTGTGGACGAATCGACCAATGCACTGTGAATAATTACGTACGGCTTATCAGTAAGCCACTGAATCGGCGCAGCCGAACTTAATACACTATCGGTGATATAATGCGCATTCTGGCCATATGCAACCATCGGAAGACTGTAATCCGTACCGTTGAGCGTGGCAATCAGTTTGTCTTCAATAACGAACGGCGTATTTGCATCGGTCGGGTCAATATTTACCGTTGCGAAAACATACATGCTATCCTTAGCTGCGATTTCAATATTCTCCCTGCTGTTTCCGGCAAAGCCGTCGATATTCAGATGAAAATAAGAGCTGGCACCATTTTGCAGACGAATAGAGCTGATATTTACTTTCTGATCCTGTGGGTTGAAAATTTTCACCTGCAACGTAAAGCTGCCCTGTGCAGTAAAGACAGTATCAAAAGTGAGTGTATCAGTGGAAAATGTAAGATTTCCCCCGCTGGTAAGCAGTTTGTCCTTTTTGCAGGATGTGCCGAAAATGAGCATCCCGAAAAGAACAAAAACCGGTATCAGAAAATATTTAGATCGCATGAAGTCGCAAAATCGTTGACGGGTAAAGTTAACGTGTGAAAATGATAACGCTGAAAACAGATAATTATTTTCTCCGCATAAAAACGAATTTACTCGAAACAGGAAATCCTTCTGCCATTTTTTTGCTTTACATTCATTCAGCAGTATTTTTGCTTTTCCCTCCGTCTATGCAGTGCATTACGCTTCTTTCAGATTTTGGCTTACAGGATGCTTCAGTAGCTTCGGCTAAAGGCATACTGATGCAGTCATTGCCGGAAGCGCGCATCATAGATATTTCGCATCAGGTAGAGCCTTTCCATCTGCAACAAGCCGCTTATTTGTTATTAGCAGCTTATCGCAATTTCCCGACAGGCACCTGTCATATTCTGCTGACGGATGTATTTTACAGCAAACGTCCACGTTTGATTCTTTGCGAAAAAGACGGTTATTTTTTCCTGGCTCCCGACAATGGCATTTTATCATTGGCATTTGGCGATCAGATAGACCGTGTTTTCCATTGTATGGAACTTTCTGATGACGACCGTTTTCGCGACTGGATGCTGGCAGTGGGCAAGATGATCCATCAATTACACTATGATGGCCATACTGAAAACATGAAACCGTGCAACATGCGCGTAGCCCCGATCCATTGGCGTCCTAAAGCAGAAGACAATAGTGTGGAATGCCAGGTCATTCACATTGATCGTTTCGAAAATGTGGTATTAAATATTACAAAGGAACAATTCGAGGTCTTTGGTGAAGGCCGGCCTTTCTATATCAAGTTTGTCCGCGATGAGGAAATAACACAGCTCAGCCACCATTACTACAATGTTGGCATCGGTGAAAAACTTTGTCGTTTTAATGCTACGGGATTTCTTGAAATAGCGATCAACCGGGGTAATGCCGCCAGCCTCTTTGGCCTTAAGCTCTACCGCGATCAGGATCTGATGTATAAAACGATTAAAATCTATTTTGAATGATCGTACGCATTGTACAAATGAATTTCCGCCCGGAAGAAGTCAGCAATTTTGAGGCATTGTTTGAAGAACGCAAACAAAAAATCAGAACATTTGAAGGCTGCCGCCATCTCGAATTATGGCAAGATGCACATGATCCGAATATATTTTTCACTTACAGCATGTGGGAAAGCGAGGAGCATCTGAATCATTATCGCTTTTCTGAATTTTTTAAAGATACCTGGTCAAAAACTAAAGCGTTGTTTCAGGCGAAACCGCAAGCCTGGAGCGTGAATCAGAAAGCGATTGTCGGAGATCGCTGACGGCTGATTTGTGAGCTGTGGACGATGAGTAACCGATCCAGCTTTCCGGGCTACTATAGAAAAAAGCCTGGCCAACAGTACTGTTGGCCAGGCTTTTTTATTTTTCGCAAAATCACAAAAACCTGCGATCAGACATCAGAAATTAAGAAAGCTTTGCTACGATGGTTGCCTGAATTTCTTTCAGTTCTTCTTCCGAAAGCTTCAGCTTGTGTCGGGTAAAATTCAGATCGTCGGCACCGTTGATGGGAACAAGATGCATGTGTGCATGCGGCACTTCCAGGCCAACCACGCTTATGCCACAACGGTTACACGGAAAAGAACTTTCAATAGCTTTTGCAATAGGTTTTGCGAAAACCAGCCATTCGCTCAGCAGATCGTCTGACACATCGAAAAACTTATCTACTTCCACTTTCGGCACAACCAGCACATGACCTTTCACCAGCGGAAAGATGTCCAGAAAAGCATAAAAATGATCGTTTTCTGCGATCTTGAAAGAAGGTATTTCACCTGCGATGATCTTTGAAAAAATGGTGGCCATAAGAGAGCTATTAAATGAAAATTTCTTCGACTTTAAATTTAATTACGCCACTAGGAGCAGTCACTTCTGCAACTTCACCTACTACTTTACCCAGCAGACCTCTGCCGATTGGCGAAGTAACAGAAATCTTACCTGCTTTGAGATCTGCTTCTTTTTCAGAAACGATCTGGTATTCAACTGTTTTCTTAGTATTGAGGTTCGTCACTTTTACTTTACTCAGTATAGAGACTTTACTTGTATCAATATCTTTGGTATCCATTATGCGGGAAGAGGCAATGGCGGCTTCAAGTTTTGCAATTTTAGCTTCATGCAGACCCTGAGCTTCTTTAGCGGCGTCATATTCAGCATTCTCACGCAAGTCTCCTTTTTCACGGGCTTCAGCAATCGCGTGTGCAATTTCAGCGCGACCCGACGTTTTCAACTGTGTCAATTCCTCTCTCATTTGTTCCAACGTCTCTTTTGTAACATAATTAACTCCAGACATATTACTACTGTTTTAGATTAATAAAAAATACAACGCTTCTGATTGAGACAGAAGCGTTGTACAAAAACGAATTTAAGAAAAATATCCTTAACGGAAATGCATGCGGAGCGTGAACGTGTGTACTCCGTTGTTTGGTTTTGCAGTAGGACGGTAAGCGTAGTCAACAGCCAGACGCGGACCTTTGTCACCTACTTTATACTGAACTGATGCACCCGCACTGAAACCAGTAAACATTGTATTGCTCTGATCGGTGTTGATGTCTTTTTCATAACGGTAACCAGCGCGGAGCATGAACATTTCGCGGAACGCGTATTCTGCACCAAGGCCGAGATAGTCGTTTTGATAAGAGTTAGACTGGAAGCTACCCATTGCAGTCAGACGATGTTTTGGCTTATCATCCTGATTTTGCAATTTGTTTTCATCCAGGTAGAAATCATATGCCAGACCGAAATTCAGATACGTTGGCATACCGAATTTATCGGAAGGAACGTCCTGGGACATAGAATATGTTCCGTACTGAGATTGTGCGTCAACAGCGAAACCACCGCCAGAGTAGCGCATATTGGTACCGAGGTTACGCAAAGCAACGCTGAAGTGGAAGTTATTGCGTGCGCCGGTTACGTATTGTACACCTGCGTCGAAACAAGCGCCCTGAGCGGATACGTTGGTAACCTGCTCACTCACGTAGGTAGCAGAGATACCAGCACGTACATATTTAGAGAATTCTTTGGCAAAACCAACCTGGAAGTTCAGGAACTGAGGTTTGTAAGTACCAACACCACCTGATGGATTATCATAAGTAGTGATTGGAATTTCGCCGAAAGAAGTAGACATAATGTTTACACCCAGTACACCAAAGTTGCCCAGTTTCTGAGAAAAGCCCAGATCTGCTATGCTTACTTTAGAGTTAGAGAGGTACATCGTATATCCTAAACCTATTTCTGTACGATCAGCCATGGCGAGACCGGCAATGTTCCCCTTCATAGCTTCTACACCAGACACAGTTGCCGTGTTCAGGCCAAACACGCCGTTTGAAGCACCCCAAGGGTTGATCAGCATTTCTGTTGCTCCCGCTTGTCCGGATCTATCTTTATTTCCTGCAAAAGCCTGCACCGATAAGCCGATGGCACAGATAGCTAATGCAGCTTTGGTAGAAAAACTTTTCATAAACGTTATATGATGAATTATTTATTTGGGGGCCGGAATGGCTACCGGCCCTTTCAAATTCAGTTATTAATAGTTAGTGATATCAACCGGACGCATTGCACCGAACCAACGAATAATCCGCTCACCTACACCTTCTGCATTGATATGGATAAGATACATACCACTAGCAATTGGAAGGCTCTTAGCATTCAGGATATCCCAGTCGAGGTAAGACACGTTTGCATTGTCTTTCTCGAGGCGGCGAACCAGCGTACCATCCAGTGAATAGATGCTTACAGTAGCACGACGTGGCAGGTTGATAATACGAACCGTAGTACCTACGCGGTTTACTTCGTAACCCGAGTAACCATAGTAAGGGTTTGGAACTACAGCCATCAGATCAGCTACAGAATCCTTATTACCATGTGAGTTATCAGTAAGCGCTACCGGAGCCAGACCATCTGTACTAAATGTATAGTAAGGAAGGTTGCCATTTATCGCTGTCTGTCCTGTAGGCAGGTATTGTGCGTAAGGACGAGAAACGCGGATACGGAGTCTTGTTTCAGTCGGGATGATACCATCTTTCAGTGACTTCAGGTTGAAACCTGCAGTAAGCGTAGGCAAGCCTACCCACATGAAAGTATTTTTAAAATAGTTCTGTACGTTCAGGGCGTTTGTGCTTTGCAGCGCAGTGATTGTACCTTGACCTTCATCATATTTCGTACCCAGAACGTAGATATAGTGTTTACCACCGTTGATTACGTTACCGATAGTACCAGAACCGTCACCATTAATTTGCAGTGGTGTAGTCGGGTTCCAGATCATATCTGCACCATTTTGAGTTTTCAACCAGCTATCTTCACCGAAGATAACGTTCAGACGTACACCAGTTTCCTGATCAACTGCATAACCCGGGAACCAAGATCTGCCAGAATCGCTTTGATCATAAACAGGAGCACCAGAACCATCTACGTCACCAGTCCATGAAAGGTGTTTTCTAGGGCGGTATTTAGCAGCACCACCTTCAGCAAGGGTTGGGTCATCTTCCATTTCAAATACAACACAACGAGTCCATTTTGTTCTGTCAGATGTCATCACGATATCAACACCGTGCAACTGATACATTCCGTTTACAGAAGATGTATTGTTTGGAATTACACCAAATCCACAAGCAGGTCTGTTTTCTGCTGTAGCCAGCGGGAACGGAGCCCATGTTTTAGCAACGAGCGCGTTGTTTGGCATCAGGTTTTCGTAGAACTGACCTACAGTATCAAGGGCGTAGTCATTATAGTTACATGGATTTACTGAATCCTCTTTGTTTTTACCGCTGCGAATCCAGTTCTGGAGGTTTTTAGATTCCTGATCGATAACACCAGTCAACCAAGCAGTACCAGGATCAGCGAAAGTAACATCAGAACCTACCAGACCATTTGAGTTAATCTGATCATCACCAGGACGAACAGTTTGTGTCAGACCTACAGAGATACCGTAGTTTTCAAGGATTTGCTCGTTGTATACAGACAGATCGCGTTCGCTATAGATTACGTCCTGACCACCGTTATAAACGAGTTTCCATGAACCCTGAGTTGGGATAATACCTTTTGTTTGATCAGCATACTGAGTACCGGTGATGAACAGTTCCCAGTTACCTTTCTGTACTTTACGTGGATCTACCACTTTTACATTTACCGGAGATTGTCCAGCAACATAAGTTGGGTTTCCGATTTCAAAGTTATTGTTCGGATCGAGTGCTGCAGTTTCAGATGCTGCATCCATAGAGATGAAGTTAGCACCGTTACCAATACCCTCGATTCTTTTCACAATTACACCGCTACCATAATCAGCGTTCAGTGTAGTACCCATATCACCGTTAGCCGGGTTAGGCATACCTACTACAATTGGAATAGGAACACCACCTGCACCATGCGCACTTTCCAGGTAAGGAACGTCCTGAGTTGAGTCAGACAGTTTCGCATTAAATGGAGCGAATTGGTTGTAAGAATATGCGATTGCTACGAAGTAGTAGTTGCGATAGTTTACAAAACGAGGATCTTTCGTAGATGCGAATCGGTCAGTTTGCAGAGAGAAACTGTGAACGATACCACTATCCTTACCAGTTACTTTCACAGAATATGCCCATGTAGTATCGCTGATGTCAGTTGCCTTGCTATAGTTAACAATACGGCTTACACCATTTCTGATATCTGTCTGGAATACCTCAGCAGCAACTGTCTGGTCAACTTGACCATTTTCGTCAAAGATCTGAGCTGCAGAAATCTGGCTGTTTTTCAGCTGGAATATGCGGTAACCTTCGAATTTGTAGAGAGAATCTTTAAAGTGTCTTGTTTTAGGAGAAGCAACACGGTATTTCTGATCAGAAAGATCATAACCGAATTTCTCCTGGAAGTTTGTGCTGTTAGAATCGTTCATGATATAGAACACAAGTTTGCGGTCCATTTCACGAATTACGAGACGTGGAGCCTCAGGGCCTTCGATTGTTTTAAAGTTATTATCGAACAGTTCCTGTGCTTCGTCATCTGCTACACGGATTTTCTTGAATGATGTGTTAGGACAACCACCTACGTCCGCAACCCACACAGCACCGATTGTTACGTCGTTCTGAGAACGGTCAATGCTACCAGCCTGCAATTGGAAAGGACCGGAAGAGTGGATGAAACGACGGTCATATGGTTTGTTACCACAAGTACACTCAGACCATGAAGATGTGTTATCTGGTTCACCAACGTATGCAAATTTGATGAGTGGACCTTTACCATAAGCCACACTGGTGTGACCTGCTGTACCATCCCAGTCATAAGAGAAACGCTGACCACCGCGGTTTGTACCGGTCATATAACCATAGATCTGCTGACCATTGGTTGGGTTACCGATTGCAGAGTTATCGTTATTAAAGTACGTGAAGGCAGTCATTTTCAGTTTAATCGCTGTATCTGTACCCGGTTTGTTCGGGTTAGGAATAAAGCGTTTAGGACCGATAAAGAAGTCAACACCTACCATTGGAACCTGAGAGCCATAGCTGCTTGGTTCACCGTTACCATCAATACTTTTACCGTTATAAAGGATACCAAGACCACGAGCAGTATCACAACCGATAAAGTCATCGAATGCATAACCCAGATCCGCATCGGTCCATGTAGCGATAAACGCTGTATCCAGCGTAGACGGGCTACGGTTGATCATACGGTAGTTATAGAAGGTAGCGTTGTTGAGGTTATCTTTTGTAGAGAACGCAAAGGCGCTAGCCTGAACTTCCATACCGATCGCATCTGTTTGCGTCTGCATTTTGATGTTACCTTCATCATTGAACACCCACCAGATGTATTGGTCACCCAGGATATCTGGATAGTCACCGTACTGAGGGTTGTAGATACCATCTGGTTTACCACCCGGGCCACTAACGTCGATATACGGAGCGTAATCACGTGTGGTAGCAGTAAGCAGATCCAGAGGGGCGCCACTGTTACCTATAGCTTTAGTGTTACCATGAGCCGGCCACTGATAAATCGGAGCATATGCAGGATCCGATTCATCAGGAACGGATCCTTTTTTAATCAAATCACGGAAGGTGTTGATATCTGATCTTTCTACACGCCAGAAACGATCCCATTCAGAACAAGTTGCAGAACTTGTAGTGTAGGCACCTGCTTCAAGCGGGCCAGGCCAATAGTCATTACCGTCCTGACGGTATGTTTGTGCGGCAACTTTCAGGTTACCCTGAGGGTCATAACCACCAATCCATGCCGAACCAGCAAAGAGTGAGCTCTTTCCGCTTCCCTTAGGTACTTCGTAAGCGGCAACATCTTTACCCTGATCCCACCACATATCACCGCCGGTCATCAATCTGGCACGAACGTTATTGATGTCAAGATCGATAGCAGACGTCGCTGGCTTACAATCGCGCGATGCCGTGGTACGCTGGGTACCATTAGTCATACGCTGACCGTTAAAGTTCTGATTTGGTCGCGCAGTGGCGAGGAGACCAACCCCTGTAAAGACAGTGGTCATCGCCAGCGAGAGCCATTTTTTACTATTTACTAACATAACTTTTTATCGTTACCGTGTTGATTAAAAATTAAATGAAAGGCCTAAAATGATTCTGCGAGGGTTATTCAGATATGATGGATTACGCATCAAAGCAGTGTACAGGTCCGAGTAAGATTTAGGATTTGTCTGGTTTGAAGTGAACTGAATACCTTGTGGAGATGTCAGGTAACCATCATCGTCAGAACGACCTGTGTACGGATATACTTGAAGTACGTCGCGTGTATTCAGCAGGTTGTTGATCATCACATAAGCATTAACATAGTACTTTCTTTTTGTAGCAGATGCTTCGTCTTTTTTGTTGTTGAAGCTCAGTGCAAAGTCTTTGTCGATTTTCAGGTTGAACATGTAGTGCCAAGGCAAACGGTTGCCGTTGATACCACCTTGAATTGTTCTTGAGTTGCTCGCGTCAACAGCCAGGCTTTGAGCTTCTGCGTAGTGCGTATAAGGCTCACCGCTTCTTGCGTTAAACATCAGGTTGATACCAGCATTCTGGAACACTTTCAGACCGCCGATTTCCGGACCTTCACCTGCAGCATAACGGTAGTCGATGCTGGCAGCGATATTGTGACGAGAATCGTAATCCAGTGGATTTACCAGCATCAGGTTCGGCAATGAAGCCTGAATGAGGTTTTGTTGCAGACCTGCAGTACCGTTACCATAAGAAGAAGTAGCAGTAGAACCGGTACCTTCAGCAAATTGCAAAGTATAGCTGAGGAGCATTGAGATGTGGTTTACACGACGCAGTTCATATTTCACACCCAGACCTTTCGTAGAAGAGAAGTCTTTGTTGGCGTAAGTATAGTAAGTAGTCGGGTAAGCGTACAGGTAAGGACGAGCCTGGATCTGATCACGGCGTTCTTTGTAGAATGCATTCAATGTGATCGCAGACAGGTCAGACAGTTTTTGTTGGAAACCTACTTCATAGTTAGTCAGTCTTTCTGGTTTCAGGTTGTTGTTACCGATGATTACTGAGCTACCATTTTGTTGGATGTACATATAATCAACCGGAGAAGCATAAGCCTGTGTACCAGTCAGAACGCTGCTGAATGATTTAGGACGTTGCATGATCACATCGTAGTGTGCATAGATCAAACCAACATCGTTGATCGGGAATGAGAAAGAGATACGTGGCATTACATTTACCTGAGGTTTGTAATCTGTAAATGCACCTGTTGGATCATAGCCAGCATCAGAGATTTTCGGAATTGCTGTACCGTCTGTATTTCTTTGGAGGTATGGTTGCAGATCACGACCGCTTTCTTGTTTCAGAATGTTTGGATCAGCTACTTCACGACCAGTTGCATCGTACCATGTATCACCGTTACGGTAACCAGTTACAGTTGGTTTTACCGAAGCGTTATCATCAACATATACTACATAACCGCTACCGATGTTAGAAGGAATACCGTTTGTACCAAAGTTTGCCTGAGAGTGATTTTCCGGATCATTATTATTGCTCATTATTTGAGACAAAGAATAAGTCGGAGAAGTTGAGTATGGATCTTTCAGCACTTTAGTGTTGTTATCGAAACGTTCGATACGTACACCAATTGTGAAGAGGATGTCTTTGAAACGTACCGCATCAGAGATATAACCAGCCATATAGTTTGGACGGTAAGCACCGATAGTACGGGTATAGTTTCCGTTTGCATCTTTCGCTGTGAAGAAGTCATTAAAGTTTACCTGACCATTTACAACATTACCGAGGTAGTCATAACCATAGTAAGAAACCAATGGTTTACCACTGTTCAGCAATTCATCAGGTGTAAACATATTCATTGAGAAAGTAGAAGGATCCATCGCATCCGGCTGGATGTAATCGTGATTAGATGCACCTAATTTTTGTCTCAGATTATAATCGAAACCACCTACGTGTGTAGGATCACCATTGTAAGCACGATTGTATGTTACAGTATCACCAGGACCAGGGATTACATCACCTGCATCGATCTGATCTTTCGTGTATTGTTGACCGTTAACGATATAAATCGGATTAGAGTGATCCAGGTTATTATTAACGTTTGCACTTGTCAGCTGACGCATGATAGTCCATACGCTGCGGCCTCTTACGCCATATTGGTAATCACGTTCAGTACGTTGCTGATAGTAAAGACCGAATTCGATAGCGTGTGTTGTCTTGTTGTGTTTGTAGTCAAATGACGCATCTACACCAAAAGAGAACTGATCTGCACGGCTGTAGCCATAACCGGTCTGAGGATAGCCAACGCCAGGCCACAGAGAGTAAGTATAACCTGGGTTATCACCGTTACGGAGATATGCACCGTTACTTGGGATATTGTTAAGAGCAGTAGGGTTTGTACCACCTAATGCATAATACTGAGAAGTATAATTAGAGAGGTATGGATTTACATTAGAAGGAGTGTATGTAATACCAGTACCTTGGTAACCTTGCAACAGGATTGCATTGTGATCTACTTGAGTTGCGGTATCAAGACCCGGAGAATAAACCGGAGTTTGGTTTTCTACGAATTTACCAACATAACCGTACAGGAACGGATTTCTTTTATTATTAGGATCTTCTGTAGAGATGTAATCCTTTTGGTAGTCAGCCTGCACAGTATAGTATGCGTTGCTGATTTTGTTATTTTCTTTTTTATCACCAGTAGCCGATTTACCAAAACGTTGTGTAAAGCGGATATAACCACGACCGGTATACTGATTGCTCTTCTGCATTGCGTCTGGAGCGAACAGTGTGAGCGCACGGTTGTAGTCGTAATAATTAGTGTAGTTAAATGAACCACCTACAGTAAGGTTGGTACCTGGAGTGATCTCATAATCGAGTTTACCGAGCAAAGTTGCACGGTTACCACTTGCATTAACTTTTGCCTTTTGTGTAGTCAGATCAGACATTGTAACAAACTCTGTTGCTGGTCTGAGGTTCGGAACACCTGTAGCAGTACCGACAGCTACCAGCGGATGCTCGCGCATATCAGCCAGTTTAGCATCGTTCACTACATAGTTACCACCATAAGAAGGATCATTGTCCTTATAGCTACGGTAGTCACCAGAGAGGAAGAAACCTACGATTGGTTTTTTAATGTCATTTACCATGCGGCTCATGAACGGACCGGAAATGTTAAACGCAACATAATTGTTGTTGTAACCATCCAGAGAGTGTTCAACGTTTACACCGCCACGGAAATTTTTAGAGATACCGCGTGTGGTCAGTTTGATTACACCACCAGAGGCATCACCATATTTTGCCGGGATACCTGAAGTGATTACTTCCATCTGATCGATCGCGTCAGGAGGAAGGTTTACGGAGTTTGCACCGCCGCTCACCATTACACCATCAATCATGTAAAGTGTACCGTTTGAACGACCACCACCGATGTTCAGGTTGGTTTGACCTTGCTTCTGCTGGTATACACCAGTTGACAAAGACGCGATATCCGCAGTGTTACGCGTAGGCATGTTTTTGATCTGCTCGCGTGTCATGGTATTGTTGGTACCAGGACGGGCGTTATCAACGAGCGGACGAACATACTTTACCTGAACTTCTTTCAGCACGTTACCTTTTGAGGTTTCCATGCTAAAGTTCAATTTAGTTGCGTTATCCGGGCTGATCAACACATCGGAAACTGTTATCGGATTGTGACCTGCGTACTGCACTTTTACAGTGTAGCGGCCTGGCTGCAACGGTTTAATGGAATAGTTACCATCAATATCCGCGGCTGTTCCTCCTTTGGAAATACCTCCGGATTCCACATTGATAATGGCGCCGATTGCCGGCTGTTTGGTTGCGTCTAAGACGGTACCGAATAGCTCACCCGCCTGGGCAAGAGCCTCTCCGGAAATCCCGATAAACAGCAATAAGAATAAATAACGTAGTGTACGTGTCATATCCTGCATTAAAGATTTATTAACCAAATGAGGGGTAAAGATAAAAACTTCTGTTAAAAGTAATACGGCAGTTGCTCTTTTTTGTCAAGGAAATGTTTATTTTATATGTTTTACTTTGGTATGACGATTTTTGTCAGTAAGGAGTTACTCATCTTGTATACCGCTTCGAAGCTATAACCCGCTATATGAGGCGTTATCAGGGCGTTTGGCAGCATCGATATCTGATGAACCAATTGCTTTTTTTCATCATTCATCTTCGTCAGCGGCTCACCTTCCAGCACATCCAAACAAACACTTTTTATCTTTTTCGACTGCAAACCTTCCCATATTACATTTGTATCAACTACGTCGCCACGGGAGGTGTTAATCAAAATAAATGGCTTAGTCATCTGCTGAAGAAAAACATTGTCAAAATAATGATATGTATTTTCTGTTAATGGCAAATGAAAACTAAGCAGCTCTGCTTCTTCGAAAATGCGATCCAGATTTTGACAAAAGACCACACCTTCCTGAACCGGTAAAGTATGATCAATGTCGTAAGCCAGAATATTCATATCAAATGCCAGTAACTTCTTCGCGAAAGCCTTGCCCGTATTACCATAGCCAATGATTCCGATTGTTTTTCCTTCCAGTTCAGTGCCACGGTTCTCATCTCGTAGCCACAAACCTTTTTGCACTTCCTGGTGGCTCCATGCGATGCGCTTGGTAACGCCCAATAACATGCCCATAGCGTGTTCGGCAACAGCATTCCGATTTCCTTCGGGACTGCTGAAACAGGCAATGCCCTTTTCTGTCGCATAAGGCACGTCGATAATTTCCATACCGGAGCCCATACGCCCGATCCACTGCAGTTTGGGAGCCGCATCCAGCAGAGCTTTATCGAGCAAAAGTCTTGTGGAAGTAATCACACCGACACAATCCCTGATGAGTTCAAATGCATCCTGCTGTGTTATCTTTTCATGAATAGCACACGTGTATCCCGCAGCTTCCAGGCCTTCCGTTAAAACTGGATGCACCGGCGCCGCGATCAAGACTTTTCCCGATTGGTTCATAACTGATATTGCTTGTGAAGTGATACGAAATCTGCTACAGACAATTGCTCGGCACGTTTGTCCATCAACGGGTGTGTCAGCGCTTCCGGCGGCAAAGTGCCACGCAGTGCGTTACGCAATGTTTTGCGACGTTGATTGAATCCCGCTTTTACGAGGTTGAAGAATTTTCTTTTTTCCGTGATGCCAAAAGGATTTCCCGAATTCACGAAGCTTGCCACCCCACTCATCACTTTTGGCGGCGGCGTAAAACAATTTGGATTTACATCGAAGAGATAATCGACTTTAAAGAATGCCTGCGTCAATACACTTAAAATGCCATATTGCTTAGACCCCGGTCCAGCTGCGATACGTACCGCTACCTCCTTCTGAAACATACCAATGATCACATCAACCTGCGGTTCCCATTCCAGCATTTTAAACATGATTGGCGAAGAAATATTATAGGGAAAATTACCGATCACACTAAACTTGCCTTCAAACGGAACATCCGCCTGCAGTATATCTTTCAGGATAATTTTATCTTTCAGCACCGGATACGTATGTTGCAAATATTGCACCTTTTCTTCGTCTACCTCAATAGCCTTATACTGCACGTCCTTCCATTCAATCAGATATTTGGTAAGCGCGCCGCCGCCAGGGCCAATTTCCAGCAATTGCATGCCTGCTGACGGCTCTATTTGCGACACAATTTTCTTACACATGTTTTCATCATGTAGAAAATGTTGTCCAAGGCTTTTCTTTAACGTGTATTGCATATCGCTGCAAAAGTCCAGAAAACATTTGAAATATTTGAGATTGGAGATTTGTGATTTCAGATTAGCCCGCAATTATTTGAGATTTAATATTTACGAATGCTGATTGCCCCGAAATATTTGAGATTGGAGATTTGTGCTTGGTGATTGCCCCACTATGTCTTCGCAATTGACGTTCGAGCGTTTGCCCATTGACATTTGACGTTTCACGTTTCACGTTTGACATTGCCCATTGACCATTGACGTTTGACCGCATAAAACTTACGACTTAAAACGTACAACTTCCTGCTATCTTTGTTCTCTATTCATGTTTAGACTATGGAATTTAAAATAGTTCAGAAGCCGTCCAAAAAGCATTTGCTTTACATCATCGGTAACGCCACACAGGTAGCACAGCTTTCGGAAATTTCCGCACAGGAACAGACGTTTGTGGCAGACATGCTCAAGCAGGAACACCAGCTCATTTCCATCAATCAATACAATCGTTTCGTATTTGTTTATTGTATCAAAGACAAAAAAACAGATACCCAAACCAGTGAATCTATCCGTAAAGCCGGCGCTGAAATGCAGAACATCTGCAACCGCCAGAAAATGGAAGAACTCACTATTCATAATATTTCAGAAAATGCACATGCCGCTTACCATTTCGCGGAAGGCATGGCACTGAGCAATTATCAGTTCCTGAAATACCGTACCGAAGCGAAGAAAATCGCTAATACCCTTCGCCTCATCAATTTCACGAAACAATCCATTACGGTAAAAGAAGCAGACCAGCTGAACATCCTTACCGAAGCCATTTATAAAGCACGTACACTCGTAAATGAACCCCTCAATTTTCTGACGGCTGCGCAACTGGCCAAAGAAATTGCGGCGATGGGCAAAGAAGCGGGTTTCAAAGTAACAACCCTGCAAAAAGCACAGATCGAGGCAGAAAAAATGGGTGGTATCCTGTCCGTAAACCGCGGCAGCATTTTACCTCCTACGTTTTCAGTAATGGAATACAAACCACGCAAAGCAATCAATAAAGCGCCGATTGTACTGGTAGGTAAAGGTATTGTGTATGATACAGGCGGTCTCTCGCTAAAACCAACGCCGGCTTCTATGGATCGCATGAAAAGCGATATGAGCGGCGCCGCGCTGGTAACTGCTGCTATGTATGCGGTTGCTAAAATGCAATTGCCTTTACATGTAATTGCCCTGGTGCCGGCTACTGAAAACCGTCCGGGAGAAAATGCTTATGTTCCGGGCGATATCATTACAATGTACAGCGGCACTACGGTAGAAGTACTGAATACTGATGCAGAAGGCCGTTTGGTACTGGCCGATGCTTTACATTGGGCAAAACGCTACAAACCAGAACTGGTCATTGATTTCGCAACGCTTACGGGCGCCGCTGCAGCAGCAATCGGCGAACACGGTATCGTTTGTATGGGTACGGCCGATGACGCCACCAAACAATCATTCCGCAACAGTGGCGACCGCCAGTACGAACGTCTGGCAGAATTTCCATTGTGGGATGAATACGGAGATATGATCAAATCTGAAATTGCTGACCTGAAAAATATTGGCGGCCCTTACGGTGGCGCTATTACCGCTGGTAAATTCCTGCAACACTTTACCGAATATCCGTGGATGCACTTTGACATTGCCGGCGTATCTTTCGCTACGGCCAAACGCAATTATGTTACTTCGGGCGGTACTGCATATGGCGTACGTATGTTGGTAGATTTCCTGATGCACTACGGCAAACACTAGTTTTCACGCGCTTTTAAAGCACAACAAAACAAACAATTTTAAAATGGAAGAAAAAGCAATTATAGGTATTACTACCGGAGACCTCAATGGTATCGGGCTGGAATTGATCATTAAGACATTTTCAGACAACCGTATGCTCGATTTCTGTACACCGGTGATCTTTGCTTCCAATAAAGTCATTAATTACTACCGTCGCATCGTTCCGGAAAATACATTTAGCTTCAACAGTACTAAAGACCTGACGAAACTAAATCCGAAACAGATCAATGTTTTTAACTGCTGGGAAGAGGACGTGGCGGTGCAGCCAGGTGTACTTACTGAACTTGGTGGTAAATACGCGATCCGTTCATTGCAGGTAGCTGCGCAATGTCTGAAAGACGGCCAGATCGATGCGGTAGTGACTGCACCGATCCACAAAAGCAATACGCACAACAATGACTTCCCATATACAGGACACACACCTTTCTTCAAAGAAAAGTTTGGCGCCAATGATGTGCTGATGCTGCTCTACGATCAAGATCTGCGCGTAGCACTGGTTACAGAGCATATTCCGGTGAGTAAAGTAGCTTCGGTAATAACCAAGGAACTGATCATTTCGAAAGTAAATCTGCTGAAAGAAAGCCTGATTAAGGATTTCGGTATCGATAAACCAAAAATCGCGGTAATGGGCTTAAATCCTCATGCCGGCGATGAAGGACAAATCGGCACCGAAGAACAAACAATCATCAAGCCGACAATCGAATTGCTGCAACAGCAAGGCACGCTGGTATTCGGCCCGTTCAGCGCCGATGCATTCTTTGCGCGCGCCAGCTATCAGCATTTTGATGCCGTTCTTGCAATGTATCACGATCAGGGATTAGTGCCATTCAAAACACTGGCACAAGGCGGTGGGGTAAATTACACGGCCGGCCTTCCGGTAATCCGCACATCACCAGATCATGGCACTGCATTTGATATTGCCGGAAAAAATCTGGCGGATGAATCATCTTTCCGCGAAGCGATTTTTGAAAGTATCCGTCTGTTGAAACAACGAAAAAACTACGCAGAATACACGGCCAACCCAATGCGCCGCGGCAAGATTGAAAAAGAACGGGATAATAGTTAACCCCTGAAGGGGAGTTCTGGCGAGCAAATACGTCACAAGACCTGAGAGATCATCTCGCGGCGGCGCTACGTTTGTTTAATAAAATATTTTTAAAAGACCTGCCACTTGGCAGGTCTTTTAAATTTACGGCTTGCGCGCATTAACTGATCGGACGACTTCGAATCGTCTGACCAATTACGGCCTATCACCTGTGGCATACAATAGAAGAGGCGACCATCAGTCGCCTCTTCTATTGTATGATTTGAAATTGTTTCAGGTTTCACAGTTTGCGTTTCACAATTGACAACTCACTATTCACTACCGACTACTTAGCCTTCTTCTTATAAAAAAGTGTGTTGCTATTTTCTTTCCGGAAAATATCCCGTGCTGTTTGTTGCAACGTTTCAGCCGTTACGGCCTGATATCTTTCCCATTCGTGATTAATGCGGTCTGCATCGCCCAGTAATTCGTAAAAAGCAATGTTATTCGCTCTGGAAAGGAGACTCATGTCTTCAAATTCAATCATGGCCTCAATTTTGTTTTTCGCTTTATCCAGTTCGCCGGCAGTAACACCTTCTGCTTTCAATAACTCCAATTCTGCTTCAATGGCGGCGTCTGCTTCTTCCAGCGTTTTACCTTCCACAATTTTACCTTCTATCACCAGCAATCCCGGATCGAGGCTGCCCGTATGATAGCAATTCAGATTGCTGAACAGTTGCTTTTCTTTTACCAGTCGCTGATACAAACGGGATGCAAAACCATTGCCGAGAATTTCGGTAATAAGATCTGAAGCATAGTATGGCTCAGAAAGGCGGCCACTCATATGCCATGCTTTGTACAGGCCATCCAGCGGTACATCTGCCTCTACAGTCATCGTACGCGCCTCAGTTTGTGCCGGTTCTACAGGCAATTCGCGCTTATAAGGCGTTCCCGAAGGGATTTCCCCAAACCATTTTTCAGTCAGCGTTTTGGCCTCTTCTGTGGTAATATGACCGGCCAGACACATAATTGCATTTACAGGTCTGTAATGCTGAAAGAAGAATGCTTTTACATCTTCAAGCTGCGCCTCTTCAATCTGTTTCAGATCCTTGCCGATGGTCATCCATTGGTACGGATGCTTTTTGTAAGCAAGCGCACGCAAATGTTCCCATGCATCGCCATACGGCTTGTTGATATAATGCTCTTTAAATTCTTCTGAAACGACTTTGCGCTGCACGTCCAGACTTTTTTCACTAAAAGCCAGTGACAACATGCGGTCGCTCTCCAGCCAGAATGCAGTCTCTACATTTTTTGCCGGAAGCTGAATATAGTAGTTGGTAATATCATTCGTTGTATACGCATTGTTTTCGCCACCCGCCATCTGCAATGGCTCATCATATTCAGGAATATTTACAGAACCACCAAACATGAGGTGCTCGAACAAATGTGCAAAGCCGGTACGGTGAGGATCTTCATCGCGTGCGCCCACATCATAAAGTATATTCATCGCCACCATCGGTGAAGTATGATCTTCATGCACCAAAACACGGAGCCCGTTGGCCAGCGTAAATCGATCAAATTGTAGCATAGTATCTTTCGTTACGAAAGCTAAATGTACGCAAGAACCGCATCAATTAAGCTTCGGAAGTCGTTAAATGATTTATTTTGCCCGCTACCAATGCCGCAAACGGATTTTCTTTGCCCAAAACAGTGTCTGCAATTACCTGGGCCGCCAGCAAAGCTGTGGTAAAGCCAGAACTTCCTGCACTCGCATGCAGATAACGGATGTCATTATTATGGATTCCAAACGTGCCGATCAGAGGATCGCCGTTATAATAATACTTATTGATCCAATGAAAATCGAGGGACGCAATGTTAAAGCTAGCACGTATAACCTGTTCCAGCTTTTCGAAAGCACTTACTGCATCTGTTTCCTGTGGCACATCCAGTAATGAAGCCAGCACATATTCCTTGCCATCTTTCACTGCCAGTTGGAATGAATAAAATTCATTATCGCCGCATTGTGCAACTCCATAGGGATAAATACCTGAAGCCAGCGTAAATGCGAGATGATAGCTGTTCCTGTTTGTTTGTTCTGTATCCAATACAACAGAATCTTCGGCAGGAATGTCCTTGTAGTTTACCACATTGCAATCCACAATCGTGCCACCCGCTTCCATAAAGGCTTTTGCAAGCCCGCTGCAAAAAGCAGATGGATTCAATCTCGCCTGATATTCGAAACGGCAGGCTTTGGCAAACGATATAGGTACCGGAATACTTTTCACCATAGTGGTTACAAGTCCGGCTTCTTCTGCCGCAAATTTCTCGGTCTGAATATCGTTATCGGCCTGCGCTGAAAATAAATAGCCAGGTTCGTATACAAGATCGCATTCCATCTCTGACGAAATGATCCATTCTTCTGCCAGATCGATTGCTGCACGCATTCCATCGGCAATCAGTGCTGCGTTTGTTTTGTTTTGGTAGCCGTTGGGTAATATCGTTGTTAAATAAGCTGTAGCTGGCAATTGTGTTTCACGGTCGGTAACCAATACACAATTTTTCCCCTGCTGTTGCAAGCTGAGCGCCGTTGCTAAAGCAATAACACCATTACCCGAAATTTTTACCTCATAACCTGATTCATTTGCCGAAGGCGCAAAATCATTGATACAAGGCTGCCATACGCTGCTTTGTGAACCGTCTCTTCTCATTTTTTAGAACTATGTCTGATAAATCAATCGTTAAAACAAAAATTGTGCTTCGGTAGAGGGGAACAGCAGATAAACCTTAATCAGCTCAAGGTTTTCATTACAGTGGTGGCAAATATAGAGTAACTGCAATGACAGCGTGCAGGAATCTGCCATTATTTTTTTGCAAGATTTATTGAAATTTTTCAGTCGACAGAGGACAGTCGACAATTGACAGTTTGCACACACCCTGACTCCGCAACTAATTTCACGCAAAACCCTAGCGTTTTTTATCAAAATAAAAAGAGGTTGCCGCAAGACAACCTCTTTTCTATATTCGTAAAAATCAAACAGCGTTCCGCCTTAAACGTTAAGCGTAAGCCTTGAATTCTTATTTCATAAACGCTCTAACAACATCCAAGCCGTTGGCGTATACCATCAGAATCAGCAGCAACACCAAACCTACTGTAGTAGCGCGTTCCATTACTTTATCGCTTACTTTCTTACGTGTGATCAATTCAAATAGCAGGAAGATCACGTAACCACCGTCCAGACCCGGAATCGGCAATAAGTTCATAAACGCCAGGATAATGGAAATAAACGCCGTAAGTCCTAAGAATTCCTGCCAGTCAAACTCAGAAGGGAATACTTTACCGAAGCTTGCGATACCACCAAGGCTTTCATTCACTTTCACCTCTTTTGAAGTAAACAGCAATTTGAACTGCTGCCAATAGAAATCAAACTGTTCGCCGGTAAATACAAAGCCTCTGCCCAGTGCCTGGAAAGTGTTATAGTCTTTATGTATCACTTCCATGTATCGCGCAGGATTCGGCATTGGAATACCCAGTGAACTATCTTTAGGAACTACGGTATTAAAGCTCATCGGCTGGCCGCCTCTGATGACCGTTACTGTCATTGGCTGACCATAATTGGCTTTTTTCTCCTGATCAAATTCATCGAAGAACATTACCGGTTTATTATTCACCGCAATAATGCTATCATTTTGACGCAGTCCCATTTGATAAGCGCGGGAATCAGTAGTCAGCGTATCCACATGCGCAGGAACACGCACACCAATAAACGAACCACGTTCTGATTTCAGCATCTTGCGGATGGTACCGGTTGGCACAGGCACATCTACTTGTTTGCCGTCACGCATCACCTGAATTGTTTTTCCGGAATGGAAAATGATATCCAGTGAAATTCTTTTAAAACGTTCTATTTCCACGTTGTCGACGCTAACGATCTTATCACCGTTGTGCAAACCAATACTCTGTCCCAGAGAATCTGCTACGATACCGTATTTCACATTTTTAGTCGGAAGATATGTTTCACCCCAAACGTTGAAAATAAGCGCGTAGATCACCATTGCGGTAAGCACGTTCATAATAATACCGCCAAGCATAATGAAAAGACGCTGCCAGGCTGGTTTTGAACGATATTCCCAAGGCTCCGGTGGTTTGTTCATAGATTCCGTATCCATGCTTTCATCTACCATGCCGGCAATTTTTACATAGCCGCCAAGCGGAAACCAGCCAATACCGTACTCTGTACCACCCGCTTTCTTTTTGAACAAAGAAAAGTTGAGCAGACCCGAGAATGGAAAAAGGAAGTCAAAGAACAGGTAGAATTTCTCAACGCGGGTTTTAAACAGTTTTGCGAAGAAAAAATGTCCGAATTCATGAAGTAAAATCAGAAGGGATAAAGCGGCAAACAACTGCAGGCCTTTTACCTGCCACGTTGCCATTAATAATACGGTGTTTAATTGCATGTCTTAAGGATCGGAAAATATTTTAGTATGTAGACAACTGGCTTTTCTTTACCAGCTCCTGAACCCGGATACGGGCTTCTTTATCGCTGTTTTCATAATCTTCGAGCGTCGGGTGTTCAATAAAGTTCACCTGCTCCAACGTCTGCTCGATCATTTCACTCATTTCCATAAAGCCTACTTTGTTTTGCAGGAACGCATGCACCACAACTTCATTGGCAGCATTCAACACGCAAGGTGCGTTACCACCTTTAAACATAGCATCTTTTGCAAGTGCGAGATTACGGAATGTTTTATAGTCAGGCGCTTCGAAATTCAGTTTTGGAAAATCTTTAAAATCGAAACGTTTAAAATCATTGTGAATACGATGCGGAAACGCCAGCGCGTACTGGATCGGCAGTTTCATATCCGGCAGACCCAGCTGTGCTTTGAGCGAACCATCGTTAAACTGAACGAGCGAATGCACAATCGACTGCGGATGGATTGTAACTTCGATCTGCTCATTTTGCAGACCAAACAGCCATTTAGCTTCAATCATCTCCAGGCCCTTATTCATGAGCGTTGCGCTGTCGATGGTAATTTTAGCGCCCATCGTCCAGTTTGGATGCTGCAAAGCATGCGACGCTTTTACATTCACCAGGAAGTTTGGTTTTTTACCCAAAAACGGACCACCAGATGCTGTGAGTATGACTTTCTCGATTGTCCGGGAACTTTCACCTACCAGGCATTGAAAAATGGCAGAATGCTCGCTATCCACCGGCACAATCAATGAACCTTTTTCTGCGGCACGTTTCATAACGAGCTCGCCCGCAACAACCAATGTTTCTTTATTGGCCAATGCTACGTATTTGCCAGCGTCTACGGCTGCAAGAATTGAATGTAAACCTGCAAAACCGACAATAGCGCCAAGTACCACGTCAACAGTATCCCACTGTACAACTTCGTTCAGTGATTTGAGTCCGGCAAAAACCTTCACCGGGTATGCATGTAAAGCTGCTTTTACAGCTTCGTATTTTGATTCGTCAGTAACGACAACGGCATTCGGTTTAAACTTTATCGCCTGCTCTACCAGCAATGTATCGTTGCTATGGGCAGAAAGCACTTCCACTTCAAATAAATCCGGATGCGCAGCTACTACCTCCAGTGCCTGAGTTCCGATAGAACCCGTAGATCCCAATATGGCCAAACGCTTCATGAAAAATATTTAATGGTAATCCTACCGCAAACCATTCCGCGGCGCTCAAAGATATTAAAATAAGCCCACCATTGACGCAATGCGTCTTTGCCGGATCACTTATATTCGTTTCAGAAAGTTGATTTTGTAAAAAACTTAACAAACCGGCAATGCAAAATACTACGCTTAGTTTTCTTAAAAATCTGGCTGCCAACAATAACAAGCCGTGGTTTGACGAAAACCGCACCAAATATGAAGCGGCGAAAGCTGATCATGAAACACTTATCGATAGTCTTCTGAAACAGATGACTTCACTGGAACCGATGCTGGAAGGTCAGAAAGCCAAAGACTCTATTTTCTGGATATTCCGGGATGTGCGTTTTTCCAAAGATAAAACACCGTACAAAGCCCATTTTGGCGCATTTTTCAGTCGCGGCGGGCGCAAATATCCGGGTGCAGGTTATTATCTGCATATTGAGCCAGGCGGCAAAAGCTTTATTGGAGGTGGATTGTGGATGCCTGAAAATAGCCTGCTGAAAGCGGTAAGGCAGGAGATTGACTACAATTTTGAGGAATTTACTGGAATCGTAGCAAGTAAGCAGTTTAAAAAAATCTTCAGGGAGGTGACTGGCGAACAACTGAAAACCTTACCACAAGGCTACTCGGCCGATAATCCTGCAATCAACTACCTGAAGATGAAAAGTTTTACGGTGAGCCATCCACTTGCGGATGCTGATGTTACCGGAAAAGACTTTGATAAGAAAAGTGTAAATGTTTTTGCTGTATTAAAACCGTTTATTGATTTTTTAAATAGATCTCTCGATTAGTTAGTTCCGGAACACGACAAATTCAAAGGGCCGGTCATTTTGGGCGGCTTTTTTCTTGCCTGCTTTTTTAGGACGCTCAGTGGTAGTGTTGTGATACACATCCATGAGTTCTGCGGCGTTCTGCACGTTTACATCGTTATCCACCTTGCTGATTAAAGACATCAGCCCATCGACCTGTTGGTCGAAATCATCTTGCCAGTTTTGAGCAACTTTTGTGGTGACTAGCAATTCGCGTGAATGGTGCTTCATGGTAGATTATTTTACGTTAAACCAAAAAAAGTTTCTTTTTGAAAAGTTAAGTTAAATTTTCCCCAGAAGCAATAGCAAATAATTCTATATCAAAAGTATCAAAAACAATTTTTTAAAACTTAATATTTAAATAAAACTTTTCCACTAATAAAAGTTAGTCAGGTATGGGTAACGTTCTTCGTAAAGACTCTTAACTTTTTTTAGAATTGTCTCTCTGAGCGCTTCGATATTGCGTCTTTCTGTCGCTGAAACGAATACGCAGGTACCATTTGTCTCTGTTTCCCAGCGTTTTTGCAGCTGATTCAGCAAATCCTGCTTCACTTCTTCATCCAGCCAAGGATCGAAAACACGCTCCTCATAGAGGTCCATTTTATTGAAAATAGTGAGCACTGGCTTGTCAAACGCCTTAATTTCCTGTAACGTCTTATTAACGACCCCCATCTGATCTTCGTAAGCCGGATGCGAGATATCTACCACGTGCAAGAGGCAATCGGCCTCACGAACCTCATCCAGCGTACTTTTAAAGCTTTCTACCAGATGGTGCGGCAGTTTGCGGATAAATCCTACCGTATCGCTGAGCAGGAAGGGCGTTTGCTCATATACAATCTTACGCGTCGTGGTATCCAGCGTCGCAAAAAGTTTGTTTTCTGCGAATACTTCCGATTTGCTCAGAAGATTCATCAGCGTGCTTTTGCCCACGTTGGTATAGCCCACCAGCGCCACGCGCACATAAGTGCCACGCTCTTTACGCTGGGTAAAGGATTGTTTGTCGATTTCTGCCAAACGCTTGCGCAGAAGGGCAATTTTATCTTTTACGATACGACGGTCCGTCTCAATTTCGGTTTCACCCGGACCGCGCGAACCGATACCACCACCCTGACGCTCCAGGTGCTGCCACATCCCTTTCAGACGCGGCAACAGGTACTGATATTGCGCCAGCTCCACCTGAACCTTTGCCTGTGCCGTTTTAGCGCGGCGGGCGAAGATGTCAAGGATAAGATCGCTTCGATCAATGGTTTTGGTGTTGATCGCTTTTTCGATATTAATAATCTGCGAACCGGTCAGCTCATCATCAAAAATGACCAGGTTAATGCCTTTGGCTTTGACGTATTCGCGTATTTCTTCCAGCTTCCCTTTACCCACAAAAGTGCGGCTGTCGGGACGTGGCAATTTCTGAATAAAGCTTTTTTCGGCTGTCGCACCGGCTGTTTCTGCAAGAAATGCCAGTTCGTCCAAATATTCTTTCAGCTGTGTTTCCGTCTGGGTTTTATGAACCAGACCGACCAATACTGCACGTTCTTCCTGCTGAATGTTGTTTTTTTCTATCAAGGTTGTTCTTCCGTTTAGTAAAAAACCACCTCTAAAAGAGATGGTTCGCGCAAAATTACATTATAAAACATAACAAATTACACCATTCGCTCCTGCTCGCGCAGCCATCGTTCTGGTATTTCGTCATTGCAGGCGGTGAGATAATCCGTATAAGCACAAGGCACAAAACGATGGTTCGGCAGTTGCATCCACCATCTGCCGGTGCGTTTGCTTTTCAGGAATGTAGTGTCATTGCTGGTAAAGCTCACATGAAATTCCACAAACTCGCCGCGATCCTCAATAGAGGCTTCTGTGCGGCGGAGCGTGACACCGTCGATAAAGTACCAGAACATCTGTGCAATCAGCTTGGCCGTCATCTGGTGCATATCGCGAAGCGGATCATAACCATAAACGCCAAATGAAGTCAGCAGACTGCTCATGCCCGCAAAACGGGTCAACACGCAGGCTTCTTCACCGGTAAAGCCATTTGGCGAGCCAAAACGATTGACTGGCGCATCACTGAAGCGAACTGCATTGATGTCGAAGCTAAACAAATGGCTGCTGCGCAATGCCGGCTCCACCACATCTATATTTTCACGTACCCGGCCAAGCCGATAAAAATCGAAACGAAGCTTATCCAGCGTCTCCAGCATGCGTGGGTGTACATTATAACTCTGAAAACCGATATGGCTGTAATGACGCACATAATTCGGCTGGGAGGTCAGCATATCCATAAGGAAGCTACGGGACGTGACCTCTTCTGATTCGTCGAGATCAATCAGCATATCTGCTATTGACGCGGTAATTTGCTGGTTGCTCAATCTAAAGGCATCGTACTGCTGCAAGGTAAGATCGTGCGAACCACCCAGCAGATACACAATTTTTCCTGCTTCCTGCAGCTCATGCAGAACCATACGCAGTGCCGCACGTGTATCATCTGCAGAAACGCCCTGACGGATATTGCCCAGATCGGCAATCTTGATCGACGGATGCCAATCGTACAAAGCATAAAACTGTTCTCTGATCACATCCGGCCCATTGCTATAAGAAGCATTCTGCTGCTCGCCGCGCCATTCGCCGCAACCGAGTATCACAATGTCTGCTTCTTCGCAATCAAAACTGTCCTGCGTAGCGCATTTTATATTCGCACCCCATTGCAGCGGTTCGTAAAAACCTTCCGGTTTATTTTCTATAAAATGTCTTTCTGCGAAAAAAGGTCTTAAGTCTTGCATATATCTCCAAAACGATAACTCATAAATGTAAGGCTCCTTTCGATTGGTTCAAACATCTGTTTTTAGAACAGCAAAAAATTTTCTGTGAACTTTTAACAGCAATTAACCTGCAAGGCTTATTAATTTTTTTATTTTTGGGCGCTAAGCAATATTCATGTCTGTAGGAAAATCAAAAACATCTTATGCTAACGCCATTATAGGCGTGTCGCTTGTATTATTCTTACTCGGCACGTTAGGATGGCTGGTTATTAACGGTCGTGGACTTACCCGTGCTTTCAAAGAAGATATTGAAGTGCAGGTAGATTTTCATGATAATACCCGCGATGAAAACGTGACGAAGATGAAATCAATCCTCGATGCACAGCCATTTGTGCGCCAATCGAAGATTGTGACGAAAGAAGAAGCGTTGAAAATGATGAATGATCTGGAAGGCGAAAATGTGGATGAACTGACCGGTGCAAACCCGTTGTTTACTTCACTTACGCTCAATCTTCACTCTGAATATGTCAATAAAGACAGCTTAGAAAAAATCAAACAATTCATCATGCAGAGTAATGTGGTGCATGATGTCACTTATCCAAAAGTGGTGGTAACGCAGATGAATGATAATTTCAGAAAGATCAGCCTGATTCTTGGCGCGATCTCGCTGCTGCTGTTTGTCGTAGTCGTAATTCTGATTGACAATACCGTTCGTCTGGCAATGTTCAGCAATCGTTTCCTGATTAAAACCATGCAAATGGTAGGCGCTACACGCTGGTTTATTTCTAAGCCGTTCGATACCCGCGCTATCATCAATGGGCTGCTCAGTGGTATTATTGCAGTGGCTGGCCTGTGGTTTGTCATCGCATTTGCGGAATCGAGACTGCCAGAATTGAAATTACTGCATGAACCGGTATTACTAGCTTTACTGATGATCGGCATGGTGCTGATGGGCATTATGATTTCGCTGGTAAGTACGCACCGTTCTGTAGTAAAATATCTGAAAGTACAGGTGGAAGACCTTTATTAAAATAAAAACACAGTAATATTGTTGTATGGCAACTCAAAAACCAAATACTAAAAAACAACCGTTGGGCAACCAGACTTTCCTGTTTGACAAAGGCAATTATATGTGGATGCTGGGCGGTCTGGCGTTGATTCTGCTGGGCTTCATCCTGATGAGCGGCGGTAAAAGTCCTGATCCGCATCAGTTCAATTATGATGAAATCTACAGCTTCCGCCGTATTACACTGGCGCCAATCATGATTCTGCTGGGCTTTGGTATCGAAGCATACGCGATCATGAAAAAACCAAAAGAGGAAAACGCACAGTAGTTGATTGACTAAGGTTTTTCCTTAATTTCATTCGGATGAATGGTCGTAAAAACTTTTTGGCAGAACTAAGGCAAAAGAACAAATTGCTTTTTTCAGCGATCATCATTTATCTGAGCATCAATTTCGCAACATCAATATGGGGGTGGCAAACCACCCCCTTTTATATTTGGGCGATGTATTCCATTCCGCTCCAGCCGCGGCAGCAGTATCATATCACTGAAGTGTACTGCGATAGCCAATTGCACATCGACCCACATACATTCAACGATTATAAACGCATGATGGCCGATTATTCGCTTCGACATTATGTGGCGCTCACAGACAGCAATTATCATCTTCAGGATTACCATTCGTTTAAAAAGCTGTTTTCACTTGCGGGCAGCGATTTTACCCGGCTTATTTATCGCATCAATCCAACGCGGGCAGAAATCAATCATTATCCGGAATGGCTGAAAGTTTATTTATCACAGCAATCGGGAAAACAGATAAACTCATTGCGGATTTATGATTTGACATTGCAATATGGTGCGGACGGCCGCCCTGTTCTTGTTTACAAAAAACAGCTGGCAGCATATGAGCATGGAAAATGATTTTAGCGGAGTCAGAGTGATCATCACCCGAACTGTGGTGCTGAGCTCACTGGTATTTTTATTATGGCGGTTGTATTCGGGCATTATGCCGCATCAATTGGCAGCACCTGCCATCTTCAAACTTGACTACGATTTTTCTTTCTGGACGTTAAAACTAGCGGGCATTCCAGATCTGATCACGGGAAACAAAACGGCAGGAATTGTCTTTTCCATTTTGCTTTTTCTGACAGGTATTTTGTCTTTCAGATTTCCAACGAAACGGATCTGTACGCTGAGTTATGCAGTTCTGTATCTCGTTTACGCCATTACTTTCAATATCTATCTCTGCCACGGCAGTAATTATCAGGCAGGTTTTGCGGTAATCTTATTTGCATTCGCCGCCGGCACTGACGATAATTTCTCGCTCTGGTGGCGTACTATGCGCTACTATGCCTGCTTTATCTATGCCACCTGCTTTATCTGGAAAATTGCACATGGCGCCATCTGGGATTGGAATCATGGGCTGGATTGTATGAAGCTGAATCTGGCAGAATACCTATATCATTATCCGCAAACATTTATGAGCGGTATTTATGTCTGGTTCATACAACATCCTGCATTAGTAAACATCGGAGATAAACTGGTGTTTATTGCGGAAGGCACGTTCTTGCTGGGTTTTTTTACGAAGAAATATGATCGTCTGCTGATCTTCAGTGCCGTATTTATTTTCCTCAGCATTTATCTTTTTGCCGACGTGTTCTTTTTGGAATTACTCATAATTGCACTGCCGTTTATCACGGCTCAATATTGGCTGAAAGCCCAACACTTAAGGCCTGCCACTTAAAACTGCTTGATAAAATAACACGAGCAGCATTGAACGTTAGTCCTTTTAGCGCCACACTCCCGGAAAACAAAAAAGTCCCGCACCGTATGTGGGGGACTCTTTTAATATTCTTAATTAGGAATTACATTTTCCAGTCGTCTACACCGCCGTCTTCAGCTTCAGATACAGAACTTGTAGACATTGTTGTTTCTTCGCCTTCTGCGTCCTGATCGTGATTGTAAGCATCGAAATCGAAATCTGGCATCAACTCAGTTTTCACGTAGTTTACAGTTTCAGTCAACGCGTTCAAAAACTTGTTGAAATCTTCTTTGTACAGAAACATTTTGTGTCTGTCGTAACCATTGTCATCAAAGCGTTTTTTGCTTTCGGTAATAGTGATGAAATAGTCATTTCCACGTGTTGAGCGAACATCAAAGAAATAAGTTCTTCTTTTACCTGCTTTTATGCGCTTGCTGAACAAGCTTTCATTATTGCGGTTGTCGCCAAAATTTTTGTTGTCGTACGCCACAGTTCTGTTGTTTAATGTGAACAATTTGAGGTGGCAAAATTAATTAAGAAAGCGAAGTATCCAAATTAATTTAGCATAAAGTGTCTTCATTTCTGAAAGAATTTTATTATACTAAAAGCCCTTGTTTTTATGTCTTTTTTTGGCATTTTCAGCCCTGCCAACCTCAATCCGGGCAATGGTTACAGGCCGATTTGGCCACATTACGAATAACATTACCCCAAATATTTGCCAACCATTTTTTGTTAGTCAGTCGTCTATAAAGGGTACAAAGCAACATCTATGAACTTGAAACCCTTACTATTTCTTGCAGGACTTGTCATGCTCACGTGTCAAGGTTTTGCACAGGCTGTAACCCAGGATTGCATCGGCGCCATACCTATATGCCAGCCGATATATGTTCAGAATGTGGCATCGCCCGGCTCTGGAAACGTACAGGATATTACTGCAACCAACCAGGATTGCCTTTTGGGCAATGAACACTTAACTACCTGGTACATTATCAACATTGTACAGTCGGGCACGCTGGTTTTTACGCTCACACCAGCATCGCAGACCGACTACGATTTTGCGGTCTGGAATGTAACGCCAAACGGTTGCGGCCAAAGCGTTTGCGATATCGTTCACAATAATCTGCCGGTGCGCTGTAATTACGCCGGTACGGGCAGCGGTATCCTTACCGGACTTTCTACCACGGCAACACAGCCATCGCTAGGTGCAGGCGGCCCCGGTTTTAGTTCGGCCATTAATGCGGTTGCAGGCGAAAGCTATGTGATCGTGATCGACAACTATTCTCAAAGCAATGTTGGTTATACTCTTGACTTTTCTGCATCCACGACATCCATTACAGACACGGTGCCGCCGGTATTTTCTGATGTAAGAACACGCTGCGGATATTCGGGCGACAATCTGATTGTCACAATGAAAGAACCGGTTAAATGTGGTTCCATCGCTGCTAACGGCTCCGATTTTACGGTTACTTCATCCGCCGGTGTCAATTATCCGGTATTAGAAGCGACCAGTCAAAACTGCGTTGCAGGTGGTGCATTTTCCAATGTGCTGAACCTACATATGACCTCGGCATTGCCAGCTGGCACTTATACATTGCACGCACAAACAGGCACCGACGGCAATACACTTTCCGATAACTGCGGCAATTTTCAGGCGAGTACAGATGCGATCAATTTCACATTAGCGCCGCCACCATCACCGATTCAGATCATTAAAATGGACACACCTGCGTGTAAAAAAGCAAGGATTGTATTGAATCGTCCGGTTAAATGCAGCACCGTAGCGGCAGATGGTAGCGACTTTCAGATCACCGGGCCAAGTTTTGTTCATGTATCAAGCGCAATGCCTATAGGCTGTAAAACAGTTCCATTCATCTGCGGCAGCACAATAGATCTTACAGACACCATCGATATAGAATTTGACAAGTCCATCCCTGTCGCCGGTACCTACAGCATTTCTGTAATCTGGGGCACAGACGGCAACCCAATCTCCGATACTTGTGATGCTTCTGTAGCCGGGACTTTTAACTGGACAGTCTCAGACCAGGGTTATATTGATGCGCAGGCCGCTCCGGAACTCCTCTGTTATCCAGGCTATGCCGGACTTAACAGCACTATCTCTATCGCAGGTCCGCCGCCGGCAATAAACTGTGGTGCGAATAATACGCCGTGCACAAATCCGGCCCCGCCTGTCACTGTGGGTAACAGTGCCGCTACCGGCACAACGACCAATACCCCGCTCTATGGCGCTGTGAGCGATAGCCGCACGCAAATGCTTTTTACAGCGGCGCAATTGAGGGCCGCCGGTTTAAAAAGTGGCACGATCACTCAGATAGGTCTTAATGTAACGACAAAAAACAGCACAGCCCCTTACAACAATTTCACCGTGAAACTCAAATGCACCCACACCGCAGCCCTCACAAATGACTTTGAGCCCGGTGCATCTATCGTTTATGGCCCTGCCTCATTTACCTCTGTAGCAGGCCAGAACACTGTCACTTTGGATTATAATTATGATTGGAATGATTCTATGAACCTGCTGGTAGAAATTTGCTACCATAACAACAGCGCCACGTTGAACGACGCGATACAAACAACCGCCAATGTGATGACGGGCGCTGTTTTACACAATCATCAAAGCAGCAGCAATGGCTGTAGTCTTGCTGCAAACACAAGCTCTTATCCAGTTTCTGCCGATCGTCCAAATATTACGTTTACGGAATGCGCACCGACATCAGGCGCACATACCTTCCTCTGGACACCGACATTGTTTGTTGGCGACAGCTCCGCGCAAAATACCACTGCCTATGTCCCGTCGACTACAACTTATAAACTGCAGATCATGGATTCCAATTTCTGTTATCGTCGCGACACAGCGAAGGTGACAGTTTCCGTACGCAACCCGTCATTACTGCCAAATCGCGATACTGCTATTTGTGGTGGTGACTCGGTGCAGCTGCACGCGGCTGGCGGCGTAAGCTATAACTGGTATCCCGCAACTGGGTTGAGTTGCACGAACTGTACCGATCCTGTTGCCCGTCCTACCCAAACGATTACTTACCACGCCGTAATATTTGACAAGTATGGCTGTAGCGACACACTCAACAAAAAAATCACCGTACATCCATTGCCCGTGATTACAGTGAGCGCTGATACCACTATCCTTTATGGACAGTCAGTAACGATGAATGCACTGGTAACAGGTGGCATTTATTATCTCTGGAATCCTGTAGCTGGATTGAATGATCCGAACATCGCCAACCCGACGGCAACACCACAGGTAACCACGAGCTATACATTGCTCGCCATCGACACCAATCAGTGCCGTCAGCAAGATTCTGTAAAAATAACTGTGCAGACAAATATTCCGGTAACGATACCATCTGCCTTTACACCAAACGGTGATGGTAAAAATGACCTTTTCCGCCCGGCGAATATGGGTTTTCAAAAACTGATTGAATTCCGGGTATTCAACAGATGGGGTCAGGAAGTGTTTAACACCAACGACAACAATAGCGGATGGGATGGCACTTTCCATGGAAAAGCGCAGGATGTTGGCGTGTACAATTACATTATTCGCCTGGCATGGCCTGACGGCAGACAAGATACTTACAAAGGCGATGTGACGCTGATGCGGTAGTAACGCCGAAGGCGCGCGGCCGAAAGCTTAAAGCTGCCCGTAATTATACTATAGTCCCAGTTCTTGAAATAGGAGGCTGCCTCATCTGAGGCGGCCTTTCTTTTTGCAAGTAATACTGACGAGTCTTCCGAAGAATGCTTCGTTACCAAACCGGCTTCAATACCAAAGGCATTTCATTTCTTAACGCCTCCATTTCCTTAGACCGGGAGGGACGTAAATCCATTTTTACACAATCAACTACCAAATAGATTGGTTTCATTTAACCGTGCCTTCTTTTGATAGTCAATTGGTATAAGCCTTAGGCTTTGAGCTTTACGCTTTCTTAAATAATTTTTTGCGGATATTACTGAGAAACTCTGGCGTGACGCCGAGGTAGGAAGCAATTTGATGCTGCGGCAAGCGACCTTCCAGAAAACCATATTTTTCGCGGAAGAAAAGATAACGTTCTGCCGCAGGCTTGCTGAGATTTCCGAGAATACGGTGTTGGATGTTCGCCAGTGACTTTTGCATGATCAGCCGGTTGTAGCGTTCCAGCACGGGTATTTTATCATACAACATTTCCTGATCTTCGCGGCTAACCTGCAACACATCTGTATCCTCCAGCGCATCAATAAACAACTGCGAAGGCGTCTGGTATACATAACTGTCAAGGTCACTGATCCACCAGTTTTCAACAGCAAACATCAGCACGTGTGCGAAGCCATTTTCGTCACGGTAATAAGAACGCAGACAACCATTCACCACGAAATTGGAATTACGTACAATATCGCCTTCTTTGAGCACATACTGGCGCTTACGGTAATGCACCAGCTTATAACAAGAGCTGATCAGTTCTTTATCCCCATCAGAGAGTGGCACGTGTTCAGTAATATGCCTGAACAGCATTTCATAAGCATCAGTCATTACTTCGGAAATAAAAAGGCTGTAAAAGCAGCGTACTACTTCTACAGCCCGGTATAATGTAAAATTACTACTAGTAAACGTTGAGGAATTCTCTCATTTTTTTCACCATTTCCGTACCGCTTGTTCCGATAGTAGGGTACAGATTTTTGGTATCGATATAGAGTTGTTCCTGTTGTTTTCTCTGCTTGGCAATTTCTTTACGTTCTGCATCAGAATTTGAAGCATCGTAAGCTCTTTGTTTTTCGCCGATACGGGTTTGCATCATTCCTGCCAGCTGCATGTAGGTACTTTTCGCAGTTTGTTCATCTTTGCGAGCAATGTTTGCTTCCAGTTCATTCACTTTAGAAGCGAACATCAATTTAGGATCTACCTTTTGATCCTGACTAGTGACAGCGGCTTTGTTTTGTGCCATTACCACTGTTCCTGAAGCAGCAACCAGGCAACATGCTAATAGTAAACGTTTCATTGTATTTGTTTTTTTAAAGTTAATTTTTTCTGTGATAATGATTCTGTTCTCCTATAGACAGCGTTCCGACTGTCTTTTGTTGGGTAGCCGATCTTCCCAAACCCAGTCAAATACCTAACTTCGCTGCGATGGAATCAATTAGCAAGGATAAAGATAGTAAACTGGATATAGTATTTGCCCTCTTTACGTTTTTAGTTTCAATGGCATTTATTACAGGATGCCAAAAAGCTGGAGACAACACACAAAGCGCTGCGATCCAACACATTAATCATGACCAGGCACGTGCTGACAAATCAGAAAACAGGCAATTAGCCGACTCTGCCGTGAAAATGCTGCACACCGGAGATATCGTGATGCGTACCGGAAACGATGTGACCAGCTATATGCTTTCTCAGATCAATCAAAAAGACAAAACCTATTCACACTGCGGATTAGTGATTATAGAAAACGGTTACCCTTTTGTGTATCACAGTATTGGCGGTGAAGACAACCCGGATGAACGTATGCGTCGCGATTCAGCAAATATGTTTATCGCCCCGTATCACAACCTCGGATTTGGCATTGCGCGTTTCAATTTTTCAGACAGCGCTGTAATCAATCTTCAAAAAATCGTTTCAGAATTTTATAAACGCCGTCCGTTATTCGATATGGATTTTGATCTGAAAACGGAGGATAAACTCTATTGTGCAGAATTTATCTACAAAGCAATTACCCGCGCCACGGCTGATCCTGACTATATCAAAACAACGTCGGTAGTGGGTTATCACTTCGTCGGCATCGATGATCTGTTTCTGTCTGAACACGCAAAAACCATTTGGCAAGTAAGATATAAATGATATTTTTGCGCAACGTTGAACTAAAAAAAATCTTATGAAAAAAGTCTTCTTATCTATCGTAGCGGTTTTCGCACTCGCAGTAACTATGATCAGCTGTAGCAGCAATTCACCTAAAGCTTCTGCTGAAAAATTCCTGAATGGTCTGAACCACATGGATTATGAAACTGCAAAATCTGTTTCTACCGACGAAACAAAGAAAATGCTGGATATGATGAGTCAACTGACTGCTATGATGCCTGACTCAGCTAAAGAAAACGCTAAGAAAGTAAAGATCAATGTAGGTAAAGAAGAAGTAAACGGCGATAAAGCAACTGTTTCTTACACTACTTCAGAAGATACTACTACACGTAATCTGAATCTGGTAAAACAAAACGGCAAATGGCTGGTACAATGGAGCAAAAATGACAACGCAGGCGGCGAAGGCGAAAACAACGCAAACGCAACTCCTGAAGCGGCTCCAACAACTGACACTACAGCAACTGCCGCTCCTGCTACAGAGGCACCGGTTGCAGATACCACACACAAATAAGCTAACACAAACGAATAACAAGAAGGGCTGCCAAATGGCAGCCCTTCTTGTTTCCCCCGGTCCCTACCAAACAGGAATCCAGTCATACCTTGCGCGAGTCTTCCGAAGGGCGACTCGTGTCTATAATATTAGCAGTCTCCTGACTGCCGTCAAAAAAACAGTGCGCGTCACAAGACTGGCAAGAATTTTAAACACAAGAGCGATTCGCTAACGCTCGAACATTTGTAGATGATGATGCGTTATTATCTAAGAATTATGAATACTCCTGCCACCTTGGGTAGAAAATAAGAGCGCCACCCTGAGCGCAATCGAAGGACCCATATATGCAATGCTTCGACAACGCTAAAGAATCAGGCATCAGGAAATCAGATGTCAGCGATATCGCTAAATATTTCCGAAGAAAAGATAAGCCAGAATAATTGCCGTGATGATGCCCACCAGATCTGCAAGCAACATAGCGGCAGCGGCATAGCGGGTATTTCTTACCGAAACAGCGCCGAAATAAACAGCCAGTACATAAAAAGTAGTATCTGACGAACCTTGCAAAATGCAGGCCAGTCTACCAGCAAAAGAATCGGGCCCAAAGTTCTTCATTGTATCTACCATCATACCGCGGGCTGCACTGCCGCTTAATGGTTTTATCAGCGCCGTTGGTAATCCGTCTACAAAACGGGTATCTGTATGCAAGGCAATGAAAATAGATTTCATTCCATTGATCACGGCATCAAAAGTGCCGCTGGTGCGCAGCATACTGATAGCAACAAGAATACCCACCAGATAAGGAATAATGCGCACTGAAGTCTCAAAACCACCTTTAGCCCCTTCTACAAATGCATCGAAAATGTTGATCTTTTTATAAAGTCCGCCCAAAACAATGACCAGAAAAATAAAAAGGATCAGACCATTACTCAGCAATGAAGAAAACGATTGCATCCCCGCCACATTCAGCTTAGTAAGATAAACGACCATTGCAGCAATCACAGCCGACAAGCCGCCGATCCAGGCCAAAACCACTGGCTGAAACAAGTTAATCCTTTGCTTGAACGCAACAATAGACATAGCCGCAAGGGTGGCTACAAATGTTGCAATCATACAAGGCACAAAAATATCAGTGGGATTAGCCGCGTGCAATGCGGAGCGCATCGCAATAATGCTTACCGGAATCAATGTAAGTCCGGATGCATGCAGACATAAAAACATGATCTGCGAATTGGACGCGGTGTCTTTGTTGGGATTCAATTCCTGCAGGGATTCCATTGCTTTCAAGCCAAACGGCGTAGCTGCATTATCGAGACCGAGCAAATTCGCAGAAAAGTTCATCACCATATGCCCCATTGCCGGATGCCCTTTCGGTAATTCAGGGAATAGCTTAGAGAAAAACGGCCCCACAATTTTAGACAACAGCCGAATGCCACCTGCTTTTTCAGCAATGCTCATAAAACCCATAAACAAAGCCATAATACCAATCAAGCCAAGACTGATATTGACTCCGCTTTTGCAGGTTTCAATAACCCCATCTGCATTTTTATGAAGTTTGCTTTGTACCGACTGGAAAGTATAATACTGCCATTCGGGATGAATGGCTTTTAGTTTAACGACAGTATCCGTATTGAGATTAGCGGTCAGAATCAGCTTTGCAGGATGTGCACTATCTGCCGGCATAAAAGCATAACTCTGCAGATTATGAACAAACGCTTCCGGCGAAGCTGCTACAGCCCTATCCGGCGCGCCGATCATTTGATAGTAAACGGTATCGTAAGCATCGTCTGCTTTACCGGTTACCATGCGGCTATAGATATTTTTGTCGCCGGAGAAAACGCATTTAAAGCTCGCCACTGCAATTGCAATGATGATAAATGCTGCCCATATTCTGCTTAACGCCATGTGACAAATATAACGCTGGGCAGGTTAATTAGTTAAAACGTTAAATCAGTCGCTGCGTATTCACAAATGAACTGGCTTAACCATTTAATTAAAGGCTTCGACTCCGCTCAGCCTGACAGCGCTCAGCAGGTTAATTAGTTAAAACGACAAAAGGTTAAATCAGTCGTTGCGTATTCACGAATGGACTGACTTAACCATTTAATTAAAGGCTTCGACTCCGCTCAGCCTGACAAACCTGAGCCTGGCGTAAATGCGAGTAGTTTTGAATTTTGACTTTTGAATTAATCAAGTTGTCTGCTTCGAGATCCATTTCGGCAGCTCCGGTGCTTCGTAGGCTTTCATCTCAGTAATGAGCTCATCAATATTATCACAGTTGAGGAGCATATCGCGATGATTGGCTTTGAGAAAGCCACTATTGACCATTCGGTCAGCCAGCTCAAAAAGATCAGTATAAAAACCTCGGGTATTAAGTACACCAATTGGTTTGCCGTGCAAACCTAATTGTGCCCAGGTAAGCATTTCAAACAGTTCTTCCATCGTACCGAAACCACCGGGCAACGTGATTATCGCGTCACTCAGCTCATGCATTTTCAGTTTACGCTCATGCATAGTGTCCACAACAATCAAATCGGTAAGACCTTCGTGTGCGACTTCTTTTGTTTGCAGAAATTCCGGAATCACACCAATCACTTCACCGCCATGATCCAATGCGCCATCGGCCACCGCACCCATCAAACCTATTCTGGCGCCGCCATAAATAACGCGCATTCCTCGTCCGGCAAGCACTTTGCCCAATAAATAGGCTTGTTCTTTATATTCAGGATGGTTTCCTTCGCTGGAACCACAAAAAATGGCAACACTTTTCATAATGATCAGATTTTCGAAACAAGATTAGTCAAAAAAGAAATTACCGCAACCGGCATCGCTGTTATTATTTTATTTCCAGCGGCCAATTGCGGTAATGTGTATGTTGCGATAAGCGTTTGCTTACAATACTTCTATCTGATTGCGGAGCAGATCCTTAAATTCATCGCGCTCACGGATCAGGAAGGCTTTACCATCTTTGATCATCACTTCGGCAGGTTTCAGACGAGAATTAAAATTGCTGCTCATCTCAAAACCATAAGCGCCTGCATTGTGGAACAACAACAGATCACCTTCACGCACTTCGTTCAACACGCGGTCCCAGGCAAACGTATCGGTTTCGCAGATATTACCAACTACGGTATAGATACGCTCTGCACCAGTAGGGTTGGAGATATTGGTAATACGGTGATAAGCGTCATAAAACATCGGACGAATCAGGTGGTTGAAACCGGAGTTTACACCTACGAAAACCGTTGCAGTCGTTTGTTTGATTACATTGGCTTTCACGAGGAATGAACCCGATTCGCTTACCAGATATTTACCTGGCTCAAACCAGATTTCCAGGCTGCGGTTATATTCTGCTTCAAATTCTTTAACTGCTTCGGTCAGTTTAGCGCCCAAAGTCACTACATCTGTTTCCGGATCACCTTCTTTGTATGGCACTTTAAAGCCACTGCCCAGATCCAGGAATTCCAGTTCTTTGAAATGGCGCGCTACTTCAAACAGTACATCCAGCGCCTGCAAGAATACATTCACATCCTTAATCTCGCTACCGGTATGCATATGCAGCCCCTGTACATGCAGATGGGTTGTTTTTACCACACGTTCAATATGGCGCATCTGGTGGATGGAAATACCAAATTTGCTATCGATATGACCGGTAGAAATTTTATAGTTACCACCTGCCTCAATATGCGGATTGATACGGATACAAACCGGATAACCGCTTCCGTAGCGATTCCCGAATTGTTCGAGGATAGAAATATTATCGATATTGATGTTTACGCCCAGATCTACCGCTTCAACGATTTCGCTGAAATCAACGCAGTTTGGCGTAAATAAAATCTGCTTCGGTTCAAAACCAGCCTTCAGCCCCAGCTTCACTTCGTTGATACTTACACAGTCCAATGACGCACCCAATTGGTGCATGTACTTCAGAACATTGATGTTGGTAAGTGCCTTACAGGCATAGAAAAACTTCGTAGGATGTCCCTTGAAAGCATCCTTCAACTTGTGATATTGCTGTGCAATTTTCTCGGCATGGTACACATATACCGGTGTACCGAACTCATTGGCTACATCAAGTAGCTGCTGATTTGTAACTGGCTCATACATAATGGCGCGAAATTATGCTTAATGAATCAATTCCTGAAATCCAGACGAACTCTTTGCCGAAAGAAAACATATATTATGTTTTCAATTTAAAAAAGGCTGCCAAGCATACGGTAATCTTTTGGTTGCCGGCGTCAAATACTCCGATTAAGCCTGAGTTGCGTCGCACTTTTCATCGACATTGTTACTATTTAGCCTTAAGGATAAATAAGGTAGACCTATCTGTTAGTGTAAGTTGACGTCCCCCCAAAAAAT
>NZ_QKTW01000008.1 GCF_003236175.1 Taibaiella soli | reverse complement strand
TTCCGTTTTTTGTGTGCTGCTTAACGATAAATACCTCCGTGCCTTCGTGTCGTTGCGAGCGCCCCATTTTTGTGAAAAAACGCCTTGCTTCTCTGCTGCTCCTTTTTGCGGGAAACTACACGCATGGCCAAACAGCATTGCCATCGATGAACGGTGCCAACGCCAATGCAGCCGAATCAGGGCAACTACGGTGGCTGCAAATAAAAAAGGTTGCCGGAAGGCAACCTGCAGGATTCATTTTAATGATCGAATTATTTTGACGCTGCCACGATGTCTGAAAACGGAATCTGAGTTTTAAGGCCGTAATCTGATACAGGCCAGGATTGTATTACTGTTTTTACAGGTATACGCCAGCCGATAATAGCATCATAAAGGCCCTGCTGTGGCGCACTGGATTTCTTTACCGTGCCATCTTTGGGAATCCCGACTAAATCTCCTTCAAACAGTAACTGCTCAGACGGAAAGTAATAAACGAGATAGTCTTTTGTGTGATGGGAACGTGCACCGAGATAATAGAATCGCATAATGTACTCGCCGTCTGTGATCGTTTTCTGGCTGTCGATTATTTCAAATTGAAGTGGTTTGGGATCCGTGTATAGTTTGTCGGGAGCTAAACTGTGTGGATTGGTAGCTAAATAGCGTATATAAGCCGTATCTCCCGCCGTACTTAGTACCGTGGCACCTTCGTGTACAAACGGCCGTAATCCGCCGGTATAGTGCGGATGATAGTGAGAGAAGGCAAAATATCTGATTGGTTTGTCAGGGGCAATTTTATGCGCTTCTGCAACTATTATATCGCCGTTCTTACTGTTTAACGGTGCTTCCGCCACCAGCAGAAAATCTTTGAACTCGACAACCATCACTCTATCATTGGTGTGCTCCAGGTTGATGAAGTGAATATGATCGCTGTATTGCTCTATGGTGAACGCTGGTTTCTTCTCTTCTTTTTCTTTGAATGTGTAGTTGTCCGGCTGTTTCAATAGGTCTGGAGCCGAGCTGACTAGTTCCGTATTTTCAATGCGCACCGTATCCAGTACTTTACCGTTTATTTTGGAAATGTAAACGGCCTTCGGATAATATAATTGCTTTCCCGATTGTTGATAGCTGCTGTAGTTGTAGGTTGTAAGCACATCACCGAAGAGGTCATCGTCACTGAGTGTGGTAATTTTATCAAGTAAACCTGTCGATTTGCTGATGTACAGTTTTACGATCGTTTTATTAATTGTCTGTTGGTAAACAGCAGATGTTTTATTGCTTTCCCGGCTTAATTCTGTTTTGTTTTTTCTGAAATTACCGATGAGTAGCGAAGGGGTATAACGTGCGGCTTTTACAGGCTGATCGGTAAACATGTCTTTTGTAACAGCATACAAATCCTTATCGCCGTAATCGAGGAGCAGTAGTGTTGCCGGACTGTATTGCGTTTTAGAATAGTAAGTGCGTTTACTGGTGGTATTGGTGAGTGTATCATCTTTCAGGAAGTAATCGGCATTCGTGTAGATAATACCGTTCGCATCATAGTGTGTCGTCTTCCATGGTTCAAAATTATGAGTGAGCTCGTTGAGCTTTTCTGTAAAATGAAAGGATAAAAAACTCTTTTCCGATATGGCTTTTACTTGCTTGTTCCAGCATTCCCCGAGGTAATCTTTTTCCTTGGCCGTTGCGTGAAAGCTAAACGTAGCAAGAGTAATGGCGGTTGCGATTTTTACAATATTCATCAGATGTTTGATTAATTGTCAGCACGTGATATTGATGCACAGAATTAATATTGATGAACGGTGCCAACGCCGCTGCAGCCAAATCATTGCGAGCCGATGACTGCATTCCTTTAAAAACGCGGACACATATGACGGTCGTTGTAGCCGCTACCAAAAAATCCTGTTGTAAAGAAGGACAGTTCAAACCCACCCCGAAGGTTGGATACTGTTTGTAAAGTTGAAATATTCACATCATAGCTCATTGCAAAGACCTGACCTTTGTATTCCAGTTTTACAGTTGGCACAATGGCGTCATTTACGCGATAAAACAAACCGGGCGAAAACGCAAAATCGCGACGGTTCTGATTGTTGAATTTGCTCCAGCGTACTAATCCGCCTACGATGATTTCCTGATAAGCGCCCTGCAGCATATAGTTGCCGTGCAGCTGCGCGCTCCATGCGTCATCGAATGTGAGGTTGAGACCGGCATTCAAACCCCATCTTGCAGCGAGATTGATCTCCGAACCCTGATCATAAAAAGACTCCTTTGGCTGTGTAAAATGGTAACCTGAAAAACCAATGTAGTAGCTGTTCTTATTGTCGTTGCCGAAGCTGCTGTTGAAACTTACGCCTGCGCCGAGGTCCCAATGATTAAGTTTAGGATTCGGCAAATTTTCACCTGCACCGGCAGATGCAACAACCGTTCCATTTTGATATTGATTATCGAACGTCATCTTGGAAAGATCGAAGCTGCGTTGCACAAACCCGCCAGTAAAGCCTACAGACAAGTATGAATTGTGATTGCCTTCTAAAGATTTGTTGTAGTTGATTGACGGATAAAACGCAGTTGTTTTGAAATTGATCTGCCCTGCTTTATCTGAAAATCCGAGAAAACCGAGTGTCAGATAATCGTTACCCTCTTTACCGACAGGTAATCGAAATTCACCGGTAACTTGTGCTGTTTTAAATGGTTTCCCGATGCTGCTCCACTGATTTCTGTATTGTACGCCAGCTTTATAATCTTCCGAGAAAATGCCCGTAAGTGCGGGATTCCGGAGTATAGCCGATTCGTAGAACTGAGAAAAATGTATGTCTTGTGCGTCTGCAACGTTACAGAGGCAAACCAATAATCCGATACTGCATAAAACTTTTTTCATGTTGTTGGTTTTGCTTTTAACGAATTAGAGAAATATCACCTTGCCAGCTAAATTCTTCACCTGTATCACAGACGCCGTCAATTGTGTATACATAAACATCAGGGCTTAGTTCCTTACCATTGAAAGTACCATCCCATGCGTTGTTATAATCGTTGGCGTCGATGTTTTTACGTTCAAAAATCATTTCTCCCCAGCGATCGTAGATACGGAAGAGTTTGATCTGACGAATACCTCTGCCACGCGGATAGAAACGATCGTTGGTCCCGTTCCCGTTCGGGATAAATGTGTTTGGAATATAGACCTGGCTTGATTGACAGATCACGTGGACGGTTACGTTGTCTGAATCATGACAACCATAATCTGTATAAGCACGCACCACGTAATCGGTAGTGCTTTTTGGCGTTGCTTCGGGATCTGCGCAGGTATTACAATTCAGACTTTCCGGAGGTGTCCATGCATAGCTGACGATATGATTGCCAGTAGCGGAAAGCTGTACACTGTTACCTGCAACCATTGTCTGATCCTGGCCGGCATCTACGTGTGGACGCGGATGCACAAGGACATTGATATAGCCAGTGTCAGGAATACAACTTCCTTCCGAAACAATCACAACATAATTCACCGTTGTATCCAGATGCGCTACAGGGTCGGCAATATGTGCGTTGTCGAGGCCCAGTGGTGGCGTCCAGTTGTATACTTGTCCGCCGTAGACATGCAGTTGTATCGTATCGCCTTCGCAGATTTCGCCGTTTGCGCTGAAGCTGGCTGTAGTTTTGGTTTTGATGGATACGCGAACAGTATCAGTACTGGCACATCCGTGAATATCCTTACCGGTTACGGTATATAAGGTTGATGCAGTTGGTCCGGCATGTGGATGCGTACAGGTATCGCAATCCAGTGACCCGGCCGGCATCCAGGTATAAGTAACGCCGCCCGCCGGCATCAATATCGCTGAGTCGCCGAGACAAATAGTAGTATCAAGACCGGCATCGATTGTTGGCAGCGGATAGAATGTAACATCTGAGTGCAGTGTGTCTTTACAACCCGTTGTCGTAGTATGTATCAGTGTGACCGCATAAGTGCCGACACCATTGTAGCTGTGCGTAGGTGACGCAGCAGTGCTGGTAACACCGTCGTGGAAAACCCAGAGAGTGCTGTTGATTGTTGAGTAGGTACCGTGTGATGTATCGATAAACGTTAACGTACCGCTGTTACAAGCCGGATAAGGTGTAAATGTAAATCCGCCGATAACACCGTCTACTTTGATTGTGTCCAGACCAACACTGATTGCAGAACAACCGGCATTGTCGGTCATGATCAGTTTCGGAATATACGTTCCCGCAGTTGTATACGTGTGTGTCGTGGTTTGTGCATTGGTTGGGGTCGTATGGCCATCGGAGAAGTCAAATATAAAGCCTGGCACATTTTGTTCTAACGCAGTGAAGTTGACCGTAAGCGGAGCACAACCGGAAAGCGGTGTGTATGAAAGCTCTCCGGAATAACCCAGTACGCGCACCTTACCCGTTGCGGTATCTGTACAGCCATAAGCATTGGTAGCAATCAGTTTCGGAACGAAAATGCCGGAATTATAAACATGCGATGGTGTTTGCAGAATCGAATTGCCGTTATCTCCAAAGTCCCAGAAATAGGAGCTGCCGCCAACAGTGTTATTGGTAAAATTCACGACGAGTGGCGGACAGATTCTGAACGTATCGCTCATGGTGAATGCTGCGGTTGGCTTGGCTACAATCGTAATATAATTGAGCTTGACGATTGAGTCTCTACAGCCGCCCACAGAATCTATCGCAACCAGCTTTACGGTAAATGTACCCAGCTGGTTGTATATATGGTTTGGATTGGTTTGGGTTGAGCTCGTGCCATCGCCGAAATCCCATTGATAGTGCAGCGGTGAACCCTGTGAATTGTTCAGGAAAAATACCGCTTTGCCGGGGCAGGAAATAGGATTGGTAGCCGAGTAATTGGCAACGGGCTTGCGTACTTTCAGGTAATCAATTAATGTGAGTGAATCGGTACAGCCAAAATTATCCGTGACTTTTAGTTTGATGGTATAGTTACCGGCGGCCGTATAGAGCTGTGTTACCGTTGTGGAGTTAGGGCTGGATATCGGGCTGCCTATGCCAAGATCCCAGACACGTGCCGTTGTGTAATTGCCCGCTATATCGGTTGTCTGGTCAGTAAATAAAACATTTGCCGGAGCACAGGCGATACTCGGGTTTACACTAAAGTTGACAGATGGCCAGCCAACGTGGATGTAATTGGTTCTGGTATAGGTTTGGTAGCAATCATGAATATCACGTACCGTAATTGCAACCGTGTAAATGCCAGAATACACGAATTTATAATCAAAATTAGCAGTAGTGTCATACCAGGTAGAGCCGTTGACCGTCCAGTCGTAACGGGTAGGAGCGCCACCTGTTACCGATGACGTAAACTTGAGCTGTCTGTCGCGGCAGATATTTGTATCTGTAGTAGAAAAATAAGGAACAAGGCCAACGATGGTCAATTGCATGGCCAGTGTGTCATGGCAGCCTGTAGTATCATTCCATGTAATAAGCAGGGCCGTATAGTTACCGATTGCGGGATAAGTATGAGATGCATTGAAAGAGGAACCAGTGGTACCGTCGCCAAAATCCCACAGCCAGCCCGTAGCACCGAGTGAGTTGTTGGTGAAATTTACTTTTAAAGCTGTATCGCAACTATAACTGAATGTAGCCTTCGATTTCGGAAAATTGATATGAACGTAGTTCGTTTTTACCATTGAATCCGGGCACCCGTTGTTGTAGGCTGTTAGTTTTACTGTGTACGTTCCCGGAATAGAGTACGCATGGGTCGGGTTTTGCTGGCTTGAATTCCCTTCGCCAAAATCCCATTCCCAATTAGTAGTATTTGTAGAGCTGCTGTCGAAAAACTGAACTGGTTCTTTTACACATGCAACTAATGGTGCTGCGCTGAAATTGGCAGTTGGCGGTACGCCACAATGGACGGTCTGCGTCAGAATTTTGCTACAGCCATTTGCTGTGTGTAGCGTGAGGGTAACGTAATAAGTGCCGGAGTCGGGATAGGTATGCTGTACCGCAGATTGCGTAGAACCAGAAGTACCATCGCCGAAATCCCAGGTTTGAGACGTAACTGCATAAGGATAGCCATTACTGTTGGAAGAGAAGTTAATTGTAACCGGAATACAGCCCCCTAATTTATCAGCCATGATAGCTGCGTTAAATGGATTGATCTTGATGTAGGAGTATTTGGTCAGACTATCCTTGCAACCGTATTGAGTGGTGGCAACGAGTTTTACATCGAAATTGGCATCAGACATGTAGGTATGCAGCGGATCCGTTTGATTGGAAGTGGCTGTGTAGTCACCGAAGTTCCAGGTATAACTTGTAGCACCAGTAGTGCCATTCGTAAATTGAATTGGTGTAGGAGAAGGGCAAGGATTAAGTGGCGATGCCGTAAAATTGATCACCGGTTTCGGATGAATGACGATCGTTTTGGATTTTGTAACCGAACAGCCGCCATTAAAAGCTGTCATCGTTACGGTATAAGTACCTGCAGTGGTATAAACATGCGGTGCCGTAAATCCACTGGCTGAGGCGCCATCTCCAAAATCCCAGGAATAGCTGATTACCGGCGGAGATGTTGTCTGATTAAAAGTGACAGGTTCATCTACGCAGGCTTCTGTCGGACCTTGAAAATCCGGAGTAACCTGTGCGGCCGGCAGCGGTATGTTGGCCGTGTCTTTACATCCGTGGCCATCGGTTACAATCATTACGGTAGAGTAGTTACCCGCATTGCTGTAAGTATGCGATACCGGAGAGCCAGTCCCTGAACTGTTATCTCCGAAACTCCAGGCAGCAGTGAATGGACCAAAACCGGTACTGGTGTTAGTAAAAGTCACTGCACTGGGAACATTACAGATTGCCGAAGGGGAGATCGTATAGTTTGCTACGGGCTGATTGTATACGTGAATTAAATTGGTATCCGTTTTAAATGTGGTACAGTTTGCGCTGTTTTTAGCAATCAGCGTGACACTGTAGTAGCCGGAATTATAGGAATGTGTTACCGTAGCTGCAGTTGGAGGGCTGGTGCCATCGCCAAAATCCCAGCCGGTGATAGTACCGGTGCCGGGCGAATTCCAGGTGATGTTACTGGTAAATGTTGTTGTTAGCCAGGGGCAGCCTGCTGTATCGCTGGCTGTAAAATTTATTATCGGAGAAGCGTATACTGTAATCTGTTGGGTTGCGGTGCTTACGCTGCCGTTTGGATAAGTAACGGTGAGCGTTGCCGTATAGGCAGTAGAGTACCCGCTGGTTACATAGTAACTAGTAGAGATAGTCCCTGTGGGATTGGTTGCGTTGGCATTATTCCCGAAGGACCACTGGTAGTTGGTGCCCGCACTTGTTCCTGTAGATGTATTGGTAAATGTGACCAGCAATGGTTCACATCCAGATGTTTTGTCGACTGTAAAACTTGCTGTTTGGGCAAGCGACACTGTTGATAGAGTTAGTAGTAATATGCAATACAGAAATAGTTTTCGGGTAAAGGTGGTGTTCATAAGCAAAGATCCTTTTAAACAATTCTATAAATTTAAAAAAATATAACAGACCAGTCAAGGCCTTTTACAGTATAAAGTAGCAAGTAGTAAGTATCAAGCGGTTACTGGAGTTGAAACGGTCCATACCTGGTCATATAAACAACAGCCAGACGACTTTGAGCCGTCCGGCTGGTCTTAAATGGTTTCTTACATTGGCGTTTGATCGCGTACTGCCTACAAATCAGATATCAGCAATCGGAAATCAGTGATTTACCACGCTTTCGGACAAACCGTTCTGGCCCTGTCGAATTGTGCTTTAAACAGTCCTGTTTTGAAAGCCGATATCTCAAACCCGCCGCGGAGATTACTCGCAGCCTTCAGCTTCGAGGTATTGAAATCGTAGCTGGCAGTTACACCAAAATCGCGGTAAGTCAATTTGAAAGTTGGAATAATCGCATCGTTTACCCGGTAGAAAATACCTGCATAAAGTGCCAGTTCCACTTCGCGCATCTGATCATCCATTTTGTTCCAGCAGAGTAAGCCGCCGGCAATCGTTTCGTTATAGGAGCCCTGCAGCATATAGTTGCCATTAAACTGCACCTTCCATATATCACTGACGCGCCAGCCAAGTCCTGCATTGATATTCCAGCGGGTGTCCTGGCGAATGTCTGATTCATCGGTAAAGAATGCATCTTTCGGGCGGGTAAGATGATATGCCGCTACGCCGACGATATATGCTACATCGTTATTCTGGCCTGCACTACTGCTGAAGTTGATGCCCGCACCAAGATCCCACTGCGTTATTTTGGGATTAGGCAATGTTTCACCATTTGCATTCGTAGCATTGAAAATTCCGTTTTGATATTGTTCGTCAAACGTCATACGACCCGGATCAAAACTGCGTTGTACATAGCCGCCGGTAAAGCCGAGCGACAGGTACGACTCGTGTTTATCTTCCAGCGATTTGTTATAATTGATCGATGGGTAGACTGATAACGTCTGCAGGTTAATGCTACCCGCTTTATCATAGTAAGCGAGCAATCCGAAGCTAACAAAGTCATTAACTTCATCACTTACCGCTACACGGCCTTCAGCTGTTACTAATGCCGTCTGAAACGGTGCGCTGATACTGCTCCACTGACTGCGGTAAATGGCCCCCACTTTATAATCGCCGGAGAAAATACCGGTGAGTGCCGGATTTCTCAGAATCGATGTTTCATAAAACTGAGAGAAGTGAATGTCTTGCGCCGAAACCTTTAGCGAGCTAATGGCCAGCAGCGCGAGAGAAAAATATATGGAACGTAAACTGAGCTTTTTCATAAATCTTCTTCTTTAAAACGGTTATCGAATCAGCGTTACATCACCTTTCCATGAAATAGATTCTCCATTGTCACAGACCCCTTCTATCATGTATACGAATACATCCGCATGTAGTTGTTGTCCTTTGAAAGTGCCATCCCAGCCGGTCGTTTTATCATTCAGGTCAAAAGAAGTCCGTTCATACACCATTTCACCCCAGCGGTTAAATACGCGGAATGATTTCACTTTGTCTAGTCCTTTTCCCCTAGGGTAGAAATAATCATTGTGGCCATCGCCATTTGGTGTAAATGAGTTTGGTACAAACACCTGACTCTGGTCGCAGAGAATATGTATGGTTACAACATCTGAATCCACACAGCCAAAATCAGTATAGCCAAGCAAGGTATAAGTAGTAGTAAGCTTCGGTGAAGCCGTAGGATTGGCGCAGCTGTCACAACTCAGCGTCTCTTCAGGCGACCATACATATTGGCGGATGCCTGACCCGTTGCCATGCAGAACGGCCGTGTTGCCAGCCACAATTTGCTGATCGGAACCTGCATCTACAATTGGTTTCGGATGCACCACAATGTTTACATAATCCGTATCCGGAATACAGCTGCCTTCCCAGCTGATGAGCATGTATTTGGTATTGGTAGTTGGTGAAGCCTTCGGTGTTTTTGAAGTGCTGTTGTCCAGACTCGCCGCCGGTGACCATTGATAACGTTGTCCGCCAATGGCCTGCAGCATATAGAATGCGCCGTTACAGATCTCTCCGTCGGGGCCGGTTGCCGCTACTGTTTTAGTTTTCAGCGACACCATTACTGTATCTGTGTTTTTACAGCCGTTACTGCCTGTACCGATAACGATATAAGAAGTCGGCGTGGTCGGATTGGCCTGAGGGTTGGTGCAATTGGTGCAACTCAACGTCGGCGAAGATTCCCATGTGTAAGACACACCGCCATCTGGTTGTAAGGTAGCAGCATCGCCCACACAGATCACGGTATCCAGTCCTGCGCTGATCGTTGGCAGGCCAATTACTGTTACGTTTTTCTCAATCGTATCGCGGCAGCCCTGACTGTTGATTGCAATCAGTGTTACCGGATAAGTACCAACCGTATCGTAAGTATGCATGGTCGTTTGTCCGCCGCCGGTTTGTCCGTCGTTGAATGCCCACATCCAGCCATTGATAGCAGAGAACGGACTATAAGAGCTGTCCTGGAGCGTTACCGGTGAATGCACACAGGCAGGGTGCTGATAAGTAAAATTAGCAATCACGCCGTCTACCTTAATTGTATCCAGACCTGTGCTGGAAGTAAGGCAGCCATTTCCGTCACTGATGATCAGCTTCGGTACAAAAGCGCCCATTGTTGTATAAGTGTGTGTGGCGGTAGTACCGGTGGCGCTGGCCGTCACACCATCGCTAAAGTCCCAGATCAGAGATGGAACGTTTGCAATGCTTGCGGTGAACTGAACCGTCAGTGGCATACATCCTGTGAGTGGCGTATAGGTGAGCGCACCCGCATAACCCAGTACGCGAACACTATCGCGGGCGGTGTCACGACAACCTTGTCCATCAATAGCCACGAGCATCACTGTGTATTGTCCGGAATTATTAAAGAAGTTGGCAGGATTAGCGACCTGCGAACTACCACCGTTGCCGAAATCCCAGTTAAAAGCGATGGCATTGGTACTGTTATTGGTAAACTGCACATTGAGCGGTGGACAGATGGCGAGGGAATCACTCATGCTGAAAGCCGCGTGTGGTTTGGTAATGGAGATATAATTGGTACGCGTAAAAGTGTCTTTACAACCTGTAGGATCAGTAACAATCAGTCTTACCGTAAATACACCTGTCGATGCATAAGCATGCGTCGGGTTGGTTGCATTTGAGGTAGTGTTATCTCCGAAATCCCAGCTGGAGCTGAGTGTCGTTGGTGATGTAGAGTTGTTGTAGAAACTAATGATTTCACCGATGCAAGGTCCTGTTTTGCTGGCCGTAAAACTGGCATGCGGATGCCTTGCTTCGATGTATGCAAGCCGTGTAAACGAATCCGTACAGCCTACATTGTCTGTTACAGTCAGTTTTATATCGTAGGCACCTGCATTATAGTAAGTGTGGTTGGTATTGCCGCTCGTTGTGAGCGTGGCAGAAGTATTATCTCCGAAAGACCATATCCAGTTAGTAAAATAAGTGCCGGCGATATCCCTGGTGGAATCTTTAAACTGCGCGATCATTGGCGTACAACCCACAGGCGGTGTGGCTCCGAAATTGACATACGGCTTAGATACGTGCATGTAGGCTGTTTTAGTAACCGTGTGCACGCAACTGTGTGCGTCTTTCGCTATGAGCGTAATCTTGTAGATACCGGTATCCTGATACTTGTATTTAAAATTCGGAAGCGTATCCAGGAATGTTGCTGTAGGCGTCACTGTCCAGCCGAAGCCGCCCATATCTTGAACGTTGAGTGCCTGGAAAAAGGCGGTGTCATCTTTACAGATCGCAGTATCCAAAGCTTTAAAATCTGGCTGCGGGTTGATGAGCGTTACCGTGAATTGCGCCGTATCGCTACAGCCGGTAGTGGTGTTATGCGTGATCAGCTGACCGGTATAAGTGCCGAGCGCCGGATAAACATGCGATGGGTTTTTGACTGTGGAAGAGGTGCCGTCACCAAATTTCCAGATCCAGGTGCTGTCGCCGAGTGAATTATCTGCAAAGTTTACAGCAAGCGCTGTGTCGCAACTATACAACATTGCAGGCATTGCTTTTGGTGCCAGCGCTGTGATTAATGCCGGCATTACCAGTGAATCGGCACAACCATTATTGTATGCATACAGTTTTACATCCCAGATACCAGGCAGTGAAAACGGATAGTCCAGACTTGGTAGGGTAGATACGCCACCATCACCAAATACCCATTCGAAGGAAGTAGCGTTTTGAGACAGATTGGTAAAATGTACCGGATCATGGAGACAGGTAGTGGTTGGTGTTGCCGTGAAATTGGCTGTTGGGTGCGGACCTGCTTCTATCGCCATAGAATCTGTATGGGTACAGCCATTGGCGGTTACCACTGTCACTTTCACCAGATAAACACCAGGGCTTTGGTAAGTATGCGAAGGCATGGTTTGAGTAGAAGTGCCGGTGCCGTCGCCAAAATCCCAGGTATAGCTTACTGCTGTGCCAGGATAAGTTGTAGTTGAATTATACAGTGGTGGAACGGTATGTGTTTTCGGGAATGGCTTAAAATCGACCGGAAGCGGTGCACAGCCAGATGTTTTGCTGGCATAGATATCCACAAACAGATCATAGATGCCTACGTCTTTGGTAACGGAGTCTTTACAGCCAAAAGAAGAACTAACGATCAGCGTCACCGGAAAAACATAGTTGTTGGTATATGTGTGTGTAGGGCTGGTAGCTGTGCTGGAACCACCGTCGCCGAAGCTCCAGGTATAACCGTTGCCGCCGCCAGATGTGTTGGTAAAACTGATGGTTGCCGGCGCCGGGCAAGCCAGTTGTGGTGCAAATGTAAAGTTCGGCGTAGGCGAAGGACGCACTGTAATGGTATGCGTTATTGAATCGGTACAGGAGCCGGAGTACGCAATCATTTTTACGGTGTACGTGCCTGCAGTGGTATAGGCATGGTTGCCATCGAGATTGGTAGACGTGGTGCCATCGCCAAAATCCCAGTATGCGGTGCCCGACAGGGGATTGGATGTATTGGTAAAATGAGCGGTGTCTTTTACGCAGATACTGGTAGGGCCCGTAAAGGATGCCTGCACGGTAGAAACATGCATAAATGCAGTCTTGGACACGGTGTCTTTACAGCCATGTCCATCCGTTACAATCACTTTTACATCATAGTTGCCATTGGTGGTGTAAGTATGGGTAGTCGGGTTGCCGGAGCCACTGCCGCCGTCGCCGTAAGTCCAGGAATAAGTATAAGGATTTGCGCCGGTCGCTGTCGCTGTAATCGTAGTTGCTGCCGGAGGATTGCACAAATTGGTATTGCCTGTGAAATCAACTGTAGGTGGATCGTAGATATGGATATAACCAGAGTCAACTTTTGTTTTGGTACAACCGGCACTGTTGGTGACTTGCAGCGTGATGTTGTAAAATCCCGGGTTTGGAAAGTAGTGTGATGGATTTTCCAGATTAGACGTTTGTCCATCGCCGAAGTTCCAGAGAAACGTACCATTGCCCGTAGCATTAAGTGCCGATGTATTGGTAAACTGAATGGTACTACCCGGACAGGCTGCCAAAGGACTCGCCGTAAAGTTGACAGCAGGCGAAGGCTTCACCGTAATATAATTGGTGATTGTTTTGGTATTGGAACTACCTCCGTTTGATACCGTCAGCGTAACCGTATAGGTACCGGCAGTAGAATAAGTGGTAGACGGATTTTGCAGCACCGAAGTAACGGAATTGCCGAGATTCCAGTTGTATGTGGTGCTGGCATTGGTACCGGTAGACGTACTTGTAAACTGCACAACCAGCGGCGCACATCCTGTGACGTTATTGGCCGTAAAATTGGCGGTTTGTCCCCAGGCCGACAAGCAGCAGAAGAAAACAGCCAGTGTAACAAGTAAGAGCTTTCGGGTAAAAATATTCATAGGTATCATCGTATTAGTTCAGGTATACTCAGTGTTTTAAAAATAGATAAAATATGCGAGGATGTATAATTATACAGCTTATATATAGTCCCAGCTTATAGTAAGACAGTGAAAATGAGAAAAGTGTTTGGCGCCGGTGGAAATGGTTGAGTAACTAACGATAATTTGCTAATACGTTAGTGGATTGAACCGGACGGGTTGGCCCATTGTTTTTATCCGCTTTTAACCTTTTATCCCTAAAATCGGCACGTCGTTTGTGATACTCAATTCATTCTTAATCTTAAAATCAAAAAGAATGCCTCTAAACGATCTGGTGCAAAACCCCATTGACGACAAAGCGATTGTTGCATTGACCCAGCTGGCAGATGAGCTGGCGAAAACACTGGTCAGCAACAGAATTATAAACCACCTGACACCGCCGGAGCGACAACAGTACGGCAGTATCAATGAACAGAACAAGTTGCTGGTAAATAAAGTATATGATTATCACGTGGCCAATCCTGCGTATTCTTCACCAGATGTAAACTGGGATCTTTTTGATAGAAATCTCACTGCAAGAAATGGACTGGCGGCTATTGAAAGCAAGTTGCGGCAAATACTGGAAATCTGCGGTGATACCCGTATCTTATATGATTACAGTCTTTATCACAACGCATTGCTGGATTATGATTATACAAAGTATAAAGCCAGTAATGCAACTGGCGCCGGTTATACTACCAAATATCAGGGTATCAAACAGTTGTTTCCCGCCACTCACAAAGCTGATACTAGTACCGAAACTACTACCGATACCTTAAATAAAGGATAGTAAACACTAAAACAACGATAAGAAAGGAGACCTGGACGGGTCTCCTTTCTCTGTTTTACGGGGTTGGAATCCGTTAATTACACCAGCGGATACTGTCTGGAAGTGCCCTAAACATACTGTTGGACCGGGTGTAATAGTCAATCGGACCGGGTAGGAAACCGTTGACAACCGGATAATATCAGGTTTTTGACTCAATGCTATTATCTATTCCACCCAATCACACCCGGTCTTCTTGCAATTGGTACCCGGTTGGATACGGTATCTGCTCACGTCGGGAACCAATCTGCATGTTTAAATTAACCACCCGCTACCCGGTTAAATGGAGTATCTGACCCGGTTCGGAACCGTTTTTTTATATATCAGATATGCTCAATAGCAGCAATGACGATGAAATGTGCGACGCAAGGGAGCATAACCGGAGTATGTCTGCTGGTTGCAAAAAGAAATGTAGCGGGCCTGTTTGCTTAGCGATTCAATGATTTTGTTTCGATAAGTCCTTCCTTGCCACCGATGATGATTTTATCCGGCGTTGGAAAAGCAATGCCGGATAAATCTGCGCGGGTGCCAGTGGGCAGTTGAATCCAGTTTTTGCCGGCATTGTCCGTAAAGAGCAATGTACCGCGGTCGCCAACAGCCCAGCCAGTAGTGCGCGAGGTAAAAGTTATTTGTTTGAGATGTGCCAGAGAAGGAAGTTCCTGCTCTGTCCAGGTATGACCGCCGTTTTTGGTAAAATAGCAGCCGCCATACAGATAGCCGCCCGCGGCCCATGCAACTGAGTCGGAAATGGCGTAAACGGAGCTGAAATGGAAGACGTCCTTGCAGGTTTGTCGCTCCCAGTTTGCACCAGCGTTTCTTGTGGCCCAGAGGGTGCCATTATCGCCCACAGACCACCCTACGGAGTCCGATACAAAGTAAATACTGCGTTGTACGTCGTCAAGCAAGGCTTGTTCTTTCCAGGTAATACCGCCATCTGTTGTATGGTAAACCGGATGACTGTCGTTGTCATTACCCACAGCCCATCCATTCAGCGAGTCAATAAAATCAAGTGCATAGATCTGCCGAAGCGGGGTGCTGAATGTTGTCCATGTTTTACCTGAATCCACGGTACGGCAGATAAATCCATCGGGAAACTGACCGCCGCCAATCCAGCCTCTGGCCGGTGTGATGAACTGCATGGTGAGGCGCACATAGCTATTGTAAGGGAATGTGCGGTTGACTTTCCAGTGTTTGCCGCTGTCTGTTGTCTGCAGCAGATTAAAATCGCAGAGCGCATAGCCGATAGCAGGTGCAGGGAATGCGAGCTTGCTTATATTGAGCGTAGGATATCCTGTGTCCAGATGCGTCCATTGGGCGTTTGCCATACTTGCAGCATAAAGAAATATTATCAGGAGCAAACTTCTTTTCATAAATGGTGGTCTTAACTAAGCTACAAATAATATGGGCGGTTACTTCTGAAGTGGAAAAACTTTGACAGAAATATGTCGGTTTGTGCTGCCCTGGCGTTATTAGATACATGATCACTATGAAATACATTTTTGCCGCGCTGTTCCTGATTGTTTTTCTTCCCGCAACGAAGGCGCAAATACAAATGGAAACCAGGTTTCCTGATATCAGAGACAAGAAGGGGAGCCTTATCACTGTAAACGAAATGCACGGTGCGCTGGCGAACACCAATGTTTATCTGGATATACTGAAACATATTCACGGGCAACAGCCAGCCGATACGATTAATCTTTTTCTGGAAGTGCCTTTCTCGATGGCAGTGTGGTGTAATGATTTTCTTTCCTCCGGTGGAAAAACTTTGCTGCCTAAAGGTGTTTATCCTTCACCTGAATTTTGGAATCAAATTGTAGCACAGCAAATACCTGCGAAGATTTTTGGTTGTGATTTTGAATACGATGAGCAGTATAAACGGAATCAATCGTTTGTCTATCTGCTTCGGAAAACATCTGATGATTTAGCAGCGGCCAGTATGGATACGAGTTTGATCTCAGCATACATCGGGCTGGTGAATGGTTTTAAGCTCACTGCAAAAGATACGCGTAGCCTGATCAGTCAGTTGCAGGGAATGCAAGTGAATGCAGCTCCTTCATTAAAGGCAAGGATCGGGCAAATGCTTTTTGCTTTGAACGCACCGCAGAAGTTTGGTTCTGGTCGTGACGAATTTATTTATGAGCGGGCACTGGAAGGAATAGCACTGCATTATTTCAATTACGAAAACCGGATCAATGTATTGATACATGGCGTGGCGCATATCAATCCGGCGTATAAAAATTCACTGTTCAACAGATTGCGCAATAGTAAGGATTCACCTTTCGCAGGCAAATGTTTTTTGATCGGCAATGTGTATCTCGATTGCAAAAACAATTCAGGCATTTTTCAACATGAGACGATAAGCAGTTTCTCATTTTATGCACTTGCGAAAGATGATAAGCCGGTGACGGATTTTTTTAAGACTTTGAAGCTGACGCCTCAGCAGGTTTATTTCCTTCCCGTTCCGGAATTTACTTCAGTACATTTTTCTGGTTTAAAGCAGGAAGAATTGTTGGGCGTTTATGTGCACGAGGCAATAGTTAATTGACGTTAGTGATGAATTATGATGTAAGCGTTATGAACACGCTGTGATGATTTTGAAGTAAGAGTTGTGCGTGTGAATACGCTGACTTATTAACGTGTCAACTTATCAACGTACGCTTCCCGTGTAATAATAGTGACCAATTATTTTATAAGAAAAAACGCAATCAGAAATCTCCTGTCCGTGGCCAATATTATGTACGATCAGGTAGCGTTTATTATCAGCCGACCGCTGATTGATGACAATGCCGATGTGGGTTAAACCGTGTCCGAGATCCCAGGCTACAATATCTCCTGGTGTATAATCGGCAGCGTTATCTGACAACGTTTTTGTTTTCCCGAAGCGTCCGAAGAACGTCATCAGGTTGGGTACGCGACGATGATCAATACTTGCATCAGGCGTTTTTCTGCCCCAGTTCTGCGGGTATTTGGAGAAGTTTTTAGTCATGTCTTCATGTACCAGTTTTTGAAGATCGATGCCCACAAGTCTGTATGCTCTGATTACTACATCGGTGCAAACGCCTTTATCTGCCGGTACATCACCGTTTGGGTAAGGGATTCTGTAGTAGGTGCCATCATAACTGACTTTCGTTTTTGTGAGTGAAATAGCGGCGTTGGAAAGCCTGGTCTCAAAATTTTGCTGCGCGAAGGAAACGTCGACGGCGAAAAGCAAACAAATAATGATGATGAGCTTTTTCATAACAGAGGTTACCGTCCGAATTTATTGAAAACAATTGACAGTTGACAATGGATAAGGTATGTGCCGGCTTTTAACCAATCGGCCATTTAACCGATTGCTCTTTTCAGCCTACCTTCGCAAGTCTTACGAAGTCATTCTTGTGAAGCAGGATAATAAAAAAGCCGTTATCGGCTGGGTCATAACCGTACTGGGTGCTATTTTCTTTTCTACGAAAGCAATCATTGTCAAAAAAGCTTTTGCCGATACTGCCACTACGCCGCTTTTGCTGCTGAGTTTAAGGATGTTGTTTTCATTGCCATTCTATATTGGTGCAGCGTTGCTGGTTTCGCGAAGAGCGGATAATAAAAAGCTCACACGATCGCAATGGTTTTGGATACTGGCTACCGGTGCAACAGGGTATTACATAAGCAGTCTGTTTGATTTTCTGGGATTGCAGTATATCTCGGCAGGTTTGGAACGATTGATACTATTCCTGTATCCGAGTTTTGCTGTTGTCCTCAATCAATGGTTGTTTCGAATAAAGATGCGCCCGTTGCAAAAGCTGGCGCTGCTGTTGACTTATGCAGGGGTTTTTATTGCTTATTTAGGCGAATTGCACATTGATACTTCCAATCCTGATTTCTTTAAAGGGAGTTTGCTGGTCTTTACCTGCGCTGTTACTTATTCATTTTATCTGGTAGGTAGTGGAAGACTGGTACCGAAAGTAGGTGCCGTTAAGTTTACCGCTTATGCTATGCTGGCGGCAACGGTAGGCGTGTTGCTGCATGGCCTGTTTTCTGGGGCCTATCACAATGTGAACCTGGATAGAACTTTCATTGGGTACAGTGTTTTGCTGGCTTTGATTGCAACTGTGATTCCTTCCTTTATGCTTTCTTACGGCATGAAAAGTATTGGCGCCAATAATGCTGCTATAGTGTCGAGTATCGGACCGGTATCCACGATATTGCAGGCGCATTGGATACTGGGTGAGCCCATATTTGCGGCACAGGTCGGTGGTACATTGCTGGTGATTGTCGGTGTTGTGCTCATCGGTTGGCAACAGGCAGAAAAGAAGACTACATAAATTTTACCTTGATCTGGATATTGCTGGTGCGGCCTTTATCATCGGTGCAGGAGATTTTTACCTTCGGATCGGCAGGCGCAAAAAATAATTTATCGTTGGAACGGCAACTGCCGAAAAACTGATCGTTGATATACCAGTACACTGTCTGCACATCATTAGCGGTAGCGCAGGAAAGCTGCAATTGCTGCTGTCCTTTGTCGATGATGAGGTAGGTCATTTCATTTTGTAATGAATTGATCATTGGCGCCTGTCCTTCGAACGTGCGCGTGCAGGAGGGATTGTGCGGTGGGATTTTTTCATACGGGATGTGATGCACGGTATTATACACAGCCATTTCCGGCGAAATATTCGGCATCAGTTTGGTGATGTAACCATTTACCGGAAGACAAGAAGTGCAGTAGCTAAATTTACTGTCGGCCGAAATCCATACTTCTTTCATGTGATTGCACACTTCATTTTTTGATACGCCGGGAATGTAGAGATCGGTAACTTGTTCGTTGCAGAAATCATTCGGCAGCATGCCTGTACGTGCACATACCAGCCGGAAAGCCACATCCTGAGGTGGTTGTACCCATTCATTACTTGCGTTATGATCAATGGAATTGAAGAGCTGAAAAAGCAATGGTGTTGCTGTGCCGGCGCCGCTCAATCCTGCCACCCCTGCACCTGAAAAATTACCCGTCCATACGCCGATTGTGTAGCGCTTATTATAACCAATACTCCAGCCATCTTTTCTGCCGTAAGAGGTGCCTGTTTTCCATGCGATGCGTGGAATATTGCCTGCATGATCAAAAAGATTTGGCAGGTCCGGGCGATGCAATTCCGAAAGGATTTTGGTGAGCATGTATGTTGATGCAGGGGAAATAATTTTTGTTCCCTCTGGCAAACATCTGATGATTTTTTTATCGTGCCAGACGCTATCGGGTACCGTCCATTGCAATGCATTGTACTCGCCGTTGTTGGCGAAGCATGAATATAGATTAGTCATTTCATCAAGCCGCACGCCGCAGCCGCCAAGGATCATAGACAGTCCCATTTTTTTGCGGTCGTGCCAGATAGATGCAAAACCACATTTTACAAGACTTTCGGTAAATGTTTTTACGCTTAGATCATTAAGCGTTTTAACTGCCGGGATATTCAGTGATTGTCTTAGTGCATCTTCGACAGTTACATTACCATGAAAAGCGAGGTCATAATTTTCAGGTGCATAACCTTTGAAATTAACTGGGACGTCGGCGATGATTGTTTTAGGCGTATTGATTCCGTTATCAAATGCGAGGCCGTACAGCAATGGTTTTAACGCGCTGCCCGGTGAGCGTACTGCACGTACGCCATCTACCTGTCCCTGATGAAAGCTGTCTTCAAAATCCGGAGAGCCAATGTAGGCCAGTACCTGATGCGTCTGGTTGTCGACGATGAAAACAGCGGCGTTATATACTCCCTGCAGATTCAGTGTTTTGCTGTAGTTGGTAGTAATGTCTTCTGCTTTTTTCTGTACTGCAGGATCAATTGTAGTATGTATTTCCGTAGCGGCAGGATAGACGTTACGCATGCGCCAGGAGAATTGCTGCATGCCATCTGGTGCTGCATGGCGCGATGCCGTGAGTGGCTCCTGTAATGCATCCTGTATTACTGTTTCGGGGAAAAGGTGTGCTGCTTCAAAACGGTGCAGCCATTTGTTTCGTTCTGCGATAATGCGGTCATTGTCTTTTCCGATAACGAGATAGTTGGGTCTGTTTGGGATGATGCTTAGCGCAGTAAGTTCTGCTAATGAAAGCTGATCTGGTGTTTTGTTGAAATACAGAATAGATGCCGCTTTTACCCCTTGTATATTTGACCCGTAAGGAACGAGGTTTAGATACAACTGCAGTATTTCTTCTTTGGAATAATCTTTCTCTAGCTGTATGGCTCTAAACATCTCCACGCATTTGTTCCAGTAATTACGTGGCTTGCGATCCAACATGCGCGCTACCTGCATGGTAATAGTGGATGCGCCGGAGGTGCGCCGCAGATGAAAAATGTTGTTGATGACAGCTCTGCCGACGGCTAGCGGATTTACGCCATAGTGATGATAGAAATGTTTGTCTTCTTTAAAGAGTATTGCTTCTCTGAGTTGTGGCGTGATCTCGTCCAGACGTGCTTTCATGCGCCATTGCTGATCTTTGGTGATATATGCATGCAGTACCGTTCCGTCTTTTGCCATAATAACGGGTGCATATTCGACATCTGCTTTTAGTGGGAAAATAAGATCCAGTAAAAAGAAGAGTAGCACAGCACTGATAATGCTGATGCCACTCCATTTTGCTAGTTTTTTTAGTTTGATTTTCATTAGATCTTTTCATTCATGTTTATCATGCTGAGCGTAGTCGAAGCGTTGTGCCTGGCCCTTCACCTCCGCTCATGGTGACACTCATTTTACCACACCCCGTGTTCGCTTAAACATGTGTTAGTCGCATTTGTTATGCTGAGCTTAGTCGAAGCATTGTGCCTGGCCCTTCGCCTCCGCTCAGGGTGACACTTATTTTACCACATCCCGTATTCGCTTAAACATGTGCTAGTCGCATTTGTCATGCTGAGCGTAGTCGAAGCATTGTGTTTTGGCCCTTCGTCTTGGCTCATGGTGACACTTATTTTACTACATCCTGTGTTCGCTTAAACATGCGTTAGCTGCATTTGTTATGCTGAGCGTAGTCGAAGCATTGTGTCTGGCCCTTCGCCTCCGCTCAGGGTGACACTTATTTTACCACATCCTGTGTTCGCTTAAACATGTGTTAGCTGCATTTGTTATGCTGAGCGTAGTCGAAGCATTGTGCCTGGCCCTTCGCCTCCGCTCAGGTGACACTTATTTTACCACATCCTGTGTTTGCTTAAACATGTGTTAGCTGCATTTGTTATGCTGAGCTTAGTCGAAGCATTGTGCCTGGCCCTTCGCCTCCGCTCAGGGTGACACTTATTTTACCACATCCTGTGTTCGCTTAAACATGTGTTAGCTGCATTTGTTATGCTGAGCTTAGTCGAAGCATTGTGCCTGGCCCTTCGCCTCCGCTCAGGGTGACACTTATTTTACTGCACCCCGTATTCGCTTAAACCTGTGTTAGTCGCATTTGTCATGCTGAGCGTAGTCGAAGCATTGTGTTTTGGCCCTTCGTCTTGGCTCATGGTGACACTTATTTTACTACATCCTGTGTTCGCTTAAACATGTGTTAGCTGCATTTGTTATGTTGCGAGTCGTCGATGCCTTTATTCTGGTGACTACTTTCATTTTTACATTCAGCTAATTTGCGAAGCAAATCAATGTTTTCGTTTATCAGCGCTTCTTTCTTTTTCCGACTCCAACCTTTTATCTGTTTCTCAAAAGCGATGGCTTGACGGGGATCCATAAAACGACAAAAGTATTTCAGTGTAACTGGCCGTCTGCTGTATGTATAACATAAGGAGTCTCTGCCATCATTATGGTCATACGTTCGCTTGGTCAGATCTTCGGTGATACCCGTATAATAGCTTTTGTCACGACATTCCAGGATGTAAACAAAGTATTCTTTACTCATTGGTGTTGATTCCGGTGAAGGAAAGTAATTCCTTCACCGGAATGCGCCTAAATTTATTTCTCTACCACTTTAATCACTCCCGCACCATTATACGAATGATAAACGCCGTTGTACATTGCGTCTGCCATTACGGGACCTTGCTGGTAAGTACCCGGTGATACGGCGCGGACCATGTAATAGAATGTCTGCGTGCTGTCGTTTACTGATGTAAACATATTGATGCGGTCATCACGGATATCGAGGTAATCTGGCGTTGTTTCGTTTTTAATCCATTTCATATCCGGCATTTCGGTTAGACGTGTGTTCTCAATTTCAAAACCGGCAGGCAGCATGTCTGTGATTACCACATTGTCGATCGTGTTGTTGTATTGTGCATTGAGTGTGATTTTTACTACAACAAGATCATTTTGTGAAAATGTATTGCCGGTAAGTGGATTGCCCAATCTGTTGAAATAACTGCGGCGTACTTTCAGGTAGCTGTCTTCTTCTTTAAAGCTGCCATCCGCAGTAATGCCTTTTACTTCCCAGAAATAGTAGTAGTCGCCTTTGCCGCTTGTCTGAATCTGTAATGGCTGTCCGATAAATGGTTTGAAGTTGACTGAAATGTTTGTGCCATTTGCAATGCCGACAGATTTACCATTTACCAGCACTTTCGCGGTGGCAGTCGTTGCATTTGATTTACGCGCCACTTTACCTAACGCCAGAATGCTGAATACGTTTTCCTGTGTGCTCAGATAACGCTCATGCAGCAGTTGTTCTGATAACTGGCGTGTCATAATACCCACCTGCGGATTGTTTGGATCTATGTCGAGCAATGCATTCAATGCAATCGCTTCGTCCCGGATATAGGAATAGAAGCTGCCGCCAGACGCTGTGTTCGCCTTCTCCCCGGTAAATGAAGCTGGTAGTATTTGTTTCGCCTGCAGCGCTTGCCCGGAAAGGGTATAAGCAGCAGCAAGCAGGTATTTGCTGTCCATGCTCAGCATGCCTGAATTGCTTTTGTAATAGTTCATCGTTGCAGGTTGCGGCTGTCCTGCAAGTGCCAAAACATAAAGGGAATAGGCGACTTCACGCGGTGCAATTTCTTTTTTCAGATTGCTGTTGTAGTAATAGATCTCCGTTTCTTTCTTCTGCAATTTCATCTTCATATACTGCAGCAATTTGTCGATCGTATTGCTATTGACATCGTAACCTGCTTTGCGCGCTTCAATCAGGAAGTGACAAGCGTAGATGCTGCCCCACCAGCTTTCATAGCCACCGCTTGGCCAGTAGGAGAGTGCACCGTTCGACATCTGCATGGATTGCAGTTTCGCAATTGCCTGCTGCACGTTATATGCTGGATTCAGGTCTTTATTTTCCTGTCCATAAATTGCTTTGACAAGGTCTGCATAATACAACTGAGGGAACGCAGCAGATGTAGTTTGTTCTACGCAGCCATAAGGATATTGAACCAGATCTGAAATGCTTTTCGAGAATTGCACCAATGGCGATTTGCTCACAATCAGTTTTCCCGAAGCAGTACCAGCAAGGAAATTAGCCACTGGATTAATGGTAGTGATTTTGCTTTCAGAAGCAGTGCCGCTGCCCGTAATTTTTTGTAAAGATGCCGGAGGACGAATACTGATGTCTGTTTCGTTTGTGAATGTTTCGCCAAACGCCTTTACGGTAATAGTAACCTTGCCTGCACCGATATTTTCTAACGCTGAAATATTATAGACTGCACGTTGTTCGCGATTAGCGGGAATGGTTACTTGCTGTGTGCTGCTGCCGTTGATGGACAACGGACCGCTTACAGTAGTTGTAATCGTTGCCACGGCTTCTTTTGTGGTTGTGTTGCTCAATGTTATTGGCATGGTCACCTCATCTTTCGGACTGAGGAAACGTGGTAAGCCTGCGCTGATAATAATTGGATCGGCAATCTTCATATGCTGATCGGCGCCGCCAAAGCCTTTGTCTTTATAAGCAACCGCCATCACACGGATATCACCGGAAAATTGCGGCACGTCTATGTCATAGCGTACGATACCACTGCTGTTTGCCTGTACAATACCACTCCAGAACGAAACGTTTTTGATGCGATTGACAAACATAGGATTGACACGCAACGATCCGTCGTCACCGCTGCCATCACCGCCGGTACTGCTTCGGGTGGTTTTTATTTCTGGCAAGAGGAACGGATAGATATCATAGCTGTTTACAGCAAGTGCTACTTTCTGATAGAAATATTCGTAAGGATCAGGCGTTTTATAATTCTTTACCTGCAGAATACCTTCGTCTACTGCTGCAATCGTTACATATGCGCCCGGTGTGGTTCTTACAGTAATGGTCTGTTTGGTTTTAGAGCGTGATTTCTCCGCCATCGTTACCGTAACAGGAATATGATTGCGTACATTTTCTACCGTTACAGATTTGTAACCATGCGCTACCGTAAGTGGCATGCTTGAGCCATCCATGGCACGGAAGAGTGTCGCGGTGATGTAGACATTCGGCACACATACATCATCAGCTTTCATGTCGAGTGAAGCGGATTTGTCCTTAGTGGTGAGATAATAGTGGCGGATCATTTTGTCGCGCTCTACTGTTACCAGCATTTTGCCTTCAAACGGTGTAGTGAAGAGTAGGTGCATGTTTTCGCCAATTGCATACTTGTCTTTGTTTGCCTTGATTTCCACATTGCCTTCATTGTTTACGTCAAATGAATTGTATTGTGTATCGCCCCAACCCCAGGCATAGAATGTATAAGAGACAAAGCTGTTGCGATCCGGCAACGATAAGCGGATTTCATAATCACCACTCAACGTTGGTGTGTAGGCATAGCTGCCGTTGGCACCGTTGATCGTAATGTTTTCCTGCGCTACAATCTTTGTTTCTTGTTGTGATACGTAACGGTAGCGGTTTCCGTCCTGTTGTATTACGGTGTGCCAGTCTTTTTTCAGAATGACGATCTGTGCTGCTACACCATTTTGCGGTGTGCCGTTTTTATCAAGCGCAACGAGGCTCAGGCGATAAGGTGATTTGGTGCTGGTGTAATCACTAGGCGCCTTGAGGCCGAGATAATAAGGTTGCGTGTACACGTCGAAGTGTTCGTAACGATGTACCGGGCGACCCGTTTCATCAAATACAGATGCCATGATATTACCTTTCAGCATACCCGCGTCCATCATATCTACCGGTAAGGTAAATGTTTCCTCAGCGTGTCCGGTTTCGGTAGTTTTACCCTCGCGGAAAACGGTTTGGAACAGAAAGTCGTTTTTAATTTCAAACGTATAATCGTCATAACCTTTGGCTTCAAATGTAGCTTTGTCCATGTTCAGCTGCATTTGATAATCACGATTTGCCGCTGGCGTACCGAATAAATTATCGGCTTGTACAGAAGCAATGACATTGTTGCCCGGACTATATTCTTTACGATCAATTGTGAGTGCTGATTTCAGACGGTCCGGTACAAAATCTTCAATGCTGAAATTGTAACTGTTGAGCAGCACGTCATTACCGGTATACATATTCAGTACATAAGTTCCCGTAGGCGCCGAATTTGGAATGTTGAACATCGTTTCACAGGCGCCCTGATCGTTCAGTATTTTGCGCATCGTCGCAAACTCTTTACCATTCGGCATTACCAGTTTTAACTTCACCGGAATTTCACCTGGTTTTTCCCATGCTTCAGTACGCACTACACCACTTACATGTATCGTTTCTCCCGGGCGATAGAGATTTCGCTCGGCGTAGATCCAGGCATTCAGGTTAGTCGGGCTGGTCATTCTGCCGCCAACATCAAATCTCGATGTTTCAATCTTTGCCTGATCAAGCCACACAAAGCTGAACTCATTATTGAGTTTTGCCGTGATCAATCCCACAGTAAAGCCTGGAGCTGTTTTGCTGATGTCGCTAAACACCGCCATGCCTTCCGCATCAGTAGTGGCTGTGTATACTTTCTGGTTGTTTGTACTTACAAATGAGACTTTCACGCCGGAGAGTGCGTTCGTTGTTTTAATAGAGTTGGCAAACACATACATGTTATCTTTCTCTTCTTTCACAATCAGCCCAACGTCAGAAATAGAAAGGATCTTGGAATCCTGAATCCAGTAATGATCTTTAGACGCAACAGTGATTACATAAATGCCATTGTAGTCTTTGATCTTATCCTGAAAATCAAGGTGCAAAACCTTTGCTGCATTCTGCGCCGGAAGCTTTGATGTTTCGTACACTTTCGTGAAGATGGTGTCGCCCAGATTTTCGGTATTGTAGTATTCGTAACTGCCGCCGTCATCGACGCTCTCATCCTCATCATTGTTGTATCCGTAACTGTAGTGACGATCTTTGCGGAGGAATTGCTCCAGGTTGTTTTCATATACCTTGATCACAGAAACCTGTACAGAAGGTACATTCACAATATTGAGCGAAAGATTTTTATAGCCCTGCGAAGAAAGATACATGCCTTTTGCATTGATAAACTGTACCTGTGGTTCCAGCTTGCCGAAGCGTATCTGTTCTGTGTGGTCACCTTTGAAACGTCCGCCAAATGCGCCTTGCAACTTATCTGAGATGATGAGATCATAGGTCTGATCTGCTTTAAATTCTTTACTTGTGATCGTAAAGCCAGCATCATTCAGCGTTATATCAAAATTGACCGCTGGTGAAATTGTGATGAAACTTTTCAGGCCATCTTCCAGCAATGGTTGTGAAGTATTTACCGTGACAATACCTTCAGTACCGGTGTGTTCGGCATCAATACCGCTTACTGCAAGATTAAAGCGCGAAGGCACATTTTCGTTGACCGAAGTATCCCGTGCGGTGATGTACTTGCTATGCAATACGGGTACCCCTTTCAGCAGGTCAATTTTTATGGGCGTTTCCTGGTCTTTATCATTCACGGGCATAAATTGCAGGGAGACTACGCGTCCTTCGCCATTGTTTACGGTTGAGAAATTTAATGCTTGTCCATTGCTGCTTAATTTGAGATGCGTGGCAATATCAGACACTTTGATGTCGTAGTTAAACGACAAATCCATCTGTACTACTACGTTTGCCATGTTTTGTCCGCGCGTCCATGATGCATGCGATTCCATGATGCGTAGTGGCGCCGTATGAAAATGGAAATCCTGCTTGTTGTCTACCGGATACTGTTTTTTGCTGTACTTCAATACGTCCTTAGTGATATGTGCCGTGTATTCCGTGCCGGGATCAAATCTGTTTTCAGGCGAAAAGACCAGTTGGCTGGAACTGTTCCATTTAAACATCCCTTTGATCTTCGGTGTAAACTCGATGTACTGTGTGCTGTCCCAGTGTTGTAGCAGGCTGTCGGGATAGATGTCTTTGTTGAAATTGAACTCCAGATTCTGCTGTTGTTCAATTTCGTCCTCAAAATTCCTGGATGTTACTTTTACTTCATTTTTTGTGCCTTGGCAGGCGGCTAAGAAAAGAAGGGAGAGAAAGACGAGCAATCTCCGATGTTTGGATTTCATAAGAGGAATGGATATGATATAAAATTAATGGATTTTAACGCGTATTTCGCGCGCTTTTAGTCATTTAGAAACATATTTTTTATTGTGTAAAAACTATTTTTTTGTCAAACATTTATTCTTTATCATAATAGTCCCATCTTTGGGCAAAATCCTAAAAAGAGAAAAATGAAAAAGTTTTTAGCAATTGCAGCACTTATTGTTAGTTCTACTATCATTAGTCAGGCGCAGGTAAAAGAAGGAACAGTTACTTACACGATGGATATTCAGGGTTTGCCGGCTGAAGCTGCGTCAATGGTAGGGAATATGGAGACGAAAGTGTATTTCAAGAAAGATAAATCCATGAGTGAGACGAGTTCTGGTATGGGCACTACTAAAGTGATGACCGACAATAAAGGCATGCTCATGACAGTAGACCAGATGGGTCAGAAATACTTCCTCAAATCTACTACTGCTGATCTCGAAAAACTGCAGAAGGGTAATGCCGAACCTAAAATCGAATATGTGAACGAGACTAAAAGTATCGCTGGCTATGATTGTAAAAAGGCAGTTATTACAATGCACATTAAAGACGAAGACGTAAAGACAGAAGTTTGGTATACGGATAAGATTGTATCAACTGTGATGGGTAAAACGAAAGAGTCTGCAATGTTTAAAGGATTAAAAGGTTTCCCGTTGGAATATGAAATTTCGCAAGGTCCGCTGAAGATAAAAATGACAGCTAAAGAAGTTTCTACCACAGCAGTTCCGGATTCTGTATTTGCGTTGTCAACAGAAGGCTTTACAGAACTGACGCAGGATGATCTGAAGAAAATGCAAGGTGGCGGCGAATAAGCCAGTACACAAATTCATAAAAAGGAAAACGCTCTCAACATATTGTTGAGAGCGTTTTTTCTTTATTGAACATAAAAGCATCTTTCGTAATGCTGTGTTTATTTAATTAAAGTCATGCGTCTTGTGCCAATTTTCTGGCCATCTATAATCAATGAATACAGATATATGCCAGATGGCATTAGATCGTCATTAATTACAACTGAACCTTTGCCAGCAGACGCAATGGGTAGGCGTTGCAGCTCCTTGCCATTAAGATCATAAACGCAGATACAGGCACCGCTTTTTATTGTTGTTACAAAATACTCGATGATGGTTTTACCATTGAATGGATTCGGAGCATTTTGCAATAACTGAGTATTGCCAGTTGCAATTGGTGTATTGATACCCGCAGGGTTTTCGACAGTTATGGTTTTGCTGGTTTGGTTAGGGCAATAATGTGAGTTTGTGTAACTGATAACAGTCGTACCTGCATTTATCGCGGTTATTACACCAGTTTGTGAAACGGTTGCAACAGCAGTGTTCGAAGAGAACCAGGTACCGTTGCCTGCTGCATTGGATAGGGTAGCAGATTGGCCGCTGGTTATAGTTGGGTTACCGATGATAACTGGCATCGCAGGAGGTATTGTATCATAGAGTATGTTGCCCGCAGCTGTAGTGATATTACCAGTAAGCATCACGCCAAAAGGATTCCATTGGCGCATGGCACCGCCAACATAATAATAATTAGGAACAGGATCTTCGTTATTCGCACATACTACTTCTATGGTATGCGGGCCAGGTGTCACGTATTGAGTGCTATTAATTGTAACTGCAGAAGGAAAACTTGGATTGGATGACGTATTGGTAAAGAGTACCGTACTGCCGTCCATCGTGGCGCTCAGGATATAATCGTCGCAGACTGCCGGAAGGTTGATGTTAATCAGTTGGGCGGTGTCACTGCAAACATAGAAGCGCCGCTGAATAGTCATCGTACAATTTGTATTGTTCTTCACTGAGGGTTGCGAGGTATAGACCGTATTATACTGGAAACAGCTTAAAAAAGTACCGCCGTTAGGAGACCAGTCGACAATGTCATTGGTCAATACCAATGCATCTTGTCCGATAATTACGGGTGAAACCGCGGTAGCGCCCGACTGTGGAGCCGCAGGTCCGTTAGTATTGCCGTAGCAATAGGCATTTTGCATGTCGGCAGACATTGCTATTACCTTCCATTTTCCGCTTGCCGGATTAGTTTGCTGTGCAGACGAAATATCGATTGAATTTGTTTGCGCGTGTAGTGTTGCAGCGCCGGATAATAATCCCAATGCGAGGTAAAGTTTCTTCATAAGAATTCTGTTTGCGGATGAACCTTAAATGTTTGTAGTTTGTTGTTTGGGTAGAACCGCAGTAGGAAAGGGCTAGAGAGAGAAGTGTAGGGAAGTGTTGTAAATATCGAATACTTAGAAGATATCGCCAAATGCCATCTCCTAACGGTATTAATTTCTTCCTAAAGGTGAAAAGCACGGAGGGTGGTCAATAAAAAAAAGACCCCACAATTTTGTGAGGTCTTCTGGATTATTGCAGATATCGTTCTTCCAAAATTTGTTTATGATGCAGTAAATGACCGAACACTACAAACGCCAGTGCCTGTACTGTTGTGGAATAATTATTGGCCGTGCCTTTTTGTTGTAGTTGCTCGTCTCTGAGGGATGCGAAAAAAAGATCAGTTGCTTTTCTCACCGAAACAAACTCTTCTTTCAGACTTTGCAGACTGCGCTGTGCGGCGTTGGCATTGGCGGCATACATGTCTTCTTCAAAGCCCGGCAACATTGTACTGTCCTTTCGTGCAAAACGCAGGGCGCGATAAGTAAATATCCGCTCTGCATCAAGCAAATGCTGCAGTACATCTTTCACCGTCCATTTGCCAGGCGCATACGCATAGTTAGCTTTATGCTCCGGAAGATCGTTTACAAATTGATTCAGCAGCCCGCTGTAATTAGCAATCAGATCAGCTACATTTTCACCTTCCGTTTTATTGATATAATCTGAATAGTTGGGAGCGAATTCACCTTTTTTTGGTCTAGTTAACATAGCGTTCTTTTGCGGTTAAAAGGTTAAAATGGTAAATGGTTAANNTTAACCATTTACCATTTTAACCCTTTAACTAATTTAGTGTATTATCGGCAAAAGTATCACCTTTGGCCATATCACCTGTATCAAATCCTTTCTTAAACCAATACATACGCTGTGCAGAAGTGCCATGGGTAAATGCATCCGGTACAACATAACCTTGTGCTTCCTGTTGCAGGCGATCATCACCAATAGCATTGGCAGCCGCCAATGCAGCTTCAATATCACCTGGGTCAAGAATATCTTTCATTTCCTGCGCATGATGCGCCCATACACCTGCAAAAAAATCAGCCTGCAGTTCCAGTTTTACAGATAGCTTATTAGCACCAGCTTCATTAGTGCGCTGTTGTAATGCATGTACTTTGTCTGAAATACCTAATAGTTTCTGTACGTGATGGCCCACTTCATGTGCTATCACATAAGCCATTGCAAAATTCCCCGGCGCACGAAAGCGATCCCGCAGCTCTTGAAAGAACGATAGATCTAAATACACTTTCTGATCGAGCGGACAATAAAACGGACCTGTCGCTGCGCTGGCGCCACCGCAGCCACTTTGCACACTGCCTGTGAAAAGCACGAGCGTCGGTTTTTTGTATTGCATGTTTTGTTCGGCAAATAGTTTGGTCCACACGTCTTCGGTATAGCCGAGCACTACAGCAGAAAACTCTTTCAGACTGTCGTCCGCAGCTACAGGCATGGTGTGAGAAACCGGCGCGGATTGTTGTGCTGATTGTAGAACGGAATTGGGATTGCCGCCCAGAAAATAAACAATCACAGCGATGATAATGGCTCCGATGCCCCCGCCAATAATTTTGCCCCCGCCTATACCACGACGGTCTTCTACATTCTCGCTTTCGCGTTCACCTCTCCAGCGCATAGATAATTGTTTTGTGTGTGTTACAAATTTACGGTTGACGATGCACAATTGCCGCGGGCATTACCCCGACAAATGAAGATGAACAACAGCAATTGGTCTTATGCAAATTTTATGCCAGCTACAGGCCATTAAGCAGGCGTAGCTGTATTTTGGCAACAACAGGATTTGCAGGATCTGCATTGAGTAATACTAATTTCCGGGCCATTTCAGATAATCTCCAGTCTGTAATTAAAGTGCCGTTCTTGTAGAGGTAGATGACCTTGAAGTGTGATCGGGCGGGAACATGCAGCGTGCTACAAATCTGCATGGCGCGGCCAATAGCCCCTTGAATTTCGTCCATGCTGCCAATACCCAGGTCCATAAGGCTGCTTGCATAGTATCGCAGCTCTGTGTCAGTTACGGCTTTTGAAAAATCTTCGATCGCTTCGCTCGATCTTCTTTCATAAACGACAATGTTCATAACCGTAAAGTCTTTTAAGATGAAAAGATGATTTATTTCGAATGAAAGCTGTTGCGCAGCGTTTCAAATTGTTGTCGTTGTTCGTCTGTAAGATGTTCCGGAATGGAAACTTTAATTTCTAAAATCATGTCTCCGAAGTGCCCCGATTCATTATACACTGGCATTCCTTTTCCTTTCAATCGTAATGCGCCGCTGCTTTGAGTGCCTGCTTTGATCTTAACCTTTAGTCGGCCTGTAAGCGTTTGCACTTCGGTGTCGCCGCCGAGTACTGCAGTAAAGAGATCAACGCTGATTGTCTGTTTCAGGTTGTTTTCCTGTCGTTCAAAAAGTGGATGTGGCCGTACAAAAATGTTTGCGTAAAGATCACCGGCTTTTCCGCCGCCGGAACCTTTTCCTCCTTTCCCGGGAAGTCGCAGTACTTGCCCGTCTTTAATGCCAGGTTTCAGATTGAGCCTGATTTTATTGCCATCAAGTTCTATGATTCGTGTACTACCATTAAAAGCTTCTTCCAACGTAAGCGTGATATCGGTTTGGTAATCCTGTCCCGGAAAGCCCGATTGTCTTTGCTGACGGAAACGACCACCCATGTCGCCGAAAATAGAACTGAAGAAATCTGAAAAATCTTGTTCGCCAAATCCGCCCGTGCCCTGATATTGATAATGCTGACCCGCACCTCCCTGCTGTTGAAACTGCGACCAGTCAAATCCGCCTTGCGCGCCCGATTGCTGATAGGTGCGCCAGTTTTCACCCAGTGTATCGTACTTTTTTCTTTTCTCCGGATCGCCTAGTACTTCATAAGCTTCGTTGATCTCTTTGAATTTTTCTTCTGCAGCCTTGTCTCCGTTGCTTTTATCGGGATGATATTTTACCGCCAGTTTGCGGAACGCTTTTTTGATCTCGTCCTGACTGGCTTTTTTATCTACACCGAGTATTTCGTAATAATCTTTAAAGTCCATGAACGAAAGGTTTGGGTAATTCCTATTTCAATTTAACATTTTATGCCGGTAATTGGTTAAATCGTTAATGAGTTAATTGGTCAATGCGTAAATAGCGACTGATTTGAGCTTTCAACTTTTTGACCAATTAACTTAACTTCAAACCACAATTACTATAGAGATGTCATATCCTTTTCAGATAAAATCATTTGACGAATATCAGGCGGCATATAAAAGAAGCGTAGACGATCCCGAGGGTTTTTGGGGAGACGTTGCTTCCTCTTTTTACTGGCGGAAAAAATGGGATAAAGTCCTGGAATGGAATTTTAAGGAACCGAATATAAAATGGTTTCAGGGAGGCAGGCTCAATATTACAGAGAACTGCCTGGATCGCCATTTAGAGACTTCAGGTAATAAACCTGCAATTATCTGGGAACCCAATGATCCCGAAGATCGTCACCGGGTGCTTACTTACCGGGAATTATATAATAAAGTTGTGCAGTTTGCCAATGTGCTGAAAAATAATGGCGTCAAGAAAGGCGATCGTGTCTGTATTTACATGGGCATGGTGCCGGAACTGGCCATTGCGGTGCTGGCATGTGCGCGCCTCGGTGCTATTCATTCTGTGATTTTTGGTGGTTTCAGTGCGCAAAGTATTGCGGATCGCTTGCAGGATGCACAGGCCGAATATATTGTGACAAGTGACGGTGCTTTTCGTGGTAATAAGGATGTTCCGCTGAAATCAGTAATTGACGATGCATTGGTGCAATGTCATTTTGTGAAAAGAGTGATTGTGCTTACGCGTACCCGTACTCCGGTGAGCATGATTAAAGGCCGCGACGTATGGTGGGAAGACGAAGTGAAATTTGTGGAAACAATGGGTAATCCCGATTGTCCGGCGGAAGAAATGGATGCGGAAGACCCACTATTTATCCTGTATACTTCTGGTTCTACAGGCAAACCTAAAGGGGTGGTGCACACGGTGGGCGGCTATATGGTATACACTACGTATTCTTTCGTGAATGTGTTTCAATACAACCCGGGAGATATTCATTTCTGTACGGCGGATATCGGCTGGATTACAGGACACAGTTATATTGTTTACGCGCCGCTTTGCGCGGGTGCCACCAGTCTTATATTTGAAGGAATTCCAACCTGGCCGGATGCTGGCCGTTTCTGGAAAATTGTAGACAAATACCGGGTAAATATTCTGTACACAGCACCGACGGCAATCCGCAGCCTCATGGGTTTTGGCCTGGGTCCGGTGCAGCAGGCAGATCTTAGTAGTCTAAAAGTATTGGGCAGTGTTGGTGAGCCGATCAATGAGGAGGCCTGGCATTGGTTTGATGACAACATTGGCAAAAACCGTTGTCCGATTGTAGATACCTGGTGGCAAACAGAGAATGGAGGTATTCTGATTTCGAATCTTGCTGGTGTTACCAAGGCAAAGCCAGGCTGGGCAACTCTGCCGCTGCCAGGTATACAACCTGTGCTTATGGATGAAAATGGTAAAGAAATAGAAGGCCCGAATGTGGGTGGTAATCTTTGTGTCAAATTCCCTTGGCCCGGAATGTTGCGCACCACTTACGGCGATCACGAGCGTATGCGTACGAATTACTTCGCGACTTATGACGATATGTATTTTACCGGTGATGGCAGCTATCGCGATGAAGATGGTAACTATCGTATCACAGGGCGCGTAGACGATGTGCTGAATGTGAGCGGGCACCGTATTGGTACTGCCGAAGTAGAGAACGCCATCAATATGCATGCTGGCGTGGTAGAAAGCGCAGTGGTGGGTTATCCGCACGAGGTGAAAGGGCAGGGTATTTATGCTTATGTCGTTTATACCAGTGCACATGGCGACGAAAGTCTGACTCGCAAAGACATTGCACAAACAGTGGCCCGCATCATCGGACCCATTGCAAAGCCAGATAAAATCCAGTTTGTAAGCGGGCTTCCGAAAACGCGCAGTGGCAAAATTATGCGCCGCATTCTGCGCAAAATAGCTGAAGGTGAACTCGATAATGTAGGAGATATCAGCACACTGCTGGATCCGCAGGTGGTGGATGAGATTAAGAGAGGAAGGCTGGCTTAGATGCCAGGTTGATAAGTTTATAGGTTAATACGTTCATACGTCATTGGAGGAAGCTCACATCATGTGGGCTTCCTCTTTTTTCTGGCGTGATAATTAAAAAAATCCTTCGACTCCGCTCAGGATGACACTCATTTTACGACAACGGGTGTTTGTCATGCTGAGCGGAGTCGAAGCATTGTGCGAGGGCATCTTGCCAATCTTTTACTGGCGAGCGCTACGCTAACGCTCGCGCCGGTATTGATAGGTGAACCTATCAAATCAAAAGGTCCACCTATCCATAAGTATAGGTCCAGCTACCTCCGTTCAGCAAAGTCTCTGACTTTGTTGTAGTGGAAACCGGTCTCCCGACCGGATTGCTGCGGTCAGGAGACCGCGTCCGCTGGAACGAAGTCGGGAGACTTCGCTCAACTGTACGTGTGCTTGCTCGTCGGGAGCGCGAAATCAGATCCCCACTTCCTACTTCGTCGTCATCGGGATGACACTCATTTTACGACAACGGGTGTTTGTCATGCTGAGCGGAGTCGAAGCATTGTGCGAGGGCATCTTGCCAATCTTTTACTGGCGAGCGCTACGCTAACGCTCGCGCCAGTATTGATGGGTGAACCTATCAAATCAAAAGGTCCACCTATCCATAAGTATAGGTCCAGCTACCTCCGTTCAGCAAAGTCTCTGACTTTGTTGTAGTGGAAACCGGTCTCCTGACCGGATTGCTGCGGTCAGGAGACCGCGTCCGCTGGAACGAAGTCGGGAGACTTCGCTCAACTGTACGTGTGCTTGCTCGCCGGGAGCGCGAAATCAGATCCCCACTTCCTCCTTCGTCGTCATCGGGATGACACTCATTTTACGACAACGGGTGTTTGTCATGCTGAGCGGAGTCGAAGCATTGTGCGAGGGCATCTTGCCAATCTTTTACTGGCGAGCGCTACGCTAACGCTCGCGCCGGTATTGATAGGTGAACCTATCAAATCAAAATGTCTACCTATCCCTAAGTGTAAGTCCAGCTATCCCTAAGTGTAGGTCCAGTTATCCCTAAGTGTAGGTCCAGCTATCCCTAAGTGTAGGTCCAGCTACTCCAAAGTGTAGGTCTACCATCCCCAGGTGTAGGTCCAGCTATCCCAAAGTGTAGGTCTACTTATCCCTAAGTGTAGGTTCAGCTACCCCTAAGTGTAGGTCTACCTATCCCTAAGTGTAGGTCCAGCTACCCCTAAGTGTAGGTCCAGCTATCCCTAAGTGTAGGTCCACCTATATCTACAGGTAGGTCGACTTTGACGTCCTCCCCAAAACCGTACATGTCTAAAGTAGAGGTTCGGGCATGTTGACGTCCTCCCCAAAACCGTACATGTCTAAAGTAGAGGTTCGGGCATGTTTTGCGGTTGCTTCCCTATGCGGGGGATGATGTCTTTTCTGATGACGCAGTAAAGATGTTCGCTGTTGCAAAAGACGTCATTTCCTGCATAGGTGCGG
>NZ_QKTW01000007.1:64085-131121 GCF_003236175.1 Taibaiella soli | reverse complement strand
CTTTACGGACCATGCAAGTGGCAACGGGAGCTAGTTACAGTCCAAGCCTGCAAATCACTACCAAATTCTGGGTAGCTTGTAAGAGCAGTGCGGGTTGTTACAGCGCTTCTGTTCCGGTTATTGGCACTATCAGCAAATTACCAGCTAATCCGACAGCGCCACCAGTCATGCGTTGTGATACCGGCGTTGTAAATTTGACAGCTAACAGCAGCGACACTAGTTGCAAAACGCTGATCTGGTATCAGGATTCTTTACGCACCATGCAGGTGGCAACAGGATCTAGCTACAGTCCACACTTGCAAAGCACTACCACTTTCTGGGTAGCTTGTAAGAGCAGTGCAGGTTGCTTCAGTGCTTCTGTTCCGGTAGTAGCTACGATTAATCCTCGTCCTGCTGCTCCTGGCGTAACACCAGCGGCGCACTGTGGTCCGGGTTCACCAACTATGGTTGCTACCGGCGGTGTTAACTGCGACAGCCTGTTATGGTATAGCAACTCGTCATTGACAACACGCGTATTCTTTGGCAGCAACTACAGTCCAAACCTGAATGCAACTGCTAGCTACTGGGTAATCTGTAAAAGTATCAACGGCTGTTCTAGCTTACCAACCATGGTAACAGACACAACCTATCCAGTACCTACATTAACGCTCACCAATCAGGAAGTATGTAGAGGTGCAATCATTACGCTCACAGCTACACCTTCAGGTGGTACATGGACTAGTCCACAACTGGGCACACTGCTGGGTGGCAAGTTTAACACAAATCTCGTCCCTCCGGGTATGTACAAAGTGGCTTACTCTGTAACCAATTCAAACGGTTGTACTAAGACCGACAGTGTAAAAATCCTTGTCAACAATTGCGGCCCGATCGGCTGTACTGTCACACAAGGTTACTACGGCGGTAATGGAAAAGCCTGCGATGGCGATACCCTCTACTCAAGCCCTACAGCACTCATCAACAAGCTGCTCGCCACCAATATGATCATCGGTATTGGACCTAAATCCATACTGATACCAATGGGCTCCGGAGCAACTGTTAACGCAGTGATGCCTGGCGGTAGTACACCAATTGGCTTGACTTACACCGGACAATGTACCATCAGCACAACAAACGGATCTTGTTTTGCGACCAACTATCTTAAAAATGGCAGGATCAACAATGTGTTGTTATCACAAACCATTACACTGGCTTTAAATGGCCGGATGAAGAATGGCATCTTGCTCACCATACCAATACAGCAAGGTTATATGGTAACGCAATCAACGACCGGATGTGGTTCTTCTGCAACCACTGTGCCTTGTAGCTCTAGCTCTGGCGCAATGTCGCAACACCAAATGACTCCGAGTGTAGCCAACTATCTCACCAACAACGGTACGACTAACGCTACAATCGCTGATCTGCTGACACTGGCGAATCAAGTGCTGGGCGGTGCACTCATTCCGGGACAACTAGGACCGAACAACATTACTGTTCCTTCTTATTCCAACGTGAATGACGCAGTAACGCTGATTAACGAAACATTCGACGGATGTGATCAGTTCATTGGCTACAACATTCCGCTTTGTGGTCAAATGAAACCGGCAGTCACAACTCCTACTTCAGTAATCTCACCTATTACAGCTGGACAGTTTACGGTTTATCCGAATCCAACTCATGGTACATTTACCGTAGAGTCTCCGGAAAACATGACCAACACTGTCATTACTGTATTAGACCTCAACGGCAGGGTTATTGCAAGACAAAATATCTCAGTATCCGGACATACAGTGTTTAACCTCGAAAACGTAACCAGTGGCGTTTATGTAATCTATATCAGCGATGGTAAAGATGCATTCCACGTTAAGATAATGGTGCTTTAGAAGGGAACAAGTGGTTTAACCAGGATGCCGGCTCTCTATTGAGCCGGCATCCTTTTTTTGATGTTACGCTGCAAAACCAAAACATCAGATCTTTCAAAACCGTCGGACCGGATTTTTTACTCCTCTACGGGAACAAATAAAAAAAGCGGGAACAAATTGTTCCCGCCATACCCCTGTTGCTTTCGGAAATTTTGGTGCCATTTTTTTAGGATTGTGAAGCTAAAACAGCGCCAGTCACCTCCCTTACGCAATACAAAGCTCGTATTTATTTACTCACCAGAAAAATCTTTAACAATAGACCCAGCAAGGATTACAGACGCTTTAACCGTAACTAAAAACACAAAAAACAAGCGACTCAATTTCCCAATAAAATGCCATGTCATTTATCGTTGTTAGTGTATACGTTTGCTTAGAAAAAAATTGCAATGTAAAAACGAACACTATGCAAATCCGCAAATTGATAATGCTGCTCCTTCTGCTGCTAACTTTCAAAGGAACCGCCTGCGACTGTGTTTTGTCTATGTGGGTTCATATGGCGAACGCCAAGATGGTATTTGTGGGCGAAGTAATAGGTGTAAGGAACTTACGGGATTCAATTGGTCTTTATGAAATTGAATTCAAGGTTATCAGATGGCTAAAAGGGGAACAGAAAACAACCAAGTGTAAAGTCTATGAGGAAGATCTTTACGCTGCCGGCTGTGGCATTGGGTTTGACATGGGGGTCGAATATGAAGTGTATGTTCGTCCTTGGCCGGCAGCACCTGAAAGCCAGCTTCTATCGGTCAATACTTGCTCGGATACGCATCGGCTAGCAGAGACATGGAATGACGCTAATCAAGTGTATATCGATACTACGAAAGCGTATATCGACACTACGAAGATTAAATAGCCGGGTCTTCTCTTAGATGATCTCAGAAGACTGGTCGAGTTGTTGGCCGACTTTCAACTTATTAAATAAAAAAAGCGTTCCGGATCAAGACCTGGAACGCTTTTTTGTGGAGCCGGCGGGAGTCGAACCCGCGTCCAAACATATGCCCGATAAGCTTTCTACATGCTTATTCCGGAATCGATTGTCGGAAACAGGACAGGACCGGACAAACTTACCTGTTTCTTATCTGCTTGAATTTCGCGTTATCTGCGCAGAACAAATAACCCTAGCCCATTCTTGTTTGATTTAGGCGGCGGCAGTAGCTATGGGCAACTACACGCGGCGGCCAAAATGGTTACACTAATCTCTGATTAGGCAGCCATGGCATACTGAGTATTGCCATTTGAAAGTTCGGGTATTCAGATTTACGTGCTAATTATCCAACGCACGGCATGCTTACTTACCCTGCCCTATGCTGTCAAAACCAGTCGGCCCCGGTTTTGTAGCTGCGCCTGCTCAAATAAACAGACGCTAAGTTGCTGAGTAGTAAATAGAAAATTTACCAGCTATCAAAGAACAAGGGGACAAATTTAATAAAATTCCCCCGCATTTCTGTAGCAATGTTTTCCATGACGGAACCTGTAAATTTGCCCCGCTTTTACACTTGATGAAATACATCGCTTACGATCCCATTTTTGCACACCCGCTGCCAGACGGTCATCGCTTTCCCATGGCGAAGTATGAACTCATTCCCGGCCAGCTGATTTATGAAGGAGTTATTACGGAAGCCAATCTATTTGCGCCGCAGCCTGCCGCCGAAGAAGACATTTTACGTGCACACGATGCGGATTATTGGCGCCGGATGAAAAACCAGCAACTGACCGAACGTGAAATGCGGGCCATCGGATTCCCGCTGTCGGCTCAACTGGTAGAACGTGAAATCCGGATTGCGCAGGGTTCTATCGATTGCGCATTAATCGCGTTGCAAAATGGCGTTGCGCTCAACGTAGCAGGCGGCACGCACCATGCTTTCCCCGATAAAGGCGAAGGATTTTGTCTCCTTAACGATTTTGCGATAGCGGCCCATTATTTATTACATCATCAACTGGCAAAAAAGATCTTGATTATTGACCTGGATGTTCATCAGGGAAACGGTACAGCAGCGATCTTTAAAGACGACCCTCGTGTGTTTACATTTAGCGTCCACGGCCAACATAACTATCCCTTCCGGAAGGAAACCAGCAGTCTCGACATTGGGCTGCCGGACGGCACTTCAGGCATCGATTACTTAAACATGCTTGAACGGGAACTGCCGGCTTTGTTTGCTTCTGTGCAACCAGATTTTGTCTTTTATCTTTCCGGCGTAGATGTATTGGCTACTGATAAATTAGGCAAACTGAAGCTTTCGCTGACGGATTGCAAACATCGTGACGAAATCGTTTTTTCTCTTTGCCGCAGGCAAAAACTTTCAGTTGCAGTAGCTATGGGAGGAGGTTACTCAGCAGATGTACGCCAGATTGTGACGGCACATTGCAATACGTTCAAGATGGCGAAAGAAATTTTTGACCTACACTAGATCTATACAGTCTCCAGCAGATCTCTAACCACATTTACTGTAAGAGGTTTGTTTAGAAACCGCCGCACGCTAGGGAAATTAACGCTGCGGCGAATATCATTCTCATTAATGGAAGAAGTAACAAAATAAAATGCATAACGGTCTTTAACCTCCGCAGGCAAAGTCTCAAACTCCTGCACAAACCCAAAACCATCCATCAGCGGCATCTGGATATCTACAAAAAGAATTATTTTCTTGCCGTCAGAATAATCATCAATCTGCCGGATGTATTGAATAGCGTCTTCCGCATTCTGAAAAACCTTTACAGACGCAGGATTACCTACGTTCTGAATAACTTTTTCAGCGATGCGACAATCAAAAAAACTATCGTCTATAACTATGAAATGAAACTGAGAAGCGTCCATTTATTCTATTTGCCCTGTATCGTTACTATAAAACTTGTGCCTTCGTCTTTCTTGGAGGTAACTTTAATATCGCCGTTCAGGCGATTCAGCGCATCTTTTACATTGTACAGGCCAAAACCGGATCCAAATTCTTCGGAAGTAGCTCTGTAAAACATATCAAAGATATAATCCAGATAGTTTTCGTGTATACCGATTCCGTTATCTGCAACCGTAATGACTGCCGTGTTGTCTTTTACACTGATGTCTACATGCACAAACTTATGCGCAATGTTTTTCTTCTGGTACTTAAAGGCATTTGACAGCAGATTATTCAGAATAATCAACAAAGAAGTTTCATCGCTCCTGAAAGCAGACTGCACATCTTTATTGATAATGAACTCTACGTTGTTTGTCTTGCCTACCAACTCAAACATATCTTTCAGCTGTGCAGCCAGATTATCGAAGTTTACATCGCGTATTTCCAGCTCGCCGCGGCGCATGTTGTAATAGTCGTGAATGTTGTGAATAAAATCATCCAGCTTTTGCATCGCCTTTTCCATTAATCCCACCATTTCTTTGATCTCACTTATATCATCCGTTTGCTTCGCAATGTTGATAGCGCCCAGCACGCTTAAAATCGGGCTACGCAGATCGTGTGTTACACTGTAGGCAAATTTATCCAGTTCGTTGTATGCTTTCTGGAGCTCTTTATTTTTTTCAGTCAGCAAAGAAGAAGTAAGGTAATAGCTATATCCTTCTTCAATTGCAGACCTGATATCTATTTCAGACCACGGTTTTTTAATGTAGCGGAAGATCTGACCACGGTTAATCGCATCAATTACAGCTTCAACATCGGTATAACCGGTTATGAGCATGCGCACCGGTGACGGATGTGTGGCCCGGATCTCTTCAAAAAATTCTACACCGGTCATATTAGGCATCCGCTGGTCGCTGATGATCACTGCTATTTCCGGATTAGCATTCAATTGTGCAGCGGCTTCCTCGCTGCTATTAGCGGTGTAGACCTGATAGTCGACACGAAAGGCCGCACGAAAACTATGAAGGTTATTCACTTCATCATCGATATACAGCACTTTTATTTTTCCGCTCATACTTCGTTTAATTATTGATTAATAGGGATTGTTATCACAAATTCCGCGCCAAGTCCTGGCTCTGAATTCACCTCAATCGTTCCGTTATGTTTTTTAATAATGTTGTACACGATAGAAAGCCCCAAACCAGTGCCTTCTCCGACGTCTTTCGTTGTAAAGAATGGTTCAAATATTTTCTTGGCGGTCTGTTCGTCCATCCCCATACCATTGTCTTTGATATGAATTTGTACATGATCCTTACCCAACTGATTGGTAGAAACTGAAATTATCCCGCCAGACTTACCGTCAAAATGTTTATTGATGGCATGGATACCGTTTGAAATAATATTCAGGAATACCTGATTGAGCTTACCCGGATAACAATCCACCAACGGCAAATCGCCGTAATGTTTTTCAATTTTGATCTTATCGTTGAGCAGACTATTCACAATGATGATCGAAGAATCGACGCCTTCATGAATATTTACTTTTTTCAGATCGTCTTCATCTACACGCGAGAAAATACGCAACCCTTTTACGATCTCAGCCGTACGTTCTGAGCCTTCACTGATACCCTTCAGCAGGTAATCAATTTCAGTCATCAGGTAATCGTATTCTATATCCTCTTTCAACGATGCAACCTTTTGTTTTTTGGCCACCTGATCCATTTCATCGCCCAATGCCAGTTCTTCAAACTTGCCGAGTGTGTCTATGATCAGGGCTATATCCCGTTTCAACGGACTTACATTGGCAGTAACAAAGTTAATCGGGTTATTGATTTCGTGTGCAATTCCCGCAGTCAACTGACCAAGCGATGCCATTTTTTCCGATTCCACCAATTGCGTCTGCGCATCCTTCAAGGTATTCATCGCAATATTAAGATCTTCATTGGCACTTTTCAATTCTTCAGTGCGTTCGCTCACTTTCGCCTCGAGTACAATATTCTGGTCTTTGATGATCCGTTCGTTTTCTTTCGCAATACGCAATGCTTCCGCCTGTGATTCTTCTTTTTCTTTTTTCAGGATATTGATATTATCCGCGAGTGCAAATGACAGCAAGATCACTTCAGCGGCCGACCCTACCTGCAAAAAGCGATAGGTGATCATATTGTAGGCAAACAAACCATAATCTTTCATCACAAACACACAGCAGCTTACAAGAAACAATGTCCATGCGATGATGAAAAAGCGGGCTGGTTTGTATTTTTTCTGATAAAGACGAAATGCCGAATACAGGATAAAAAGCACACAAAGAGTGGCGTTCATATCAATAAGATGGTAGCTGACTATTCTCTGGTTGAAAACCAGCAACACCAGTGAAACCAAATAACTTATGATAATCAGATTAAGTATCAGATGCAGCCTTGGTACATTCTTTCTCGTCTGCAAAAAAGATTTCACAAAGTACAGCGCCGAAATACCCGATAGTGCACCGCAGATATTTACCATATTTTCTGTCAGCCACACGCTGTGAGACCAGAGGAAACGATGTCCATATCCCTGCAATGCAGCCTGCGTAAGTGTTACCCAAACTATATAATGCACGTAATGCAGATAGCTTTTTTCACGAACCGAGAAGTACACAAACAGGTTATAGAGCAGCATCCCGATCATAATCCCGAAATAAATACCGGAAATCAGATCTGTGATGCTTATGTTATAAACGATAGAAGGCGTATTGTCGAGCGACAGCGGCACTAATATTTGTTTGCTGCCCTTCAGACTCAGATAGCAGACAGCGGAGTCGCCGGGAGCTATGCGCAGATTGAAAATATAGTTTTGATGTTTAAACTCCCGCTGGTCTACCGGCATGGCTTCTTTCACCAAAGTGCTGTCAATATGCCCATCCGGATAAACTACATAAAGGCCCACGTCATCAATAATGGAGTGTGCCAGGTTCATCACTATTTTATTTTCGGAAGATCCGTTGACAACCGCAAATTTCACCCAGTGTATTTTGTTATCAACGCCGAGATTGATCACGTCACCATGCGAAGGCGTAAACAATCCGGGATTGCCAACTACTTTCTGAAAAGGTGAAACCGCAGCCGTATCAGAAAACACGCTGCAGTATTTGCCTATAAAATGACCATTAATGCTACTGTCGTAAACAATGTGCGCCTGGCCATATGATACCATGCTCCAAAAACTAACAATTAAGAGTAATAGTAGTAGTGCTCGCTTTCTCATCAATTATAGATATAAATTTTTTTTTAGTATTCCGGATTTAAACCAGGCATCCAGATTAGGTATTTCCAGCTGAAAATCGATCTCCAGCTCTTTGCAGCGGGGCACCTCTACTCTCTGACCATTCAGATTCTGACGCATAGTAAAAACCTGCTGACGCCCTTCGGGATCGGCCTTAAAAAGAGTTATCGGATCTTCGAGTACCATAGCAGTAGCCACGAGATCGAGTTTGGGATAATAGAAGGTACCCTTGTTACCAACACGATCCAGCAGATCAAAACCCACGTTTTCCACCATTTTTACTGTATATGGCGCACAAAGCGCAAAGAGACTGTCCAGTTTTATTTGTTCAATAATAGCTACACCAGCGGGAATTAGCATACTTCCAATCCCCAGCCCTGCTACTTCTTTTGAACTCCAGAGACCACATATTTCCCCCGTTCCATTATACGCATATTCGTTAACAATATCATATATGGACTTATCCATAAAACCTGTCGCTTCTTCGATCGGCAATAATTGTGTGCCGCCGGATACATGGACGCGCGAACCTCCATAAATTTTGCTTCCGTCTAAAGACTCTACGATAATTACGAATGCTGCAGGATTTTCCGCCCAATCATTTTTCGAAGAAGTTACCTTCTTGACGCCGATATCCTCAAGCACTCTCTGATGTCCGAGAATAAACTTCTGACATGCATCGTAATCATCTATTGCCCTAAAAGCCCTGATCTTTATCATTTCGGGTAGTCTTCAAGTTAATACCTGGATTGAAGATACTGTTACCATTATTGCTCAGATCTGATACCGCACACAAAAAGCGCGTTGCCAGGATCCGTTTCAAAATTGGTAATGAGGCTTTGTTTTAATAGGTGTATTTCTGTGTAAAATTCCGGAAAATCCTCCACTCCGAACAACTGCGGAATGCTGTCATTCAGGAAGACCTGTCCGGCATCTGACATCCATATCAATGATTGCAATTTTTCTCCAAGGCTGATCAGGCACGCGGCATCTTGCGTATTGGCATCAATCAGACCTATCTGCTGAAATGAGGACCATCTCATTTTGGCAAGTAGACTAAGTGCCTTTCCTTTATTCCATTTACCTACGTGCTGAATCGCTAAAGGATCTGACGCCATAAGATATACCGGCTTTGCCGTTGGCGGCAAACCAGTGTCTTCATAGGCCACTCCCTCCCCTTGTGGCGAAAAACGAATGTAATTATAGTAAAACTTATGTGTTTGTGGTATAAAATGAAGTAGTCGTTCACATTCCGATAACGAATCGGCTACCACATCCTTATCTTTTGCCCAGTTAATTTTTATTCCTTGCGACTCCAGAAAGCTAAGAGGGGAAAGGCTTTTAGCCATTACTAACTCTTTTTCACCCGCTTTGAACCCTACAACAAAATAAGGTTGTTCCTGATTATGAGCGACAATGGTTGCCTCCAGTTTTTTGCCATCCAGCTTCAATTTATAATTAAACGAAGCAATCATCCCCCCCATCACACAGAGGTAACTATTGCCGAGAATTTCACTCCTTTTCACAAAAATGATCAGTTTGTCGCCATTTTTCCGGAAAGTGAAAGGAAAACGTTTGAATAATTTATTCTGCTCTTTTGCAAATTGAATGAGCGAATCAATATAGGCACTGTCCTGCGCTTCAAAACCCGGTTGCGTGATATCTTCCCCGAAAATACCCAGCGCTTCCTGTCTCAGTAACTCAGAATTAAAATGAATACTGTTTCTGGCATGGCCCGGATCGCTGATCTGTTTTTCAAGATCTACATAGTACCGGCCAGATTCATGAAACTGATCCAGCAAAATACGACGAACCACATCGGTGGTAATAGCGCCACCCAAAACCACCGATGACGCGGTTTGCGGCCAGGTACCAATGCTCTGTCCCAACTCCATCATAGATGCCTTCATGCGCGGTGAAAGTGTGTCTGCACCAATCATTTTCAACACATATCCAACACGCTCTGCTTCCGAGATAGATTTTAAATCATCTGGGGTTAAACTGCCGGCATAACCATGCAATATCGGCCGGTCCGGTTCCAGGTCAAAACGCTCAATATCCAGCATACCACGATCATTTGTATCCATCACCACTGGTATGCGCATTTCGCGCGCCTTAAAACGACTTGCGATTTTCATATCAAGACCGTCGCACACCTCTACGAGCAGATCAAGTGTTTCATCGTTTTTACCGAAAAATGCCTCAATATTATCATCCTGCAGGCCTTCTTTAAAAATCTTTACCTGTAAAAACGGATCTATCTCAGCAATCTCACGAGCCACCATGATCACTTTGAGCAAACCCAGATTGTGAATACCGGTACGGATGCGATTCAGATTGCTGAGTTCCGCAGTATCGAAATCTGCCAGACGAAGCTCACCGCCAACTCGCTCCATAGCCAACGTCAGCGCAATGGACTGCCCAACCGAAAGCCCTATAACGCCAATCTTTTTGCCCGCAAGAATATTTTGTTCTTCTTCGGTAATTTTATGCTGATTGCGACTGGTTCTTACTTCTATAAATTCTTTTTCCGGAAGAATGTGCACCAACCTCTTACTCCAGGGATAATATACCCACAAGCCGAATTCTTCAGCGTCAGTTCCGTTAAGATGGGCATCAATCATTCCTGGATATTCATCTTCTGCAATGCGACGAAAAGGATGACGGATTTTTAATAATTCCCGGATTTGACTATGTATATCATCGTTTATTAATGTAATTTCATTATTAGTTAGTAATGTATTAAGTTGAGAACGATGACCAGAATTATTTAATTGAAAAAAAACGGGAGAGTATATCTGATTTGAAGCTTCATTTTTACCTTTGAGGTGCTCAAAATGTAAATGCATAAATGATTTATTGTTGACTTGTGATATGTTCGAGTATGATCATTTTGAAAAATAAGACTTATTTCTTATATTGCAATGAGGGCGTAACTTTTTCTAACACAATCTATTCCGTTAATTTTAATGTCAGATAAAAAAATTAAGATACTGTATGTAGATGATGAGATGCATAATCTCATGTCTTTTAAAGCTACGTTCCGCATAAAGTATGATGTAATGACTGCCATAAGTGGCGGAGAGGCCATAAAGTTACTGGACAATAATGAAATACATGTTATCATTACGGATCAACGAATGCCCGGAATGACCGGTACGGAGTTCCTGGAATCCATATTAGATCGACATGGAGATGTAATGCGCATTTTGCTAACTGGTTACGCAGATATTAATGCTGTAATTGATGCCGTAAACAAGGGAAAAATATTTCACTACTTGTCAAAACCCTGGAATGAGCAGGAGTTAGACGACACAATTCTCCGTGCCTACGATTTATACCTGAAAAAGCTGGAAGAAAAAGAGATGAATGAAAAGCTGGCCATCTCAAATGACCAGCTGGAATTTATGCTTCGTCAGAAATTACTTTCCTGACAATCTTATTCGTTATACGGCACTACACCTATGCGTAGCGCATACATTACCAATCCCGTTCTGGATTTTACACTTAACTTTTCACATATTGCGTCTCTATAACCCTCTACCGTACGCGGACTGAGACGCATTTTTTCTGCGATTTCCTTATAAGTAAGCTCGCTGCAGCAGTAAGATAAAAACTGTACTTCTTTGTCGGTAAGCTCGGCGGAATTTACTTCTTCTTTGCGATGCAATAACTGGAATAAACGGCCATTCACCAGATCGGAATGATAGTATCCGCGCTGGTATACCTCACTTAATGCACGGCGCAACTCTTCGGGCTGGCTATTTTTAAGCACATATCCATTGGCGCCGCTCTTCAGCATTCTGATGATATTGAAATCATCGTCGTACATAGAAAGGACCAGCACTTTAATATTGGGCCATTTGCTCTTTAATACTTCAATAGTTTTGTGCCCGTCCATTTCGGGCATATTAATATCAAGCAGACAGATATCAATTTCGTTACCATGTCCATTTAGCTGATCTAATAACTCCCGTCCGTTTCCAGCTTCCACGGCGATCTTAAAACCATCGTAAGAAGATATTAACTGGCATACTCCGCGACGGAGTATGGGAATATCTTCAGCAATTGCCACACTGATTGATTTCGTAGAATCCATAACACAATAAATTAAATACCCGCAACAACCGCAGTCGTAAACTGCTTTTTACAGATAGAAAATGTCCCTGAAGTTTTTTTGACTGAAGTTGCTCCCCCTTCAGAATTGCCAGCCGGCAGAAACTCTTTCAATCTCAAATATATAAATAAACGTCAACAAAATCACAACTAAGGTCAAATTCAGCGTTTTCGGGGTCCAGGGCAAATCTACAAATTAACACCGGGTTTTTACGGTAAAGGCTCAGTGAAAAAAGCGTGAAAAATTCCGTAAAAGGCTCGTTGATATAATATCCGTTCCTTTTGATCTTTGTAATAGAAAGTGATTGAAAGTTAATAGACGATGTAGGAAATGTAAAAATCGCTTTCGCACAAAATCGGCTCTTTCTCTCCAGGAAATTCTCTCCAAAACAATTCCTGGTTATCCCCTTGAAAGCCTCGCTTCACGTGAGGCTTTTATATTTTACCCCATCCCCAAAAGGAGTCTCTGAACGGGTAGTCCATTTTATCCTGCTTTTTTCTCACTACGACGCAAAGCATTCATAATACTTCACCAGTCATAAATTTCGCTGCATATGGTCGTAACTATGCTCCCACAATTGCTTTTGTCCGACGGTTACGAAACCTATACGTTCGTACAATTTTTTTGCCAGCGGATTTTCATCATCTACAATGAGCCCCATCTTAGTAGCGCCTCTTGATTTAGCCGCGGCACATGCGGCTTCAATCAGTTGTTGCCCGATTCCTTTCCCTCTGAAGTCGTCACGAACACTTATCGTATCAATATAAAATTCACCGGATGCGGATTCTGCCTCAAACAAATACTGCTCTTCTTCATCCTCATAATAAGCATTTAGGAAATCATTGATCGGCTGAGCCATTGCTTCTTCTTCATCACCATTGTAAAAAACAACGGAACCAATGACGCCTTGCTTCGCATCCTGATAAACCAATGCGTTGCGATAGCTATGTCTGTTTATTTCCTGAAGAAAAAACTTTTTCACGACTGGATAAGCCTCTTGTTCGCTGCCAGAACCTGTCAATTGAAACGCCCCCGGCACTAGCGCTTTCACGATTAATGGCACCACAAAATCCGCGTCTGCTCTAGTTGCTGGTCTGATCATAATCAAAAATAGCTACTCTTTTTGTGTATGAGGAATATTAAATTGCGTCCGCATTCTTTTAAAAAATGAAAAAACTAATAACTCTATTCGCCGCAGTGCTGCTTTACACCGCAGCCGGCGCACAAGCTGCAAAAATCGTTTACAGCGATCCTATCGAAATCCCCGCGGTGGGTTACAACAAGCTGCTGCAGGTCAGGAACGGCAACACATTACTCCTCCATTTTGAGCCCTACAAAGGAATCGTCTTAAAAGTGTTTGATAAATCACACAAGGAAATTGCTTCGCAAAAACATACTTGCGAAATAGTAGACATCAACGCTTTGAACCAGGCAGATTTTAAAGGGTTGTTTGACATTAATGGCGAAGCAGTGCTGTTTATTCAACAACCATACCTGAGCCGCATGTCGCTCATGCGCCTGCGTATAGACGCGAACACAGGAAAGCTGCTTAAGGAAGAGGTTGTGGAACGTGCACCGACTTTCAAAAATGAAACGATCTTTTACGTACAGCAATTTTCCGGCAAAGACCAGTATGCAATCCTGCATTATAAAAACCTGGCGTTTATGCCGGATGAAAAAATAAAAATCAGCATCTGGAGTTCTAAAAATGAAAAACTGCGCGAAGTAAGTATCGATAAACCATTCGAGGAGTTGCACACCATGCGCTACAATGGTTTTAATGCTGAAAAAGACGCCATTTATGCATGTTTTAGCTTATATATACAGATTGCCGACGGACAGTTTAAGCAATATCTGTACAATGCAAGACTTAATGAAAATGACACTGCCTGCAGTTTGCAAAAAGTGGAAATTGACGATCGAATTCCTTCCTATTTTTCTGTTTTTACGCCTAACGAATTTGCGGAAACAGAAAACATGATGGCCATGAATATGTATTCAACAGAAGAGAAGGTGGGCGAAAACAAAGAGACTGCCTATTTCCCTGTTCCTTATTTTTTCTCCTTTGCAAAATCCGATTTTTCGGTAGCGTCCAGCAGTGTTATCGAAGAAGATAAAATCAACGAAAAAACTGCGGGCATGCGCGATACGATGACGCCTTCAGCCTGGATACCACTGCGTATGCACACCAGCAAAACCGGCGCCTCGGCTGTGTTCTATGAAATGCAGCACGATTATTTCAAACATGAAAAAGGAAAAGATTTTCACCAGACTTACCTTGGTCACCTTGCTGTGAATATTCTGAATGATAACGGTTCTTCTGTTTTCTGCCTGGTTATACCGAAAAAGCAAGTGTTGTATAGTTTGTACGAAGCTGAAGATCTTTCGCGAAGAAATACCACACGGCATTTGTTCCGGGACATGGCTGCAGAAGACCACTATAGCCAGTTTGCATCGTTTGAGGTATTGCCCGTAAAAGGTAATTATCATATTCTGGTAAATGACCTCGTTGAGAATTTTGACAGGAAAATCACTGATACGCTCAATGCTGTAACGAACTTTGACTACAGCAACGCAATATGTTATACATTGAACCGCAAACGGGAATTGACTAAATCTTATTTATTCGGAACACCGGCAGCGGGTGAAGCAAAACCTTGCCAGCTGGAAAGTGCAAACTATAACGAATCAACCGGCCTATACGCCGTAGTAATGCAGGAGTATGCGAACAATAAAACAAGTATAAAAATTGCCTGGTGCCAATTTGATCCGAGCATTTAAGCCTTCGACAGTTGCAAGCATCAAGCTGTGATTGCTTAAAACGATGCGAACTCAAAAAGAACATAAAAAAGGTTGTCCCTATGGACAACCTTTTTAAATTAAATAATATGGCGCTCACAACCGACAATTACCAACTCACGCGGTAATCAACGATTTAAGATTGTATCAACGCCAGAAACTCTTCTTCTGTAAGAATATTTACGGTTCCCAGCTTCTTCGCTTTTTCTAATTTAGAACCTGCGTCTTCGCCTACAACAAGATAATTCAGCTTACTGCTTACGCCCCCGAGAATGGCGCCACCTTTAGCTTCTACCATCACTTCTGCATCACTGCGCTTGAAATGGCTGAGTGTACCAGTGAATAAAAATGTCTTACCCGACAACTCACCTTCTACACCCGCGTGCCCTTTTAACTGATTGGCAAGATTCACGCCTTCCTTTTCCAGTAAATCCAGCATATGGCGGTTTTCATGCGCATGGAAGAAATGCGCTACAGATGCTGCAACCTTCGGACCAACATCTTCGAGTGCAATCAGTTGCTCTTCTGTCCAGTCATACAGCTCTTTGATATGACCTACCGCATTCGCCAGAGTCTTAGCCATTGTTTCACCAACATGGCGAATACCAAGACCATAAATCAGCCGATTGAGCGGTTGTTGTTTTGAATTTTCAATCGCTTGCTTCAGATTAGAAACGGACTTGGCACCGAAACCTTCCCAGCCTTTTACTTCATCCCAATTGATGTGATAAATACCCGGAATATCTGTCACGATTTTATTCTCATAAAAACGAAGCACATTTGCGCCGCCGAGGCTACGGATATCCATTGCATCTTTGCTGGCAAAGTGCATAATGCGCTCTACCACCTGCGCCGGACAGCTAATATTAATGCAACGCCAAACGGCTTCTCCCTGTGGTTTTTCAAGCGCTTCACCACACACCGGGCAATTCTTCGGAAACTCTATTTCGGTTTCTGTTCCATCACGTAATTCCGCAAGTGGTTTTACAATATATGGAATCACATCGCCGGCACGTTCTACCAACACAGTATCGCCGATATGTAAATCTTTTTCGCGAACCACATCTTCATTAAACAATGAAATAGAACTTACAGTCACCCCGCCAATAGGCACCGGATCAATTTTCGCGACTGGTGTTACAGAACCTGTACGACCCACCTGAAACTCTACGCGGCGTAATTTACTTGTAGCTTGCCTGGCTTTAAATTTGAACGCTACAGCCCAACGCGGATGGTGTGTGGTCATCCCCATTTTATCCTGCATATCGAAGCTGTTTACTTTGATAACAAGCCCATCTACTTCGTAAGGGAGATCATCTCGGCGTTCTTCAAATGCATGACAGAATTCTATGACCTCATCAATGCTGCCGAAACGTTTCATTTCTTTTACCGGCGTCGGGAAACCCAGGCTGTACAACCATTGCAGCGAACCAAAGTGTGTATTCAACGCTTCCGGCTTTTCGCCTTGCTGTGTGTAATAACTAATGTGATATAGGACGGCAGACAATCTGCGTTTACGCACTTCTTCAGGATCAAGCATCCGCAATGTTCCGGAGGCCGCATTGCGCGGATTAGCTAACGGCGCCAGGCCCTCTGCTGTACGCTGCTGATTAAAGGCTGCGAATGTTTCTTTATGAATAACCACTTCACCGCGGATTTCGATTTGCCCGACACCATCTTTCAAAAAATCCGCTGCCAGCGGAATTGATTTTATCTGGCGGATATTAGTAGTAATTTCTTCCCCCATCACACCATCACCACGCGTTGCACCGCGCACCAGCTTTCCATTTTCATAAATCAACGAAATACTCGCGCCATCATATTTTGGCTCTACACAATACTCAATTTTATCCGTACCTGCCAATTCACGACAACGACGATCCCAATCAGAAAGATCATCAGCATTATAAGTATTGTCAAGACTGAGCATCGGCACAAGATGTGCAACGGTTGGAAAACGCTCGCTTATTCCCTGCGCTATACGTTGCGTTGGAGAATCTTCTGTGAGTAATTCAGGGAAAGCGCCTTCGAGATGTTTTAATTGTTTAAAAAGCTGGTCGTACTCAATATCAGCCAAAACAGGCTCGTCCTGTACATAATATTTCCAGTCGGCAAAATTGATAATCGTTTTAAGCTGATCAATCGTTGCAGCCGGATCATTTACCGCTGTGAGCGCCAAAAGATCTTTTGCCTGCTTATATAGTTGCTGTTCGTCCTGCTTTGTGTACATGGCCCAAAAATAGGCCAAATCGCTGATGTCGGATCTATTTATGAGTTGTCAATTGTCGGTCGTGAGTCCCCAGACTTAAAACTTACAACTTATCACTTAAAACTGAAATCAGCCATCAGCTATTTTAATCAAACAATCCTTCCCACGGGCCTGCACCTTCACGAATCAGTTCCGGTTCACCGCTGGTACAATCTACAACCGTTGAAGGAACAATATTTCCCGGGCCGCTATCGATAACAATGTCCACCAGTTTTTCAAAAAGATCGTGCATCTGCTCAGGGTCAGTATAGTATTCTACATCGCCCTGCATCGGCAAAGAAACGCTCATAATCGGATGTCCTAATTCCCGGACGAGCATTTGAGTAATCTTATGATCGGGCACACGAATACCAACCGTATCTTTTTTTGTTTTCAGTAATTTCGGCACTTCGCGACTTGCTTCCAGAATAAATGTATACGGCCCGGGCAATGCACGCTTCAGAATGCGGAATATAGGCGTATCAATGCTTTTGGCATAGTCACTCAGGTTGCTGAGATCGGAACAGATAAAGGAAAATTGCGCTTTTTTCGGATCAATACCTTTAATACGGCAAATGCGCTCGATTGCTGCTGTGTTGTAAATATCACATCCCAGACCATAAATCGTATCTGTAGGATAAATGATCACGCCGCCTTTCCTGAGACTTTCTACGACCGTATTGATATTTCGCTGCTGCGGATTATCAGGATGAATATGTAACAACATGGTGAAAAAGTTATGTACATGAAGTTACGATTTATATGAAAAGTGATTAAAACCTGCAGATTGCAAAAAACTACCCAATGCAAAAACCGTTGCTTGTCCTTTATTTTTTAGCTGCGCTTTTGAGAAATGATGGTCATGAAATTGGTAAACTCACGCACCAGTATTTTCATTTTCACTTTAGAAAAGCTAACGCCTTCACGCAGCGACACAGGCACGGGCAATAAGCGCTGATGCATGCGTTCCGCATTATAAATCATCTCAAGATCGAAAAGGTAGCGGTTGATCTGACCTTGTTCCAAAATCCTGGCAGCATGCTGATTCAAACCCTTCAGCCCGCACTGCGTATCCGTAATGCTGATGCGCAGCAAGCGGCTGGTCATAAAACGAAGCGTCTTGGAAGTCCATTTTCGCAGTAAGGGCACATGCTCATAATACAGATCATCCTTTACGCCTACAGCGATATCGCATTTATCAGAGATCAATGTCTCGTAAATCCGCATAAAGCTTTCATGCGTGTACGGAAAATCAATGTCTGTATAGATGATATAACGGCCTTCCGCTTTCGACAAGCCGGTGCGAATGGCGTTGCCTTTACCCTTGTTTTCGTGGTAATGAATGTATTTGAGGCCAGGTATTTCTTTCTTCAGCACCGCTATATCCCGCGACAAATCTACCGGAGAACCATCATTGACAAGAATCAGCTCTACGCCGGCAATCTCTTTCCGGATTTTTTCAATGCTTGTAATAATATGCTCGTGCCAGCCAGGAAGCGGATTATAGCAAGGAAGTATGATGGATAGCTGCACGAAGATTACAATTTTGGGTACCACTCGTAAAATACAATATTCCCGAAGCTGTCAATAGCATTCAGCTTATTTCTTTGCGGAAACTGATTAATTTTCAAGTAATAATCTCTTGCTACGGCACGGTTTTCGCCTGGTACAACGCCCAAAGAAAGGTCTGCAGCCGCTGTTTTATCATAACAAACTAATACCGGTTTCGGCTGCAATTTGCTTTTCAGTTCAGGTAAAAGACTATCATTTGCAAATAATGTAAGCAGCATATGGCTCTGTTCCGGAACCGTACGACTTAATTTACACGCCATCATCGGCAGTTTTGAATGCATCTGAAACTGGAATGAGAACAAAGAAACCGGACCATAATCATCCAACACGAAATCACCAACCTCGCTTCCTACCGTGTAATAAGGAATTGGAACGAATGCCTGGTATTTACTGTAATCAAGCTTCAGTGGCTTAAAGTCGGGCGCATTTTTTTTGCTCAGCACATTGTCTTTATGCACGCTTTGAAATTTATCAACATAGTCTTTAATCTCCATGCCGCCGAAAAATGCAAATGCAATCAGCACTGTCCATTTCTGTTTTATGGTATAATGCTTTGTCATTGCGATGAGCGTATAAATCACCCATACATAAAAACTAAAGAAGAAAGGCCATGCCAAACGGCCCAGGCAGCGGAATTGCTGCACCCTGTTGGTAAACCAGTGAAGATACAGGAACGGATTGAACAGATTGTAAACCATGAACCCATCCGAACCATCAGTGTTGTAAGTTTCGCCGATAGAAATAGAAAACATCATCAGACCTGCCCAAAACAAAGAGGCTTTGAGCGGATCATTAAAAAACTCTTTCTGAATAGTTTTAAAACGACTGCGCTCCGCCTTCCGAAATAAAATCAGCAGTAACATAAACAGTGCTGCGAAGAGTCCGCAATTCCCCAGAAAAGCCAAAGTTTCTGCATCAGAATTCCATTTCATGCTACGCAGCGGGAACGGTATAGTATAGAAATCCTGACTGGTTACCAATGCACCGAAATGCACTTTTATCTCATCCCAGCCGTAACCGCCATTCTGATCTTTACGGAATGCATAAAACTTATCAAATGCTAATAGCGTCGCAAGTGTGAAGCCTACAGTAATCACCGGCAGCGCAACAGAAGCAACCAGACTCTGCTTGCCATCTTTGGTTTTCCTGTTGTATAATCCATAAATAAGGAGAATGGCTGCCTGAAAACCTGTAACGATCGGCAAATAATATCCATGAATAAAAAACGCACAATAACCCAGCAATACAGAGGCAGCCAGGACCCAGATTCTTTTACGCAGATGCTCCCTCCGCTCATACCACATGATACTAAAAGCAATAGCAAGCAGAATCAGAAAAGAATAAGAAAGATTGAAATGGCCGCGCCAGATGCGCATCACCTGCATATTAATCCATGGCAGAAAAACAGCCAGCAGAAACGCAAAGCGATCGTCGCGAAATAGTTTTCTGAAAATATAAAAACACAACAACCCACTCAGTATAATACCCAGTATTAATGTCGTCTGGAATATTTCGAAAGTGTAATCGGAAAGATCATAGATATGATGACAAAACCATTTGAAACAGATGGAAAACAATGGCGTGTTGTCGGTATAAAAAACATATTCGCCGAAGGGATAGTTCATCGCGTTATACTTGAAAATCCCGTCGTGGCTTACCGGTTCTTTTACATAAGACAGAAGCGTAAAAGTATTTTTCAGACCGTCTTCCACATTAGAAAAGGCAAAATTTTGCGGGTCGATCCGGAAATCCTTAAATGCAACCAGCGAAATAAGAATATGTATGGCAAAAATAACCAGGTAGAGGTAGCGCCTGTTTTTCATGGAACAAAGAAATAAAATTAAAGCTGATTAATGCACCTTAAACATATTCTTAATAGCCAGACTGGCGGCGCTCAATCTTTCAGTCTCAGTTCCACGAACGTCAATCCATGGTACACCGCTGTTCATCACAATATCTCTGTAGACATTATAGAAATGATTGCGCATTTCTTCGTCGGGATGTTCCCTTAATGGATCATCTTCCCAGGTCACATCAATATAGGTGAGTAAATACAAATCGTATTTCCGTTGTGCAATCTGCTCCAGTATCCAATTATCGCAACGGCCGTATTTATGCTCGCTCCAGACTTTTAAAACATACAGATCAGTATCACAGACCAATATATCTTTTGCATTTACCCCAGCTTCCTCTTCCAGAGCCAGTTGACCTTTAGCAATCGTCAGTAAATCTTCTTCCTCATAAAAACCATCCTGTGCTATCAGATAATCACGTGCAAATTCAGGAACCCAAACGGTATTGAATGCTTTGGCCAGATCTGCACTCAAAGTACTTTTGCCCGTTGATTCCGGCCCGATAACTACAATTTTCTTGATACTCAAAATGTTTCCGGTTTCTTAGTTGCTTGCTTACGATGTTGCAACCATTGCGTGCCTTTGTAAGTAATCCAGGAAGAAGCAACGCCAATAACGGCGCCAGCTGCTACATCTGAAGGATAGTGCATGCCGAGGTACATACGGGAATAACCGATAGCTCCGGCGTATAAAAATGAAGGGGCGATGACATACCATTTCGGGCACTGCAAACTAAGTGAGGTTGCCAGCGAAAATGCGGTAGATGTATGGCCTGAAGGAAAAGAATATTCATTAGTGTGGGAATCGGAAATTACCTGCTCCGGATATTTCTGAAATGGACGCTCCCGCTTTACGGTGTTCTTCAAAATATAGGTAGCACCGAGTGTGACGGTGAGGCCTGCAGCCATTTGCCAGCCATTTGTCTGCCATGTTTTATCATGAGCCAGATAGCCGTAAGCCAGTTCGCCTATTACAGCACCAGCTGCTACCGGATAAATTGTATTGGATATTCCGTTTGCCACTTGCACACCGGTGGTTGTTCTGCCGGACTGTATTGATTCCAGCATACGCAATTCCATATTCTGGGCATGCGCTGCGGGCAATAACCAGATCAGGAAGACAAGACTGATGACTGCGGAGCGGACTGTGTACGCAAAAGTTTTTTCCATTCGTAGAAACCAAAAATAGCTACAATAAATAATAAAACAGTGAGCAGGGCGGTAAGCGGCAGCTGTTTGTGAACATACAGCGGTATCGCGGCCAGGTTGGAAATATTGAGCAGAATCCAGTTCTCGATTTTATGTTTTGCCAGCAACCACATGCCACTCCAGGCTGTAGCAGAAACAAATGCATCCCATAATGGCACATCGGAATTAGTAAAACTTCGCAGAATCAAATAAAGGAACGCCCATCCTATCCCGGCTATTAATAACGCAATAATCCATTCTTTAGTATTTGAACGATGAATGGTAATGGCTGTACCTTTTTTACGGGTCCAGAGAATCCAGCCATAAATGCTCATAACCAGATAGTAACCATTTAGCAAAGCATCTGCATAAAGCTTTACCGTCCAGAAAATGACGATATAAATTACAGTACTGACAATACCGGTCGGATACAAACCAACTTTATTTCCCCGTGCTAATAACACGCTCAACACCCCAAAAACCATGGCAATCCATTCCCATGGAGAAGTTTCCTGCAGCTGCGCTATAAAAATCTGAAACCAGGCTTGTAAACTCATGAGGCACAAATTTAGTTGACAGTGAACAGTTGACAATTGACAGTTACGCTCATTTTTCTAAAATTTTTCCGCAAAGACGCGTAAGAAACTGAAACGCAAAGCTCATACTGTAAATAAAAAAGTCTCGCGACGGCACTAAGGCGCAAGAACATGTAATGCATTAAAGTCTGGCATTTCACGTTTCACCATTTCTTGAATTTTTATTTTTTTAATTAGTTGATTTACAGCAGCAGCAGAGGCACCATTTTTATACTATGTAACTTTGTATTGTAAATACTCCATCTCATGAAAACGATATTTTACACTTTGGGTTTGTTACTGGTGCTGGTGAGTGAAAAGACACAAGCACAGCTTAATTTCTCAACGCGGGTGGTAAAAGATTCGCTCTTTATACCTTGGGAAATCATTTATGGTCCGGATAATCACATCTGGTTCACGCAAAAGAACGGGTATGTCTGCCGGCTGGAGCCTACGACTGGCCAAACGGATACACTTTACCATGAAACGGATACGTATATACTGGGCAGCGGCGAAGGTGGCATGCTGGGAATGGCACTCGATCCAAATTTCAACACAACGCCATATGTGTATGTAGACTATGAGTACCTGCAACCAGGCACTACCAATTACCGCGAACGCGTGGTGAAATTTACTTACGGAGCAAATACGCTTTCCAATCCGCAAATCTTAATCGACAATATCATTGGCGCCACGTACCACAATGGTGGCCGGATTTTGATTGTAGGCGATAAATTATTCATTTCTACGGGTGATGCTACCATTGGCCCTAATGCACAAGATCTGCAATCGCTCAACGGGAAAATATTACGCATCAATCTCGATGGCACGATTCCCGCCGATAATCCCATTGCGGGTAGTCCCATCTGGGATTGGGGACATCGCAACGCAGAAGGACTCGTTTATGCCAACGGAAAACTCTATAGTTCAGAACACGGGCCAGACACAGATGATGAGATCAATATTCTCGTGTCCGGTCGCAACTATGGCTGGCCAACAGTTGCAGGATTTTGCGACTTGCCTGCAGAACAGACTTTCTGCATAGATTCTAATGTGGTAGAGCCACTTTATGCCTGGACCCCAACGATTGCTCCTTGCGGCATCGACTATTACGACCATCCGATGTTTCCTGCATTGCAAGGCTCATTGCTGATGGCTTCGCTAAAGGATATGCACTTGTACCAACTGGTGCTGAATGCGGCGAAAGACTCCATTGTAAGCGCTCAAATATTAAGCAGTATTAGCTTTGGTCGCTTGCGGGATATCTGCATTTCGCCTGCCGGGAGCATTTTTATTTCTACCAGCAATTCAGATGCGAGCGGTACTGGCGCCAAAGTGGATCGAATCATTGAGATTTATGATGGCTCGTCGACAGTCGTAAACCTAACTAACGAAGCAGGAATAGTGACGCTTTACCCAAATCCGGTGAAGGATGATATTAATCTCTTATTTGGACCTGGCACATTAAACAAAGAATGGCGCTACCACATAACGAACACTCAGGGACAGATTTTAAAAGAAGGAAAATTGCTGCCCCAATCTGCTAATCAACAGATTTTCACATCAAATCTGCCTTCCGGAGTATATTTTTTTACTTTATGGGACAACCGCAAAGCCTTTTCAGTACAGCGTTTTGCTAAATTCTAAAGAGCGGTGAATGAATATTTTTCTGGAATAGTTTTGGAAAAATGAAACCCGTTGCTATCTTTGCATTCCCAAACAAAACGGGTATATCCCGAAAACGAATGGGAAAAATGGTGCGGTAGCTCAGTTGGTAGAGCAAAGGACTGAAAATCCTTGTGTCGCCGGTTCGATCCCGGCTCACACCACACAAAAGAAAGCCTTCCAGATTCTGGAGGGCTTTTGTGTTTTTAGGCAAAACCTCAGCTCCTGAGGAGAGCCCAACTCTTCAAATAAAATGGCCGGAAGAAAATATTCCTCCGGCCATGATTCAAAAGCTGCTGTATGTTTAGTGACTGATCACCACTTTCTGCACCGTTACCTGTCCAGTCTGACGATCATATATTGTAGCGTAATAAATACCGCTTGTCAATTGTGCTACTGGCAAAATATAATCAGCATCTCTGCTCGTTACTTTCGCCACTTCCCGGCCAATTATATTACTCAAGGAAAGCGTCCATTCTGCTCCATTTTCAATATGCACGTGTAATTGATTCACTGCAGGATTCGGAGCGATTGTTACTGCAAACTTCCCAGACTGCATACCCGGCACGGAAGAAGTATTACAAACCACATTAAGAGTCTGTGTTTGGCTGGTAACATTTGCACTGCTATCGGTATAAGTCCAGATCACGGTATAGGTGCCGCCGTTTGCATACGTAAGCGGACTGGTCGTCGTTGCGGTAATTAAACCCAGACAATTATCGGTAGCAGTAGGTTTATTAGTTATCGTATAAGGACAGTTAACCGTAAGTACTGGCAGTGATAAAATATCCGGAACTGGTGGTATCGTATCCGCCACGATCACACTTTGCGTCTGCGTGGTAGTACCTACTGCATTTGTATAAGTCCAGATAACAGTATAACTGCCCTGCGCGGCGTACGTGAGTGGCGATGTTGTAGTACCTGTAATAGTAGCTGTGTCTGAAGTCGCAGTCGGCGCTATTAAGGTTACCCCACACTGTCCTTTAACTACAGGGAGATTCGTCACAGTTGGAACAGGCGGAATCAGCGCTGGAGACGTCGTCAATGCGAGTTCATTGACAATCTGACAACCTGTAATAAGGCCTGTAGCAATGGTTGAGAAAGTAGTGCCATCAATTACTTCGTACAGCGAGTTGGCTGCATAACTATTCGCACTGCCAATAGCAAAATCTCCGCTTGTTGGATCTACAGTAAATGATTTCCCATAGGCGAATCCTGATGCAGTACCACCCAATGTACTTGTATAAACCGGAGTAGTAGGAATATTAGGGTTAAGAATATTGTAGATATGCACCGATTTTCCTGAGAGGAAATACAGCTTGTTGTTATAATAGCGAAGCTGCGCAGCATTGGTGACGCCAGTAAATACAATAGCAGTATTCAGAAAATCATTGTTGAGCACATCCATTCTTACGACAGCAGATGTGCTGCTGGATTTACCCAGTATCCACATTTGCTTATTAGCCGTATCATATTGGAGTCCTGCAATAGAACCAAGACCAGGCAATATTGTACCCACAACGGCATTTGTGGCCGTATCAATCTTCACGATTTTAGAGGACATTGCTACATACATATATCCATTTGCCGACGCCATATAGGTAGCATAAGAGGAGATACTACTCGAAGGATCTGCAACAGTTGTCAGCGTGTTGTTGATAAGGTCTACCAGCTTGATGGTATTGCCTTGCGCATAGCTTATATACACCTTAGTAGCACTTGCTTTACCCATACATTGTCCGCCTGTAATGGCAAACGTTTTGACACTATCAAAAGCTGGGAAATTGGCAATTGCGATTTTACTGGTGCTGGACTTTGAGGTGAATACCGCTTTGTTACCTGCGATTTCAAAATCCTGAAGCACATCAAAACCTGTAGCGCCATTTGCTGTCTGGTATAGCGGAGCAGACACTGTCACAATAGTATCGAAACCTTTAGAAACTTTAAAAACATCGCCGTTGGGCGTTCCGAAATTGCCTTCGGCCACGGCATACATTATAAAAGGTTTTGTCTGGCCATTTGTCCAATGCGCAGCACATAATAATAAAGCACCGAGTAGGAGTTTTTTCATTTTTATTGTTTATCTGATTTAAAATATCCATGACGGAGATAAACAATAATAGCAGAGCTGCCAGCAGATGAAGCTTCTACATTTATGTTTTTTCTCCGAAAACGTAAATACAAAGCTTAAGGCAGGTCTCCTGGCTCGGTCCCTCTATACTACCTTCCCATGGCGACTTGCACCACAGTGGTATAACAGTATAGAAATAACAGACCTTACAGTTGCGGGAACAGCCCCTGATTTGAACAGGGTTCCCTTTTAATTCTTATTTTAAGTAAGAAACCAATAAGCGGCGCAAAGGTAGGCTATTCATTTTATTATCGGCACTTGTTTTTAACATGAATCATACAACGCTAAAAAAAATCTCCGCACAAGGCGGAGATTAGCACAAAATATTTACCAAATTTCTTTACTGCTTCACCACCTTTCTGGCATCGATTGATTTGCCATTCAAAGAAGTGTTAAGCATATAAATACCAGCAGGAATATTTGCGAGATTATCGGTCTGTAATGTATGGTCACCCTTAGTAAGCGTTTCTATGTGTGCCCAAACTACGCGACCTAAAAGATCACTTACAGCTGTGTGCACTTCGCCGTCTTCCGGAAGCGTAAGGGAAACATGAATCACATCTTTAAACGGATTTGGTTGCACCTGTACTTCATTTCCCAATTGTTTCACACTTGTCACAGGACCACATACCGGGCGAACATCCGATGTATTGCCAGTAGTTCTGTACACCGAATTATCGTTCCATTTATGAAACGCATGATTCAGATAAAAAGTATAGCTTGGATCTCTGTAGAAATAAGTTGTGTACAGAAAATTAGGAGACATATCGTATTTCGCGTCGCTGTTTTTGCTGAGTGCAATCGGACCTATGTAATAGTCGTATAAATTGAATGGATAAAAAGTATTGACGCTATTACTATTGTAAGAATTTGGAATGGTATAATAATCAGGATCATTGAACAAGCCTGTGCCATCTTCTCTCATATGCACGCCTACAAACATGCCGCCATCCTGCGCCTGATTAACCTGATTGTACCAGGCCACATAAATCTGATCGGTAGGAAATCCATTTCCTCCTTCGCCATAATAGAGCGCAGGGAAAACCGGATATTCATCCAGGCATGGCACATTTCCCAAACTACCGTCAGTTAAGTTTACAGTCGTTGGTATACCTGCAGAATGATAATCTATATGGCGAACAAAAATCCCATCCGAAGGCAATGCATTTGGGCCGCCATTAGACGAAGTGGTGTAGCAATAAGCATAAGCCCAGTTATCTACATCATAGTGATCCGGACAATCGATTATCGGGCGGATGTAACGGAAGAAATTGTTCGTAGTTGTCGGCAGCTGGTTGATATCTTGAATGGCCGGAGCAATCGGAGGCGTTGACGGCGCAGTAAGCAGCGTGCCAAAATCCATCATTGACTCTGTGATTCTGTAATTGCCCGGATTATAATACACATAGTGCACGCTCAACGGACCCGAACCCGCATGGCTAATGGCAACATCAGGACAAAGATTACCGGATGTTCCTGCCAATGGAATAGACTGTCCAACCACCAGAGAACCGGTTGAAGAGTTCGCCACACGTGTTTCGATGCCCTGCGGTGTTGCATAAGCAACCGCTACACCATACCCCTTATGGCAGTCCATACTGATGCGACCATCACCACCGATATTGGTTGATAAAATAAGACTGCCCCAAAACGACACAACAGGGCTCCCGTTGGTGACTTTGTAGATATCTAACATATAGGCCGATGTAGATCCGCCTGTAGAACGATAAGAGATCAGGATTAACGGCTGTGTGCCAACGGTGATAGAACCTACGGAGATTTCATCGCCATGCACGCCAATCGTGTTTTGATACAGTATGTTGGTAGGATCACCAGGTGCAGTAAACTGATAAGTAACTTCTCCGGGAGTGGCAAGCGCAGACCAACCTGCAAGATACATATCCGTCATGCCATACATCGTTTCTATGTTTATTATAGAGTAGTTATGCGTCTGACGGATATTAGGCGTGGTTCCCATAGTACTCCCGTTAAAATTGAAACTGTAACCCGTGGGGGGAAGAAAGTTCTGTGCATAGTCAGGAAATGCAAGGCAACTCGCGCATAGCGTTGCCACTGCCGCAAAGGTTTTGCGTAGTGTTTTCATAAGTGATGGTTTTTGTGATTAGAAAAATAGGAGATTTATCTAATGTTTCAAAGTGAGTGGCGAATTAATACGATAGCCGCAAAAGCAAAAGTGACTATTTATGCATGAATAAAATAAATTATCCACAGTCCTGTGAGTAATTAAACTATTTGGTTCAATTTTTCAGTTCTACTTTTGAAAAAATAACTCTTTACCTTCAAAAAGGCTCTTTACTGCCAAAGGGACAGAATTATTTACAATTTGTCATTTTTTTGTTTGAAATACAACTTATGTATAAACAGGATGATGTATATTTGTAGAAGCTCTTTATAATATTTTTAATAAGAAACGAAAAAACCCGGTTGGGGAACCGGGCAATAAGGATTTTGGTGATTAGCAGTACAAATCTAGTATTATTCTTCTTTCACGCAATACTTTATCTTATAGATATTTCCGATCTCCTTTTATTCTTTTCTTTTTCAAAATAAGGCATATCTATATATGCAGGCATAAGCCCCGCCTCAAAGAGGGATGGTTTAATGTAAATATGTTTAAGCAATGGTAATTGCAGACAACACAATTTACAAGGGCGACGCATGTTCTGTTTGCCACGGTAAGGGATTCATTTTCCGCCGGTGTATAAACAGAAATGGAGTGACTATATGTCACCCCACTAAGTGCTATAAAATCCCTTGTCCAAATTGTAACAAGTGATTAGTCGAACAATCGCACTTAAGTCCAAGCACGAAATATATAAGGCTTGGCATCAAGACCTCCGCGCCAACGGGGGTCTTTTTTTATGTAAATTAATTTTGAATATTCCTCATTTCGACATTTAAAACGAGACACTTAAATTTTCGAGAAGCCTTTTATTAATCCTAGTCTTTGTGAAATCGGTGCGCAAAGGTAACAACCTTTTCTGTACTATCAACTTTCGAGTGTAATATATAGATATTTATCATTTCGGCCCAACTTTTTTCCGATGATTTTACAATGCTTTTACTTTTCCTCCCATAATCATCCTCCTAGTTTTAAACCAAAAAACCATTCCGTGGCTATACATATCCATGAAAGATCCGTCCTAATCTCCGCACATTATGCGGAGATTAACCCCTCTATTCTCCGCATTTCCTCAAAAGAGAAAACCTCATGACTGCAGAAATCGGTACAGCTCCAATAATAGTTAGCTATAAATACAGAGAAGGCTGGAATACTCCAGCCTTCTCTGTGCTATTTTTGAAATGCGATAAATGCTTATTAAATCACTCAATTAGTCACTTCTTCTTTTTTGAGATTTTAGTCTTTGCCTTTGCAGACGACTCAGTGATAATTCCTGCTGCAATAAGAAACGCCAATGCACTTTTCTTCGATTTGATAGCCTGGGCAGTAGCCTCTTTTATAGCCTTAACTTGCCTATCTACGGTAGTCTGTATCATTGTTAAGGATTTTGATCAGTAAATACTCATTAATTTTTGTGCCGGTACAGTCGATCAACTCACGCGAAATTAATTGTGTTTCGAACAATAAAAGCACAATATGTTATGACAGTTGTGTGCCAACAAAATTGATACAAATAATAGGACAAAACAAATTAAAAAATGAAAAGACAAACTAAAATTGACTAACCAATCACATCAAATTAATAAACTTCTTTCAAACTCGCGCGTTCATTTAATCTCCGCAAACCATGCGGAGATTATCCCCATTATTCTCCGCATTTATCCAAAATCAAACACATTTCATCTAATCAAATCCTTCATTTAGCCCCTATGGCGCTATTTTTGTGCCCGTCCAGACATAATGCTACCTTTTGTGAGAAAACTACTTTTAGGAATAACACTGCTTTTAAACTCATTGATTTGCTTCAGCCAGTACAATGATAGTACCAGATATTACACGGGATTGATCTCTACCGGAAGCTATAATAAAACAGACGGAAGCCGCTCTTATCTGCTGACGAACAAACTGAATGCGGGCGTCAGAAGAAAGGATGTGGAACTCAACTTCAATAACACCTGGGTCTACGGCGCGGCTGATGATGCGCTTACGAACAATGATTTCAACTCCAATTTCAATTGCAATTTATACAAACTGGCACCGCATGCTTATTACTGGGGACTCGGCGCTTATACCACAAGTATTTCACTGAAAGTAAATAATCAATATCAGGCTGGTGGCGGACTTGCGTATAATATCATCGACCGGGGAAAAATAAAATTCAACGTGAGCGATGGTCTGATCTATGAAAACAGCGACATCTTCACAAGCGATACTATTCGCGATAAATATCATACCGGCCGTAACTCGCTGCGCGTACAATTAAAAGCTGATACGGGCATTTTCAAACTCAACGCGAGTGCTTATCTCCAAAATTCGCTCTGGACTAAAAACGACGTGATTGTAAAGGTAGATGCAAGCCTTACCGTCAGGATTATCAAATGGCTTTCGGTGACGATGGCTTATAGTTATAACCGGGTGAGCAGAACGGGCAGGGAGAATACTTTGCTGACTTATGGCCTTACGCTGGAGCATTATTATTAAAAAGGCTATTCCCAATTTCTTCGAATTCTAAATTTTTTCCCGGTAAAAAAACGGGATAAATTTTCGTGTTTTTATCTAAGATCATTCTTTATTGCAAGCAGTTAATGTTCAACATTTTCACTGTGTGCAAAGCCTTTCTCATCGCCACTTCCAATAAACTTTAATTTTTTTCTTCTCCGCCACTTTGTTATTATTGAGATCAACACAATGATACTAAAGATATCAACCTGTCATCTGAATTCACGCAAGCATGAAAACCAATGGCTAAACCTTTTTTATGGATCAGGATGCGGCGAAACCAGATATTATCCAGCGGCTTCAGAAAGAAGTTTTTTCGCTGCAGGGCTTTAAAACTCCCTGCGGTAATAATCGTCTGCAAACTGGTTTAGGCATCATTGAAAAAGCTTTTCCGTACGAACGTTTTCCCACTGGCGCTGTTCATGAACTGCTAAGTTATGCGCCGGAACATGCTGCGGCAACGAATGGTTTTTTAGCTGCATTAGCCGGCAAGTTTTTAAAACCGGGTGGTTGTTGTTTTTGGATTGGTACGAAGCGAACCATTTATCCACCTGCATTGAAATCATTTGGCATTGATCCGGAACGAATCATCTTTATTGATGTAGCGAAAGAAAAAGAAGCGTTGTGGGCATTTGAAGAAGCGCTGAAATGCGAATCGCTGGCACTTGTAATTGGTGAGTGGACGGAGCTGAGTTTTACACAATCCCGACGGCTGCAATTGGCCGTAGAGCAAAGCCATGTTACAGGTTTCGTTCATCGCTATGCTCCTAAAACAGAAAATAACACCGCTTGTATAGCGCGCTGGAAAATTACTTCGCTGGCAAGCAATACAGCAGACGAAATGCCAGGAGTTGGATTTCCACGCTGGCAGGTAACGCTTGATAAAGTACGCAATGGCAAACCAGGCTCCTGGAATCTGGAATGGTCGGACAATCGTTTTAAAATACTTACAACTCAACCAGGCACAACAACACAAATTATTCCGATTCGAAAAACTGGTTGACGATGCAGCAACGATTTATGGCAATATGGTTTTATCACCTGACGACCAACTGGTGGGTTCGCAAACACCCGGAGCTAAAGGACGTACCTTTTGTGCTCTCTGCTTCCGAACGCGGTCGCATTGTTGTAACAGCAGCCAATGAAAAAGCACAGGCGAAAGGCATCACTAAAGGTATGGTAGTAGCGGACTGCAGAGCTATATTTCCAACCTTACAAGTATTTGACGACCTGGAAGGGCAGGCAGAAAAACTGCTTCATGCTTTTGCGGAATGGAGTTTACGTTATACTCCGGTGGCGGCTATTGATTTATCCGACGGACTGATTTTAGATATCAGTGGTTGCGCGCATTTATGGGGTGGCGAGGAAAATTACCTGAAAGACATTATCCAAAAACTGAACGGTTATGGTTACCATGTTCGCGCTGCAATCGCTGATACAGTGGGCGCAGCATGGGCTGTGGCAAGATATGGCCGGACTTATCCGATCATTCCTCCGGGTCAACAAAAAGAAGCTTTACTGGGATTGCCGCCAGTTGCTTTGCGCCTGGAAGAAACCACTATCGATCGGTTGAAAAAACTCGGATTGTATACCGTCCAGCGATTTATTGATATGCCGCGCAGTTCACTACGGCGGCGTTTCGGAGTTGCACTACTTTCCAGATTAGATCAGGCATTAGGATTGGAAAAAGAAATTATTCAGCCCATACAGCCAGCACAACCTTACCAGGAACGATTACCAAGCTTTGAACCAATACGTACAGCACCTGGCATTGAGATTGCGCTACGGCGCCTGCTGGAAGCACTTTGTACAAGATTAGGCTGTGAAGAAAAAGGATTGCGACATGCCATTTTCAAAGGATATAGAATTGATGGTGCGTTACAGCAAATATCCATCGGCACCGGAAAGGCATCACGCAATGTAGAACATCTGTTCAAGTTATTTGAGCTGAAAATTGCCAGCATAGAACCAGACCTGGGCATTGAATTGTTCCTGCTGGAAGCACCAGTCGTAGAAGATCTTACATCTGAACAAGAAGCACTATGGGCAGTTTCAGGGAGCCATGATGAAGTCGTCATTGCGGAATTACTCGATAAGATTGCAGGCAAAATCGGGGCAAATGCTATTCATCGATTTTTACCAGCAGAACATTACTGGCCGGAATGGTCATTCGTACAAAGCACATCCTTACAAGAAAAACCGCAAACCGAATGGCGCATCGATCAGCCAAGACCAGTGCACCTGCTGCCAGTACCAGAACCAATCAACGTGACTGTACCGATTCCCGATTATCCGCCAATGTTGTTTCATTACAAAGGCACGCTGCATAAAGTAAAAAAAGCGGATGGCCCGGAACGCATTGAACGCGAATGGTGGATAGATGCCGGCGAACATCGCGACTACTATTGTGTGGAAGATGAAAACGGTGCGAGGTACTGGCTATTTCGTCTGGGACATTATGCTTCCGGCGAACCAAAATGGTTTTTACATGGATTTTTTGCGTGAATGATATGAATTATACAGAACTACAAGTAACAAGCAATTTCAGCTTCCTGCGCGGCGGCTCTCATCCCGAAGAACTCGTGGAACAGGCTGCCGCATTGGGCTATACAGCCATTGCAATTACCGATCATAATACGCTTGCTGGTATTGTACGTGCACATGCAGCAACCAGAGGAAAAAATATCCGTATCATACCTGCATGTAGATTGGATTTGGCAGATGGACCATCATTACTGGCTTATCCAACAAATAAAGAGGCTTATGCCAATTTATCAGCATTACTTACCACAGGTAATCGCCGTACAGAAAAAGGTAAATGCGACATAAAGAAAGCAGATGTATACCAATATGCTGAAGGAATAAAATTTATTACTGTACCACCTTCCAAACTCAATACCAGCTTTGATTTTGAACCTACATACAAAGCAGCGTTACAAGAATATAAAACCAGACTTGGCAAACATCTTTACCTCGGTGCCATTCGGACATATCAAGGTGATGATGGAAAAAAACTATACCGGCTGGCGCAATTATCGGAACAATTAGGCATCCCAATGGTAGCCACAAATGACGTGTACTATCATGATCATGAACGACGAGAATTGCAGGATGTGCTGACTTGCATTCGTGAAAAATGCACCATCTATAATGCAGGCTACAAACTATGCCAAAATGCAGAACGTTTCTTAAAACCAGAAAAAGAAATGGAACGTTTGTTTGCACAATATCCCGATGCGATTCAACGTACGCAAGAGATTGCCGATGCTTGCCAGTTCTCCCTCGACAGTCTGAAATATGTTTATCCCGAAGAGCTGACGGAGGAAGGACGCACGCCTCAGGAGGAATTAGAGTTCCGGACATGGGAAGGAGCACGCGAAAAATTTCAGGATGGTATTCCTTCCAAAATTCATCAGACGATTTTAGATGAACTTGCATTTATTGCGCGTAAAAATTATAGTTCCTATTTTCTAACCGTATTTGATTACGTGAATTTCGCCCGCGGCGAAAAAATTCTTTGTCAGGGACGCGGTTCTGCAGCCAATTCCGTAGTGTGTTATTGTCTCGGCATTACTTCTGTTGATCCCACAAAAGTCAATCTTCTGTTTGCCCGATTTATGTCTGATGCACGTGATGAACCACCTGATATTGATGTGGATTTTGAACATGAACGGCGTGAAGAAGTAATGCAATATATCTTCAACAAATACGGCCGGGAGCGTGCCGCTATTGTAGCTACGGTAACGCAGGTACACAGCAAAGGTGCAATCCGCGATGTGGGTAAAGTAATGGGATTATCTGTAGATGCGATTAACCGCTTATCGAAATCGATGTGGGAATTTACAGAAGACTGGTACGAAGGCAAACGGATATCTGCCGAAGGCTTTGATGCCAACGATCTGCATTTGCGAAAAATACTGGATCTGACGCAACAATACATCGGCTTTCCACGCCAGTTGGGACAACATACTGGCGGCTTTGTGATCACGCAGGGGAAACTCACGGATCTCTGCCCCATCTTAAATGCCCGCATGGAAGATCGTACTTGTATTGAATGGAATAAAGATGATGTGGAAGCTTTGGGATTTATGAAAGTAGACGTACTAGCGCTTGGTATGCTTACCTGCATCCGGAAGGGTTTTGATTTAGCGAAGCTGCATTACGATTTGGATTTAACACTCGCAAACATTCCACAGGATGAAAAAGCAGTGTATGACATGATCAGTCATGCCGACACATTAGGCGTATTCCAGATTGAAAGCCGCGCGCAGATGTCAATGCTGCCACGTTTGCAGCCTAAAGATTTTTATGATCTGGTGATTGAAGTGGCAATCGTTCGTCCTGGGCCAATACAGGGCGATATGGTACATCCTTATTTGCGGCGACGCAGTGGATTGGAACTGGTTGAATACCCTTCAGCAGAGTTGGAAGCGATTCTAAAACGGACATTAGGAGTTCCATTATTTCAGGAACAAGCGATGGAGATTGCCATTGTTGCAGCAGGATTTACACCTGCAGAGGCAGATGGTTTGCGGAGAAGCATGGCAACCTTCAAAGCGAAAGGAAAAGTAAGCGACTGGAAGAAAAAACTTATCAGTGGCATGGTGGCGAAGGGTTATGAAGAAGAATTTGCAGCACGCGTATTTCGTCAGCTGGAAGGTTTTGGTAGTTATGGTTTCCCTGAAAGTCATGCTGCGAGCTTTGCTTTGCTGGTTTATATTTCTTCCTGGATCAAATGTTTTTACCCAGATGTATTTGCGGCAGCATTGCTGAATAGTCAGCCGATGGGATTTTATCAGCCGGCACAAATTGTAATAGATGCCCGAAAACATGGTGTAGAAGTGCGTCCGGTAGATATTAATTATTCTACCTGGGATAATTTACTGGAAGAAAAAACCGGAAAATATTGTCCGTTGCGTTTGGGGTTTCGTGAAATAAAAGGGATAAATGAAACCGATATTGAAATACTGGTTGCTGCCAGGGGCAATAGCTTTACGGATGTTTATCAATTATATGATGCCGGAATTTCCCCCGATGCATTGGAACGACTGGCCGATGCAGATGCGTTTCGTTCTATAGGGCTGGACAGAAGACAAGCGCTCTGGCAGGTAGCTGCGCTGAAAGATAGGCCTGTAGGCATGTACAAAGGACAACAACCAGAAGCGGAAGCTTCAGTAGCACTTCCGGAGATGACACTCGCCGAACACGTAGTGCAAGATTATGCCAGTACTACTCTTTCGCTGAAAGCTCATCCTGTAAGTTTTGCAAGGGAACGTCTGATGTTATTAGGTGCACAGCCAATCAGTATGCTTGACTGTTATAAAGATGGCGACAATATCGCGATTGCAGGTTTACCATTGGTTCGGCAACGTCCAGGAACGGCCACGGGCATCTGTTTCATCACTATTGAAGACGAGACAGGTTTTGCAAATCTGGTAGTATTCGAAAAGTTTTTTGAGAAATACCGAAAAGAAATCCTGCGTTCTCATCTATTAATGGTGGAAGGAAAAGTGCAGCGAGAAGGTGAAGTAACACACGTCATCGTCCGCCGCTGCCGCAATGTCTCGGTACTGCTGGACGAAATGGTTGCCAGTGAGGAAAAAGATCAATCAACATCAACTAACCGAAAGAAAAAAGCGCAAAGCGATGTGGTGCAAGGGGAGATCTTTCCGGGCGGAAGGAATTTTCATTGACGACACTTGTTGTCTGCATTTCATTTCTTAACGCCGAGTTTCCTTAGGCCGGTTGTGTTACGTAAACTCAGTAACAACAACAGCAACAAAAAGCCCGATACTAGAAAGTACCGGGCCTGTGCAAAAAAATGCTCTTTTGCTTGCTCATCCGTTATTTCGCAATAGCCACTTCCTGTCCATTTCTTTTTACCACAATCGTATTCGCAGCGTCCAGCAGTTCATTCAGCTTCTTTGGTAAATCACATTCTGAGAGCGATAATGTTGAAAGCGGTGCATCATCGATCTTTACTACTTCATCGGCACTACGCAGACCATTTGCATAAAAAGAAGATTTTGTTTCGATGAGTCCGATCACAAATTTTTGTTCATCGGTGAGGTGTCTGATGCATACCTCAGTGTGGGTTGGGGCTGGCTTTGGCAATGGATTGAAGAAGTAGATATCTTTTTTGTTCCAGTCGATCACTACTTTCTCGTATTGACGGGCAAACTTCAAACCCACGTTGCATGAATTTTTAGATGCCGGTTGTATGGTAATATTATCCGCACGAAAACTATCCTTTTCTGATTTAAAATTGGCATTGTCCCATTCATAAACCACACTATGTTTTTTAATAACACCATTCACATTGGCCATTGCAGCATATGCCTCATAAGTAAGCACATCCGGTTTTCCGGTTATCTTCCTGAACTGTTCTTTCGTACTGTCTACATCCAGCATTACATTACCAGTAAAACCGGTATCGAAGATCCCGCTGTACTCTTCACCATTTACTTTAATAGCGCAGTATGGATTTTGCTGAAACGGCAACGCCATAAATGACAGTTTACTACTGTATTTTTCCTGACTACTATAATCATAAGCGTCCTTCTGCGTTAATGTAAGTGTGCTGTTTATGAAATCAATAGTCACTACAAATTTGCTCAGGATATTGCTACCAATAAGTCCGCCCGCATCCAGACATTTAAAAGAAGAAACCTCCATATTATCGATACTCACGTGCTTCTGCTTCACTTGTATATCACCGAAGCTAAACACCACCGGATCTGCAGTCATCAGCATTTCTTTCTGTTTTCCTTTTTCACCCAATGCCACTTGTTTCACACTCACAGATTCTGTTTTCCAGTTTTTCCCTGCGGCGAAATCGGAAGTAAAAGAAGCGGAAGCGCCTGTATCAAAAATGAACTTTTTCTTTTCCGGTTTACTGTTACCAACCTGTACGCCTACTTCTGCTACGATCCAGCCAGACGCTATGGAGAATGGAATGGTAGCGCTGGTGACTTTTTTGGAAACCACATTACAGCTCGTGATTTTGTTTACAACTAAAATGTTTTGTACAATGCCGGCGCGGGCAATGGTGAACAAAAGAATGGCGGCGAGAAAAAGAAGAATTGCTTTTTTCATTGTTATCGTTTTTTTGATTGATGAATGTCTCATTGGAATTGTTTCAGCAAAAAAACGAAGAGAATAAGCGCACCTGGTACAGTTTTAGACGATTTGCGACGGGGCTTCGACCAGATTAATAAAACGTTCGGCCATCAACTGATCGATGTTTTTTGCACTTTCGTCGAAGAGATAATTGGCATTACGCAGGACCTCTCCTATCGTCGAGGTGACAAGCGTACGTTTATGGTTGCACTCCAGCACGTCATCCTGACGATAGGAGGGATCCCACCATAACACAAGCATCGCTGCACGATTCCAGACGTCAAATAAGCGGAGCCTTTATTTGCCTGACGCCACTGCCGCCAGCAACATTTCCCGATAAGTATTACTCACAGGAATCTGGTTTTTACCAAGGTGCACTATCGCGCCTTCTATGGCTTGAATGGCTTCGAGCGAGACAATGTAAGATTTATGAATACGCATAAAACGATTGGAAGGTAATTGATCTTCCATCCCTTTCATGGTTTGATGTATTACGATTGGCGTACCTGTTTTCAATTGCATTTTCAGATAGTCTTTCATTCCTTCAATAAATAGAATATCTGCGAAACTTACTTTCACCAGTTTATTATCTGCCTTTACGAAGAAATAATCTTTTTCCGGCTGCACTATTTTAAGATTTGACGCAGGCTCTGAAATCGCTACTGCTTTCACCTCTGGTAGTACGCCAGGCAATTGTTTCACCCGCGCAAAAACTTTATCAATCGCTTTAGAAAAACGTTGGAAAGAAATAGGCTTGAGCAGATAATCTACGGCATCCAACTCAAAGCCATCTACCGCATATTCAGGATAAGCAGTTGTAAAAATCACTGCAGGCGGTTCTTTCAGCGAACTTAGAAAATTCAGCCCGCTAATAACGGGCATATTGATATCGAGGAAAACAAGGTCGATCTGATGCTTGTGCAATGCCTCGAAAGCTTCCATTGCATTATTACAAACCTGCACCACACGCAGCGACGGAATCTTAGCGACATGTGTCTGCAACACTTCCTGAGCCAGCGGCTCATCATCTACAATCAGGCAGCTTAAAGTAGCGTTATCGGTGTGCATATATTGATACGGCGGTTATTTTCTTCCTGCTCTATTGTAAATGTACAATCCATATTAAATATTGTACTCAGTGATTCACGCAAATTTGTAAGAACTTCTGTTGCAGTATTATTACTCGTTTGCAGCTCTATAGTGATTTCCAGCTGGATTTCACTTATCAGCAGGTAAAAAACTAAAGACCATTCTTCATCACCGTCATACGTGCTAAATAACGCCTCCCCGATATTAATCAAAGTAAACGCAGGTATGGCTTTGCTTCCAGGATCGCCCACAACCGCCAATTCACAGCGATCACCATCAACCATCGTTGATTTCTGAAAATGAAACAACTGTTGCAATTGCTCTAGTTCTTCGGTTAGATAATTGCTGTTTTGGCTGAAGTACAACCGGTAACGGAGTATATCCGAGAAACTTACTAATGCATCAGGCGCCGCAGGGTTTTGTTGCTCCGCCAATAACGCAATACCATCTAATGAACGCATTACAAAATCGGGCTGCATACGGGTGCGTAATAATTCCTTTTCTGCAGCAAGACGTTGATAAATTTCCGTGTCTACAGAACGGTAAGTACCAACTCCTTCGGCCACCTCCATGAGGTACAAAATAAAAGACAAGATGAGAAAGGTGATCAGTGTATTTGTCAGCAAATCGCCATAGGTAGCCCAATCCAGCCCGTCATCTTCACGGTAAACCTGTGGAATAAACGGGTCCAGAAAATGATGAATCACAAGATCAACAGCAGGCAACAACAATAAGGTTCCAATTAATAGCAACCAAAAGCGGAAGTATTTACCTTGTTTAAAATAGTCAGGAACGAGACAGCGACAATAACAATAATAAACGATGATGTATAAACCCAGTTCATAAAAAAGCACATAAAACAATGCCCCGGGACTCAATGGTGACTGAGATTTCTCAATTGTTGCTACGCAATAAATAATGATCCAGACCAGCACGTGGATCGCCCAACGTCCACTTTTGAAATAGACGAAACGATTCTTATCCTCCAGCTCCTGTTTTATATAATCCTGCATCATGATTCAGCTATTGAGCGATGGTTAGTTGAAGACTGCTTATATACTCACGGTCCGTTTCGGTTATATTTAACTCATGCTTTCCCGGGTACAAAATCTGCAAACGACGCGCCACATTTACATTCCCAATACCGCCAACGCTTTTTACAGAAAGTGTATTCGCATCCTGTAACAATTGTTTGGAGTTACGTACGATAAACTCCAATTTATTTCCAGACACAGAAAGTTCTATATCAAGATTCGCATGCCCAACGCCTCCCTTCACGCCATGTTTGAAGGCATTTTCAACGAAATTAATCAGCAATAGCGGGGCTATTTTAATATCACTGGTATTGCCTTTCACCTGAAAATCGATTGTGGCCTCTTTCTCTCGAATCCGGAGCCGTTCCAGGCTGATGTAATTTTTGATAAAGGTGATTTCATCGTCAAGCAATACTTGTTCTTGTGTACAATCGTTGAGCATATAATCCAGCAGAGACTTCAGCCGCCCAATGACCGCAGCTGATGCCTGGTCTTGTTTTAAAACAAGCAGGTAAATATTATTCAGCGTGTTGAACAAAAAGTGCGGATTGATCTGTTGTTGCAGCAAAGCGAGCTCTGCCTTTAACTTATCGGCTATTGCACTTTCGTACCTGTTCAGCCCTTTTTGCTGATCATAGAGATCAATAAAATAATAGATAGCAAAGAAACTCCAACCCACGATGAGCATTTGTCCCAACGAATATCCCAATATCAATGCCGGTTGTTGCTGAAATATTTCGGGTACATCATGCAGGTTAAAATGATAATAGCGGCGGCGCAATACAAACAGCACAACCCACCACAATACGATATCTGCAAACATGCCCCAGAAAACAGGATGGAGCGCTTTTTGAAAGCGGCACAAAGGCACCACCAGCAGCAAAAAAGTATAGCTGAACCCTATTGTACAAAACATCAGGGTAAGAAAGTAGACGGAGAACGGATGATCAAAACTGGCCTGACCTGTTAGCTGCGCCAATACCCCTACAACGCACCATAGCAGCAAATGCAACACCCAGCGCCAGCGAGAAAATATCGCACTGAAATTGCGCGCTACTTCTTCTTTGTAAGTAGCTGGCATATGAAAAGGTATTGCCTGCATCTGGCTCATACTTAAAAGTAAAAACTAAATGGGTTCGCACCTCCTGCTTTCGACCTCCGAGCCTATATTTCGACGAAATAAGGTTTTCGACCGACGAAATGATGCTTCTGGTCAATAGTGGATGGTGGTGATTGGTCGAATAAGAAGCGCCAAAACATCGTATGATTTAAAAAGCCGCTCCTTGAGCGGCTCTCTATTCTGCATTCTTTACGTAATTCTATTATCGAAGGAGTGTGACATTACCTTGCTTCTTAATTTTCACGCCGTTGCAGATAATTTCTATCATATACACATAAACGCCGGAAGGCTGCGGAGCACCATTGTATTTACCATCCCAGCCTGTTGCTTTGGCGCCATATTCGAGATCTACCTGTTGTCCCCACCGGTCGAAAATGCGCATGCGCTCTACCTGCAGCGGTTCCGTATTGGTAAACATAAACACATCGTTCACACCATCACCGTTTGGTGTAAAAGCATTCGGAAAATGAATCTCCGCGCAAGGTGTATAAAACACATGCATCGAATCGGTCTGGCGGCAGTGTCCATTATCAGCTGTAAGCATAAAGGTCATGCTTTGCGGTACACGACCAATGGTGCTGATAGAGTCTGGAAAATCTAAGTATTCAGCTGGTGTCCAGATTACATGCGCACCACCGCCGGCAGCGCCTTGCAGCAGGAACGGACCGCCCGTGGCGTTAATATCCGGACCCGCATCTACATCAGGGAAATCGGCATGCACCAGACCGCTGGCTAATTCGAAATGACAGCCGCTTGTAGTGTCGGTAATGGTTACGATATAAACGATGGAAGTATCAGGGCTCGCTACCGGATCAGGACAGGAAACACAAGACAAACCAGTAGCCGGTGACCATGTGTACACTTGTCCGCCTGTCGCATTGAGCTGCACTTTCGCACCCGGACAAAAAGTATCCTGTGCCGGAATCACTTCCGGATGCAGATTATAGCTGCGCAGCGTTACGCTATCAGCGTGGGTAAAACATTTGAAGCTGTCTGTAACCGTTACATAATAAGTGTTGGAAGCGCCAGTACCTCGCACAACGGGGTTTGGAATCGTTGGATTACTTACCTGAGCTCCGGTCCATTGGTATTTATAATAACCAGCTGGCGGATTCGCCACCGCATCCAGTGTATAGTTGGTTGGTATTGGCAAACAGAAAATGGAATCGCTATTTAATTGCACAGTATAATCAGGAATCACTTTCAGTTTGAACGTATCGCGAGCTACACAATTAGCGCCCGGTATATACAACACATAAGAAGTAGACACAGACGGGGCAACCGTAATGCTATCACAAGTATGACAAGCGATGGCTGTATCGCCACCTGGCAGCGCTTCCCAGTAGTAAGGACCTGTGCCGATCGCATGCAGCGTGGTACTCTGACCTTTACACAGTATACTGTCTTTACCAGTGATGCCCACATTGCCCGGCACCTGGATGCGTATGTTTTTAAATACAGAAATACGATTTGGATTCAGTGTACAGTTGGTATCTACAGCAGAGATCAACACGTTGTAACTGCCGCTGCCATTGGCCGGAGCGCGCCAGCCGATATTAATGCGTGCGCTGTCTGTTCCGGAATACTGATAACTAACGGTACTGCCCGGCAATGTTTGTCCGGCATTATCGGTTACATACAATTGCGTTGCAGAATTGCCGTTGCCGCCTACAGGCACTGTAAAATGACAACTATCGTTCGGACAAAGGCGGATAACGCTGTCAGCACCCATATAACCACCTGTGAGTTGTTCTGCAGGATATATTTTAACGAGATGGTAAGCACCGTCGAGCACAATCGCCAAGCGCGATACGAGTACATCGCCGAGCAGTTTACCATCGCGGTATTCTTCTAATTTGAAAACAACAAAATAAACGCCGGTGTCTTGAGCTGTAAATGTAAAAGAGCCATTCACCGCATCTATACTGAAGTTGCTGCCAGGGCCAAAGGGATTGTTATAACTATAGCCCGGCAAATAAGTGATGGGGCTCACGCTATCGCGCAGACCTGCTTTGATCTCGGCAGTCGTAGAAGGCACCCCGTAGATATCGCAAGTATTCAAACTTGGATGCCAATTGCGGCCACTGCCATACACACGATAAGCAACGAGACGTGTGCTATCATGCTCGGCGTCTGTAATACCGAAGTTATAAGTGTAAGGAACATTTTTCTGCGCTCTTACCGCGTAAGCATTGGTAGGCTCAGGTGATGTAATATTGGTGTAATCGTTGAAGCGATAAATATGTTGTTCGGTATATGGATGCCAGACTATGGAATCTGTAGGATATGGGCTACCATAGCCTGGGCTTTCGATACCCAACGAATAATAATATTGGGTGAAAAAATTACTAAAAACAACGCTCGGAGTAAACATCGGCACTTGCGTACGCATATTCAGGTTTTTATAGCCTGGCTGCGAGACCATGGTGCCAACACTACTAAACCACTGCAAAAAAAGGCTTCTTAATCCAGCCGTAAACATGGTATAGCTGTTGCAGTTTTGCGGATTGGGAATATCCATCGTACTATAGCCGTACAATCTGTACGGTTTAGGAGCAGACAATATCAACTCATAAGGTTTAGCTTTATAAGCCTCCATATTGGAAGAGAACCCCGGCCCAGTATTGCTACAGGAAAGACAGGCTTTCTCTTTGCGGATATAGGTATCGCTATCTATTATACTGGTCCATACCTGACTACACACCGCACTGGTATCCGTGTTTTTGATGATCAGAATATCGGTATAAGGATTGAGAAAATAGACTTGAGATTCCGTTTTCAGCAATGTGTCGCCTTGAATGATATGACTCACTGGACCAGCCAGAATCCCCCCACATGATATATTGGTACGGGTGGCAAAAACAATCCGATTTGGCGCTGCCTTTTTATACGTATCGTAATAAAAAAAGCCCTCGCTGTTTATTTCATCAGCGCTAGCAAAACCTTGTTGTGATAACGCTTTCTGACAAGTTAATAAAGTAAATAGTAACAACAGTAATTTGGTATAATTCATTCCCATAAAATTTCAAGGTTAAGAAAAGGCAGAACAATATTCCGCTTCAATCGTTGCTTAGGGCATTGCGAAGCAGAATATCTGGTTACTGTACATGCAAGCTATTTAGAAAAGCTCCTTCGGTATTTTTCTCTTTACGCCAATATGTATGAAAATGGAAACAAGACAAAGACGTCGTAAGTAAGGCCGGATATTTGCCCACCACGGTTTGTATTTTTATACACGCAAGACCGCGCGGGTAAATGAGAGATAGGTTTTCTCATGATTTTTTTTTTTGGAGTTTTGCGATAACGCCACTAAATATATCTGGGCGCGATAAGGCCTGACGAATTTAATAAACTTTTCAAAAAAATTACATCCATGAGAATACTATCCCGCTAATGTCGAAACCCATTCAGAGAAAGACAACACAAGCCAAATGAACAAAGGCTGCTCAATGAGCAGCCTTTGTTAAAAGGATCTACCTTTTTATTGAATCACCAGCTTCAGATTATTGACAGTTTTATCCGGCGTAGTTATCTGAACGAGATATAAGCCCGGAGCAAGGGTTCCAGGATTAATCTGTTCTTCCTTCTTTACAGCCGTTTGTTCGTATACTTTTTGGCCTACGAGATTCATCATTTTTATGTTGCTGCCAACGATCAAATTTTTCAATTGAAAAATGCCCGTGGTTGGGTTGGGGTATAAACTCACAGAACCATTTGGATTAAGCTGGGCTACGGCAGAAGGCTGTGGCGGTGCCGGCGGCTGATAATTGCAAGGTGCATCAGGCGTAAGGTTATCCAGACCGTCAACGTTTAATTTGCACAGCCACATCTCAAAAGACCCATGATCAATACCTGTCACATCGCGGCTTACCTGACTTGCTTCTGCGGTAAAAACGTATCCATTGTCGCAGGTCACAATGCCCTGCCCCGGGGCATCGGCTTTGTTGCTGCCCATTCGATTTTTCCATACGATGTTTCCGTTCGAATCGAGTCTGATAAGATAATTGCCGAATAATACACCAGAATTACCAAACGTACCGTCGTGCGACAAAATCACATTGTTCATAAACACACCGCCATCATTGGTCACAGCGATACTAACGTTCCGATCCAGGTATGAACCACCAAACACCCGCGTCCAGACAGTATCTCCGGTATTGTTCAGTTTCATCACCCAAATGTCGTTGTCCCCGAGTGAACCATGCACATGCGCGCCGTCACCTGATGCAAAACCAGCAACGAAATATCCATTTGCAGTTTTTCCGATTCTATTTAAATATTGAACGCTACCACTGCTACCAAATCTTTTAAACCAGCGCGTATTACCAATGCTGTCTACGTTTATCACAAAACAATCATGTGGGCCATAGACTGCACCATATGCGTCCCCATCAGTAGACATTACGTCTCCGTCGATAGTATATCCGCCATTGCCATCGGGGATAATTCCGTACCCACGATCGCTACCACTGCCTCCCCAGAATTTTTGCCAGATAATGTTACCCGTCGTCTGCTCTACTTTCATGATCCATGCATCCGCACTACCTTTGTTTCCCAATACGGAATCAGGGTTGGCAACGTAAGTTCCTGCACATACCAGATTACCATCCGGAGCCAATGCTATACCATTGATAACGGTCGATATAGATGTCTGCCTGTAATCTTTAATATTAATAATATCACCGCTGTTTTTATCTATCCAGATAAGAAAACCGCTCGACGCGGAAAGACTTGCAAAATCATGATTATGATCTGTGTAAGTTCCACCGGCAAGAACGTAAGCGCTATCGGTTTCAATAATGCCGGCCAGGTATTCATCACCAAAATTGTTCAGGACCTTCGTCCATTGTTTTGTACCGACAGAATCTGTTTTAACCAAAAAAATATCATAATGACCTCCAATTGTATCAGAGCCCGGCACTACAATATCACCATCGGTCGAATTGGTACGCCCCCCGATAAGATAGTTTTTATCGCGGGTTTGAATGATAAAGTCTCCCAGATCATCATGGCTGCCGCCGAAGGTTTTGGAAAATTTGATGCTTGGAGGTGAGACTTGCGCGATACTGTTTTTGACAAATAACAATGACAGGAATAGTACGATAAGTTTATTCATAAGTTATTTTTTGAAAGGGCAAGTTTCTATATAGACTGCAAATCGTATTATTGAGGTTGGCCATTACTTTTATTTACCACCGATTTATTCTTTGGTCAATTTCATAACAGCCCGTTGACCATTTTCATCTGTAAGCTGCAACAAATAAATTCCCGAAGAAAGACCACCGGTATTGATTTGTGCACGTGGGCTCATCAGTTCCTGTTGCAACAATACGCGGCCGTCAATAGTTAAAATAGCAGCATGATAACTAGTCGGCGTTTCAATCATCAGATGATTTTGAACAGGATTCGGATACACCAGTACATTCGCCAGCGGATTAATATTATTGACCGAAGAGGCTATTTGAATAACGCGACAGGAATCGGTGTGACCGCAGTTGTTATAAACAGTCAGACAGGTTGTGTAAGTGCCATATGAAGCATAAGTATGAGAAGGATTTTGCTGTGTGCTGGTAGTGCTGTCGCCGAAAGTCCAGCGGACACTATCTACCTGCGCACTGCCGCCATAACTGAATTGTGCTGTTTTTCCCGCCAAGCTGTAACCAAAAGATGCAACAGGCATAGTGCAATTACAATTATTGAAACCGTATTTGGCAACGAAGTAATCAGTAAAGCCGCCATAATTGGAGATGGTATCGTTGCCGATATACATCATCGACCTGAAATTACCACCCACATAGAGATTTCCCCGACTATCCACAGCGGCTCTGTGTGGAAATTCAATGCTGCCCCAATCAGATGCAGTCGTATCCATTCCGTTTACTGCACCTGTTTGCGCATTAAATCGAATAGCGTAAATATCATCCTCCGAATTGTAAGGATGGTTGAGTGTTTTATTATACCCGGCCCAGGAAATACTGCCTACATATGCGCCCCACATGATCACTTCATTTGTGGCACGACTAAACGTCATTCCATATCCGCTGTTTGCGGAGTTACTTTCAGCAAATCTGCCCCAGAGATTATTGCCATTGCTGTCGATGGCTATCGCAATTGGAATACCTTGTATGCCCGAAGGAGTAATTGAAAATCCGTTAAACGCATCTCCAGGATAGCCAGCGCCGGAAACATACACAGTACCAGCATCATCTACGTCAATTGGCCCGTACAATTCGGGAGTACCTACCGTGCTTTTTTTAAACCAATACACAACACCCTGTGCATTTACACGCGCTACATACGATCCCTGGTTGACAAAGGAAGCACCAACAAAAACAGTGTCTTGCGGAAAACTCGGGTGAATCATGCCGGAAATATAGAAGTCACCGTTTTTATGATTGCGTTTCATATTGAAATTACGCATGCCGCCATTTCTATAGTCAATCGGAAAAGGAGTGGCACTTACAAAATTGCCAGAAGCATCATACTGCACCATGTACATGGCTTTTTGTGACACAACGAGGCTACCATTGGCATAACTGCCCGGGTCTAATATGCTGAGTAAATAACTATTGCCGGCTGGATCTAGCTCAACGTCGCAAAAGCGGGCACCATTAGATGTGGCTAATGTAACGGTATCTGACTGTGGCACACGCAACCATTGATAAACTCCGGCTGTATCATATTTCATCAGAAAAGCAGTTTGGTAAGTGTATGCGATAGAGGTATCATTATCAAAATACGCAGTGCCAGATTGAGACACAAACATATATCCCGCCACATAGACACCACCGAGTGTATCCGTTTTTAATGATACCCCAGAGATGTTGCCATCAGCAGCGCCCAATATTTTTGTCCAGCGATAATGCCCATCGCAATCCCAGCTCGTCAGTAATTGATTATAACCTTGCGAGCCCCATACATTTATCTGGTGGTTGTCGACATTTACCAAAGGATTAAATGCATCGCCCAATGCATACACATTGCCCGCCCGGTCGGTAGCAATACCGTTTACGTCTTCGACTGAGCCGTAGGAGTTTGTGGCGCCGCCGCCTCTTTTGCCCCATAGCCAGCTTTGGGCATGACTTTCTGATGAGTTCAAAAAAGTGAAAATAAACAGCAATGCAGCGATTGTTTGTTTGGGTAATTGATAGTTCATGTTTACAGTTTTGTTTCCTTTGGCGGAAATAAGTTCTATTCCTTTGCAACTTTCATCAAAGCTCTTTGTCCATTATTATCTGTAAGCTGCAATAAATAAATGCCAGATACAAGACTACTGGTGTTTATCATGGTACGCGGTGCATTTATGTCTTGTTGCACCAGCACACGCCCGTCAATACTCAATATTGCCGCATGATAACTAGTCGGTGTTTCAATCATCAGATGATTTTGAACAGGATTCGGATACACCAGTACATTCGCCAGCGGATTAATATTATTGACCGAAGAGGCTATTTGAATAACGCGACAGGAATCGGTGTGACCGCAGTTGTTATAAACAGTCAGACAGGTTGTGTAAGTGCCATATGAAGCATAAGTATGAGAAGGATTTTGCTGTGTGCTGGTAGTGCTGTCGCCGAAAGTCCAGCGGACACTATCTACCTGCGCACTGCCGCCATAACTGAATTGTGCTGTTTTTCCTGCGAGGCTGTAACCAAAGGACGCAACAGGCACAGTACAATCACAATTATTAAAACCAAACTTAGCCACAAACCAATCGGTGAATCCGCCATAATTAGAGATCGTATCTGGTCCGATGTACATCATAGATCTGAATTCTCCGCCTATATAAAAATTTCCACGTTTATCGATAGTGGCTTTGTGCGGAAATTCGATGCTTCCCCAATCAGATGCCGTCGTATCCATGCCGTTGACCGCACCTGTTTGTGCATTAAAGCGCACTACATAGATGTCGGTCTCCGAATTGAAAGCATGATTAAGCATTTTGTTATACCCGGCCCAGGAAATACTGCCTGCATAGGAGCCCCACATGAATACTTCATTTGTAGCACGGTTAAACGTCATACCATACCCGCTGTTTCCGCCATTACTCTCCGCAAATCTGCCCCAGATATTATTGCCGTTGCTGTCGATGGCCATTGCAATAGGAATACCGCTAATTCCCGAAGGGGTGATTGAAAATCCGTTGAACACATCACCCGGATAACCATACCCCGAAATATACACATTGCCGGCGTCGTCTACATCGATCGGGCCATAAATTCCAGGTTCGCCGACATCGCTTTGTTTAACCCAATACACAATACCCTGTGCACTTAAACGAGCCAGATAAGTACTTTTGGTGACGGTGGTGGCGCCAATAAAAAGCGTATCATTTGTTGCCAGCTGAAACATTCCGGAAAGGTAGAAGTCGCCGTTTTTATGATTTCGCTTCATGTTGAAAAGAAACAAGGCGGAATTTCTATAGTCAATGGGAAAAGGCGTGGCGCTCACGAAATTTCCGGAAGCATCATACTGCACCATGTACATCGCTTTCTGCGGCACAATAAGGCTACCATTCACATAACTGCCCTGCGCCAAAATAGCAAGCATATAGGTATTGCCACCAGCGTCCAAATCGACGTCGCAAATACGGGTATTGTTGTAGGAGTAGATACCGACGGTATCCGATTGTGGTAAACGCAGCCATTGATAAACACCGGCTGTATCATATTTCATTAGAAAAACAGTTCTGAAAGTGGACGCTATGGTTGTATCGCTATCGAAATGGGCTGGTCCGTACTGCTGAAAGGCAGTCATATATCCCACTACATAAACACCACCCAGGGTATCCGTTTTTAAGGACATACCAACGATACTGCCGTTGGTAGCACCCAGCATTTTTGTCCAGCGGTAATGCCCGTTGCAATCCCAGCTGGTCAATAGTTGATTAAAACCCTGCCAGCCCCATACATTCATCTGATGATTGTCAACATTTACTAAAGGATCATAGGCATCCCCTAAGACATAAACATTGCCGGCTTTATCAGTAGCAATACCGCTTACTTCTTCCGCTGAGCCGTAGGAGTTTGTGGCGCCGCCACCTCTTTTGCCCCATAACCAGCTTTGGGCATGTGTTTCGGATAGGTTGCAAAAAATAAAAAACAGCAGCAACGCTGCACTTAATTGTTTGGGGAATTGATAGTTCATGTTTATGGTTTTGTTTCCTTAACGGAAATAAGTTTTATTCCTTTATAAATTTCATCAAAGCTCTTTGCCCATTATTATCTGTAAGCTGCAGTAAGTAAATGCCAGGAGAAAGAGTACCGGTATTGATTTGTGTACGTGGGGTCATCAATTCCTGCTGCAACAATACCCGGCCGTCGATAGTTAAAATAGTCGCATGATAACTAGTCGGTGTTTCAATCGTCAGATGATTTTGTACCGGATTTGGATACACCAATACATTAGCCAGCGGATTGACATTATTGACCGAAGAGGCTATTTGAATAACACGACAAGTATCGGTATGACCACAATTATTGTAGACAGTAAGACAAGCGGTATAAGTGCCGACCGCGGCATAAGTGTGTGAAGGATTTTGTTGTGTACTGGTACTGCTGTCGCCGAAAGTCCAACGAACGCTATCTACCTGTGAACTGCCTCCATAGCTGAATTGCGCTGTTTTTCCTGCGAGGCTGTAACCAAAGGACGCAACAGGCACAGTACAATTACAATTATTGAAACCGTACTTAGCCACGAACCAATCGGCGTAACCGCCAATTTTTTGGATGGTATCCGTGTTGATGTACATATCGGCTACAAAAAAGCCTCCAACGTATATATTGCTACGAGCATCTACAGCCATCCCATCCGCAAATTCATTTGCTCCGAAACTCGATGCAATAGAGTCCATACCGGTCACAACCCCTGTTTGCGCATTAAACCGTGCAAGAAAAATATCATAACCGGTATTCATAACATGGTTTAATACCTTACCATACCCTGCCCAAGACACCCTGCCCGGATAGGCACCAAGCAGCGCGACCTCTCCGTTTGAAGTCAACGCTATATCAGAGCCATAAGTACCTCCGTTTGTTTCTGCCGATTTAAGCCAGATATTGTTCCCATTTGTATCGAGCTTAATCACAAAGGGCAAACTATACAGTCCAAAACTATTAGTAAATGTAGCACCATTAAAAATCTGGCCTGCATATGAGGTACCAGCCAGATAGATACACCCGGTGGCGTCGATCGCCGGATGACCACGAAACCCTGAGACGTTATTGCTCGTAGCGCTTTGCTTCACCCACAAACTGTTACCCTGCGCATCAAAGCACATAATATACATTGTCTTATCGATGATCGTATTGCCGACAATTAAGGTATCATTAATGAATAACGGATCAATGGTTCCCGCGATATAGATCCGCCCATTCCGATGATCGCAGCTCATCTGCATTTTATTCAACAGATACGGGTAACCTTTGTATCCTAAATGCAAATCTGTTGCACCCTGGAATGTGCCCGTTTTAGAATACCGCATCAAATAAAACCCACGGTCATTTACGATAAAGCTGCCTCCAACATAAGCCCCAGGAGCTAATCGCGTAAGTAATGTAACATTGCCGCTACCATCTACGTCTATGTCAACCGCGTTGGTATAATTCTGCCCAAACATAGTAACGGTGTCGGACTCAGGCATTCGAAACCATTGGTAGTTTCCTCCGGTATCGTATTTGACTACAAACAGATTTTTGTAGGTATTTGCCGTGTAAAAGCTAGTGTCTGTTGAAATGTGTACCGAATCAGACATGGTAACCAGATACCCGGTAACGTATACACCGCCAAGTGTATCCACCGCCATGCCCAACCCCCGATCAGTAGACGATGTGCCTATTATTTTGCTCCATCGGAAACTTCCATCGCAGGACCAACTGGAGATTGCAATGTCCGTAGAACCATAGCCAGCAAGGCTATGATTGCCGATATTGATATAAGGATCATAAACATCTGCCAGCACATAAATATTTCCGGCTTTATCTGTAGCTATTCTATTGACCTCCTCCGCTGCATTCTGCGGCTCACCTATCCCGCCGCCTCTTTTGCCCCAAAGCCAGCTCTGGGCGTCAATGCTCGATAGGTCAAATAAAAAAAAGAAGAGCAGCAAGGCTGCAAATGATAGTTTGGATAACATAGAGTTCACGGTAAAGTCCCACAATTTACACATTATTGTAATAAAACAAAAAGCCGCTCTCTGAGCGGCTTTTAAAAAAACATATAATAGAGATCGCTTTGTCCTTATTGTTTCACAATCTTCATTACACCTCTTTGACCGTTTGCATCAGTAAGTTGCAACAAGTAAATACCTGCTGAAAGATTGCTGGTATTGATCACGGTGCGTGGTGCTACAACTTGCTGTTGTGCTACCTCACGGCCGTCAATCGTCATGATTGCAGCGTGATAATTTATTGGTGTTTCTATCGTCAATTGGTCCTGAACCGGATTTGGATAAACGAGTACGTTCGCCAGTGTATTGATATTATTTACCGAAGTGGAAACCTGCACCTGACGACAGGTATCGGTATGACCGCAACTATTGTAAACCGTCAGGCAAGCAGTGTAAGTGCCAGATGCTGCGTATTGGTGCGTAGGACTTTGTTGGGTACTACTGCTACCATCGCCAAAATTCCAGCGGACACTGTCTACACCAGTGCTTCCACCGTAGCTAAACTGAACAGAAGTTAAAGAAGCGCTATAACCAAACGATGCCACCGGCATCACACAATTGCAATTATTAAAACCATACTTGGCCACAAACCAATCGGTATAACCTCCTATTTTTTCGAGTGTATCGTTGTTGACATACATTATGGAAGTGAGTTCGCCACCCACATATACATTGCCATGTTTATCAACGGTAGCAGCGTTGGCAGTTTCATCCGCACCAAAATTAGAGGCAATAGAATCCATGCCATTAACAGCGCCAGTTTGAGCATTGAAACGAACGGTATAAATATCGTAACCTGTATTAGGTGCATGATTTAATATTTTATTATACCCTGACCAAGATAAATCACCTCCGTATTCACCAATCATTACAGCTTCTCCGGTCGCCGGATTTAATATAATTCCTTCCCCACTTGTCGCCGCATTACTTTCGGCGTATCGCGCCCAAACATTGTTACCATTACTATCAATGGCAAGTGCAATCGGAATACCCTGTATACCCAACGGCGTTATCGAGAAACCATTAAATTGATCACCCGGATAACCATACCCCGAAACATATACACGACCAATACGATCCACGTCTATTTGCCCCACAATTGCCGGACTCCCTACATTACTTTGTTTTATCCATATCGGAACACCCTGGGCGTTAAGACGTGCAACATACATAGAGTTATTTATAGTAGTTGAGCCAACAAACAAAGTATCATGCGAGTACAAAGGATCCAACCAGCCAGCCACGTAAAAATTGCCATTTTTATGATTGCGTTTCATTCGAAGGCGCAGTCTCGCGGCACTACGGAATTCCATCGAAATTTGTGTTCCGCTTATAAAATTACCAGAAGCATCATAATGCAGCATATAAGTTCCTTTCTGTGGCACTATAAAATTACCATTCACATAACTACCCGGAGCCAGTATGCTCAACAGATAACTATTACCTAGTGGATCTACATCAACATCTACAACAGCTGTATTGCTATATGAGTAGGATGTAACAGTATCGGACTGTGGCATCCGCATCCACTGATAGTTTCCGGCAGTGTCGTATTTAATCAGAAATACAGTTCTGAAAGAAGCACTCACTGAGGTATCCGTACTGAAGTATCCTGGGCCGTATTGCTGATAAGTAGTCATATGCCCTACAAGATAGACGCCATTTAAGGTATCTGTTTTTAATGCAAGATTTTCGCAAAAACCATTACTACCAAACACTTTTGACCATCGGTAATGCCCATCACATCCCCAGCTTGAAAGTATCATATTTTGAGAACCAGTCCCGTTTAGTGCATGATTATCTACGTTGATAAAAGGTGGCCAGCCATTTCCCAGCACATAAACATTGCCGGCTTGGTCAGTTGCCATATTTCTTACAGATTCAGGAGCATATTGCGGCTCCCCTGTACCACCTCCTCTTTTACCCCAAAGAAAGGATTGTGCATTACTATTAAACGGATTAATCAGAATGGCAAGCAACAACAATAATGCTGTGCTTAGTTGTTTGGATAATTGTGTATTCATAGTTCAACGATTAGGTTGATTCAAATTACAAAAAAAAGAACATAGCGACGTTTGCCGCTATGTTCTGAAAAAAACATCCTTAGTGCGTTACAGAGAGTTTGCGCATTTGCAGCACATCACCGTCGCGACGCATAATAACGAGATAAATACCCGAAGCAAAATCAGTAACAGGCATAGTCCAGCTGCCACTCACATCCGTTACCGGATGACTTACCAGCACTTTACCCATCATATCATATACTTCGATACGGTTTTCCTGGCCTTCTCCGGTAAAGAGATAATCTACTCTTACCTGTGTCTGTGCCGGATTTGGTACCAGATTCATTTCCGCACCTGTATTTGTCAATACCTGTGTCTCTTCTGCTCCCGCCGTACGATATGGACCCGTTCTACATGGACCATCATTGTAGAACATCGTATCGCTGGTTACACTACAATAGCCGTTATAAAGCGTCAGATTGTAGAAACCTGCAGCAGTAACACTATAATTAGAAACTACAGTGTTAACCCCGTTTAAGGTCGGTGAGCCATTCAAGCTGTAGAACCATTTATTGAATACCGGTAATGGTCCGGTGATATATGGCTCTTTGCCCTGCAGTTTACAGAAGCATCCTGTAGGGAAGATCCACATATACACGCTTGGATCTTTCGGTACATCCATGCTATTGCGGCTGAGACAACCATACTGATCAGTGAACGTTACCTGATACGGTCCACCCGCAAAAGTAGCGGCAGTTGCACCAGACAAACCATTGTTCCAGTTATACGTACCTGTTACACCAGTTGATGCAGACAATACTACCTTATATGGTGCACAGTTTGCAATACTGAAAGAAACAGCCGGCGTCGGTGGCAAAGCGTGCACTGTAACCGTAAACGTCGCGCTCGTATTACTGCAAGTACCGCCACCCGGTCTAGGTACACTTACAACCACGAAATAATTGTAGGTCGTAACGCTGGCCGCGGTTTGAGTGAGTGTTGCCTGGGTAGCGCCACTAATTGGCAAACCATTGAGGTACCATTGATAAGTGATACCCGGAATATTGCCCGCATAAGCATTGAGTACAAAACTACTGTTCCAACATTGATCCTGATTGCCGCTAATCACCGCTGGCGGTGGCTGCACAAAATCAACCACTTTCAAAACGGATTCTACCTGACAACCATAAACATCGGTACCCAATACCCAATAGCCTCCTGGATTGTAAACATAAGAAGTAGAAAAAGTATTTGTGTACAAAGCCGTATTTCCCAAATACCAGGTATACGAACTTGGAGAACTAGTAGCACCGGTAGGTGGCTGATATTGTAAAAGAACTGAACTGCCTAAACACGGAGCAGTTGGGCTTCCCTGCAAACCTGCATTCAATCCCAAAGAACTTGGTACCGTCGAAACGGGATTAGTAGTTGTGCTTGTACAACCATATATGTTCGTAACAGTAAGGACTACTGTCTTAGTCGGTGGACTAATTTGGCCATATACTCTATATGGATCCGGCTGCGTGTTGGCTGTACCATCACCAAATAGCCAATAGGAGCTAAGTGACCCTGGTGTACTCAGGTTATGAAACTGAACCGGAACAAAACCAAGACAAGCTGGCTGTGGCGTATTGATGATTTCAAACTTTGCCTGCGGCAATGAATCCAGGTAAACATTATCCGTAGCCGTACAAACCGGAGTCACGCCATCGTAAAGCTCCATAGTCATCGTGTGAGGGCCAGGAGGCACATTTACCGTTACGCTCAATGCTGTCGTACCCAAAGGACTTGTAATCAGGGTACCATCAAGATAATATTTGCGCAGTACAGAAGTGCCCGGATAAATAGTGGAATGATCGAGCAACGTGAGCTGATAGCTGCCACCCAGACAAGTTACGGAATGCATCAGACCTGCGATATAAGGCACTATCTGATTCGTCTGTGCGGTTACGTTACAAACATCACCGGCATTATTCAGATAGCTGACAATGTATGTGTATACGTAATTACCTGCCACATCATAATCCGCATCTGAAGAGGTTGACGTATTTACAACACCATGCGCACCCGGAGGCACAATCCACGTAGGACTGAAGCCGCCTGTTGTCGTTGCACTAATGTGTACATGACCGCAAGCTGTAATTGAAGGTGTCAGCGAAATCGTCGGCGGTGTACCAGGTCCGCAAGGACTAGCACAAGACTCTACGATATTCACCGTATTTGATGTTGCCGCACAACCATTGGAATTCGTCACGACTACATAATAACTGCCGTAATTGGTTTCATTCTCTATAGCAGTGGTACCACCGCTATTCCATGAATAAGTGTAGCTACCACCAACCCCGGTTGTAATGGTCGCGGTCAGTACATCCGTGAAACCAGTGCCGCAATGATAAATAGGACCATCTGGCGATACATGCGCTACAGGAGCTGGTTTTACCCAAACCTGGCGGTTGGCGGAAGCAGTCATCACACAACCATAAGGATTCGTCACTGTAACAGTCGCATTAAAATTAGCTGTGGTAGTGCTGCCCGTCGTCAGATAAGTATGCGTCTGAGTCGGGAGGCCTGTGCCCATCGTACTGCCATCGCCGAAATCCCATAGTACAGAACCGTAACTGCCGATGGCCGGATTCACCGTAAAGGTTACCAGATCACCGCTACAATAAGTATCTGAAGGGGATTGATCGGTAGTAAGCGTCAAGCTGGGAACACTTCTGATGTACACATCCAGTGTATCGGTATAAGTGTTTAAACATTTGCGCATGCTTACAACCAGCTTGGCAGGACCAGATGCGTTGTTCCAAAGCGCTGTTGCGTTCGGAGTATTATTTCCGCTGCTGATGCTACCCATTGTGTTGGCAATAATCGTCCAGTCATAAATATCACCCGCCGTATAGTCTACGGTATAATTCTGGAACGAGCTCGGACAAACAGTATCAGGACCTGAGATATGGATCGCAGTAACAGGCGCCAGAATTGTTTTCGTCAGTGGTGCAGATACGCAATGTGCATCGTCAGCAGTAACACGGATTACAGAAATCGTGTAAGGTGCGGCACCGGCGAATGTTGCATAAGTATTGCTACCGGTAGGACCATTTACAGAACCAGAAGATACAGACCATTGGAAAACTGTACCTGGCTGGTCATTGCTTGCCGTATACATAGTAGGTATACCGGCACAAGCCACTGCAGGACCTGTCAAAGCATTCGGCACCGTAGGCAGCGGATTCACTTTGATGGTGATCGGATCTGGCGAACAGAATGCACCATAAGCGTACAACTGATAAGTACCAACCTGATCAAACAATGGATTCACTGAAGTACCGGAGTAAGGAACCGTTGCACCGTTTGGTTTGGTCAAAGTCCAGTTTGCTGCACCTGTACCAGTGATCGTATAATTTGCAGTTGTATTCAGACATACCAGCTTCGGACCATTAACGCTCACCGGAGGTTGCACAGTAATGGTGAAAGAAGCTGTACCGCCGCAGCCGAGCATTGTATTGGTATAGCTGCAGGTCAAAGTATAAGTACCCGGCACATTACCCGAGTTTACAGCAGTCTCGTTGCGCTGATCAGTTGGTGCCAGTGAAGGGCCACCAGTGACGTTAGGAGTAATATTCCAGTAAAACTGGGTGGTCGGCCATTCAGGCAAACGATATACATACTGTTTATTCGGGCAAATAACGGCCTGACCATCCACCACAGCGGTGCTGGTAATAACAGGCACTTTTACCGTAGTGATACCACCGCAAGGCGTACCACAGGCTGTATTATCATAAACGATATAACCGAAGCCGGATGAAGTGCCATTCCATTTTACATCAGCGGCATTTGCTGTTGCAGTAACAATGGTACCACCGATCGCTTTCCAGCTGGTTGGCTTACAAGGAAAATCAACCGTATAGTGTGCTGTTTCTCCCGCACATACTACGCGCGGACAAAGAATGGTCACACCTGTTTTTGGATTTACAATAACTGTGAATTCACCTGCAGTGCTGGAACAGCCGCAGGCATTGGTAACAGTAAGTCTGACATTGAAAGTACCGGCATGTGTGTACTTATGTGTTACCGGATTACCCGAAGAACCGGGACCAGACGCTATTTGCACGCCATCACCAAAGTCCCATAACCAGGTTACAATCGGTGAACCTGAAGATGCAGTAGAACGATCCACAAACACAACTGATCCGTTCAGACAGATGTTGATCTTGTTGACTGTTGAATCAGGCATCGCGTAAAACTTAGCAGTTGGTGTCTGTTGGATATCGATACACATTGTTTTGGAGCCTACACAACCTGCTGCAGAAGTTTCGGTAACGGTAACCGAACCTTGTCCCGGTGTACCCCAATAAACCGTACAGGTATTGCCGGAAGGCGTTACAGAAACCGCACCGGAAGCAGACCAGGTATAAGTACTGCCCGCGCTGCCATTCGCTGTATACACGACGCTGCTGTTGGCACACACCTTCATACAGGCACCGGTATCATTGAACTGTGGATTGCGTTTATTGTCGTTTGAATCCGCTAAAGGTTGACATGCGAGACGTGTTGTGGTCGTGATGAAAGGTGTGGGAAGTGCGTTGACAGTAACAGTGAGGGTTCCAGATGCCTGAACGACATTGTTGCCGTCAGTGGCAGTGACAGTGACAGTTCCGGTGCCGGCAGCACCCCATGCTACCGTTGCACCGTCACCAGTGGTAGTTACGCTTGTAACATTCCCTAAAGACGACGACGACCACTGGTACTGGTAGGCCGAATTGTAAGGGCTTACAGTGTAATTGATCGAACTGCCTTTGCAGACCGACGTTACTCCCACCGGTGTTTGCCCTCGGGCCAACAGGCCGATGACGAGCAACCACACCGTTGTGAGGACAGAGAATAGCTGTTGTTTTCTCATAGCTGTTCATTTGGTTTGGTAATAGATGAATAAATGCAAAAAAGATTTTTGCAGCACGTAGTGCAGTATCGTTGAGAAAGGAATGTTTTCATTTAAGGTTTATAGCTCGCTTAGCAAACGGGTTGTTTTAGGGTAGCGTCCGCTTGCTGTCGGCTAATTGGATGTAAATTTTTATAATTCGATCGTTATTTCCTACAGGTGAAAAACGGAATTGCTTCCGTTTTTAAACTGGCCATCCCATCCCCTAAAAGGGCGTCACAGCGCGATTCAGAAGCGATTCGTGAATGGCAAATAATCAATCAGGACGTACAGATTCATACATAAGACAAAAGCCCCTGCGGTGGCAGAGGCTTCCAACTTTTTACTTTCCCTTCAAGCGTGAGTTTTTGATTCTATTGAATCAGCAACTTAAAATTACTCGTTGTTTTATCTGGCGTCGTAATCTGGATAATGTATAAACCAGCTGCGAGTGCACCCGGATTAATTTGTTCCGTTTTCTTCGTTGCTGTTTGTTGATACACGATTTGTCCAACCTGATTCAACAGCTTGATTGTACTGCCTGCGCTAACATTTTTCAACTGGAAAATTCCGGTGGTCGGATTCGGAAAAATAATAACAGGCTCTCCGGCAGAAAGCTGCGCAACGCCCGATGGCTGCGGAGTTGGCGCCTTATAATTACATGGCGCATCTGGCGTAATATTGTCAAGACCATCACTATTCAATTTACAAAGCCACATCTCAAAATTGCCGTGATTAGTGCCCGTAACATCACCACTCATCTGACTAGCCAAAGCGGTAAATGCATAACCATTGTCGCAGGTAACAATACCCGCACCTACATTATCAGCGAGATTGCTGCCCATCCTTTTTTTCCAGACAACATTTCCGTTTGAGTCCAATCTTAAAAGACCATTGTCCACCATTGCACCCGGTTGGGCAAAAGTGCCATCCGTTGATGTTACATAACCGTTGATAAACACACCGCCATCATTAGTAACTGCCAGGCTTACTAAACGTTCAAATTCTGAACCGCCAAACGTACGGGTCCAAACAGTATCACCTGCGTTGTTTAGTTTCATTACCCAATAATCGCCGTTACCAGTTGTTCCGTGTACATGTGTTCCATCCACGTTGGCATAACCACCTACAATATAACCGCTGGCTGTTTTCCCGATATATGCCAGATACTGACTTCCACTAGTACCATATTTTTTATACCAACGCGTATTACCCATGCTGTCTACATTGAGCACAAAAGCATCGCCTTGCCCATAACTCGGTGCCGGAGCATCTCCATCAGTAGAAGCAACCGTACCCACAATCGTGTAACCGCCTGTGCTATCAGAAACAATACCGTAGCCCTGTTCCGTATTGGTACCACCCCAGAATTTCTGCCAGATAACATTACCGGTATTGTTCTGCACTTTCATAATCCAGACATCGCCACCGCCCTTAACACCAGTTGCAGCATTTGCGAGACCGTTGTAATACCCCGTGCACACAATATTCCCGTCTTTAGCGAGTACCATGTCAAAAATGGAAGTACTTAAAGCTGGTTGCTTGTAGCCTTTTGCATTAATGATGGAACCGTTTGTTTTATCTATCCAAAATAGAAAACCACTGATCGCAGGAATATTTGCGAAATCGTGGTTGACATTGGTGAATGTCTCTCCAGCTACGACATAGGAACTGTCTGTCTCTACAATTTTTCTCAAAGCTTCAGTGCCGGCATTATTCAGCACTTTAGTCCATTGCACGCTGCCAATAGAATCTGTCTTTACAAGAAAAATATCATACTGATTAGCGGTAGTATCGGATCCGGGCACTGCAATATCATCATCGGTGGAATTGGTATAACCCGCTATCAGAAAGCCTTTATCGCGGGTTTGAATTAACTGCTCGCCGATATCATCATGGCTGCCACCATAGGTTTTAGAAAAATGGATACCTGGGCCTGCAGTCTGCGCGTCGCAATAGTTTCCGGCCAATAATAACGACAGTAATAATAAACGAAATCTGTTCATAAGCTTGTTTGAGTTCTAGAAACGTGCTCAGATAGACTAGAAACAGTTGATAAAGGTTGGAGGGGGAAGAAAAAAAACAAAAACATGACTAGTCAGAAAAATAGGAGTACCCAACAACGTGTGGAGTGTGGAGCGTGGAGCTTGGCCGGTCACACCGCGAGCAGCTCAATTTATCTGCAGATTGCTTTGTCGTCGTTCCTCCGCGTAATGACGCGAGCAATACTGCGTGAGTGATAGTAGCGGAAAGCCCGCAGCGGAGCGAGGACTTGCAGCGGATAGCACGACCCGGAGGGGCACGCCCGAAAAGTCAAAAACTGACCTTTAGGTATTCCGGAAGTGGTTACGAAGTATCTGATTAAGGGTTATTAGGTATTAAAAAAGGGGTTCACAGGTACCTAAAAGGTGGTTGCCAGGTATCTATTGAATACATCGTAGGTATTTGTTTGGAGGTTGTGAGGTATTTAAAAACTGGTTGACAAGTATCAAAGAGGTGGTTACGATGTATTAATCAGGTACCTCTCAGGTACTTTTTTGGGGGTTGTGAGGTACTTGAAAAGTACTTAGCTATCATCTGGGGTGAAAATAAAAGAAGCGCCTGGAGCAGTATTGCCAGGCGCTTCTTTTATTCATTAAAAGCTATTCATAGTCTGCAAAGCGAAGCACAACGGCTCCCTATCTTCGCTGAATATTTATTACAACACTAACTTTTCAAATAATTTCGTCAATGCATCTTCCGGGTTTTCACAAAAACCCGGATGCACTTTTGAGGCCTGCACTACGGTACTGCGCGTGGCTGTGAGCCAGCGAAAGCGCGAGGCTACATCCAGCTGCGCGATTGGACCAGCGGTTTTATCTCCATTACAAATGCGTTCAAACGCTACCAGATAATTTCTGAAATCTTCTGCATCGGCGAGTTCGCAAAGTGCATGCAATTTTGTTTCGTTTAATGAAAAAATCATCTTCAGAAACCGTTGTTGTCTGCAATACAATACCACCCCGACATTGAAAAATTCTTCACGCTCCACGCGCGGCACAATGCGGATAACGGCATACTCAAATAACTGCTTTCCTTGCATGCTGTGCTTCTTTTACAAATGTTTCGGATGTGGCAATCCTTGTGATTAAAAATTCTGCGTAGACAGCTCTGCGCGCTTCTGCTGTTTCCTCTTCTGTGATAAGCCAATTATCTGGTATCAGCGCTACAATGCCCTGTATGATCTCCGGCGTGAGCAACGCCCGAAATTCTTTATCTACGGTTTCCAGTTCAGATGCTTGTGGCAATAACACATGGTCTTTTACCTGTACAAACGGACGCTTTGCCTGTTCTTCCCAATTCTGCCAGGAGTGATGGAAATAAAGAGATGCACCATGATCAATCAACCATAATTCATGATGCCACATGAGCATATTTGTATTGCGCGAAGTACGATCGACATTGGTCAGCAGGCAATCCAGCCATACGATTTTGGACGCCAGTTTCGCATCTATCTTCGTAACGGCAGGATCATATGTGATAGCACCAGACAAATAGTGCACACCAAGATTCAAGCCCACACTGGCTTTTAGCAGGTCCTGAATTTCCTCATCTGGTTCGGTACGTCCAAACCCTTCGTCAAGACAAGCAAAAACAAGTTCAGGTACTTTCAACCCTAATGTCCGTGCGACCTCCGCGCCGATCAAGTCTGCAATCAAAGCTTTCACACCCTGACCTGCGCCTCTGAATTTTATGACATACAGAAACTCGTCATCGGCTTCTGCAATTGCAGGCAACGAGCCACCTTCGCGCAATGGCGTCACATAGCGGGTCACATTTACCGTTCTGATCTGATTATTATACATAAGAGGGTGTAAAGGTCGATAAAAATTACGGATGTCTGATTCTCCGATCGCTGATTTCCGCACTTCAGAAAAAAATCAGACACCAGAAAATCAGATATCAGCGATCACAAATTATATTAGCTTAGCATTCCTGATACCCAAACCGTTATTCTGTGAATATTCTCCTTGCCGATGATCATGTTATTATTATGGACGGACTGCGATTGCTCATCAATAGCATACTCCCCAATGCATCCGTATGCCAGGTGAAGGACGCTGACGCACTGATAGCGCATCTCCGGCATACAGAAACAGAACTGGTCGTTTGCGATATTAATATGCCGGGCGGCAACCATCCGGGTATCGTAAATATGATCAAATCGATTCAGCCCAAAACAAAATTGCTTATGCTAAGCGGCTTTGATCCGGGACTATATGCCAATCGTTATTTGCAGGCCGGAGCAGATGCCTACCTCAACAAGAACTCAAACACATTGGAAATAGGCAATGTAATTCTGGCACTTTTAGAAGGAAAAGAACAGGAAAAATTTGCAGACTATAATGTGTCACCCCTGCAATTACTTTCTAACAGAGAACTGGAAGTGGCGCAATTACTGATCGATGGCAACGGCATATTGGAAATTGCCAATTTACTGAAGCTGCATGTCAATACTATCAGCACCTACAAAGCCAGAATCTTTGAAAAAACAAATATCGCCAGCATCCCGGAGTTGGTAGCACTCTTTCAAAACTAGTTTTTCAATAGGCAGTTGACCACGCATCAAACGCGAGTAAAACAATCAGGACAAACACAGGATGTCAACTATCAACTGTCAACTGTCCACTGAGCATCGTCAACTCAAAAACTAATCCTTTATCTACACCCGCCATCACCTTTATTTTGATTTTTAACAGCGTTGCAATTTCTTTGATAATCAGGAATCCGAAACCAGCCACGAATCTGCTGCTGGCAATAGTTTCGTTTTTAAAATAATCATTGTAAGCTTTGATTTGCGTCAGAGATAACCCTTTCCCCGAATCTGCAACTGTAAGTTTTATCAAACCGTTTTTCGTCGACGCATCAATTACGATTGTACCATGTTCGGTATTCTTCACCGCATTGTCGATCAGATTGTGCAGGATGATGCTGATCAATGATTCATTCTGATGCACGGATAAGTCCACAGCAATCCGGTTATCGATCGTATTGTGACGCGCCTCAGCTGCGATTTTAAAAAGATTCAGCTTTTGCGCTGCGAGCTCGTGAAGATGAACGCTTGTACCGGAAATATTCTTTGAAAGCCGGGAACGCATGTATTGTCCCAGTTGCTGTACCACTTCATATATTCTGTCGGTACCCTGATGAATATGCTCCAGATCTGTATACAATTCATCATGCTGCTTTTCTGATCTGCTCATTACATTTTTCGTAAACATAGTGAGGTATTTCAGTGGTGTCGTAATATCGTGCGCGATCTGTTCATTGAGCATCCGTTGAAACCGTAGCTGCTCGCCGAGCTTATTTTCGGAACGTTCCAGATCGTGAATAATATTCGTCAGATCTTTGGTACGATTGTGTATCGTTACTTCCAATACTCTGTTTCTACGCTGCCAATACCGAACCCGCATCTGTACAATAGCCCACACCAGCAATGCCAGTCCGACCAAAGCAATCAGATAAAACCACCCCGTCTGCCACCAGGCTCGCGGCATATAAAGATTCAATCCGCAATATTCAAAATCGTTGGTACTAAATCCCTTTCTCTTACGGATCAGAATAGTGTTTTGCCCCGGCGGCAAAGAAGAAAGGATGACCGTTCCGTTGTATGTTTTCCGCCAGTCCGTGTCGCTATTCAATTTATATTCATAACGCAGATTCACGAGGTTGCCCATGTAGGCCGATGTAACCGTAATCTTAAGTGTTTTGAAATCTCTGTGCAGCTTAGTCAATGTCGTATCCAGCAATACTTCCCGATCGTCTACCTCCAGCTTGTCAATGATCATTTTGCTATCCGGTAGCTCAGGCCGTATGTTACCCGGTTTGAAAAAAACGACACCGTTCATGGATGAAAAACTAAAAACTCCATTACGCAGTTTTACACCTACCTCCTGACTGCCGCCGTTAAATTCATTTGTCAGAAAACCGGCTTCTTTGTTGTAATAAAGCAGATAGGGCTCCGATTTTTTATTGTTTGCAAAAGCAAGCAGCTCCTCTTTCTTAGCCCGATACAAACCATAATTGGTACTGATCCAGAAGAAGCCCTTGTTATCCTCCAGTATTTTATGAACCGTTTTTAAAGGTGGATAATTTCTAAATGGAAAATGTGTGATGGTTCCATTCTGCCAGAGAAACAACCCATCTTCGTAGGTGCAGATCCATACCGTTCCGGGCTCGGGAATATACAGACTACGTGTCGTTTTATCGGTCAGCGCATGAATGGTGTCCACAACGTTGGTATTCGTGTGAAGGCGCAGTAAATGCCTGACAGTGCTAATCCAGAGTAATTGATCTCCTTCCCACTCCATACACATAATACGATCATGACTACTCAAAATCTGTTGTGGTGCTTCCGCCTGTCTCGGATTAAGCCGGAACAATCCTTTGCCTTCCGTTCCAATCCAGAGGCGTCCCTGCGCATCTTCTGTCATTGATTTCGGAAGCTCCAGCATCCACTTTCCCAGCACTTTCGATGCCGACGGATCGCGCACATAAAGCTCATTTATTCCTCCAATCCAGATATTGCCATTGCGGGAACGGAAAAGCGAACTCAGATAAGTATCATCCTTATTGTCGTAACCGGGAAATTTCCTGAACATCGGTGGCGTATTCGGATTTGTTGCAAATACAGTACCGTTTCCCGTAATGACGCTACTATCACTAAATGCTACCTGGTCATAAATCACGTTGGCAATCGGGTGTGCTTCTTTGCCTTCGTAAATCGCAGTGTAAAATTGTTTCCGGTCAAGGATGTACAGACCATCGGTAAGACTTCCGAGAAAAATACGCTGATGCAGGCTGTCATAATAAACCGCATGAATCAGTTCGTGTTTCAACTCAAAGCCTGTCAGCAATAATCTGGTGTCGATATTTCCATCTGGTAGCGGTATTATTTGGTAAAGCGAATGCGCTGTAACAAAAAAAAGTTGCCCCGTTCCAGGCTGGCTCTCGACATGTCCTCCACCGGAATTCCTGTTTTCCTGGAGCTTTATCAAATCACCGGTAACGGCTACTTCCTGAATGCCATTCCGGGTGATCCTTTTTATTTTATTTCCGGCAAATCCGGGCGCACCATAGTAGACAGCATCACCTGCTGCAAAAGTTTCACCGGAATCTGTCATTGTGGAAAGCCGGGTTTGACCAATCGCACTCCTGTTATCGTACCACACCACACCGTGTCCGAATTTAACCAGCGCTGTTATTTTTTTATTAAGCCGGAAAACAACACTGTCTACATCCGGCAATTGGTGCAGCCAGCGGGCAGGTCTTAAGTAAAGATGTTTTAACGTTGCGGGCAAATAGAATGTGTGAAAATCGCTGCTATATCTTCGCGCTTTCCCTTCGGCAATCATCAGCAATTCGTTGCTGCCCGTCAATGCCATGAGTTCTTCCTGGCAGGGAATGGCATAAATATCTGCCATCCGGCTGGTTTGTATGCCGGTATTATTCTTATCATAGAGCTTGAAATTGTTTCCGTCGAAACGCAGCAAACCTGTTTCTGTAGCAAGCCAGATGAAACCGTAATTATCCGGAGCAATCGCTTTGACGGTATTCTGAGACAGTCCATTCTCACTGGTAAAATGCCGAACGCTATAGTCTGAAAAATCTGACTGCGCCAAAGACACATTAACGAATAATAAAAGAAACACACAGCCTATTAGATGCTTCATGAAGAAGATGGGGGAAATTTGTTTGGGCGACACAAAGATATAGTGGATATCGCGGATTTCTGATTTGGTGAATGGTGAACGGTGAATGGTGAAACGTCAAA
>NZ_QKTW01000007.1:0-64035 GCF_003236175.1 Taibaiella soli | reverse complement strand
TGAAGAGCGTCTGGCAGGGCTTCGACTTATACCGGAGACTGGTGAATGGTGAACGGTGAGTGGTGAAACGTCAAAAGTGAAACGTCAATGAGGAGCGTCTGGCAGGGCTTCGATTTATACCGGAGACTGATAAATGGTCAATGGTGAATACCGCACCGAGAAAGGGCTTCCTGCAGCCTTCGACTCCGCTCTGCCAGACCCAAGTGGTGTTTTTTCCCATGTCACGTCGACCTAAGGAGACGTCCCGCGAAATGAATGTGCACATTTCATAGGATCCCTCTTTCATCGGATGACAAGCGTTGACACAAAAACGCCAAACCCTCACCATTCACCGTTCACCATTGACCATTGACTCACTACAAAGACTCCTCTTCAGGGGTTGGGGGCTTTGTAGTGAAATCACTACAAGCCCTATTTAAAATCCCGTTGTATTTTTCGCACGGGGAAAGAGTATAGTGGTATGCACTAGCGTACCGGCACAATTATCTACACTCGCTTTTTTACTAAGAATTACCTGATTTATTATTTAACCAATAGTACTATGAGAAAACTATGTGTTTTTCTGCCCTTGCTATTATTTGGTCTTGGGGGAGATCAGCGTGCAGACGCCCAAACATCGTCAGCCGGAAAGAGCATTGTCTCGAAAAATCAGGCCCAGAACTGGATTCAGGAAGATCCTACCGGGTTTATTGAAAACAAAGGCCAGTTTACAGATCAGGCAGGCAAAATGAATGCCGCGGTGAAATACCTACTGCATATGCCCGGTCTCAATGTACAACTACGCCCTTCCGGTTTCAGCTATGATACCTGGGTTGATGAAAAAAGCGGCGAACGGAAGTTTCATCGCGTGGACATTGAGCTGGATGGCGCCAATGTGAATGCGGTTTTAGCAACAGGCAATCAACTGGCAGACGCTGAAAACATCATCAGCGACCACGGCCGTTTTGAAGGCATCCATAGTTTTCGCACCATTACCTATCGCAATATCTATCCGGGCATTGACCTGGAATTTGTAGCGAAAAAAGGAACGGACAAACCGGTAGAGTACAACTTTATCGTACATCCGGGAGCAGATGCTTCGCAGATAAAAATGAAATACAACAGCGGTTCCGACATCAGCCTGAAAAATGGCATGATTGAAATGGACTTAGCTTTTGGCAAGCTGAAAGAAAAAATTCCGGCGAGCTATACACAGCAAGATAAACATAGTCTGGCCGTTCAATACAAACCATTGAATGAAGATGCAAATCTGTATGCATTCAACGTTCCGGTCTATGACCACAGCAAAACGCTGGTGATTGACCCAACGCCGAGTCTGGCCTGGAGTACTTACAACGGCGGAAACGGCGGCGACGTAGTCAATTCCGTAAGCGCAGATGCCTCCGGCAATATCTACATTGCCGGTACGACTACGTCCACCAATCTCATTTCTACAATTGGTACCTTTCAAAATATTATTGGCGGCAACACCGATTTCTTTCTGACGAAATTCAACGCAGCAGGCATTCGTCAATGGGGGACCTATATCGGCGGCAGTTCTGCCGAAAGTATCCAAACGGCGGCGATCTCAGTGAGCGGTAGCGATGTTTATTTTACAGGAACGACTGCGAGTAGTGGTCTGGCTACAACAGGGGCATTCCAAACTGCACCTACGGGAACGTCCAGCGCATACCTCGCGAAATTCAACTCAAGCAATGGTACGATTGCCTGGGGAACCTATTTTAGTGGCGCAAGTGGCGCAAACTCCGGAGGCCTGATCACAAATGCAGACGGCAGTGTTTACCTCACCGGTTACACATCTTCTACAACCGGCATTGCAACTTCAGGAACTTTTCAGACAACGCTTCAGGGTACTACTGACGCTTTTGTAGCTCGCTTTGAGGCTACAGGGTCGCTTACCTGGGCTAGTTATCTGGGCGGAAACGCAATCGAAAACGCACGCGGCGTCACTACCGACGCCAGCGGTAATATATATGTGACAGGACTTACGGGCAGCACCAGTGGCCTTGCTACCACCGGCGCTTTTCAAACAACTTTAGCTGGCGGCAACGATATATTTCTTTCCAAAATCAACAGTACAGGAACGGCGCTGCTGTGGAGTACCTATTGGGGTGGCAATGGCAATGAATTTGCTTCTTTCGTAAAAGTAGACCCATCCGGAAATATCGCAGTAGTTGGCGCAACAGGAACAGCTACTAACAATCCGTTGGTTACCTCAAACGGACTGGCTTCTCCTGGCGCGATGAATACCAGCCCGCTTGGTGGCCGTGATGTGCTGATTGGCAAGTTCTCTCCTTCAGGAAGTCGCCTTTGGTCGACCTACTATGGTGGTGCCAATAACGACATGACCGTTTCGGCAGATCTCGATGAAAATGGGAATATATTAATTGTGGGTGATGGCTTTACTTCTGGCCCTGCTTCTCTTACAGGCAATCCGAGCACTAATCTGGCTACGAACTGTACTTACCAGTCTGCGATTGCGGGAGGTAATGAAGTTTTTATTTCCAAAATCTCGAATGATGGCAACACCAAATTGTGGAGCACTTATTTTGGTGCATCAGGTGATGAACGTGCATTTGGTATTAAATACCTGGGCAATGGCAATTTCGCCATTGGCGGTACCACCAACAGCACATCGGGCCTCACTTCACTCAACGTACAGCAGACAGCCTTTGGCGGAGCCACAGACGGCTTCCTCGCCAGATTCAACGAAGGCACAGCGCCTTCAGACCTGGCAGTAGCAGCATCTGCCATTAGTCCGCTTACCCAAACGGCTTGTGTTCAGGGCATTCCGGGCACGATTACAGGCAATGCGGTTACCATTTACAACCCACCAACTTTTACCAGTCCTATATTTTACCAATGGCAGGAAGCAACTTCAGCTACTGGTCCATGGACAAATATTTCCGGTGAAGTATACAAAGATTTGCAACCATTACCAGCTGCAACGACTTTGTACTATCGTCGTCTTATTTTAGTAAACAACGGGCTTTGTGATAAGAAAACAGTAGACAGTTCTGCGGTAGCAACCGTAACACTCAACACCAATACAGCACCGATTGCACATGCAGATGGCCCGCAATGGTATGTTTGCGGTACAGGTTCTAACACAGTTACCCTAAATGGCAGCGCAACAGGCGGCACCGGTATTTACAGCAGTTACCAATGGTATGCGGGCAGCGACCTGACCAATCCGGTTGCTACAACAGCAAGCTATACACCAACGGTAACCGCGAATACAACCTACACACTGAAAGTAACCGATAATGCGGGTTGCGTAGACGTAGATCAGGTAGCTGTAGTACCTGCTATTGCCAATGCAGGCGCAGATATAAGCATGTGTGAAAACAGCAGCGGCATACAAATCGGCACTGCCGGTACTCCGGATGGCGCGGTGACTTACTCCTGGACTTCCATTTCCGGCGATCCGGCTTCTTCATTGAGCTGTACCAATTGCGCACAACCAATTGCACATGTTGCTACTACCTCTGTATACAGACTAACAACTACTGTTACCAGAAAAGACGGAACAACTTGTAACACTACTGACGACGTAACCGTAACATTCGTAGCGGCACCTACGGGCGGCGCAAGTTTTGGCGGTACGGACAAAACAATTTGTAAAGGTTCTATCGTTGCTCTCGGCAGCACTAACGATGCAACGGCAACTTATAGTTGGTCTCCGACTGCTTACCTGAGCACTTCTACTCTTTATAATCCAACTTTCGATGCAGGAACTGCTGTGGTGCCATGTCCAATGACTTACACTGTTACCGCAACCAAAGGCGGATGTGCATTCACAGACCAGGTAAATATAACCGTTATTGATGCATCGACAGATCAGGATAACCAAACATTGACCTGCGGCGCATGGGCCAGCGGCAATACACACAACTGCAGCGGCGCTACTTATAGCTGGCAGCTGATCAGCGGTTCGGGTGTAACGCCAACTGGCACACAATTGCGTAATGGCGGCGCTGATGCTTATCTGATCAACAATGGCGGTACCAATGCAGTTTATCTCCGCACTACTACGCTCAATGGCGTAAGCTGTAACTCGGGACAGATCACTGTTGCACCATGTACATTGGGCAATGGCTGTCCTTCCGGAACTATCAAATTGCTTTCGCCACAAGGTTGTCCAAAAGTATTTAACACACAAGACCTGCAATTGTATGTTGACGGTGTGAATGCTTCAGACTATGATTTCAGCTGGACACCAGCGGGCATTATGGATAACGCAACTTCACCTGTTGTAACAATTACATCGACTACTGCAACAACAGTAAGTGTAACACTGACCAATAAATACACTGGCCAGGTATGTAGCGTTTCCTCAATTGCAATCAACGATCCTTCCTGGACTTTACCAACGCTGAACGTTACCAATAAAGCAACTTGTCCGGGCACATCAGTGCTTCTTGGCGAAGCGGCAGCTGCTGGCTACTCTTATTCCTGGTTACCAGTCACAGGCTTGAATTTACCTGCCATAGCGCAACCTACGGCAACCCTGAGCGACTCCGTAAACTATACAGTTACGAAAGTTGACATCATCAGCGGTTGTCAGGTGAGTGCAACAGTAAAAGTGAATGTTTCTTCAATCAACTTCGATGCAGGTGCTGACCATGCTGTATGTAATGGTGCAACGGTTACTTTAGGTACAGTGCCAGGCGGCAACTACACGTACAGCTGGACGCCAACCAATGCAGCGTGGACGAATGGCACTGGTCCAACCAATGCGAATCCTCAGGTTTTGTTTGCAAATACTGCACAAACATTCAATGTAACGGTTACTGATCCTGCAACAGGTTGTCAGAAAACAGACGCAGTAACACTGAGCGGTGTTGTCGCTACTGGTGAATATGCAGGTATTGTCGTTGATTCACTTTGTCCGGGTGGTATTGCACCATTAGGCAAAACACCGGTAACAAACGCTACTTATCAATGGACACCAACTACTGGATTAAGTTGTGCTACATGTGCCCAACCAACGGTAACAGCTGAAAACACCACGCAGACTTATTATGTTACAGTAAGCTATCCTGGCTGTTCTACACCGGTGACTGATAGTGTAATTGTACCAGTTCATATAATGCCTGCGGTAACACTCGCGGACCAAAATATCTGTCCTTCCACTGCAACGAATATCGGTATCGGCGGAACAAGCAACACTGCCAGTCTCCCAACGGCAATCAGTTATAGCTGGTCTCCGGCTACTAATATGAGCTGCGTTACTTGTGCAAGCCCACTGGCAAATCCGGTAGCAGTTACTAACTATACAGTATTGATCACCTACGCCAACGGCTGTATTTACAACGACACTGTTGTGGTAACACCAACGGTTCAGGTTTCCGCGAAACCAAATGCGACGATCTGTCCTGGTGGTACCGCAGTATTGGGAAGTCCTTCGCAACCGAATATTACTTATGCATGGACAGTTATTTCCGGCACAACGAGCAGCCTTACTACTCCAAATATCGCACAGCCTACGGTCAATCCAAATGTTACTTCAGTTTATGAACTATCCGCTACAGGAACCGGTCCTAATGCAGGTTGCACGCTCATAGATGATGTACAGGTGACGGTAAAAACATTACCAACATTCAGCATCAGCGGACCAAGTGCAATTTGCGCAGGCGGTACGGCTACGTTGTCTGTGACACCAACAACAGCGAATACTATTTACCAATGGAGTCCCGCTGCGACTGTAGCTAGTCCAACCAGTGCAAGCACTGCGGTGAATCCATCTGCTGCCACTACTTATCGCGTGACACAAACGGACCTGAATAGCGGCTGTAGCAACTATCAGGAAACCATTGTAACCGTTTCGGCAAACAATCTATCAGCAACAGGCGGCGACTTAATCGTATGTCCTTCCACTTCTGCTACAATGCCACTCACAGTTAGCCCTGCAACTGGCAACACCATCGTATGGACGCCTGCTACTAACCTGAGCGATGCTTATGCGCAAAATCCGGTTGTAACGCCGTTGAGCAGCGGCGACTATATCGCAACTGTTACCAACAACACCAGCAATTGCGTAGACACAGCTTTAGTGACTGTGACTGTCCCTACCTCTTGCCTGGCTTATGACTTCGGTGATGCGCCGCTTATTTACGAAGGAGGAAACCCTGCCAGCCACGGCGTCAATGCTTTGCTAAAAATCGGTACGGCAACAGACGCTGAAAGCGCTCCGGTAAGCGCACTGATGAATGCACTTGCGATTGGTGATGATGACAACAATGTGATTAATGACGAAGAAGGTATCCGTTTCTTACCAGGTGTAAATACAGGTAGCCAGACAATTGGCATGCTTGTCAACAGCGTATTTAACAACACAGGCAATCCTGCCTATCTCGCGGCATGGATCGACTTCAACCATGATGGCGACTTTAACGATGCGGGTGAACAATCTGCTGTACTTACAATCCCAAGCAGTACGACAGCAACGAGTCCATTGCTCCAATTTAACGGCTTTAATAATGGCTGTTCTGTTGTCGCGGGTACTTCTTATTTACGTGTACGTCTCACTACCGACACTACAAATGGATGGAATAAAACACCATTACCAACAGGCGTTCGCGCAGATGGTGAGGTAGAGGACTACTCTATTTTAATTACCGGCGCCGACTTTGGTGATGCACCTGCTATTTATCCTGCTGTAAGAGCGCTTGTTTATCCTGATCTCAATAATGACGGAAAACCAGATTCTACGGGTAGTGTGTGGTTAGGCAATCTTGTTGACTATGTGGGTTGTGAATATGTAGCTTCTGCAACAGCTGTTACCGATGATAATACCGGCTTACCGGATGAAGATGGCCTGGACGCAGGTACATTCATGAGTCCTAATGTTACACAAACCTGGAATCTTACGGTTAATAGTCAGGGTCCTGTAAACGGCGTACAATGGGGTATGTGGATTGACTGGGATGGTGATGGCACATTTGATGCATTCTACAATGACAGCGTCAATACTGCATCTCCTGTAGTTGTTCCGATATCTGTTATTTCACCGGCAAACAGCGCCAATTATGTGGTACGTGTTGGTGTAAGAGCAAACACTGCATTTACTGCGGCTGATTTTACAGCACCAATCACCAATGGCGAATGGGAAGATTATATCGCTCCGCTGAATCCGCTGGCTGTATACCTCACTTCATTCACTGCTACGAAAAATGGCAATACAGGTTTGTTGCAATGGACAACAGACAATAATACCGAGGGAGAATACTTCAAAGTGGAAAGAAGTATTGATGGTCAATACTGGGAAGAGCTGGGCCGTGTCAACGCAATTAAGACTGCCGGCGCTATGACTTATCATCTGACCGACAACGCACCGGTACAAGGCCGTAACTACTATCGTCTGCGCATCATTGCTACAGATGGCAGTTATAAACTGAGCCCTGTGCGTCAATTAAACTTTGGTAAGATTCCGGTAACGATCTCGGTATTGCCAAACCCGGCGCATGATATTGCTACTGTAGCATTCAGCGAACCAACAAGTGAAGATTTGTCTATTAATCTGGTAGACGGTCTCGGTCAATTGATTACTACTTACAAGATACCATCAGGTACTACACGCTACGCACTGCCTTCACTGGCCGGATTAGCAAGAGGCGTTTATTATCTCGATGTAAAAGGAAATACAACGCACGATCATTTCAAACTGATCCTGCAATAAATACCTTAGGGGTTGCTTTCGATTACAAAGGCCGTCTTCATTGTAAGACGGCCTTTTTCATAATTAAAATACAAGAAAAAATAGCGATGACGCTTACAACTAAAGGAGACCGGCGCCACCCTTTACTTTATTCAATTTATAACCCAGCGAAAACATTAAATAGCGCCCGATAATATTTGACCTTTGCTGCAACAGGTAGTTCAGCTGACTTGTCTGGTAAATAGCTCTGTTTTGATTCAAAATATCGAAACATCTCAGATTCAGACTGAGTCTGTCATTCTTCATCAGATACCGCGTTAATTCCGCGTTGCAAATAGGAATCGTTACTGCTTGATAAACGCCTTGAACTGTATAATGAGTAACATCGCATGCCAGGGAGATATTCCAGTGCGCCAATGGTCTGTAGTTGCATCTGATAAAACCCGTATAGTTGTAATAATTCGCGTTCTGCTCCTTATTGATCGAATAACTAGTATGGGTAATTTCTGCCCGCACACCCCATCTTACGTCTATCTTATCATTATTGAGATTATTGAAGCTCAACTTCCCGCTGTGTACAAAAGTGTTGTTAGTGTTGTTCACGTTGTTGATTGACGCTATAGACTGATCCCAGGTTTCGGTTAACCCAACAGAAACATTTAATCCTATTTTTTGCACAGGCCGGGCGTATTGCAGATCCAGCCGGGCATTGCAATCGTAACGATTATTTGCCATCACCATGTGCTGACTTAAATCGGGCATTACCGTCTGCGACCATCCAATCTTATCTTTCACATAACTCCCGTTGAGCATTGCGAAAAAAGAAGACATTGTAAACTGATCGAAAATAGTATAGCTGCCATTCAGGTTATGCGCATATTCTGGTTTTAGATTGACATTCCCCTGAGTTACCATCAACGGATTACTATAATCTGCCACAGGCAACATTTGTGCTGCTTGTGGAGCAGAAACGGAAGCATAATAATTCACCGATAACGAGCGGCCGTTTGTACTCTTCTGAAAAAATGCGGACGGTAGTAGATAATAATAATTCCGGTTATACAGTCCGCTGCCATTTAAGTACGGCGCTATCGATATATTTTCTGCCTTTAGCGAGATATAGCTCTGTATATTTTTCCTGTTTCTCTTCAGTTGCAAACCAGCATCTGCAGTCATTGCATTCCGATAGAAGCGTGGACTCAATGAATCTGTGGGACCTTCTGCACCATATAGCAATCCTTGTGTCCGATAATCACACTGCTTTTCAAACCTACCGGCAACAGATGGCACCAGAAAAAAGCCTTTGCCAAATGACCGTACCGCAGAAACTTCTGCCGATGTATTTATTGTCCGCTGTTCATTATTCAAATACTGCTGATCTGTTGCCTGCATGGCTGGCGAAAAGAATTGCGTGATATTGTTCCATTCACTCCTCTCATTCCAGTTAGCATATTTCGCGCTGATCCTTGTTTCAAAAACCGGCCAATGATCATTCACTTTCCGGATCCAATTGAGTGTACCGTCAGCAGATGTTTTGAGCGAGTTATTTTTGGTGTAGCTGCTCAAATAATTTTCTGGCATTCCACCCGCAAGTGTTTGTGTATAGGCTGTTCCAGCGGCATTCGCACTCCCGATCTGACCATGCACATCTAAAGTATACATGTTTTGAGAATCCAGCTGATTGCGCCAATGAAGCGATAGCCGGTTGACCAGATTATTATTGTTTTGCCAGGTATTAGTCACACGTTCGAAAGAACTCCCGGGCACATAATTTTGACTGATGGTCTGTTGATCCAGAAACTTCTTTATCCCATTGCCCATATAGCTAAACGTAAGCCTATTCTGACTTCGCGGCTCTATTGTATAATTAAATGCCGCAGCCCCAGAGGTAATTGCACCGCTTATCGGTTGACCATTATCGATCGGAACTTCATCGCCATTGATATTGATCTGCCCACCGCTTTGCATCATAGAACCCAATCCACCGTTAAAGTTCAGATAGTCTTTAATGCTAAAACCGAACTTATTGATATTATTAAACATGCCCATTGCCGCAAGCTGTTCTGTCTTCCGAAATCGGAATGCTTTTATTGCCCCCTCATATCTTCCATTACTGCCGGCACCGGCAGTCACGTCACCAAAACACCCGAGCTTTTTGTTTTTCTTCAATGTCAGATTGAGGGTTTGCTCACGTGAGCCATCGTCAATACCGGTAAAAAGACTTCCATCCGATCTCTTCTCAAATGCTTGTACTTTATCAATAGCATCGGCAGGCAAATTTTTAGTTGCGAGTAACGGATCATCGTTAAAAAATTCCTTCCCATCCACCAATACTTTCTTTACATCTTTACCCATTGACTTGATGTTTCCATCTTTATCTACCTGAATACCGGGCAGCTTACGCAGTAAATCCTCTACGACTCCGTCGGGCTTTACTTTAAACGAAGAAGCGTTATATTCCAACGTGTCACCTTTTACACGAACGGGCACTCTTTCACCAGAGATCACCACATCATTTAATACATGAGCCGCTTTATTCTCTTCAAGCTTAATGTCCCCCAGAGCGGCGTTCATCCCATCAGCCACAGTGATGGGGCGATATTCGGTATAGTAGCCGAGCGAGGCCACTTGCAGCAGATAAGATCCATTGTTTACATTGTTGATTTCAAACCGGCCTGCAAGATCAGTAATGCCAAACGCGACAAGTGTAGAATCGGCGGGAGCAAGCAGTGATACGGATACAGCGCTCAATGTTCCAACCGAATCTTTTACGACTCCATTAAGCCGATGCGTCCCTGCAATCGCGTTCGAAACCTGGAACAACAAAAAAGCGAAAACCAAAATAGCGCGCATACAAACCTTTAATTTCCAGCGGGCGAAAAAATGACTGTATTACCACTTCCACCACCACCATACTGCTTCCTCAGCTCATCTATTTTCTGTTCTGTAATCTTCTCAAATTCCTCTTCTGTCACTTTTTTCCCCTTAACCGGCGCTTTAATCTTTGCCAGGGTCTTATCATCTGCAGTGGTAACGCTAAGGGCAACGAAATGTACCTGATTCATGGTCATTTCCAGAATCATCCCCGGGAGACCAGCATATACCTGCGGACCAGCATTTACCGGTATAGAAGTAGTAAACCATACCATAACAGAGTCTTTCTTATCCAACGCCACAGCTTCCATGCACGGTAAACCAATAATCGTTTTCTGTCTTCCGGTAAATTTCCATTTCAACACGGGAATGTCCTTATCTATTAAAAATACACGACCCATCAAATCCTCCTGTTCTACTATTTTTTTCGCCTTCAGATCGGTGTAAACAATATGTTCTGCTTCCCCTCCGTTTGTTTGCATCATAACATTGGTGTTACCCTGCGTATATGACATGTTTTTATCCGCTTTCTGAGCACTTGCCTCATAAAGTGAGGCCGTTGGGCTGAAATACAAAATCTTCTCCGACTGTTGTTCCTTGGGCAGCATTGCTTTTAGCGATTCAGGAATATCCTGGCTTTCCAGATTCAGCGAAACCGTCTGTCTGTAAGTAATTATACCCGTGGTCTGCTGCGCCAAAGCTGGCATTGATAAGGCAAGTGCGAATGCCGAAAATATTTTTTTCATTGTGTCGTTTTTATGAAACAAAACTATTGGCTGGCCCTACAGACAAGGGTTAACAAGGCCCCAATTGTGGTTAATTAAGGTTAATGACTCGTATTTGGTACAACTACATTCCCTTTTTTTGCAGTACATTAATGAACACAAGTGGCAGCACGGAAGAAACATAACGGAAGAACAGGCCTGATCGCCGCACTGATGATAGCAAGCGAGTTGATGCTCCTTGTATTGACGATCATGTGGCTCAGATCACAATACGAAGCAACAAAAAAACAGCTCAACGCAGATATCCGGAATGTGTTTGATCGAACAGAAACGAAAATCACGGATAGCGTCGTAGGTAATATGGTAGCACATATTCTGAAAAGCATGCCTGCTTCGCAATTCACGAAGAATCCCACCGTGATGACGCTGCATAGCAACAGCACTATTATTCCGGATAGTGTGACCCACACACAAGAACAAGCCACTGGCTTTATAATTGCCCGGCAAGCTACAGACAGTGCAGCACTGCAAGCTACCGACAGTTTACATCCAGACGACCTGATCAATCAGACAATGCGCGTTGCATTCACAAAGCTGATGGGCGAGCATGGATCAGGCACCACTGAATTACTGGCTGGAGATACACAGCTGCTGAAAAAGAAATTTACTGAAGCATTAGCGCACACCTATCCGCATATCACTGCCGCGTGGCTTCCAGAAAAAAACAACAGCGAAAAAATCTTCAGATACAGATCCGCCAACAATCGTATGACTGTACAACTGACCGGTTACCATTATTATATTTTTCAACGAACCTGGCCGGCATTCGCTTTTGCAGCAGTGTTGGTAACGCTGACAATCGTCGCTTTCGTGCTGGCTTACCGAACTATAAAACATCAGATGAATTTCAGTGTTCAGAAAGATAGCTTCATCAGCAATGTTTCGCACGAGCTAAAAACACCTGTAGCCGCTACACAGGTGGCACTGGAAGCATTGAAAAGTTATGGTGCTCTGCACGATGTTACACGATCAGAAAAATATCTGAACATTGCGGCATGGGAAATGAACCGCTTACGGATACTCATAGATCGTGTAATCGATAACCTGCAAGCCGGAACCGGGCAATTGATATTAGAAAAGAAACCAACAGATGTTGGCATACTACTGCGCGAAGTCACGCAAGCATTGCAACCGGCATTCGCAGAAAAACAAATGGATATTACCTGGAATATCCCGGATATGCCGCTGATCGCAGCTATAGACAATGTCCATTTTACGAACGCTTTGTACAACTTACTCGACAATGCTGTTAAATATGGTGGCAACAAAATAGAAATAACCCTTCGCGGCACGAACGAAGAAATTCAACTAATGATCGCCGACAATGGCCCAGGCATAGCCAGGGAATATCAGCATAAAATATTCGAACAATTTTATCGTGTTCCGCAGGGCGATGTACATAATACCAAAGGGCACGGACTCGGACTCGCTTATGCAAAACATATTGTGCAAATGCACAATGGACAGATAATACTCAAAAGTATACAAGGAACAGGCACCACATTTATTATTTCCATTCCTAAATCAAATCCGAATGAGTTGTAGAGTGCTTTATATAGAAGATGAGGAGCACCTGGCCTGTATCGTTAAAGAAACGATGGAGCTGAAAGGATATGTAGTATTACATAAAAAAGACGGATTAAAAGTGCTGGATGCAATCAATGATTTTCAGCCGGATATCTGTGTGCTTGATGTGATGCTTCCGCATACAGATGGATTTACACTTGGCGCCTCTATCAGAGCAGCACACCCACAATTACCCATCATATTTCTTACCGCAAAAAGTCAGACTAAAGATGTGCTGGACGGCTTTACGGCAGGCGGTACAGACTATATGAAAAAACCATTCAGTATGGAAGAACTAATGGTACGGATCGACAATCAGATGCGGATAACGGGACAGCAGGAGAAGACCGGCAACTCGAAAAGCAAGCCACAAATGCAGCTGGGAAGTTTTATTTACACACCTGAAAAACTGGAACTAAAAGACGGTAATAATATTATCAGGCTATCCGCCAGAGAAGCCGAGATCCTCGATATCTTCTGTACGCATGTAAACACGATCCTCGACAGACATAAATTGATGAAGTTAGTTTGGGGTGACAACTCCTATTTTATCAGCAGAAACCTGGACGTCTATATTCGCAAGCTGCGCGATCATTTCATCACAGGGAGCGGCGTAGAAATCATTACCCTAAAGGGAAAAGGATATCAATTCTCCGTAAACAATTAGAAAAACGAATTAGCGACCAGCAATTCCCAGCATCCATTCCACGCAATCTTTCGGATCTACAATAGACCATGAATGCGGATGTCTTGTGCCATCTACCCTGAAACCCTTTCCCAGTGCAGGAATAAACTCTACTTGCTTATTTCCCTTTTTCATCAGGAAGCTCGTCATTGCTGAGAGATCTGCAGCATTCATATGGTAATAATCGCGGCCTTTGTATTTGAGCTGCCAGAGAATATCCGGGTCACAATACAGTCGCACGGGCACATGTATGAGGAATTTTGCGTTGCCACCGTCTTCCTGATCTCTGGAAAATTCAGAGCCGTCAATATATCGCTGCGGAAACTGCTCCGGAGAACCACCATAAAGTTTATGGAACTCATCTATCAGAAAGCGGTCTTCGGCCAGGGCCACTTTCTTGCTTTCCGCAAGGCTATCACCTTCGCGCTCATATTCTTCCTTCATCGATTTTGCATTGTGGTATAAATTATTCATATCCACCGGCGGATCTACGCCAATTACAGCAATCGGCTTCACATAAGTATCATACCGGTTATTCCTCGATAATTCTGTATAATGCAAAGCATTTTCACCGCCGAGTGAAAGCCCTGATAAAATAAATTTGTCTCGTGGCAATTTATATTTGGTTACCAGCGCCACAAATACCGTTTCAAAAAATCGCATTGCCTGTGCGTCGCTGTCCAAACTATTGTTATAATTAGCACTCACGACCGCTGTCGCAATATGAGCATTATACGAAAGCTGCATCAGTTCTCGGTTACAGCTGATTACATTTTCTACAGACTCACCAGTAGAAGGGAATAGAATTAAAACTGCTTTCACCGTTCCCTCTGGCTTCAATAAATAATAAAATAGCTCGGTGCCAGGATTACCGGCATCATAAATTCTGGTACTATCCTTTAATGCAACTATTTCCTTCTTTAATAGCGGTAAATATTTAGCATCTAAATTCAGAAACTGCCCATTCACAAAATTGCCTACGGTCTTCCCCCCATTTTCAAAATACATGGCGCCCTGTCCATTCAGCGAACCATCCAGAAAATTTCCCTGCATCGTTGCATATCCGGGAATGAGCAGCTTCCCGTTCCCTTCCACATTACCGGCTTTCATCTGACCATTATAAGTCGCGAGCACCTTTCCCTGCTGAGACCAGACCAACGTTCCATTTCCCGATGCAAGGCCATCTTTACAAGCCCCCGACCAGCGAATACTCATGCCAGGCGCATCTTCGTCTGTAACTATCTTACAGCGGGTAACAGAATCCATTAAATACGTCACTTTCTGTGCTATGCAATCTGAAGATATGAGGAGTAAAAAGGAGAAGAGGAGCTTTTTCATAATTCCCATTTAACGGTTGAGGGTATTATTTCAAATTTAGGCGGAAATACGGGGTTTTTAAATAGACACTAAAAAACGGTTCTGTAAAATTTCTATCATAAAAACGGTACAAGCTACGTTATCCGTATCTTTTTGTTTTCCTTCGCAGTAGAATGTTTCGAACGCTTATTCGTTATTTACTGAACCGAAAACCTGACTGTATGCAACACTTATTTTGGGCACTGACTTTTCTTTTGATCACAATCCAATCATCAGCACAAACAAAAAAGCTATTCAAAATAGTGGAGCATGGAAAACTTGGATTTATAGACCAAACCGGCAGGACTGTGATTCCCCCAAAGTATAAAAACGGGGATGACTTTTCGGAAAATCTGGCGAGCGTGCGAATTAATGGAAACTATGGCTTTATCGACACGAACGGTAATTTCGCTATTCCACCGCAATATGATTTCGCAACAGATTTCAAGAATGGAATTGCCCGTGTTTATTCCGAAGGACAACCGATTTTCATTGACAAAAACAACAAACGAATTTTACCTCCCGTTTATAAATCCATTGTATTTATTAGTCCCGAAAAAGCTATCGTACAGACTTCAACAGGGAACAAAGGAATTATAAATTTGAAAACCGGGCAGTTAATTGCGGATACTATTTATTCCCGGCTCGGACCATTTACCAACGGTATTTCGGTTGTAGAAAAAGTAGATAAAAAGGATGAAGACCGGGCACCAGGTTACGCTGTAATCGACACAAACGGAAAATTGATTGTGCCCTTTGACAAATACAGGGACATCAGAAACTTCACAAACGGATATGCCCGGGTAGAAATAAAACACGAAACAGACGATGACTCCGAAAATGGATTTATTGATGCACGGGGCAATTTCATTTTTCAATGTACCCGCAAAAACAAAAGCTATGTTTCCGGCAGTTTCTATGATGGCCTCGCCGTTATATCACTTTACAAATACTGGATTCCTGAAGAAAAAGGTGTTTACATGTCTTCCGACAAAAGCTATCAAGGCTACATAAATCTGAAAGGAGACGTTGTTTTGAACGATGTTTCCAACCGATATGTGTACGATTTCTCTAACGCCCGTGCATTTGTTGAAGATGATAGCAGAAACTTCCGTTTGATTGATACCAAATTTAATACTATTGGGAAGGATACATTTGACGGCGTACAAAACAAAGGCTTTAGAAATGGCTATGCTATTGTAGAAAAAGAAAATGGCTGGGGTATAATTGACACTAATGGAAATTTTGTTGTTGCACCACAATTTCAACGCATCGCGGAATGTGGGATTACCGATAGCTGCTTTTTTTATGCCGTTAGAAAAAAAGATGACGACTTCATGTATGGGATTGCAAACATGGCCGGCAAAATCATCACACAACCTATCATCACAGAATTTGACCATTCAGGTTTTCAAAATGGATTGCTATTGACTACTGTTAATAACAGGCTCACTTATTTTGACAAAGAAGGAAACATCATCTGGCAGGAAAAAAAATATCCTCGGAACACACTCGACACACTGGATATAGACTTTATGAACAGAGGTTATTTCTACGCACATTCCGAGAATTACAAAACAGATATTGGTGGATTCGGCGGTTCCGGCAACAATCCCCACACAGTCTCAACTGAAGACCTGCCAGATGGTTTAAGCATTACCGTAGACACCAAAAAAACGGATACTTTTCAGCATCTCTATGCCGGATTTCATGTAATTCTAGCCAACCGGACAAAAAAGAAAATCCTTTTTAGCGCACAAGACAGCAGACTCTACATGAGGGTACAGGCCAAAGACAAGGACGGAATCTGGAAAGACATCGAATATTTGCCAAGCAGCTGGTGCGGCAATAGCTACCACACTTTAACATTAGCGCCTGATAAATATTGGGAGTTTAGAACGCCGGTGTATTCGGGCGAGTACAAAACAAAAATGAGGATCGCACTTAATTTTAAAAATCCTCGAAGTACATTACTAAGCCCGCGCAAACAGCAAAAAGCCATATATAGTAATGAATATGATGGCAGCATTAATCCCGGGCAGTTTTCTAATAAACGTGCTTACTATCCCGGCGGTCTTATGGACCCTTACAACGACTAATATTTCAACAAAAAATGCCGCTTCGTAAGCGGCATTTTTAATTTCCTGGGACGAATTAATCAAAAACAATCCTGAACGCTTTCAGAAGAACAGCGTTAAATTGCATATGCGGCAAAAGTCCACCGAACATGTTCGAACAATTCAAAGACAAATTCAACCTGGATGAAAGAAAATGGAACGAATACCTAAGCTGTTTCCACAGGATGGAGGTTGCCTCGAAAACAACTTTGCTGGCCGAAGGCAAGGTTTCGAAAAAAATGTTCGTCATTGAAAAAGGTTGTATCCGCGCATGGCTCAACAATAACGGAAAAGATATTACCGCGCAGTTTTTCTTCGAAGGAGAATCAGTTGGCTCTATCGAAAGTTTTATGAAAAACATTCCAAGTCCGATCACTATAGAAACCATTGAACCGAGTATTTTATGGATGATCAACAAAACTGACTTAGACAGAATGCTCAGCGAAATCAAAGAGATTCCTCATCTGCGGGATATGTTCATAAACAAGATCTTCGAGCGGACATTCGATTACATGAAATACTTCTTTTCGTCGATCAGAGACACGCCGCAGCAACGTTACCTTGATCTTATAAAGGATCGTCCGCAAATTGTAAAACGAGTGCCGCAGCATTATATTGCTTCTTATCTGGGCATTACAACTGTGCATTTAAGCCGTATCAAGAGTAAACTGGCTAAAGGCGATTAAGCCGACTTAATTTGATAACAAATGTTATCGTCATCAAGAAAAACACAACATAGCTTTGCTGAAAATTCTATAAAAATGAAGGCAGCTGTTGTATTTCATAAAGGTGAATTGCCAAAGTATGTAGTTGATTTTCCCGCACCGGTCGCACAAAACGAAAACGAGGTACTGATTTCGGTAAAAGCATCCGCCGTAAAAAATCTTGATAAAATGCGCGCCAGCGGCAAGCACTATTCTACGGCTCACGAAGAGTGGACGGCGAAAGTAGTGGGCGGCGATGGTGTTGGTTTACTCGAGGATGGTACACGAATCTATGGAATTGGTGTAACTGGCATGGTAGCAGAAAAAGCGGTGATAGAGAAAGACAGAATGGTGAAACTTCCAGAGGAAATTGATGATGCAACCGCAGCTGCATTACCGAATGCCGTTATGGGATCTGCACTGGCCCTACATTTCAGAGCTGCGCTGAAAAATGGAGAAACCGTTTTAATCAACGGAGCAACTGGAGTAACCGGAAAAATCGCGGTACAGCTCGCGAAACATTATGGCGCTAAAAAGGTAATTGCAACGGGCAGGAATGAACAATCGCTGCAAGACCTTTTGTCAATGGGTGCCGATGAAATTATTTCCCTGAAGCAGGATGATGAAACCTTTATCGCCCGGATCAAAAATGCGCACAAACAAAATCCCATCGATGTTGTAATTGACTACCTCTGGGGACACAGTGCAGAAATGATCTTATCTTCTCTAAAAGGCAATGGCGGATTTTCACATCGCACACGTTACGTAACTGTGGGCGGAATGATGGGTGATAATATCACACTCTCCTCTTCCATTCTGCGCAGTACCGATATTCAGATTTCCGGTTCAGGCATAGGCAGCTGGTCGCGGGATGAAGTAAAAGTGTTAATTACTGATATCCTTCCGGATATGTTCCAGCTAGCTGCTGATGGCAAATTAAAAATTGAAACGGTATTAGTTCCTTTAACAGAAGTGGAACAAATCTGGGATGCTAACATTGATGGAGGAAAGCGATTGGTTATTTTGATTTAGACCTAAAAACATAAGGCTTAAAGCTTTCTCTTATGTAAACTTGAGTAAAGTCTGGAGACTATGCCTGAACTTCTTGTTGAGCGAAGTCTCCGGACTTCGTTCAGCCAGATGCAGTCTCATGGCCGCCACAACAAAAGCTGCAAATTTGTTGTAAAAAGAAAAAGTCACCCGAAGGTGACTTAAAGCTTGTGGAGGATAACGGAGTCGAACCGATGACCTCTTGCATGCCATGCAAGCGCTCTAGCCAGCTGAGCTAATCCCCCCTAGAGTGGGTGCAAATATAATGTTCCTTATTTATAATCTCCAAATTTCTTGGTAACTTTAGTGAAAGGAGATTAAAGATCATGTGGCGTCAGATTCTCACATATTTCTACATTCGCAAACGCGATCCCAACGAACCGACAAATATGAATATCAAGTTTATGCACGGCATGAACCGCATTTCATTATTTATGTTTCTGATTGCGATCATCGTGATGATTATCCGCTTGCTGAGACGCTAGTCTGTTCCTGCATATTTTCAGGCAACATGGATCAGGATCCTTCCGTCAGGCCAAGGATTTCAAGGCCTGCGTTTTCCCTTTTTATCTACTTCCTTCGACCGCTTATCGCAACACATAAAATATACATATATCTGTTGCGTAACTTAGGAAAATACCCCTTGCCACATACAACGGGTCATTCCTTTTTTACCTAAAACAATAATAAGATGGAAAGAAAAGATTTTCTCAAAGGCGTCGGACTACTCGGCATCGGCTCGTTTTTGCCATTCAGCAAATCAAGAGCCGCAGGCACAACCGGCAATGTCCCCACAGGCACCTGCGTGCTTATTCCGCAAGAGACGGAAGGGCCATATCCATTTGATCTCAGCGGCAACAGCGCTATGTACCGGCAAGACATTACAGAAGGAAATTCGGGCACGCCACTTCATCTTACACTTACTATTGTCAACACAAATGATAATTGCAGTCCGGTTACAAATGCCCGTGTAGATATCTGGCATTGCAATAAAGACGGCTACTATTCCGAATACGCCAACCAACCTGGTTATCTGGGCACTCAAAGCCATGTGGGTGAAACATTCTTTCGAGGCATACAGATTACAGACAATAATGGACAGGTGAACTTCACTACCATTTATCCGGGCTGGTACACTGGCCGTACTACGCATATACACTTCCAGATATTTCTCAATTCTGTACTGAGTGCTACGAGTCAGGCCGCATTTCCAGACAGTCTGAACACAACAGTTTATAGCACATCGCTCTATTCTGCACACGGACAAAATACTTCGGTTGCCGCCAATTCAGCCGACAATGTTTTCAGCGACATGACCAACACGCAATATGAGTTGCTTACTGTTACGTCCAATAACAGCACAGGTGGCTATGATGCTTCACTCACAGTTGGTATAGCTGTTCCAACATCTGGCGTCATTAACCTGGAGCCTGAAACCGGCGGTCAGTTCAAGTTATCACAAAACTACCCGAATCCATTCGCAGGGAGCACCTCCATTCCTTTTACGCTCGCCAATACATCTGATGTTTTAATTGAAGTATTTGATCTGGCAGGAAAACGTTTATTGGGCATCATTCGTAAAAGCCTTGGTGCTGGCGATCAGACCATCACATTAGACGCATCGAGTGGAATTAATGCATTAGCCGCAGGAAACTATCTGTATCAATTTTCGGTAACAAATAGTAATGGCACATTCCGACAATGTAAGATGATGGCAGTAACTCGCTGATTTATTCCGTGTTGTTGTATTGCTTAAGTGGTACAGCAGCACGTTTTTTATTTAGGTTTCCGCAAAGAGCATGAAAAGCGGAGATGCTAAGATCTTTTGAATACAAACATCTGATGTTTTACAAACCGTTGTACTAACGCGTTTCTTTTCTCACAGTGCACAACGACGTTGTTTTTAAAAGAACCCACACTACGCGAGATTCTTCCTTCGGCACAGTGATAAACACGACAAACCCCTTTTCAACGTATAAACCCATCTGATGTTTCACCCAAAAACATCTTTCTGTTTCTAGCTTTTAATTTTATTTATCTACGCATAATAATTTCATCACAATAATTTTTACTCTATGTCTATTGAACTTTTACAGGTAGAGTAGTATCTTGTTCTCCAAATCATCACAATGAGAAAGAGCACATTACTAACAATGGCGTTGGCCATGGTTGTGGGGACAACTATGGGTCAAAAAGCCGGCCAGATCAAGGCCCAGAAAAAAGACAAGCGGAGCTACTACATTGAGGCTCCCAAAAAATGGTTTGTAAAAGCGGGGTTGGGTTACAACTTTGCTGCCGAAAGAACACAGCTGGCTGTCAGCGGTATCGCCTATGGAGACGGCGTTTCTACCAAAGTAGTCACTTCCCAGCCTCGTCGCGCTGCCGTAAACGCGGGCCTGCAGGGAACAGTTGGTGTCGGCTACATGTTCAACAAGTACATCGGCGTTTGTGTAAACGTCAATGCGGGCATTGCCAGCAAAAAGTACACGTATGAAAACTCAAGCAGCCTGGCACAACCATTTGGCAATTCAATCTCCCAGACACAGCAGGCGCAAATGCCTGTGCTGGTGACACCATCCTTCTATTTCCAGACAACCAACAAAGACTTTAATCTGTACTCGCGCGTAGGACTTGCATTGCCAGTTTATCAAAAGATCAAAATCACCAGCGAATCAAGTGTAGGAACTACTGAGTACGCTGGAACCACGACGATGAAAACAGATTTTTGTCCTGGCTTCAATGGAGCAGTAGGTGTCGATTACAAGATCAACGACAATTTTCATTTCTGGTCTGAAGTGAGCATGTTGTCGCTTTCACTGTACACGAAAGAATCTACGATTACTTCTTATTCAGTGAACGGCGCCGACCAATTGTCTGCCATCCCGGAAAACAAACGTACAACTAAGTACACCGAGGGTCAGACTACAGCAACCGGACCAAACTACCAGGCAAAATACACAATCCCATTCTCTACGATTGGACTCTTTGCCGGTATTTCATACCATTTCTAAACTTTGATAACAGCGCCTCTGCAACGGGGCGCTTTTTACTGTATTATTTCTTCATCTGTTTCATGCGTTCTATCGCATGACGTACAGAAGCTATTCTGCGTACTTCTCTTTCCTTTTCGTCATCCGAAAGGGTCGCCCATGCTTTTTTATCTGCGATCGATGCAGAAAGCTTTTTGATACGTGCATCAATGGCACGGTTACGGAATATGGCGAAAACCTGCTCTTTCAGGCTATCAAATACTGTTTTCGTTTTGTAGGTCATGGTCGATGAAGATGACATACGGTCCTCGTAGGGAGTTGCAATTTCGATCATAGTGTGCAGTTTTTTACGTCCGTATTTATGATACAATATTATTTTCTTCTTTTGGTTTGGGTAGTTAAGCAGTTGCTAATGATCCAAAATGGCGGAAAATAATTAACTCCATAATCACATGTACGGCAATATGATAGTTTTGGTTTTGACGGAACAGCACTTTTCTTTCGCTTCTTTTATAAATTTAACCACATTTTTATATTAATATTTCATCAATTATATCATACCAAAAATCATGCCAACAAAAAAAGCCGGGACCAAAAAATAGTCCCGGCCCTAGCCATATTTGCAAATCTGCTGATATGCCCCTCTAAATCAAAGCAGGTTCCTGCATCAGTACATTATCCAGTACCACGCTAATTCTTCCCAGATCTTCTGTCGTAAGATTCGATCCCGACGGCAGACAAAGACCCTGATTAAATAATTTTTCAGAAGTACCATCTCCGTAAAATGGTGCTCCGGCAAATACCGGCTGCATATGCATCGGTTTCCACAATGGTCTTGATTCAATATTCTCTTTATCAAAAGCCGCCCAGAGCACCTCACGAGTCAACCCGCCGGCCTGCTCCGTATCGATAAGAATTGTAGTCAGCCAGCGGTTGCTAAAAAATCCTTCCGGCTCTGCGACCAGAGTAATTCCTTTTTTATCAGCAAAATACTTTTGATAGAATGCGTATACTTTTCTACGTTCTGATACACGTTGTGGCAAAACTTCCATTTGTCCCCGACCAATGCCCGCACAAATATTGCTCATGCGATAGTTATACCCAACCTGAGAATGCTGATAGTGTGGCGCTGCATCGCGCGCCTGCGTTGCAAGAAAAGTTGCCTTGTCTGCATATTCCTTGTTTCCAGAAACTAAAGCCCCGCCACCAGAAGTTGTAATAATCTTATTTCCATTAAACGAAAGAATAGCAATATCACCAAAAGTACCACAACGACGGCCGGCGATTGAAGAACCCAACGCTTCTGCCGCATCTTCCAGCACCGGAATTTCATAACGGCGCGCAATCTCCATCACTGCAAACATATTCACAGGCATACCATAAAGGTGAACCGGAATAATTGCCTTTGGCTTCTTCCCTTTGGCCAAACGATCCTTGATTGCTTCCTCCAGCCAGTATGGAGACATATTCCAGGTGCCTGGTTCGCTATCTACAAAAACCGGTATGGCCCCAAGATATTTGATTGGATTAGCAGAAGCGGAAAAGGTCATGCTCTGACAAATTACTTCATCGCCGGCCTGCACACCTAATAAAATAAGTCCCAGATGCAGTGCTGCAGTACCGGAGCTCAATGCAGCCACAGACACATCATTGCCGAGGTATGCTGCCAAATCAGCTTCCATACCATTTACATTCGGACCTAAAGGCGCTACCCAGTTTGTATCAAAAGCTTCTTTTACAAAAGTTTGTTCTTTACCGCCCATGTGCGGAGACGACAACCATATTTTTGAATTCATGTGTTAACCTCTGTAGAGTGGAAAATAATTAGGATTGAGTGTTTTCTCTTTTTGCTTTTGGGCAACCAGCTCTTCATACACTGGTTGATTGGCAACAAGCTGCCAGACTCTGTATGTAAAATTCAAATCGGAAAAACCTGCTTTGAAAAGGAATAAAGAATCGTCATCGCTACCGCCAACACCACCACCCAGATGCAGATATTGCAGACCCATCTCAGATCCTATCAGACGGGCCTCGTCAATCACGAGCTTCATCGGGGCATCCAGAATATAGGTCTCACTCGTGCCGGCGAGATGATATTGCATAATATTGCGCGTGGCCGTAAAAATAGCACCGGCGGCAACTTCACCATCTTTATATGCTAACAGCAAAAACGATGTGAAGTCTTCAGAGTTCAGAAAATTCCGGAAATAATCTTCATCGAAATAATAAGACTCTTGCGCATTTACACGATCCATTGTCTGTGTATAAATGTCCACAAAGGCTTTTATTTCAGAAGCGGTATCTGCTTTTTTAACTGTGTATCCACTGCGACGCAACACGTTCAGTCTATACTTAAATGCTTTACGATATTGCTGCCGCTGCAAATCTACCGGCAATGAAAGATCGATTGCAACAGTCTTGTTCAGCTGGATCACTTTTCCTAACGGATCCAGGAAACTATCCTGCTCAATAATAGGATGCATGCGCGTAAACGCTGCAACAATCTTTTCTTTACTCACAAACACTTTCAGCTCTTCCTGAAAGTCGATCAAAAGCTGTGGCGGCAATGACTCTGGTGGCTTACTACTAATAGGTCCAGCATATCCATACACCGATGTGCAGTCATAATATTGCGTTCCGGGAATCGGTCGCTTTACCAATGGGAATGCGATAAAATCATCCGCTTCATTGGCAACGACAAACAAAAAAGGTGTTCCCGAATGTTCTAATTCATGATAAGAATGGCAGTGATGGAAATCATAGCTGATAGAACGATCAACAAGCTCCTTCCATTTTGCTTTATCCGTTAATTGAATCGTGTAACTACTCATAATTAAATTCGTTTTTCAGGATGTATAATATCATGATGTCCCTAAAGACTGATAGTGGCATTTTGTATTTCTGATTTAAAAAGATCCGATTGAGCCCAGTGCTGTAATGTCTTTGCCATATACGCTATATCATTTGCATCATAGCGTATATCAACATGCAACAGCAACATGCTATCAGAAAAGTCCCGCCCCTGTGCGGTTGGTTGATTGGGCCACAAGACTGCCGTATAAATATTCCGTGCTGCGAGATAGGCCCTCAACCGATCTCTGATTTCCTTTGATTCGTTTAGAATAATCAAGCCCAATGGCACCTCATCAATTTGATATCCCTGCACGGTTTCAAAATCTACATCGATCAGTTCCTGAAGCAATTTCAAATTCCTGGTTTTAGTTTCGATCAAACTATTTACAGGAACGTAATTGATCATCCGAAAACCAAATTCAGGCAATGGTCCCTGGATCCTGATGTCGGAATACATCGATTCGGATTCGATAAATAAATCTCTAAAATCTTGTTTAGCCACATTCCCGCCATTTAAATATTCCGCCTTCAATACCATTGCTGACAGATTCATGAAAAAACAGGAATTGACAAATGAACGTTCATCGCCCACGTTGACGGGCAACTGCTTTCTTTTTGGAGACCACAACAAACCGCCGGCAGGAATCGGCATCGTCTTTCTTAGTGAAGCGATACAAAAATCTGCGCTGCTTCGTAATGCCCATGCTGAAACAGGATTGTGTGTATGATCTTCTATCACCACTGCTTTCTCAACATTCAATACTTTGGTTTTTTGACACCCGAAATAATTAACGATGAAAATAGCGGTATCTGCAGTATCGAACGCGGCAAACTGGCTAGAATCGAATTCAGCAACATACGGCCCGTCGTTGTAGTATAACACATCAATATCCAAACGTCTGATGTAATCAATCACACCATGACAGAAATATTCGGGAAAACAGATGCGTTTCCATCCTAGATTTTCGATCCCGTTTTTGATAAGGCTATACAACGCTGTCCTTCCTGAGAAATGAAGCTGATAATCCTTGCCCAGATAGTCTTCGAGAAACTTTTTGCCTTTGATTTCCGGGCACTCAGCTAAATAGTGGAAGTCCGAACCGTACTCTTTAATCATTTTCCCAGTAGTTATTTTCCTTCAGCAGATTGAAATAATCATCTCTGGTAATCCCTACCACTACCTGATCCCACCATTGGTTTCTTCTGAAGTAATGATTCTTCTTCACACCTTCTACCTGCCAGCCGCATTTTTTTGTATATACACCAATTGAAGCTTCGTTATACGAAATCATCGATCCGTTCATTCTCATCAAACCCATTTCTTCAAAAGCAAATCTGCTCACTGCCATGATGGTATCAACGCCATATCCTTTTCCTCTCATGTCCTTGTCGCCTAACAACATCCCATGAAATGCATTCCGGTCTTTCCAGTTTACATCTACGAGATTTGCCATACCAATCAAACCCAGGTCGGGAGTATGAATTGCAAAACGCTGATTGTTGCTGCTAAGAGATAGCGACTGAAACCACTTATCCTGGTCCTGCATGCCAGAAGGAAAATGCCATCCTGCCAGCATATAGTTGATCTCAGGATCGTTTGACCATTTGTTCAGTAACTCCAGATCTTCTTTCTCAATCGCTCTTAACACAACTTTTTTCCCTTTGATATTCATGTCTATTTCTTTTTAAAATGATTGGCGCTTAAATTTTTACTGATTCCGATATCATCAACATCGTCTACCGTTTGTCCGTTTACGATTGTGCTTGACTTAAAAAGGACAGATTTAATTGTCATCAAAATGATTTTCATATCTAGCTGCAATGAGATATTGTCTACGTAATACACATCATTTATAAACCGTTCGCTAAACTTCATTGTGTTTCTTCCCTTCACTTGCGCAAGGCCCGTAATACCCGGCCTTACTTTATGCCTGCGTTTTTGTTCTACGCTGTATAAAGGCAGATACTCCGGTAATAACGGACGAGGCCCTATCAGACTCATGTCACCTTTCAGCACATTGATCAATTGAGGGATTTCATCTAAAGAAGTTTTACGTACTAGACTGCCGATTCTGGTCAACCGCTCTACGTCCGGCAACAGAACCCCTTGTGCATCTTTGCGGTCTGTCATCGTTTTAAACTTAATCACCTTAAAGATGGTCTCCCCTTTTCCCGGTCTCCGTTGTGTAAAAAATGGTTTCCCATCGTTTACAAAAAACAGCAGTATCGTCAGCACAAGGAATACCGGCGATAACAGCAGGAATGCTACGATGGCTACAAAAAAATCCAACAGTCGTTTGAAGAGATTTTTATACAACATGCTCCAGTATTTTCAAATATTGTTGCGCAGCTACATCAAGCGAATATTTTTCTGCGGCTACTTGTCGCGCATTTTTACCGTGCAATTCCAGCAAAGTCGTGTCATTGATATATTTCCCAAATCGCATAGCTTCTTTGCCAATATTTTCTTCTCTGTAGTCAAATACAAAGCCCATGTTCCGTTCACGGATTACATTTGCCTGCCATCCTTCATAATTGACCAATACCGGGCGTCCCGCAGCAAGACAATCAAAAAACTTATTTGCAGAATTTGCCCAAAGTTCTTTTATCGGTACATAGAACGAAGAGGCCACCGTCACTTCCGAATACAATTGCGGCAACATCGCTTTAGGTATCGGGTCCAGGAAGAAAAGATTTTTTCCCAACACGCCTTTCTCTGCTGCATACTGTTTCAGACCCGCCTTCTCGTTACCATCGCCCAGCAAGAGGAACATAATATCCTCATCGATTGATTGTGCACGAATGGCGATGTCAATCATAAATTTCAAACCATTAGCACTGCCGAGCGTACCAGCATACAACAATGATTTCTTCGGTTGAAAGCCTATCAGGGACTTGATAAATTCTTTACCCGGCTCAAAGTTTTCAAACCGGCGCAACTCCGATATATTCGGAATAACGGTTACTTTATCTGTCGGTGTATCGGTATTTCGAAGAATGGAAGTTTTCATATCATCAGACAACGCGACAACATGTTTAGATTTCCGGTAAGTATGCTGTTCAAATTTCTCGAGTAAAGAAATAACTGCTTTATTTTTTAAGGCTCCGATGGCAACAGGTGCTTCGGGCCAAACATCTCTTACCTCAAAAATAAATGGCTTCTTGTGGCGCATCGCTTTGTACAAAGCAGGCACCGCAATGGTCAGCGGCGTTGAGGTAGCGAGCACTACATCAGCGTCCAGCTTCGCGACGTACTTTGAAGCCTCGTACATGAAGCCCATAAAGGCTTTGACGCGTTGTTTAAAATTTTGTTTCTGATCATAATGAAGATCGAGAATGTGTACGTTTATTCCGTTGCATTCCTTTACGGTCCATTTTTGTGTGTACGGTGCAAAATTTTTCAGATAGGCGCTGCTCGTGATCATGGTCACTTTGTGCCCTGCTTCTACAAACCGTGTCGCAAGATCATACGAACGGGTACCGCCGGCATTGCTCGGCAACGTAAAGTACTGGTGTATGTAAATGATATGCATAGTTATATTGTTTGTGATAACTCGGTGATTGAATAGATATCGACGTTTTGATGCTGAACAGGCGATGTATTTCTGCCAGCGCGTTTGAGCAATTGACCAACGGTAAAAAGCAACAACGAATAAAGCAGGAAGAAGCGCAGATCACCCAGATCACCACTTACCAGTGAATTCATAAAAGTGTACATGGTGATCAACATTAAAAACAGATAGATAGGATCGCGTACCATTTTTCTTGTCCTTAGAATTCTGCCGAATAAAACAAGGATGAACACAATACAAAGTACACCTGTTACCAAACCCTCCTCTACAAACATCTCTACAATAAAATTGTGCGGATAGTCAGCTCCATGATCTGCACTCGGAGCATATCTTGCATAGTTCCCAAATCCAATGCCCAGTATATTCTCCGAAAAAATCTTTTGTGATTCTACGTATTTCATCTGGCGGCTTTCCGAAGATGATCCACTGGTAAGGCTCGCAGCATCCGAACCACCCATAATACGAGAAATAGCCGCATTCTCTGAAAATGATTCTAATCCTACCAAAGCTGCAATACCGATCACGCCGAGAATGACTATTGATTTTTTGAAACCGTACCGGATAAAATAGTAAGTACAAAGCACTGGTACCAGGGTAAACAACGGACCACGACTCCCTGATAAAAGGATCAGCACTGTACCGACACACAAAATGATTAGTCTTCGCTTTTGGGAAAACGGAAATACCAGCGTGTAGAGGATCGAGTAAGAAACCCAGCGTGCAAATACTATGGGACCACCACCCATTACCGACAAACGGCTGTTTTCTTCGTCTCCGCCACCAGCACCACCTCTGAGCAGGGCTACGATTCCTCCCAGAAACAAAAAAACAGAAACGAAGAAAACCACCCGTAAAAATTTATCGATGTTATCATACTTAAACGATCGCAACACAAAAGATGGCAGAAATATGATCAGCAAAAGCGCCGACATTTTATCCATCGAATAGTCGAACGTATCGTTGAGGCCGTTTTTGATATTACCCATTAAACCGAATATGGCTACCGAACTAAGCAATATAAAGTAAGTGATGCTCTCCTTGTCTTTGAAAGAACGGAACCCGTTCTTTCCACAGAAGATCAGCAAAGACAGCAGATATAACCCAAAGAAAAACTCAGATATAGGCAGGCCGAAGAAGTCAAGCCGGTCATCATACAGCTTTCCGATGGAAAAAATAAATGCGAGCGGTATGTAGGCTAAGCTATTTTTTAATGACATAACCCAACGTAATAATCAAAAACACAGTTAATATCCAACTGAACCAGGTCTCGAGATTCGCGATGTGGAACAATGGAATGAGCGCCAGAAATACAAGCAATACAGCCAATATGACCAATACAATTTTCCGGCCAAGTTTCAGCGTGCTGCCATCATTATCAACACCGCGCAGATAGTTATAGTATAACTGCAGCAATGAGGTTGATAACAACATCGGCACATAAGCGTGAAACAGGTAGCTGGTGCGCGAAATATCCTTTACATGATAACGATGCAATACTTCGTTGATATGGCCAAACACCAGTGGTGAGGTTACGAGATAAACACCGGCATACATGATAATCACTAGTCCAAAAACTCTGAAAATGGATTTCTTAGTCGGATTGGCTTCGATGAAAACAGTTGAAATAGATTTAGTCACCAACGTGTCTGCAGCAATAATAAAAATGCTGGCGAGATTGAAAAAATAAATATCATCATGATAGTAAATACTGTAGAGTACTTTCAAAAAGATGACGATGAAATAAGTGAGATTACCAATCACAAATACCGAAAAATCGAAGTCGGAAAAACGAATCAGATTTTCGTTGGGCGCAGCTGCAATTTCCTTCGGGCTAATGGTTTTACCATTCCAGGTATAGCGCGAATGACTAAACACAGAGATCAGACGATTCATCAGCACACCGACAATACCGAGTGCATAGCTTAGCGGTACTACAAACATCACCAATGTTGTGTTTGATACCAGCACTCCCCTGTTAAAGCGCTTGTAATTACCATTTGCCAGATTGATAATATAGCCGATATTAAAGAAGAACAAACCGGAAAGCAGCAACGCAAAGAACATACTGTAACCAATACTCTCCCAGGATTTACGTCCGAGAATGGCGAAATAACAGATGTCGAGCACAAGAAAGGTGACCATAAATGAAGTGGCCGCGATCTTATATGCCTGCTTTTTCAGCACCGGAACCTTTTCCTGATTATCGCTCAGCAATCGCTTGAACTTGGGCAGCAAATTTGTTATCAGGCTCTGTGGATTGAAAAATATATTGGTCAGCTCCGCAAAAGAGGAGTACTTGAGGTACACCAGAAATTTGGCGGATGAACCGAAAAAATAAAAGATAAACAGCTCTCTCAGGATGCCCAGGATCTTGGCAACAAACTGGGTACGGATGAGATGCAGAATTTTCTTTTTCATTGTAGTCTGGTATGATTGTATGTTTACCGGCTTTAGTTAAGTCCTCCCTTCTGGGCCATCAATTTCAGGCGCGCGATCAAACCTTGTTTGTCTTCAACATCATCATCGCCTTCGTAATAGCTGTCGTATCCGTAGTATCCGGCATAACTGTAACCGTAGTTGTAATCATAATATCCGTTGCCAGCTTTCACATCGTTGACAACAAGACTCAGCTGCGGCATTTTACGACCGGTATAGAGCTCGTTTACGAAATTGAGCTGTTGTTTATAAGTGTAGCCCTGACGAACTACATAAAGCGTTGCATCCACTTGCTGATCGAGCAACTGCGCATCTGTAACCAGCCCAATCGGTGCCGTATCTACCACGATATAATCGAAATGTTCGCGGAGTTCTTCGAAGAACGTATTTACCGCCGGCATCATAAGCAACTCTGCAGGATTTGGTGGTACAGGGCCGGAGGTAACAACGGTGAGGTTTTCATTTGAATCAGCAACCTGCAAAATATCTTCCAGTTTCGCCTGACCAACAATATAATTCGTAAACCCGCGGCTTCTTTCCAGGCGGAGTTTCTTCGCAATTTTTGGTTTGCGCAGATCGAGGTCCACCAATACCACTTTCTTTCCAGTCAGTGCCAAAGCGCTTGCCAGATTGATTGCCACAAACGATTTACCTTCACCGCTCATCGTTGACGTAAGCGCAATGGTTTTATGATTGCCGGCCTTGAGTAAGAACTGAACATTGGTACGTAATACACGGAATTGTTCTGAAAGTTTGTCGCGGCTTGCACGCTCTACAACGATTGCTGCCTCTTCTGTATTATGTCCGATTTCTCCAACAATAGCCACCTTCGTTTTATCGGTGATATCGTCCTTGGTTTCAATTCTTGTATTGACCAGATTTTTGATATAAATAGCTGATCCTGGAATGAGCAAACCGAGCAGGATTGCAGTCAGGAACACAACAGCCTTCTTAGGTTTGTACGGATCATTTTCACTTTTTGCAGGATCTATAATTCGTACGTTCGCCAGCGTAGAAGACTTCTGCACTGCGGTTTCTTCGCGCTTCTGCAGTAAGAAGAGATATAACTCCTGCTTTATATTCTGCTGACGCGAATATTCAAGAAACACTCTTTCCTTCGTTGGCACTTGTTTAATTTTTTCATCAAGTCCTCCCGTTCGGGCCTGCAATTCACGAATGCCCGTCTGCAATTCGCGCTTTAACGAAGCCAGACTATTATTGATATCTCCACGCAGATTGTCAGACTGCTGATCCATATTGCGCACCATCGGATTTTCTTCGGTGGTAGACATCAACATACGTTCGCGCTCCAGCTGGACACCATTGTATTTATCAATCAATGCCACAAACGTCGGATCCTGCAATACCAGTGACGATGGCACAACGCGACGGTTGTTTACATTTTCATGCAGATATTTTTGCAGTGACTCTACGATACTGAGCTGCACTTCGCTCTGCGTGAGCTGCTTCATATAATCGCTCGTACTACCCAAAAGGATTTTAGACTCTTCACCAATATCTGTCAGTTCATTTTCCTTTTTAAATGCTTCAATTTTCTTCTCGATTCCTGTCAACTCCTCTCCTACTAATGCTACACGGTCATCAATAAAACGCATCGTGCTGTCTGCAATTTTATTTTTATCATCCACATTTGCCTGCAGATAAACATTGATCAGTTTATTCAAAGCATCTTCACCCTGATGTGGAATGTTTGATTGCAATGACAGATTGATAAGCGTTACCTGCTTATTGACAACATTCGCCGTCAGTGCTTTTCTATAATCTTCCACTGCTTCATCGGTGCTCTGCACATCCACACGATATTCCTCTTCGTCTGCCTTTACGAGCGGATTTTTAATCACTTGCAATTTCCCGATTGGCAAACTAACGGTCTGTCCGAATTTACCTTTCCAGTCTACATTATTACATTTCTTGCCGCTGCATTTAAGTGCTATGTTGTCCCCATTTATCTTGACTGAAAACGTGTACATATCCTTGCTTACAGAATCTTCGTAGAGCGGGATAAACACAAAATGAAACGGAACATCTTCATACAGCGGTGTTTTTTTGACACGGCCGGAAGAAAAATAATTAACGTTAAGCTGCATATCTCTTACTACAGACTCCATCAGGCTGCGGCTTTTAAAGATTTCAACTTCGTTGTCCACATTACCCTTACCTGATAAGAAACCAAGATCTTCCAGTAATTGCTTACCATCCATGTTTCCGGCCTTCTGATCATCGTTGATCAAAACGGTCGCGTTTATTTTATAAGCAGGTGTGCTGTAGCGTAGTAAAACGAAGGATAAAATGAGCGTCAGAAAAAGACTCACAGCAAACCATACCCAATGGCTCATGACTATGCCGATCAGTTTGTGTACGTTCAAACTGCCCTCTTCCTGCTGCTCCGCTGCTACGATATGATTCGTATAATTCTTGTCTTGCATCGATTCTCTTGCTTAATGATCTTTATTTAAAACGCTGGCTTAAAAATTCACTCTGGTCAACAATACTATGAGCACGGTAAGACCCGATGCTATAAGCGTTACATTGCGTGTACGCACGGCATCTGTAGATGCTGCTTTTGATTTTGCCGGCTCTACATATACCATATCCCCCTGGCGGAGATAGAAATAAGGAGAGGCAAAAATTTCACTGGAATTGATATTGAAACGAACAAATTTCTTATCGCCGTTTTCTTCACGAATCAGCAACACGTTTTCTCTTTTACCGAAAATGGTAAGATCACCGGCCATGCCCAAGGCATCGAGAATACTTACTTTCTCGTTGGGAACAACATAGGTGGAAGGGCGCGCCACCTCACCAAGAACCGTGATTGTAAAATTGGCAAAGCGCACATTCACCACCGGATCTTTATAATATTTCGCAGCCTTTGATGAAATAAGATCACGGGCTTCCGCGGTCGTAAGACCCGCCACTTTTATCATACCCACAAGCGGCAATTGAAGCTGACCATCCTTATCTACCATGTATCCCGGAGCAGTAACAGTAGCTTGTCCGGCAGACGACATTACATTTTGTGGCGTAACATTCGAAGGATTGTTAGCGGCAAGAATAGTGTTTGTCTGAGGATCGAGCGTTTGTACCGTCACCTGAAGAATATCCTTCGGCTGAATTCTCGGATCAGAATAATAAGTAGGCAGAGAAGCCACTGGCACATTATGCACACTGTCTTTGATGTCTTTCAGATAGCTGATGTTTTTGTAATTATTGCAAGCTGAAAAAACAGTTAATACGCACAGCAATAGCAGTGCCAGGCAAGGTTTTATGCCTTTCATCAATTTGGTCATTTCTTCTGGTGGTTTCTTCAATAGTTAATACAAACTGACTTTCGTCAGGCGCGCACATCGAGTTTTTCGTACACAGAATTGTTGCTGATAAACTCCGGAACGATCTCCTTCATGTAGCGTACTGTATCGATGGTGTAGTGCATGCGGGCAGAGTTAATCAGTCTTTCAATTTTCTGACTGATCTCTACGAAATCATACTCACGCACTTTTGCGATCATAATTTTCTCGTGATAGGTGGCTACGGTATTCTCTGCGTTATTTAAAAGCTCTTCATACAATTTTTCACCTGGTCTCAGACCGGTAAATGCAATCTTGATATCAAGATCAGGTTCTTTACCGGCGAGGCTGATCATTTTGCGCGCGAGGTCTACAATCTTCACTGGTTTACCCATGTCGAAGACGAAAATCTCGCCACCGTTACCCATGGTGCCAGCCTCAATTACCAGCTGGCAGGCCTCCGGAATGGTCATGAAATAACGGGTAATCTCTGGATGTGTCACGGTGATAGGGCCACCCTTCGAAAGTTGTTCTTTAAATCTTGGAATCACTGAGCCATTTGAGCCGAGTACATTGCCAAAACGGGTGGTTACAAAACGAGTTGGATATAAGCCTAATGATTTGTCCTGATGATTTTGCTGCACATGATGGAAATAGCTCTGGGCATATATTTCAGCAATGCGCTTTGATGCCCCCATAATATTTGTCGGATTTACCGCCTTATCGGTAGACACCATCACAAACTTCTCCACGTTGTGCGCTACAGAAAGTTCTACGAGGTTTTTGGTACCTAATATATTATTCAGTACAGCCAATGAAGGATTATCTTCCATCAACGGTACGTGCTTGTAGGCAGCTGCGTGGAAGACAACATCCGGATGATACACTTCAAAGATCTGCTCCATGCGCATACGATCACAGATATCCCCCATCATGGATTTTACCGGTACGTCTTTGAAACGTTCATTCAGTTCCAATCCCAGGTCATGCATCGGCGTTTCAGCTTTATCACAAAGTATCAGCAACGATGGATTGTACCGTGTCAACTGCCTTACAAGCTCGCTGCCGATAGAACCTGCAGCACCGGTAATCAAAATCTTTTTGCCACTATATTCCTCTTTTACGCGTGCGTTCTCAATCTGAATCACATCACGTTCCAGCAAATCTTCGATACGAATATCTTTCAGTTGATCTGGCTTCAGTTTACCATCTATCCATTGCTGAATCGGCGGTACCTGCTGTACGTGAATACCATAATCAAGACAGGTATCAACGAGATAATTCAGTTTTTCTTTCGCTATATTTCTACTCGCAATAACTAACAATTCAACACCTGCGTTGGATAGTTTTTTTATGCCAGTCTCTGTAGACGTATAAATAGGAATGCCTTCCAGCGCCTTATTCGACAATCTATATTCATCATCGAGGAATGCGACAACTTCCATGTTACTCTTCGGATACTCGTTGAGTACACGTTTCGCCAACAGCCCATGCTCGTCTGTATTATATACTGCAGCTTTGATTTTAATGCTGCTGTCCATCTTCAGGCTTTGCGAATAACTGTTGAAAAGCTGTTTTACAATCAGTCGATACCCGATCACACAACAGTTTACGATAAAGAAATTAATCAGAATAACAGATGCAGGGATCTGCGTTTGATCTGTAAGTACAGACAACGTAAAATCAAGTCCAACGTATGTTACAGACACGATGAGGTTAATGAGCAGAAAACGCCCCGTGTCTTCAAGTGTCGTATGACGTACAACTCCCGAAAAACTTTTAAATGCACCGAACACGATCGCATTTATGACCAGCACCAGGTTTACAACCAGCAACAGCTGATAATTCCCAAGTGCAGAGACATTAAAGTTAAACCTCAGCAGGTAGGACAATAGCAGGGACGCGGCAACACATGCCATGTCCAGCAGGAATATGATCCACCTGGGCAAAAACTTCAAACGTACCAACATAAGCGTTTGTATAAGTATAGTTATCCCATTAGCAGGTTTGGCCTGCTTTAAAAACTCCAGTAAGTAATCTTAAGTGCGGTGATTATCTCTTTCTCAAATAATCAGATTGTAACAACAGCTCTCTCCTTCTGTTGCGAACCCAAATATAGTAATTGAATGATAAATCCTATACAATGAAAAATAAATTTTTGATTAACTCCATTTGTGATAAGGCTCTTCTGTAGGCCTTTAAAACGAAATAAGCGTAATGGAGATGTGCTGCCTCTTACATGAGCAATAGCATTCAGCGTACGGTTTTTCATAATGAGTTGTTATTAAAGATGAGCTTCAAACATCTTTTAAACAACAACCGTGCCAAATCAATTTTCATCACTTTTTTTGCGAAACACAGGATTAACTAAACGTCGAAATTCAACTCGCAATTTTTTATTACCAACAATTTGCGAGGGTTCGACATCAGAAAAATCGGACATATATTTTGTAACAGTGGCGGCTTATATCTACCCAAATCCGAAGTACACAAATTGGGACTGTCGAATTTTTCAACACCACAAAAATGAAAAAAGGCTTTCAACACAATCGTGCCAAAAGCCTTTCCATAAAGGATTACATAAGATAAAACATCGCAGTAATGCGATTAAAAATTGTGTCCTTTCTATTTTATCTGTTGCAATTCTTTGCCCGCAATATCTTCCCAACGATACAAATGAAATGTCCTGTCATTGCTCATCGCAACAAACAAGCCATGTGGAAACCCGCTACCCAAAGGCATTGCAACCGTCTCTGATCCATCGCTCTGCGTCGCACTCACGTTTACTACCTTGAGCAATTTGTGTTCGTACGGATCTGTTTCTGTTCCTTCTCTGTTAAACACATGAAAGCGATTAGCACCTTGATCAGAGACAAGAATATAGCCAGTTGTGTTTGTCAGCTGGTAGATAGATATGCCTTCATGATCTTCTGTGAAACCGGAAGTAGCGAACAATGCGAGCTCATTATTACCTTTGTCCGCATCTGCATAGTACTGACGTACGCCAACGCCTTCATCCGAATAATAAATATAACCGAGCGCGTCGTCGACCGCAATCGCTTCAATTTCTTTCTTGCCGCTGTATTTACCGAATTTGCGTACCAGCGTAGCTTTCACGTTTCCCGTACCATCATCTTCGAGCAAATACTGTCCAAGATATCCTTCGGAAGGACCATTCTTTCTGCCCACGATCGCAAATATTTTTCCTTCTTTATTTTTATACATGGAGATGCCCATCAAATCACGATAGCCAGCTCCGTTATCGCCCACAAACATTTCCAGGCCACCGTTATCAACTGGCTTCATATCAGGCAGGGAATAAATGCGCAACTTGTGCGTGAGCCGCTCCGTAGCCACAGCAATATCTGTTGGCTGACCGTTGAGCATTAGACCATATTCTACATCTACATTGTTCGGGCGTTTTAACCCATGTACCACTTTATCTGTTTTGATTTTACCATCAAGACCAAAAACATAAAGCGCACCATCTTCTTCTTTATCGGTTCCAATGATCAGACTTTGTCCGGGATCCTTTGGGTTAATCCATACGGCAGGATCGTCTGAATCATGCTTCACTGGCTCTGTTACAGCAACAGGCTTTACTACTCCATCTGTTACCACTGTATTTTTAGGCAAAGCCGCTTCCTGTTTGCAAGCCGCGAAAGCAATCGCACTAAGCAAAATATAATTCGTGTATTTCAACATCTGATTTTTATTAGGCATAACAAAGGCAGGCTTAGAAGTTCTTAAACCATAAACCTGCCTTTGAAAAAAGAAATTAGTTAGTACCGTAAGCACCTATATAAGTAGCGGGCTCAGGTGAAGTATAAGCCATGCCGTTCATCGTAATTGCTGTAGAAAAATGACGCGAGAAACCAGTTTTACCTGCGTTCAGTGCTGGAGAACCAGCCTGCAGATGGAAATCCCATGCAGTATTGAATGTCCCGTTTGCCATATCTGTGCTCGTAGGATAGTTGACAAATTTAGGATCATTGTCTCCGACAGTTGTACTGACCATATCGTTTACACCTGTAAGGATCTCATCGGAAGGCTGAAACTGATCAACGCAAGTTTGATTCGCGCCGAAATATAAAGTGTAGCCAACGATAGAACGTGAATCTTCCGGATTGCCTTTATCGCGCTTCACACCATAACGGTCGTTGGCAAGCAGGTTGTTGTACAGATCAACATGTACTGTTTTTTCCAACCAGATAGAACCGCCTTTAGTAGTTGGTCTTCTCCAGCCGGCATTTACTACTGTGTTATTGTAACCGATTACGTAAGCTTGCGGCGTACGGTCTCCAGAATTTGAAAGTTTCAGACCATTTGTATTCGGGCTGTACACAAAATTATAAGCTACATCTGCAAGCACACCAGACTTGATATTGATAGCATCACCATTATCCAAACCTGTTGTGTAAAATTTATTGTGATCCAGAATTACCGAACCGCCTTCTATGTAAAAACCATCTTCTCTGAAATTATGTACCGCACAATTTTGCACAACCAGTTTACCGCTTACATTTGAAACATACAATGCAGGAACGTGTTCACCAGCTGCAGCCTTGTACAGGCCAGCCTTTACAGAAGCAGACTCTTCGGTTGTAACCGCACCGCCGTAGTCCATTTCTGTGTATTCAAGCAGCAACTCAGCGCATGTAGGCGCTGCGATGATGCCACCCCACAGGCCACCCCATTGATTACCACCTTTCATTTCTTCAGGAATCGTCAGATGAATTGGATTAGCTGCGGTACCGGTACAATAAAGATTGCCTTTTACAATAATCTCAGGCTTTGCATTTGAATCCACCATAATTACAGTCGCACCTTCTTCAATGGTCAGTGATTTACCTTCCGGAATGATAATAGAACCTGATACTTTGTAGGTACCGTTTTTAGCCCATGTACCGGAAACTTCACCCGATATATTTTCTTGTACAACTGGCGCCGGATCTGAGCTTTTGTCTTTCTTACAGCTCGCGAATACAGCTGAAAGCAATACTGTACTGAGTAATAATTTTCTTGTGTTCATTTTTTTGATTTTGAATATTGGAATGGAAGTTTTTTTACAATTTAAAACGCACACCAAGCAAATAAGACCGCTGGTAATAATCGCTCTGAATCAACGTTTGACCGGCCTTATCCTGATTTGGAACGCCGTCGTTTCTACTGCTGCTGTTTTTGATATATACTTTAGAAGGTGTGTTGAGAATATTGTTGACTTTCGCGAAAACAGAGAAGCGTTTATGGAATGTTTTTTCGACGGAGCAATCAAGTGTTACGAAACCTGTCTGCCAGAGATCATCGCCGTAAAACTGTGAAACCGTATTGATACGCGGCCCCACGTAAGAGCAAGCCAGTTGTGCATCCCAGCCTTTTTTACCATCAGTGTAAAGCAAGGAAAGATTTGCCACATGCGCTGCTTGTCCGTACAGCGGTCTGGTTTCATCAACTGTTATCGTCTGCAGATCACCCTGTTCATTGCGGATGCGTTGTGATTTGGGAGTGGTGATGCTGGAATGCGTATAAGTATAATTTGCTTTGATACCGAACTTGCTGAAGTACTTGATAAAGTCGATTTCCAAACCATAGTTGGTCGCTGTTCCAAAATTGCCCGGTGCATAGTAAATATCTTGTCCACGTACAGCGTCTGGCTGTAATGTAAACTCAATCGGGTTTTGAATGCGTTTATAAAATGTGCCGACCATAAACTGTTCAGAAGCGCGCGGAAACAACTCGTAACGCAGATCAATATTATCCGCTATCGCACGTTTTAAATCCGGATTACCTCGTTCCTGATAATCTTCGTTCACAACTTTGTAGGGAACAATCTCAAAGAAGCCCGGCCTGTTTACCGATCTGAAATAGGATGCACGGATATTGGTTTTCCCATTCGGCATATACTTGAAATGCAGGCTCGGCAAAACATCCGTCGTTATCTGATTACCCGTCGGACGATCTTCTCCGATCGGAAATTGCATCGAATAACCCTGATTATTGTTTTCTACTCGTACACCACCTACTACTTCGAGTTTGCGTTGCTGTACTTTAAATTGTAAATAACCAGCCGCTGTTTGTTCGGTTGCGTCATAGTTCAAAGACGTAGCCACAGAGCCTCTTGGGTTTTCTACACGCCACTGTATCTGTGTATAATCTGTAAAGTCAACGCCGTACATCGCATTCTGATTGACCGGCATCAATTGATAATTATTGTAGAAATTGGTGCGTGCCTTATCACGGTACAAACCACCGAGTTTCCATTCTACGGGCAATCCTAGCAAAGCTTTATTGTAGGTAAAATTGAAATACCCTGCAAGATCACGATCGCTATTATGGTCCCAGCGACGTGTTTCATTGTTGACCATCGTTTTGGTCTGTACGAAATTTTGCTCCGTTCCGTAAAGTGAAATCGTCGTATTGTCGGGTGCGTCATTGCTTGCTTTAGAAGCTACTGCCGACCAATCAAGTTTTAAGTTTGAACGCAACAAATGTTCGCCTTTCAACGTACTGTTTAAAATCTTCTGCGTCGTGATTCTTGAGCGGGTTGAATAATTGAGCGTAGCATTTCCCAGCTCCGGATCGTAACCTCCGATGGTAAGTTGCGTAGACGTCACATCACGTACTTGTATATTGGTAAAACTCAGGTAAGCATTATACCATTGCAATTTGTTGCGGTCGTTAAAATGATAATCCATTTTAGCGTGCACACCGTATCGCTTCTGCTGGTCTGAATAATAACGCTCACTCATATTGGTAAGCGTCACGCCTTTAAAAGTGTCTACTTTATCGTAACTATAAAAAAGGCTGTTGCTGCCGCGATAGGTATGCTGCATACTTCCGGCGACAATCACGCCAAAACGGTTGTTGAAAAAACGATTGCCGATTGCTACGCTTGCCAGCAGATTTGGCGAAGGCTTGCTTTGATTATAATCAACCGTAGAACTAGGAAAATCAGAAGCACTCGCGCTGTATTTATTACCAAACTGTTCGTAAGGAGATTGTTTATTGACACCGTGATAATCATAACTCATAAAGTCACGATCCATAAACAACTGGTTGTAGCCCGATGCCACGTTGCCCGTTACATACAAATGATCAGGTGCGTCTTTCATCACAATATTTACGGCCCCGCCTATTGCATCACCCTCCATACTCGGCGTTAATGCTTTGTACACTTCGAGGCGCTCTATCAGGTCGGAAGGAAAGATATCGAGCGGCACATAACGGTATTTATCATCCGGGCTCGGAATCTTCACGCCATTGACAAGTGTATAATTATAACGCTTGTCCATACCGCGTACCAGGGCATATTGTCCGTCACCGTTACTATTACGTTCGATAGTAATACCTGAAATACGCTGCATGGCATTTGCCACGGTGAGGTCAGGGGAGATCTGAATCGCGTGACCGGAAAGGATGTTTAAAACCTGGTCGGCATCATGCTCCATAGTGCGTGCTGTTTTGTCGCTGGCGCCATTTTTCTTCGCGGCAATGGTCACATTTTTCAGTACCGATTTTGCGTCGGGCATCAAAACCGTATTCACTACTACCGATTCATCGCCAGAGATTTTTACCGTTTGCGTGAAGGTCTTATAGGAGACATAACTAATTTTAAGTGTGTAACTCCCATCCGAAATATGCTCCAGTTTGAAGGATCCATCGAGTCCGGTTACGTCACTTACGTTTCCATTTTCGAGCACAACGATGGCACCCGTCACTGGCTCTCCAGTTTGCTGATCCGTAATATGCCCTTTCACCGTTCCGGCCAAAAGACGGATTGAGGCGATCAGAAAAAGGAAAATTAAACCTGTTTGCTTCATAAGTTTCGTGTCTTAAAAATCTCCCTGCAGTGCCGTGAAATTTTTGATGAGACAAATGTGCAATCAGGTGAAAGGGATTTGCAAATTTTGACCGTGAACAAAAAGGAAACATCGTTACAAACCACATAAACAACAAGGCAACAACGTTAACAACAACCGCACAAAACACTCATTATCAATACTGGTAACCGAAACAAAAACAGCCATTAAGGAATTGTTGCCGTAACATTACCGAATTATTAAGCCCGCCTTTTCAGGCGATTCCGACTACAACTGCTGCAAAAAAGCAGATAGATTTTCACCTTGTTCGAGCCCTAATTTCTTCCGGAGACGATAACGGGACACACGTAAACTATCCTGGGAAATGCCCAGCAACGTGGCAATGTTATCTGAACTTAAATTCATCTTTAAAAGTGCTACCAAACGGAAATCATTTGCAGTGAGATCTGCGCAATACCGCTTCAGATTATCGAAGAATTTCTGATGCACCTGCTCAAAAATATTATGGAATTCTTTCCAGTATTGTTCATGATTGAAACTTTGGTTGATTTGCTGGAGCAAAGATTTGAGTTGCTTTTTCTGATCCCGTTTTTCATCGTTCACCATTTCTTCCAACTTATTCCGGAGATCATCAAGTAGCTGATTTTTTTGAATGATGTGTAAGGTATGTGTGGTAAGCTCCTTAGATTTCTGTTCCAGATCTTGCGTCAATTGTTCTTCCTGCAATTTCTTATTGACCAGTTCTGCCTGCATCAGACCGTGTTTGGCATCGTATATCCGTTTGTTTTGCTCGTTCTGCGCCTGTTCTATCCTGATTTTCATTCGCTGCCGGCTGATAACAAGCATACCCAGCACGACTAATAATAGTATGACCACTATTACAGCAATCGTAATGAACGTAGTCGCCCGTCGTTGAATCTGCAGCTTTTCGATCTCATGATTTTTCCGCTCCATATCATAAAGCACCTGCAGAAAAGCCACTTGTTTATTGTTTTCTTTGGAATAAATCTCCTGTTGCAATTTGCGCCCCAGCTCCAGATAGTGATACGCGCTGTCATTCATGCCCATCAAATTGTAAGTCTTACCTAAATCGCGATAAGCGCTACTGGTCTGATACGTCTCATGCAATGCCAGCGAGGCCCTGAGCGCAAGTTGTGTTTGTTCCAGACCTTCACGATAATGGCCGGTTTTCCGGTACACATCACCCAGATTGTTCAACACTTCGATACCGGCCAAACGGTTTTTCGTTTGCTGGTAAATAAATAATGCCTTCTGAAAATAATGAAGTGCGGAATCGTATCGCTCCAGATCTTCATACACGCTGCCCAGGTTTTCAAATATTTTAGCAATGCCGGTTGTGTCTTTTGCGAGGCGGAATTGTTGGACAGCCTGCCGCTGAAAATGGAAGGAACTATCATACGCTCCCTGCTTTTCGTACAAATGGCCGATCTCCCCGTAGGTCTGTGCAATACCGATGGTATCGTTAAGTTTCCTGTAAATACCGAGCGCCTCCTCGTATTGTTTTCGCGACAAATCTGCCCGACGCGTATAATAATATAAGATACCCGTCTGACTCATATTATCAGCAAGCAGTTTCTGTTTGCCGGTCTCCTGAAAAATATCGCCGGCCTGCAAATGATAATCGAGCGCCTGCGAATAATGACCAAGGTGGTAACAAAGCTGCCCCATCTGCTGCAGGCAAATAGCGGCGGTCACTTCATCATGCTGCTTTACTGCCTGACTATGCTTCTGCTTTAATACCAGGAAAAGAGAATCCGGAGCGGCTGTTTCCGAAAAATAAATTTCATCGGTAGCCCGACTGTAATAAGAGGAAAGAAGGATCAACAAAAACAACTTTGCTTTCGCTGCAAAAAAATACCGTTTCTTCATAAGCTCGATCACTAAATAAAGTGCAAAGAACTGGTTTCAATATTATGTAATTGTTACGGGACAGTTGACAGCTACTGGCTGGCGCGAGACAGCCGACAAAGCACCGGCACAAAAACACAAGGCTCACGCCAGTAAAACAAAAAAAGCGCCTTTCGGCGCTTTCCTTTCATAACAAACCAACAAACCCTATCAAACAATTTTACAATAGACGATTACTAATAAACAATTGGGATAAATATTCGCGTTGAGCGTTCTCTTCCTTCGGAGGAGTTAAAGGAGGCCTTACATCTTTACCACTTTCCCTGAACCCGAAACATTACTGTTAATCTGCCCATTTCCTGTATAGTATATAGTCCCGCTGCCAGAGATACTTGCGTTGAGCACTTTCTGGATGTTCACTTTAGAAGCGCCCGAGCCACTCAGATTAACATCCGCATTTTGCGAAGCGATTCCTGCTAAATCCAATAGACCGCTACCATTAATATTAATCTGCTCGCTATAGGCAGAACCATCCAGAACCGTGATATTCCCGCTACCCGCTATTGTTCCCGAAACCTTATTTCCGGCTAAGGAACTCAGCGAAATATTTCCCGACCCTGCTATTTTCAATTCTACATCATCAGCTTCTATCGGTTGCAATGCACTCAGTAAACCAGAACCGCTAACCGCAAGACTCCGGACGGCAGGCATAGTAATATAAACTTTGATCCGGTCATGTGGACCGATCCGTACACTCGACTTAAAACCAATATTAAGTACGCCGTTGTCAACAGATGATTCAATAGCATCAAGAATATTTTGCTGCGCCAGTAATTCTACTTTATAAACACTATCCTGATACACGTACACATCACCTTCTATAGATGTATTGATACCAGTAAAATTATTAATCGTCCGGACTTCAGTCACTACAGGTCCTTGCCCTGAAATCTTTTCGCACGAAGACAAACCACAACTGCTGCATAAAACCAGCACTAACCAAACAAGATTCCGCATGGGCATTGATTTTCTGAAAGTAGAAATAAACGTGTCTTTATCGTATTTATTGTACATCATTTTATTATTACGCATTAACGATTGATTCTGCACTGTATGCCTACAATTCCGCCGATGTACAGTCCGTTGAAATGACCTGATTCCTGGTCGCTCCAGATATAATCGGTCTTAGGAACATCGTCTTTATGAAGGGTGGTATAAACATGATTGAAACTAACACCACCAAAGAGATCAAAACGATCTGCAAAATGCAGCGTAGGAAGTATACGGATAGAGGAACGCAGATAAGCGCCGTTTTTGAAATCTGTCAACGATGTCAGCACCGTTTCAGCATTAAGCTGAAAATGTTTAATAGTGAAAAGATGCGCACCTAAACCAGCTTCACCTGCATAAAGGTCTGATGTTTCCTGAAAGTTATAGCCGGCACCGAGTATGCCATATAAGTATTTACCGCCGGAACGAAATGCTACTAATGTTGTCGCACTTTCATCTACCGTAATACCGATCGACTGTGTGCCATTTTTGATAATATTCACCAGCGCAATCGGATAGTCGCTACTGTCCGCAACATTGATAAAACCAGCGACCTGCGCACCTTTCACTTTCCTCGCCTTATTGACGAAGCCCGCCACTTGCGCGCCGTTTACATCGGTAGCAACATTGCAAAAACCTGCAGCCTGCGCACCATTTATATTCTTACCAATGTTGACAAAGCCTGCAGCTTGCACACCATTTACATTTCTGCCCAGATTGAAAAAACCAGCAGCCTGTGTAGCGTTCACATCTCTTCCAACATTTCCGAAACCCGCTGCCTGCACCGCACAGATATCTCTTCCCATATTCAGAAAACCAGCGGTTTGCACCATTGCGTCGGTAGCATGATTAAAAAATCCGGAAACCTGTATGCCTGATTCCTGTTTCGTAATGTTTGAAAATCCCGCGACTTGCACACCATTTACACTACCGGCTGTATTTAGAAAACCCGCCAGCTGCATGCCTTGCACATGGCCTTTTACATGATTGGAAAATCCGGCCAATTCCATTCCCGACGCTTCTTGCAAAATAACATTAGTAATACCGGAGAGCGCAAAACCGGTTTCTTTCGCAGAAACGCCGGAAATCAAATGGAGGGATAAATGATTGGTATCATTAGGTGCATGAACACCATTTGTACTAAACGGGTAAATGATGCCGAAATTTGCGTTAAGGACTTTTACCTTTTGTGCGGTTGCTGTAATGCTTGCTGCAAGCAGCAAATAGAGGAATAATATTCTCTTCATAATCTCTGTCTTTCGTATGTATTGACAACAAACAGAGCGGATACCCCTACGCTTTTAGAAAAAACTGATGCCTATATTCCAGCCAAACCAGCCATTGACATGCTCGCTAAAAGAATGGGTCTGATAAAGCGCACTGGGCACTTCGTTCATATACCTCTCAGTGCCAACTACCGGACTATGGTAATAAACAGAATAAGCAGGACCGCCAAATACGGTGATCAGCTTTGAAATTTTATAATTAAAAACAGGCTGTATGCGGTTTAGCAGAGAGCGCTGCTCCCAGTCTCCGAGAAAAAGATATTGAGTAGTCAGTTCCGCGGCAATCGTCAGACGTTTGGTAATTTTCATCTCACTGCCGAACCCATACCCCATGAGATATCCTTTATTTGCGGCGTCCGGAGAAAGACCACCGGTAAGGATTGTATAAAAATGTGTGTTACCTGTTTTCAGTGCAAAATTGATCGGAAGCACCTCATTATTATACACACATAGCTTATGATAACCGTTCTTTACCAGATTCAAGAACCCGATACTGTACCCCTCAGAAGAATCTGCAACATTGATCAGCGCTACCTGAACACCTTTCACTTTTCGCGCTACGTTTACAAATACGCTGGCCTGCACACCTTCTACTTCTCTCCTGCAAACATTGATGTACGCACTCACCTGAGTACCTTCTACATTCTTATTCGTATAATTGCCTATTACCGATGCCTGCACACCTTTCACATTGCCCAGCGCCACATTAAACGCTCCTGCGACCTGCACTCCTTCCACATTACCTGACGTCTGATTATAAAGACCACTTACCTGCGTTCCTTTCAGATCGCCTTTGATAAAACCGCCGGCACCAGCCACTGATGCACCTTCCACCGAGTCTAGCACAAGATTGAGTATACCTGCCACCTGTCCGCCGCGCATATTTCCCCCAACGGCATTAAAAACACCAGCTACCTGTGCGTACTGCACATCCTTTTTGTCGATATTGAAAAGGCCCGCCAATTCGAACCCATTTACGCCTGCAGTATAACCGCCAATAAGATTGAAGGAAAATTTATTAACGACCTGTCCGCTCATCCTTCCGTGTGTACCGGCACCTGGAATAGCAGAGAACTGATAAGGCTTGTCTACAAAATATTTGCGGAGATTGACGCTTTGTACTTTTTGTCTGGAAGAAAGAAACAGTTTGCCAAACCAGGTTTCGTCTACATCATTTGGCTTTTGCTGATCGTTCGCAGAGACAGTTACCTCGGGCAGCGGCACGTTGCGGATCGGCATCATCGTAATCTGCAACTCCTGATCCATACCCGGTGTGATCGTAATCGATGTGTCTTTATACCACTCTTTACTGATGGACACAACCGCTTCCGGATATTTACTCTTCAGGCGCATCTTAAAATAGCCTTGCTCATTGGTCAATGATGAGGCCAGTTGTTGTTTCTCATAAACACTAGTGTTACCAATACGCGTGCCCGTAGCACCATCAACAATATAACCGCTGAGTGTGTAAACTTTTTCCTTGCCCTGTGGCTGCAAAATAATGTGATTGCCATCTTCGCGGTACTGGCAATTGCCTTGCAACAACTGATCCAGAACCTGTTTAACCGGCACTTGCTGTACGCTGATCGTAACGAGCTGATCTCCGTTTACCAGTTTGCTATTATAGGAAAAATAAAATCCGCCCTGTTTACTGATATCATTTAAAACAGACCGCAATGGCTGATTACTAGCATTCAGGCTGACCGGTTTATCCAATAAATTCTGTGCCCACGCCGGAAATGCGGCTATGAGTAAAATAAAAATGGTGAAGATTATTTCTTTGGCTCGGCGGGGGCGAAAGGTCATCCGGCAATATTACTATATATAGTTATTTCAAAACAATACCGCCTTGCGTTTTTTCAACGGTAACACCTAAAGTTTCGCCAACAACAGTCAAAATATGATCCAGCGACTCGTCGTGAAATGTAGTATTGATCTGTTTGTTTCTGATATTTTCATTTTCAATGCTGATAGGTACACCATAGGCTTCCTGCAGAATATCTGCCAATCGCCACAGCGGTGTGTCATTACAGACAAATTCTTTGGTACGATAATAATTATAGAGCTCATCAGTGTTTGATTCTTTCTCCGGCTTCTGGTTTTTCAGCACCACTGCTTTTTCATGCGGTTTAACATTGATGGTATTATCCTTTTTCGTCACCGCAACCACACCCGTTTCTACAATTACTTCTGTTTTATCAACAGCCGTTTTCACGTTGAATGAAGTGCCCACCACTCTGATGGAAACACCGTTGGCCTTAATAATAAATGGCTTCGCTTTATTCGGAGTAATGGTAAAAAATGCTTCGCCGTTCAATTCCACTTCACGGGTATTGCCCGTAAAATCTTCAGGATAAGAAAGCGATGCATTTTTATTGAGAACTACCACAGATCCATCTGAAAGGGTATCTGTTACTACTCTGTCTGTTGATTTTACCGCAATCATTTCATTATGATTGCCTCTCAAAAAATAAACCAGTGCACCGGACACAACAATCAATGTCAATACAGCAGCAACTTTTGACCAGCCAAATGCCGGACGCAATGGTATCGTCTTCGGTCGCTCCTCTTCTTCCGCCACCAGCGTTTTAAATCTTTCCCAGGCTGCATTTTCGTCTACTGTACTTTGTGCAGCCAGCGTGCGGCTCTCTTCCCAGATGATCCGGAAGTGCTCATAATATCTTTGATTTTCCGCATCAGCTTCTAACCAGTCCTGTACTTGTTGTTGTTCCTGCCTTGAAGCCTCGCCCAGCAAATACTTAACCAGCAAATCGTCTATTGTAAAATTTTCTTTCAAAGGTTCAGTTTTAGAGGGTCAGCAAAATCAACAATACAGGTAAAAAATCTACCAGCTTCACACGCAGCAATTTCAATGCTTTGCCCATCTGGTTTTCCACTGTCTTCGCAGAAAGCCCCAACCGCGTCGCTATTTCCATATACTTCAGTTCTTCAAAACGACTCATCTGAAAGATCGTGCGACATTGTTGCGGCAATTCATTGATAGCCTTATCCAGCCGTTGCTGCAGTTCTTTGAGATTCGCCCGGTACGCGGCACTGTCATTCTGTTCCATACGATTCTTCGCAAAGTTTTGGTAAGCCTGTTTCACTTTCTGATGCTTCAGAAAGTTCAGACATTCGTTGTAAACAGCTTTGTACAGATAAGCAGCAACCGAATCAAGCTTATGCAATTCATTTTTCTTCCAGAGCTTTAAAAACGTATTCTGTACTATGTCTTCCGCATCATTTTCATCTTTCACAATGGTACAGGCATACGCGTGCAAACCCTTGAAATGGGATTTAAAAACGGTTTCAAAATCTCTGGTGCTCACCGCAACTGGCGAGTAGATGGTTTCATTTGTCATGAGCCGGGCCGGATAGCTTATATCAAAAATAGCTGCTTCTTTCAACGCTTGGCATTTGATTAAAGACAACTCACCTTGTTTTTACCCCTATTTCGTTGGAAATTGTTTTTGGTAACACTACTAAGTACTTGCTTGTTAGGCGCTAACGCCTCTCTTTATAGTCGGACGACCTCGAGTCGTCTGACTGTAAAAAGGTCGACTACCTAAGTTTTAAAGAAAAAACGGTCAGACGACTTGGAGTCGTCCGACCGTTTGGAGTAGTCCCCCTTCGACTGCGCTCAGGGTGACAAAAAAATCAGACATCAGCGATCAGAAAATCAGCAATTACTTAAGGTCCCGCAGCATCATTTCACGAATGTATTTTACCGGAGCACTTCCATAACTCAGGAATTTTTCGTGGAATTTTTTCAGGTTGAAATTGCTGCCCATTTTTTGTTTCAGTTCTTCACGCAGGTCGTAGATTTCTGTATAACCAGTGAAGTAAGAACAAAGCTGCACCTGCGTTACAGAAACACGACGCCATTTGCCTTCAGCTTCTGCCTGTTGCTGAAATGCTTCATCTACGAGCAAGTGCATGGCAGCTTCTTTTGTCATTTCTTTAGTATGCACACTGTAGTCCAGAATCATATTACAAGTACTGCGGAGATTCCATTTATAGTACATCAACCACATTTCAGGCGATGCTTCATTTGATCCGGAATCTGCACCGTAGCCGTTTTCCAGCATCATGCGCTCCGTATAAACTGCCCAGCCTTCTATCATAGCACCGTTGCCTAAAATAGATTTGATGATACTCGGCGATTGGTTCGAATAAACCAGCTGCGTATAGTGCCCAGGAATGGCTTCATGAATATTGAGGATTTGCAGTGTGTAATAGTTGTACTCACGCAAATAGCTTTCTGCTTTTTCTTTCGGCCAGCCATTCATACCACCCACATTGTAGTAAGTGTTACCATTTTTATCGTACGGACCAGGCGCATTGATGGAAGCGCCTGCAACGCCCGCCATATATTCTGGCTCACGACGCACTACCAGTGGTTTTGACGGATCGATATAGATCAGGTCCTTTTTCTTGATGAAATCAATCAGCACCGGAATTTGTTTTTCGATCGTTGCCTGGAATGAGTCTGGCGTCGTATGCTTCAATGAAATTTTATCGATCACCTGACGAATCAGCTGCAGTGTATCGGCTGGTTTAGCGGCATTGCCCATATACTTAGGCCACAGGTCTGTGGCGATTTTAGCCATTTTTTCGTGCAACTCTTTTTTGTGTGCAAGGGCTTTATCATACACCTGATCTACGGTGTAACCTGATTGAATATCGAACTCAAATTTCTTCGCGTACAGTTCTTTGCCCAGGCGGAAACTGCGTGGCGTCGGATTGTTGAGTTTTTTCAACCACTCGGCATAGGCTTTTATTGCAACTACTGATTCCTTGGCACGCGCCAGTATTTTTTCTTTTTCACCAGCATCGAGATGCGATTTTGCAACAGCATCTACCAGATCCTTTTCAAATACGGAAACGCCGCCGAGATTTTGCTCGGCACCTAATGCTGTATGCTCTACGGTTGGATTTTTGATGTTCGCTTTAGCAGCTTCATAATAAGCCGGAATGTTTGCCATGCGCAGATAAATATTACGCAGACGGTTTTCCAGCGAGTCATAATTGCCATTTAGCATTTCTGCAAAACGCTCGCTGACATTATAATTAGACGGATTCCACTCGAAGGATTTTTCTTCTTCAATGCCCCAAATAGCTGACTTCAACTGGTTTTCGATCATGTGATAATCGGTCTGGTTGTTGTCTGACAATCTTTTCAGATCATATTTCCGCAATGAATCAATATTAGTAATTGCGAATGCCATCTCTTTCTCTCTTGATGCCGCATCGGGAATCACCAATACACTGTCGTATTTATGATAGCCTTGTGAGCTGGCCCATCCCGGATAAGTCTTCCAGAGCCCTTCGACAAAATGCTCTTTGTAAGCATCGAACTGTGTATCCTGTTGTTCCACTTTTCCTGTATTTTGAGGATTACCGCAGGAAGCAAGCAAAGCGCCGGCCGCCACGATGGTTATAAGCTGTTTCATTCTTGAAAATTAAAAAGTAAAAATTCAAAATTCAAAACAAAAAGCGGAAAGCCAAAAGCGCAAAGCCAAAAGCGCAAAGCTTAATACTTGCTCGCGTTCGTCATCCTAACAACGGAGGGATCCCCCAAAACATAAGCGCATACTACTTACTTCTACAACTGCAAATCATGCGGTCCACATAACGCGGGACCCTTCCTTCGTCAGGGTGACAAACGCGAGTATATAATCCCAATGTCATCTCGACAACGGAGGGATTACAAACGCGAGTGAAATTATATAACAAAATGGTCATGTCGACGAAGGAGACATCCCGCAAAATAAGAGCACCGCATAACACGAGATCCTTCCTTCGTACCAATGACACATTTAAAATTGAGTTCAATTTCAAGGCTTTTAGTTTGGCAGCACAGTAGCAATGAAACTCAATCGAGCGACCGTCTAAGCCACGGAGTGATCTGGCTTAGACTGCCCTTTTTTGCCTACTTTTTTACTCGCGTTCATATCATCTCGGGTCGCTCATGAGGGCTTCGCCGTTTGGCATAAAAAAGTAGGAGAATGATGGCTCGAAGCCAGATTTGAAGGACTATTGCTAATCAAAGTGTCATCCCTTTTGATTGCGGGCACCATATAATTAGTCAGGGTGATAAACGCGAGTATATAACCCCACTGTCATCCTGCGGAGTCAAAGTATAAATGAAAACGGAAAACTTTTATCTTCGTTTTTACTATAAATAGTATCGAAAAACAAACGCGATCAACAATCTTCAACACCAATGGAAAGACCCTACTATTCACGAAGTATTGTCTCAGATGATGGTGATCGCCTGCAAATTCAAAGTCCTGTATTATGCAAGATTCCTCATTCTTCGATTGTTTTTCCTGCTTAAAGCTGCAATTTGCACCTTTGAGCTAGCTTTTTTCACCTTAGAGCAGCAATGTTTCAGCTTCAGGCTACCTTTTTCAAGCCCTGAGCAGCAATGTTCCTCCTCCGAGCTCCATTTTTTCACCTTAAGGCAGCAATGTTTCAGCTCTGAGCTCCATTGTTTCAGCTTTGAGCTGCAATATTCCACCTCAGAGCTAGCTTTTCCTTGCTTAAAGCTGCAATTAGTTGCAAAATAACTCGCTCAACTATCCGTTGAATCAACGAAATCAACGTACCACCCACTGTTCTATCAACTCATCGATGTTATCGAGATTTTCCACGCCCGACTCCGGTAGTTGCGACTTGACCATCGCATCCCATTTCTCGAATTCCGCCTGATTTTCAGATTTATTGGCGGAAAGCGTATGCAATACTACTTTTTGTTCCCATGCCCAACGGGTAATCTCGCGATCGTTGAATGGCGGCTGGCCCGGAATGCGCAATTTCTGCGGACGTCCGTTTTCGGAAGCAGCTAATGTGAGGAATCCTTCAATATCCGTTGCTGCTGCTTTGCCCGAGCCTGCCGAAGCATTGAGCATTTCAGTGGTGTCAGTATCTATGATATAAGCAATCCAGAAAGGAGTGCCCGATTGTGTAGTAGCATTAAGAATACCCAGCGTCCAGATGCTGCCCGGACGATAAAGACGGGTTGCCGCCGGAATAACAGACCCATCTTCGCTGGTACGTACTTTTCTTACTCTTTTGCGAAGCTGAAAAACACGACGTTCCTTATAAACTCTGCGGATTTGTTTACGCGTCCAGGAAGGCTTGCGCGCAATGAGCAATTCATAACATTCGGTGAAACCACGGGTACGGTCTTCAAGAATTAAACCGACCAAAGCCTCGTACACCGCCATATCATCAACTTCCGGTTTACGCGGTTTATATCCGTATACCTCTTCATCGATGCCTACTATGTCACAGGCTTGTGCCACGGTTAGTGTAAAACGTTTGACGAGGACTGCCACAATTTTCCGGGCTATCGTCTTGTCTCCATCTACAACGCCGAGCGCACTTTGCAACATCCGGTACCGGCTGCTTCCTTCAATTTCTGCAGGAACGGCCTGCAATGTTTCTACCAGTTCATTGGCATGCTTCACTTCAGGAAAAGGCAGTTCAATTCCTGCGCCTTTACCGACGACATCTTCAGGAAATTCGTTGATCCAGTTATAAAGTGTTGCTCGTGAAATACCGGCCTCCCGGCATATCTGTTTGACGGTTTTAGCTCTGCTGTATTTGTATTGTACCCAAATGCGTCGCTGCTCCTCGTCGTATAGATAGGTTTTCATTGGGGTGAATTTAGACAAATTTGTCTAATTATAACTACTCTTAAGAAAACTCCCCAATTTTTGTTAGTAAATGGAAGAGAGAACGTTAGCCTCCGCTCATTCCTCCAAAGGAGGAGGGCGAAGCTGCGAAATGATTGTCTCCTTCGACTCCGCTCAGGATGACAACGAAAAACGGTTGACCATTCACCATTGACCATTGACAATCTTCTCCTTCGACTCTACCGAGGATGACAACGAAACACGATTGACCATTCACCATTGACGGTCTTCTCTTTCGACTACGCTCAGGATGGCCGCGGGGTGTTTTTTCCATGTCCTCGACCTAAGGAGACGTCCCGCAAAATGTAGATACGCATTTCGCGGGATCCCTCTTTCATCGGGATGACAACGAAACACGATTGACCATTCACGATTGACCATTGACCATCTTCTCCTTCAACTACGCTCAGGATGACAAAGTTTTCAGAAAATCAACGATCAGCGGATCAAACTCACATCGCCTTTTTGCTCGATTGCATGTGCGTAGTTTGTAGCGAGCTTCAGTATGTAGTAGTACGTATCTACTGGCGCGGGCTTGCCGTTGAAATTGCCATCCCAGCCAAATTCCGCTTCGCCACCTTGTTGTTTCCACATGCATTGTCCCCAGCGATTGTAAACAGCGAAATATTCAATCAGAACAGGTTCGCCCCATTTTTTAAAATGAAACAGATCGTTCATTCCATCTCCGTTCGGACTAAAAGCTGAAGGAACAAAAACAACGGGATTGACCGGAACAAACAGATTCGCCGTGTCGATGCAGCCAAATTCAGACTGAGCGATTACTGTGAAAATATGACTGGTATCGGGAAAAATTGTTTGCTGTTTGGCGTGTTGACTCGGAAAAAAATTGACAGGACTCCAGCCACTCACATTAAATGGTACCGATGCATTTGCCTGGAGCGTAACAGAAGTACCACGATCAAAGCCAGGATCACTGGCGGTGAGTTTCAATTTAAAATCCTGGACAGTTATAGATTTTGATATCGAGCCAGAACAATATTCGTTCTGTGCCTGCAAAACGATTGTATAATTACCGGCAGCCTCATAAGTATGTGTTACGTTTGTGCCTGTAGCGGTAGCGCCCATTTCAAATTGCCAGGTATAGCTTGCACCTGATTCCGGGTTGACCGCCAATAGTTGTAGCGGACGTCGTGCACAAACGGTGTCTGTAGCCGTAACCATTTGCAGATTCGGCTGTCTGTTGACAATGGTAACTGTATCAAATCCCATACACCCGCTGCTCACATCCTGCGCCGAAACTATATAAGTGGTAGTGGTGGTTATAGAACCTTTGGTTGTTTGTGCCGTTGGCGAGAAAAGTCCGGCGGAAGGCGTCCAATCGTAATTATAAGCACCCGCGTACAGTGTTTTTACCGATAGACTAAATGTGTCTTTGTTGCAGGTAATCTGATCAGGACCTACATCAGGAACAACCGGTTTATAGACCAGCATATTCTGACTTACCGAACCAGAGGCTGTAGTATATATAAGAGAACACTGTGTTGGAAAAACCGTAATACCGGTTGTGGCAGTTGCCGGATTAAAATACCAATTGCCATTCTGCTGAAAAACACCGCAGCCCGAAAAAGTACCACCTGAAGGTGTACCAACAATCAGATAACTGCTGTCTACATCGCACCATTTTGTTTTAAGCGGTGCACCGTTTGCATCTTGAATAGTCTGGGCCCGGGTGGCCCAGGAGATTGTCAGCAGGCTGCTGCACAGAATTAAGTAACAACAAGAACGTAACATAATCTAAAATTTTAAGTGATGGGATTTACAGTAATTGAAATATCCTGTCCGTACTGCCAGACAGGATATTTTCAATAAGGTTCATAGCGGTATTTTTCATTCTGAGTATGCAATCATGATGCGGTGGTTATTTCAATTTGGTGAGCTTTTCTGTCTTCACCGAAACATTGTTCTGGTCTGTGATGTGCAGCAGGTACAAGCCTGAAGCCAATGGAGAGATATTGATTTCAGTAGCTTTTTCCTGATGCAGTATTTCCTTACCGTCGATACCAGTGATGGTTACGTTTACAGGTTGCGGTGCCAGAATGTGCACCACATCGCTGGCCGGGTTTGGATATACGATCACTGCTTTCGCCAATTGACTTACTTCGTTTACTGAAACATTATTTACCGTATAAGCTGCCGAAGAATCCATACAGCCACCGGTGTTCGTTACTTTAACGGTATAATCTCCATTTTGTGTTACGGTATAAGTACTGCCCGTCGCACCTGGAATGAGGATACCATTCAGATACCATTGGTAGGTATTATGCGTATTGACAGTACCGAGCTGAAAACCATTTACCGTAATGATTGCAGGCTCTGCAGGACGCACATAAACATTAAGCACATGCGCAGCGCTGGTATCATTACATTTCACCACTTTCACACTGATGACACCATTATTTGTACCTGCTGTCGCAGTAATAGTGCGCGTATTACCTGTTGCTGTCCATCCTGAAGGGAGTGACCAGATATACGCAGTAGCGTCTGTAACGGAATCAACACTATAAACGTTTGTTGAATTAGCACAAATTGAATCCAGGCCATGTACGGTATCTGCAAGCGGAATATCTGCAGTACAGAATTTAGCGAGGAAGACGGATAAGAGGAAGTGGTAAGTAGTATCATGTGCATTTGGCGTAGCAATGCCTGTTCCACTCGTAGTTGCACCTGTCACATAAATATTGCCGCCCGTAGTGGTCGTTACAGCGTACCCTTCATCTGCGCCGGTATTACCGTAATAAGTTGCCCATTGACGATTACCAGCTGTATCAAATCGTGCGAGAAATACATCATCATAACCACCAAAAGTAGTAGAATATGCGTTTGGTGTCGCGATGCCAGAGCTGCTAAATGTCAAGCCTGTCCATACAACATTATTGGATTCATCAAACGCAACGCACTGACCGTTTTCATCACCAGTACTGCCGAAGTAAGTACCCCATTTACGATTGCCAAGACTGTCGAATTTAGCGAGGAATGCATCCCATCCGCCAGCAAGGGTTGTCTGAAAAGCATTTGCAGAAGCGATGCCCGCGGTGCTTTGGGTGCGCGCATTGATATACACATTACCTAAGCGATCGCAAGCTACACCCGCCTGACCTCCGCCGAGATCGTCAGTAGTACCACCATAATAAGTAGACCATCTCAACGCGCCCGACGGACTGAATTTAGTCAGGAAGATATCGTATCCGCCACCTAATGTTGTTTGGAAAGCACCCGGCGTAGCAATATTTACGATACTTTTTGTTTGCCCTGTTATATAAACGTTTCCTTGCGGATCGCAGGCAATACCTTGTGTCGCATCTTCGAGCGTATCACCATAATAAGTTGCCCATTGACGCATACCTGCTGTATCAAATTTTACAAGGAATGCATCGCTGAGCCCACCCGCATAGGTATTTTTATAACCGTTGCTAGCGATCTGTGTACTACTTGTAGTAACGCCTGTCAGATATACGTGACCCTGTTTATCTAACGCGCAATAGCCGCCATTTTCTACATCAGGACCACCATAATAAGTAACCCATACGCGGTTGCCCGAGCTATCAAATTTACCCAGCATCAGATCAAAATACAGTGTGTTAAGTGTATCCTGAAAACTGCCCGGTGTAGCGATCGCAGAATCACTGTTGGTAATGCCCGAAAAATAAACCTGGCCAGCGTCGTCAGAAACTATATTACTGATATTATCATCACCCTGATCTCCGTAGAAGGTTCCCCAAGTGAGGTTTCCGGCCGGGTTAAACTTAGCGATAAAGCCATCAAAATCTCCAGAAGGAGTAGTTTGATAAGCGCCCGTTGTAGCAATGTTACCGCTCATAAAACTGGAACCGCCCACGTAAACATTACCTGCTTTATCGGACGTCATGCTCACACAAAAATCATAACCAAGACCACCGAGATATGTAGCCCAGACGATACCCGGATCGATTGTAAGCGTACCGCTGTGTGGTGCTACATTAAAACTGATGGTATTTTTTTGCAGGTTGAAAGAAGAAGCAACACGAGTTGCAGGTCCTTCGTTTTGACTTACGAATGAAGTCGGTGTTTCCTCGGTGATAGCGCCCGCCGGTGTTTGTGCGGTAAGACTTCCGTTTGCATTCAGCGCAAGATTTGTAGCGCCGCCATATTGCAATTTGATATCAGCGACATTTCCCCCAGGACGAACTACGAAATCATATTTCACTGGCGAACTGCCGGATTCATTTATATAAAGTACCCAGTCAATGTTGGGATAAATATTCTGGTAAGTGATTTTTTTATATGAAGAAGCATGCATGCCTTCTTTGGATGCATAACTCTTATAATAAGTTTCGGTATAGTCCAGTTTGTCTTCGGCAATAATTTTCGCATTCGTATTGGCACCAACGAGTGTTACATCCATACGATAGCTTTCTATCTTATGGTCGACGTGCTGCATTCTTTGCGACAGCGGAACCGATTTATCGTTGCTGATCGGATTGATCTTATTCCACTGATAATGGAGCTGACCATTTCCGACAAAAAGATTAACCCCGTGGCTTTGCATTTTAAACTGCACATCCGTACGCGGCTTTCGGTACTGATCGGTAACCTGACCTTTATTTTCAATAAATCCCTTTTGATCAGGCCATCCTGCAGTTTTTGCAGAAGTTGTTTGGGCGATTGAAAAACCCAGCGCAAGTAGACAAATGAATTTCATTTTAATAGTTTAATTCTGTGAATAAAACTTTTTCAGATACTGCAAACACCTTGCGGAGCTTGTATTCTCTGCGAAAACAAAAGGGTTTTTAATATTGTCTTCACATTCCTCTAAAATACAGTTAACACGGGCATAACGTTGGAAGGGAAAACCCGTAATTATGGAAAAATCAGTATTTTCCCGTAGTCTTGTATAATGGCCCGTTTCGCGTTATTTTCTTTAGATTTTCTGTTATGAGCACCTGGATAAAAATGAGTTGTGTGGTTTGCTGGCTGCTGCTAACAGTACATCTTGTAAAAGCACAGGAGCGACCTGCCACCATCCGCTATAATCTACCCGATACGCCCAGCAGCCTCAAAAATCTTACACAGGCTGACACCACGAAAATCAGCAACCAGATCAATTATGCGCTTACGGTAGTCCTGCACGATATGGACAGTGCCGTTTGGCTGATGGAAGATGCATTATACAAAAGTGAATACCTGCATTTTGATGTAGGCATTGCAGCTGCATTTTGCGATCTCGGCTATTTCAACAATCGAAAAGGAAACTACGCGGCGAGCATTAAATTTTATCAGAGCGGGCTGCCTTATGCCGAAAGAGCGTTTCGCGGCAGTACATCACTCGCGATGTACTATACCAGCATGTGTACACCTTACTACTATGCTTCCGACTTCGATTCCATTTCGCACTATGTTTATAAAGCAGAAACATTAGTCAATGGCAGGCAGATAAAAAAAACCTCCGAAGCAATTGATGTATCCAGTGTATACACCAACATTGGTATGCTTTGGAACAGCCTGGGAAATTACAATAAAGCATTGTCCTACCTGCAAAAAGCAGAAAGCACGCTGAAAGCATTCGAACAGAAACCGAAGAAAAAAGAATTTGAAGAGCTGTATAAATCTACATTGGCTATCATCTATTCCGATATCGGGATGGTGTACATGGGCAAGAAAAATACAGATAGCGCGTTCCATTTTTTCAGCCATTCACTCGAGTACAACTCAATGATGCCCGCCGCAATAACAGGCACAGCGGCTATTTACGCGCAGCGGAAAGAAAATGACAAAGCATTGGAATGGTACAATCATGCACTGAAAGTAACAGAAGAAACCAAAGACTATTCCGACAACATGCATGCCAAAGTAGGACTCGGTCAGTTGTATTATGAAATGAAAGATTATCGCAAAGCAGAAGCGATGCTGCTTTCTGTACTTAATGATATGAAGCTGCGCGCCGGAATCGACGTACCAAAGCTTTACGAAACCTATCATACGCTCTCTCAGGTTTACGCAGCCAATAGCGATTACAGAAGAGCATTCCGTTATAGCGAAACCAGCCTGACGATGCTTGACTCCGCTTTTCGCCAGGAAAAACTGCAATCAGTTTATGAACTGGAGCTTAAAGCAAAAACTGCGGAGAAAGACAAAGCGCTAGCACGAAAACAGCTGCAGCTCTCACAAACGGAAGCGAAGGTGCGCGAGAAAAATATGTGGATGGGCATTATAGGCAGTGGATCTGTTTTATTACTGCTCACTTTTGTATCGCTGTACTCCAACAATAAAAACAAACAACGACTGCAGGCCAAACAAATTCAAGCATTACAACAAGAGCAGGAGATCAACAATCTGAAATCGGCCATACAGGGTGAAGAAAAAGAAAGAGCAAGAATGGCGCGTGAATTGCACGACGGCATTATGGTGCGACTTTCTACGGTGAAGATGAATATTAAAACACTGCCGGAGCAGTTTAAACATTTGAATTCTACAGACTACGTCAATACCAATTACTATCAGCAGATCATTGAGCAAATGGAAGAGGCCACAAAAGAGCTTCGTGCTACCGCGCACAATCTGATGCCCGATATGCTGCTCCAGGGCGGACTTCCGGATGCCGTATACTATTTCTGCAATTCACTGCAAAAAAATACGAACCTGATTTTTTCTTATCAACAGTACGATGAAATCAATCGAATGCTGCCCGAATTTGAACTATCTGTATACCGTATTATTCAGGAATTTTTGCAGAATGTGATCAAACATGCGAAAGCCACAAAGGTGCTGGTACAGCTTTCAAGACCGCAGGAAGACACGCTTGCTATTACGATTGAAGACGATGGTATCGGCTTTGATATTCAAGCTGCAGGAAAGAATGGAATGGGACTAAAAAGCATTCGCAACCGCATTCAGGCAATGAACGGGATTATCGATATCAGCAGCGAACCAGGAGCCGGAACTATGGTGCATCTTGAGTTTGATATTCCCAAAAACGTTTAACGATTAATAACTATTTTACTACCCAGAAACGCATGCCAATTAAAGTAGCCATAACAGACGATCATCTTATTGCCATCAATGGTATTCGCACGATGCTGGCCGATTTTCCAGAAATCGAGGTAACAGCCACTTATACCACAGGCGCTGCATTGCTCGAAGGCTTGCAAAAAGAACAGCCTGATGTTTTACTGTTAGACATTTTACTCCCTGATCAATCCGGCCATGAACTGGCGCCGATTATTACGCGCTTATATCCGGATGTACGTATTGTAGTCATCACGAGTCTGGATGCACCGGCTATTGTAAAAAGTATGCTGCATTACGGCTGTAAAGGTTATCTGCTAAAAGGTGCAGATCAGGCAACTTTATTTAAAGCTGTAGAAGCGGCGTACAACAACGAGCAATTTATTGAACCAAGTCTGAAGGATATGCTCCTGCAAAATGCACTCGGCAATCAGAAACGTGCTTCAAGTGTGCCACTTGAATTAACACGCCGCGAAAAGGAAGTGCTGCAGCTGATTGTAGCAGGTGATACAACGCAGGAGATTGCAGATAAATTATTCATCAGTCCGCGTACTGCAGAAACACATCGTTTGACGTTACTCAAAAAATTAGATGTGAAAAATACTGCCGGTTTGGTGAGAATGGCGATTACATTGGGTTTGGTGGATGGATAGATCACTGTATCATCCAGAGCGGAGCCAAAGAATTGATCGCGCGTAAACGCGCACTCATTATTCAACCTACAAAAACCACGAACTAACGTTTAATTTTTTAACTAGAGCGCCCTATGAAAAAAATAGCCCTTCTTATAATAGCAGCTTGTTGCATTTTCACCGCTTATTGCGGCATTCCTAAAGCCTATCGGAAATACTTTGTAAACTGCTGTAATGCAGGTAAAACGACGATAAGAGAAAGGCTGGATATTGATGGTTATTTTACTTGCCAGATCATAAGTGGCGGGCTTCCTTTGAATGTCAATATAATATTCTACGATAACGGTGTTTGTGTTGAAAGTTGGGGCGGAGCAACCAGACCAACTCCGAGTGAAGAGTTAAACGATGTCATAAAAAAGGGCTCAAAATCATATTTCTATCACGATTGTAACTGGGGATTTTATGAATTAAAAGGTGATACGCTTCTATCAAGAACTATTCAAAGATCTTCTATAATGCGTCCCGACGCGATCTTTTCGGAAACTTATTATAAAATAAAAAGCCGCACTTCAATTGTACGTCTTAACATGCGCGAAGGAAAAGAAGAAGAGACAAGAAACTTTCTGCCTCACCCACTGCCCAATTCAGATTATTCCTGGATTAAAAAAAGAAAATGCAAACCGTGCGATAATTTGAAGTTACCTGCACAAACAGAATACGAATAAGCGGAGCGAAGCCGATAAATACTAATCACACAATTTGCCTCCACACATTTTCTAGCGCAGCCTTCGTGCAAAATGCCTGATATGGCACCGAAAACACAGGCGCTAAAACTTTAGACAGCAAATTCCCTGGGCCTGAAAATGTGTGAATTTTAAACAGAAGACCAGCTTCGTTTTCTTCTACGGTAAAAGTTGAAATACCTTTCTCGACGTGGCCTGCAAGTGTTTCATAACTGAAGCCTTTTCGTGTTGGTTCATCAATTATCTCATTGACGCGAACGCCGAAAATAACTTTCTGTGAGAACGTTTTTATTGGCGGAAGAAATACTTGCTGCACAATGGTGTCGCCAACCTTCATCGTTCGGCTTTCCGCATGCCACTGTGTATAAAACGACATAATGTTCGGAGGGAAAATCCGATAATCGAACAGGAAACGGAGATCTAATTCTGATAGTCGCTTATTAATTTTCAAGGCAATTGTGCTGACAGTTTCTTTTAGCTGCGTGCGATTGTAATGCATGACAGATGCTGACTTCAGCAAGTCGATGTGCTTTGCAAAATGTTTCTGTTGGTCGACAAGGTAAATCTTCAACGGATATGGTTTAATGTCGTAAATGAAAATAAGCAGTCTGTTTCCTGTATTCACCGCAGATTGCTTCGTGCCCCACAATGACGCGAAAAACGAAAACCTGCGTCGTTGTGGCGCCGCGAGAAAAATCCTTCCTTACTTTCCAATACAAAAAGTAAGAATCCGCTACTGCACAGCATTTAATTAAAATGAGGTACAAATAAGGTACGATTTACTTGCCTGAGAGGTTGTTCTTTTTGATGAAGTTTTAGAATAAGGCCCACCTACAGCTCTCCCAATTTTTTTCTCTTTTCTTCATCCTGCCTCTTTTTTTGCTTTTCCCGTTCTGCTCTATCGCAGTCCATGATTACAGACGTTATGCCGCTAACGCCAACATTAACGTAGCTTAAGTATTGTTTTTCACAATTATGATCCCAATAATAGCCTATGGACGCGATACATTTAATGCCTTCGTTTTTCCATGTATAATAATAAGATTTCGCTGTAAGTGACATATCAGCTTTTGTTGCAGGCAGGGTACAATTGTTTTCAGAACTAAGTTCTTGTGCTGGAACTTCACCATATTTCAACATCAAAGCGTTTTTAAGCTCTGCACTATAGTCCGTGCTAATGTCAACAAGTACGTCGTGATAAAATGTTAGGTAAATATTCTCAATCGTGATACCTGCGATTTCCATAAACGGAATAAAGAAGGTTCGGACACCATTACATCGGTGGGTATGAGGAGAGTTGTAGAGCTTTGTAGAGTCAGGCATCAATTCGGCAATTGCCTTTTCCTTGAGACCGCGAACTGTTGATTGTGGGTCTGCTGTCTTTACCGTTATTTTCTTGTATCCGTCATTAACCAAAGTGTCAACGTAAGCAGTTGTCGTCCGGTTTATTTTAAAAGGGCCTATTCCTTCGATTTTATCTTGAGCAAAAATAAGGTTGCTTATAAGTAAGGCGGCTATCAACAATACGGGTTTCATCGTTAAATGCATTTTATTCAATTTAAAATATTGAATGTTCGAAAATAACAAAACCTCGGTAAATCACTAACGTGTGTCAATCCAGTTTCTTAAAAACCTTAATCGGACAAAAAAAGGGAGCGGACTCTATCGTCCACTCCCTTTCAGTATGATTAAAACTGCCTCGTCCTAAAAAAGGTTGACACAAAAACAGTGTAGCCATAATGAACAAAGGACAATTCAGAGTACCTAAGCGGACTCAGAAAGATTACAGTTTAGCCTTCAAACTGCAGTTAGTTGATGAGATAGAAAAAGGGGCTCTTAGTCAAAGCGAAGCCCAACTGAAGTATGGCATCCAGGGCAATAGCACAATTTTGATATGGTTGAGAAAGCATGGTATCTTAGACTGGAACTGCTAGCAGTCGATGGCAAAACAATCAACACCATACCAAAAGTGCC
>NZ_QKTW01000006.1:83194-258238 GCF_003236175.1 Taibaiella soli | reverse complement strand
TTATAAAACAACTACGTGTTTCTGCTGCTCCTTTTTGCGGGAAACTACACGCATGGCTAAACAGCATTACCATCGATGAACGGTGCCAACGCCAATGCTGCTGAATCATCGCAACTACGGTGGCTGCAAATAAAAAAGGTTGCCGGAGGGCAACCTGTGGATAGTTATGTGTGTCGTGGATTATTTTATGGTCAACGCTTCGCCGTGAAATTGTATGCCATTCCAACCGTGTTTCATAAACTGACGAATGTTTTGATGGTCGGTGCCATCCGGCGTATCTAATACCGCTTTATAATGTTCTGCAAATAGAAATAGCGTGTCTTCTTCTGAGAGATTATTGATTTGGGCAAATGAAAACACTTTGGCGCTGCCCTGGTTTTGATTGGCTTCGTTGAAGGCGTCTCCGTTTTTAAATGCCGTTGGCTGATGCTGATAATATCTTTCGATGAACGCTACTACTTCTTTAAAACTGAGTGTATTGTTCTTTAATTGTCCAATCAGTGAATTCACCTGCTCTGTCATTCTGGGAGTATTTTGAAATGATATTTTGAATCTTTATTTATTTTTCAGGAAGAAGACTTTTCTATAGAGCAGTTTGCCTTCGTAATAAATGGACAGAAACCACTTGCCAGGTATCAGTTCCGTTTTTTCTTCGAGAATATATGCGGTAAAGCGACTCTCGTTTGGCTGAACGGTTTTATTGCGGGGTAAATAAATATGCTTTTCCCCTCCTTCCTCTGCATTGATCATAGAATCTGGAAATGTCCACACTGTCTGGATCGTAACTTCTTCGTCAAAGTTTGACTCTAGTGAATAGCGAACGCCGAATTCTTTTCCTAATTCAAGTGGAATGGTGTCTACTGGCTCTTTAATTGTAAACTCGCTGTGGTCTGAATTTGGTGTGCCGATGCCGTAGCCAAGTTCCATGAAACGGATCGTTTGCCGTTCATGGTTTTCTTTAGGTACATATTTTTTATCGTAGCTGGAATTGCAGGATGCGGTGAATAGCAACAATGCAACAGGAGCAAGAAATTGTCTCATCATAGCAATGATTCTTCCTCCAAATTAAGGAACTAATATTGTTTTTTCCGGAAATCACCTCGCTTCCAGGCATCGAAAAATTCTGCCCAGGCTAATGGACTAAAGATGTTCATTGGACGTTGTGCCGGATTTTGTCCGTAATAAATAGCGTTTGTTGCCTGAATACTCTGGTATTGCGCCTGGCTTTCACGGCCGTCACGCGGAAGTGTATATGCTAAAGCACGCAGCGTATATTCGTTGGTGTTTTTGCGAGCCATTTCGTACTGGTCGTCAGGAATATGCCAGTTTTTGAAAGCGTAATCAAATTGGTCGCGGGAAAGCATTGGACGGATAATCGTTTCCGGCAGATAGAATGTATCCTGAACCATGAGCTGAATCAGCGAAAAATAGTGACCAGGAGCATCTGTTGGAATGACATATTCTTTGCCACGGAAACCTATCGCAGAAAACTGGAGCGTATCGCCTTTGTAAAGTACCAATGTGAAAACGCCCTGATTACTGGTAGTAGCACCGCGATTTTTATTCTTCACGATTACGTTTACATCGGGTACGCCGCGGAGACTGTCTGCTGTCATTACCACGCCTGTAATCTGAATAATATTATCGTAAAGAGCAGACTGCGCATTTACATCCCTGGCCGCAAATAAAATAGTAATGATGAGGCAGGTAATATATGAGAGTCTGGTTCGCATAATAAAAGTAAAATTATGTGATTTAGCGTTTTAGAAGTACTAATGTAATACCAATATTACCAATTAATCTATTGATTCCGCTATAATTTTTTCTTCTACAAAGAAACTATCTATAGTGTACTTTTGCGGCAGATTTAGTGCACTTTAACAAAGGTTTATATGATAACAAAAGAAGCGGTTTTAAAGGCTTTAAGTAACGTACAGGAGCCGGATCTGGGCAAAGATCTGGTGACACTTAATATGGTGAGTGATATTGAAGTAGACGGGAAGAATGTGTCATTTACTGTTTTGCTGACAACTCCTGCCTGTCCGTTAAAGGAAATGATTGAAAAAGCGTGTGTCAACGCGATTCACATACTGGTAGATAAAGAAGCGATTGTAAAGGTGAATATGACGGCGAAAGTAAATAGTAACCGTAAGGATAATAAAGCATTGCTGCCAGGCGTAAAAAATATCATCATTGTGGCATCTGGTAAAGGTGGCGTTGGGAAATCTACGGTTGCTACCAATCTTGCATTAGGACTTTCTGCGGAAGGCGCTTCTGTAGGTTTGATGGATGCGGATATCTATGGTCCTTCGTTGCCGATCATGATGGGCTTGCGCGATGAGCGTCCGAAGATGATGGATGTGAATGGCAAGGGTATGATTGTGCCGATTGAGAAATATGGTATCAAGACGATGTCTATCGGTTTGTTGATTGATGAAAAGCAAGCAGTGGTTTGGCGTGGTCCTATGGCAAGCTCTGCGATCCGTCAGTTTATTACGGATGTGCATTGGGGGGATCTGGATTACCTGGTAATTGATATGCCTCCGGGAACGGGTGATGTACACCTAACGTTGATGCAGGCGATTCCGGTAACGGGTGCTGTGATTGTATCTACGCCGCAGGCTGTTGCTGCTGCTGATGCAAAGAAAGCGATCATGATGCTGAAACAGGATCAGATTAAAGTTCCGGTTTTGGGTATCGTTGAAAATATGGCTTATTTCACGCCAGCTGAATTGCCTGAGAATAAATATTACATCTTCGGTAAAGGTGGCGGTCGCCAGATGGCTGATCAATTTGAAATGCCTTTCTTAGGTGAAATTCCGATAGTACAAAGCATTCGTGAAGGTGGTGACCAAGGTGTTCCTGCTGTAATGAGTGATGAGGCAGCGGCGAAAAAACCGTTTGTGAACCTGGCGAAAAATGTGGCGCGTAACATTGCGATTCGTAATGCGAATCTGGAACCGACGAAGATTATTGAAATGCAGGAAGGGTAGGATTGCTGATGTCTGATCGCTGATTTTTGTGAGTGGTGAGTTGTCAGTTGTGAGTCCCGAAAAATAAAAATAATAGAAAGGCTGCGCTTGCGCAGCCTTTTTTGCCTCTTCTAGCTCCTCCGAAGGATGAGACTTCCAACGTGAGTAAATCCAAATTACGCGGGACTCTTCCTTCGTCAGATGACAAACGCGAGTGACTGTGTCTTTGTGCCGCCGCGAGAAAAAATCACAAACAAAAAAGGTTGCCCCTGTAGAGGACAACCTTTCATATTGGTTAATAAGAGAAAAGTCTGATGGTTTTCCGGAACTTGAACGGTGCCAACGCCACTGCTGTTTGATAGCGTGATGTTGTTGACGCCCCGAAAATTTATGCGCTACATGTTACGCAACCTTCTTCCATAGTACAAACCGGTCCTACGAAATCTTCATCGTTGGATACGCCTGTAGCAGTTGGAATTACTGGGTCCATGGAACGGCCGCCTTGTTTCTCTACTGTAAACTGAACAGCTTGTGCTGCAGCTTGTGTGCGGAGATAGTACATGCCGGTTTTGAGACCTTTTTTCCATGCGTGGAAGTGCATAGAAGTCAGTTTGCCTGAAGACGGACTGTCTACAAACAGGTTGAGTGATTGAGACTGACAGATATAAGCGCCGCGGTCAGCAGCCATATCGATCAGGTTACGTTGTTTGATTTCCCAAACTGTTTTGTACAGTTCTTTAATATCTGCTGGAATTGCGTCGATATTCTGGATAGAACCGTTTGCAGCGATGATCATGTTTTTCATGTCATTGTTCCACAAACCGAGCTGTACGAGGTCTTTCAGGAGGTGTTTGTTTACCACGACAAATTCACCGCTCAATACACGACGTGTATAGATGTTGGAAGTATATGGTTCGAAACACTCGTTGTTACCGAGGATTTGTGATGTAGATGCAGTTGGCATCGGTGCAACGAGCAATGAGTTGCGCACACCGTGTTTGATTACATCTTTGCGGAGTGTTTCCCAATCCCAGCGGTTGCTGGCTGGTGTTACATTCCACAGATCAAACTGGAATTGTCCTTTTGAAAGTGGAGAGCCAGGGAATGTTTCGTAGTAACCTTGTTCGACAGCGAGGTCTTTACTTGCAGTCATAGCCGCGAAATAGATCGTTTCGAAGATCTCTTTGTTGACCATTTTCGCGAGATCGCTTTCGAATGGAAGACGCAGCAGGATGAATACATCTGCCAAACCTTGTACACCGAGACCGATTGGACGGTGGCGCATATTGGAATTGCGTGCTTCATCTACCGGGTAGAAATTATAATCAATGATCTTATTAAGGTTTTTCGTAGCCTCATAAGTCACTTCATACAGTTTGTTGTGGTCAAATTTACCATCGATTACAAAACGTGGCAATGCGAGCGAAGCGAGGTTACAAACCGCAACTTCGTCTTTGCTGGTGTATTCGATGATTTCAGTACAGAGGTTAGAGCTCTTAATGGTACCGAGGTTTTGCTGGTTTGACTTGCGGTTGGCAGCGTCTTTATAAAGCAGATAAGGCGTACCCGTTTCGATTTGTGCATCGATGATCGCAAACCACAGATCCTGTGCTTTAACTACACGACGAGCTTTACCTTCTTTTTCGTAATGTGTGTACAGTTTTTCAAATTCTTCACCCCAACATTCGTGCAAACCTGGTGCTTCGTGCGGACAGAACAGGCTCCAGTCGCCGTTTTCTTCTACACGCTGCATAAACAGATCGCAGATCCATAAAGCGTAGAACAGATCGCGTGCGCGAAGTTCTTCTTTACCGTGGTTTTTGCGGAGATCGAGGAATTCGAACACATCTGCGTGCCAAGGCTCGAGATAGATTGCGAATGCGCCTTTACGTTTACCACCGCCCTGATCTACATAACGTGCAGTATCGTTGAATACGCGCAGCATTGGGATGATACCGTTGCTGGTACCGTTAGTGCCGCTGATATATGAACCTGTAGCACGTACATTGTGGATAGCCAGACCAATACCACCGGCGCTCTGCGAAATTTTCGCAGTTTGCTTCAACGTATCGTAGATACCATCAATGCTGTCGTCTTGCATAGCCAGCAGGAAGCATGAGGACATCTGTGCTTTTGGTGTACCAGCGTTAAACAATGTTGGTGTAGCGTGTGTAAACCAGCGTTCGCTCATCAGATTGTAAGTCTTGATGGCAGCGTCGATATCATCTCTGTGAATACCGATGGCCACACGCATATACATGTGCTGCGGGCGCTCTGCGATTTTGCCGTCGAGCTTCAGCAGGTATGATTTTTCCAGTGTTTTGAAACCGAAGTAGTCGAAACCGAAATCGCGATCGTACACGATGCTTGAATCGAGGAGTTCGGCGTTCGCCATGATGATTTCGTAAATATCGTCAGCCAGCAATGGTGCTTTTTTACCGCTTGCCTGATCTACGTAATCATACATTTTCTGCATGGTTTCAGAAAATGATTTGGTTGTGTTTTTATGCAGGTTGGATATAGCGATGCGTGATGCCAGCAAAGCGTAATCCGGATGTTTTGTAGTGAGCGAAGCGGCAGTTTCCGCAGCAAGGCTATCCAGTTCGGCTGTAGTAACGCCGTCGTAGATACCTTCGATTACTTTTTTCGCTACATCGATCGCGTCAACGAGCGGACTCAGGCTGTATGACAATTTTTCGATCCGCGCCGTGATCTTGTCAAACTTCACTGATTCTTTCTTTCCATTTCTTTTTATAACAAACACGATATATTCAGTTATGAGTTATTAGTTATGATTTATTAGTTGGGTAGTCGTTGTTTTTGTTTGGTTGTCAGTGATAGTCGAGTTGTGAATGTCTATTTCGTGAAATCAGTTTGCCACGTCGTGCCTTCTCGCAATGACCCGTATTGGGTGCTTATCCAACGCGTTTGGTCAATCGTCAATTACCAATCATCAATTTCAAATGATTTCGGCCAATCTCAAATCACCAATTACCAATCTCAAATAATTAAAAGTCTTCTTCCAGAGAGAATGTCTGTGATTCTTTTGAAGAGAGTACACCGGCTTTTTGGTAATCACCTACACGCTTTTCGAAGAAATTCGTTTTGCCTTGCAGGGAGATCATTTCCATAAAGTCGAATGGGTTGGCTACGTTGAACATTTTTTCGTAACCGAGTTCTGCCAACCAGCGATCCGCAACGAATTCGATGTATTGGCTCATCAGTTTTGCGTTCATACCGATCAGGTCAACGGGCAGCGCTTCTGTGATAAATTCTTTCTCGATAGTAACGGCGTCACCGATGATGTGGTAAACCTGTTCCTGAGTGAGTTTTTGGGAGAGCATGCTATACAGCAGACAAGCAAACTCGCAATGCAATCCTTCGTCACGGCTGATAAGTTCGTTACTGAAAGTAAGGCCTGGCATCAGTCCACGTTTCTTGAGCCAGAAGATAGAGCAGAAGCTACCGCTAAAGAAGATACCTTCCACTGCTGCAAAAGCAACAAGACGTTCTGCAAAATTTCCGCCTTCGATCCAGCGAAGTGCCCATTCCGCTTTTTTCGCTACAGCAGGTACGGTGTCGATAGCGTGGAACAGACGGTTTTTCTCAACCGGATCTTTGATATAAGTGTCAATGAGCAATGCATAAGTTTCAGAATGGATATTTTCCATCATGATCTGGAAACCGTAGAAACAACGAGCTTCCGGAAGCTGCACTTCGCTCATGAAGTTAACAGCAAGGTTTTCGTTTACGATACCATCACTGGCAGCGAAAAATGCCAGCACGTGCGAAATGAAGTGACGTTCGCCGTCGTTCATAGATGCCCAATCTTTAGCATCTGCGCCCAGATCAATTTCTTCGGCAGTCCAGAAGCTGGCTTCATGTTTTTTATACATTTCCCATACTTTGGGATAATTGATCGGCAATAAAACAAAGCGTTCTTTGTTTTCTCTGAGCAACAGTTCGTTTTCGACGTTCATTTCGGTGCTTTTATTTTGTTCTGAAAACTCTTTCTTGTGAGGTACTGAACGGAGCTGATTTTCCTGCTCAGTGGTTCAAAAGTATCACCGAAACATGGAACCAAATAGTTTAATTACTCACAGGAATGTGGATAATTTATTTTGTCTATCTGGAACAATAATCTGTAAATATTTTCTTATTTTATTAAGTGTTTTGGAACGGCTTACAGGTATAGATAAGCGGTTTTTTTTATGCAGGAAATAGTCGTCTGCGACGAATTTTAGAGCTGAATGAATAATGAAATACACAATGTGCAATAAATCCAGTGCCATAAGTTTATCTAACATCTATAGATAATTATGGATGAAAATTCATATATTCAGTTGTTTGAATAAGCATATATCCAATCATCTAATAAAACAAAACCTATGGTTTACACAGAAAACTACAACGGTGTAAAGTTGGATGTCCAGGCAGTAGACATCGATATCTCAGAAAATACCAAGGAGGTTATTCACGAAGCGATCGATAAAATGTCACGACACACACGTGATATTAATTTCGTGGATGTGTATATGAAAGACGAACCGCATCCGGTCAACTCCAAAACGGTTCGCATCAGAGTAGGCGTACCTGGCGAAGATGCTTTTGCTGATGATGCAGGTGAACATTTCGATCCGTTGATCCGTTCCGTAACGGAAAAACTCATTAAACAACTCGAACAGAAAAAGGCAAAACAGAATTAAGTTTAAGCATGCTATTAATGGAAAAAGTCTCACAACGTCGCTACAACGCAGTGAGACTTTTTCCTTCCCTCTAATAAATGGGCATTTTCAGATTGTAGGACATCATATTGGACATTAATCACATTCTCCACATTACTCGCATTCATCATCACATTTTTACATTCCTACATTACACATTTCTAAAAATTATTCTTCGATTGATGTGACTATAGCATTTGCCAGTTTGGTTTGAAACGTCGGATCTTTCATTCGTTTCATTTCTTCGGTATTGCTCATGTAGCCGGGAATTACAGCTACAGCCGGAACGGTGTTATTATGTAGTACCATCAGATTTTCTTTGTTGTCCACTTTGGGATCTGCAAAAGGTGCCATATTTTTCTTGATATTCTTGGCTAAAATCGCAGATTCTTCGGCAAAATGATTGGTTGCGTCGTATTTCAGCTCGGCTCCGCGTAGATTTTTATCTTTCTCCGAATTGTTTACATGAAACGAAATGAAATAAGTTTTTCTATCTTCTGAAGGAATCGGCATCGGTGCACGATCACCCATAGTTTTGTACGCACCATCAGAAACGCGTTCCATTACCACTTCCATGCCGTGATTTTTTGCCACTTTTTCCAGGGCTTGGGCAAATTGCAGCGCGAGCATGCTTTCCCATTGGTCGTCTTTCGATACAGTACCTGTTTTATCATTACCATGTGAAGCATCAATCACAAGACGGATTTTTTGCTTTGCAGGCGTAAATGAAGTCAGGGTAGTGAAGCCGATCAGCGACGCGGCAAGGATTTTCTTGAACATAGGTGATTTTATTTAAGTGTAAGGTAAGGGATTTGGTGGGTTGTGTGATCGTCGTGTTAGATAGATTATAATTTTGATTTTGTTGAGTGTACCAAGAATTGGTATATTTGAGATAAGGTTTTCAAATAATGGCAAAAAATACTTCAATTCTTTTGGGCGATCACTTTGATAATTTTATTAATCATCAAATCCAAAGTGGCCGTTTTTCATCAGCCAGCGAGGTTGTCAGGGCAGCATTACGACTTTTTGAGGAGGAGGAAATTCAAAAAAGTGAACTCGTGAAAGAACTTAAAAAAGGCGAAAAATCTGAGTTTGTTTCAAAAATTGATCGTAAAAAAATCATTAAAGATTTCCACAGGAAATATTCGGCAGATGAATTATAAAATTAGTGTCAAGGCTTTGGATGATATTGAAAATATTTGGCTTTACACTTTTGAGAATTGGTCAGTGGAACAGGCTGATCGGTATGCTAATTTAATTTTTGATGAGATTGAGTATTTAGCAGATTATCCGAATTCTGGAAAGGACTTAGGCCATATCCGCAAGAACTATCGTTGCTCAAAAGTTAAATCGCACTTAATATTCTACCGATATATGGAGAAGCAGAGTAGTATCGAAATAGTAAGAATTCTACATGAAAGAATGCAGATTGAAAATCGTTTAGATGATTGAGCATTCTTGGACAGAACAATCAGGGATAGCGGTATTCATCGAATAAATTAGAACGGGCGACCCTAAGTCGCCCGTTTGTTATATTGTTTTTTACGCTAAATATTTCCCCACAATTGGCACTCTTCTTCCTACACCAAATGCTTTCGGCGATACACGAATGATCGGGCAGAACTGGTTGCGTTTGTATTCATTCATATTCGTCAGCTTTAATGCGCGATGCACTACTGCTGGATCGAAACCTTGTGCGATGATTTCGTTTGGTCCCTGACGACGTTCAATGTATTGATATAAAACAGCATCTAACACTGCGTAATCAGGTAAGCTGTCGCTGTCTTTCTGACCCGGGCGTAATTCTGCGCTTGGTGCTTTATCTATGATATTCTGCGGAATGATTTCGCCATTACGATTAATGTAGCGCGCTAATGCATAAACCTGCATTTTGTACAGATCGCCCAGTACGCCTAATCCGCCGGCCATGTCGCCGTAAAGTGTTCCATAGCCGGTTGAAAGTTCACTTTTGTTGGAAGTATTCAGCAAAATAGAACCGAATTTATTGCTCAAAGCCATTACCAGCGCACCTCTGATGCGCGATTGGAGATTTTCTTCTGCTACGTTAAATGGCAAGCCGGCAAACACAGGTTCCAGTGTTTTTTCGTAAGTATCGAAGATATCTTTGATCGGCAGGATGTCGTAATGATTGTCGAGGTTTTTAGAAAGTTGTACGGCATCATCCACAGAGTGGTCTGTTGAAAACTGCGATGGCATAAGCAACGCGCGTACATTTTCCGCACCCAGTGCTTCGCAGGCCAAAGCCAATACTACTGCGCTATCTATACCACCGGAAGATGCAACAATCGCTTTGGTAAAGCCCATTTTCCCGAAATAATCACGAATGCCTGTAAGTAGTGCCTGGTGTATTTTTTCAATTCCTTTTTCGCTGTCGAACTGATTTGGCGTGAGTGGGACTAATGGCACATCTGCAGCTTTACGCACTACGTTTTCTTCAAAACCTCCATCTTCGTTCCAGTGAATGCATTGCATCGATTCTTCGAAATAAGGCATTTCCAAAACCAGATCCTGGTCTTTGGTCATTACCAGTGAGCCACCATCAAAAACGATTTCTGTTTGCGAACCAATGGCATTGCAGTACACCATTGGAATACTGTATTTCGCGACATTCTGCTTCACAATTCCTTTGCGGCCGTCGGCATGTACATAATCAAACGGAGAAGCGCTCAGATTGATCATGATGTCCGGCTTTTGATCCATAAGCATATCCATCGGGCAAATGCGATATAGCGGATCATCGCCAAGATTCCAGATATCTTCACAGATCGTTACCGCGAGTTTCTTTCCTTTGAATTCCACTACTTGCCAGTCGTACGCTGGTTCGAAATAGCGGTATTCATCAAAAATATCGTAGGTTGGCAGCAGTGTTTTATGAACAATCTGTTTGATTTCTTTTTCGTAGAGGAAAAAAGCAGCGTTGAACAGATCTTTACCTTCTATTCTTGGGTTTCTGGACGGGCCTCCAACCAACACGGCAATCGTATCCGCTTCTTCACGGATCTTATCGATGGCCGCTTTCGATGTTTCTATAAAATCATTGAACTCGAGAAAATCGCGCGGAGGATAGCCGCAAACGGAGAGCTCGGAGAAAACGATGAGATCTCCATTCTGTTGTTTGGCTTCTTTTATTGCCCGGATGATCTTTTCGGTATTCGCTTCGAAATTGCCTATATGATAGTTCTGTTGCGCGAGAAATATTTTCATACGATCTGTATAACCTCTTTTAACGCTGTAAAATTACCAGTCTTCATTAATCTTGGCTTATTATTTTTGTCTGGCAAATTTTTAAAATCAGAATAATGGCAGTTAAAAGGCTGAAGCAATATATCACAACCGGTTTACTCGGCATCGCCACCATTTTTGCGGCGTGTAATGGCGGGAAAAAAGCTCCGGATGTTTCCAATATTAAGGTGGATCTCAACACAAGACGACTGGACCGTGATCTGCAGCAGCTCGATACCAATAATTTGGCTGCCGGCCTGAAAGGTCTGGATGCCAAATACCCGGACTTCCTGAATTTTTATCTGGATACGCTCATGGGCTTTAGTATTCGTGGAAATTATACGGATACCAATGGCGGTATTTCTGATGGATTAAAAACTTTTCTGACCTACAAAGATTACCGCGGCCTGTTCGATACAGTCAATAAACATTTTCCTGATACGAAAGTTATAGACGGCGATCTGACGAATTCGTTCAAATACATGAAACATTATTATCCGGCATTTAAGATTCCAAAGGTGGTGTATTTCACTTCCGGGCTTAATAACTGGAGTGCGATCACCTATAATGATGTAGTAGGCATCGGTCTGGATATGTACCTGGGGCCGAAATATCCGTATTATGCTTCGGTGGGCATTCCAGCTTATGTAACCCAGCATTTGCTGCCGCAATATGTTGCTGTGAATGTGATGTCAGCTATTTATTACAATGATCATCCGTTTGTAATGGAAGGCAAGAACTTGCTTGATTTGATGATTCAGCGCGGTAAGCAACAATATTTTCTGGAAAGAGTAATGCCTTTTGCAGATGATACTTTGCGTTTTGGCTACACCGGAAAACAAATGGAGTGGTGCAACAAAAGCGAAGCGGATGTTTATAATTTCTTCCTGACGCAAAATCTGATGTACGAAACCAATTGGCAGAAAATTGTGCGTTATGTAAACGATGGTCCGAATTCGACAGGTATGCCTTCTGAAAGTCCTGGAAATATAGGTACATGGCTCGGGTATAAAATCGTTAGCGCTTATATGGAGCAGCATCCCGACCTGACGATGGATAAAATGCTCGCGCAAAAAGACGACGCACAGAAGATTTTGCAAGAGTCGAAGTACAAACCCAAATAGAATCTTCGGCGCTTAACGCCTAACACCTAAAGCTGAAGGCTGTGTTGTAAAACAGTTTTCAGCTTTTTGTTTGTTTGCAACTGGCTTTGAGCCTTATGCTTTGAGCTCTTTTCTGTATTTTTAATTAATGGCGGAAACTTATCAGATAAAATTGCCTCAGTTTGAAGGCCCGTTTGATCTGTTGCTCTTTTTTATAGAGCGCGATGAACTGGATATCTATAATATTCCGATCAATAAAATCACGAAAGATTTCCTCGAATACATTCATCAGATCAATTCGCTGAATATTGAGCTGGCAAGTGAATTCATTTTTTTCATCTCCACATTGATGCGAATTAAAGCAAAAATGCTCCTACCGAGGCGAGACATGGATTCGCTGGGAAATGAAATAGATCCGAGACAGGAACTGGTGGACAAAGTGCTTGAATACAAACGCTTCAAAGAAGCTTCGGAGCAGATGGGAATTATGGAAGCGGAGCGTTTGCTACAACAGAAACGCGGCAATATTAAGGCCGAGCTGGACGCGCTGACGGAAGAATATTCCGAAGGAACAGAGATACAAACAGTAACGATGTTTAAGTTGATGCAGGCGTTTGAAAAAGTGATGAAGAAACTGCATGACCGCTTAAACAAGCCACAGCACGTTGTTGTGAAGTATAATTATTCGCAGGAAGGGCAACGCACTTTTCTGGTCGATTATTTACAAACCCAACCGCGTGTTGCTTTTGAAACAATTTTTGCACAATGTGAAACGCGCATTCACGCCATATTTACGTTTCTGGCAATGCTTGAATTGGTACAACAGAAATTTTTCGGTATTTTAGTAGGAGAAGGACGGAACAACTTCATCATCGAGTGGAATGATAACCGTGATGCAGATGTCGATGCGATGAACGAAACAGATCAAAACAACGGGGAAGTGCCTGATGTTACTAGTGAGCAGGAATCTCCCGAATCATAATCGAGCACGCAATATGTCTTTATAGAAGAGCCCAGGGCCTGTCGGACAGGTGACCTGGGATTTCTTTACCCTCTAGCTCCCTAAAGGGAGAACGCTCTGCGCGATTACTATCCTATATTTTTGATTACCCGTGTTTGTCACGCTGAGGAACGAAGCGTCCCGCGTAATGTGAGCCTGTTTTACGTAGATTAATCGATGTATAGTTGAGCGAAGTCTCCCGACTTCGTTCAAGTGGCTGCGGTCTCCTGACCGCCGGGAGACTTTGCTCAACTGTGGGGAGGACTTTCAGTTTAAATGCTCGCGTTTGTCACATCGACGGCAGGAGATGTCCCGCGTAATGAGTGTCTGTGTTTCGCGGGATCCCTGGTAACCTCGGGATGATGACTAGCGTGGGTGATAAACAAAAAAGCCAAAACACAATGTTTTGACTTTTGAATTTTTACTTGTTGAACGTGTTCATCGTTTTCTCCAAACCCAACGCTGCGAAGCTTTCAATGATATCCACGCTTTTCAAAACTTTTTCTTTGATGATTGGCATCTCGCTTGGTGTCCATTTGCCTAAAACAAAATCCACCTGGCGGCCCTTTGGAAAATTATTACCGATGCCGAAACGCAGTCTCGGATACTTATCTGTCATCAGAATCAGCTGAATATTTTTCAAACCATTGTGGCCGGCGTCGCTGCCGGAGCCGCGCACACGCAGCGTTTCAATCGGCAGGGCGAGATCGTCTACGATCACCAAAGTATTTTCGATCGAGATTTTTTCCTTGTCCATCCAGTATTTCATGGCCTTTCCACTCAGGTTCATGTAAGTCGTTGGCTTAATGACCACAAACGTCTTTCCTTTCCATTTTACTTCTGACATAAACGCATGACGGTCCAGATTGAAAGTGCCGCCATGTTTGATCACAAAAGCATCCGCTACGTCAAACCCGATATTGTGGCGGGTCATGTCGTATTCCATTCCAATATTGCCTAGTCCTACAATTAAAAATTTCATGATTGCGAAGATAAAAAATGATCGTGGTTGCGCGTTTAATGAATGTTTTGCTCGTTGAGCAGCTGGTGATAAGCCTGTGCGTTTTTCAAATGTTCTTCATAAGTAGAAGCAAACAAGTGCGTGCCGCTACCATCGCCTTTTGCGCAGAAATACAAATACGTATTATGCGGTGCATTCAATACAGCATCGATGCTTGCCGCCGTAGGCGTGCAAATTGGGCCCGGAGGCAGGCCTTTTACGTAATAGGTATTGTATGGAGATTCCAGGCTTGTTTGTACAGACGTGATGCGATGAATCGTAAAATCGCCCCATGCAAAACGAGCCGTAGGATCAGCCTGCAGTTTCATGCCCTTACGGAGGCGATTCAGATAAACGCTTGCTACATTAGGTTTCTCAGGATTATTATTTGTTTCTTCATCCACAATAGAAGCCACTACAATTGCTTCTTGCGGCGTCAATCCCTGTGCCGACGCTTTTTGCTTGCGATTATCGTTCCAGAAAGTTGAAAAACTTTTTTCGATTTTTCGAAAAGCTTTATCTGCGTTGATGTTCCAGAAAAATTCATACGTATTCGGCATAATAGCGCACATCGAAGTGTTTGAATCCAATCCAAATTGAGAGAGATATACGTTATCGTTGAGCATCTGGCGCAATACATTAGAATCTGCTTCCAGATTGCTGCCTACCATTTTGATGAAATCTTCTTTGGTACGCAGTTTATTGATGACAAGTTTCACCGGTGTCTGGCGACCGGAGCGAAGCAACCGAACAATGGAGAAATTGCTCATGCCTTTTGAGATCTTGTATTTACCGGCCCGCACATGATCCGGATAGCCTGCGCGTGCCGCAAGGAAATCGAAGCTGTGCATGTCGCGTACGAAACCTTCTTTTTGCAATGTTTCTTTTACCTGCTCAAAAGTAGAGCCGGTGCGGATGTATAAATATTCACCTTGTGAAAAACTGCCGGTATTGGGACCGAAGATTTCAAATAATGCAAAAAGAACAATAACGCCGATAGCTATGAGTATCCAGCGTCCTGCTGAGAATTTTTTCTTTTTGGTTTTTGCAGTCATTTTCCCGCGTAATTAATGAGTTTGAAACAAAAATCGGAACTCTATTCCACAAAAAAATACCTGCCCGTTTCTGGGCAAGTATTTTTTATAAAATATTATATCCAGGCTTATTTAGCCGGAGCTGCAGGTTGTTGTTGCTGTTGAGCAGGTTGCTGTGTAGTCTGTTTTGCAGGAGCTTCCTGTTTTGCAGGTTTTACAAAGAACATTACAGAAATGATACAAAGTGCAGCGACAGCGCCCATAGCACCCCAGGTACCTTTTTCCATTACGTCAGAAGACTGTTTAACGCCCATTACCTGTGAGCCGATGCTGCCGAATGAACCGGAAAGACCACCACCTTTAGGGTTTTGAACCAATATAAAGAATCCAAGGACAACGCAAGCCAGAAGTATAATGATGGTAATTACTGTGATCATGATTTTTTCGCTTTTAAAACAGCCTCTATTTTTTGGGCAAAATAAGCATTTTTTTGAGGATTACGCAAACTTAATTTACGATACATTTCTACCGCTTTATCATACTTTCCTTGTTTGATCAGGATTTCCGCCAGCGATTCAGAGATGAGTCCTTCCTCTTTAGTTATTGAGTTGACAGCCATCTCAAATACAGTTTCAGGAATTTCATCATTTTCTTCTCCCAGTGCTGCCGCCAGCTTTTCTTTTTGCCAGCTGCTTTTACGGGCTTTTACTTCTTCCTCCTCCTCTTCTTTCTGCTTGTTTTTATTTTTGTAATACATAAGCCATTCACTGAAGCTCATAATGCGCATCAGCGACTTCTCATCATCTTCCTCTTCAGTTTCGTGTACTTCCTGTTTCGGATTGTTTAATGCCGAAGGAATATTGTCGTCAACGGAAATTCCCTGGTGTAAAAAATAATCTTCTGTGTAAATCGGTTGTATCAATGTTTTTTCTTTTTTATTATCATTTACGGTTTCATCACTTACAGGGTCAATAGAAGGGGCCGGAGTTGCTTCCATAATGATGCGTCGGTTTCCGGCTGCATGTTCCAGCATTTCCTGAAATAAAAAGCGATTTCCGCTATACATAAACCCCGTTTGCATTACCGGATTGGTAAAAGGCGCCGTTTTATGTTCTTGTGCGGCAGCCAGCATTCTTGCCGGAGCAAAGAACGGATATTGGTGAATAAGTTCCTTGATCGCGTGCATATCTAAGCTGGCCAGCGTTTCCGGATTTTTGAGCCAATTGGTTATGGAAGCAGGTTGCGTCATTTGTCTAAATCTATTACCAATTTACAAATGCTTTATTGAAAATATCATCTGCCAGCTGTGCACCTATATCATTTATTAAAGACGTTTCTACACTTTGTAGCGAAGAGGTAGCCGGGAAGTCTGCAAATCGCGAAAAAGACTGATTAAAGTTTGCTTTTTCGTTCAGTTTGTTTTTAAAAGTTACGTCAATCGTAATGGTAAGCCTGTTTTGCGTAGCCTGTTGTGTATTCTGTACGCCGGAAACCGTTACGTTATAACCGGTTACAGCACCAGAAATATCGTAGTCGGCATTGTCTGTAGTAACAGGAGCGAGACCAGTCTGAGAAAGAATACGGCTGCGGATTTTATCCGTAAGCGTAGAGGTGAGTGAAGGCACTACGTTCATAGCGCGATTTTCCATCACATGGATGTTGATGGTTTTACCTTCAATAGTAGCGCCGGTAAAACTATATACGCCGCAACCAGACAGTACAACAAACAATGGGAGGAAAAGAAAAACAAACCAACGCTTCATATGAATCTGTAAAAATAAAAAAATATGTCTGATGTCCGATGTGAGTGGTGAGCTGTCAATCGCGAGTATGTGGTATGTAACCTCTTTAACCCATTAACCCTTTACCTAATTAATCATTCTCGAAAGTCAGCGACTGTTACTCTTGAATATCGTATTCTTTGATTTTCCGGTAAAGTGTGCGTTCAGAAATACCCAGTTCATTGGCAGCATCACGTCTGCGACCTTTATGTTTTTTGAGGGATTTAATGATCAGCTCTTTTTCGCGATCGGCCAGGAAAAGCGATTCTTCCACTTCAACGTGGGCATCTACATGTTCGGCTGGTTGATGAATATAGATAGGCGTCGGTGTGCTGTAACCTGAGTTGGTATCCTGTACCGGTTGAGTAGGGAATGCCTGAATCAGATTATCACCTACGATTGGTGCAGGCGTTGCAATGCCTGAATGATGTGCCATTTCCAGCATCATCTGTTTCAGGTCATTCATATCTTTTTTCAGGTCAAAGAACAGCTTGTATAAAATATCGCGTTCAGTATTGGTCGTATTGAAGTCTGCTGCAGAAGGCGTGCCGCTAGGTGCAGTAACTGCCGGAAGCAACGTCATCGCGCGCGTGCCATTTTCTTTTAGTGGCAGGAAACGGGAAAGTGCTTCAGCATTTACCATTTTATCTACCGATAAAACTGAAACCTGTTCTGCAATATTTTTCAATTCACGCACATTGCCCGGCCAGGTATAGCTTACCAGCATCTGGAGTGCACCACTGTCGAGCTGTACGGATTGTGTTTTATAACGTTCGGAGAAATCAGAAGCGAATTTGCGAAACAGCAGCGGAATATCTTCTTTACGGTCGCGTAGTGACGGGACACGAATAGGCACAGTGCTTAATCGGTAATAAAGATCCTCGCGAAATTTGCGGTGCTGCGTGTATTCCAGCAAATCCTTGTTGGTTGCGGCGATTACACGGACATCTGTTTTTTGTACTTTGGAAGAACCCACGCGGATAAATTCACCGCTTTCGAGCACACGCAACAAACGTGCCTGCGTGCCGAGGGGCATCTCACCGATTTCATCCAGAAATATGGTACCACCGCTTACGGTTTCGAAATAACCTTTGCGGCTTTCGACCGCGCCGGTGAAGGCACCTTTTTCGTGGCCAAAGAGTTCACTGTCGATGGTTCCTTCTGGAATTGCACCACAGTTTACGGCAATGAAAGGATTATGTTTTCTGGCAGATAATGCATGAATGATTTGAGAAAAGACCTCTTTACCAACGCCGCTTTCACCTACAATCAATACTGTAAGGTCTGTATTGGCAACTTGCACAGCTGTATTCAACGCATGGTTGAGCGCCGTGGCATTGCCTATAATTCCAAATCTGTTTTTTATGCTCTGAATGTCCATAGTGTCTAAATCAAAAGTCAAAAGTCAAAAAGCTGAAAGCTCAAGGCCTAAAGCCTAAAGCATCCCAACGCTTGTCACCCTGAGCGGAGTCGAAGGGCAAATGTCAAAATTCAAAAGTCAAAACCTGTAAGGCGTCAACCTGCTAATAATTTATTCGTTCGATCAAATCCGTGCTAAAATCAATATCTAGTTACAATTACAGTAAGTTGTTTACTTCCTGCTTTAGCAACGGTAGGTTTTTATGGATGATGTTCCAGATAGTTGAATCTTCAATCAAATCATATTCGTGCACCAAAATGTGACGAAGGGCAATGATTTTAGTTTTATCGCTTATCTGAAGGCGTTTGTCTAATTTATCTGCTTTAAAAAGTGCTTCACCAATGATGGCCAGTCTTCTTTCTACTGCGTCAATTTTTGTAATCTCAAGCTGATAATCTTCCAACGAACTAACATCGCTAACATGGTGCGCAATAATTTCAATCGAGAGCCGGATGTCCTCTAAATACTTTGCAATGTCAGGATGCATACAATTTAATTCGCTCGTTTAAAATCCGTTCTTTAAAATAACGATTGCTGATCTTTTCTTCCGCTACTAAATCTACTTTTTTACCTGTAATGTTTTCTAAGCGAAATAGCAGGTCGAAATAATCATATCCTGATAATGGGAATCCCGAATTGTCTTTTTTAAAACGATACAAAAAATCAAGATCACTTTCGGCTTTATAGTCAGCTTCCCTTGCCGCCGAGCCAAACAGGTACAGTGTTTCCAGCTGCATTTCCTGGCAGAGCGCAATAATCGCATCAAGATTCTGACTGACTTCTGTGACCATGATTTTCTGTTTTTATTTTATTCTGCTACCACACCGATCAGCGTTGCTTGTGTCGCAGTGTTGATCTTCACCTGAACATAATCTCCTTTCTGGAAATTGTAATCGCCTTTCGGGAAAACGACCATTTTGTTCTGGCTGTTACGACCACACCAATCTGCATCGCTGCGTTTGCTGTCGCCTTCGATCAATACTTCAAACACCTTGCCAATGTCAGCAGTGTAACTTTCTCTGGAATGTTGATTCTGCAGGTTGATGATTTCTTCCAGACGGCGTTTTTTCACGTCTTCCGGTACATCATCCTGATAACGGCGGGCAGCCAAAGTACCCGGACGTTCGCTGTAGGAGAACATATAAGCCATATCGTAACGGCTCAGTTCCATCATGCTCAGCGTGTCCTGGTGTTCTTCTTCTGTTTCGCTGCAGAAGCCGCTGATGACGTCGGTGCTCAGACCGCAGTCTGGCATGATTTCGCGGATGCGGTGTACTTTATTGAGATACCATTCACGGGTATAAGTGCGGTTCATTAATTGCAGAATGCGTGTGTTTCCGCTTTGTACCGGCAGGTGAATGTATTTGCAGATGTTTTCGTATTTCGCCATGGTGTGCAGCACATCGTCGGTAATGTCTTTCGGATGTGAAGTGCTGAAGCGTACGCGTAATTTTGGAGAAATCAGCGCTACGAGTTCCAGCAGTTTACCAAAGGTTACTTCTGTTTCTTTGTTTGCTTCTGTTTCGTTGGAAGGCAGATAATAGTAGCTATCCACATTCTGACCGAGCAACGTTACTTCGCGGAAACCACGATCAAACAAATCCTGGCACTCAGCGATGATACTGTGTGCATCACGGCTGCGCTCGCGGCCACGGGTAAATGGTACGACGCAGAAAGAACACATGTTATTGCAACCGCGCATGATGCTTACGAACGCAGTAACACCGTTGCTGTCAAGGCGAACGGGAGCGATATCAGCATAAGTTTCTTCGCGGCTCAGCAGCACGTTTACACTTTTCTGGCCTGTTTCGGCTTCTTCGATCAACCCTGGCAGCGTACGATACGCATCCGGACCCACAACCATGTCCACCAGTTTTTCCTCTTCCAGGAATTTAGCTTTTAAACGCTCCGCCATACAGCCAAGCACGCCTACCAGCATTCCCGGATTTTGTTCTTTCACCTTGCGGAAAGCCTGAAGGCGGTTACGCACGGTTTGTTCCGCTTTTTCCCGAATCGAACAGGTATTGATCAGCACAAGACTCGCTTCCTCAAAATTACGTGTGGCGCCATAACCTTCTTCCTGCAAAATCGAAGCGACGATTTCACTATCGCTGAAATTCATCTGGCAACCATAACTCTCTATGTAGAATTTTTTGCTGTATTTATTCGGGTCATTGGCAAACGGAGCGAACGCCGTTCCCTGTAATGATTCATTAATCTCTTTTTGCAGCAACTCTGCCATAATTACCGTTTACAATTTGGGCAAAGGTACGGATAATGCATGGCTTATTATATAATAATCTTGCGAATGAACAAGACGTAGAAGGCAAAATAGCTACTGGCAAATTGTCCGAAAAATTGAAACTCAAGGAGTGCGTGAACTTCCGATTTTGGATGCGAATTGTAATGTTTTATTGGGTGAAGCAGAGTTTGGCAATAAAATTGATATAGGGTTCTATTAGTAATGAGGATTTATAATTAGTTTATGATGAAGAAGTTTTATTTTCTTTTTTCTGCATGCATAATGCTCTCTTTTTATTCAAAAGCACAATTGGGAGATATTGATAAAATGCAAAAATCTTTTGAATACACGGACAAGGATACAGTAGCATGGATACATGGCGGGACTTGCCAGATCGGAATGAACCAGGGTTTATTACATAACTGGAACGCAGGCGGCGAAATAGCATCTTTAACAGTTAACGGAGTATTCAGTGGTTTTTTGACTCGTGTTTATCACAACCAGATATGGAGCAATAACTTGGATTTGGCTTACAGCTTGTTTTACGCTTATTCCAATGATTTTGTACCGCGTAAAAATGATGATCGCATCGATTTTACTTCTAAATATGGTTTCAAGATTGATCCGAAAAAGCCGTTTTATCTGACAACTTTGTTCAATTTTCGGTCTCAGTTTTCTAAGGGCTATAACTATACATTGCCGGATTGGAAGCAAAACCCCATTTCCGATTTCTTTTCGCCGGGTTATTTTACATTGGCGGAAGGGGTGGAATTAAGGAGAGGCACAAATCTTAGTTTTTTTCTTTCGCCAATTAGTGCGCGGTATACTGTTGCCAATTCGAGATATACCAGTATGACGGGTGGCGCGTTTGGTATCGAACAAGGGGCAACGTCTCGTTTTGAGCTGGGCGCTTATTTCTCTGGTCGTTACAAAGTGGATATTTCAAAAACGATGTCGTTCAAAACACGTCTTGATCTGTATAGCAATTATTTAGCCAAAAATAAAACCGATGGCGTGACTGGACGCGTAACGCATGATAATCCGGGAAATATCGATATTCTCTGGGACAACCTGTTTTCCTGGAAATTTAGTAAGTATTTTGGAATGGTTGCTGGTCTGACGTTCATCTATGACAATGATTTTCCGTACAGTTCAACTTATGTAAATGAAAGTGGTGTTGCGCAAAGCAAAAATGATCCGGCAGACTTAGGTTGGCTGCAGCTTCGTCAGGTGTTTACGTTTGGGTTTGAGTATAAGTTTTAAGTCAAAAGTCAAAAGTCAAAAAATACAAAGGGTAACAAGTTAGCGCTTGTTACCCTTTGTGTTTTATTTTTTGTGCGTTCAATAGCATGGACAGGCTTTGCACTTTAAGCCTTATGCTTTCCGCAGTTTTGGATTTTGACTTTCTCAGCAGTCCATTATATTTACAATCACAAAAATGTTCATTATGAAAAAGTTCTATGCATTGTTGCTGGCGGTCTTAATGTTTGCCGGATATGCGAAAGCGCAACTTGGTGACGTCGATAAAGTGAAGAAATCGTTTGAATTTACGGATAAAGACACGGTGGCCTGGGTGTACGGCGGCACCAGTCAGGTTGGAATCAATCAGGGGTTACTGCATAACTGGAATGCTGGCGGTGAAGTTGCCTCGTTGACTGTCAATGCTGTATTCAGCGGCTTTCTGGCAAGAATATATCACAACCAGATCTGGAGTAATAATCTGGATATGGCCTATAGTTTGTTTTACGCCTATTCCAACCATTTTGTGCCGCGCAAAAATGATGATCGTATTGATTTTACTTCTAAATATGGCTTTAAGATCAACCCGAAAAAGCCATTTTACTTGACTACTTTGTTCAACTTCCGTTCCCAATTCACTAAAGGGTACGACTATACTTTACCAGAATGGGAACAAAAACCATTGTCTGATTTCTTCTCACCAGCTTATTTCACGCTGGCAGAAGGGGTAGAATTCCGGAAAGGAACAAATCTCAGTCTGTTTTTGTCGCCCATAAGTGCTCGTTTTACGGTTGCTAAGTCTCAATACACTGATATTCCTGGTGGTGCTTTCGGTATTGAACGCGGAAAAACTTCCCGTTTTGAACTGGGTGCTTATTTCTCAGGTCGTTATATGACTGATGTGACTAAAGCCATTACATTTAAAACCCGCCTTGACCTTTATTGCAACTATCTGGCAAAAGACAAAACCGATCCGCTTACCGGTCGTGTGACGCATGATAATCCGGGCAATATTGATGTTCTTTGGGATAACCTTTTCTCCTGGAAACTCAATAAATACTTTGCAGTGGTAGCTGGTCTGACATTAATTTATGATAATGATTTCCCTTATAATCCGACCTATGTAGATGATAACGGCGTTACACAAGACAAAAATCAGCCGGTAGATGTAGGTTGGCTGCAATTACGCCAGGTATTTACATTTGGGTTTGAATACAAATTCTAATTCCTGATTAAATCTGATAATATGGATCAAAAACATCCGCTTCCTCCTTTTACGTTGGAAACTGCGCAGCAGAAAATTCAAATGGCCGAAGATGCATGGAATTCGCAAAATCCGGAAAAAGTATCGCTGGCTTATACGCTTGATAGCGAATGGCGCAATCGGAACCTGTTTATAAACGGCCGGGAAGAAATAGTAAAATTCCTGACTGAGAAATGGCAGAAAGAGCTGGATTATAAACTGAAAAAGGAATACTGGGCGCACACAGAAAATCGCATCGCCGTAAGATTTGAATATGAATATCGGAATAAAGAAGGCAAGTGGTTTAGAGCATACGGAAACGAAAACTGGGAATTTGACGAAAACGGATTTATGAAAAAGAGATACGCGAGTATCAATGATCTGGAGATAAACGAGTCTGACCGGTATTTATAAGTTTTACGTTCTAAGTTGTTTTTATGAGAAAGGGTAACAAGTTCGTGCTTGTTACCCTTTGTGTTTTACTCGATATTAGGTTGTGGCTTTGTGCCGTCGTGAGAAAACCTTCACTTAACGGGGTGTCTACTTCGTCGACATGACAAACGCGGGAGACACTTTAAACAGCTTTAAGGTTTTGACTTTTGACTTTGTTAATCATTTCCCGATTGAGATCATATTCATAAACAACCGGATTGCACCTTTGTTGCCTGCTGGCAGCTGACGGAACAATGACAGCGTGGTGTATATGTAATTTCCTTTGCCGTATTTAGTATAGAGCACCGAACTTTTCTGCGGGTCTTCACCTTTATCATTCATCGCAAAAATAGTAGAATAGTGTTCATCCCATTTAGAAGGGAAATAGAGACCACGTTCTTGCACCCAGTATTTGAAATCCTCATCAGTAATTTTGTTTGGATAGTTCAACAGACGGCTTTTTGTGTCCGTAATTGTTACTGGCGCATCTTCTTCTGTCGTACGAAGCGTAGACAGCGTAAACGGATAAGGGCCGATGTTTGTAGTGCTCAGATCTTGCAGTGTATTGTATTGCATTACCAGCGTGCCGCCGTTTTTCACGTATTCCATCAATGCCGGCATCCAGTACGCCATTTTCTTTTCCACGTTTACTGCACGAACACCAGTTACAATCGTTTCGTATTGTTTCAGTTTCGCAGCATCCCTGAGGTCGGCATCTTTCAGTACGTCGACTTGAAGGCCCGCAAGGCGCATCAACGTTGCAGTGTAGTCGCCCGCACCTTCAATGTAGCCAATCTTCTTCACAGTAACTTTCCAGTTGTTGCGCACCACTTTTGCCATAGGCGATGTGAAATACTGCAGCGTTGGTAAATGTGTGTATTGAATCAGCTTTAGTGTCTTATTATATGTTTTTCCATCAGCAACAACCTCGGCATCCATGTAAAAATCATCTTTCGAAACATTGTTTACCTGGGCCGTCGTAAAATTCAACGCAATAGAAGTATCCTCGCCGGCAGTCAGTATTGGGATAGAAATGCTGGTTATTTTTTTATTGTCGCCAAAAATATTCAGTACAGCATTGTTCATGTCTTTGTACGCGTGAATGCGAATGGCGGTTTGCAGAGAGCCGTCGGCCTGTGTAATCAGCATCGATGTCGCCGGTTCTACCGTTATTTCCGGCATAATGCGGAGTCCTTCGATTACATCACCTTTTACAGGATCCAGTTTTTTGTAGGAAAGCGGTACCGGAACGGTAAATATTTCGCCGCCGAGCGTTAGTGAAACATTGGCTACCAGATTATCTGGTGTTTCAGGCAAGCCGAGCAGCGTATCGTTGATCATTGGATACAAGTCGTCGGCAGCAGGGGCCGAAAGCCAGTATGGTTGTGTAATAGGTGTATTTGCAGGAATGGTAATTGAATGACTGATTGCAGTCAGTGAATCATTTTTCAATGTCAGCGAAAGATTGTCGCGGGTACCTGGCCATTCTATAGAAGTAATGGTCATCGGCGTTTTTCCGGAACGGGCAATCAGATTTAATGAAAACGGCAATGTAGCACCGGCAACGGTTTGTGGTTGTTTTGTAACCAGCTCGGCCATGAAGCCACTTGCATGTAAAATTAACTGGTCAATGTCGGCCAGTTTTTCTTTACGCCAGAAAGAATCCGTTACTGTGTTGATTTTGCTGCGCAATTGCAGCAATGCCGGAATACTGTTTTCCGGATGTCTGAAATCGTATTGGGCGATAATTTTGTCGAGGTCCGTGCCGATATCATTTCTGCCAACACGGTTCCATGTCGTGTCGATACCATCAAATAAAGAATTGATCAGCGTATCACCTTGTACCAGCTTGAAGTATTCGATTTGTGTGCCGGCAACACTTGGTGTACCTGCACCCTGGCTTTTGTGCACGCTGCGGCTGATACCAGCCAGTTCGCCATAGCCCATGCCCAGCAAAGGATTGTATTGGCCTACCGGAATTTTAAACTGTGTTTCGGAAGTGGTATTGTTTTCACCAAAACGGAATGAATTAAACAGCAGACGTTTCGGTTGCCATGGCGCTACATATTTAAACTGCTCCGTGTATTGCATTTTATCGCCGGCAAGCGGGAATGCTTTGGCCGCAATAATTGCAGAGGCGGCATGCTGTCCGTGGCCTGCTTCTTTTGTTGGCGGAAAGCGGCAGATTACTACATCCGGACGGAATTTTCGGATCACATACGCGACATCTCCCGTCAGAATATAAGGATTCCAGTGTTTGAACGTTTCATCTGATGTTTTGGAAAATCCAAAGTCAATCGCCTGGGAGAAAAACTGCTCTGCGCCATCGATTTTTCGTGCTTCCATCAGTTCGTGTGTACGGATAAGACCCAAAGCCGGGCCTTGCTCGTTGCCCAGGATATTCTGGCCGCCGTCGCCACGCGTCAAAGAAAGATACGCTGTGCGGATATGTTTTTCGTTGACCATCCAGGCGAGAAAACGGGTGTTCTCATCGTCAGGGTGAGCCGCCACGTAAAGTACATGGGTCAGATTTTTCATCCGGCAAAGCTCATGATACACGGTTGCCGAATTTGCAGGACGCACTTGCTGGGCCATTGCGGAGAAACCAGCAGCAGTCGCGACCAGCGCAGAAAATATTTTTCGCATCATAACGGAATGGGTGATTGAACAGCTCTGCTCATCGCCACTTGCCTTGTCGTTTCCGATCATTCCCAGATGAGCCAAACCGGCTGCAAGATAACATACTATCAATATTGGACGGTTTTCAGTCGATAAAGAATTATTATCCAGCCATTCATAGCATTGTTTTTGATATATAGTGCCAGATCTCATCTTTTGACTTCTGTGGCCGATATCGTACCTTTCAACCCGCAAAAGAGCTAAAAATGGCAAATCTGATCCGTAAAGAGGATGCATTAGAATATCATGAGAAGGGTCGTCCCGGTAAAATAGAAGTCATTCCCACCAAAGAAACGAAAACCCAGCGCGATCTGGCGCTTGCTTATTCTCCCGGCGTAGCTGAGCCATGCATGGAGATCTATCGTAATCCCGAAGATGTATTTCGCTATACTGCCAAAGGTAACCTGGTAGCTGTAATCAGTAATGGTACGGCTGTGCTTGGTTTGGGCAACATTGGTCCCGAAGCTTCCAAACCTGTTATGGAAGGTAAGGGCCTTCTTTTTAAAATATTTGCTGATATCGATGTGTTCGATATAGAGTTGAATGCATTAGGCATTGATGAGTTTGTGAACGTGGTAAAAGCCATGGAGCCAACTTTCGGAGGCATTAATCTGGAAGATATTAAGGCGCCTGAATGTTTTGAAATTGAGACCAGGCTGAAAAAGGAATTGAAAATCCCGATCATGCACGATGATCAGCATGGTACGGCTATCATCTCTGGCGCGGCGCTGCTGAATGCACTGGATATTGTTGGTAAGAAAATTGAGGAAGTAAAATTTGTCATCAGTGGAGCAGGTGCTTCGGCGATTTCCTGCTGTAAAATATATCTGGCGCTCGGAGCGAAAGTAGAAAATATGACGATGTTTGACGTCAACGGTGTGATCAGCACCAGACGCGACGATCTGGATGATCACAGAAAAATATTTGCACGTGATCTCGACCTGTCGCTAAAAGTTGCTGATGCGATGCAGGATGCGGATGTGTTTTTAGGTCTTTCAGTAGGTAATGTGGTGACCGGCGATATGGTGAAAAAGATGGCGAAAGATCCAATCGTTTTTGCATTGGCTAATCCAAATCCTGAAATCCCATACGACGAAGCGATTGCGGCGCGTAAGGATATCATTCTGGCTACCGGCCGGAGCGATTATCCGAATCAGGTAAATAATGTGCTGGGTTTTCCTTACATCTTCCGTGGTGCACTCGATGTACGCGCTACAACAATTAATGAGGCAATGAAACTTGCTGCGGTTAAGGCTTTGGCTGAATTGACCAAAGAACCTGTGCCGGATATTGTGAATGTGGCATACAATGAAAAAAGTCTCCATTACGGGCCGACTTATATTATTCCAAAACCAATCGACCCACGTTTGCTGGTGCGTGTAGCGCCTGCAGTTGCAAAAGCGGCGATGGACAGCGGTGTGGCACAGAAGCCTATCACGGATTGGGATGCGTACGAATCTGAATTGTATCGTCGTCTGGGATCTGATGATAAAAACATCTTACGTTTCCTGATGAACAAAGCGAAGCAAAACCCGAAACGTGTGGTATTTGCGGAAGCGGAAAACCTCAAGATTCTGAAAGCTGCGCAAGTCGTGAGCGACGATGGTATTGCGATTCCGATTTTGTTGGGCGAAGAAAAGAAGATTCGTGCACTGATCGAAGAAAACGGTTTGCAATTGCAACATGTGGAAATCGTTGATCCGCGCAGTGAAGCACAAGAACAAAGACGCTGCAAATACGGCGAAATGTTCTTCGAAAAGCGCAAACGCCGCGGCTATAATATGTATGAGGCCAAGAAGGTGATGCGTGAACGTGCTTACTTCGGTTGTATGATGGTGGAAACTGGCGAAGCTGATGCAATGATTTCTGGCTTAACGCGTCAGTATCCTAATACATTACGTCCCGCACTGGAAATTATTGGTATGGAAGATAGCGCCAAACGTGTGGCAGGCATGTATATGATGCTCACGAAAAAAGGTCCGCTGTTCTTTGCTGATACAACGGTAAATTTTAATCCCACAGAAGAGGAACTGATTGATATAACACTGCAGACTGCGAAGATTGTAGCGCATTTCAACATCAAACCAAAGATTGCGATGTTGTCTTATTCTAACTTCGGCAGTAGTGCGTCGCCTGAAGCGATCATGATGCGTAATGCAGTAGAAAAGATCAAGAAAATGCATCCGGAAATGGTGATTGATGGCGAAATACAAGCCGGCGTTGCATTTAATAAAGATTTGCTGCGTGAAAATTATCCGTTTTCTGATCTTGTAAATGAAGATCCGAATATCCTGATTTTCCCGAATCTTGCGGCTGGTAATATTGCTTATCACTTACTGCAGGAAGTAGGCGGCGCCGAAGCTGTAGGTCCAATTTTGCTTGGCTTGCGCAAACCTGTACATGTTTTGCAACTCGGCAGTAGTGTCCGCCAGATTGTAAACATGGTGGCCATTGCAGTGGTAGATGCACAGGTAAAAGAGAGCCTCATCTAACGCTTCCGAAGGAGGAGAATTCCAAACGCGAGTTATTGGAATAACAATCACTCGCGTTTGTCACACTGAGGCACGAAGTGTCCCGCGCATTGCGGGTATTCCTCGCGCGAATTGACCATTGACCATTCACCATTGACGTTTCACTTTTCACGTTTGACTCACAATTGACTACTCACAACTCACACAATTGACTTTAAAAATCGCCATCATAGGAGCCGGTGCGGCTGGTTGTTTTGCGGCAGCAAATATTGCTGCGCAGAAAGATGTGTCTGTTACCATATTTGAAAAAACGGGGAAAGCCTTACAGAAAGTAAAAGCTTCCGGTGGCGGGCGTTGCAATGTAACGCATGCTTGTTTTGATGTGCCGGAATTGGTGAATCGATATCCACGGGGAAAGCAATTGCTGCGGAAATCACTGCATGTTTTTAATCCGGAGCAAACGATCAACTGGTTTCAGCAACGCGGTGTGAAATTGAAAGCAGAAGAAGATGGCCGTATGTTTCCGATCACGGATAGCTCACAAACGATCATCGATTGCATCTGGCAGGAAATGATGAAACAGAGGGTGGAAGTGCAATATCATAAATCGGTAGAACGCATCGAAAAGCTGGAAAGCGGTTTCCGTTTACACTTCGTCGATCAATCAAGTTTCGACGCCGACAAAATACTGGTGGCTACCGGCGGTTTTCCGAAGCCGGAGCAATATGAATGGCTGCGTGCATTGGGTCATACGATTCAAAGTCCGGTGCCATCGTTGTTTACGTTCAATATGCCCAAACATCCGATTACGGAACTGATGGGATTAAGTGTGCCCGATGCAATTGTGAAAATCATGGGTACGAAACTCACTGAGCGCGGTCCTTTGTTGATTACCCATTGGGGCATGAGTGGTCCGGCGATATTGCGTACATCTGCCTGGGCTGCAAGAGAATTGCATGATCGCAATTATGATTTTCAGATCCTCATTAATTGGCTGGGAGATATTTCGGACAATGATTTGAAAGAACAGATCGTGAACTTGCGTAAAGAAAGCGGTAAGCAATTTGTAGCGCATAAAAATCCGTTCTCCCTGCCGAAAAGGTTATGGGAATATCAATTGCAGCAATGTGGTATTACCGATGAAATGCGTTGGGGCGATTTGCCTGCCGCTGCGCAGAATAAACTCATAGAGCGCTTGCTCCGTGATCCTTATGCGGTGAAAGGTAAGACGACTTTCAAAGAAGAATTCGTGACCTGCGGCGGTGTTAATCTCTCCGAAGTAAATGCACAAACGATGGAAAGTCGTGTGGTGCCTGGGTTATATTTTGCTGGTGAAATTCTCGATGTGGATGGTATCACCGGCGGTTTTAATTTTCAGCATGCGTGGAGTAGTGCTACGATCGCTGCTTCTAATATCGCTGATGTCTGATGTCATCCTGAGCGGAGTCGAAGGATTGTGAGTTTGTAAGTGTTTTCCTACCTGTGTTATCTGTCACTTTTTCCTTGAAGAAAAAGTAACCAAAAATTCAAGGCTTAAGAAAACTCCGGCTAAAATGAAAAGGCATCCAGCTACAATTATTAAAGTTTACTATTAAGCGGGATTTCAATGCCGGGCAAATCTACTGCCCAACGTTGTTTCTCTTACAACCATCATAATTGCTTTACGCTGTCTGCATTTCATTTTTTAACGCCTCCGTTACCTTAGGCCGGATGTGTTGTGCAAGTCACCGGTCGTAAAACGATTCGGCAGTCAGATAAGTTTTAGTATTCCTTAGTCAGGCAGCACAGTAGCAATTAAGCTTAATCGAGCGACCGTCGGAGGCCCGGCGTGATCGGGCTCCGACTGCCTTTTTTGCCTTTTTTTTTGCAGAAAAAAAGTAGGAGAAATGTTTGTGGCAAAAGAAAAGAGAATGAGTATTATTCAACACTGTTCCATTGATCCGATGAAGTTATCCCTCCATCAACCCATGTCCATTCAATCTTCTGATAAGTAAACGCAACCTGCTCCATCGGCGGCATTTTCTGACCAGTATCGGTGAGATTATTCACCATGTCCAGTGCGATTTCTGAAACCGTAGCGTTTGTGAGTTTTACCGTATAATACTGATGTTCCATGCCAACTGCACCTAAGCCTGCGCGCGTATCCATCGACCAGAAACGGAGCGTAAATTCCGTAAGGTTTTCATTGTTGGTGAGCGCATTGTAAAGGAGCGGCGAAGATTTGTCTACTTCCTTTGTGATGATAAACGGCTTATGCATTCTTTTGCCGGTAGGTAGTCCGCTCGCGGCATCTCTTGGTGAAACGATATCATGATGAACGGCATGAACAAGAATCTGATCTTCACGGCCTTTTTGCGTAACGCCGCCTTTAATTTGTCCTTGTTTTTGTCCTTTGAGCGTGAGATATGCGTTGAGTGCCATGGTGTAATTGTTTTGGTGACATGAAGGTAACGGAAAATGCAGATTTCTTCTTTACCTGCTTTAGCGCCTTATTTACCGACGGGGCTGCTGTATTCTCCGATTGTTTATTCAGAACGCCTGCAGAACAATCTACTTTTGTGCCGATACTTTATAATCAATTAATTCATGAGTAGAGGCAGACATCGCGAATATTCGGAACCGGAGGGCGAGCAGAAGAAATTTTCATTTGGCGAAAGCATGAAAAAAGCCGGGCGTATTTTCAAATTCCTGCGTCCCTGGCGCACCCAGTTTATTATCGGAAACATTTTGTTGTTGATCTCTTCGCTGGCAACAATGACCTTCCCGTTTTTGATGGGTAAACTAATAGATACCGCTACATCAAAAGGCATTGGGACATTGTTTACTGATACCAATACCACGGCGCTGATATTAATGGGTATCCTCATTGCGCAGGCGGTTATCTCTTATTTTCGTGTTTCCACATTTGCAACTGTTACAGAAAAGGCGATGGGGAACGTGCGTACAGCCTTATACGATAAGCTGGTGACGCTTTCCATTCCATTCTTTGAAGATAGAAGAGTAGGGGAATTAACCAGCCGCAGCACCAACGATGTAGACCAGCTGGAAGATATGCTTTCCGATACATTGCCCGATTTTGTGAGACAAGTAGTGACGATGATTCTTGGTATTGTGTTCATCTTTATCATTTCTCCGAAATTGACTTTGCTGATGCTTGCAACGGTGCCTGTACTGGTAATTGTGGCGATGATTTATGGTAAATTCATCCGCAAACTTTCTAAAGAAAGACAAGATGCGTTAGCAGCTTCGAATGTTGTGGTGGAGGAAACGATTCATAATATTCATACGGTAAAATCCTTTACCAATGAGGCTTACGAGTCTAAGCGCTATCGCTCTAATCTGGATAAAGTAATTCAAACCGGTATTCGTGGTGCGGTGAATCGTGGTGCGTTTTCTACGTTCCTGATCTCTGGTTTATTTGGCTCTTTTGTGCTGGTGCTTTGGTATGGTGCTACGCTGATGAAGGCGGGTGAATTGACTGCCGGCACCTTGACCTCATTTATGTTTTACACAGGTTTTATTGGTGGTGCTGTTGCAATGTTTGGTATGTTGTTCGGACGTTTGCAAAAAACAATCGGCGCCTCGGAACGCATCTTTGAAATCCTCGACGAGCGGGGCGAAATACTGATGCCGGAACAGGAAGCTCCCATTCAGAAAATAAACGGTAATATCGAATTTCAGGATGTGCGGTTCCATTATCCAACGCGTACTGATGTGGAAGTGCTGAAGGGCATCTCGCTAAAAGCGAATAAAGGTGATAAGATTGCATTGGCCGGTCATAGCGGCGCTGGTAAGTCCACGATTGCGCAACTGATTCTCCGTTTTTACGAACCTGGGTCCGGAAACTTGCTGGTAGATGGTATTCCCGCACAACAGTATGATCTGCGTGCGTTGCGTCATAACATGGCGATTGTGCCGCAAGAAGTGATTTTATTTGGTGGGACTATCCGCGAAAATATCGCTTACGGTAAGCCAACGGCTACTGATGAAGAGATTATTGCTGCGGCTACAAGAGCAAATGCATGGCAGTTCATCGCTGCATTTCCTGAAGGGCTGAATACGGTAGTAGGAGAGCGCGGTATCAAACTTTCCGGCGGACAAAGACAACGGATCGCTATTGCGCGCGCCATCTTAAAAGATCCTGCCATTCTGATCCTGGACGAAGCAACGAGCTCGCTGGATTCTGAAAGTGAAAAACTGGTACAGGCGGCATTGGAAGAACTGATGAAAGACAGAACAACGTTTATCATCGCGCACCGTCTTTCTACTATTCGCAATGCGGATGTGATCTATGTTTTGGATAAAGGTCGTATTGCAGAGGCTGGGCGTTATGAAGCGCTTGTCCTGACGGAAGGAGGAATATTCCAGAATCTGCTGCAGCTTTCAAATAGTGGACAGTTGACAGTTGACCGTTGACAGTTACTCGTGTTATTGTAATGCGCGAAGCAGTTTGGGCATATTTTATAAGAAAGGTTCAGCGAATGTCTACGACGTTCGCTGAATCTTTTTCCGTCTGGCGCTACGCTAACGCTTGCGCCAGTGCAATAAATAAATCGGCGAATATCTTAGATATTCGCCGATTTATTTATTGTGGTTAAAACATCTGATGTTTTCCTGTTCATTGTCAACTGTCAACTGTGAACCATCTTCTTCTTCGTAGACTTCCGTTTCCCCCACCAAACCATAAAGCCTGTAATCGGTAAGCTCGCTGCAATCAGGCTTGCGAGAAACGCAATGATCTTCCCTACAAAACCCAGTATCTGACCTGTGTGCAGATCATAACTCATTTCATTCAGTTTGAGCCCGGCACTTTTTTTAGTATGCGGTAGATCTTTCAAAACCTTTCCAGTTGCGCGATCTACAAAATAAGTGTCACTATGGTAGAAATGCAATGCTTTCGCGTAAGCCGAAACGATAATCGCTTCTTTCTTTTCATTGCCGCCATAGATCATAAACATTTGTGCATTGGGTGTGTGTGCTGCTGCATAGGCGTAAGCCGCATCCAGCATTGGTTTGCCGTCGTAAATAACGGTGCTGTCTGATTGTGGTGTTTGCTTTTCTTCCGGAAAAGCATGGCCAAGGTTTGCTGTTTTGTTCAATCCGTTGCGCACCCATTCATAGCTCATTGATAAGCCACTGATGGCAATGATCAGTGCAATGATGAGTGCATAAAAGCCGAGGACATTGTGCAGGTCGTAATTCACACGACGCCAGCGGGCACTCCATTTGATCTTAAAGCTTTGTTTGCGCTGCGCTTTATTTCTTGGCCACCAGAGTATAATGCCGGTGATCATCATCACTACGAAAATCACTACGGCAACATCTACAATTGGTTTGCCAATATTTGCGGGCAGCAATAAGTACAGGTGAATGTATTCTACTACTGTAAAGAAATCCCTACGCAGGTTTTGATCTGCCAGAAAAGCGCCGGAATACGGATTGAGGAAAATATTGTGATAATCTCCGCCAGCCAATACCATCACTGTTGCAGATCTGTTGTTGCCCGAATAAATAATGCGTGTGAAGCTCGCATCCGGGTAGCGTTTCATGGCGCTGTCACGAAGGATGGAAGGGGCCAGCACTGGTTTTTGTTCTACGGTTACAAAACGATGTTTTTCCGTAAGATCACGGATATCGTCCTGGAACGCGTAGATGCACCCGGTAATCGCAACTATAAAAACCACAAGCCCGGACGCAAGTCCGAGCCAGAGGTGTATTTTCCCGATCGCCTGTTTGAACAGGGATTTGTTATGTTTCTTTTTGGTCAATGGTCAATTGTGAATGGTCAATATTGGTCAATGGCGAATTGTCAATGGTGAATGGTCAATGTTTGGCGTATAGTGGGCTTCGACTCCGCTCAGCCTGACAAAGAATGGTTATTTATCGCAGTCGATCATTCACCATTGACGATTCACTATTCACCTAGAATTTTACCGCCACACTTGCCATTACTCTGCGCAGCATCTGCGGGTTAACGGTAGTCCAGCCGATGAAGTATTCTTTGTTGGTCAGGTTATCAACTTTCAGTGTCAGACGGTATTTAGGTTGATCGTAAAACACTGACGCGTTCAATACTGTGTACGAAGGCAATGTAAATACGCCGAGGTCTGCATAGTTGTAAGTCGCATTTTCGCTGGCATAGTTACCGCCAAAGCTTGCACCCAGGCCATGTACCGCACCACGTGTGAAATGGTAGCTGATGTAGAAGTTTACGAGATCTTTAGGACCGGCAGTTACCGGGCGGCGACCATTTACACTAGCATCAGCATTGGTCATTTTACTGTCGTTGTACGCATAACCGGCAATGATATTCAGGCCTGGCAATGGATTAGCAATTACTTCTGCTTCCACACCTTTGCTCAGCTGGTTGCCATCCTGCACGGAAGCATTCGCTACTGCAGGATTAGAACGCACAATGTTTTTCACCTCAATATCATAATAGCTCAAAGTACCGGTCAGTCTGCCACCAAAGGTATTTACTTTTACACCACCTTCATATTGACGCGCTTCCTCTGGTTTAAAAGTAGTGGTCATGAGGTTGCCGTTTTCATCTGCTGTCTGACCAGGCGCTACGTTCTGGAAGCCGCTCTGGTAGTTGGCAAACAATGCTACTTTATCTTTTACTGGTTGGTAAACGAGACCAAATTTCGGAGCCAGTGCTGTTTGCTGGTAGCCACCAGTTGTGGTGTTAGAATTAGGATCATAAGTGCCTTTGTTGTCGAAGCGGTCCACACGCAAAGCGGCCATCGCCATGAAGTTGTCAGTGATGTTCAGTACATCAGATGCATAAGCACTGTACGTATTTTGACTGGTCACACTTTTATATTCAGGACCATTTGCAAACAAACCATTCAGTGAAGACAGGTTGAAATTGCTGTAGTTCGGATTGTTTGGCTGCGAATAATTCACGGTATCAAACACCCAGCTTCCGCCTGGCAGATAGCCGTACATGTTTTTCAGCTTAGAGCTATATACATCGATACCACCAACGAAACGGTTACGCAGATTGCCGATTTTAAAATCACCAACGATGTTTTGCTGTGCTTCAATAACACTTTCAGTAGCGTCGGTATTGTACACATCGCGCGTCATCAGGTTGTTTGGCATCAGATAAAACCAGTTGAGCGGGCCGGAGGCTGTGTTGTTGCTGCTCGATACCAAAGTCTGTGTAGTCCAGTTGTCAGAGATCTTATACTTCATAGTTGCAAAGAAGTTAGCCGTGTTAGAAGTGACAGCCAGATCATTGCTGATGAAAGATTGCTTAAAGTCGAAATTCAGTTTATCAGCGCGGTTTACACCCAGTTGGTCAATCGTATAGCTTGGATCGAAGTACAGCGTTTGTTCCATTGTCTTTTTCACGTTCATGAATTCAGCCTCTACTTTAAAAGACAACCGGTCATTTACTTTCAGTGACAGACTTGGTGCGAGGAAAATCGTTTTATTAAAACCATAATCCTGCCAGCTGTTTTGTGTGGTATAAGCAGCATTGACACGGAAGAGCGCCGTTTTATCTTCATTGAGTGGTGTGTTTACATCAGCCGTTACGCGAGCGAGACCATAGCTGCCGATTGTAGCGGTAGCTTCACCGCCAAATGTTTCGTACGGACTTTTAGTAACACGGTTTACGAGACCACCATAAGAAGTAAGTGCACTACCAAAAAGTGTTGCGGAAGGACCTTTGATTGATTCGATGCTTTCAATGTTGGCAGCGTCTGCATTACCGGAAACCTTACCGGCAATACCGTCGCGAAACATGCTTTGTGTATAGAAACCACGTGATGCAAAATAAGAACCGCCATCACCACCGCGACCAGTTGAAGCCCAGATACGGTACAAACCAGTTACGTTTTTCAATGCGTCATCCTGGCTGGTTGCCAGTTGTTCCTGCATTACTGCTTTGGTAACGGTGCTGTATACCTGTGGGTTCTCCAGATTTTTCAGCGGCAGCTTAGAAACATAGTCGCTGCTGTGGTTGGCAAATTTGTTTTTGCCGGTCGATACCACAACTTCCTGCAATTGTTTTTCAGAAGCAGAAAGTTGCAGTTGGATTTCTTCGAAATGACCGGCTTCCACGGTGACAGTTTGGGAAATTGGTTGAAAACCCGGTACTGATACAAACAATGTATAAGTGCCTGGCTGAAGATTATTGATGGAGAAGTCGCCGCCTTCTTCGCTGAGTACCGATTTGTTCAGTTCTTTAACGATGATGGAAACGCCTTCAGCAGATTTTTTATCGGAAGTAGTGATCACACCCTTAATACCGCCTTTGCCCGGTTCGGGAGCATCGGTAATATTTTTGGCCGAAAGGGAAGTGGCACAGATTATAAGTAAGATAAACGTAATGAGTCTTTTAAACATGCTTGCGGTTTTTCGGCCGCAAAGTTCAGACGAATCTGTTTTTTAGGCTATCAAAATCAGGAAAACGTCTTTTCAAAATGCGGAAACTATCAGATAATAAATGTGTTATGTATGGATTGAACGTTCATTTGGAGAGAAAGACACGACCGGTAATTGATCATAGTGGGTAGAAATTACATGTAAAGGACGGCCTCAGGAGGTATATCGGACCGGGCGGCACCTATATTTTGACACCGCTGAATGTGGTTGCGGAAAGTGTATTGAGGTCTTCGGAACAGAGTAGGACCCGGTCTTTTAGAGGTGTAAATAGCCTTTGGAACCGGGTCAGATAGTCAGATGAACCGGGTTCGATCCTTAATTGGACCTAATTGCATCTGGTTCCGGACACAATTGGGGGCCGTTGGAGACCGGCTTGTACTTACTATTTAACATATCCATACCCGGTTCCGGGCCGGGTGTAACAGGGTTATTGACCGCATGGAATACCGATTTGGACCTATCCATACCCGGTCTGATTGAGTATTGGACCCGGTCAGATAGAGGTTGGGGGGAGTACTCGCAACTGTATGTACGCGAAATCAGGTTGCGACGTCATCGTATAGTTGATGATATGTAGCTCGCCCGCGTTTGTCCTCCCGATGACGACGAAGGAGGAAGTGGGGATCTGATTTCGCGCTTAATGCTCCCGGCGAGCAAGCACACGTACAGTTGAGCGAAGTCTCCCGACTTCGTTCCAGCGGACGCGGTCTCCTGACCGCAGCAATCCGGTCGGGAGACCGGTTTCCACTACAACAAAGTCAGAGACTTTGCTGAACGGAGAGTACTCGCAACTGTATGTACGCGAAATCAGGTTGCGACGTCATCCCCCACAGCGTTGCTGTCAGGTGATTCCTCGCAATGACCGTGTTTTTTGATCCCGTTGGTCATCCAGAGGAGGAGGTACGACGACGTAGGGATCTGATTTCGCGTCGGGGAGTACTCGCAATTATATGTCCGCGAAATCAGGTTGCGACATCCTCGTGCCTCGTCTTCGCAATGCCCGTGTTTTTGTATCGTCCGTCGTCAATTGTCCCTTGTCAATTGTTCATTGAATTATATTTGCGGATGCGTAAACTTAGTTTTATCGTGGGCCTCGGCCTTTTATTTGCGGGTTGTAGTAGCAATGAGCATGATCTAAAAATTCCCGATACCGTTGCGGTAACGAAAAATGCCAATGAACAGCAATTTCCCGGAACGAGAGTTTTGATGGAAGTGCCGAAAGGATATGAGCTCTCGCGTCAGTTTGTGCGTTTTCAGAAAGATAGCAACACTTATATTCAGGTGCTGGAAAGTCCGGGTACAGACTTTTATGACCGTAAACCTGCCGTGATGAGTGGTTTTGATGCGGCGGTCAAATCAGGTAAGATTTCTAAGGAATACTATAAGAAAGAGTTTAAACTGGGTGCATACGACGCGCTACTTTATTATGCGGCCGATGATCAACCCAACCAGGAACAGATCGTTTTATTTTTCGGAGACAAACAATTCGCTGTAATGGCATCGGGTGAAATTCCAGCTGGTAATAAAGAGGCCAGAGAAGAAGTTTTGCACGCGTTGCTGTCTATGAATGTTGACACGGCTACTAAAGCTGATGTTACATCGCTGGCCGGTTATACAGTTGATGTTGCCAATACTGAATTTGCTTATAATGGCAATGCTGGACAAGCATTTTTCTACACCATTGGCGGTAAAGGCGATCCTGTCAACAATCCGTTTGAAGATCAGATCACCGTTTCTACACTGCCGGCTATGACCAACGAAGCGAAAATGCTTTATGCGCAAAAACTGCTGGAACGCTATAAAAGCCGCATGAATGTAACTGATGTGGCCGAAAAAGAGGTAAACCTGAACGGCAACTATGCTTATGAAATCAGTTTTAAAAGCGAATACCAGGGCAAGAAGAGCACGGCTTATCAATTGGTGACCGGCGATGATAAAATTACATTGCTGCTTGTTGGCAGTATCTACAACAGACCAGAAGTGTTGATGCCGCAGGTGAAGCAAATAGCACAGACATTGCGGGTAAAATAAAAAGACAGTAAAAAGGGTTATTTTAGAATAACCCTTTTTTAATGCCATAAACGTTCACCTTATGACCACCACACAAAAAATACTTCTTATTGCTGCGCTACTCTTTGGCAACACTGCATTTGCGCAGACGAAAGTGATCAGAGCACATTCCAGATCGGTCAACATCAGAGATGGAGATGAGTTTCGCAAAAACGGCTGGAGTATTTCGCCAGAGATAAAACCGGATGTTTATACGACTTCGTCAAAAGGAAAGAAGGTTACGTTTTATACAGACATCGATTCCATTACAGTCAGCATTACGCCTGCCACTAAGTTTGATTTTATCATTCTGCTCAACGATTCCATCAAAGCGGAAACAGAGATCAAATACGTGCCGGGCTATCTCGATAAGTTGAAAGCAGCTGCAGTATACAATTCCAAAGACAACAGACCTATACCGAAGTTTGAATATCAGAATGCCGGTAATCCGAATTTAGTAGCGTTGCGAAAAGCATTTAACCTGGATTCTATTGCAGGGCAGGGAAGTGAAACACTCAAAATAATAAATCTGCTGCACTGGATTCATAATCTCATTCCACACGATGGGCAGCATGATAATCCGACGGTGAAAAATGCAATGAGCATGATTGCACAATGTAAGAAAGAAGACCGCGGGTTAAATTGCAGAGGACTGGCTACTGTTTTGAACGAGTGTTATCTTTCTATGGGCATCAAATCAAGGTTTGTGACCTGTATGCCGAAAGATTCTGTTTTTGATGATTGCCATGTGATCAATATGGTTTATCTCGAAGAAAAGAAAAAATGGATCTGGATTGACCCGACCAATAACGCTTATATAATGGACGAAAAAGGGGAGTTGTTGAGTATTGAAGAAGTGCGCGAACGGCTGGTAAACGGAAAGCCTTTAATCTTAAACCCGGATGCAAACTGGAATAATAAATCGTCAGTCACCAAAGCGAATTATTTATACAACTACATGGCAAAGAATCTTTATCGGTTCGAATGCCCGCTGGTGAGTGAATACAACTCCGAAACATGGGCGGATGTCAGGAAAATAACCTTTGTACAATTGCTGCCGTTGGATGCGTATCATCAAAAGCCAGATCAGTCAACGCATACGAGCACCCAGACAGGCACCACATTTACTTATTATAAAACCAATAACCCGGCAGTGTTCTGGCAATTGCCTTGATGGTTAATGTGGGTAATGTGATTAACGTGGGGAATGTACCATATTCAATTTATAATCTACAAAGCCCATCTGTGCGGATGGGCTTTTATAATAAAGGTCAGCAAGACTTACTTAGTGTAGTATGCCCATTGTTTAGAGGTTGCGGTTACACCGCCTTGAATTTCTTCGTCGACGGTATATAATTCCATCGCGTTGCTGGTAAGGCTCACGATTTGTGCCGTAGAGGTATCGGTAGTACTAGTAATGGTAATATTGTTTCCGTTTACTTTGTAGGATGATGTGTCGTATTCATTACCGAAGAGGGTATCTACGATCATTGAATAGACTTTTCCGTCACTTCTAAAATCCATATAGGATCCTGTCACGTCGGTAGTGTCGGTGCCCATGGAAACCCCACCTATTGAAGTGGTGCTTACCACGGTATTAAAATTCCATTTTGCGACAATTGCTGTGCTGTTATTACCACCGCCGTTGTCGTCATTTTTTTTACAAGAGGCAAAAGCGATGCCCATAATGCTCGCTGCTAAGACAAGTTTCTTCATAGGTTTTTTTTAATATGAAGCAAACAAGATAATGTAAAATGCGATATGTAGGTAGCCTCGTTAAGGCGGGTCATGTGATTAATGTGGGGAATGTGTAATATTCTATTTACAATCTATAGTCTGCAATCTGCAATAAACAAAGCCCATCCGTGTTGGATGGGCTTTGTTTTATAAACGTTTGCAAGACCTATTTACTTAAGTACATCCAGTCATTTATTTGGGCACTCATGCCCATCGCGCCCTGTTGGTATGTGCTGTACAACGTGAGTGCATGGCCGGAGAGCGTTGTAATCTGCGCCACGGTTGTATCAGTACTAGTAGATTTAGTCATATAGAGATTGGATCCCTGTATTGTGTAATGTCCCGTATCATCGCTTGGGGAATTGCCCACAATATGAGAATACACTTTACCGTCGCTGGTAAATTGTATATATGATCCGTCATTAATTTGCATGGTGTCAGTGTAAGTAGTATCCATCGATACGCCATTTATTGTACCGTGGATTGCTGTTTGCTGAACGTCGGTGTCCCAGTTCCATTTGCCCAAAATGGCTGTGTTGTTGTTGCCGCCGCTGCCACCACTGCTGTTGTCATCGCTTTTTTTACAAGAGGTAAATGCAATGCCGATAAGGCTCGCTGCAAGGAAGATTTTCTTCATAGGTTATTTTGATATATTGGGCGCAAAGATAGCGTTTGGCGTTAATTGGTTAAATAGTTAATTGGTTAAATGGTTATTTGGGTAACGTTCAGTATTAACTGAGAAAATCCTTCCAGAAAGGGATGTCCGGAATCACATAATCATCGTCGTACGATTCAAAATAGTCGTTGTATGCTTCATCCCTGACCCAATAATACTGCTTTGCTTTCTCGTCAAATTCCTTGTGGTAAATATTCAGGTGCTCGGATAATTCGTTGAGGAGATAGTAGCGGAAATTGGAACCATAGTACACGATCTCGCTGCCCCAGACAGAAAGGACAGGTGTTTTTCCCTCGAAAGTGCTTGCCAGTTGAAACCTGTGGCTCGTTACCGGTATCAGTTTGGGCGCTGATTGATATAGCTGGTCAAACAAGCGTAGTCTTTCTCGTACTTCTTCTGGCCTTTCACCCCAGGTATCCAGCCAGAAGTTATTTTTCACATCCTGTGCGATCGTATTGTAATCCCAGTCCAGCATTTTGATCACTTCATCTTCGTCATGCCAGTTGCGAAAAAGCGGGCGTTCCTGAAACTGGCTGCGCGTTTTAGGATTATAGTCGCCGATTCGCTCTTTCTTGTCCGGCGTATGGAGGATTTTTAAAAATGCTCTGTGCTCCGGCGTAAACGTTAGATTGTATTTCCTTTCCACCTTGTCAATCTGCTCTTCCGTCATTCCAGTCCACTTGGCGCCGTACGCCCATTCCGGGCATTTATACTCATTTGCGGGATTATTTGGATCGAGGCTCCAGAATGCTTCGGTTTGATTCTTTAACCAATGAAGGAATTGTATATAGTCGTCAGGTATTAGTTTCATTGTAGCACGTTGGAATCGGCAATATTACGAAACGAACACTACCTGCCGAAAATCAGAAAATCGGCTATCAACCGTCAGAGATTGCAGAGATCAGCGATCAAAGAGCTATTTTTGCCCCAAATTCTCTCTTTTGTCCAATAACGATAAAATGCAGGCTTTCGAAAACCGTCTGCAGAAAGTACACAAACACATCAGTAAAATTGCCCGTAAGCAAAACATCAGCTGCTTCCGGTTTTACGATCATGATATGCCGGAATTTCCATTTGCTATTGAATGGTATGACGGCGTAGTGCATGCTGCTGAGTACAAACGTCGTCATGGTATGGAAGATGAGGAGCACGAAGCCTGGTTGCAGGCTTGCCGGGAGATCATTGCCCGTGTGGTGGAAATTGGCACGGAGAATATTTTTATGAAAGTGCGTCAGCGCAAAGCTGGTCGTCAGGGACAATATGAGAAATTCGGCGAAGAGAAAGTAGAACGTATTGTCAGCGAAGGTGGTTTGAGTTTTATCATTAACCTCACTGATTATCTGGATACAGGCCTTTTTCTGGATCACCGCATTACACGCGGCATGGTACGTGAAGAAGCCAAAGGCAAGCGTGTACTGAACCTGTTTTGTTATACGGGTTCATTTAGCGTTTATGCAGCTGCGGGCGGCGCCAAAAGCGTTACTTCTGTTGATCTTTCCAAAACTTATATCAACTGGGCCAAGCGTAACATGCAGTTCAATAAACTGTATGACGATAATAAACACGAATTCGTGCATGCTGACGTGATGGAAATCATCAATGAACTGCCGGCTGATATGTATGATCTGATTGTTTGTGATCCGCCTACATTTTCCAACAGTAAGCGCATGGAAGATACTTTCGATGTGCAGCGCGACCACGTGGTACTGATCAAAAAGCTGTTGAAAGCCTGTACGGAAGAAGGTAAGATTTATTTCTCCAATAACTATAAAGGTTTTCAACTCGATAAGGAATCCATTCCTGCTTTCTCGATTAAGGATATTACCGGTGCCACTACGCCGTTTGATTTTCAGGGAAAACTAAACAGGGCCTGCTTTCTGATTCAGAAATAGGATAGTATCAGGTAGTAAGTATAAGTCGCAAGCTGTGGTTACTTAAAAATAAGGGACGCTTTTTTGTCGGGTTGACGAAGGAAGCGTCCCGCGTTATTTGGCTATTCACTACTCACCAATGACAACTCACATAATCCTGTCATATTTTTGTTTTTAGGTATATTTGTAGCGCTGTTTCGCATAAGTTCATTTCTTCGAAAATCTTATGTTATGCGCTTGCTTGTATGCTTTACGGTTGTGCTTTTTCTGTCGATGAAAGTCTCGGCACAAGAAAAGCCTGCTATGCGCAAAATGCAGGATACGCTGAAAGAAATAACCATTCATAGTCAGTCGGTGAAACCTGTGTTGCATTCCGCACGCGAATATGTGGTGGACTATGATTTTGTAGACGGATACATACTGGTAGCCAGTTACAGTAGTCCTAACCGGAAAGATCCTAAATTATTTCTTCTGAGTAAAGCCGGTGATACCGCGTCGCTACTGTATTTGCCGGAAGCGCCTGATGAATTATTTAAAAGTTGCGCTGGACAAATGTATTGCGTGAGTAGTCGTGCTATGTATCCGCTGGAGGTTGATACAGGTAATCTATCAGTAAGGCAGGCTTATGATTTATCTGTTTTTGATCAGCTGAAAACATGCAGCTTTGCCACCCAAAATCAATACTACTATAAGATTGCTGACCGGCAGCATTTCAATATTCTGTATGCTTATCGCAAAAAAGATGATTCTGTGTGGCATCCGGGCATTGGTTTTGATGACGCAAAAACGCGTGATGCCAGTAATGAAGAATGGGGTGCAGTACTTGCGCTACTTGCGGGTGGCAATCCTTCGGGAGCTGCAAAGCAGGCCGGAATGCGACATCTGCTCAATAAAAATGCATACGCCTATTTAGATCAGCCATTATTTCCGGAGAACGACAAAATCAGATCGTTTGATTTTCGCAGCAGGCAAATCTGCACTTATGATCTTGACGGGCGTTTGATGGAATCGGTAGCGATGCGGTTTGATTTCAGAAATGTGCAGCGTATGGAAGTGATTAAAGATCCTGTGACGAACGAGTATTATTTGCACCGGTCGGATAATAATGCAGGGCAAACGCTTGCCCGTATTGATTTGCAGACAGGCGCGCTATTTGTTGCCATTCCGATTGAAAAGCCGTTTATCTCCAAGTTGAAAGTTTTCGACAGTGAAATTTATTATCTCTTTCAGAATCCGGCCGAGCCGGACGTGCAGCAATTATATGTGCAACGGGGATTTTAGCTGCTCCTAACGATTGTCAGGCCATTGTCGAAATTTACCGTGGTTTATAACTTGTCATTTACAACTTATAACTTACTATTTACAACTCAAACCCATGCGTGCTGTTTTCCTATCTATCCTGTTATTTCTATCAACGCCGCTGCTGGCGCAGGAAGTCAACCGTCCAATGCAGGATACGCTAAAGGAAGTAACTATTAAAAGTCAATCCGTAAAACGCGTATTGCATTCAGCAAAGGAATTTGTTGTAGACTATAGTTTTGTAGACGGATATATACTGGTAGCCAGTTACAGCAGTCCGAACCAGAAAGATCCCAAACTCTTTTTACTGACCAGAATGGGAGATACGGCATCCATAGCACATCTGCCGGAGGCACCTTCCGAATTGTACAAAAGCTGCGGTGGTAAATGGTATTGCGTTACCGATGATGTACTTTATCCGCTTGATATAGATACCGGAAATCTGCAAATCAGCGGAGCGTATTCATTGTCTGTGTACGATGAGTTGCGCATCTGCCAGTACGCCACGCAAGATGTGATATACTACGGTTTTTTTGACCGTCGCAAATGGGACATTACTTATGCCTATGCTAAAAACGGTAAAGATGAACTCCATACTGTATTGCATTTTGACGACCGGCAGACAAGAATCGGTAAAGAGACTGAGCGGAAATTTCCATTATCGGCAGGTGCATCTTATTTGCTGGACAGAAATGCATTCCGTTATTTAAATCAGCCGCTGTTTTGGGAAAGCAACAGAATCGTTGCGTTTGATTTCCGCACAAAACGCATCGTAAAATATGACCTCGAGGGAAATCTCCTTGAATCTGCGCCTTTTCATCTGAGTTTTACAAATGTGCAGCGCCTTGAGATTATTCAAGATCCGGTGACCCGCGAATATTATCTGCATCGTTCTGATAATCCCGCGCAGCAAACGCTTGAGCGCATCAATATGCAGACCGGCGAACTATATACCGCTATTCCTATTGAGAAGCCTTTCATTTCCAAGCTAAAAGTTTTCGACGGCGAGATTTACTATCTCTTTCAGGATTCCGCCGAGCCAACTACACAGCAGCTGTTTGTGCAGAGAGGGTTTTAAGCCTTCTCTAGCTCCTCCAAAGGAGGAACGACGTCGCAATCTGATTTCTCGGTGTGTTTATTCAAAATGGGCTTAAGGAAACGGTATTGATTTATTATTGGCCATTGCTTAATTTGTAACTCTGTTCCCAAAGGGATCCTATAACATTGACCGCGTTTATCATTTCAAGCGTTTTCGGATTGTTTGATTTGACAGTAATAAAAATGATATCTGTACTGTGCCAGTCGCCATCCCGTGCGAATTCTATATACAAGTCTTCGTCAGTGCCGATAAACAGATGTTCGTAAAAGATGTTTTCATCTGAGTCCGTACTAATGAGACCATATAAAATGGCTTCGTAGTCTGTTTCCGAGAAATCAAAATAAATGGTTCCACTCATTACCCACAAAAAACGATGGAGATTTTCTTGTAATACCCAGAATTCATAGATGTTTTTCATAATGGTGTCAATTTTCAATCAAAAATTTCCAATCAAAAATAAATTAACTTGCAGCATATTTCTCTGAAATGGCTGATAATTCAATAATCGTAGTAAAGAATCTCGTTAAAAAATATGGTGATTTCACCGCTGTAAAAGGCATTAGTTTTGAGGTGAAAGAAGGTGAAATCTTTGGTTTGCTAGGCCCGAACGGGGCAGGGAAGACCACCACATTGGAGATTATCGAGACACTTCGTGAGAAAACATCAGGTGAAGTATGGGTAAATGGTTTCAATCTCGATAAACAGCCACAGGAAATCAAAAATGTGATCGGCGTGCAATTGCAGGCTGCAGGCTATTATCCGAACCTTAATCTCGTGCAGATCATCGAATTGTTTGCAGGTTTGTACAACCGTCCGGTAGATCCGATGGCGCTGTTGGACACTGTAAATCTTCGCGAAAAAGCCAAAAACAAATATAAAGAGCTCTCCGGCGGACAGAAGCAACGTTTCTCGATCGCTACGACGCTGATCAATGAGCCTAAAATCATTTTCCTCGACGAACCGACAACAGGGCTTGATCCGCAGGCGCGCCGCAATCTCTGGGATTTGATCCGTCATGTGCGCGACCGTGGCACTACCGTAATTCTTACCACACACTACATGGATGAAGCAGAAGAACTCTGCGAACGTATTGCCATTGTAGATGCGGGTGAAATTATTTCTTTAGATACCCCGACAGGTCTGGTAGACAAATTAATAGCAAGCGGTTTCAAGCGTACAAAAGAAGTGAAAGCTGCGAATCTTGAAGATGTGTTTATTGAGCTGACTGGACGGGATATGCGGGAGGATTAAGTTAAAAGGTTAAGACGTTAATAGGTTAAAACGTCGCGAGATGGTGGAACTTCATTTTCGAATTACATTTTGATGGGGCGTATCAATCTCAATTGACTTTTGACATTTCACGTTTGACAAGCACTAACCAATCACCATTGACCATTCACGAACATCGCCGGATTGTCAAATTATCAAATTGCCGAATTTCAGTATGAAATACTCAATACTCATTTTTACGCTTCTCCTGACTGCCTGCGGCCGTGACAACATACGTTTCGAAGCACGGGAAGATATCGATTCTATTATCGCTGCTGATAAAGAGATGTCGAAGACGTCGGAACAGCAAGGTTTTAATAAAAGCATGCTGACAAGCCTTTCCGATAGCGCAGTTTTGTTGCGCCCGGATCATGCGCCGTTGAAGAGTGCATCACTGCAAACGTTTCTTAATGATGGTGCCGACAGTAATTATGTGGTTACCTGGGAACCAAGCAATGGGAGTGTAGCTGTTTCAGGTGAGATGGGTTATACATACGGCATCTACACCGCGCGGAATAAAAAGGACGGCAGTGTTATGAAAGGCACTTATACGACCATCTGGGTAAGAGCTCCGAAAGGTAAATGGAAACTGGTACTTAACTCCGGAAATCCGGGTATTCAATAAGTTCAATTGACAGTTGATATAAATGCTTTGCGTCTTAGCTCCTTATGCATCTTTGCGGGAAATATCTTGCGCAGGAAACTCTTTCTCCAAAGTAGTTCGATAGTAAATGACTTCTACCACACTGAGCACATAATAACATAAAGGCAATAGCAGCAGCCAGTAGATGCCACTGATAAGCGTTGTGATTAACGGCACAAAGAAAATCGGTCCCGCTTTGGGAACGATAAATCCTGCAATAAAACATAGCAGCGATAACACCAGAATGATCTGCAAAGATCGAAGCAGCCAGGTATAAATTTTCCTTCCGATAAAAGGTGTATACTGATCTCTGTTGGCCCAATGTACGCCGAAGCTTATGAGTTGCAGCGCAAACAATAAAATCAAAACAAAGCCAGCTTTCCGGTCTGTAAAAAAAGCAGTGAGAATAATCAGCACAAGAAAGCTTTGCACCGCCAGTCCAATCAGTTTTAGCTTATAAAATTGCTTCGTTATCATAAAAGAAAAATCCGGCTACCTGTAGCCGGATTTCTATCAAAAATTAAAAGAAATATCCATTCGCTTCCACCGCACGGGCTGCTATTCTCCGGCGCGCTTCTTTGGTGTTAAACGCATTTGTTTTCGTGAAACGTTTCAGGCCCATCAGCATCATACGTTGTTCGTCGCCATCGGCAAATGCATAAATTGCGTCTTTGCCTGCATGATTGATACGGTCTGCTGCGTCGTTGATGAAAGTCCGCGCGGCATCATAAGCCAGATCAGCGAATTCGTTGCCGGCATTTTTCATTTTAATAGCGCGCATCAACATGCTTTCTGCCTGGAATGTATCGATGGCCATATCCGCAATATTCATCAGCACTTCCTGTTCGCCTTCCAGTTTTGCCTGCAGTTTTTGAACAGCACCGCCAGCACACATCAAGATCGCTTTCTTGAAATTAGCGATGTATTTCAGGTCTTCGGCAAATGGTGCATCATCGGTACTGAAATCAGGAATGCTGGTCAGTTCTTTCTGGATGGCCATTGCAGGGCCGAGTAAGTTCAGACGACCTTTCATAGTGCGTTTCAAATACATATCCAAAGTCAGCAGACGGTTAATCTCGTTGGTGCCTTCAAAGATGCGGTTGATACGGCTGTCGCGATATGAGCGGGAGATGTTGTAATCATCCATAAAACCGTTGCCACCGTGAATCTGCACGCCTTCATCTACAACAAAATCCAGGCATTCAGAACCCAGTACTTTCAGCATCGCACATTCAATGGCGAATTCTTCTGCGGCGCCGAGTAATGTTTCATTATCAGGTTTACCTTCAGCTTCCAGTGCTTTTTCTTTATCGTCGATCCATTGTGCGGAGCGATACAAAGCACTTTCGGACGCAAAACAACGGATCACCATTTCACCGATCTTATGTTTGATAGCGCCGAAATTAGTGATGGAAGTTTTGAATTGTTCCCGTGCTTTTGCATAAGCCACGCTCGTGTGTAAAGCACGCTTTGCGCCGCCTAAAGCCGCAGCGCAGAGTTTTAAACGTCCGATGTTTAAGATGTTGAAGGCAATGATGTGTCCACGACCAATTTCGCCCAACACATTTTCTACCGGTACTTCGCAATTTTCAAAAAACAGCGGACAAGTGCTGGACCCTTTGATGCCCATTTTATGTTCTTCTTCACCTATCGTCAATCCGGGCGTACCGCGATCTACGATAAAGCCGGTGAATTTATCACCATCTATTTTTGCGAATACGGTGAAAACATCAGCAAAGCCAGCGTTGGTAATCCAAATCTTCTGGCCGTTCAGTAAATAATGTTTGCCATCTGCGCTGAGTGTAGCGGTAGTTTTTGCGCCCAGTGCATCCGACCCTGATCCTGGTTCTGTGAGTGCGTAAGCGCCTTTCATTTCGCCTGTCGCCAGTTTCGGAATATATTTTTGTTTTTGGGCTTCGGTACCAAAATAAAGAATCGGTAAAGATCCGATACCGTTATGTGCAGCCGTTGCTACTGCGAAAGAATGTCCGCCACCGAGTTTTTCAGTAATCAGCGTTGCAGTTACAAAATCTTCGCCGAGTCCGCCGTATTGTTGCGGAAAGGCAGCGCCGAGCAAGCCGAGTGCGCCTGCTTTATCAAGCAATGATGGCATTAAGCCCGGTTCTTTGTTGTCGAGTTCGTTTACTTTTGGTAATACATCTTTTTCCAGGAAATCATCGCACATTTTAGCAATCATGTGCTGCTCCTCTTTGAAGTCTTCCGGCGTAAAACTAGTTGCCGGATCAGGAGCCTGTATCAGAAAACTGCCACCTTGCAGTGTATTAGTTTGTGTTGGTGCTTCCATAGAATTATGTGCTTTCTATAAAGCTACCGATTATGAGGGAATTCGGCAATTGGTTAATTTGTTAAATCCTTTGCCTCGTTAATCGGGCAAAAGGTTAATCTGGTAAGGCGTTAATAATTGGGAATTGGCCGCGCAGGTAAGTCTTCAATCGCTGTAATTTTCAGTTCTATAGGATCGTTGCAGCTTTGCGCCGCCGTGAGAAAAACTTTTGCATCTTTGCTCTTTCGCGCCGTTGCGGGACCATTAAAAATCGTCAATGCCTGAAATTAGCTTCAATAACCGGAAACTGCATTACCTGCAAATGGGATCGGGGCCGGAATGGCTGATTGCGTTTCACGGGTATGGCAATAATGCTTCTATTTTTAAAGATCTGGCAGCGGAGCTCGGCGAACGTTATACCGTTCTTTCTTTCGATCTTCCTTTTCACGGCGGCAGTAGTGGCTGGCCTGATGATAGTGCTTTTTTGAAGGATGATCTGGTCGCATTGATGAAAAGTATACAGGCACTTACCGGTGCAGAATCGTTCAGTCTTATGGGTTACAGCATGGGCGGCAGAGTATGTCTTTGTGTGGCAGAGCTGATGCCTGAAATCATAAAGCAGATTTTGCTGATTGCTCCGGATGGACTCGTGTTTAATTCCTTTTATTATTTCGTCACGCATGTAGCAGCCGGCAGATATCTTTTCCGGAAATTTCTGACTTCGCAATCTATCTACGCACCGGTGATAAATGGCCTGCGCAAATTGCATTTGCTTGATATCTCCCGCTACCGTTTTGTCATGCATTATCTGGAATCAGAGCAGTCGAGACATATGCTGTTGAAGGTATGGCCCGCCATGCGTATGCTGATTCCGGACCATAAAAAGTTAAAGGAAAACATTAGTCGCGACAGTATCCCAATACACATTTTTATGGGGCAGTTTGATCGGGTAATACCTGTAAAACTCGCCAGGCAGTTTTCAAAAGACTTACCCACCGTACATTTGCATGTGCTGGCTAAAGGACATAAACTTTTAGATGGGCGCTCTAATACGGAGATTGCGTCAGTATTGCTGTAAAATTGTGAAGTGGCCGGTGCAAAGTGGTAATGTTTACATTTGCGGGATAGCTTTTCGGTTTAAGCGTTTTTGTTTTACGCGCTGATTTTTGACTTTTGAATTTTGACTTTTGAATTTCTGTGTAATAGTAATCTGTAGTATTCTTCTTGCCGCATACGTGCTGCTGATGCTGCTTTACCGGAAAGGCTGGATGCAACAACCGTCATTTACAGTCGTCTCCGATTTTGTGCCTGAAACGGTTATTAGTATTATCATTCCTGCGCGTAACGAAGCACAAAATATCGGCGCCTGTATTGACGCTATCCTGGCGCAGCATTATCCTGAAGATTTGTTTGAAGTAATTGTTGTCGATGACCATTCCACAGACAATACTGCGGCCATTGTAAACGGATATGTGCGATCAAATATAAAGTGTATAGCGTTGGCTGATTATTTGGCGAACGGTGAAGTGGTCAATGCTTTTAAGAAGAAGGCACTGGCTGCGGGTATTAGTGTTAGCACCGGCGAATTGATTGTTACAACGGATGCAGATTGTACGGCTTCGAAAGAATGGTTGCGATACATTGCCGCGTTGTATCAAACCGAAAAACCGGTAATGATTGTGGCGCCCGTTGATTTTACAAACGATCGTTCTGTGCTGCAATTATTCCAGTCGCTCGATTTTATGAGCATGCAGGGTATCACCGTTGCGTCCAATAGACTGAAGCTTGGGAACATGTGCAATGGCGCCAATCTGGCCTTTACCCGCGCTGCTTTTAATGCGGTAAACGGTTATGAAGGAACGGAACACCTGGCTTCCGGAGACGATTATCTGCTAATGATGAAAATGCAGGACCGTTTTCCGGAACGGATAGATACGCTCAAAGCGCAGCAGGCTATTGTTCGCACAGCGCCGCAAACAACCTGGAATGGTTTTCTGCAACAGCGGATTCGTTGGGCGTCGAAGTCTGGAAAGTATAACGACAAACGTCTGACGATTGCTTTAGTGATGGTTTATCTGCTGAATGTTGCAATGCTTGTGCTGCTGTTTTTTTGCTGTAATAAGTTATGGTTAACTGTGCTGCTGCCTATGTATTTTGTAAAGACCATTGTCGAAATTTACTACCTCATTCCCGTTTCCCGATTCTTTATGAAAACCAGACAACTGGTTATTTTTCCTTTTCTGCAGCCGCTGCATGTGCTCTATATAAGTTTGGCAGGATTTTTGGGGATAGTGGGAGTGTATAAATGGAAAGACCGGAAGTTGAAATAACTTTTTCCTTATCTGTTTATGAATTAATTAAATAACTTATATTTTTGTAACAGGAATAATCGTCTATGCGTAAAATAATTTTCTTCGCGGTTATATTATTGTTGCTTGGAGTAACCGGATATGTCTATTGGTTTTATTACAGAGTATACGGCGATGGTATACGCGATGGGAAATTGCTACGCTTCTCCAGGCGCGGTCAAATCTTTAAGACCTACGAAGGACAGATTCAATACGGCGTTGGCAATATTGGTGCCGGCAGCTACAATCCTAACTATTTTTATTTTAGCGTTACAGATGAAGCGGTTGCCGACTCACTGGAAAAGTGTTTGGGTAAAATTGTGAACGTTCATTACGTACAATACATGCGCAGCTTGCCTTGGCGTGGTGAAAACTATGGCGACAAAACAGAAAGTAGCACGCAGTGTATTGTTGATAAAGTGGTGGATGTAAAAGATGCACAGGGGTATTAACCCGCCTGAAGGGATGTCGCCGCGTGAGGTGTATCTCATGAGCGAAATTTGCGTCTTCGACAGAAATCCTGACGGAATATTTTTAGAATGAAAACAACCTACCATACCGATAAAATCTGGACCATCTCTGGGTTTCTTACCCCAGAGGAATGTAGTGAACTTATTGCCCAAAGCGAGCAAATAGGCTTCGAAGAGGCAGAAGTAAGTATTGCATCTGGTCCGCAGATGATGAAAGCTATACGGAATAACTATCGATTGATGGTCGATGATGAAGCACTTGCACAACGCTTCTGGGAAGAGCTGAAACAATTTTGTCCGCAAGAAATAGATGGCGCAGTAGCCGTTGGGCTCAATGAAAAATTCCGGTTTTATAAGTATGAATCGGCACAACGTTTTAAAAGACATATAGACGGTCGTTTTCGCCGTAGTGAAAACGAGGAAAGCCGCATCACTTTTATGATCTATCTCAATGATGATTTTGAAGGTGGCGTTACAGCATTTGACGATGTTACGATTATCCCCGAAACGGGCACTGCACTGTGTTTTATCCATGAATTAAAACATGAAGGCACCCCGGTGATCAGCGGAGTAAAATATGCACTGCGGTCGGATGTGATGTATTTGAAAAGTCAAAAGTAAAAAGTCAAAAGCGCAGAGTTTGTCCTGGTTGTTTCACGAAGGAGCAGTTTTTTCGCATTTGTCGTGTCGACGATAGAAGACATTCCGCGGAAAATAGATTTATATCCCGCTGTAGAGACGTTATACGCAACGTCTCCAAATAATGTTAGGACAAATGGCTTCTATGAAATGGATCGCGTTGGGAGTGCTCTTCCTTCGGAGAAGTTAGAGGAGGCCTCTACGACAGCAACAAAAACACCGCCGGCTGCTTTTCCAACGTTGGTTTTCCTTTCTTCCAGTCTGCAATTGTTTTAGTGCGAATAAATGCATCCGGTGCAGAAATATTCTGTGCAATCGTCAGTCTTGTGCTGCCTTGGCAATGTTTCAGCAGTTCATCCAACATTGCATTGTTGCGGTAAGGCGTTTCAATAAAAAGCTGTGTTTGATTTTCTTTCTTCGAAAGCTGCTCCAGTTGTTTGATGCGTTGGCTGCGTGCGGGTTCTTTTACCGGAAGATAGCCGTTGAATGCAAAACTTTGTCCGTTGAGGCCAGAAGCCATCAAAGACAATACCAGTGAACTTGGTCCTGTCAGTGGCACAACAGTTGCACCTATTTCATGCGCTACACGCGCCACTTCAGCGCCGGGATCTGCGATACCGGGGCAGCCAGATTCACTCATAACACCAATATCATGGCCATCTTTCAACCATTTGCGCAACAGTGCCAGGTCCGGACCGTTATGTTTATCAATTTCCGAAAACTGAATTGGTTCAATGACCAGATCAGGATGCAGCGATTTCAGAAAACGACGCGCTGTGCGAACATTCTCCGCAAAGTAATATTTCAGATCACGTGTGTATGCGGCTACATCGGGAGATAATGTGTGCAGTGCGCCTTCAGCAATCGGAATAGGAATCATGTATAAACGGCCAGTCTGTTGCATAGACTGCAAAAATCTAAAATCATTCGAATTTTCCGACCTTTAAATTTATAATCGCTGCCGATTTTATGATTTTAAAGCCTGAATTCTACCACCGGAAAAATGTAGTACAAATTGCAAAAGACCTGCTGGGTAAGTTTCTCGTGACCAATCATGATGGTGAATATACTTCCGGTATGATTGTGGAAACGGAGGCATATGCAGGTGCCATCGATAAAGCTTCTCATGCATTCGGCAACCGGCGTACGGCAAGGACGGAAATAATGTATGGTGTCGGCGGCAAGGCTTATGTGTATTTATGCTATGGTATTCACCATCTGTTTAATGTCGTAACCAACGAGGCTGAAATCCCACATGCAGTACTGATCCGCGCTGTGGAGCCGGTAGATGGCATTGATATTATGTTGCATCGCCGAAAAAAGGAGAAACTTGCACCCGCGCTCTCGGCCGGCCCTGGGGCATTGAGCGAAGCCCTGGCTATTTATACAAAAGACACGGGACTAGATCTGAGCGAAAAATCTTCCTTGCTATATATAGAAGACCGGGGTATTAAAATCCCCAAAAGCCAGATTGTGGCAGATACGAGGGTTGGGGTAGCTTACGCAAAAGAAGACGCGTATCTGCCATATCGATTTTACATCAAAGACAATAAGTATGTCAGCAAAGGAAAAGGCTTGAAATTACCAGCCTAGTTCCAGAATTTTGCCCATCGTTTTCCGCGCACCCTGAATGTCGGGATTCGATGGGGCCAACTGATAAATAGACAACCGTTTGTTTTTATAATCCTTCTTCCAGATATAGATATCCGTGTCTGGCGCGCCTTTTAGCAATTTTTCTGGTCCGGATTTCAGGTATAAAAGCGTTGTCTGGGTTATATCTGCAGATTCTTCGAGGCAGTCACCGGAGTAACAAAGTGCATAACCTACGAAATCCTGTGAACCATTGATGGTGCCGTCTGCGCTGAAACTGATTTTTTCTGTGGTGGCTTTATCGTTTTTATAAACAATATAGTTGCCCGCAATAATAGCTGCATTGGCTGCCTGTGGAAATGCAGGCTTGAGCGATGTATCGGTATTTACCTGCGTAAAATGCAGCGGGACTTTGTTCTTGCCAGAAGAGTCGGTGATTGTAATTTTGGCGGAGTCTACAGCGAAATAGATATCCAAATCCTTTCTTTCCGCCGCATAACGAATCCGGTAGCGGTTTTGCTGGAGATGCGCATAATGCAGTTTATAGGGCGTTTCAAAGCCATTATCCACAGAAACGGAATCTTTGCCATCAAATATCATTTCTGCGTACAACCAGTCTAAATCTGTTTTTGGAGTCGCGCCTGAGTCTTTAATTTGCTGAATAAGCGTGCTGTTTACCCAATGACCTTTGATGGTTGCCGCTGTGTTTGCCGGTGGTCTGTGCACATACTTGCAGGCGCTTGTAAGAAGCGTTCCGCCCAAGAAAATTAATGCAAATTGAAGCTTTCGAACCATTTAACCTGTTGTTAGATAATTACTGCTACACAAAAAAAGTGCCAGATGTTATTCTGGCACTTTTCAAAAATATTTCCTGTAGTGTTATTAGAACTTAGGACAAGCGAAGTTGTAGTTTGGCTGAGGGCCGCGTTTGTTGATATTTCCGTTGAAGATCAGGGAAATTTCATAAGCACCTACACCACTTGTAGCGGCAGTGAATTTAGAGATATTAGCATCGTAGCTGAAACCCAGTTGCATTTTTGACCATTCGAAACCGATGTAAGGACAAAGTGCATCACCGTAGCGATACCATGCGCCGAGATAGAAAACGGTATTTTTCTGATACTCCATGTCATGGCCAGGATTCAGTACAAAGCCTGCAGCGCCGCCTACGAGTGCTTCCCATGCTTTAGCCTGAGATTGGTACAAACCACTTGCATACAACACCATGTTTTCATTCAGATCAAATGAACCACCGAGGTAAGTAGAAACGCGGGTAGCGATTTTCTGGCTGCCACCCATGAATGTTTCGACTGGTTGCGTGAGGTGATAAACCGAAAGACCAGCATACATTGTAGCGTGCTCGTTCAAACGGCCAGTGTACATCAGACCCACGTTGAAGTCTGGGTATGTAAGATCTTTATTTGCAAAGTTTTCATTGGTTGGGAGATCGTCATAACCCGTTGCAGCGTTAAACTGATCTTCGAATTTTACTTTGCTGAAATCAATTGATTTCTGAACCAGGTAACCCTGAATACCTAAAGAGATCGTATGTTTCTTTTCAGCACCCAATGATTTGTGATAAGCTACTGACAAACCAACGGTTGTATTGCTCAATGCTCCTTTACCAGAGCGGTCATAAAGGCCTAAGATACCAATTCCCAATGCATCGCCTTCCGGTAATTTCCCTTTTAGCGTAGCCATGTCATAAGAAATGGTCCCTGTCATATAAGGAGTTGAATTAACAGACATCCACTGAGCGCGGTAGTTTGCTGCAAGACGTACATCTCCCTGAGTAAGACCAGTTAATGCAGGGTTGAGCGTAAGGGGTGATGCAAAATATTGAGTGAAGTGCACATCCTGAGCTTTAAGAGCGCCTACGGTCATCATAGCAACGCCAACTCCGAGTAGTATTTTCTTCATCTGGGAAATTTTATGAAATGGTTAAACTAAGTTTCTGCAAGCCAAAATAAGGTAAAAATTCTTACTATGCAAGACAGCGCCTTATAATATTTTGGTTGGGTTATGATTGACGTTTATTGCCGTATGAAAGATCACCGGCATCTCCAAGCCCCGGAACGATATATCCTTTAGCTGTGAGCTCGTCGTCAATGTCGCCTGCCCAAACATGGACTTGTGGAAAACGGCGTTTTACATATTCAATACCGACGGTACATGCGATAGCCGTTACGACGTGAATTTGGGATGGTTTGCCATTTTCCAGCAGCGTTTCGATGGCTAAAACTAATGAAGAGCCAGTCGCCAGCATCGGATCGGCAATAATAAGTGGCCGGCCGGAAATATCCGGACAGGTCATATAATTCTGTTCAATTTCAAAAGAACCATCTCTGTGATGTTTCCGGTAGGCAGCTATAAAAGCGCAATCTGCCCGGTCAAAGAAATTCAGTAACCCTTCATGTAGCGGCAGGCCTGCGCGGAGGATCGTAGCCAAAATGGGCTGCGCTTCCAGTTCCAGGCATGGTGCTTCCCCCATTGGCGTCTGTATCGTTACCTCTCTATAAGGTAGCAGCTTACTGATTTCATAGGCGCTGATCTCGCCGATACGTTCCATATTTCTTCTGAAACGCATCCGGTCGTTTTGTACCGATATGTCGCGGATTTCACGAACCCATTCATTAAGAACAGAGTGCTGACTGCTGAGATTGGTAATCATACTGGTGCGAAATAATAAATAAATTACGAAATCTCCGAAACAATAAAATATGAACATTTTTCCAGCGTATGATCTGTTCTTTTTTCAAAATGTGTTAATTGGCTGGGAAAGCCACGTCCGACGCAGATTTTCAGTGTTTTGGCACCGTTAAAATGGCGTTAAACTATAAACCGCTATTTTGATACATGAACCAAGCATCTATTTTTGTACCTTCGCACACCCTTTATAAAAAGAGTGTTATCACAGATATGGAGGTTTTACAAGCCATCGACCGAAATAAATTGCCAAAGCACATCGCCGTTATTATGGACGGTAATGGCCGTTGGGCAAAAGAACGTGGAGAAGACCGCGTTTACGGCCACCATGAAGGTGTTCTCAGTGTGCGTGAAATGGTAAATACCTGTGCGGAACTGGGCATCCCTTACCTGACGCTATACGCCTTTTCTACTGAAAACTGGAACCGTCCCAAAGAAGAAGTAAACGCTTTGATGGAACTGCTGGTGAATACAATTCGTAAAGAGGTTGACGAACTCAAACAAAATAATGTTCGGATGCATGTAATCGGAGACTTTGAAAGTCTGCCGGAAATTTGTCAGAAAGAACTTAATGAAGCCAAAGAGATCACGGCCATGAATACCGGTCTCAATCTTATTCTGGCACTTAGTTACAGCTCTCAGTGGGAAATCACAGAGGCTGCCCGCAAAATTGCAATGGACGCTGTAGCAGGAAAAATTAAACCAGAAGATATTAATGATGGTCTATTCCATCAATATCTGAATACGGCTGCTTTTCCTGATCCGGAACTGATGATACGCACCAGTGGCGAACATCGCATCAGTAATTTTCTGCTGTATCAACTGGCTTATGCCGAGCTTTATTTTAGCCCGGTGCATTGGCCTGCATTTCGTAAACAACATTTATATGAAGCGCTTCTTAATTATCAGCAGAGAGAACGCCGCTTCGGAAAAACCAGCGAACAAATCCAAACGAACACACCCCAGCATGTATAAATTCACACAGCATTTTTGCTATGTTATTTTTGGTTGCCTGATATTGATGGCTGCTACCGCAAAGGCTCAGATTGGCCGCGACAGCAGTAGCCGTCCTTCGTTGGGTCGTTACCAGTCAGGTAGTAGTGCCGCGGCTACGCCATCAAAACCACAGGAATATGAGATCGGTGGTATTACGGTAACCGGCGCAAAATACCTCGACGAAGATCTGTTGCTGGCAGTAACTGGCCTTACGGTAGGTCAGAAAGTGCATTTGCCGAATGATGACGGCATCGCTAAAGCCATCCGTAATCTTTGGAAACAGGAGTTGTTTGCCAACGTACACATCGATATCGCTAAATATGTTGGTGATAAAGTGTTCCTTAATATTGTAGTAGAAGAACGCCCGAAACTGGGTCGCTATAATTTTAAAGGTATCCGCAAAGGGGAAGCTACAGAGTTAAGAGATAAGATTAATCTGGTGCGCGCACGCGTAATCACGGATGGTGTGAAAAAAGAAGCTGTGGAACGTATCCGCAAATTCTATGCAGAAAAAGGATACGGTAATATTAAAGTGAAAGTGCTGGAACATCCGGATTCATTCAGCGTAAACTCGGTTGTGGTAACGTTTGATATTGACAAAGGCAGCAAAACGCATATCAACAACGTAAGTATTTCAGGTAATGAAAATGCTTCTGAAGCTCGTCTGAAACGTACGCTGAAGTCTTCTAAACAGATGGCTCGCCTCTCTGCATATCCTGCGGATGCAATCAATGCATATGACGATACGACAAAACGCTCATTCGGTAAATATGTAAAGAACTTCGGCTTCCTGTCTGTGTCTAAAACGCTGGATGCCCTGAATCCTTATTTCCGTCCGAACTTTTTCTCCTCTTCGAAATTCAATCAGTCGAAATACGAAGATGACAAACAAGCGCTGGTTACGTATTACAACTCGCTGGGTTATCGTGATGCGATAATCGAAGATGATACCATTTATACTGTAGCTAACGGCAACCTTAATATTAATATCAAGGTAAAAGAAGGCCACCGTTACTATTTTGGTGATATCAAATGGAAGGGTAATACTAAATATAAGGACGAAGAATTGTCTGCTATCTTAGGTATTAAAAAAGGTGATGTTTATAACCAGGAATTGTTGGATACACGTTTGGGTAAACAGTTGAGCCCTGAAGGTGGTGAAGACGTTAGTAGTCTTTATATGGACGATGGTTATTTGTTCTTTAACGTAGATGCGGTGGAAACATCTGTTGTAGGTGATACCATTAACTATGAAATGCGTGTTACTGAAGGTCAGCAGGCAACGATCCGTAATATTACGATTGCTGGTAACGACCGTACGAATGAACACGTCATCCGTCGTGAGCTGCGTACATTGCCCGGTAATAAATTTAAGCGTTCTGATCTGATTCGCTCTCAGCGTGAGATTGCCAACCTGGGCTTCTTTGATCAGGAGAAAATCGGTATTCAACCGAAACCGCATCCGGAAGACGGAACAGTGGATATTGAATACACGGTTGCTGAAAAATCAAGCGATCAGTTGCAGCTTTCTGCCGGCTTCGGTGGTGGTGTGAAATTCTACGGTAACATCGGTGTTGTGTTCAACAACTTCTCGATCCGTAATATCTTCAAACCGAAATATTGGGATCCGCTCCCAGTGGGTGATGGACAGAAGTTCTCAATCAACTTCTCTTCAAACGGTGCTTATTACAACTCATTCAATACTTCATTTACTGAGCCATGGTTGGGCGGTAAAAAACCAAACGCTCTCACCACAAGCTTTGTGTACAGTAAATATTCGGGTTCTTCATACGGTACCGATCCAAATCTGTCGTACATCCGTACGGTCGGTGGTGGTATTTCACTCAGTAAACGTCTGAAATGGCCGGATGATAACTTCGTATTGACTTACGGCCTGAACTATCAGAATTATTATCTGAAAGATTACGCTCTGGTAGGCGATTTCAACAATGGTTACAGTAATAACCTTTACGCGAAAGTCGTATTGGCTCGTTACTCTGTAGATCAGCCTTTGTATCCTCGTAGCGGTTCTAATATCAGCTTTACATTCCAGTTCACACCGCCGTACAGTGCATTCTCCAATAAAGATTACGCGAACGAAACTTCTTCTGAAAAGTATAAGTGGGTAGAGTACCATAAGTATAAATTCACTGCAGACTGGTATCAGAAAATCGCTGGTAACCTCGTATTCAAGCTCTCTACCAAAATGGGCTTCATGGGTTACTACGATCCTGCACTCGGTTTCTCGCCGTTTGAACGCTTCCAGCTCGGTGGTGACGGTCTCTCCGGTTATTCTTACTTCGTAGGTAAAGACATCATCTCTCAGCGTGGTTATGAGGTGTACGCGCAGAATGCAACGATCTTCAATAAATTCGTTGCGGAGGTTCGTTATCCATTCTCACTTAGTCCTACATCTACTATCTATGGTTTGATGTTTGTGGATGCTGCGAATGCCTGGGACAATTTCAAACAGTACAATCCGTTTAGATTGAATCGTGACGCGGGTGTGGGTATCCGTATCTTCCTGCCGATGTTCGGTCTCCTTGGTCTTGACTACGGTATCGGTTTCGATCGTTACGATCCGGCCAACGGTATTACCAGCTTCAAAGACATGTCTAAGTTCACATTCATGTTAGGCTTCGAACCGGAATAATAGATTTGTTAAAATTATTTGCTAACCTTATAAAAATATCGGCATATGAAAAAGGTGATTCTTGGCATTCTGTTTGTGTTTGGTACTGCGCTCGCAGCTCAGGCACAACGTTATTGCATCATCGATTCTAAATACATTCTCGAAAAACTGGTTGATTATAAAGACGCACAAACACGCCTTGATCAGATGTCTAAACAATGGCAGACAGAGGTAGATACGCGCATGGCGGAAGTGGACCGTATGTATAAGTCTTACCAGGCCGAACGTGCGATGCTGAGCGACGATGTGCGGAAAAAACGTGAAGATGAAATCGTTGAAAAGGAAAAAGCAGCGAAAGATTTACAGAAACAGCATTTCGGCTACGAGGGTGATTTGTTCAAAAAACGTCAGGAGCTGGTGAAGCCAATTCAGGATCGTGTATACAACGCAGTTCAGAAAATGGCCAGCAATAAAGGTTATGACATGGTACTGGATAAAGCGGGTGGAGTAACACTATTCTATGCTGACCCCAAGCTGGACCGTAGCGACGATGTGTTAAAATTACTTGGAATAAACAAATAATGGCAGTTAATTTGCAGCTGCAATCATAATTTCGCACTTCAAAAGATTAAAAAAGCGCACCAATCTAAAAATGAAAAAGTTTGTATTGTTTCTCGCCATCGGCTTAATGTTCGGAGCAACAGCACTGAAGGCTCAGACTAAATTCGGTTATGTAAATTCTCAGGAATTGCTTTCCATGATGCCAGACGTAAGCAAGGCGGATACTGCATTGAAAGTTTATGCAAAATCTTTCCAGGACCAGCTCGATGCTATGTCTAAAGAGTATGACAAAAAAGTGCAGGACTTTCAGGCAAATGAAAAAACAATGACCGATGCCGTGAAAGAAGTGAAGTATAAAGAAATTCAACAGCTGCAGGAAAGAATGCAGTCTACGAACGAAAGTGCTCAGGAAAAAGTTGCAAACAAACGCCAGGAGCTGTACAAACCACTGCTGGAAAAAGCTGATAAAGCAATCAAAGAAGTAGCGAAAGAAAAAGGTTACGATTATGTATTTGATGCTTCCGCAGGTTCTCTGCTGTATGCTAAAGAAACAGACAATATCCTGCCTTTAGTAAAAGCAAAACTCGGTATTAAATAATTTTCACCACTCCATTCGAGTGCGAAGAAATAGAATAGCCCCGGCAGAAATGTTGGGGCTTTTTATTTGAACTGGTTTTACTGCGCGAGTTTACCGAGGGTAACTCGTATCTACAATATCAGCAGTCTTTGACAGTTACTACTAATACCAATATGGAGACTGGCCATTTTCAAGACACAAGAGTGCTACACTAACTCCTGTGTCAGAAATGAAAAAGCCCCGCGAAACCGCGAGGCTTTTATCAATTATGTTGTTGTCGTATGCTTAAGCAACCACTTCACCTTCCAGATCGTAGTCATAAGCTTTCGTAATCTTCACGTTTACGAAATCACCAATCGGCAATTCGTCAGTACCGTTAATCACTACTTCATTGTCTACCTCTACACTGTCAAATTCAGTACGGCCCAGGTAACGGCCAGCTTCTTTTTTATCGATCAGTACTTTATAAGTCTGTCCGATTTTTTCCTGATTTTTTTCGTAAGAAATTTCCTGCTGCACTTCCATGATTTCCTGTGCGCGCGCTTCTTTTTCTTCTGCAGGAATCAAATCTTCCAACTCGTAAGCCGAAGTATTTTCTTCGTGCGAATAAGTAAAGATACCTACGCGATCCAGACGAACATCTTCGAGGAATGATTTCAGTTCTTCCACATCATCTCTTGTTTCGCCCGGGAAACCCGTGATGAGCGTTGTACGAAGACAAATACCCGGAACTGTTTCGCGGATAGCACCGATCAGATCATAAATTTCCTGCTTGTCCATCTGACGTTTCATCGCTTTCAGCATATTGTTGGAAATATGTTGCAGCGGCATGTCCAGGTAATTGCAGATGTTGTCACGTTCACGCATTACGTCCAGAATGTCCAATGGGAATTTGGAAGGATAAGCGTAGTGGAGACGAATCCAAGTTAGACCTGGCACATCAGAAAGATGTTTCAGCAATTCGCTTAATGCACGTTTTTTATAGATGTCCAGGCCGTAGTAAGTCAGCTCCTGCGCAATCAGCATGATTTCCTTCACGCCCATTGACACGAGTTTTTTCGCTTCGCTTACTACCTCTTCAATAGTTTTTGAAACGTGGTTGCCACGCATCAACGGAATCGCGCAGAACGAGCAAGTACGATTACAACCTTCGGATATTTTGAGATAAGCATAGTGCTTCGGCGTAGCCAAAAGACGTTCACCGATCAGCTCTTGCTTATAATCTGCATTAAATTGTTTCAGGATCAGTGGCAATTCCATGGTTCCGAACCATGCATCCACCTCCGGAATTTCGTTGAGCAGATCGTGGCGGTAGCGTTCGCTGAGACAGCCAGTCACATACACTTTGTCGAGGCGGCCTTCACGTTTCAGTTCTACCTGCTCCAGAATCGTATTGATGCTTTCTTCTTTTGCTTTATCGATAAAGCCACAAGTGTTCACCACCACGATATTGTGATTCAGCTTTTCGTTTTCGTGCACCACTTTGATGCCGTTTGCGTTCAGCTGACCGCTTAATACTTCACTATCCACCAGGTTTTTCGAACAACCGAGGGTAATGATGTTTACCTTGTCTTTTTTGAGTGTTTTACTTTTCACTTAATCTGCTTTTCAATTTTTCCGGATTCTGGCGAGTGTCCCAGACGGACAATATCAGAATTCCGCTTTTTATTTCTTCGTATGCGATTATGTAGTCCTTTAGAACCTTTTTGCGAACGTTGGGACTAGCTGTTTTACTTCCGATTTTTGGATTGATGGCCACCTCGGTTACAGTAAAAGCAATAGCGGCTTTGAGCTTTTTTGAATATACATTTGACCTATTTCGTTCTTTCCAATAAGCAAGAATTTCCTTAAGTTCTTTTCTGGCAATTAACGTCCATATTATTCTTCGAGCCATTCATCAAGTTCCTTGTCCAGTTCTTCTTGTGTGATATACTTCCCAGCTTTATACTCAGCTTGTGCTTCCCTGATTATCAACTTTCGTTCTTCCGAAAGTTGATAGACATATTCTTCTTTTTCCATTTCCAGAAGCTTGTAAAATTTTTCAAGCAACTCCGGACTCTCCATTTTCAGCACCTCGTCAATAATCCGTTGCTGCAATTCATTCACCGACATACAATTTCGCTTTAGATTATAAAGTTACTGGAAATTATGCACCTACTTCTTACGGAAGAAAATACGCACCGGCACGCCATTGAAATTGTAGTGGCTGCGTAATTTGTTCTCCAGGAAGTTTTTATATGGATCTTTAATCGCTTCAGGATAGTTGGCAAAGAATGCAAATGATGGCACAACCGTCGGTAATTGCATCACAAACTTGATCTTCACTGAATGACCACGCGTCATTGGTGGTGCAAAGCGTTCAATTTCCTTCAGCATCACTTCATTGATCTGCGAAGTAGGAATTTTGCGGGCGCGGTTTTCATAAACTTCCAGTGCTTTTTCCATTGCCTGGAAAATACGTTGCTTTTCCTGCGCTGAAACAAAGATTACAGGCACATCGGTAAACGGTGCAATTTTCTGTTTAATCTCTTTTTCGTAATCGCGGGCAGTATTGGTTTCTTTCTCTACGAGATCCCATTTATTGATCAACAGCACAATGCCTTTCCCTTTACGTGTAGCGAGTGAGAAAATGCTGACATCCTGCGCTGTGATACCTTTTTCGGCGTCGATGAGCTGAATACACACATCGGCTTCGTCCATCGCACGGATGGCGCGGATCACAGAGTAGAATTCGAGATCTTCGTGAACGTTTTTCTTTTTACGTAAACCGGCTGTATCGATGAGCACAAACTCCTTGCCGAATTGCTTGTAGTGTGTGTGAATGGTATCTCGCGTAGTGCCCGGAACGTTTGAAACGATGGTTCTTTCTTCGCCGATCAGCGCATTCAGCAGGGTAGATTTACCCGCATTCGGCTGACCAATAATGGCGAATTTCGGCAATGGTGGTACTTCGGATTCTACTTCGATTTCGTTGCCATTTTCATCAACAGGTACATCTTCTGTCGGAATATGTTCTGCTACTTTGTCGAGCAGCTCACCTGTGCCGCTACCAGAGATAGAAGACAGGAAATAAGTTTCATCGAAACCGAGGGAATAGAATTCAGTAGCATCCAGTGCACGCTCTGCATTGTCTACTTTGTTGACAACCAGCAATACAGGCTTATCAGAACGACGCAGCAAATGCGCCATTTCCTCATCCTGATCGGTAATTCCGGTAACGGTATCACATACAAACAACAGCAAATTGGCCTCATCAAGGGCTATTTTTACCTGTTTGCGGATCTCTCTTTCAAAAACATCATCTGATTTAGCAACAAAACCGCCGGTATCAATAAGGTTAAATTTTTTGCCGATCCACTCCGCAACGCCGTACTGGCGGTCACGGGTTACCCCGCTGACGTCATCAACAATCGCTTTTCTTTGTTCGAGTAAACGGTTGAAAAGTGTTGATTTTCCTACGTTTGGCCTGCCTACTATCGCTACGGTAAATCCCGACATAATTAAAATTTAAGTGTGCAAAGGTACGATTTAAATGGGAGCCGAAATCAATAGATATCATTTATACATTAAAAGTTTGAAATTTTTATCTTTACCAACCTTTAATCAAAATATAATACAACAACTAAATGAAGAAACATCTTTACCTCTTACTGGCAACCTTTGCCGGTTTCTTCTCAGCAAAAGCAAGCCCGGGCGATACTACCTGGGTACAGGCACAAGTGCTTAACAATATCAGACATTACGGGGCATACGATACTACTATTGCATTCCCGAGTGACACGATAAGTTATCGCAAAATCTACATGATCTACACACTGGGCGAAACTAGTTGTCCTTCGGGCGATCAGTATTGCCACCAGTGGGATTACACGGTTCAGAATTATATCATGACGCCAGCGGGTGATACGCTTGAATTAGGCCGCATGATCACACCGTATGCAACGACTTATCCGCTGACCTGGACACACCGTTATATCTACGATGTAACTGATTATTATCCTGTGCTGAAAGACAGCGCTACTGTTCGTATGTTCTACTCTGGCTATTCATGGGGTTTCACTGCTAATATCAAATTCGCGTTTATTGAAGGTACTCCGGAAAGAAACGTACTGGGCGTAGATAAACTGTACGACGGTAGTTACAATTATGGTAATCCGTCAGATCCGATAGACAACCACCTGTCGCCAAAAACGAAAACGGCGCCGGCGGGTACTGTTTCTGCCGAAATGAGATACAACGTAACTGGTCACGGTTCGGACAGTACTACTGGTTGTTGTGAATTTTATAGCCAGGATTATCGTGTTCTGGTAAATAACACACAGGTCGCACAAAAATCTGTTTGGCGTCCGACCTGCGGTTATAATGAAATATATCCGCAAGGTGGTACCTGGATTTATGACCGTGGCAACTGGTGTCCGGGTGAATTTGTTCATACCAATGTACATAAGCTGAACGGCGTAACTGCGAGCACTCCGTATACGGTAGATATCGATTATAGCTTTAACAACTATACCAACGGTACGCACCACAACTTTGGTTCTTATACCAACACTGCAGCTGCAGTTTACTATGGTAGCATGAATCATACGCTGGATGCATCTATCGAGGATATCATCTCTCCGACGAATTACGAAGGATATTTCCGTGAAAATCCTTCTACAATTCCGATGATTCGCGTACACAATGCCGGCAGCAGTGCCATCACGTCTATCGTATTCAGCTACGGTGTGAAAGATTCTATTAAAACACAATACACATGGACAGGTTCATTGTCTGCGATGGCCGATTCAGTTCTTGCACTTCCTATTTCAGGTTCCGTACAGGCGCTGTCGCTGAATGGCGGTAACGGCGTGTATCCATTTGTTGTAAATATCGTTTCTGTAAATGGAATTACTGACAATGATCAGACCAACGATACCATGCAGAGCAACTTTGTAGCTGCTCCAATATGGCCAAATAGAATCGTAGTTGAACTGAAAACAAACAATGAGGATGTAAATGGTAATGTGGGTACCTCTTCAAGCATAAGCGACGCAAGCTGGATAATGACTGATATGACCGGCAATATCGTTGCTTCCCGCACGAATGCAAATTGTAGCACTACTTACTCAGATACTTTATGGCTGGGATCTCATGGTACTTATAAGTTGCAAGTTATTGACGGCAACTGCGACGGTCTTTACTGGTGGGCTTGGCAAGGTTACTACTCTCCAGGTAGCATCACGATCAGAAAAACAGGTACTGCAGGTACAATTCCATTGAATGGCACTTCTTATACTGGTTCGTACAGACAGGATTTCGGTTGTGGTTTCGTGCAGTATTTCACTGTAGATGGCAACCCTACAGCGGTTCCTGAAGTTGCGAACGTGAATGTTTCAATGACTGCTTATCCAAACCCAGCTTCAAATGCTGTAAGCATTGATATCAACGGCCTTTCAAACGTAAATGGTACCATCCGTGTGATTGACGCCCTGGGTAGAACAGTAATTGAACAGGCTAGTCATAGCAGCCATCAGGTATTGAATACCTCGTTGCTGTCAAGCGGTCTGTATACTGTTGTTTTCGTTGATGAAAATTCAGGTAACAACAAACTGCAAACACGTCTGCTGATTACTAAATAATCAGGTTTCGTAAATATTCTGAGGTCCGTTCTGCCGATTTTCTTGAAAGGCAAGAACGGGCTTCTTATTTTTACACCGACTAACGGGAATTTATGAACGAACGTATAGAGAAGCTAAAGACCTTTCTCGCTGCATCGCCAAACGATTGTTTTCTGAACCACGCACTGGCATTGGAGTACGTGAAACTGGGCGATGAAACAGAGGCAAAACTGCTTTTTGAAAGAAATCTGCAGCACGATCCGGGATATATTGCAACATACTATCATCTGGGTAAATTGCTGGAACGCATTGCAGCGACACAAGAGGCAATTGCCATTTATGAAAAAGGGATGGCGGCGGCTAAACAGGCTGGCGATATGCATACGTACAATGAATTGCAAGGTGCTTACGAAGATTTAGCTTATTAAAACATGACCAAAGATCTGTTACAATTATTTAGAGAAAACTGGAAAAGCAAACAACTGGCAGAAGCTGACCAGCAGATATTGCTGGCAGTGAGTGGTGGCGTAGATTCCATGGTGCTGGCGGATTTGTTTCGTCGTAGCGGAATAAAATTCGGGATGGCGCATTGCAATTATCAGTTGCGCGACGAAGCTTCCAATCTAGATGAACAGCTAGTAACAGACTGGGCGAAACAGCATGATATTCCGTTTTTTCAGGTGCGCTTTGACACGAAAAAAGTAAAGGAGGAATGGAAGATGGGTACGCAGGAAGCTGCGCGTGTATTGCGTTATGAATGGCTCGATAATCTGCGGACTACTCATGGGTATCATTTTATAGCAACTGCCCATCATGCCAATGATAATGTGGAAACCGTGCTGATGAACCTTTTCAAAGGAACAGGCATTAGTGGCTTGCATGGTATTCGTGAGAAAAACGACCGTATTATTCGTCCGCTGCTTTTTGTAAATAAAGAGGAAATCCGCCAGTATGCGGCTGAAAATGCCGTTCCGTTCCGTGAAGATGCTTCTAACGAAACTGATGTTTATCTGCGTAACGCTATTCGCAATAATGTGATTCCTGTTGTGGAAGCCCGTATTCCAAACGTTGTGCAGCAGGTGAATGAAAGCATTGCGCGTTTTGCACAGGCGGAAGTTTTATATCGCAAACAAATAGAAAAAGAAAAGAAAAGATTGATAGAGCAGCGCGGCAAAGACTGGTATATTCCAGTGAAAAAATTGCGAAAACAAGAGGCGCTCGAAACGATGGTTTATGAATTGTTTCATCCATACGGTTTCAGCTCGGCGCAGGTGTCGCAGTTATTACAATTGCTCGAAACGGAAACAGGACATTATGCAAATTCTGCCACGCACCGGGTTATTCGTCACCGCGATTTTTTAGTTATTACAGAACAGGCAGCAGAAGCTACAGATCTTATTCTGATAGAAGGTGCGCCGGGCGTAGTACATACAGCTGATGGCAGCTTGCACCTTTCTATTCATACAGGCCTGGATGTGATTCCAACTGATAAAAGCATTGCCTGCGTTGATTTCAGTAAAATGGAATTTCCGCTGGTGCTGCGCAAGTGGAAGATTGGCGACTATTTCTATCCGTTTGGCATGAATATGAAAAAGAAGAAGGTCAGTAAATTTTTCATCGAGCAAAAACTAGCGATTCACGAAAAAGAGCGCGCATGGGTATTGGTTTCCGGTGAGCGGATCGTGTGGGTAGCTGGAATGCGTTTAGATGAACGTTTTAAGCTAAAGCCAGATACACAGCATGTGCTGAAAATGGAATGGAGATAAGTTTTAAGTTGTACGTTATAAGTTGTAGTTAGTGCTTTACGTAACCATGAGCACTGTCGACTGCCCATTGTCAACTGAAGTTTACCAGCTAGGATGAGATATCTGTTCCAGGAATAATTGTCCGTGTGACGGGTCAATAGCCCAGGTAAATACAATGCCAAATACAGCACCCCAGAAATGGGCATCGTGATTGATGTAACCACCGCCTTTGCGGGACATATACATGGAGTAAATGAGATAGATCAGCGCGAAAACAATGCTTGGCATTTTGATAAACCAGATGAGCAGCGGCGCCCATGGCGAAAAATACACAGATGAAAACAGCACCGCGGCAACTCCGCCCGAAGCGCCCAGAGAACGGTAATAGCTATTGTTTTTATTCTTAAAGAAAGAGGGCAGCGACGCCACTACAATTCCCGCCAGGTAAAGTACCAGATATAGGAAATGGCTGGAGAAATAAGCAAATTCAGCTTCTACAGCAGATCCGATAAAGAACAGCGTAAACATATTGAAGAACAGATGCGATCCGTCGGCATGAATAAAGCCGGAGGAAAGCAGGCGGTAATATTCCGAAGGCCGGTCCATACGGCGCGGCCAGAGAATAAGCTTGTTCATAAGGTTGGTGTCACTGAATGCCCGTATAGAAATGATAACGGTGATAATGACGATCAGGATAGTATATGTGCCGAAATGCATTGAATGTTTCAGAGATTCTGACGTGAAAATAGCGTTTATGAATGATGATAAGGAGAATTGTTTAAAATGCTGAACGAGCGGTATACCTGTTCGGCGAGAATAAGTCTTACCATCTGGTGCGGAAAAACCAGCGGAGAAAGCGACCAGCATTGTTTTGCCTGCTTGCGGATATTTTCGGTTACACCAAAGGCTCCGCCGATAAGTAGTACCAGCGTTTTTGTACCCTGGTTCATAAGCTGCTGGAATTGCTGCGACCACTGAATGGAATTGAGTTGTTTGCCTCTTTCATCGAGCAGGATGAGATAATGATGCGGCTGGAGTTTTTTCAGGATCATTTCTTCCTCCGCAAGTTTCGCACGCTCTATGTCTGTGGTGGCGGCTTTTTTAGGCAGTTGCAGAATGACCAGTTCTACCGGATTGTACGGTTTCGTTTTCTGAAAATAATAGCGCAGCCCATCTTCAATGAAAGGTTCATTTTCTTTTCCAACCGACCAGATCTCAATATTCATACCCGCAAAGTTAGGTTGACAAGTTGATAGGTTGAAATGTTGCGTTGATTGGTTGAAAGGTCAATACGTTGAAACGTTGACATGGTACGTTTAATCGTCATCAGCCTAGTAATTCCGCTACTTTTTCAAAATCTGTTGAATCGTTTCCTGAAAGATCAATGAAATATTCTGTTTGCCAACGCTGCGCTTTCTGTGCTTGTTTGTTCGTTGTTATGTCCCAGGGAGGGTAGACGCGTATGCCACGTTTGCCTGCCGAATTATCGTCTGATAATATTTTCTGCTCGCGCAAAACTTCTTTAGGAAAAATAAAAAGACCAAAATTCTTATCAGTACGAGTAGCAACGATGAGCGAACTGAAATTGTCTGTTATATGGAACGGTTCAGCAACGCCTTTTTCGTTCCGTTTCCAGATTGTTACAAACTGACCGGTTTTTGTCGGGGTAATTTTGGCAACTCTGAATTTTATATTTTGGTCGTTGAGGGTGAAATTATAACCCGAATATTCGATGCTTTCCGGATCGGTTTCAACATTTGAAATGTAAAATCTGCAGGGTTGAAACAGGTGATTATTTATAAGTTCAAGTTCCGGACAGGAAATTATAGAGTGCATCATTTCTGAATGTTCTAGTATTAAGATAGCTTACTAAGGCCAATAATCGTGCGGCTATTCTTTTGTTGTTTAAATGGAAGGCATTAATTAGAGTTGTAGACAAAAATGCAACAGTCAGGCGACTTTGAGCCACCTGACTGTTGTGTTTGATATATTCTTTGACTGCGCTCAGGGTTAGCTTATCATCGGAAGATATTTCTTTCTGTTGTCGATGATTACCCAAAGAATGATTGCGATCAACGCAAAGGCAATCGGCAAGGCAGACGGCATCATATTGATATTTGCCAGCAGAATACCTGCTAAGATCGGCAGTAGTACAATAGCGCCCAGTGGTCTTGTTCTCGGAATAATCAGCAGTACGCCGCCAATGATTTCAATGGCTCCTACCAACGGCATAAGCCAGCCAATTTCCATAAACGCCATTCCGGTTTTCATCACCTTTTCCGGTAAGTCTTTCGGCATTGGCATGTAGTGGAAAAATTTGTCGAGACCAGAGTTGATGAACATCAGTCCGGCGAGCAGACATAAAACAAACAGAATTTTATTTTTCATTGTTTGAGTAGTTTTCGCAGTAATTTATTTGGTAAGGGTAAGCAAAAGATCGTCCAGTCTTTCGAGTGTTGAAGTTAAGCCTTCCTGCATTCCCATTTGTATTACAGTTTCCAGATCTTTCAGTGATTCATATTTTACAACCGTTTCTACCAGCGAATGATCATTTTTCTCGTGAAAACTCACCGCCCATTCGGCTCTTGGCAAATTTGGATTGATGACGCCTTCTGAATCCGCAAATGCATCCAGCGCCAAATAGCTGTCGATCGGATTGATGGAAATATAGTCCAGGCGGCCCCAATATTCCGTGCCATTAGGTTCTACCATCGCATAGATCCAGTGTCCGCCGTTTCTGAAATCCATCGATTTTGTTTTTGTTGTCAGTGGTTTTGGAGCAAACCATTGGTCCAGCAGTTCGCTTTTAGTGTAGGCATCCCAAACGAGTTGGCGACCGGCGGCAAATTCACGTTTAATAGTGAGCGTGTTGTGTTCCTTGTCAACAAGGAAATCGAATTGCATTTTCATTATTGATTTTTTTTGAGTTTTAATAATAGTTCATCGAGTTGGTTAAACTTTGTTTCCCAGATTTTCCGGAATTGTTCCAGCCATTTATCTACTTCTTTCATTTTCTCTACTTCCAGCTGGTAGTAAATTTCCCTTCCGTTCTGTTCTTGTTTTACCAGTTCACATTCCGTCAGGATTTGTAAATGTTTGGAGACAGCTTGCCTGCTGCAATCAAAGTGTTCGGCAATCGCGTTTGGTGTCATTGCCTGGAGGGCGATCAACGCGATAATCGCTCTTCTTGTCGGATCGGCTATAGCCTGAAAAACATCTCTGCGCATCATTCTTTACTTTAAGCAACCGTTCAGTTGCAAATATAAGTGCAATCATTTGGTTGCGCAAAATTTATTTTTTCCGGAACGGCATCATAAAAGAAACCCCATCTGCAAACAGGCGGATGGGGCGAATTACAATCTTGTTTTTTAGCTTTTTAATTACCAGAAACAGTCTGAGCGGCATCAACGATAACAGCGGCCACTTTTTGCGGCTGGGACATAAACACAACGTGACTGCCTTTAATTTCTGTCGCTTTGGTATTGGAACGCTGATACATGTTGCGCTGAATATCTGGATTGATACTTTTGTCTTCTGTCGCAATCACGGCAAAACTTGGTTTGTTTCTCCAAGCCGCTTCGCTAAGCGGCGTTACAAAACATTCGCCATAAAAAGCGCCTTGAGAAGCGTACATAAATGCTGCCTGTTCCTTGCTCAGATCGGCGCAGAAACCACCGTGGTATTTTGCTTTGTCATAGTAAACAATCCCTTTATCGTCTGGCGGTAATATGCCGTTTTCCGGTGCGGGCGGTGCGGACTGAAACCAGGTCAGTGCCGATTCGTTTTTGTCGGGTTGGAAAGCGGCGATATAAACCAGGCCTGCCACGTTTGGATGGTTGCCCGCTTCTGTAATCACTGCACCGCCCCATGAATGACCGGCAAGAATTGCGGGGCCGTCTTGTGCATCGAGCACTGCGTTGGTCGCCTTCACATCATCTTTCAATGAAGTCAAAGGGTTTTGCACAATAGTGACGTTGTACCCCTGTTGGGTAAGGTGTTCATAAATGCCTTTGTAGCCAGAGCCATCGGCGAATGCGCCATGTACCAGTACAATGTTTTTGATTCCGTTTGGATTTGACTTGCCTTCCATTTTTGTGATTTTAAAGTTTATTGTATTTGGATTGTCCGCACAAAGGTGCATTAAAAACGAATTCAAAATGTTTTCATGTGTTTGGTGGTCGATAAATCCCCCTTTTTCAAAAAGGCTTACAGGAAAACAGACTTTTGAATTGTTTAATTTCGGTGAAAGCAAAAAAGCGACCATGCAAATCACAAAAATTGGCACACAACCTTCAGCAAAAGGTCCGGAAGATTGGTTTACCGGAGCGGTTCGAATTGATTCTTTATTCAACCCAAATGATTCCAGACGTGGAGCCGCTGCCAGCGTTACATTTGAGCCCGGTGCACGAACTGCGTGGCATACACATCCGTTGGGGCAGACTTTGATTATTACTTCGGGTTGCGGTTGGGTGCAGAAAGAGGGTGGCCCGGTTGAGGAAGTTTTTCCTGGCGATATTGTTTGGTTTGATGCGAATGAAAAACATTGGCACGGAGCAACGGCAACAAACGGCATGACGCACATCGCCATTCAGGAAAGCCTGAACGGGAAGGTGGTGGAATGGATGGAGCAGGTTTCGGAAGCGCAATACAGGAAATAGATAGTTATCATAGTTGTGTGCTATTTGAAACATCTGATGATTGTGTTTTGTCAGATACTTTACGCAGAATAAGGTCAAAATTGGAATAGCTAATCCCTGAAACAAAAAGATTGCCAGCGATAACAAGCCTTCCGGTTTGTTGCTATTCATTTTTATCAAAATTTGCGGTCCCAGCGGTCCATTTGAAAACACAACTATATTTACCAGATTCCAGCCTAAATGCACGCCAATTGGCAGGTAGATTGATTTTGTTTTTGCAAATGCGAAAGCAAGCGTGTACCCGAAAAATCCTGTCATGAGAAAAATGATGATCATTTGCGCAGGATTGCCGAATGCATTGTAAGAAAACCAATGATAAATACCGAAGCAAATAGCAGAAAGGAAACAGGCGATTTTTAATCCGAATTTTTCAATAGCGATAAAAAGTAAAGCACCTCTGAAAAGCAGCTCCTCGAATAATACCGATTTGAGTGTCCACCAGCAACCTCCAAGTATAACACTTACCGTAAGGTTTGTATTTAAAGTCCAACGATTATCGACAGAAGTGGTTGTCAATAATTGGTAGACCGTGCAAGTAGCGGCAGCTAATGAAAATCCAACAAGCCAATCAAATCCGCGTTTTTTTGTTGGGTAAATGCCCAGCACAGAAAGGTTCTTTTTGCAGATGAACCGGAGCAATATCCAGGAAAAAGCGAGCGCAACAAGGATGCCAATCATTTTGGTCGAGTGTTTAGGATTGCATGGTGAGTAGGGGTGAAGGTCCGGATTTCTGCATAATAAATAGCCAGGTATTTTCGTGTTTCACATAGTTATTGTCGCAATTGCACCGTGACTGCGAGAGTAATCTTGCCGAGATTTGTAGCGACAATAAATCACTTCTAAACAGCAACAGCTATGAGAAAAATAATTGTCTTATCCATGATTACGCTTGACGGCATAATGCAAGCGCCAGGTGGACCGGAAGAGGATACTTCAGGTGGGTTTGAATATGGAGGATGGGTCGCTCCTTATTTTGACGAAGTAGGCATGAGTGCCCTTAAAAAACAATTGAAACCTGCAGATCTTCTTTTAGGCCGGAAAACATTTGACATCTTTGAAGGTTATTGGCCAACGCATGAGCAGTATTGGCCTGGCGTTAACGATGTTACCAAATATGTGCTTTCAAAAACGAAAAAAAGGTCGGATTGGCAGCATTGTGTTTTCCTTGAAAATGTAGCCGATATAGAAAAACTGAAAAATTCCCAAGGTGGGGATATACAGGTACACGGCAGTGGTGAGCTTGTGCAGCAGCTGTTTAAGCATGATTTGGTGGATGAGCTTTGGCTCAAGATTTATCCACTGACACTCGGCAAAGGAAAGAAGTTTTTTGGTGATGGGGTGATTCCTGCGGCGTTTGCTTTGACGGAAACAACGATTACACCAACCGGTGTGATAATGGCAAATTATAAACGTGCGGGGAAGGTAAAGACAAGTGATATCGATGAACTCGAAGAGAAAATGAAAAAAGCAGAATAGGACTTTGAACAGCAACTCAGCCGTTACTGAAAACCCTGTCCGAATGTATCAATCGGACAGGGCTTTTGGGAAGTAGATTACCAGGGAATTTCTCCCGTTTCCGGATTTGTTTCTTCGCAGAAAAACTTACCACTAGGACCATCTTCACCAATCAATGCATACTTGACAACTCTTTTGCCCGCGTCTTCAACGGTGCCTGTGCCACGGTTGTTGTTGAAATCCGTTTTGGTAAAACCCGGACTAACTGCATTTACTTTAAACGGTGTGTCACGCAGTTCGTACGCCAGCACTACCGTATACATATTCAATGCGGATTTCGACGAAAGATAAACAGCGCCTTTGTGGTTGTAATATTTGTAATTCGGATCGCTGTGTAAAGTGATAGAACCCTGGCTGGAACTCACATTCACAATTCTCGGCGCAGGAGATTTTTGTAATAAATCCATAAATGCCTGCGTTACATTTACCACACCGAAAACATTCGTCTCATACACTTTTCTGAACTGATCTAAACTTGCTGTAAGTGCGGATTGTGGCATGCCGCCGCTGATGCCTGCGTTGTTGATTAAGATATCAAGTACTCCGGTTTGTTGACCAATATATTCGCGGGCTGCTTTAACGGATTCGTCGTTGATGACATCGAGTGCTACTGCTGTTACATTGTTGTATCCTGAAGCTTTCAGTTCTTTGACGGCTTGTTCGCCTTTTTCCAGGTCACGACTGCCTACAAAAACATAGATGCCCTCTTGCAAAAGCAGTTTGGCTATTTCAAATCCAATGCTTTTGTTGGCGCCGGTTATTAATGCTGTTTTCATTTTTGAGTTTGTTTATAAATCAGAGCAAAGCTAACGGAACCATATTCTTCAGAAATGGACAAATCGTATTAAGTACCGGACAAATCCTGCAGCTCTTCTAAATATTTCCGGACGCTTTTTCCGGTTGTTTTTTTGAATAATCTGGAGAAATAGTCGGGATCGCTAAAGCCGAGTTCGTATGCTAGTTCTTTGACGGAAAGATTGGAATAATGTAGTTTTCGCTGTGCTTCTAAAATCAATCGGTGTGTAATAAATTCTTTCGGAGAAACCCCGGAGAATTCTTTCACAAGCGCATACAAACTGTTTGTTGTCACTGCGAGTTGTGCCGCAATTGTGTTGACGGACTGCTGTTCGGTTAAATGGTTTTCAACTGTAACCTGGAATTCGATATACTTTGATAAGCGTGGATGAGCAGTCGCTATTCCGTCTTGCCTGAAGTAGGCATTATTAAATTCAGCCAGCAACGCGCCCAGATAGACGAGCAGAATTTCTGTTTCTTTCATCCTCGTATCGGTATGCAGCAATTTCGCCAGTATCTCAAATACAGATTTTATTCGTTCTCTTGCAGCTTCATCGGTGTGAACTACCTGTGTTTTCAGCGAGTTTACCAGAAAAGCATATTGCTGTGGCAACATGGCCAGTATCTGATCGAAGAAAGCAAGTTTATAGTATTTTAGAGTCGGATCAATGGTTGGCGGCGGTGCAAATATCTGGTTGGGCAACACAAAAAGCACTTGTCCGTCGGTAAGTGTAATATCTGTCATATCCACATTATAGGTTGCAGTTCCTTTCTCGATAAATACAAAAAAGTAAAACTCCATCCGGTGAGGCTGCGCCAGCTTGCGTATTACGTCGGCAGGCAAATCATGGCGGGCTGCAGAGCTGAGTCTGATCGGCAATTTCTCATGTTGTGAAATGGTGCGGAGTAATCTTTTCATTGTTATTTAGTTGACAGTAGATAATTAACGTTCGTCGATGCTCGCGTTTATAGCGGGAAATCCGCCATCTGCTTCGAAAACTGTTTCGACTGTTTCCCTCCGTGACCGACTGCCCATTCCGCCATTGCGCGCAAAACAGGTTTTAATGCTTTTCCTTGTTTCGACAGCTCGTAAGTCACATAAGGTGGTACCACAGGTTTCGATTTTCTGATAATTAATCCGTCCGTTTCTAATTGCTTCAAATGCTGAATCAACATTTTTTCAGTAATGGCGGGTATAGATTTTTTCAGCTCACTATATCGTTTAGTGCCTGTCAAGAGATTAAATAAAATAATGGGTTTCCAGTATCCGCCAATTCTCTCCATTACAAATGTTACCGGGCAGGCGGCAAATGCATTTTTTTTGTTTTCCTGGATAACTGATGTCTGTTTTATTGCGGTCATAATGATGCTTACTATGGGGTAAGTACTGGTATAAAAGTAAGTATAAACCTAGCTTTGACAAAGAAAATTAAAAGTCAAAAAACATGAAAATTACAGTAACAGGTTCTTTAGGAAACATCAGCCGTGTGCTCGTTGAAAAATTAACATCAGCCGGTCATGAAGTAAAACTGATCAGTTCTAATGCAGGACGAGTGGAAGAAATTAAAGGGTTTAATGCAACGCCGTTAATTGGTTCTGTTGCGGATTATTCTTTTGTGAAATCGGCATTTGAGGGAAGCGACGCAGTTTATCTGATGATTCCACCAAATTTTAATACTGCCGATTTAAAAAACTATATCAAAAAGGTTGGTGCTCAATATGCGTACGCTGTGCAAGAAACTGGTGTGAAATACGCAGTGAATTTAAGCAGCATTGGCGCGCATCTTGAAAATGGTTTAGGTCCTACCGGGGCTAATTTCTATGTAGAGCAAAAGCTGAATGAAATCGTAGGGTTAAATGTGCTGCACCTGCGTCCGGGAATGTTTATGAGCAATTTTTTCGGTGCAGTGTCAATGATAAAATACCAGAATATGCTAGGTAATAATTTCAGCGGCTCGGTAAAGTTGCCCTTGACGCATCCGGCCGATATAGCGGATGTCGCTTTTAACGCGTTGAATGATTTTTCGATTTCCGGAAAGCAAATCCAATATATCGTTAGTGATGAGAAGAATGGTTTTGAAATTGCGAACGTATTAGGTCTCGCAGTTGAAAGGTCTGATGTTAGCTGGGTTGAATTTACGGATGAACAGCTTTTAAGCAGTTTAGTGCAGAATGGTTATTCTGAAGAGATGGCCAGAACTTATATGGTGGAGATTGGCGAGGCATTACGTGATGGGAGTTTTACGGAAGATTATAACAGAAATAAATTGCCGGCATCCCGAGGTATTTCATTGCAGGACTTCGCTAAAGAGTTTGCAGCAGCTTATTGGGACCGTAATTAGAAGATTTTACGTTGAAACTAATTGCTGGAAAATAAAAAAGTCTTGAAGATTAGTTCAAGACTTTTTCGTTGTGACCGCGTCAGGATTCAAACCTGAAACCTTCTCATCCGTAGTGAGATGCTCTATTCAGTTGAGCTACGCAGCCGTTCCGTTTGTATCGGACTGCAAAGATAGTTAAGGTTCCTGATTTTGCAAATTTCTGGCACAATATCTTTTTTATAATCTGTTGGGATAAAGCCTGTTTACGGTAAGAGGACAAAAAATTGCGAGGCGAAGGCATCATATTTATGCCGAAATTAGCAATTAGAATACCGAAGTTTTTACCGTTTTCATTTGCATAGTTTATTCTGTCAACGATCATCTAAAAAGATCTGTTATGAAAAGTGGGAATTGGACTTTCAATGTAAAAGCCCTGGGGCTTATAGTAGCGTTGGTTGTGGCCGCAGCTGATATTACACACGCGCAGCTTTCCGATGCCGGCGGATCAAAAAGTATTCATTCGCTTAAGGAGAAAAAAGAGAAACCCACACCGCCGTGGTTTGTCCAAAGATTTACTTTGTCGGCAGGTTTATTTATGCCAATCAATAATACCAGCATCAAAGTAGGTACTACCGATGGCTCTATCGGTACCAATATTGATCTGGAAGACGATCTCGGTTTTAAATCGTCTACACAATCTTTTTATGCAGACCTGCAGTGGCGCGCTTCACGGAGATCGCGGTTTGATATTACTTACTATTCTTTACATCGCAGCGCCGATAAAACTTTGCAAAAAGAAATCGATTTCAAAGACAATGTTTATCCGATCAGCGCTTCGGTAAACGCTCATTTCAATACAGACATCGTACGTTTTTCTTACGGTTATGCAATTATCACTAATCCTAAATACGAGGTAGGTCTTTTGATCGGTGCGCATATCATGAAAACAGGTGTAGGTATTTCCGCCAACACAGGAGCTGGCAGTGCCAGTTACAGCGATGAATTTAATTTTACCGCGCCATTGCCGGATCTCGGTGTCTGGGGCGGCTATGCTTTTGCAAAAAACTGGTCGATCAATGCGGAGTTTGGCTGGCTCTCTCTTTCTGTTGATAATATCTACGGCAGAATTCTCGGCGGCACGTTGGGTATAAATTACAGCCCGGTAAAAAATCTTCGGCTTTGTCTCGCGTATACAGGTCTCAACATAAAAGCTGATGTAGAACGGGACAACTGGAAAGGTGATTTGAAATGGAATTATAATGGTCCAGTGCTGACTGTAGGCTATTCTTTTGGCAATTATTCCTGGAAATAGAGTAATCTTTTTGGTTCCCCCTTTTGCATCAATAAAATTTATTTGCCGCCATTATAGGTATTGTTAGTGGTGTGTTAATCGCTCGTCTGTTGTTGTTGCGAAAAATGGCATGGTAATTGATCTTCTGTTGGTTATGAATATTTGTCGAAAATACATGACCATTAGGATATTTAAAAAGCTGTTTCTTTTACTCTTGATTGCAAGCCAGTTTTATACCGCAGAAGCTCAGGTAATAATCGAAAACCGTGAAAATGAAACAGCGTTTACAGACACTGCTAAAGCAAAGAAGTCCGCTCCCTGGTTTGTAAAAAGATTTACAGTTTCAGCTGGTTTATTTGCGTTATTCAGTAACACGAATATGTCTGCCAGTTATCTCGACGGGACATCTGGAACGGACATAAATTTTGAGAAAGACCTGGGTTTTGCTACCATGACAAAATCTTTTTATGGCGAGGCGCAATGGAGAGCATCGAGGAGATCTCGTTTTACACTCGCGTATCATTCCTTCTATCGTACAGCAGATAAAATGTTGACCAAAGAAGTAGTATTTAAAAATCGTACTTATCCGTTAGAGGCCCCAACGCATGCCTATTTTAATGCCGATGTCTTTCACCTTTCCTATGGTTACGCAATCATTTCTAATTCCAGATATGAAATGGGGCTGCTGGCCGGTGTGCATATATTGAAGCTTCGGGTGGGACTCGCAGTTGATGCCACGGTAAAAGTGAACAATGCTTTGGCTACTGCGCATTTTGCGGACCATTTTAATTTTACAACGCCTTTACCTGATTTAGGTATCTGGGGCGGACTTTCAATCTCACGGAACTGGGCGCTCAACGGGGCGGTTTCTTATTTTTCCCTGACGGTGAATAATGTTTATGGAAGTGTCTTCAATGGCTTGCTCGGTTTAACTTATACTCCGTTGCAAAATCTTAATGTCAACGTCGCTTACAATGGTTTTGTAGTAAAATCAAATATAGAAAGGGATGACTGGAAAGGGAATTATAGAGGAGGGTACCAGGGCCCAATGCTGACTGTTTCGTATTCATTCGGCAACAATCCCTGGAAATAAAAAACGCCCGCAAGCATTTTAGTGCAGCGGGCGTTTTCATTTACTGTTATTTTATCAGGTAGCAGGAACTGCTTTCTTTTTCGGCAGTACCAGCGTCTTTACTATCAGATGTGCGGTGATGGATAAGATCAGCGTAACCACAAGGATCATTATTTTTTTTACCGGTGTGTCAAAATAATCGAGCAACACAGATTGGCCGTCGCCTGAATAAAGGGTGGTAAGACCAAAAACAATAATGCCGGTGAGCCACAACGTGAGGTGCGAATAAAAATATCGCGAGCGCTGAAATCCTTTTTGAGGAAATGAAGTGAACAGCAAAATCACATGCGCGATAAACAGGCCAAGGGCCAGAATAGACAAAAGAAAAAACATAGTGGTTAGATTTCGTGAGTAGCGTAAAAATAATACGGCGATGTGAGAATTCGATGCAGGGTAACGGGCAATGGAATAAAAACAACCATTCTGTCTACGAAATCTGAAATATCAAAAGTATACGGCAGTTAGAACAAGCCGGCGGCTTATCGGATTTTTACCTGGCAGCTGCCAGATTGTTCCTGGTGCGGCTGGCAATAACTATTTTCTCAGAATCTTTATGGAATGATACAATGATTGGGCAACTGTTTCTTCCGTAAGTCCCAATTCATAGGCAACTTCCCGGCGGGAGCGGCCTTGCAGATAAATGCGCATAAAAATTACCTGGTCGCGTTCGGCAGCATTTTGTAGAAATTCAAATCTTCTGGCGCTTATTGCATCTTCTTCCTTGAGTCCCGGAGCCGTTAATATAAAATGACGGGCTTTTTGCTGCAGCCAACAGTAAACACTGTTTAACTGCCCAACCTCTTTCGATAGCATCGATGGAAGGGATGTGAAAAGATTTACCAGGATCTGCTGCGCTTCATATTCATCTGAAATGAATTTTAAAATATAGCCATATAGCATTGCTGAGTAATTCTTATAAAGCAATGCGATAGCATCTTTATAATTACCCTGAAGCAGATAATGTTCGATCTGATCTCTTGTAACGATAGTCATAGTAAGCAGGTATTCAGCTTTTTATCTGGCAAACTCCCCGTTTTAGCCTGAAAGAAAATAGCTGGACTCTATTGAATAGATACAGAACCGGGAAAAAGGTTACAAAAAAAATAGGCGATTTTTTGTAACGTTTTTTACTTTTCAGTTATCTAATACTTACACATGAGCCAAATCTCGTTGCGTACCGACCAGATGTCGGACATTGAGTTGATTGAGGAAATACAGAAAGGTTCGCCCAGATTGTTTGAAGTGATCATCAGACGCTATAATCCGCGTTTGTTTAAAATCGGTATGGCTATCCTGGGTCAGGAGATGGACGTAGAAGATGCCATGCAGAGCACCTTTATAAAGGTGTACGAAAATCTGGGAAAATTTGAACGCAGATCTATGTTCAGTACATGGATAGTGCGGATACATATCAATGAGTGTTTGGCCTGGAAAAAGAAGTTTCAGGGACATACAATTAATAAGGAGGAACACGAAATGGAAATCAGAGATAATGTGCCGGTGCCCGATGATCATTTATTAAACAAAGAATTGGGCAAGGCATTGGAACATGCTTTGAGTGAGCTGCCGGAAAAATACCGCCTGGTGTTTGTACTTCGCGAAATGGAAGACCTTTCCGTGAAGGAAGCGGCTGCTGCTATTGGTATTGGACGTATCAACGTGAAAGTACGTCTGAACCGTGCCAAAAGCATGCTCAAAGATAAGATCAGTGCTTACTACAAAACAGATGCGATCTATCCGTTCCATCTCATTCGCTGCGATCGCATCGTGAAAGGCGTGTTTCAGAAACTCAATATTCAATTGACGGTTGATAACGGTGTATAACTACACATCAAGATGACAGAAGTCAATCGTCAACTGTTCATTGTCCATTTAAAATGGTGGTATTATAATAAAGCCAGAGATCTCAATCCCGGGCAAAAGAAAAAGGAATAAATCACAGTGTGGTCTATTCCTTTTTTGTGTTTTATGAACGGGTCAACTGTCTATTGTTGAAAGTCAGTTAAATCAGATATCAGCGATCGGAACATCAGGCATTAGTAGTCTTCATTTTCCCGTTCGTCTTCGCGGTCTCCGCCTAAACTGTAGTAATTATTTTCTTCATCTTCTTCACCGATGAGTTCATCTGCATCATCCGCTTCGCTGCCAGGTACATCCATATCAACTCCGGATAATTCATCGCCGAAACCTTCCTCATTCAGAGGGTCTCCATCATCATCTTCATCATCGAGTGAGGCGTCGATCAGATTTTTATCATCGCCGTAGGCCATGCCTTGATCTGCACGATCCAGCATGCGCAGGTCATCATCAGTAACATCTGCATCGGTACCCATCACGATGTCGGTATCCGGATCTTCCTCTGTGTTATCTGTTGGCTCGCGGCGCGGTTGTTTATTTTCAAGACGGCCGTTATTATTGTTTGGCTGCGTAAGATCATCCTTGGAAGGATAATGCGGATAGCCCGGATATTTTTTGTCGTCGTTTTTTTTGTTTTCGGTAGCCATAGTCCTACGTTTTTTATTAATATAAAACTATGAAAACTTCATGCCGTCAAAAAATATATATTAACGATAATCCTGTTAAGAAATTATGATTGTTTCCAGCGTTCCAGTTTCGGAATACCTTTTGTCAGCAGTTTGGCCATAAAGCCGGGAATGCCGTATTGTTCCAGTTTTTTTGCAGCATATGCCTGCATATCTTCCGCGGTCCAGTCTGGTTGCACAAATTTGCCATCTTTATAACAATAGCTGCAATACATAGTGCTTTTAGACCCATCGGCATTGGTGCCGCCGCCATTGGGATCCTTATCAAATGGAATGCCGCAGCTCTGACAACTTTTATTCTCTTTCGCCATCCGGCAAAATTACGCTAAAACCTTAAAGCAGAAAGCCAAAAGCTTAAAGCCCGGACTGCTGCCCCGCTAGGTTTTAAATATCAACCGGAAGACTAGCTCAACAAGTACGTACTTGCTGTCTAAATAGTACGTACTTGTTGAGCAAATAGTACGTACTATTTGGGGAAATAGTACGTACTATTTTAGGAAGGATTTAAGGCGATTCTAAGCGCTTGATTTGTTTGATTTATTGATTGCGGATTTTATATTATAAGTCCGGAAGCTCAACATTTAAAACGTACACTAAAATGGAGCGCCTAAAACATAGAACTTACAACTTAGGACTTATAACTTACAACTTACAACTCAACCAACTATACCCCTATACAACTTTACAAATGCGCATCGCTGCAAATTGACATAGTTTTGCGAACCATGTCGTTAAAAAAATCGGATGTCGCTATAATGGCGCTCTGCACGGGATTGATTGTAGCTAATATTTATTATTGCCAACCGTTGATCATCCTGATCGCAAAACACTTTAATATTGAGGAAAGCGTTGCCGGACGGATTACATACATCACACAAGCCGGCTATGCGGCTGGTTTACTTTTTTTGGTGCCACTCGGCGATCGTCTGGAACGTAAAAAACAAATTCTCGGAACAACGGTTCTGGCTATTCTTTCGCTGATCATTGCAGCGAAGGCGCCTACATTTCTGGTCTTAGAAATTGCCTGTTTTCTCATTGGCTTCAGTTCGGTAGTTCCTCAGCTTATTCTTCCGCTTGCGGCCCATCTGGCCAATCCTGCCCAACGAGGCAAGACAATCGGCACGATCATGAGCGGCCTGTTACTGGGGATTTTGCTTTCGCGAACGATCAGTGGTTTTATTGGAAAGCTCTACGGCTGGACGTCCATGTTTTGGATTGCAGCGGTGCTCTGCGTCGGTTTGTTTGTGCTCATGTTGCTTCGTTTTCCGAAGAATGAACCAAAATTCTCTGGTAGCTACGCTGAATTGATGCGGTCTTTACTCACGCTGATCAAAGAGCAACCCGTTTTGCGTGAAGCATCGGCGATCAATGCTTTATCGTTTGCTACTTTTGGCGCGTTCTGGACTACTATGGTTTTATTGCTGGGCGGTGAACCTTTTCATTTTGACAGCGGAACAATCGGTTTGTTTGGTTTAGCTGGGGCCGCAGGTGCGCTCGCTGCGCCGATCATCGGTAGAATGGGGGATAAAAGAAGTCCGCGGGTAGCAATTGGTTTTGGGCTCATCGTGCTATTTATAAGTTTCTTCGTACTCTATTTCGGTGGAAGCTCTGTGGTGGGAATTATTCTGGGCATTATACTGCTGGATTTCGGATTGCAGGGTGTACACGTTTCCAACCAGACACGTGTTTATGCATTGATTCCGGAAGCGCGCAACCGGCTCAATACGGTATTTATGACGATCAGTTTTATCGGTACCGCTTGTGGATCGGCCTTCGGTCTTTGGTTATGGAAAACAGGTGGCTGGCCGGCAGTTTGTATCGGCTGCGCTGCATTGGCCGGAGGGGGAATTGCGATTTACTCCCTTACTTATAAGAAGAAATAGTTGACAGTTGACAATGGACAGTTGACAGTGTCCGTGTTGTCGCATGATTATGGTTTATTGGTTTACTTATTGAGTGCCATAGTAATTCTTCAGATGAACGTAATGCGTCGCAACGATGCTTAACCGGAGATTCGAAACTCTGGTTTAAAAGTCTTGTTATTTAAGAATGAGTATTTGTGATCGACACGAGTAACTGTCAATTGTCAACTGTTCATTGTCAACTGAATTAAGTTATTTAGAAAGAATCCGGATCTCTACTCTGCGATTTAACTGTGCTTCTTCCTCAGTGTGTTCTTCCTGTATTACTGGGCGCGTGCGGCCAAATCCGATAAAATCGAGACGGTCCGGATCAACGCCGCGGCGGAGCAGATAGCCATAAACGTATCGGGCGCGGTTGACGGACAGATTGTAGCTCTGGGTATCTTCATCATAAGCATCGGTATACCAGTATACGCAGCAGACGTGGCCTTCAATACGGATTCTGAGAGAAGGGTGCGCGGTCAGTACATCATATAACTGGTCCATCTGCATTTGTGAACCTTCAGTTGCATAATGTCGTCCGGCAGGAAAATAAATTTTATTCAGCACCACTGTTTCATCTACTTTCAACTGGGTAATTTCTTCCAGGTTGGTCACAGTAATTGCAGGCGGAAATACTTTCTTCTTGAAAACCGGCTGTTTTATCTGCTGATTAATACTGGCCGCAGCCGGCGCTTCTTCCTGTTTTTTGACAGGCGGCGTCAGTTTTGCTTTTCTTTTTAATTCGGCGTGCGTAAGTACAATATCCACTTTACGGTCGGGCGCATAGCCCTGCAGGTCTTTCATGCCTTTCCGTTCAATTTTTCCGTTGCCTACAACCAGGTGGATATTGTCGGCTTTGAAGCCCATTGTGTAGAGATAATCCTGAATTGCAATTGCTCTTTTTTGCGACAGCGTGTCGTTGTAAATGTTTGTTCCTACGTAGTCGGCATAGCCGATGATCTTTACATCTTTATCGGGGGTGAGTACTTCATTATATAATAGTGAGTCAAGGTAGCTTTGCGTTGCATCGTTTACAATACTTTTATTAAAAGCAAAATAAACGGCAATAGTGTCTCCTTTCTGTTGGGAGAATGCATTGAATGCCGCGGTCAATAATAAACCCGGCATTATGCAACGCAAAAACAGCAATATTTTTTTCATTCCGGAAGATTTACTGATAGTGAAAAGCAAATCAGAAATGGTAATCTTTTCCTTAGAAATATCTTGAAGCCGCCTTGTTTGTCCGTATGTTTTAGAAGTACTTGCTGAAATCTATTTTATGCTGGTCGTTTTCCAGAAACATAGGGCGTTCGTTCACGACAATCTGTGTGATCAGATCTTTGTGAATTTTTGTTTTACTCTGTAAATAAAAAATGATCTCGTCGTCTGTGGACAATTTTGCGTTCGAAAGTACGTTGATAATAATCTGTTGTTTGTTCTCGGGAACTGCAGTGTTCATGTGATACCATTTATTGTTAAGTTAAATAAAAAAGTCTAATGTTTTATCGGGCTTGTGTAAAAAAATTAGACAGGTCAAACAATTTACGTCAAAATGTTTTGCCGGCACAAAGATGCAGTAACTTTGTGAAAGCAAACAACATCGAATGTTTATAAAAAACCAGATTTTTAAGGACGAAGAAACACTTTTGGAATTATTGTTTGATTTTGGTCTAGGTGACATGTCACCATTGATCAACGAAATGTATGCGAATATAGACAGAGATCTTGAACAAAATGAAGCCTATAAAACGTATCGTGATAGTTTGACGGATGAGGACGACAAAGAAGAGTTATACACTGAAGAACGAGATATGCGACTGGCAGAGCAGTTGATGGAAATGTTCACTTCTTTCCAGGTTCACTCCCGTAAACTCTATGGTCTGAAAAATGACGAAAAAATATTGTTGTTTGAAATTGACCTTGTTTAAGTCAAATTCAAAAGTCAAAATTCAAAATGTACGGATCTATAATTTGTGTTGTTAGACTCAGGGGACGAAACTTAGGTTTTGACTTTTTACTTTTGAATTTAGAAGAGCAGCAGCTCCCATTCGTGCAGCCAGCTTGCGCCGGCATCCAATGAAATAATTCCTTCTTTTTCTGTGAGCTGTTGGTTGTGAAATTGCGAATCGGCGATGCCACACCAGGGTTCAATGCAAACGAACGGTGCATTCGGTGCCGCCCAGATGCCGAGGAAAGGAAAGCCTTCAATCCGGATGGTGAGACCCCGATGGCCGGAATCAGAACAAAGCGAAACTGTTTTTGAAGACAAATGTTTCAGCACAATTGCATCTTTGGCGAAAAGCTCGTTCGATAGTTTAAAAGATTTCTGGTGATCGAGAAATGGGGCAGAAACAGAAATCAGTCCGTCGTTAATGAGCCAGCGAGGTGCGGTTTCTTCTTCGCTAAATTCTATTTTATACTCACCATAATCGCGCCCTTTTTCCAGCGGTACCGCAAAAGCGGGATGTCCACCGATTGAGAAATACATAATTTCGGTTCCTGTGTTGATTACTTCATAACCTGTGTATAATTGATCGCCTTCAATTTTGTAATGAATGCACAGTTCGAAATCGAAAGGGTAATTGCGTCGCGTTTCTTCGTTACTTTTTAAAGAAAAGCGAACACTTGTTTCTGTTACCAGTGAAGTTTCAAACATCATTTCTCTGGCAAAACCATGACGGGATAATGAATATGCCTTGTCTTTATAATAATAGGTATTGTCCTTCAGCTGCCCGACAACCGGAAAAAGAATAGGAGAGAACTTGGCCCAATGTGTGGGATCGCCGTTCCACATATATTCCTGCTTATATTCTTTGTGATAAATACTTTGCAATTCGGCGCCACGCGGGTGAATTTTCACTTTCAGCTTTTCATTTTCCAGAACAATATCCATGGTTTATTATTTGCGATTTGAAATTTGAGATTTGCACGGCGTCAAAGTCGTATCTGCAAGATAAAAAAAGCCTTGCTCGTGGCAAGGCTATTTCTTATTGCATTTTAGGTTTTACCTTTTGGGTATTGGTCAATATCTCCTTTACCACATTGTTCGGCACTCAGGAAACTAATCATTGTTTGTTACAGAGATGCTCAAATTGCTTTTATTTCCTTTGATCTTGATTTCATCGCCGTTGAGATATTCACGGTATTGATTGTATATCGACTGTGGCTGTTCTTCGCCGTTGATGTAGAGATGACCATCTTTCTTTTCAATCTTGTATTTGTCGTTGCGGTCAATCAGTTTTTGACTTTCCATATCGCTCAGCATACGATTGAAGTTAGTGTGGTTTTTCTTAGCGTCTTCAGCACTTGCCTGGTATTGGATGCGGGCTTGCGCAGAAGCCTGCTGTTGCTGTTCGCGCGATTCCTGCATAGCTCTCCGGCTCTCTTCCATTGCCTGGTTTTGGATACGGGTTTGTGCAGAAGCCTGCCGTTGCTGTTCGCGTGATTCCTGCATGACTCTCCGGCTTTCTTCCATGGAGCGGCGCATTTCATCATTGCTGGTGCGCATAGCGTCGTTCACGGCCTGTCTGCTTTCTTGCATGGCACGGCGAACTTCTTCATTGCTGGTACGCATGGCTTCTTCTACAGCCCGTTTGCTTTCCCGGATGCTGGCGCGTATTTGCGCTTTTACTTTGGGATCATTTATTTCCCGCTGCGCATCCTTCATGCCTTTATCGATATTTTTCTGAATCTCTTTCCAGTCTACACTCGTCATTGCATTGTTTACGGTTGCATTGATGGTGTCCCAATTTACCTGCTGAAGCGAATTATTGACGATCGTCATGACGTTAAAATCAGAATCGTTATCGCCGTCTTCTTCAATTACAGCATGCATTGGCGGCATAGGAGCCATTGGTACCATTGGGGCGGCAACCGGTGCCGGAATCGCTGAACCGTAAGGTGCTATTGGAGGTAAAGGCGCTGTGGCGCAAGCTGGTGCGGGTACAGGGGCCGGCGGAGCGAGCGGAGCCCGTGACGCAAGTGGCGGCGTCGGTGCAATCGGGTGTGTTGCAGCAATAATACGTGTATCGTTGCCATCATCAGTCAGTACCAACTGGCGGTTTTTCGGACCGAAATAAAGATTCATGCCTTTGTCCGAATATTCTTTGGCCATTTTTACTTTTTCAGCCGCAGGCCATTCTTCCAGTGTGTTGTAAACTTTTTCATTGCCCTTGGCGTCTTTCACGCGCAGACGTTCATCGGAAATCCAGACGGTTGTTTTGTCTTTATCCTTGTCTTTGGTGTTTTTCAGATTTTGGGCGAAAGAAGGAGTGAATAAAAGTGCGATTAATCCGAGACCACAAATGATAAGTACTAAGCTGGCGGCTTTACTGTTACTGAATGGTTGTTTTTCCATTTCCATGATCCTTTTGATACGTTGAAATAAATATTGCTTTTTGCCAGAAGCAGCTAATGCAAGATCCGGAGCCTGCACGCGCTGTTTTTCAAGAGCCGCCAAAGCAGTGGCGTAGGTGAAAGGGTTTTCTGTACAGGAGATAACAAGATCGTCGCAGCAATGTTCCCGTTCACGGCGTATCTGCGAAGAGATATGCCATACGAAAGGATTAAAGAACAATACTGTTTCAATTATATTCTGGAGCATATTAACCAGGTAGTCCTGGCGTTTGATATGCGCGAGTTCGTGTAATAAAATGGCTTCGAGCTGATCTTCGCTGAGTTGGTTCAAAACAGCTACGGGCAATATGATCAGCGGTTTTATAAAGCCCATGACAATAGGTACTGTAATACTGCGACTGATGCGTAGCCATACTTCTGAGTCAATACCCATGCGCTGTTTCAGCATTTCCAGTGTCTGGTACCATTTATCATCCGGCACTTCATTAAAACGTTTGGTGCGAAATGTATCGGTAATGCTCCGCACAAGTCTCACCGTCATGATGAGCAGTCCGAGAAAGTATAGTGCTACCAGCCAGGAAAACGTAGGTTCCAGCGTTGGCATCAGCGGACGCAATAAATGTTCGGTATAGGTTTCGCTGCTAGCATTGCTGATTACATAGGTTTTCACCACATTCTGGCCTGTTTTTTCGGTCACCACAACTGGTGAGGTATTGAGCCGTTGCCATTGTATGATGCCTGTTGTGATTACCCAGCCAAACAGAAAGAAAAAGCTGGCAACACTCAGGTGATATTTAATCCGTGACGATAACCGCGGCGCCAGTTTAAATATAATACCGAGACTTGCAGCTACTAATGCGCCCTGCCATAGCGAGTGGACGATTGTCCAGCCAAGTGAGTGAATAAAAATTGATGCTCCTGGTAGCATAAAATTTTGTTTTTCGGTGGTGAATGAATTTCAAGTGAAGGGATAAAAAATTATGATGCTTTTTTTGTTTTCTGTTCTTGCTCGATGCGGTCCAGGTACTCACGAATCTGCGACAGTTCATCCTCATCGGCTTTATAATTGCCCAGCGCCTGCATGACCAGTTGCGCTGCAGATCCTTTAAACATGGTATCTACCATGCGTTGGATCATTTGTCCTTGTGTTTGTGCGCGGGTCACTAACGCTTCATAAGTATGCGTTTTGCTGCTGGCGTCTCTCTTTAATAAGCCCTTTTCAAACATGATCTGCATTAGCTTCAGCGTAGTGGTGTAACCGCTTTCTTTATTTTGTTCCAAAGTCTCGTGCACCTGCCTTACGGTTGATGCGCCTTTTTCCCAAAGTATATTCAGAATCTCCAGTTCCGCTTCTGTTGGTTTAGTGTTCTTGTTCATGATCTACGAATGTTTTCGTAATCAAATCTACGAATCTTTTCGTAAATGCAAACAGGTCAGTTTGTTTTTAGATTTTTTTAACAAAAGCTGAAAGCCTAAAGCTGGAGGAGGTCGCTTAAAGCGGTGCTAAAGGAGTTTCTCGCGGAGATATACCTAAGAGGCATAGGAGGCAAATGACACGAAGAATGTTCTCTCGTGGGGGGAATGCGTGGTATCCTGGACTTGGAAACGCATATGGTACTCGCAATGAGATTCCCCTCCTTCGGAGCGGCTAGGTGAGATCAAATAGAAAAACCTGGTCTTTTGGACCAGGTTTTAAAAAGAAATAAGTATAAATTAAAGCATAATTAGATTATGCTAAAACGTTCATTTTTTTTGCGATACCTGATTTCAGGTTGCTGGCTTTATTCTTGTGAATAACGTTACGCTTAGCCAGTTTATCGATCATAGAGATGACTTTAGGTAATTCCTGTTGTGCTGCAGCTTTATCAGTAATTGCTAACAATTTACGAATGGCATTACGAGTCGTTTTACCGTAGTAGCGATTGCGATCACGGCGTTTTTCACTTTGACGTACGTCCTTCTTGGTTGCTTTATGATTTGCCATTTAACTTTTTTTCTTTTTGGGAATGCAAAGGTAAGATAAATAAAACTTAATGCAAAATATTTTTTCGAGACTAAAATACCGGGATTTCCAGAATCTTTTTCGAACGAGCGATCAGGTATGATTTCTTTTCGAGGAATTTATCCAGTTTATCCTTAGGTATCCGGAGTGAATAGGATTTATCAGCAGTACCGCCAGATAAAAACGCATCATAGTCAGGATTCCATTTTGCCAATAATTTTTTGTCGATCATCAGTTCCTGCGCCATGAAATCAAGGCTCAGCGGATCTGATACTCGAACGATTGCCATAGCTGCCAGCTCTTCCTGAGTAAAAGCAGGTTTTGCCGGAGCGGTTGGCGTCGCCTCTTTAGCAACATCATTCGGAGTCTCCGAAAAATTGAAGCTCGTCGGCAGACTGTTCAGACCGATGAACTGACTGAGGTGTTCGAAAATGGAAGCAGTAGCAATAAATGCCAGTACGTGACCTTGTGTTTCGCGTGGCAGGTATTGTTTAATGTCCCAGAAATTGCGGCTGCCGGTTTTATCGATTGCACGCTGTACCGGAGTTGGACCACTATTGTAAGCTGCAACTACGAGCAACCAGTCATTTAGCTGACCATACAGTTGTCCGAGATATTTTGCAGCAGCAGTAGTAGACTTGTACCAGTCTTTACGGTCGTCACGACGGCCATTTACCGTAAGACCGAGGATGCGAGCGGTAGAGCTCATCAATTGCCAGGGACCTACAGCTCCTGCCGGAGAAACCGCATTATTATTCAACGCAGATTCAATTACTGCGAGGTATTTGAGTTCTTTAGGAATATTGTTCTGCGTCAACACATTTTCCATCAATGAAAAATGGTCGTTGCTACGGTTTTGAACAACAGAAAGGGTTTTATTATGCGAATTCATGTACTGGAGTACAAAAGTATTCACATAATCATTCATGGAACCGAAATAGGATTTCGACCCGGCCAGCGGTACTGGCTTTACGCACACAGCATTGTTATCCTGTTGTTTGAATATTGCTGGTGTGGTCGGAATAATCGGCGCCGTAGTCGGTTTGCAATTATTTTGAGCCTCCTTAATACTGTCGGCTGCAGTTACAACCGGCGCTTTAAGGCTTTTTTGTGCCTGAACCATTACTGGAGCAGACAAGGTTAAAAATGATGCGAACAAAAGACCTTTGATTTGCATGTTTTATCGTTTTTTTAGAGCGGTGAAACCATGCAACCCTACGGGAAGCTTAGATAAAATAAAAAAATAAAATCTTCCGGGAGATAACCCCGGAAGGGTAAAACTATTATGAAAAGAAAAAGCTTATTGAGCTTTTTCTTTGTCTTTCATACCAGCTTCGATTTCTTGTTTAACACCATCTTTGGCATCGTTAAACTCACGAATTCCTTTACCTAATCCACGAGCCAGTTCTGGTATTTTCTTGCCACCAAAAAGGATGATGATAGCCAGAATAACCCACAGCCATTCGCCGCCGCTTGGCATAGAGAACAAAAACTGTGGATGAATGGTTAATAAAGCCATTGTATTAAATTTAATGAAATAAAAACTAAAGCAAAGATAGCACTAAATACCCATTCTTCCCGCTTTTGGGGGTATTTAACATATAAATTAACGTTTAATAACGAATGATTTATATAAATAGTACTAGTTTAAATTATTGATTGTCAAGTTTTTCCTTGAGTTGCCGTGTCATGCCTTTTGTATAAGTTCGCCATTTTTCTATCACTTCGGTCATCTCTTCCGGCAATTCAGAGCTAAACTGTATCCATTCGTTCTTCACAGGATGCATAAAGCCCAGTTCCTTAGCGTGTAAGGCATGTCTTGGTAAAACTTTAAAGCAGTTTTCTACGAACTGTTTGTACTTATTGAAGACTGTTCCTTTCACGATGTGGTCACCGCCATAAGTGGCGTCATTAAACAACGGATGTCCGATCGATTTCATGTGTATTCGAATCTGATGCGTACGGCCGGTTTCCAGTCGAAGCTCAACTAGTGTAACATAGTTGAAACGTTCCAGCACCTTGTAATGTGTGATGGCATCTTTGCCGTGATCGCCATCGGGGAAAGTATCCATGATTTTGCGGAAACGCAGGTTGCGACCGACATTCACGTGAATTGTTCCTTCATCTTCCGGCAAATCACCCCATACCAGTGCTATATAACGGCGGTGTACCGTATGTTTCTTAAACTGTGCGGCCAGATGAGTCATTGCCTCTGGTGTTTTTGCAATCAATAAGAGTCCACTGGTGTCCTTATCAATACGGTGCACTAAACCTACGCGTGGTAAGCCTTCTGGCTCCACAGTGTCATGTTGCAGATAAAAAGCAAGACCATTTACCAGCGTACCGGTATAGTTGCCACAGCCCGGGTGTACCACAATTCCGTCCGGTTTATTGATAACCATGAGTGCATCGTCTTCGTAGACAATGTTCAATGGCATTTCTTCCGGAATGATTTCTTCGGTTTCGGATTTGCGGGTTTCTATGATGATGATCTCATCATTCGGACGCACTTTGTAATTGGCTTTAGTTTCCTTGCCATTTACTGTAATGAAGCCACCATCCAGCATTTGCTGCACCTTGTTACGGGTAGCGCCTTCCATGTGGTTCATCAAAAATTTATCGATACGGATCGGTTCCTGTTTCTTTCCGATTTGAATACGCATCCGCTCCGTGGGGGCGGTGCCTTCCTCGTCGGTTTCCTCTTCCGGATCTCCCCAATCTTCTTCCAGTTCGTTTAACTCAATCATGGCGCAAAAATAAACATTCTATCTAAAGCCGCTCAGAGACTATGATTTAAGCTGTATAGCGCTGATCGTAAATACAAGATAACCATTGGCAGGAATGATACCGGTTACAGTAGAACCATAGCCAAGGGATGGTGGAATATACAATGTGATACGGCCGCCGATACCGATATATGGCAAGCCTTCGCGCCAACCGTTGATCAGATTGACGAGGTCGAGCGTAATGCCGTGTTCCTGGTCAAAAACGGTAGCATTTGCGTCTGTGAGTTTGCCTATATAGTCAAATACGGCTGTGTTGCAGGCTGTTAAATTTGGCGTGCTGCCCGAATCCAGAATCGTATAGTAGAAACCTCTGCTGTCGAGCTTTGCGTCGGTAATATTGTTCGCTTTCAGGTAACTGGTGAGCGAGTCAATTTCCGTTTGTGGCGCAGTATTGCCAATTACCGGGCAAGCTGTATTTTCTGTTTTATTACAGCTTCCCATTACTGCAGCTCCAATTGCAACCAGGGCAGGGAGGAGAATTTTTTTCATTTATTTAAAATTTTGCGTGCAAACTAACTGATTTCGCTGGTTCAAGACAACGAAACCATACATTATTAGGCTTTTTTTAAGGGAACGAGCAATTTTTCGAGACCATTCAGCTTAATTTCATACATGGTTTCGAGTAAAATGCCCAGTTTTCCCTGCGGAAATCCTTTCTTCTGAAACCATTCCAGATAAGAAACCGGAAGATCGCAGATAAGGGTGCCTTTATATTTTCCGAATGGCATTTTCATAGCCACCAGTTGTAGGAGTATTGTTCCGTCGGGACCGTTATTCATTTGAGATTTGGTACTTGCCTCCTCTAGCTCCTCCAAAGGAGGAAGGCTTCCAGCGTAAGGCATTTTTATTGTAAATTATTTGTTGCAAACTGACTGATTAGCCATTTAACCTTTAACTGATTAACACATTACCGCATTGTCCACATCAGCACATTATTTCGCATTTGCCCATCTCATCATTGCGGGACCGCTGAGATCCATGTAAGAGACGGTACGTTCTTTGATGCCGTTATTCACCCAATAGATAGCCGGTACGTATCGTCCTGCCATTTTGATAAAATCTTCTACGCCTACAAAACGGTTGTGCGGAATATTCTGCGCATTGGTTTCTTTGAAGAACGGCGCTTCGTCGCCATCGAGTCCGTTGAGGACGAGGTATAGCGGCAGCTGCGGATATTTAGTGTAAATAGCTTCCAGTTCCTTAGCTGCTTTTTTGCAATGTGGGCAGGTGAGACTCATAAAAGCAATGATGTGTTTGCCGGAACGCAGCTCTATGTGCGGTGTCTCATTGTTGGTCATATACAGCGGGTTCAGATCGATTGGTTCAGCGCGTTCGCTCAGCGGCAATGCTACGAATGGTGCTACAAACCCGGCCATTCCTATCACGGCAGAAAACCATTCCTGGCCTTTGTATGGTTTTACTGTATAAATCTGCATCAGCACGATCGTTACGGCCATCAGGATACAATTTTTGCCAATTGCCGCCAATGGCTTCATCGGTAGTGCGTCACCGAAGCAACCGCAGCTGCCTGTGTTTCCCTGACGGGCCATAATGATCAGCAGGTAGGCAATCATAACGCCGAGGAACGTGAGTACAGCAGGGTATGTGACTTGTTTCAGGTAAATATGTGCTAATAAAAATAAGCCGATCATTGCTTCCAGGCCGATGAAGAGGCGGGCAATGATGGAAACTGCAACGCTATTGTGAATACCGAGATCCCAGAATGCCCATTCGAACGGCTCTACAGCAATCAGTTTTGTGTATGCAGAAAAAAGGAAAGTGCCGGCTAATGCAAGTAGTAATACCATGCCTATGCCTTTGCTAATGGTAAAACGAGGCTTGTCGGCCGGAGCAGAATCGTACATGTTGAGAAAAATATGCTGTCAAAAATAGCAGAAGCCGCGCTTCCGGAAAAGAAAAAACTCATCTGCCAGGGGAGATGAGTTTATATAAATAAAATGTACAACCGTTGTTTAGTACAGGTAGCAGTGCTCCGTTGTTGTGATGCCATTCTGCTCTGACGTAAAGGAGTTTCCTTCGCAAATGCTTTTGGCTTTTTTCTTCGTGTCTTTCACTGGATATTCTTTAGTGCTGCTGTCCGGAAGACCAGGCTGACCGGTATAAGTAATTCCGCACTGACAAGTATATTCACGAACGCAGGAACTCATACCAACTAAGGATACAAAAGCTAAAGCCAGCAGAAGCGAAGGGCGTAATTTCATTAAGAATTATTTTTGAACGGTTGAAGATAAAAGGAATTTTTTAGAAAGTCAAACGATTGCAGATTTCTGATATCTGATTTCTGATGTCTGATTTTTGTGAGTTGTGAGTAGTCAGTTGTGAGTGTTCAGAGCGATTAATACTCTTATTTGTGTGCGTTCAAAGTTGAGCTGCCGATGAACGGAGCGTCGCAACTATGTTTAATTAGTGTTTCGAAGTTCGTTTCAAAAAAACAATTTCACAATTTGTAATGTGGTTATGACGGCATGCTTCTGCGAAAAAAATGAGCAACTGTCAACAGTCGATTGTCAACTCTTAGAACTAGTTGTGCTTTGCGCTTTAGGCTTTGAGCTCTAAGCAAAAAAAGATAACTTTAGCACATGCTACAACCTCAGCCTTTAATTGAAAATCTGGAACTTATCGCCCGGCAGGTGGTGGAAGGATTTATCATCGGTTTGCACAAAAGTCCGTTTCATGGCTTTTCTGTAGAATTTGCAGAACACAGGCTTTATAATCCCGGCGATTCGTTGCGGCATATCGACTGGCGCGTTTATGGACGTACTGATAAACTTTTCATAAAGCGATACGAAGAAGAAACAAATCTGCGTTGCTGTCTGGTAGTGGACACTTCGTCCTCGATGCTTTTTCCGAAGGAAGAAAATAAATTAAATAAGCTGCAATTCAGTTGTCTGGCTGCGGCAAGTCTGATTCAGCTTTTGAAAAGACAACTGGATGCGGCGGCGCTGGCTTTGTTTGATGAAAATATCCATTATTTATCCGATTGCCGTTCGTCGTCCAGTCATTACCGGATGCTGACGAGCAAACTGGAGCAAATGCTTTCTTATCAGACGATGGATAAACATACTAATGCGGCGCAGGCATTGCATCAGATTGCGGAGCAAATGCATAAGCGTTCATTAGTGGTTGTGTTTAGCGATATGATGGATGATGCCGAAAATATAGATGAGTTATTTTCTGCGTTGCAGCATTTAAGGTATAACAAACATGAAGTAATTTTGTTTCACGTCGTTGATGGTAAACAGGAAATAGATTTTGAATTTGAAAACCGACCATATGAATTTGTAGATATGGAAACAGGTGAGAAAATAAAATTGCAGCCGCAACAGATTAGAGATCAGTATGTATCGAAGATGAATAATTATCAGAAGATAATAGAGAGCCGTTGTCATCAGTATCAGATTGATCGTATTCCGGTGGATTTGAGTGAACCGGTGCTACAGGTTTTGTATTCTTTTTTGATAAAGAGAAATAAAATGGTGTAAATCCAATTATTTATCGCTACCTTTGCGTCCCGTTTAAAGTTTTGAACGGAAGTATATTGAAGTTCTTTAAAAACGTCATCTTAAGGAATTAAGAGACAACAACTTGATAATTGCTAAACGCAGTAATTATATAAACTTTAGAGATGAAACATAACCGGGAGTTTGAAATTGCATGGCAAGGCTTAAAGACCGGCGAGCACATTTACCAGTATGAAGTTGATCATAAGTTTATGCTGGAAAATGGAGATCTGGAGACGGAGATAAAAGATGTCAAAGCTCTGGTGACGCTCAAGTTTGATAAAAAGACCAATTTTTTTCTGCTTCACTTTGATGTGGATGGAAAAATAACCGTTCCCTGCGACAGATGCGGAGATGATGTAGAGATAAGACTCTGGGACGAATTTGATCTTGTAATAAAACTGGCGGGTGAGGACGTAGAAGAAATCGATGATGAAGCAGATGTAGTATTTGTACCACGAAGCGAAACAGTAATCGATATCAGCAAATGGGTGTATGAATTTGTGATGTTGAGTGTACCTTTGCAGCGCGTTCATCCGGATAAGCCAGACGGAACGTCGGGATGTAACCCCGAAGCACTAAAACTTCTGAATCTGCTTTCTGAGCATGAAGAGGAAGAACCAAAAAAGAATGATATCTGGAAAGGGCTTGATGCCTTGAAGGAATTAGATAACAAAAAACGTAAATCGAAATAAAAGCTAAGTAAGATGCCTAATCCGAAACGTCGACACTCACAACAACGCGGTGCTAAACGCCGTACACACTATAAGGCAGTTGCTGCTACATGGAGCATTGACCCTGTAACAGGCGAAAGCCATCTGCGCCACCGTGCACATTGGGTAGAAGGTAAATTGTACTATCGCGGTAAAGTTGTGATGGACAAAACTCCTGCTACAGAAGCTGGTGAATCAAATCAATAAAATCGGCAAAAAAGAGATATAACAATTGATGAAGATAGGGCTTGACATCATGGGTGGCGATTACGCACCTGTTGAAGCAATAAAAGGTGTTCAACTTTTCTTCGAGCAATCGACTGATCCTTCGGTTCATTTGTTGCTCATAGGAAACCCAGAGGCTGCCGCGCCCTATCTGTCAATGTTAGAACCTTACCAGTCGCGCTATACATTGGTGCCGGCCACTCAGGTTGTGGGTATGCATGAGCATCCTACTAAAGCCCTGAAAGAAAAGCCGGATTCCAGTATTTCCGTTGGTTTTGGTCTTTTAGCCATGAAGAAAGCAGACGCCTTTATCAGTGCCGGTAACACCGGAGCCATGCTGGTAGGCTCTATGTATTCTGTAAAAAACATTGAAGGAATCCTTCGTCCTACCATCGCTTCGCCAATTCCACGCGAAGACGGTAAATACAATCTTCTTCTTGATGTCGGTATCAATGCTGATTGTAAAGCGGAACACCTTGTGCAGTTTGCGCAGCTCGGTTCGCTTTATATGCAGCACGTAGAGGGCATTGAACATCCTCGTGTGGGCTTGCTCAATATCGGTGAAGAGGAGGGTAAAGGTAATATCCTCGCACAGGCTACTTATCCGCTCCTGAAAGAAGACAAACAAATCAATTTTGTCGGTAACATGGAAGGCCGCGATATTTTCCTCGATAAATCTGACGTACTCGTGTGCGAAGGATTTGTGGGAAATGTAGTCCTCAAAATGGCGGAGTCTATTTATCAAATCTTTTCGGAGCAACGTAAAATCTCCGATCCGTTCCTCAATAATTTCAATTATGAAATCTACGGTGGTACGCCAATCCTGGGTATCAATGAACCGGTGATTATTGGTCATGGCATCTCGCATGCCCTTGCCTTTAAAAACATGATTGAAGTAGCCGGCAAGATCGTTCACTCCGACCTGATGAACATCTTCAAAAAACATTTCTCTCAGACTGCTACAGCCTGATTTTAATTCCATTAATTAAAGCATAGCTTTGTTTACACTTTTCTTGTAACAGAGCCATGAAGTCTATCTATTGCATCAGCGGACTGGGCGCGGATCAGCGTATCTTTCAAAAAATTTCAATTGAAGGTTTTGAGCTAAAGCCGGTTCCCTGGCCGGAAGTGGACATGCATGATGATATGGCTTGCTATGCCCAGAAAATCATTGCCACTATTCCAGAGCCGAACCCAATTGTGATGGGCGTTTCCTTTGGTGGAATGCTTACCGTTGAAGTAGCGAAACAAATTCCCGTAGAAAAAGCGATTCTTATTTCTTCTGTAAAAAAACGCAGCGAGTTGCCGCCGTTTAGTGGTTTTGTGCAATGGCTGGCGCAGTCGAATATTTTACCCATAGGTTTATTGAAACATATTCACGGACCAGTTTACAAACAGTTTGGCGTGACCTCTGAGGATGGTAAAAAGCTGCTCGGGCAAATTCTGAATGATACTGATGGCAAGTTTGTGCGATGGGCGATAAATGCGCTTTCCCGCTGGCAAAATGAAACGGTTCCTGAACATATTTATCATATTAACGGGGATGCTGATAAGGTGATTCCTCCAGATTTGGTAAAGCCTGATTATTGGGTGAAAGGCGGAACGCATTTTATGGTTTATGAACGGGCGGGGGAAGTCTCTGCACAAATCGGCGCGCAGTTAATGCGATAATTGAATGTGGGAATGTGATTAATATGAGGAATGTGCTTGCGTGTTTGTCTTGTTGTGTTTTCCTTCCGACTAGTTATATGGTACACAAAATAGAAAGACTAGTGCAATGTATCATTTTCCCGTCGCGAAATCAGGTTGCCACTTCGTTTTCACAGCTTTGCTGTTTGCCAACTCATCGCAATGACCGCGTTTATATAACTCGTGTTATTATACTCGCGTTTGTAAATCCTTTAACGTCTTTGCCTCTTATGCATCTTTGCGGCCCTTCGACTTCGCTCTGGGTGACGTTTCTCGCGCTGGGAATGCTTAATAGTCGCAATGTCGATGAAATGTGCGACGCAACGAAGTTTAATCGGAGACAAAAGAGCAGGTGGCAAAAAAAATAGTCAGATCAGTTGGAGCTGTGGACTCTCTCCTGGGGCCAGTGACCCATAGCGATTAATAAACACGAAATCAGATCCCCACGTTATCCCGACAGCCTTGCTGTGACGGGATTCCTCGGGATGAACTGTGGCGTTATAAATCGTGTCGAATAACACGAGTAGCTGTCAATTGTCAACTGTTCATTGTTAATTAAAATTTAGTGAGCACTTTTTCAAATTCCTTCTTAATTGCTTCTGTTTGCAGATTGCCCATGCTGCCCTCGTGTGTGTGATTACTTGCTTTGAAATTTTCGTAGTGGAACTTTCCCTCGTTCACATCATTGCCGATAATTTTATATGCTTCGCGGAATGGAATGCCTTTGTTCACCAATTCATTGACTGCTTCAACGGTGTAGATGTAGCGATATTTTTCGTCGTTGAGAATATCTTCTTTGATGGTGATTTGCGGGAGTGCGAACAACAGCATATCAATGCAAGACACGAGTGTATCAATGCCTGGAAAGAGAATCTCTTTCGTTAACTGCATATCGCGGTGGTAGCCGGATGGAAGGTTTGTAGTGAGCAACGCGAGTTCATTTGGCATAGATTGCAGCCGATTACATTTGGCGCGCGTCAGCTCGAAAATATCCGGATTTTTTTTGTGCGGCATAATGCTGCTGCCGGTTGTAAGCGTTTCTGGAAAGGAGACGAATGCAAAATTCTGGCAGAGATATAAGCAAAGGTCTGACGAAAGTTTGTTGAGCGTTGCCGCAATTGCACTAACTGCAGCAGCCACAAATTTTTCCGTTTTACCACGACTTGTTTGTGCATTGATCGGGTTATGATGCATAGCGGAAAAACCGAGCAATTGCGTAGTAAGGGTTCTGTTTAACGGAAACGAAGACCCGTAGCCAGCGCCACTTCCAAGTGGATTTTTGTTAGTGATGGCATAAGCTGCGGCAAGCATTTCCATATCATCAAGCAAGCCTTCCGCATAAGCGCCAAACCATAAACCAAACGACGACGGCATTGCTACCTGGAAGTGTGTGTAGCCAGGAAGTAAAATGTTTTTATGTTGCTCGCTGAGTTGTTGTAATAAGTTGAAAAGTGCTGTGGCTTTGTCTTTGATGAGTAAAACCTGATCCCGCAGAAATAGTTTTATATCGACAGCAACCTGATCATTACGGCTGCGGCCGCTGTGAATTTTTTTACCAGCATCACCAATTTTTTCCGTTAAAAGCATTTCAACCTGAGAGTGCACATCTTCTACATCAGGTGCAATCGTGAATGTTCCGGCTTCGATGCTGGCCAGAATTTCATGCAGGCCTTTATGCGCCTGTTCTTTTTCAGCTTCGGTCAAAAGGCCCACCTGTGCCAGCATTTCGGTATGCGCGAGCGAACCTTTTACATCGTAAGCAGCCATCAGTAGATCAAAATCACGATCGTTACCCGTTGTGAATTGTTCTACTAATTGCGCTGTGCTGGTGGTATCTTTTTGCCAAAGCTTCATTTATTGGAGATTGTAGATTGGTTATTGTAGATTAAGTATCAATAGTAGTATCAAGTATCAAGCTATTTTATCACGCAGCCTTCGCCTTTAAGCTTTATGCTTTAAGCTTTATGCTTTAAGCTTTTCGCCGAAAAACGTTGTCAGCATCTGAATATAAATGTCGATTCCTTCTTCGATTTCGTTCACGTAAATAAATTCATCTGCGGTGTGACTTCTAGCAGAATCGCCAGGGCCGATCTTCAATGCTGGAAAAGGCATCAGTGATTTATCTGAAAGAGTAGGGGAGCCATATGATTTTAATCCGATCGATGTGCCAGCGACTACCAGTGGATGATCGGCCGGAATAATGCTGGAACGCAAGCGTACGCTGCGTGCCTGAATATCGCCTGCAACATTTGTTTTGATGGTTTCAATGACATCTTCGTGCGAATAATGTTCATTGATCCGAATGTCCACCACATAACGGCAAGTGTCTGGCACTACGTTGTGTGTTTTGTTCGGCGTTTCAATTACGGTCACATTCATTGACACCGGTCCGAGCCATTCAGATGTTTTCTCAAATTGATATTGCTGGAACCACTGAATGTCGTTCATCGCTTTGTAAAGTGCATTGTCGCCTTCGTTACGTGCGGCGTGTCCTGCTCTGCCGTTTACCATACCATCGATAACGAGCAAGCCTCTTTCAGCAATTGCCATTTGCATTTGCGTTGGTTCACCGACAAGCGCGCAATCAATTTTCCCTAATGAAGGTAATACAGCGCTGATGCCGTTTGATCCGGAAACCTCTTCTTCTGCTGTAATCGCCAGCACAATGTTGTAAGGCAAATCTTTCTGTGCGTAAAAATGAAGAAACGTTGCGATCAATGCCACTGCACTGCCACCAGCATCGTTGCTGCCGAGACCAAAGAGTTTGCCATCTTCAATATCTGCCTTGAACGGATCTCGTGTATAACCCGCAGCTGCTTTTACGGTATCGTGATGTGAGTTGAGCAGCAATGTTGGTTTTTGTTTGCTGTAATGCAGATTTTTTGCAACGATATTATTGCCCGAACGATCAGCTTTTACGCCTTCACCTTGCAGCCAGTTTAATAACAGCGCAGCAGTTCCGGCTTCTTCACGACTGAAAGAAGGAATGCTGATAAGCCGTTGCAATAAATGAATTACAGAAGTTTTGTGTGGCATTATAATTTGATCGTTGTGCCGCTTTGGCCTTTTAATAATGATTTGAGTGCGTTTGACTGTCCGATGCGAACTTTATCTACACCTTTTTCCAGCGCGTGAAATGCATTTTGCAATTTGGGTAGCATACCGTCGTATATCGCACCTTCTTTTACAAGAAAGTTGAAATAGCTCGGATTCATTTTTTTGATGCAGCTTTTGTCATCTGCTGCATCCAGCAATACGCCTGGCTTTTCGAAACAATAGACTAACTGTACCTTATAAGATTTGCTTAGAGCCTGTGCCGTTTCCTGTGCAATGGTATCTGCGTTTGTATTCAGCAACTGGCCTTTACCGTCATGCGTGATTGGTGCAATTACAATCGCATCGTGCGCATCGATCAGTTTTTTTAATTGCTTGGTTTTTACATTGTCCACGTCGCCAACATAGCCGTAATCTACCGCCGCATTTTTGCGTTTGTGAGCTTTGATCAGGTTGGCATCTGCACCACAGATACCGATCGATTTACAATCGATAGCCTGCAGTTGCGCCACAATATTTTTATTGATGTAACCAGCGTAGACCATTGTCACGATTTTCAATGTTTCTTCGTCGGTGATACGGCGACCAGCGTTCATCTGTTGTTCGATGCCCAGTTGTTCTGCCATTCTGGTGGCTAGTTTTCCGCCGCCATGTATCAATACTTTTTTTCCTTTTATGGAAGAAAAGTCTTTTAGGAATTTCTTCAAAGCTTTTGGATCATCTATAACGTTACCGCCGATCTTTATAACCGATACTTTTTCCATTAGTTCATTGATTTTAAAATATTGCTCAATACCGTTTGTGCAGACCAAACTCTGTTGGCTGCCTGCTGTGTTACAATGCTGCTTTCACTGTCGAGGATTTCGTCGCTGAGTTCGATATTTCTCCGTACAGGTAAGCAGTGCATTACTTTTCCTTCATTCGTCAGTTTCAATTTTTCCTGCGTCAGCATCCATGATTGATCGTGGCAGGACGCAACACCATAATCATTGTAGCTGCTCCAGTTTTTTACGTATACAAAGTCCGCATCTTTCAGCGCTTCATCCTGATTGTGTGTGATGGTTGCCCCTTTGGTAAATGAAGGATCGAGTTCGTAACCTTCGGGATGCGCAATCACAAAATCAGCTTCACCCCATGCATTCATCCATTGTGCAAAACTGTTTGCAACGCATTGTGGCAAAGGCTTTACGTGCGGCGCCCAGGTAAGTACGACCTTCGGTTTTTTGGCCGTTTGATTTTCTGTTATGGTAATGATATCTGCCAGACTCTGCAATGGGTGCAGCGTAGCGCTTTCCATGCTTACTACCGGAATATTGGTATGGGCAATGAATTGCTGCAGCACTAGTTCACTATAATCATCCGTTTTATTTTTCAGCGAGGGAAAAGTACGAATGCAGAGAATGTCGAAATACTCGCTCATAATCGGCGCGGCGTCTTTAATGTGCTCCACCGTTGTGCCGTTCATTACAGCGCCTTCGGCAAATTCTAAAGCCCAGCCTTCCTTGTCAATATTGAATACAATGCTCTCCATGCCCAGATTCTGCGCAGCCACCTGCGTGCTGATACGTGTACGCATACTCGGATTCAGAAACAGCATGCCGATGCGCTTGCCCGCACCCAGCTGCTTGTCTGCAAAAGGATTTGCCTTGTATGCTAATGCCTGTTTTACCAGGTCATTTATATTGGTAACATCTGTTACGGAAGTAAATTTTTTCATCCCTTCAAAAATTCAAAAGTCAAAATTCAAAAGTCAAAACTTTTGGTTGATTGGTTAAAAGGTTAAACTATTAAACTGTTAAATTGGTTGTGGTTAAATATCCTGACGAATTAACCTTTTAACCAATCAGCTATTTAACTCTAAAGACAGCGCGGCGAGGAAAATATCTGCCTCTTCTTTTTTGAGCGCTAATGACGGAAGTAAACGTATGACGTTTGGTTTTGCTTCACCGGTGAAGATTCTGTGCTTTGTCAACAGATTTTTCTTCAGGTCTTTATGTGTCTCTGGTACGTCAAAACCAATCATCAAACCGCGGCCGCGTACATTGCCGAGTTGTGGGAATTTCTTCAGTTCGGTCATCAGATAATCGCCCATATGAGCAGCATTGGCAATCAGTTTTTCGTTTGCAATCACGTCCAACACTGCAATGGCAGCAGCGCATGCAAGATGATTACCGCCGAAAGTGGTGCCCAACATACCATATTTTGGTTTGATATGCGGTGCAATGATGATGCCGCCGATCGGGAAACCATTGCCCATGCCTTTTGCCATGGTATAAATATCTGCTTGTACACCGCTGTAATCGTGCGAGAAGAATTGTCCGCTGCGGCCGTAGCCACATTGTACACTATCTGCAATAAATACGGAGCCGTGTTGATCACACAAACGTCTGATGTTTTTAAGGAACGAAACGCTTGCTTCATGAATACCCGCAACACCTTGAATGCCCTCAATGATTACAGATGAAATCTCATCGCCGTGCTCGGCGAAGTAGGTTTCCAGCGCTGCTTCATCGTTGAATGGCAGGAATACTACGTTCTCGGTTTCATTCACTGGCGCAACAATTGCAGGATTGTTGGTTACTGCAACGGCGAGTGACGTACGACCGTGAAAAGCGCCTTTGAATGCCACTATTTTTTTTCTGCCATTGTGAAATGACGCGAGTTTCAGCGCATTCTCATTGGCTTCCGCACCTGAATTACACAGGAATAATTGATAGTCTTCTTTGCCGGAAACCTTTCCCAGCTTGGTTGCCAGTTCTTCCTGTAATGGCATCTTGATCGAGTTGCTGTAGAAGCCGATTCTGCTCAGTTGATCATTCAGCTTGGTTACATAATGTGGATGTGTATGACCAATTGAGATCACCGCATGACCACCGTAGAGGTCTAAATATTTATTGCCCTTGTCGTCCCATACATAAGCGCCTTGTGCTTTTGTGATGGTAACGTCCTGAACCGGATATACGTCGAATAAGTTCATTTTGATTTATGCTTAAGGCTCAAAGCTTAACGCTTAAAGCTGTGTTGTTATAAAAAATTACTTACTGAAAGTTGTTGTTGTTATTCTAATTGCTCTTATTAATCCAATGAGCATTGCCTTAACCTTATTTATCATTTCCGATACGATTTCATATTTCTCTTTTTGTACAAATCCGAGTTCAAAAGTTAGCAACAAGCAATATTCAGTCTCATGCGTAAATCCTAATGCCATGTCCAGAAAACGAACAAAATCTTTGTCTGAGTTTCTACCGCAGCCTTCCACTATATTTAAAGGAGTTGAAGAACTGGCACGTCTCAGTTGTGATGCCAATCCATATTTTTCCTCTGGAGGAAATACGGATGTGATTTCCCTGTAGATAAACAAACAAAGCTCATGTGCTTTTTGCCAAACGTCATAATTTTTATAGTTTCTCATAGCGCTGAATGTATGTCATTAGCAGCACTAGTTTTCTTATTGGCGCGTCAGCGCCTCTATGGTCTCTTTTCACCTCATGCTTTATGCCTTAAGCTTTGCGCTTTAAGCGTTAGAAGAAAGAAGCCTTGAATTGAAGCCCTGCAGTTTCTTCTAATCCAAACATTAAGTTCATATTCTGCACAGCTTGCCCTGATGCACCTTTCAGGAGGTTGTCAATTGTTACGTGAACCGCTAATTGATCGCCTTCTTTTTCCAGTTGTATCAGACATTTATTCGTGTTCACTACTTGCTTCAGGTGAATGCTTTCTTTGCTAACAGTTGTGAACGGATGTGTCGCGTAAAACGATTCATACATTCCTTGCAATGCATCAAGTGAAACACTCGTCTCCATTTGCAGACTTACAAAAATGCCTCGCGTAAAGTCGCCGCGCCACGGAATAAAGTTGATCGTTTGATTCGCTGAACCATGACCAGACGCTTGTTGTAGCGATTGCTTTACTTCATTCATGTGCTGATGCGTCAGTGTTTTGTACGCAGAAATATTATTCACTCTCCATGAAAAATGCGAACTCGCAGCAAGGCTTTGGCCGGCACCGGTTGAGCCTGTAATGCCTGTTGCATAAATAGCACCGAGTATATCATTCGCAGCCAATGGCAATAAACCCAATTGAATCGCTGTTGCAAAGCAACCTGGGTTGGCAATGCGTTTAGCCGTTTTGATTTGTTCGCGTTGCAATTCAGGCAAGCCATATACAAACGGAATCGTCTGATGTTTGTTCGCGTCGTTCAAACGGAAATCCTGCGACAAATCAATGATGCGTACGCTTTCTGGAATATTATTTTCCGCCAGAAAGACTTTTGCCTCACCATGACCAACACACAAGAACAATACGTCTACGTTTGTCTCTAGTTCATTCGTAAACACTATTTCAGTTTCACCGATCAAATCTGTGTGCGTATTGTGTACTGCCTTACCGGCCTGACTTTTACTATGTACGAATGCGATTTCAACTTGCGGATGACGCAATAAAATCCGCAGCGTTTCACCGCCTGTGTAACCCGCACCGCCTATAATTCCTGCCTTAATCATTGTTTGCTGCTTGATTCACTTTGTGAAAAATAGAAACCTGATTGCCAAATATTTTTGTGAAACCTTTTACATCGTCGCCAGTCCAGCCGTTGTTCATTTCGCCATAGCTGCCAAACGCGCTGCTCATCAGATCATGGTCGCTTTCAATGCCGGTCAATGTGTAACGGTATGGTGCTAATTCAATAAACACTTTTCCGGTTACGGTCGCTTGTGTATCGTTCAAAAAGCCCTCAATATGGCGCATTGCAGGGTCGAGCAATTGACCTTCGTGCAGCCAGTTTGCATACCAGGTGCTCAGCTGATCTTTCCAGTATGTCTGCCATTTGGTGAGCGTATGCTTCTCCAGCAGATGGTGTGCTTTTATCAAAATTACGGGAGCTGCCGCTTCAAAACCCACACGACCTTTTATGCCAATGATGGTATCGCCCACATGTATGTCGCGACCAATGCCATATGGTTGTGCAACGGCTTGCAGATCCTGAATGAGTTGTGCCGGAAATTCATATGCTTTTCCGTTGAGCGCAACCGGTTCGCCGTTCTTAAAGCTTATTTCAACAGACATCGGCTCTGTAGCTGTAACCTGCGTTGGCCATGCTTCCTCCGGTAAATAGTTTTTCGATGTCAGCGTCTCTTTGCCACCAACGGAAGTACCCCACAAACCTTTATTGATACTGTACGCAGCTTTCGCAAAATTCATTTCAACTCCATGTTCCTTCAGGAATTCAATCTCTGCATCCCGACTCAGTTTCATATCGCGGATCGGCGTAAGGATTGCTGCATTTGGTGCAATCGTCGCGAAGATCATGTCAAAGCGAACCTGATCGTTACCCGCGCCGGTGCTGCCGTGTGCAATGTAATCAGCGCCGATTTCCAGCGCATATTCTGCAACCGTTTTTGCCTGTACCAGACGTTCAGCACTTACACTCAGCGGATAGGTGCCGTTCTTCAGCATGTTGCCGAAAATGAGATACTTCACGCAGTGCTCGTAATACTCGTTGGTTACGTCTACGCTTTTGTAAGAAGCCACCCCAAGTTGTTTCGCACGTGTGGCAATCTGTTGAATTTCTTCCTCATTAAAGCCGCCCGTATTCACGGTGATGGCGTGCACTTCCAGACCTTTGATTTTGCTCAGGTAAATCGCGCAATAGGTCGTATCTAAACCACCGCTGTAGGCTAATACTACTTTTTTCATCTTCGTGTTTGTTACGGTATAATGAGTGAATGAATTGTGTGAATTTTTTTGGATAGAACGCGCAATAGGCTCCATTTTTTAAACGGATTGCGCCTGCGTTTTTTGCTGCCTTCCGCGTTTGGCTTTGCTGCGTTTTTTAATTTTTCCTCAGCGTCTTTCGGATCGAAAAGCATGCCGGTGCAAAGGCAGTTCTTGCGCTCTTTGCTCATCAGAATTTCATAATTCACGCAGCTCTTGCAGCCTGCCCAGAATGCGTCATCCTGAGTAAGTTCTGAATAAGTAACCGGCTCGTAACCCAGATCTGAGTTGATTTTCATTACGGCGAGTCCGGTAGTTAATCCGAAGATTTTAGCGTCAGGATATTTCGTTCTGCTGAGTTCGAAGATCTTATGTTTGATCATCCGGGCAAGACCTCCTTTGCGGAAATTCGGCGAGACGATGAGTCCGGAATTTGCTACATATTCGTTGTGACTCCAGGTTTCGATATAGCAAAAGCCAGCCCATTCGCCTTCATTGCTGAATGCGATCACCGCTTTGCCTTCGAGCATTTTGGTGCTGATGTATTCCGGGGTACGCTTGGCAATGCCCGTACCGCGCGCCTTTGCGGATGCAGCCATCTCATCACAGATGACTGATGCATAGCCGGTATGCGTGGCATTAGCCACCATTACCAGGAATGTTTGGTCCATTAGTGTAATTGTGTAAATGGTATATAAATCGCCCTTAAGCCCAGTCAGGCCTCAGACAATAACATTTCAGACTTGTATGTGTGTATTCGAAAATTTGCCGCCAGCGCACCCATCGTAATGGTGATGGACGGTATCAACGTCGGACAGGACAGATTATATGCTTGAAAGAAAAAACTGCCTTTTCAGGAACAGCAAAAAACCCACAGCCGGTGTGCGAAAGCACATCGTGTATTACCGGCAATGTAAGAGAGGTTTTTTTCATCTCAGTGAATTGAAAAAGAGATTGTTTTTAAAAATTTTGCAGTGCAAAGAAAGAACAAAATTCGGAAATGTGACGAATTGGAAAGTTGCTAATTTGTTAAGTTGTGGCAGGCGTATCTATTAAGTGGTTTATAATGAAGTTGTTAAGTTTCATTTGGCGTTGCGAGAAAACCGCGAATTGTGATTTTTTTAAGATGTAAATGGAGATTGCTAAGGTGCGAAGTTGTAGCATTGTGCAGATAAAAAAGCCTGGATAGCTTTATCGGCGAACAGTTTTCCAGCAACCAACTTTACAAATCAACAACGGTGCAACTCTGCGAACAAAGGTTATCTTTGTGCCGCTACAAATCGGGTTATCGTGCCGCCTTTAAGGCGGTAAGGAAAGTCCGGACAGCAAAGAGCAACGCACCATCTAACGGATGGGGTTCTGCGCAAGCGGAATACAGAAAGTGCCACAGAAAATTACCGCCTCGCCTCGGCGGGGTAAGGGTGAAAACGTAGTGTAAGAGACTACGGCGGGTTATGGTAACATAGTTTGCGGGTAAACCTTGCGTGCTGAAATGCCAAATAGGCGGACGTTTGAGGGCTGCTCGCCCGATGTCCGTGGGTTGGCAGCTAGAGCTGATGTGTGAGCATCTTCCCAGATAAATGATAACCGTTCTGAGCAATCAGAATACAGAATCCGGCTTATAGATTTGTAGCTTTTTTACCCCCAGCCCCCTAAAGGGGAGCCTTCCCGGTGTTTGTCATGGACCGGAGACGAACCATTGTGGATAGATACTTATTTAACTTAGATGCTTTTTTTCTCGCGACGGCACAGTGGTGCAGAAAAAAATAATTTGGTCACCAGCTTCCGAAGCTTCAGTTTGGCCTGAGTTGCGTCGCACTTTTCATCGCCATTGCTACTATTGAACATTCATCAATCAATTTTCGCAAAGGAGCAAAGATTCCATCCCGAAATTGACGTTTGACTTTTCACTTTTCACTTTTTTGTGAGCATTGACCATTCACCATTGACGTTTCACAATCACAAATCAGCGATCAGACATTCATCTTTCTTTAACTTTTTCATCTTAAACTTCTTGTCCGCTGTTTTCTCTAATTATTGAACCAAAACAGGAAAGACTATGAAAAGGGTATTCAGTGTTTTAGCAATAGCATTTTTAAGTTTCACAGCTTTAAACAGCAATGCGCAGATTTATGTAACGGTTCGTCCGCCACGTCCGGCAGTAGTTGTAGCGCCTGTGCCACCGGCTCCAGGTCGCGTTTGGATTGATGAAGATTGGGCTTATCGCGGTGGCAGATATGTATGGCATGGCGGTTACTGGGCAGCGCCTCCGCGTCCTGGTGCAGCATGGCATGGTGGTTATTGGGATCACAGACATAGTGGTTATTATTGGGTTCCCGGTCATTGGGGACATCGCAGATATTAATACCCAGCGACTGATGAAATAAAAATTGTTGTTAATCGTTTAGGTTTAATGTTTAAACAGATAATCTAAATAAAGAAGTGAGCCGCGGTTTCTACCGTGGCTTTTTTAGTTCCATTCCTGAACGGGCGTTAATTATTTTACATTGACGATTGGCAATTCACCATTCACCTTTGACCGTTCACCATTCTTCCATTGTTCAATTGAATTTTAACTTTTATTGCGCTATCGGGACATATACATTATCAATCTCCTATATTTGGCGAAAGAGCGCGTGAATCTTAACTTTGGGACATATATTCAGAATAATATGGAGACAACGATCAGCCCGGTAATTTTGACCGCCAATGCAATTGAAGAAGTAAAACGATTAATTGCAGAACCGGATTTTGATGCAACCCAATATTTGCGTGTGGGCGTGAAAGGTGGTGGATGTAGTGGCATGAGTTATGTATTAGGTTTTGATAAGAAAGAAGACGATGATGACATTTATGACATTGAAGGGGTTCCGGTAATTATGAAAAGAGCTCATGGGATTTATCTGATGGGTATAACGGTAAACTTTGAAAATGGATTGAATGCACGCGGCTTTACATTTAATAATCCGAACGCCAGCAGTACATGTGGCTGCGGTAGTTCATTTGCAGTGTAGTCAATGAAGTTTTTTCGCAATTGTTTTTTTGTAGTGCTTATTTCTTGTTTCGCATTCAATAGCCATGCGCAAAACAGCACGGCTGCCGACACCGGAAGCAAGATTAATTTTAATCAGACGGACGCCAAAGGCAAACGTGATGGGATGTGGTATATCCATCAGCCTGCACGAATGGGAGAGGACTCTTACTCGGAGTTTGGTAGTTATGACCACGGTATTAAGTTTGGGAAATGGTACAAAACAGATAACGATGGCGAATTGGTAGCTATTGAAACGTTTAAAAATAATGTCCTCAATGGCGAAGTCAAATATTTCGACAAAGGTCACCTGTATTGTGTGGGGCATTATCGCGGCTTAAATCCGTCGCAGAAATACGATACGGTAATGGTTGTAGATCCGGTGACTGGTGCACAATCATTGGTATCGGTACTGGCGGAACGTGGCAGTTTAAAACATGGCACCTGGCAATACTATGATCCATTGACGGGACGTCTGGAAAAGGAACAGGAGTATCAGGTTGATGATCTGGTTTATTCTAAAGAATTTGCGATGGCCAGCGTGGACAGTGCTTACTACAAAAAGAAAGTACAAATGCTGCCGCATAATGCTGCTTCCGGGCATTATTATAAACCACCGGCAGGCAAGCAGCATAGTTTGACCGGAACGAGCGAGTAGCTCACTGGTTCAATTGACAGTGCTGGAATAAATAGATAATTTGAAGGGCTTCGCAATGCGAGGCCTTTTTTACGCTTATAGGGCCAGTGAAACGTCTGATGTTTGTTGGTTTTCTGATTGTGCTTTTACAACAATACAAGCAGCTGTCCATTGTCAACTTCGTCGTCCTGTTTTGAGATTTTGAATTTACTTGCAGTCCGGGTCATCGCAATCATCTTCCCGTTCAGTTTCCAGCGTGATGTGTTGAATGTTCTGATGTAGTAACTGATGACGTACTTCCTCTTTTATTTTGTGTTCTTCAGCAAATGTGATAGTGTCGGATAAGACGAGATGTGCAGTCAATGCATTTTCGGTTGTGCTGATGGCCCAGACATGCACATGGTGAAAACCCTTGACACCAGCTACTTTCAACGCTGTTTTTTTTATTTCATCAAGCTGAATACCGGTCGGAACGCCATCGAGAGAAAGACGCAAGCTATCTCTGAACAATCGCCAGGTGCTAAATAAAATTACGACAGCGACAACGATGCTCAGTACACTATCGATCCAATACCAGTTCGTGTAATAAATCACAATACCTCCTATTACCAGGGCTGCAGAAACAATGGCGTCACTCATCAAATGGAGGTAAGCACTTTTGATATTGATGTCTTTTTCTTTGTCGCGGAGAAACATCAATGCAGTCGCAGCATTAATTACAATACCGATTCCAGCTACAATGGCAATAGTAAATCCTGGTAAAGGTTCCGGATTGAAGAAGCGATGAATGGCTTCGTAAGCGATAGCCCCGATGGAAACCAATAATATCACTGCATTAAACAATGCAACAAGGATGGAAGTCTTTCGATAGCCATAGGTATAGCGATCGTTGGATTTTACTTTCAGCAAGCGAAAAGCGAGTAATGAAAGAGCCAATGCACCTACGTCCGCGAGATTATGTCCGGCATCAGAAAGCAGCGATAGCGAATGGATATATAAACCTGCGATTACCTCAATAATTACGAATGTAAAATTGAGTGCGATGCCGATGATAAACGCAGCATTGACATTGGTCAATACAACAGAATGGCTGTGGTCGTGGCCGTGATGATGATCGTGTGGCATAACATAAATTTACGTTTTAAGTTGGTTGAATTAAGTTATAAGTTTTACGTTTCAAGCTGTTTGAAGAGCTGCGCTCCGCTAACACAAAAAACGCTCCTGCAGGAGCGTTTTCAAAACTTATAACTTAAAACGAAACATTCAACAAATTACATCGTCTTCACCATCACCGGCACGGTCAGTTTTTCCCATACCAACGAAAAGCCATCTTTGTTGATTTTGTACACCAGTCGCTCTTGCATTGGGTTCGCGGATGGTTTTACTGTTATACGTAAAACGTCTTTTGATTCCTCATATTTATAGGCACCCCACTGATCCGGAATTGAATTGAAAATAACAGTCCAGGAATCTTTGGTAGGAATCATAAATAATGAATAGCGGCCAGCGTGCAGTTCTTTACCTTCAATCATCAGATCTTTGTCTGTAGTGAAAGTCGTGGCTTCATTGGCACCGGCACGCCATACTTTATCGTACGGAACCAGTTCGCCCCAAATCGTCCGACCTTTTACAGATGGGCTGGAGTAGCGGATCTTCACGGTCGCATGACCGATTTTTCCTGTAACGGAATCTGCCGGGCTCGCCGCCGGACCTTTTGGTTTCTGCGCGAATGCGCCCATAGACAGGCATGTTGCCACGATAGCCATTCCTGCAGATTTGAAAAATGTACTCGTTTGCATGTTGATTTATTTGAATGATGAAATTAAAATTGATCGTTGTCGACGTTTTCTACCGCAATAGTTTCAACCGCGGGCGAAGGCAAATCCTTACGTGAAGCAACAATGTGAATCAGCAGGCTGAACACCATTACACCTAAAGCACCGGCGGCATTTAACCATAGAAAGCCAAAGCCGATGATGTTCATATTATCCAGCACAAACAACGTCACTACCATGATCTCTGTAATAATTGCCGCAATAAACACCGCGTTTCCATTGATTCTTTTCATATAAAAAGCAACAAGGAAAATACCGAGAATAACGCCATAAAAAAGCGAGCCAAAGATATTTACCGCTTCGATCAGGCTGCCGACACGACTACAAAACATGGACACCACGATGCAGAATAATCCCCAGCCAAGCGTAATCCACCGGGAGAGTCGATATTTGCGTTCTTCTTCCATTGTTTCATTGTCTGGGTATTTTACACCCTTACCGAAGCGACAGTAAATATCTACCATCGTGCAGCTGGAAAGCGAATTCAGAGCAGCAGCAATAGATCCCCAGGCCGAAAGAAAGACGATTGCAATCAGCAACCCTACCAGTCCTTTCGGTAATGTGTCGATCACGAAACGGATAAAAATATAGTTGGTGTCATTGATGTCGACGGATGCATCTGCTTTGTGCAGGCTTTGTTTGTAAGCAATACGAATAGAATCGATATGCTGATTGGTTGCCGTTAGTTTTTCTTTCCAGACAGGCGCGTCAGCCGCTTGTTTTTGAAAGGCGTTGATGTATTGCGTAGCGTAAACTTTTTGTGTTTTCCCAGCCTCATCAAATTGTTGTTGCAAACCTTGTAATTCGGCACGCTGCTGTGGATTGAATTTGCGCTCGTTTACCGCAGAATTGAAAAAGATCGGTCCTTTGTTGAACTGATAATAAGAGAAGACCAAAGTGCCGAGCAACAAGATCAGAAACTGCATCGGAATTTTTACAAGGCCGTTCATCAATAAGCCCAGCCGGCTTTGCGTCATATTTTTGGCCGTGAGATAACGCCCCACCTGACTTTGATCCGTACCAAAGTAGGAGAGTGCTAAAAAGAAACCACCGATCAGTCCGCTGGCCAGGTTGTATTTATCTTTCCAGTTGAAATGACTGTCCGTTACCCCAGATGAAATCACTTTGAGTTTACCGGCTGCACCGCTTATTTTCAGCGCATCCGTAAATCCGATGTTTTGTGGTAGCTGGTGTACGATAAAGTATCCTGTGGCAACCATCGCAGCAAAAATGATACACAGTTGTAATTGCAGCGTGTAAGCTACAGCACGCGCACCGCCGCTAACTGTATACATGATGAGTAACCCGCCCATAAACAGGTTCGTCCAGTAAATATTCCAGCCAAAAAGAGACGATAAAATAATGGAAGGTGCGTAAATGCTAATGCCCGTTGAAAACCCACGAGACAACAGGAAAAGTCCGGAGGTAAATGTTCTTGTTTTCAGATCAAACCGTTGCTCAAGATATTCGTAAGCGGTAAAAATCTTTAGCTTATTAAAGATCGGTACAAAGCTGATACTGATAATAATCATTGCCAGCGGTAATCCGAAATAGTATTGCACAAACCCCATCCCAGATGCAAATCCCTGGCCCGTAGCGCCCAAAAATGTAATGGCACTTGCCTGTGTGCCCATAATGCTGAGTAACACCAGCCACCATGGCATTGAACGATTGCTGAGAAAATAACCTTCCATATTGCGCGTTGTGCGGCTTTTATAAAGGCCATATACAACGATCAATGTCAGCGTTGCTACCAGTACAATCCAGTCGGCAGTGCTCATGAAAAGAAATTTGTAAACCAGTTAAAGAAGAGGATCAGTGCAGCAAGTACCACCACCAGCAGCACATACCAGCCATACCATTTGCGGTTGGTTGTTTGGGGTGTGTCTGGATGGGATGAATGTAAATCTTGCTTCATAAAATAGCGCCGGACTACAGTATGTCCGGAAACACAAGTGTCTGCAATACTACGCTTTCTAAGAGAAAGCAGTTTGTTAAAAAAATTGGCATTTGGCTTTGGTTGCTTTGGGTATCATTTTATATTGACTGATAAAAACAGAAATGAATGGATCCGGTATTTCGATACGCCGGAGGATTATGAATTGCCTTTAAAAACGGCCGCCAGAAACTAATTTTGATTGAGGAAGGATAAAAAGGAAAAACCCGCTCAGTTGAGCGGGTTTTTTTCAGTAGTTCCACCTGGATTCGAACCAAGACTAACTGAACCAAAATCAGTTGTGCTACCATTACACCATGGAACTCTGTGTGTTTCCGTTGTTTGTGGATGCAAAAGTAGGAGCAGTTTTTAAAAAGTCAAAACTTTTTTCAAAGAAATTTTTTAATCATGTATTTTTTGCCCCAAAAAATAAACATTTCATTAGGCTGTAACACGCGTTAAAAGTGGGTTTTTTGCCTTAGGTTTGTAGCTGTTAGCCAAAAAATTAATTCACAACAAATGTCTCTTGCGGCCAACCCGCGTCAATACGTAGTCAGGTTTATTTTCATCGGCATCGCTTTGGTGATGCTGGTCCGTCTTTTATTTCTGCAACTCTTTGAGGATAAGTACAAGGTCATGGCAAATGACATTGCAATCTTCCGGAAAGTGATGTATCCGCCACGTGGTGTGATCTATGACCGGAAGGGGAAAGTGCTTTGCTTCAACGAAAAAGTGTACGATCTGATGGTCACTCCGAATGAAGTGTCCAAAACCATCGATACGATGCAGTTCTGCAATGCCCTGGGCATTGATACTGCGACGTACAACAAACTTTTGCAGAAGGCAAGATTCTTTAATGGACCAATGCGTCAAGGCGTATTTATTCAACAGCTCAGTCCTTCGCAGACGGCGCGCTTTCAGGAAAATGCTTACCAGTTCAATGGCTTTCAGTTGTTGGAACGGTCCATTCGCAGTTATCCGAAACCGGTTGCCGGCGTGGTGCTTGGATTTATCGGTGAAGTTTCGCCGGGCATGTTGAAGACGGAACGGTTTTCATCTTATCTGCAAGGTGATTACGTCGGGAAAGATGGTCTGGAGCTTTCTTACGAAGAAGTGTTGCGCGGACAGCGTGGGGTAAACTATCTGGAGAAAGATAACTTCAACCGTCCGCGTGATTCCTACAAAAAAGGTGCGCTGGATACACCAGCTATTTCTGGCCGGAGTCTGCAACTATATCTCGATCAGGCATTGCAGGAATACGGTGAAAAGCTGATGCAGAATAAGCTTGGTAGCATCGTTGCTATAGATCCGCGAACCGGCGGTATTCTTGCGATGGTAAGCAGTCCAAGCTATGACCCGAATCTGTTGCGTGGTTCTGATCGTGCTAAAAACTTCTCTGATTTATACAGTCTGGCGACCAAGCCATTGTTTAACCGCGCTATCAAAGCATTTTATAACCCGGGTTCTACGCAGAAGCCGATGACCGCGCTTATAGGGCTGGATGTCGGTGCGATTACACCTTCGTTCGGCTATCCGTGTGCCGGAGGCTATTATGCCTGTGGCCGGAGAATCGCCTGTACGCACTCGGGGGGCGGTCACGCTGCTAATCTTCGTTTGGCGTTGGCCAATTCCTGTAACTCGTATTTCTGTGATGTCTACCGTCGTTCGGTAGATCTGGGAAAATTCGGTGGTGTGAAAAAAGGCCTTGAAGACTGGTACGAACATATGTTCAGCTTCGGTATGGGACATCCGATCGGTGTTGATATTCCATATGAGATCGGCGGTACACTGTTCGACTCAAACGCCTACAACAAAATGTATCGTGGTGTCTGGAACTCCTGTACCAACGTATTCATTGGTATGGGGCAGGGTGAGTTGGCTGAAACGCCGCTGCAGATGGCGAATGCAATGTGTATTATCGCCAATCACGGGTACTATTATAAGCCGCATTTTGTGCGCGCCATCAACAATAATCCAAAGGATACAGTACTGGCTCCTTATCTCGAGAAGGAGGTGGTAACGCATATTCCGGATACCAATTACGCCATTGTAGCATTGGGTATGCAAGACGTAGTGGAGCGCGGTACGGCAAAAGTGGCGCAGATTCCAGGTATTGATATCTGTGCCAAAACCGGTACGGTAGAAAACAAAGCAAACATCAACGGTGTTGCCACAAAATTGCAAAACCACTCAATGTTCGTTGCTTTTGCGCCTCGAACTAATCCGAAGATTGCGATCGCTGTAGCAGTAGAGAACGCCGGTTATGGTGCTACATGGGCCGGTCCGATCGCCAGTTTAATGATTGAAAAATATCTGAACGATACGATTGCTACAAACCGTAAAGCGCTCGAAGACCGGATGTTTAAAGGCAATGTGATCAGTAAATATGTGTACATTCTCGACTCTGCGCAACGTGCTAAAGACCGTCTCAGAGAAATGAGAAAAATGGAAGCGCAGCAAATGGCTGACAGCATTGAGCAGGCGAGAAGATGGAGACAAGTGCAGTTCGTAGTCGACAAATACTATTACAGAAAAAAATAAAATACCGGCAATCCGTTAAAAATAGAAATCTTTCATGACGAGCAGTAGTGTAAACAGGAAAACATTTGCCAACCGTATCGACTGGTTTACGTTGTTCTTATATCTGTTGCTGGTAGGCATTGGTCTGCTGGCGGTTTTTTCTGTGGAGTACAAAAGCACTGATCCTAGTTTTTTCATGCCGGGCAAAAGCTTTGTAAAACAAGCAATCTGGCTGGGACCTTCACTTTTTGTCGGCATTATCATTTTGATGACGGACAGTAAGTTCTTTTCGTCCATAGCCTTTTTGTCATACACGATAGCCATATTTCTGCTCGTTATAACCATATTCGCCGGTAAGGATGTGAAAGGATCACATTCCTGGCTGGGTATTGGTGGCTTTGCGTTTCAGCCGGGCGAGGTTGCTAAAATATTTACATCATTGGCACTGGCACGTTTTCTTTCCATGCCGGAAACCAATTTTAAAACGCTTAAAGACCGTATGATTGGCGTGGGTATTGCTATGTTGCCTGCACTTATTATCATCCTCCAAAATGAAACCGGTCTTGCACTTGTGTACTTTTCTTTTTTCCTGGTGATGTACCGTGAAGGGTTGCCGAATGCGGTGCTGATCGTAGGATTTTCGTTGGTTGGACTTACGCTGGGAACGCTATTGATTTCGGGAAAAATATTGTTCATTATCATAACAGTATTAGCTGTTCTGATCGGTGTATTAATTCGAAAAACACTGAAACGCGATGCCGTAGCCCGTATTCTGATATTGGCGATCTGGGGAGCGTGTATTTTATTTTCGCAGGTAATTGTTCCTTTCGCTTTCAAGAAAATGCACGGTTATCAGGTAGAGCGTATCTACAATATGCTTGGTCAGGAAGTGCCGGACGAATTTAGAAAAGAGCCGACGCCTGGTGAAATGGAGAAGGCCAAGAAAAAGGACACGGATTACAATGTGCGTCAGTCGAAGATTGCAATTGGCTCTGGTGGCTTGTGGGGCAAAGGCTTGCTAAATGGTACTTCTACTAAAAATGATTTTGTCCCGGAGCAGCACACGGATTTTATCTTCTGCTCTATTGGGGAACAATTCGGTTTTGCCGGCAGTTTTGTTTTGATCGGGTTATACATCACGCTGATGTTACGCCTGGTGCATCTGGCCGAAAGACAGCGTTCCGCATTTAGTCGTATTTATGGCTATTGCGTCGCTTCTATCTTGTTTTTTCACTTTGCTATTAATATCTCCATGACCATCGGTTTAGCACCCGTAATTGGTATTACATTGCCATTCCTGAGTTATGGTGGTTCATCTCTGTTGTCGTTCAGTATTCTGGTGTTTATCATGCTCCGACTGGATATGGACAGGCAGGTCATGATACGATAAGCCTTCGCTAATTCCTCCGCGGGCGGTTTTCCCGCAAAGATGCATAAGGGAGCAAAGGACACAGCGCGTGTTTTTCTCACAGAGGTGCGTAGAGGGTCCTGACGTTTGACAAGCATTGGCGCATTGTCATTGTTTAATCGATTATCAAAATATTAAATCTCCCTATAGCCCGCGCTGAGCGGCTTTAAGTCTTACGCTTTGAGCTTTTAGCTTAATTTTGCTTTTGACTTTGAATTTTGACTTTTTATCCATGGCTAAGATATTTCCTTTGTCCGAAGGCGTTTTTACGGTTGGTCGCGACAAACAATTTATTCCTTTCGATCTCAATAATGATGAACTGACTGACCGCTCTACGGGTTCGTTGCTGGTAGAAGTGCAGCCGTTTCTGGTAGTGACGGATAAAGATCTGATCGTTCTTGATGCAGGTTTAGGTTTCTCCGGAAAAGACGGCATTATGCAGATTCATGCAAACATTGCGCAGGCTGGTTACAGCTATGAAGATGTAACGAAAGTATTACTTTCTCATCTGCACAAAGACCACACTGGTGGCGTATTACAGAAAGATGCAAACGGGCTGGTGAAGCCAACTTTTCCAAATGCAGAGTACTATGTATATCGTCCGGAGGCGGATTACGCGCTGAAAACGGGTTACCCTTCTTATCATCCTGAGGAAATAGAAGCTTTGCTTTCTACTGCGAAAATTCACTGGTTGGATGGACAGAGTGGCCTGATTGATGATTATATCACATACACACATTCCGGCGGCCACTGTCCGGAGCATATTGTTTATTTAATTGATGATGGTTCGGATAAGGTTTTTTACGGTGGAGACGAAGCACCACAGCTGAAGCAGATGAAAATGAAGTATGTAGCGAAGTACGATTTTGACGGAAAAAAAGCAATGGCTTTACGTGAGCAATACGGTGAAGAGGGTAGAAGAGAAGGATGGAAATTTCTGTTTTATCACGATGTAACCACACCAGTTGCGGTGTTGAGCTAACGATAAAAAAATAAGGGCGACCAAAACGGTCGCCCTCGTTGTTTCGTGTTCTATTTTTTAGTTTCGTTTTTGTCTTTAAGTTGCTGCAGCAGCAAGCCTTTGAAATCTCTTTCTGCCTGATAGAGCTGTGCCAGTTGTTGTGGCGTAAGTACTTTCAAAAACTCATCTTTATACTTTCTTTTCAAGTTAAGTTGCGCTTCCTGAAAATTTAGATTATCGTCAATGTACTTGCGCGATTCTGCCTCGCTAAGAGTCTTGTTTTGTCCGGGCTGACCATACTTGTCAAAATAGCTGCGGCGCAACGATCTGATGGCGTCGTCGTATTGGTTGTAAACTGGCCAGAAACGAGCAGCCTGTTCTGAAGTAAGATTCAGTTTGTCGGTAATATAACTCACTTTGGCAGCATGAATCCGCTCAAAGCGTTCTTTCTGTGGTTGTGCATTGCTGGCTGTAAATCCGGCAATGATTAAAATAATAAGCAACAAGCGCTTCATAGGTCTCAATCTCTTTGTAAAATATTAATTAGTTTCATTTTTCTCACTCCATCCGGTTTCATTCAGATACTGGATGATTTCATTCTTGTCGATTTTGTTGATTTGCGAATGATATTCGTCCTGGCGCACCGTTTTCGCAGTTGCAACATTATTCTCCAGCATATCGGCATCAAATTCGTCCAGGTTTGCCTGTACAAATGCACCGATCGTATCTGTTGAAATTCGGGACATGCGATGTTCTGCAGACGGGCTGACCGGATAAATCATTTTATAAGAACCAATACCTATGCTGCTGATCAAAATTGCTGCAGCGGCCCATCTGATGGACCCCCAGAAATTTATCTTTCGTTTGCGGATTGGTTTATATTCTACCGGTTCATGATCTGCTTCGTTTTCTACCGCAGCCATTATATTGGCAGAAAGATTTTCAAAATAATTTCCTGGAACAGTGAATGGATTTGATTTCGGAAAACCGGCAAGCATTTCTGCTTCGATACGGTTCATAATCACCTCCGGATTTTTCTCGAAGTAATCTTGTGGAACCGCAAATGGCGGATTGGCCACTTGAGGCAGAAGCCCGTTTTCTATTGCCTGAATTGCAATAATACGATCACTCAATGCCTCGAAATATCCATCTGGAATTTCATAGGGCATTTTACGCGACATCCCAGCCAGTGGGCTATTCCAGGCGCTCAGTTCCTCTACTATGTCGTTATGAATGTTCATTTATCTATTGACTTTCTGATGGCGAAATGGTTTAATCATTTTTGATGAAAGCCTCTACTTTTTTCACTGCGTGATGATAAGAAGCTTTTAGTGCACCTACCGAAGTATCAAGCACTTTGGCCATCTCTTCATAAGGCATCTCATCGTAATAACGGAGATTAAAAACAATGCGCTGTTTGTCCGGTAATGCCTGTATCGCCTGTTGTAACCGCCATTCCAGTTTGTTGGGATCAAATCCTTTCTGTGCTACCAATTTGTCTGCCAGCGCACTTTCATGATCGCTGAGTGAAAAAGCAGTTCTTTTTTTCTGCTGGTCAATCCAGGTGAGCGTTTCGTTGGTGGCAATCCGGTAGAGCCAGGTATAGAGGTTTGATTCTTCTCTGAAAATCAAAAGGTTTTTCCAGACTTTGATAAATACGTTCTGTAAAATATCGTTAGTATCCTCATGCTCCGTTACCATTCTTCTGATATGCCAATACAAACGCTCCTGATATTTTTTTATCAGTAGGGTGAACGCTTTTTCGCGGGTCGCTTCATCCCGGAATGCGATTAGTAATTGCTGGTCATCTTGTTGGGCCTCGATAGGCATCATATTCGCTGCAGTTGTAACATAGACGGGGTCAAGGTAGTAAAGTTTAACCACATATGGCTGACGATAAACACTTAACATAATATTTGCATTACTGGTTAGAGCAAGTGTATTGTATTAAATTTGTGAGATCATGCGATCATTTCAAGATTTAAGAATAGTTTTTTTCGGAACGCCCGATTTTGCCGTAGCCTCTTTGGCCGCTCTGGTGGAAGCGGGAGCGAATGTAGTGGCGGTTGTTACTGCGCCCGATAAGCCGGCCGGCCGTGGCAAGCAAATGCATTCGCCAGCGGTAAAAGTTTATGCAGACAGTAAAGAGATTGCCGTATTGCAACCGCCGAAACTGAAGAACGAGGAGTTTTTAGCTGAACTTAAATCGTTGAATGCGGATCTGCATGTGGTTGTAGCGTTCAGAATGCTGCCAGAGGTAATCTGGAATATGCCGCCGTTGGGCACCATTAATGTGCACGCGTCACTTTTGCCACAGTATCGCGGCGCGGCGCCAATCAACTGGGCAATTATCAATGGTGAAACAGAAACTGGTGTTACCACGTTTAAATTACAGCATGAAATAGATACAGGGAATGTGCTGTTGCAACATAAGGAAACGATTTTGCCGGAAGATAATATTGGTACACTGTATGAAAAACTGATGAATGCAGGGGCCAAATTGCTGATTGAAACTGTGAAAGGCTTGGCAGAAGGTAGTTTGAAGGAAATGCCGCAAACTGAAATGAATGCAGCGACGTTGAAGCACGCGCCGAAAATCTTTAAGGAAGACACTTATATCAACTGGAACAATACTGCCGAAAGTATTCATAACCTGATTCGCGGTATGTCGCCACATCCGGCAGCGTATTCAGATCTTGGCGATAAAATCGTTAAGGTTTACCAATCTCATTTTGAAAATGTCGAAACCGGCTTAACTCCGGGTACTTTTGACACCGATCACAAAACTTATCTTCGTTTTGCTGCCTCTGACGGATGGTTGTATTTTGATGAATTACAGCAGGAAGGGAAGAAACGGATGAATGTGGCTGATTTTTTGCGCGGATTCAGAATTGCCTGATTTAATGTGTTGATAGTGAATTGATTATTTTGCAATAAAATGCCAGTCGGGTATTTTGCTTTTTAACTTAATTAATTCATTGATATGTGGTTGTCCACATTTGTTGAAAATCTTTTCTGCGCTTTGCGCTAAACTTTTGTATGTTTTCAAAATGAAGGTACTTATAGTACGTTTTTCTTCTATTGGTGATATTGTGTTGACTACTCCGGTAGTGCGTTGTTTGAAACAACAGCGGCCTGATGCGGAGGTGCATTACCTGACAAAATCGGCTTATCGCGCAGTTGTCGCACATAATCCGTATATTGACAAATGCATTTACCTCGAAGACGACCTCAATAAAACGATCGAAGAGCTGAAAAAGGAGCGGTATGATTATGTGATCGACCTTCATAACAATCTCAGAACTGCGCGTGTAAAAAAAGCCTTGGGTGCTGAAAGTCACGCTTTTCCGAAACTGAACGTTGAAAAATGGCTGCTGGTTAATTTCAAGATTGACATGATGCCGGATAAAAGCATTGTGGAGCGCTATTTTGAGGCGGTAAAACCGTTAGGAATCAGGAATGACGGGCAGGGGCTGGATTATTTTATTCCGGATACGCAAAAAATTACCAATGACGATATTCCGATGAGTCATTGGGCTGGATATGTGGCTTGTGTGATCGGTGGGTCTTATAACACTAAGAAGTTTCCTGTAGAAAAATGGAAAGAATTTTGTGCAGCAGTGCCATTTCCGGTGATGTTGCTGGGGGGGGCGGAAGACCGTGATGAAGGGCAATTAATAGTAGGTGAGGATAGTATTAAGATATATAACGCCTGCGGAAAATTTAATCTGAATGAATCGGCGGACCTGGTAAAAAGAGCTAAGGTTGTCGTGACAAACGATACCGGGCTGATGCACGTTGCGACAGCTTTTAGAAAAAATGTGATTTCGCTCTGGGGAAATACCTCGCCGGAAATGGGCATGTTCCCGTACTACGGCTTTAATAATCTTAAAGATAGGGTAGCTCCTCAGTCGGTCATTATGGAAAAAAAAGGGCTTCGTTGTCATCCCTGCAGTAAGCTAGGTTATGACAAGTGTCCTAAAAAGCACTTCAAATGTATGCGGGATTTAAATGTGACCACTATTGTTGAACAAGTTATAAGTTTTTGGAATTGATATATAATTTAAAAAAGTTTCTAAAATAATTGCTTGTCGACCCAACTTAATGCACTGTTTTTTTGTCTAATCATTTTAACGGGACAGTAAAAGCAAAATTTAGTTGGTCAATAAGTGTGAGAAGGGTTGCATAATTGCCATGAAATGGTAAATTTGTTACCGTCGCGTTAAAAATTGATTAAAAAATAATTAAAGTAACATGAAAAAAGTTACGTCATTACTTTATCTGTGTCTTGCTCTTGTTTGCGTGCTCTTGTTGCCTTCATCTGCGAAAGCTACACACTGTGCGGGCGGGGAGCTCACGTACACGTGGTTGCATGACTCAACTTATCAATTCACACTGCATTTTTACCGTGACTGTTCCGGTACTACCGGTGCCGGTCCGTTCCCGCTCTGTTATTATAACGCAGCGGGTACTTCCTATACGGCAGGTAACATGACACAGATCAGTGGTCCGGTGGAGATCAGCACAGGTTGTCCTGGCTATTCTACTCGTTGTGCAAGCAGTGCGAGTACATTGCCTGGCTATCAGGAATATGTTTTTACCGCTACGGTAATCATGCCTTCGCAAAGTAACAAGTGGACGTTCTACACTTACCTGAGCGCCCGTAACTCTGCGAACAACTACACTGGTCAGCCGTATTTTTACATCGATTGTACGATGGATAATCTGAACGCGCAGGGCCAGTCTTCGCCGTTCTTCTCTGTAAAGCCAGTTCCTTACGTTTGTATTAATCAGCCGTATACCTATAATAATGGTGCGATCGATCCGAACAATGACTCGCTGGCTTATGAAATGATTTCTCCACGCTCTATCAATACATTTACTTGTGTGGCGAATCCCTCTACTACAGACATTCTGAATACACCTACTTATAATCTTACAAATAACCCGTTCCCAACCGGTAACACCTTTGTGCTGAATGCGACAAATGGCCAGATGTCATTTACGCCCAACCAAAGCGGGCCAAGTGTGGTAACGATTAAAGTGAAAAAATACCGCAGTGGTATTTTGATCGGTTCGGTGCTTCGCGATATCCAGATTGTGGTATTGAACAACTGTAGCAACATTCAGCCAACCTTAGGCACTATTGCCAGCTCAATCACAGGTGCGATAACGGACACTTCCGGACGTATTCTGGGTTGTGCCGGTCAGGCATTGCATTTCTGTTTTGATTCTAAGTCTACAGATACGGGAGCTCGCCTGGTAGTTTCTGCCAACAATGCGGCAATTGCTCCGGGATCTACGCTTACATTCAATAATACTTACGCGGATTCTGTAAATACTTGTTTCGACTGGACTCCGGGCTTGCTGGATACAGGTGTTAGAAACCTTGTAGTAATCGTAAAAGACTCAGCGTGTAAACCGCCGGGAATCCTGATGCAGCAAAACTTCATCATCCCGATTTACATTGCGCCGATCACTCAGATCATGAATGATACCACTATTTGTCCGGGTGACTCAACAACGCTGACAGCAGTGGGTGGGTCTGTGTTTACTTGGACGGTACTGGCTGGTGGTTCTCCATTGTCTACATTAAGCTGTACCAACTGTAAAAGTCCGGTTGCGAAGCCGACAATGACAACACGATATGTAGTGACGTCAAACAACCTTTCTTATTGTAACCGCAATAAGGATACGGTGACGGTAACAGTTGTAACACCTGCGCCAATTAATGCGGGGCCTGATACCACAACATGTATCAACAACTCGTTGCAGATGAATATCAATCTTAACCCGATACCTGGTACAAACTACCATGTGCAGTGGACTCCGTCTACGGGTTTGAGCAATGATACAATTCCGAATCCGATTGCAACACCTACAACAGATATCATTTACTATGTAAAAGTAACACCAAGTGGTCTGGGACGTTGTGCATCATTTGATACCATCAGTGTACGCGTTCTGCAGGGTTACAAATTGTATACCCCGGATACTGCAGTCTGCGCAGGCAGCACAGTGAATGTGAAACTGCTGGGTGACAACCGTTATAATTTTAGCTGGACTCCAACGAACGGCGTGGTAAGTCCTACTGATATGGCGCCGGCAATTACACCGGATACATCACATCTTTATACTGTGACTGCATCTTATCCTGGTTGTCGCGACAGTATTTCGGAATTCTTCCTGGATCTGCAGCCAATACCGACAGTATATGCAGGTCCTGATCAGACACTTTGTTATGGTGATACGATGACGCTGCAATGGACAACAGTTTCTCCGTCTTCTTATCCTAATTACATCTACGACTGGAATCCAGGCGGTGGTCTTGATGATCCTTCCAAACTGCATCCGTTGTTTACTGCGGTATCAACTACAACATTAACTTTCACTGCGTCAACACCTGCAGGTTGTAAAGCGTCAGACGATATTCAGATGACTGTTAAGAAACCTAAATTCCTTACTGCATCTGCAGATACGCTCCTTTGTCCTGGTGATACAGCGCAACTACGCGTAACAGGTGATGCGGTTTCCGTAATCTGGACTCCGAAATCTTATATTGACAACGATACCAGCTTTGATCCTAAAGTTTATCCGACTGCAACTACAGACTATACTGTGGTAGGACGAGATAAAGATAATTGTGCCGATACAGCAACTGTGAATGTTACAATTAAACCAATGGCGGTAATTAATCTGCCAGATTCAACGACGATCTTCCCTGGTGAATCTTACCAGATGGATCCGGGTGGTAACTGTCTGTACTTCTCATGGTTCCCGCCGCTAGGCCTTTCAGCTACCAACATTGCTAACCCGATTGCATTGCCTGGCGTAAATACCCGCTACTTTGTAACAGGTACTACTGAGTATGGCTGTTGGGTTAAAGATTCTATAGATGTGTTTGTTTCTCCGGAATCTTATATCGATGTACCCAACGCTTTTGCTCCAGGAAACGGTCCTAATAATGTGATCATGCCAGTACACAGAGGAAATGTAACACTGAAGTCTTTTGTGATCTACAACCGCTGGGGTGCTAAGATGTTTGAAACAAACCGACTGGATGATGGATGGGATGGTCGTCTGAACGGACAACCGCAACCAATGGGTGTTTATGTGTACATGGTTGAAGCGGTAACACCAACAGGTAAACGATTCTACAAACAAGGAAATATTACGTTGTTACGGTAGGCTTCTGCCGTAACAATTTTAACGAAGCAACAAAAAACTTATAATAGGCACCACGAGAACCATAAAAAAGGTGCATAGTCTATCAGCCCTACAAATTTTAAAACCGATTTTTCATTCAAATTGTAAAGGAGACAGACTATGATCTCTAATTTTAAATTCACAAAGAAACTTCTCTTTTGTTTCGCACTTCTGATGTGCGCACTGGGAGTGGACAAAGCACTGGCTTCCCACTTTGCGGCTGCGGACATGTATGTAACCTACATCGGTACAGGCCCAACAGACCTTAAGTACAAGGTTGTATTGGATGTGTACAAGGCGTGTGAGCCAAACAACTCTGATCTTTACTATCCAGAGTACATCAGTTATTCATCTACAAAATTAGGGGTCAGCGTAGGTCAGATTGTAGTGGATACGGCAGGTACAGGTCACCGTAGCGATACGCTTGATCAGCTGTGTCCGAACTTTGCTCCGATCAACTCCTGCCGCGTGCCGGGCTCTCAGTGGCCGGGTTTCGTAATGTCGGAATACACTACGATTATCACATTGCCTGATACCAGCGATGACTGGGAAATTCTCTGGACTGATGGTAGCCGTAACTCTGGTATTGCAAACCTCTGTAACGCAGGTAGCCAGAATATCACGATTCGTGTAGGTATCAATAACGCGTTCCGTTATAATAACAGTTCTCCGCGTTTCACAGTAAAACCAATTCCGTATCTGTGTCAAAACCAGGCAGCGGCGTTCTTTAATGGACCTGTGGATCCAAACGGTGACTCGCTGCGTATCGAAAATAAACAACCGGAGGGTTGTACATTCGGTTCCGGTACCTGTTTGTGTGGTCCGAACACTGAAATCGGCTATAACACAGGTTTTTCTCTGACAAATCCGATTAACTCATCTGCTCCTTATACGGTAAGCCCAACGAGTGGTGTTGCGACATTTGTTCCTACTACGCAGGGTAAATTCGTACTGGCATTCCGTTGTTATGAGTACGACCGTACTACCGGTACACGTCTCGGTTATATTACCCGTGACGTACAGGTTTCTGTGCTTGGTTGTAACTCTCCGGCTCCGGTTATCGACAGTATTCCAATTAACGTACAGGGGGGTAAATTCACTTCCTCTTCTGGTAACGTAATTCTGGGTTGTCCTGGTTCTAACTTCTCGTTTAGCATGCAGGCACACTCTCAGTCTGCTACCAACTCTGTAAGCTTATACGCTGACACAACTGCAACTCCGGGTGCACTGTTTACAGTAACGAACAACGGCAGTGGTAACCCAATTGGTAATTTCTCATGGAATCCAACTAACAATGATATCGGAGATCACATCCTGATTATTCAGGCAGTTGACTCTACTTGTACCAACCAGCAACCAATCGTATTCCGAAGCTATCTCGTAGTACTTATTAAGGTAATTACCGGGGTAGATGCGGGGCCTGATAAATTTGGTTATTGCGCACTCAATAATAAACCGGTTCAGTTAGAAGCTTCTGCAGGTATTTCTGGTCTTTCTTATGTTTGGACAGACGTTAATGGCGGTCCGGCGATAGGCCTCAATAACCCGAATATTTATAATCCTCAGGCAATTGTTCACAGTACCACGTCATATAGGGTGTCCGTCATTAATAATCAGCTGCCGGCCAATTGTAAGCAGATGGATACGGTAACGATTCATATTGACAGTTCAAACACAGTAACGATCAGTCCGTCGACACCGGTTATTATGTGTCGTCCGGGTTATAAAGAATTCTCTTTAAAAACTACAGGACCTAATCCGCTGAGAAATCTGTCTTGTGGTACGCTTGATACGATTTCATGTGTACACCCGGATTCTTCCGATGTAATTCCTGATGGTCTGCTCCCGAGCGCAAACCTGACCAACTACAACAGTACACCGTTCTACGGATATTATAATACTTCTAAACACCAGTACCTCCTGCGTAAAGCGGATCTGTTGACAAGTGGTATACACTCTTCTACACTGAAAAGCGTTGCCTTCAAATTGAACCCGGCTTATTCTGGTCCGGCTACAATCAACAATCTGAAAATTGCGCTGAAATGTACAGGTGCATCAAACCTGAGCGCTACTACAGGTCTCCTGTCTGGTACAACACCTGTGTACACTGCGACAGGTCCGGTAACGGTTACCGCTGCAGCGAATGGTTATGTGAAATTTGATTTCGATACGCCATATAGCTGGGATACTACTCAGAACCTGATTGTAGAAGTTTGTTACGCAAATGCGAGCACATTCACTCCGATCTATACTTACTACATCAGCACTGGTTATGTAAGTACGCTGAATGAATACTACTACTCTGGTAACGTTTGCGGTAGTAATCCAACATTCTACGGCCCTTACGCTTATACTGAAATGCCACAAATGCGTTTCAACTATTGTGAAGCTGATACAGTTCCTTTCACTTTCACATGGAGCCCTGGTACATTCTTGTCTGATTCTACAAGTTCAACGCCATTGGCTTACATCGCTAAGAGCACGAAATACTATGTGTCTACAGCAGGCCGTAGCGGTTGTAAAGTAGTTGACTCCGTAGATATTTATGTTCCGATTCACAATGTAATTACCTGGCCAAAAGATACAGCGGTATGTGCTGGTGAATCAGTAATCCTGCACGCACGTAACAGCTACACTTACCACTGGTACGAAGACAAAAACTTCAATCCGGCAACAAGCCTGAGCTGTAACAATTGTGAGGATCCGCTGGCGACACCTCCTGCAGATCGCGACTACTACCTGGTAACAAGTGATAGCGTAAACTGTAACGACACATTTAAGTTGCACGTAACAGTGAAACCACTGCCAAATGTGAACATTCTGAACAACGATACAATGATTAAATACGGACAGAGCGTTCAGCTCCTTGCATCCGGTGCGTACCTCTACTACTGGTCGCCAACTGCAAGCCTGAATAATCCGAACGTGATTAATCCGATTGCTTCTCCTACTGAGCCGACTGTATACTACCTGACTGGTATTGCTACCAATGGTTGTCGTCAGATCGACAGTGTGAAAATCAGCATCGATTATCGTGATCATCTGATGATTCCTTCAGCGTTCACACCAAATGGTGACGGCCGTAACGACGTCTTCAAGATCGTGAACCTGACATTCCAGAAAGTAATGGAATTCCGCGTATTCAATCGTTGGGGCCAAGAAATCTTCAGTACTACAGATGGTACTAAAGGCTGGGACGGTACCTGGAAAGGTGTTACTCAGGAAATGGGCACTTACAACTACATCATTCGCGTAGGTTATCCTGACGGTTATGTAGAAACTTACAAAGGTGATGTTACACTCGTAAGATAATATTGGTTCTACCATAGAAAAATCCTCCCCGCGGTTTTGCAGGGAGGATTTTTTGTTTTAGCTCATCGGCTTTTTTCTTTAAAAAAATGCAAACCGGAATAAGATCCGGTTTGCATTTTTTCGTTGAAGACGTTTCAATTTGGCCTGATAATTGATATAAGGTTACATAGTCTAAACCCCGCATATGCTGCGGCGTTATTGACTCACAAATAGTTTTAACTCAAATTGTAACGAAAGAACGGATGAAGGTTAATTTTAAATTCGCTCAAAAAATAGTCTGGTGCTTTGTCTTAATCATTAGTTTGTCGGGAGTAAATAAGACGCTGGCTACTCACTTTGCGGCTGCAGATATGTACATTACCTATATCGGCACAGGCCCAACGGATCTCAAATACCGGGTTGTATTGGATATTTATAAAGCATGCGAGCCGGGGGCGGCTAACCTGACTTATCCGGAGCATATAAGTTATTCATCGGCGAAATTGGGCGTTAACGTTACGCAAGTCGCCGTTGATACCACCGGAACGAATCATCCAAGTGATACACTAGATCAGCTGTGTTCCAGTTTTACCGCTATTAATTCTTGCCGTGTACCGAATTCTCCGTGGCCGGGCTTCGTTATGTCTGAATACACAACAATCATTACGTTACCCGATACGAGTGATGACTGGGAGTTTGTCTGGCGGAATAGTTCCCGCAACGGAGGCATCTTAAATCTTTGCGTACCGGGTGGGGAAGATATTTTGATCCGGTTGGGTTTTAATAACGCGTTTCGTTATAACAACAGTTCTCCGCGTTTTACAGTACAGCCAATTCCTTATTTGTGTCAAAACCAACAGGCCATATTTTTTAACGGTCCCGTCGATCCGAATGGAGATTCACTGCGAATAGAAAATAAACAGCCGGAAGGTTGTGTCAGCGGAGGAAGCTGCGCCTGCGGCGTAAATACGGAGATACCTTATAGCGGAGGTTATTCGTCCCTGAATCCGATCCATTCAGGAATTCCTTATCATGTAGATTCAACCACTGGTATGGCTGATTTCTTACCAACGCTGCAAGGCAAATTTGTTCTGGCTTTCCGTTGTTATGAATACGACCGGGCGACGGGTACACGCCTGGGCTATATCACACGCGATGTACAGGTTTCTGTACTGGCCTGCAATTCCACTGCACCGCGAATTGACAGTATTCCTTTAAACGTACAGGGTGGAAAGTTTATTTCAACTTCTGGCAATGTACTTGTCGGTTGTCCGGGTACCACTTTCTCATTTGGCTTGCAGGCACATTCTCAATCTGCCAGCAATTCGGTAAGCTTATATGCGGATACCGCAGCAACCCCGGGTGCAACGTTTACAGTCACAAATAATGGTTCTGGTAATCCGATTGGGAATTTCTCCTGGCATCCGACCGTCAATGATATCGGCGATCATATTTTAAAGATTGATGCCGTAGATTCCTCTTGTACGACACAACAGCCCATAGCTTTCCGGAGTTCAATGGTAATATTGATTAAGGTTATCACCGGTGTCGACGCCGGTCCGGATAAATATGGTTATTGTGCACTTAATAATAATCCGGTTCAATTAGAAGCTGCCGCGGGTATTAGTGGCCTGTCTTATGCCTGGACGGATGTAAGCGGCGCCCCCGCAATAGGGTTGAATAATCCTAATATTTACAATCCACAGGCCATCATTCATAATACCACTACTTACCAGGTAAAAGTTGTCAACAACGGACTCCCGGCTAATTGTAAGCTGATGGATACCATAACAGTTCATGTTGACAGTGCTAATAAAATAACGATTACTCCAAATGCAGTTGTTCTGTGTCAGCCTGGTTATACGACGCTACAGGCCCAGGCTACAGGTCCTGCTCCTTTGAGGAATCTCTCCTGCGGCACTGTAGATATTGTATCCTGCACCGCTACCGATTCTGCCGACATAGTCCCGGATGGCTTATTGCCGTCAATTGCGCATTCAAACACGGCTACCAGTCCATTTTATGGCACTTATATCACCGCGAAACATCAGTACCTGCTCCGCAAATCTGACTTGCTGGGAAGTGGGGTACATTCCGCTACTTTGAAAAGCTTGTCTTTCCGGTTAAATCCTGCGTCATCAGGTCCGGCGGTGTTCAACAATTTAAAGATTGCATTGAAGTGCACAGGTATGTCAAATCTGAGCGCCACAACAGGACAGGTATCGGGCACTACACCTGTATACACCGCAACAGGTCCTGTCAGTGTAGTGGCGGGAGCAAATGGCTATGTGAAATTTAATTTTGATAAGCCTTATAGCTGGGACACCACGCAGAATCTGATCGTAGAGATTTGTTATGCCAATCCAAGTGCCGTGGCGCCAGTTTACACGTATTATATCAGCACCAGTTATATCAGCACTTTGACTACATACTATACATCTGGCAATATCTGTGGCAGTAATCCGGCATTCCTTGGTCCTGTTGCGTATACCGAAATACCGCAGATGCGCTTTAATTATTGCAATGCCGATACAATGCCATTCAGCTATACCTGGAGCCCGGGCATGTTACTGTCTGATTCAACGAATGCAAGTACAATTGCCTATGTGCCGGAAAGTACGAAGTATTATGTGAGTACAGTGGGGCACAGCGGTTGTAAAATAACCGATTCGGTGGGTATCTACGTGTCTACCCATAAAGCGCTTGTGTGGCCAAAAGATACTATTGTATGTATGGGAGCGTCTATTGTATTACATGCGAGCAGCGCCTATAGTTATCATTGGTATGAAGATGGAAATTTCAAACCTGCTGTCAGCCTGAGTTGTAGTAATTGTGCAAATCCTGTGGCGACACCTCCCGGAGATCGTGAATATTACCTGATTGTTAGCGATAGTGTAAACTGTCGTGACACATTTAAAATTCATGTAACAGTGAAGCCGCTACCGAATGTGAAGATTGTAAACAGCGATACCATGATTAAATACGGGCAGAGCGTTCAACTGCATTCGTCCGGGGGATATCTGTATTCCTGGTCTCCGACAACAAGCCTGAATAATCCTAACCTCATGAATCCGGTTGCTTCGCCTTTAGAACCTACAGAGTATTATCTGACGGGTATTGATTCCAACGGTTGCCGCGAAACTGACAGTATCAAAATCAGTATAGATTATAGGGATCATCTGATGATTCCCTCCGCTTTTACACCGAACGGAGATGGCAAAAATGATGTATTCAAAATCGTAAATCTTAGTTTCCAAAAGGTAACCGAGTTTCGGGTATTCAATCGTTGGGGGCAGGAAATATTCAGCACAGGCGATGGTCAAAAAGGCTGGGATGGGACCTGGAAGGGAGTTGCTCAGGATGTGGGTGTTTATAATTATATTATCCGGATTGCGTATCCGGATGGCTATGTTGAGACTTATAAAGGGGACGTTACACTGATAAGATAATGTTAGTTTCAAGCTATTGGAAAACCGCTACGCAATGTGGCGGTTTTTTGTTTTAGGTGAATATTCCCAGCGAACATCAGCAGGGATTTTTAATTAATTGCGATTATCAGTAAATGTTGATTGCTTTTTTTGTCATATGTTTTTATTTTAAAGTTGAAAAACCGAAAATATGAACAAGAAAACCCTGCGTACCGCAGTCCTATCGGCTTTAAGCCTGTTTCTTTCTTCCAGTTTCGCCCATGCACAATACAACAAAAACTACAGCGTCCCCAGGACTGCAGAAGATGTTGTTGCGTGTGCCAATGGAGAATACTGTACCGTTTCTTCTATTACCGGTTTTCGACGGTATGATTACAATGGCAATTTGTTATGGGAACGGACCTATTCTAATTTGCCGATGCACGTTGGCGATTATTGGGGTCGGTTAGTGCATACCGATGATGATGGAATTATTTTTTTTACGGTCGGCCAGTATTATAATCCCATGGCTATTAAAATCGATATTGGGGGAAATTTGGTTTGGGCTAAAGAGTATCTGTCTAATTCAGATTCGGTTAATTTAGATGCCGGCTTACGTATTGATGCGACACACATGGAGAACGCTTCTTCAGAAGGCTATATGATGGTTACTTCAGGACATACAGGGTATGTTGACTATAGAGATAACCTGGCGCCATATCGCTACCGTAGCGTATTGAATGTACTTAGAATTGATGGAGATGGTAATCTTGTCTGGAATAAAAAATATGCTGAAGACATCAGCGATGCGTATTCTGTAAATGATCTTGCTAATACAATTTCATATTCCGGCCGCGATGATTTTGGTAACAATAGTTACTATATCGGCGGGCTAAGAAATCAGAATCCGATAAGTCCAACCGATCCCGGCGGAAGTTTTTATTTCCAAATGAGTATCGACGAAAACGGTAACATTGTTAATGACTATCAGGCTTTGACCGCTTGTTCTTATCCGACTGGTTTTGATTCGGAGTACGATTGGGATGATAACACTGTAGCTGTGACATTCCAATTTGCAGCTTGCCCTCAGGCAGGTCCGGGAATTGCTTCTCAAATAGGCTTGATCAAAGTAGATCATTCCTTGAACATGACCATGCAGAAATTTTATTGGTTTCCGAGTTGCAACGAGGTAGTTCCCCATAGAATTCAGAAAAGTCAAATAGATGGTAGCTATTTAATTGCCGGGCAAGCAGCGGATCAGGGTACATTGTCACAGAGCATAATCAACTTTTTTCTGATTAAAGTTCGACCTGATGGAACTTCACTTTTTTCAAAAAGGTACATGGTTGCAGAAAACGGATATGCCAACGGATTAATTGTTAATTACAACCCATCCCTGCATGATGAAAATTATGTGATGATAGGGGCATCCGGGCCATATAATAGCACAACGATCGGATATGGGCGGATTTTGAGCACCGATCATAATGGGGTTGTTTGCGGACAGTGGGATTTTCCACTAGAAGACGGTAACGCGAGTTTACCAACCGCCAGCTATCATTATTCGTCTTATGATGTCTATGGCCAGAATGATTATAATATTCCGGAAATACAGCCATATGTTACTGGTTATCATGATTGCAATTTCTATCACGAAAGTGGTTATAGAACAATTCCGGCTAGTGTAGCGCAAACAGATGCACAATGCAAGGTTTATCCATCTGTGCTATCGGAAAATGAAAATAATCTGTCTGTTGACGTAACATTGAGTGCGGCTTCAAATTTGAGTATCGTTGTATATAGCATAGACGGTCGGAAAATCACTGAACAGCAATACCATGATGTTTCCATAGGAAAATTGAAAGTTTCATTGGGTGGGCTATTACCTGGCAACTATCTGGTAAATATTCAAAGTGACAATAAAGAAATTCGGAACACAACCCGTTTTTCAAAATTATAATTGAAAGGGCGCATAAGCGCCCTTTTTGTTTTGAAGTTCCATGTTAACCGTCAAGATAAACCATCAGCGATTTTGTGGCATTATTCTTATAGTATTTGATGCGACTATGGGCGTGATTTTATGAAAAAGAAGACTAGTAGACTCAGACTTATTTTTGACCGGTTTTCTACCAAAGTGACGCAAGTTACCGGAAGGCCTGTATCTTTTATCCTCGCCATTCTAATTGTTGTAGTATGGGGTGCCACTGGCCCCATTTTTCATTATTCGGACACCTGGCAATTGGTAATCAATACAGGCACTACGATTATTACTTTCCTGATGGTATTCGTAATTCAGCAGTCGCAAAATAAAGATACGGCGGCCATTCATCTGAAGCTAAACGAATTGATTGCCGCTTCGGAGACTGCAAGCAACAGATTAGTGAGCGCAGAAGATCTGACCGAAGAGGAGCTACTTACATTGAAACAATTTTACGTCACGATTAGTGAACTGGCGAAGAAGGATATTGAACTTTTTACCACGCATTCAATCGATGAAGCAAAGGAAAATCACGAGGAAAAATCAACTGCCAAGAAGCGAGATAAAATGTCTGAAAGTGCTAAAGCTAAAAACTGATCAGTTCGGCGTTGAGTAGTTGCGCTAATCCTTTCGCACCCCACTGCATTACTTTATCGTGGTTATGTTTGAATACAGGCCTGAGCAGAAATGCCAATTGGGTCATCCATTTTTTTTTAGTCCGTACCTGCCAGAGATGGTGGATATGACAGACTCCGTCTTTTTCTTCAAAACGCCAGGTGCCTTGTCCTTCGAGATCGCCCGAAACAGCGCCGCGCAACATCTGATAATCTACTTTTTCTTTTAATTCTATGGTAAAAGAAAGCGAATAGGGTAGATTACCACCTTTCCATTTATAGGCAAAGAGGACCCCGATGTCATTGACGGCTCCCTCCCGGATTTCTTTTACTTCCAGAACGCCTTTCCACCAGTCCGGCCAGGAAGCAGTGTTATAAAGCACGTCCCAGACTTTCTCAAGCGGTGCTTTTAGCTGCCAGTGTGTGGTAAAAGAATACATGAACTAAAGTTAAAAGTCAAAAGTCAAAAGTCAAAAACACTGGCGGGGGTCTTCCGAAGGGCGACTCGTGTCTATCATCTTTAGCAGTCTCGGACTGCAGCTTGGTATTTCACTGCTATGAGGTGCCAATAGGGAGACTGGCAAGATATTTAAACACTAAGAACGCTATGTAACTCTTGTGCCGGAAGCAAAAAAGCCTCCCGTTGGGAGGCTTTTTCAAAAAAATATGCTTGATGAGATTAAGCGCTCACAGCTTTTTGAACCAGTTCAGCAGCTTCGCTCAGCAGGATAGCAGATTGTACTTTCAGACCTGAGTTTTCAATCAGTTCTTTCGCGATTTCAGCATTGGTACCTTGCAGACGAACGATGATCGGAATATTGATTGTACCCATGTTTTTGTAAGCTTCGATTACACCAGCAGCAACGCGGTCGCAACGAACGATACCACCGAAGATATTGATCAGAATTGCTTTTACGTTAGGATCTTTCATGATGATACGGAAACCAGCTTCAACAGTCTGAGCGTTTGCAGTACCGCCTACGTCCAGGAAGTTTGCAGGTTCACCGCCCGCCAGTTTGATCATATCCATAGTAGCCATTGCCAGACCAGCGCCGTTTACCATACAACCCACGTTACCGTCGAGTTTTACATAGTTCAGGTTGCTTTCAGCAGCTTCTACTTCTGTAGGATCTTCTTCGCTTTTATCACGGAGATCAGCCAGATCACGATGACGCATCAGTGCGTTGTCATCGAGGTTCATTTTACAGTCAACTGCGAAGACTTTATCATCTGCAGATTTGAACAGTGGGTTGATTTCGAGCATCGCGCAATCCAGGCCAACATAAGCGTTGTACAGGTTAGTCACGAATTTCACCATGTTTTTGTGTGCTTCACCGCTCAGACCGAGGTTGAATGCGATGTTGCGCGCCTGGAATGGCAACAATGGAGAATTAGGCTCTACCCATTCTTTGTAGATTTTTTCAGGAGTGTGGTGTGCTACTTCTTCAATATCCATACCGCCTTCGGTAGAATACATGATTACGTTTTGTTTTTTAGCACGATCCAACAGGATAGAAATGTAAAATTCTTTACGCTCGCTAGGACCATCGTAATACATATCCTGTGCAACGAGGATTTTGCTTACTTTTTTACCAGCAGGGCCCGTCTGGATTGTTACCAGCGTATTACCCAGAATATTTTTAGCAACTTTTTCTACGTCTTCTGCACTTTTAATCACCTGTACACCGTGCTGCTCAGGCACTTCGATCATGGTACCTTTACCACGGCCACCTGCGTGAATCTGCGCTTTTACAACCGCAAATTTGCTACCAGTATTTACAGAGATCTCTTTATATGCTTTTGCTGCGTCATCAGCGTTGTCAACAGCGATACCTTCTTGTGTAGGTACGTTGTAACGTTTCAGCAGCTCCTTGGCTTGATATTCATGCAAGTTCATGTGTGCAAAAATTTTGGCGAAGATAGCGTAAAATGTATATGCCTGTCAAGTTTTTTGACCGTTATTTTAGGTTGGAAGTTTTAAGTTATACGTTTTAAGTTATACGTTATAAGTTTTGAGTTGTAAGCAGTGTGGTGTTTCGCTTTTAGAATAGCGTGTTTTCTTGTAATATGGGGGCTTTCAGTTCCGTATGGTTCTTTTTATTCATCTGCTCTACGAAATATTTGATCAGTTCCGGCGAATGCAATTCCTCGTGCTGATGCATAAAAAAATAACACTGTTGCAGTCCTTCTTTCATCCATTTGCCTAACCTGTCTACCCATTCGTCTATCCGTTCATAGTCGGTGTGGTGAAGTGAATTACCCACAAAACGGATAAAACATTCCGGTGTGCTCAGATGCATATGGACGCAATCTCTGCGGCCGGCGGCATCTGTAATAATTGTGCCCCGTTTGTGCTTTCGTAGAAATGCATACAGCTCAGGATTATAACCATCTGTGTAAAATTCTTCATTGCGGAGCTCCAGAAACAGGGCCACATCTTTCGGAAAGTCTTCAATAAATGCTTCAATATCCGGCAATGTTTTCAGGTTCATGGAAGGATGCGGCATCAGGAACAACGGCCCGAGTGTATCACCGAAAGCGTCAACGATATTGAGAAACGAATCGACCTCGGCACGGGTGTCTTTCAGTCTCTTAAAATGGGTAATGGATTGCGTGAATTTCGGACAGAATTTAAAGCCTTTCGGCACTTTTTCTTTCCATTTTTCTACCTGTTCGCGCGAATGCTGGCTGTAAAAAAATCCGTTAAACTCTATGGAATTGAACAAATGCGCATAATATTCAAGGAAGTCTTTTTCCTTAGTGCCTTTCGGATATAATTTCCCGATCCAGTCCTTCCGGCCCCATTTGGCGCAACCTACGTGAAATTTTGTTTTTCCTTTCCCCTTCTTCAGCGTTTCTGTGGTTACCGCAGGATCGGGCGGCAGTGTAAAGTCAATTTGCTCCAATTCACGTTCCGGTACTTTCCCAAAATCCATAGTTCATCGGTTTTATTTCAAAGTTAGCAAACAGAAAGGTTTTGGAAAGCGCTGCTCAGTGGATTGATTAATAGGTAAATAAAGTTGGCCTCAAATTTGATGGATGCAAAGAATAAGTAAATAAAGGATCGGATTAAGTGGTCCTCTTGTCTGTTGGAATTAAATGAGATGTATAAAAAGTGGTTATGGAATTGAAACACTACTACAAGGAAGCAGAGGGATATGTTTTAAAGAACAGCTTTACCCCAAAAAGAAAAATAGTCTGCAGAACGGTTCGAACCATTTTCTTTTTGATGTTTATTCTCATTTGTATGTTCAGCGCAAATATTAAGACGGTCATTTCCGCAGGCCTCGCGCCAATAGGGATGGAGATATTTGTATTTTTTTGTGCTCAGGTTGATGTCAGTGTCCGGCCGAAAAATGAGCTGATTGTTTTTTGTCGGGACAGCATTGAAAAGCAATATTATTTCAAGACACTTTTAAAACTAAAGAAAACGCCGGTAAAACGTTTTGGTTTTATGAAAGCACAATGGCGCGCCGTTATGTATTTTAACGAAGATGAAAAGGAAATGAAGGTGGTGCTTTGTGATCGGAAAAATGAGGCAACCGTAGACGAAATCATTTCAGAGACCGCCATGTTGCTTCATCTGGGAAAACGTGCAATAGCTTAATGTTTCGACAACCAAATTATTTCAGAACTACTTTTCGGGTAAAAGCACTTTTGACCGCTAATGATCACTGATTGGTATCCATCGCGCTTCAGTAAGACTCTGCAATGCTGCAATGCAAGCCTGGGTGGTGTTGATCAGGGAATCAAATGGAATCAATGCTGGTCCGCCATTTTTAAAACGGTTTAGTAACAATTGGAACTGTGCGGCGTGGCCCTTGTTCTGACTGCCTGATACAGACGAAAATCCTTTGAATCCGTAGCCCGTAAGTTTTTTCCAATTTTCGAGAACGAGTGTGCGTCCCTGGTTGTAAACTTCTACGCGTTCTTTATCATAAGCCTTGCTGCCGTTGGCAAAGAAATGGATGGTCGCATTCGTACCATTGGCATATTGCAGCAACAGGGTGACGTTGTCGGATGTAATATTTTTTTCCGGCCCCATTGCATTCATGCAAACAGCCTGCACATAAGACCCAGAAAGGAATGTGCAGAGATCTACAAAATGACAAGCCTCGCCGATAATTCTGCCTCCGCCGAGCGCCATATCCTGCAGCCAGTTATTATGAGGAATACTGCCCGCGTTTACGGTCACAATAATATTCGACGGGATATTTTCACTGCCGGAAATTAATTGTTTCATTTTTTGTGCCAGTGGAGCAAACCTGCGATTGAAGCCTACATTCAACGTTTTTTTGCTTTGCTGATAGGCCGTGATTACCTCGTTCAGTTCGCTTTCATTAATTGCCAAAGGCTTTTCCACAAATACATCTTTTCCGGCAAGCAGCACTTCTGAAACCATCGTTGCATGCTGATGATGACGCGTGGTAATAAATACTGCGGCTACCTGGTCATCGTTCAGAATCGAGCGATAATCACTCGTGACAGTCGGTATTTCAAATTTTTTCGCCAGAATAGCGGCGGAAAGTCCATTAGCACTCGCTATAGTCTTAATCTGTGCACCATTTTTTTTCAACTCCGGCAAAACAAACGACGAAGTGAAATTCCCTGCGCCAATTAATCCCAAAACAGTATTGCTTCCGGAAAAATCGTGGGTTTGCAATTGAATACTTGCCGCACGGTTCACCATTTCAGGGTACTCCATCAATGCTGCGATTACCTGATTGTCGGAAAGGTGATCGTAAATGTCTTTATAGTTTGTAAGTGGCACACGTTTGGTGATCAGCGGACGAACATCGAGCTGGCCGGATGCGATGGCTTGCAGCACGGCTTCAAAATTCCGCTTCGCTGTCCAGCGTACATAACCGATCGGGTAATCGCTGCCTTTCTCTTCGTATTGCAAATCGTAGCGGCCAGGGCCATAAGAGCAACTAACCTGGAAGCTGAGTTCTTTTTCGTAAAAGTCAGCGCGGTTCAGTTCGAGGCCAATGACGCCCGTCAATACAATGCGTCCGCGTTTGCGACACATATTTGCCGCCTGCGAGATAACTTCATTGCTTTGTGTTGTTGCCGTTATAATTACTGCATCGGCACCATATTGATTGGTTGCTGTATAAACGGCTGCAGCTGCGCTATCCGCGTGCACGGCTTCAATGCCTGCATTTCGCGCCAGCGTTAGTTTTACTTCATCAATATCAATGCCAATCACGCGACAACCATTTGCTTTCAGCAACTGCGCGGTGATTTGTCCGATAAGTCCTAAACCCGTAACCACAACGGTTTCGCCTAAAGAAGGCTGTACCAGCCGGATGCTTTGCAGCGCAATGGCGCCCGCTACTGTGAAAGCAGCAGCTTCATCAGAAACACTATCTGGTACCTTTGCAACCAGATTTTGTGGAACGGAAACAACTTCTGCATGTGCGCCATTTGATGCCACACGATCTCCAATCTGGAAACCTGATACATTTTTTCCGATGCCGATTACAATACCTGCGTTGCAATATCCGAGCGGCAATGGCTGGTTTAGTTTATTATTAACCGCGTTGAAAGTGGATTTTAGTCCGTCGGTTTTTATTTTATCGAGCACCATTTTTACACGTTCCGGTTGCTGACGTGCTTTTTCAATCCATCCGGCTTTTCCGAAGGCCACCAGCATCCGTTCTGTACCCAGTGAAACCAGGGTGTAGGTAGTACGTATCAATACTTCACCGTCTTGTATTGCCGGTGCCGGCACTGTTTCAAGTGTGGTATCGCCGTTCTTTAAATCCTGGATGATCTGGTACATGGGGTAAATTTAATGAATGTGCGGAATGTGTGTAAATGTGGTCAATGTGTTTAATGTGGGGAATGTGAAAATGGCATGTGACAAATGTGTTTAAATGTAGTGAATGTGTTTTTTCGTGTAGCACCACATTTTTCAGATTTCGCACATTAAACACATTTTGTAGAGAATTGCTGTAACCAAGAATCTATCGCCAACAGCGACCAGATGGCATAAGCGCCGTCTGTGGTGCCGGAGGCGGTATCGCTGATGAGTTTTTTCACGGCACTGGGTTCAAAAATACCAGACCGAAGAAGGGTTTCTTCACTTAATCTTTCGCCAACCATTTCTTTCATCTCATTATTTACCCATTGTCGGATCGGTGCGCCAAAGCCGGTTTTGGGACGGTAAATAATCTCATGGGGCAGATAGCGTTCGGCCAGTTTTTTTAGAATATATTTAGTCTCCTTGCCTTTCAGTTTAAGGGAAGGCGGCATTTTCGCGGCCAGCGCAATAATGTGTGTGTCGAGGAAAGGAACCCGGATTTCTACACCTGCAGCCATTCCCATTTTATCGGTGTAGTTCAGATTCTGATCGGGAAGAAAACTGTGTAGCTCCCAATACAGCATTTGATTGAGCGGCGATTGCTCGGCCGGAATTTCTTTTAGCAAATCCAGGAAAAATACGTCCAGGTCGGGTAGTGAGCTGCGCAGCTCCGTCCTGAATAATTCTTTTGTCTGCATTTGCGGCAACCAATAATAATAACTTGTTCTGCGTTGCAAAGGCGTTTGGCCAGGTTGTAGTAATTTTTGTACGCGTCTGGTTTGTGCATTTTGCGGCAGCAGTCTTGCAATAGTTTTAATCCCTTTCTGTACGGGCGTCGGAATTTTAGAAAGATATTTTTCCAGATGCAAAGCCAGATGCCTTTTGTAGCCTGCAAACACATCATCGGCGCCGGTGCCGCCTAATAAAACTTTGATTCCTTTTTCTCGGGCAGCGGTTGCAATTTGTTGCACAAATAAGGATGCGGGATCGGTTTGCGGTTCGTCCAGCTGCCAGATCATCTGATCGAAGTTCTTGAGCACATCGGAATCCGCAGGAATGACCTGCAACGGAACATTCAGCCATTTGGCCACTTTCTGTGCGTAAGGCAGGTCATCATCAAAACCTTCTTCTTTGAATAGATGACCCGTATCAATAGTGAAGGCCTGCAGTGGGAGGCCCGGTTGTAATTTTTTTGCGATAGCTAAAATTAAGCTTGAATCCAGTCCGCCCGAAAGAAAATAACCGACCGGAACGTCTGACAGCAATTGTTGTTTTACGGCGTTTGTGAGTTGTTTGTCCAGTTCGTCCAGCCATTCTTTTTCTGAAAGCGGCTCGTACTGGCCGTTAAACGGTGCGCGGTAAAAGGTTTTTTCTTCTTTGATTTTTCCCGAAGCAGTATCGATAACCAAATAATGACCGGGTAATAATTTATGGATATGCCGGAATGGTGTTACGGTACCAGGACTGTAAAGAAGCGATAAATAGCGGTAAAACGCTGTCTGGTCGAGGCTGTAGTTTAATGGCAGGTGCAGCAGACTTTTCAGTTCTGAAGCGAACAGAAAAGATTCGCCGTCGGTGTAATAATAGAGTGGTTTTACGCCAAGTGGATCACGGACTACCCAAAGTTCCTGTTTGCTTTTATTGTAAAGTGCAAACGCAAAAATGCCGTTCAGTCGCGACAGGCATTCTTTTCCGTAAGCGATATAGGCTTTGAGCAAGGTTTCTGTATCGGACTGTGAGCGGAACGAAAACCCTTTCCGCTGAAGATCTTCACGCAACGCAGCATTATTGTAGAGTTCGCCGTTGTAGACGAGCACATAATTTTCATCTTCGCTGACCATCGGCTGGTGGCCACGTTCCGAAACATCTTGAATGGATAGTCGTCGATGTCCGAGCCACAGATCGCCATCACGATACATACCCATATCGTCCGGACCGCGATGGGCCATTTTTTCGAGACAAGCCGCAGCTTGTGCATCGGTCAGGTTTTTATGTATGCTTCCAGCAATGCCGCACATTACTCAAACCTATCAATAATTTCTGAGAAAGATTGCGCTACGCGTTGCCAGTCGGGCATTTCGTCCAGTATTTCATGGCCTTTTCCAACTTTTGCAATGATTGCTTCGGGCTGCGCAAATGCGTCAGTGATGGTGCGTAAGATAGAACGGGCATCCAGCGGATTGAAATAAAACGCTGCGTCTTTGCAGAGATGCGTGGCGAAATCAAAACGGCTGGTAAATATTGGTTTGCCTGATTTCATTGCTTCCAGGTAAGTGCCCGAAAATGACTCCAGCAGCGTAGGAAAGAGTAGTCCGTCGTAATAATGGAAGGTCTGTTCAATCTCGGCCAGCGGCACATGTCCACGATTTTTAACGACATCCGCCAGTTGTTCTTTCTGAATGGTTTCCAGGAAGGCTGCCGTATCTTTTGATTCGTTTGCGTCCAGCGTAAGCGTAATCGTGATGTTTTGCTTTTGTTGTTTTATTTCTTTCGCCAGCGGCAACAGGATCTCGAAATTTTTATGCGCATAGTATTTGCTTAGCACCAGCAAACGAATGCCGTCGTTTTTCGCTGTTCCGATATTGTCATTTCCAGAAGAAGAATGCGCAATGGCATTCGGAACAATGGAAACTTTTTCCGGATCGATGTCAAAAAGCCTGCAAAGCCGTTCTTTCATTACAGCCGTTTGCACGGCATAAGCGCTGGCAAATTTGAGGTGTTTGGCGGTATACGCATTCATCATCCGGTTGTAAGTAAATTGCCTGATGTTCATTCTGCTCCAGGCGGGCGATTCCGGATAGAAAAGAAAAGCATTTTGTATCAATAGCAACTGTGTTATGCCTGGCGATGGAAATGCAATGTTGCCCAGACTGATGATTTTATCGGCATTCGCCTGCTTCGCCCATTTTTCAAAAACTGAACGATTGTAATAATACTTGCTGATGCGGGAATAATGAAAACGGTCCGGTACGAATATCAGCTGCACATTGGGCGTTTGCGCCAGTGATTCATAACCTGCGCCATTTGGCACTACAATCGTAATCTGATCGTTTTTCCGCAACGGCAATAATGCCTGCAATAGCTGCTGGGTAAATGTAATGCCACCGCCAAAGCGCAGATTGGATGCGTTGAAAAACAAATTCACGGGTAGTGCTTTTTAAATAATACTGCAAAGTCGTAAAATAGATCGTGGCCACAAAGAGTTTCAGAACGCATCGTATATTTAGGCGAGGAAATTTATGGACCATCAAACGCTGCATAGCCTATGAATAGCCGGAAAAGCATTGTAAAAGGTTCTTTCTGGGCAGGCCTCCGTTATGTAATGGTGTTTCTGAAAAGTATTCTGCTGCTGCCATTGATTCTTAGTTTTTGTGGCACTGATTTCTACACTTCCTGGATATTGCTTAATGCCGCGAATGCCTTACTGCTCGGCTTTTATGATGCTTACATCCGCTATGTTGCCAATCACTACAATCTTTATTTTTACGAAAACAAAGAAAAAGCCGGGTTTGTACTTGGGAGCGGCATCCGGTTTGCGTTGGCGATGAGTGTGGTCATCAGTGCGGGGTGTGCAATATTGCTTTTGCTTTTCCCTGGTGCTACTGCCTGGGTTTTTAAAACTTCGGCAGCGGTGGTTCAGGCGCAACATTTAAGTGTCGTGTTGTTTTCGTTTGCCGTTGGAAATATTTTAATGAGCCTGCTGCGGTTTTTCTATGCATTCAACGAGCCCGTCGGTAATCTCTGGAAGAACTTCCGGTACGAGGTCATTTTTAGTGTGTTTGAATTGCTGGTTTTACTGTTGAGTATCGTTTTTATTAAAGATTTTGCCAGCGTTATTTTGTGGAATTGCGCGGTGTATCTTGTCACTGCTATAATTTATATAGGCTTGGCGGTCCTTCGTCGCCCGGAAGCTTTTCTGCTGATCAGACAAGGCACTTATACAGAAGGCCGGAAGCAGTTTGCCGGGTCGATTCCCTTCATTGTTAATAATTTTATTGAAAAGCTGGCGACCGATTCTTATGCGCTGGTGCTTTCCTGGTTTTATTACCCACTGGCTGCAATACGTCAATTGGTTTCTGTTCGCACCATGACGAATGCCGCGTTGAGCGGAATCAATGTGTTTCAAACCGTGTTTGTGCCCAAAATGCAGGAATTTCAAACCAGGGGAAACAAAACACGGTTATTGTATCTCTTCCGTCTGATCTGGATGTTTGCGGCGGTGATTATGGGCGTGGCGGTGATTTTGTGCTATCCGCTGCTGGAACGTGTTTACCTGATCTGGAGCCGTAACAAGATTGAATGGAACGGCGTTGCTTTTGCCGGTTTGTTTATCGCCCTGCTGCTCACTTTGTTTGGTAATCTGATGTTGTTTTATCTGAAAATGATCAATAAAACACGTCCGGTTCTCATTGCCACAGCTACGAAAACGGTCTGTTTGCTTGGTTTGTTATGGATATTGCCGGTTAGTTTGCTTAATAGTATTCTGGCACTGGCTGGGGCGGAGATATGGGTAGGTATTTTGCTGTATCCATTCCTCCTTGCAAGGCTTTGGCAGGAAAATGGCCGCACACAGCTCCGGCTGCTTTATTCTTTTGTTCCCTTTCTGATTATTGCGGTTACTGTTCTTTGCTACCTGAAATGGGGCTATTCGCTGCCGCTGGCAATTGGTGGGTTTGTGGTGTTTGGTGGAGTCGTTGGGACGCAGGCGTTCAGATGGCTGCCAAATTCAAAAGTTAATTCCATTGATAGTGAACAGTTGACGGTTGACAGTTGACAGTTGCTCCGGTCGGGAGACCGGTTTCCACTTCGACAAAGTCTGGAGACTTTGCCGAACGCAGGGTCTACCTTATATTGAACAAGGTCCACCTTGTAAATCAGTAGGTCCACCTAGTTGTTGAACAAGGTTCACCTGGTAAATCAGTAGGTCTACCTAGTTACTGAACAAGGTCCACCTGGTAAATCAGTAAGTCCACCTAGTTGTTGAACTAGGTCGACTTCGTAAATCAGTAAGTCCACCTAGTTGTTGGACAAGGTCCGCCTGGTAAATCAGTAAGTCGACCTAGTTGTTGAACTAGGTCGACCTCGTAAATCGGTAGGTCCTCTCTTAAATAATGAGTATTTTTGCGGCGCAAATTGTTTTCATGCTTATATATAGAGAAATTACCTTTGATTCAGCCCATTTTCTACCGAATGTTCCGGAAGGACATAAATGCCGTCATATGCACGGGCATACATATCGCCTGAAAGTGTTTATTGAAGGGCCACTGACGAAAGAAGGCTGGGTAATTGACTTTAAGGACATGAAGGAAGCGATGATGCCGATTATAGATGTGGTAGATCATAAAGTATTAAACGACATTCCCGGTCTGGAAAATCCGACTTGTGAGCTGCTGGCGGTTTGGTTATGGGATCAGCTGAAACCCGTTTTGCCGGGTCTGAAGAAAGTGGAGCTCAACGAGACGCCGACTTCCGGTGCGATTTATGAGGGAGTTTGATCGATATGTGTTTTGTTGGCTAGCAAGCACTTAATTATTGCAAAATCAATGTTTTGATATACCTTCCCCGCCGGCTTCCATTATCGGGGCTTATTTTTAATAAAACAATTTTTATTAAAAACTACAATGGGGTACCAACTAACATTTTGGAAAAAACTGGTGAAATCCGATACCGACAAATATTATGATGCGGTCGGGCAGATACCAAACGATTGGCGGTACAATGACTATCCGCCAATACATGGGCTGGATCTGGTGCAGACCATGAAAAAAACAGATCAGGAGCTAAAAGACGATTTGTGGGCCCTGATATCGTGGACCTCTACAGGCAATTTGCAAGTAATAGCCAGTCATGCTTTTAGGCAATTTACTTGCCGAATGGGTGGCAAATTTTCAGACAACGAACTGACCAATATTGTAAAAAATGACGACAATACAGTTGCGTGGGTATCAAAATTTAAGAATGATTTTGATAAAGAGTTACAAAATGCCAAAGGAAATATTGATAAGGTTATCATGAGGGCGCCGTCGCGCCCTGTGTTTGACGACATGGGGTCGCGCATAGGGGGGCTGGGCATCTTAATACACCAGGTATGGGCCTATGAAGTGTGGCTAACCAAATTTTCGGTTGATCCTAAAAATGGTATGTACACTGGCAACTTGGAAATAAGATTTTACGATCATTTTGGGCTAGATGGGGAAGATGTGATGAAAGGTAATAAAAGATGGTTGCAACCCTACGGCAGCGAAGATGGTTTTAAGGCCTGGTGGGTGCTGCAGCACTACCGCGGCTACCCTCCATTACTGACGGAAATAATATTTAATACCCCGATTTTTGGCAAAATAAGGATCAACCAACACGCATGGTAAGAACATTCCTTTTATTGACCTTGATCGGCGGCTTGGTGGCCTGCCGCCGCGAGCCTATGCATATATACCCGCTCGCGCCATATGTGACATCTGTTTATGTGGAGGGTGTTGAGCGGATGCGGGAATATTATGTAGTGGAAAACTATCATGGAGATACTGCGGCGCTACGGCAGTATTTGGATAAATTTGTAGCTACGGTAATCAAAGACAAGCCGCAAAAACACGACCAGTTTTATCTGTACATATACCAATCTTCGGGCAACGCCAATAAAAATACGTCGAATACCGGCCATATAGAACCTGAGTTTGACTATGTACATGATTTAATAGCAGATCGCACCTGGGGGCATATACCATCAAACCGTGAACTTCATGATGCAGGTTGGTCGTTCTATGAAGATGGTAAGTTTCTGCTGCCTCAAAATTGAATTTACAAGCGATACCGTTAAAAGTAAATAGGCCATGAGCTTTCACTTTTGTTTGTTCGATTACATGAGCAGCTTAAGCTTTATGTTTTAAGCTTTGGAACCTAGGCTTTATTGAATCTCAAATGGATTATCTTGCGGCATTAATCGTTCCGAATGTTAGCCACCGCACCTGTTCCTAAAAAGAACCGTCTTACCTTATATATATTCATTGCCCTAATGCTGGGCATTGGTCTCGGTTTTGTTTTCAACAATTCTTATGTGAAAGACGAAAATGATCGCATCGCTGTTCTGGCAACGAATATTGATCATTTGCAGAAGCAACAGGAATTGATTAAAGACACAACAGCTGTGGCTTACCTTGATTTCGGGAAACAAATCAGCGCAGCAAAAGCAGAGAAAACCAAACTGACGAAATCGGTAGACCATAAAATGGAACCGTTTTCCCTGCTGGCCGATGTATTTCTGCGTCTGATCAAAATGATTGTGGCACCGCTTGTGTTTACAACATTAGTAGTGGGTGTAGCCAAGCTGGGCGATATTAAAGCAGTTGGCCGGATTGGTGGTAAGACTTTGCTGTGGTTTGCGAGTGCCTCATTAATGAGTTTGCTGTTAGGGATGATATTGGTGAATGTTTTCAAACCAGGAATGTCTATGCATCTGGAATTACCGGATGTCAATGCGGAAACCGGTGTGCAGAAAGCGGCGATGTCGCTGAAAACGTTCCTGTACCACGTGTTTCCGTCTAGTGTTATCGAAGCCATGGCGAACAATGAAATTTTACAGATCGTTGTGTTTGCGCTTTTCTTTGGGGTAGCTACCGCGGCTATTGGTGAAAAAGGACAAGTGGTGGTTAAGCTCTTTGACGCCATAGCAGATGTTATTCTTACCGTTACCGGTTACATTATGAAATTAGCCCCGATTGCTGTTTTTGGTGCTATGACAGCCGTAATTGCGAAAGAGGGCGGTGGCATTCTGAAAACCTATTCCATCTTTATTGGTGAATTTTACTTTGGATTATTGCTATTGTGGCTTTGCATCTGTGGTATCGGATCGCTGTTTATCGGTAAGCGCATATTTCCTTTGCTCAGCGGGGTCAAAGAACCTGCTTTGCTGGCCTTTAGTACCAGCAGCAGTGAAGCAGCCTTTCCGAAAACCATGCAAATGCTGGAGCGCTTCGGCTGTCCTAACAAAATCGTAAGTTTCGTTTTGCCGCTGGGTTATTCCTTTAACCTCGACGGTTCTATGATGTATATGACCTTTGCTTCCATCTTTATCGCGCAGTCGTATGGTATTCACCTGCCGTTTGGTACTCAGATCAGCATGTTGCTGGTGTTGATGCTCAGCAGTAAAGGTATTGCGGGTGTACCGCGTGCTTCGCTGGTAGTAATAGCGGGTACACTGGCGAGCTTTAATATCCCTGAAGCTGGCATTGCATTGCTGCTTGGCATTGATCCGCTGTTAGATATGGGCAGAAGTGCTACCAATGTGCTGGGAAACAGTGTGGCGACAGCGGTAGTAAGTAAATGGGAGAAAACGCTTTAAGTATCAGGTATCAAGCTGTTTTACGATACGGTTTTAGGCTTTAGGCCTTAAGCTTTATGCTTTCATCTTTAAGCTTTTTTATCGGTTTAATTATCTATTTTCACGGCCCGAATACAATAAGATGCACGAAATAATTAATTTCATCAAGGAACTTTTAGACGCGGAAAAACTGGCTGCATTAGTAACTCTTTACGGAGGCCTTTATTTAGTAGCGTTAGTCATATTTGCAGAAACCGGTTTGTTTGTTGGTTTCTTCCTGCCCGGCGATTCTCTGTTGTTTGTTACAGGTTTGATGATTGCGAATTCCAAAAGTCCGTTTGGCAACGATGCTGCCAATCTTCTGTACTGGCTCGCTATAATTAGTGCTGCTGGGATATTAGGTAATATGGTAGGGTATTGGTTCGGTCGTAAGACAGGGCATATTTTGTTTGATCGGAGAGATACCTGGCTGTTTAAGCAGAAACACCTGAAGCAGGCGCATGATTTTTACGAAAAAAGAGGCGGTTCAGCCATCATTCTGGCCCGCTTCCTGCCGATTGTACGCACGTTCGCGCCGATTGTGGCCGGTGTGGTCAAAATGGAACGTAAAACTTTCTTCATTTATAATGTTATTGGCTGTGTGGCCTGGGTTGCGAGCATGGTGCTGAGTGGTTATTTCCTGGGTGAAAACGAATGGGTAAAACACAATTTCGAAAAGATTGTGATCGGTCTGATCGTAGTGACTACCGGTCCGGTTCTGTTCAAAATGTTTTTCGGCAAAAAGAAGCATGATTTAGTCGCAGAAGGTACACCTGAAGACACGCTTCAACCGTAATCATGGAGCATACCAAGACTATTGCTGCGGATAAAAAAGTTGTCGCGCTATTCAGTATTCCCGTTTTAGTAGCTGCATTAGGCTATTTCGTTGATATTTATGATTTGCTGCTCTTCGGCATTATCCGCATAAAAAGCCTGCGTGATCTGGGCCTGAGCGAGGAAGCGATCAATATAAAAGGAACGGCCATTCTCAACTACCAGATGTTTGGGTTGCTGATTGGCGGTATTATCTGGGGCGTGCTCGGCGATAAGAAAGGTCGTCTGAGTGTGCTGTTCGGTTCTATTCTTCTGTATTCTGTAGCCAATATTTGCAACGGTTTAGTGCATACCATCGAGCAATATTCCTGGTGTCGCTTTATTGCCGGCATTGGTCTGGCGGGTGAACTCGGTGCGGGTATTACGCTTGTGAGCGAATTGCTTCCTAAAGAAAAGCGTGGCATTGCTACATCAATGGTGGCGGGTATCGGTTTGAGCGGAGCTATCCTGGCTTATTTCATTGCGAAAACATTTTCCTGGCAAACCTGTTATTTTATCGGTGGTGGATTAGGACTTTGTCTGCTGCTGTTGCGCGTGTCTGTTTTTGAATCGGGCATGTTTAAAGATATTCAGCATGCAGAGGTGAAGAAAGGTAATTTCTTCATGTTCTTTTCCAATGGCAAGCGGCTCAAAAAATACCTTTGTTCTATTTTGATCGGGCTACCGACCTGGTATGTAATCGGTATTCTGATTACGTTCAGTAATAAATTCGCTAAAGAGTTCGGTATTACGGAAGCGGTAGATCCGGGGAAGGCGATTATGCTGGCGTACGTGGCCATTTCTATTGGTGATGTACTTATCGGTTTTGTCAGCCATTGGCTGAAAAGCCGTAAAAAAGCCTTGTTTATTTTCTACGGAATTACTGCCATTGCGATTGCCATGTTCTTTAATCTGAAAGGAGGCACCGCCAGCCAGCTATACTGGATAGCGATGCTGTTGGGCTTCGGTACCGGCTTCTGGGCTATTTTCGTAACAATGGCAGCCGAGCAGTTTGGTACTAATCTTCGTGCGACTGCCGCTACAACGGTTCCTAACATGGTGCGCGGTTCGCTACCGCTGATGAGCTTGCTGTTTCAGACGTTACAACCGGGTCAGGGTTATGTGCCGGCGGCCATTATAACAGGTATTATTGTGATGGTGGTTTCTATTGTTGCGGCCTTAATGACAGAAGAAACATTCGGTAAAGACCTCAATTTCCTCGAATACTAATGAAGCAAAAGATTATTGGCAACTGGCCGGTATTGCTTTGTGTGTTACTTTTCGGTGTCAACGTTTTTGCATGCTATCCGGGGTTCATTTCACCCGATACGATTGATCAGTATCATCAGGCACTGACCGGTGTATATGACGACTGGCATCCACCAGTCATGGCGTTGCTCTGGCATTGCTTTATGTTCGTGCAAAAAGGTACAGGGCCCATGCTGTTGTTTCAGCTAGCCATGCTCTGGACTGCCTGTGCGATTTTAATGTCTTGCTTTCGCAATAACGTTATCAAGCTGTTTGTCCTTCTTTTTTGTTGTTCGCCAATCGTGCAAAATTTCGCCGGGTATATCGTGAAAGATGTGCACATGGCGTTTTCCTGGCTGCTGGCAATATCAATTATCTTAAGAGCTATTGTACAAGAGCGCAAACTTTCGAAGCCGGAAGTTGTGGCCGTTCTGGTTTTGCTTTTATATGGAACCTGGGTTCGGATTAATGCGCTGCCGGGTGTTTTGCCATTATTATATCTTTTAGTTCGCCAGCAATTTCCGCTTCTGAAGGAAATAAAAAAAGCGGGGTTGTCGGTGGCGGGTTGTCTCGCTTTACTGGTGATCATGTCTGGTGTTCAGAATCTGGTCATTAAACCAGAAGCAACCCATCCCGAGAATAAATTGTTTCTGCAAGATCTCTCGGGCATATTTGTGCATACCAACCAGAATGTGTTTCCTGATTTTATGTACGATCCGGATGCTAATTTCGATACTGCCTATATCCGTACGCATTTTACCACTGCAACATTTGACGATATATGGGCGAGAAATATGATCGTAGACGGAGATAGCGTGGCAGTTCTAAAACATAGCTGGCAAAAGGCAGTAAAGGAAAACTTCCCGTTGTATCTGCGAAACCGCTACGATGGTTTTCTTTATTTTCTTCGCATCAAAAACAGACCGAATGTAAAGCTGACCTATTATTGGTTTTTCGCGACACCTAATCAATTTCAGTTTGCTGTCCGGCATAATGGTTTGCTGGATGCCATGGAACGGTCTGTTAAACTGCAGGCAAATTTCATTTATATGAAGCCGTGGTTTTGGCTATTGGTGAATGTGCTTCTGTTTCCACTGGCTTTTCGGATGAAACGCGGCAAAATGCAGCTCCCGTTTCTGATGTTATTGATTTCTTCCTTGTTTTATCTGCTCCCGCAATTTTTCATTTACCAGATCGATACTGATTTCCGGTATTTTTATTGGAATTGTGTGGCTGTTTCGCTGGCGGCGATTTTGTTGGTGAATGGTCAATGGGCAAAGGTGAAAGATGAAACGTCAAAAGTCAAAAATGCGTGAATGGTCAATGGGCAATGGTGAATAGCGTGCAACCCTTCCTTCGTGCCAATGACACACTTAAGCTTAAAGCACAAAGGCTTCCCACAACATTAAAGTTTCCCGCAAAGACGCATTGCTTCGTTCCTCGCAAGGACGGGAGCAAAGATGCAAAGCTTACATTAAAAACAAATGGTGCAATAAAATGAATTGTTGCGTCGTTCACCTCAGGGCTCTTAGCCTGGCAGCACAGTAGCACTGAAGTTGATCGAGCGACCGCCTAAACCACGGAGTGATCTGGTTTAGGCCGCCTTTTTTGCCCTACTTTTTTTGCGGAAAAAAAGTAGGAGAAGAACGATTCGAAGTTTGCTAGAACTACTACTGTCTAATCAAGGTGTCATTCCCTTTTGATTATGGGCACCATATAATTGGTCAAGGTGATCAACGCGGTAACAGTCTGTTACCAATCATCGAGCCTCGAACCTCGCCTCATATGCTTGCAAGGAACGAAGCAATGCATCTTTGTGGAAACCTAAATAAATGCCCGGCACATTTGAATACTCGCGCAAAGAAGCCCCTTCAGGGTATGGGGTATTGATATTGTATAAGTATCTCTTATCCTATCTTAATGTTTGGCCATTTAGTATGTGCTAACTTTGCGGCGACCCAAACAAGGAGCAAGTAATGAATCATTTTAGTAAAGCAACTCAGTATTATAACTACGCTGAATTCCTGCATCTTATCGAAACATTGATGGCCGAAGGGAAAACTACCGGCAATAATCAGAGCGAGCAATATCAGTTTTATACCAAACTTAATTTTCAGCGGATGCAGCGCTGGAATAAAACATTTCATTTGACCGAATCATTCGCAGAGCAGCTGAAAAACCAACCGCAACAAACCTGGTGGGTAATCACCGAAGGCTGGTGTGGCGACAGCGCACAAAATCTGCCGGGTATCGCGAAAATGGCCGCTGCTTCCGAAGGAAAGATTGAACTGCGCATCGTTTTGCGTGACGAACATCCCGAAATTATGGACCAGTACCTGACAAATGGCAGTCGCAGCATTCCAAAACTGGTGTCGCTGGATCTGGATGGTAATGAAGTATTTCAATGGGGACCGCGTCCTGCAACAGCACAGGAATTAATGATGGCCTGGAAAAAGAATCCTGAGGGGAAAGATTTTGAGACTTTTGAAAAGGAATTACATACCTGGTATACGCAAAATAAAGGCATCGAATTACAAGGAGAAATAGCGGCGCTGATGCCGGTGAAAATAATGGCTACGCTTTAGGTGTCGGGTAGATTTTCATCGTGAAATCTATGTTGTTTCACCTGAAAATAACTCCGTGATAAAAATCACTAATGGCTGTAAGTGAATGCCGGCAAGTCACCATTTTTTATGAAAGAAGGTATATAATTAACCTTCAAGCGTTTGGTGAAAGGCTTTATTTACGGCCATTTATCGATAATTTCCGGAAGATAATTTCAAAAAAGGGAATTTTTAGGTTTGAGGTTGTAAATTCGGCTATTATCTTTGCAGAGATTTTACAAAACAGTTACAATTCTAATACTGTCCCACTGTTATGAACTGGAAACAAGCATTCACATCTTCCATCGGTAAAAAGCTAGTAATGAGCTTGACCGGTATTTTCCTGATTACGTTCCTGATTGTACACTGCTATATCAATGCCCAGATCTTCTGGATGGATGGCGGCGTAAAATTCACCGAAGCAGGTCACTTCATGGCTACGAACCCGGTAATCCGCTTTGTGGAGATCGGCCTTTTCGTACTTCTGTTCCTGCACATTATTCAGGGGCTGATGCTTTGGTCTCAGAACAAAAGCAAACGTAATACCCGCTACGCAGTGAGCGCCGGAAATCATACAAGTAAGTGGTACAGCCGCTCTATGGGTCTGCTTGGCACACTCATCCTGCTGTTCCTCTGCATGCACCTGTATCATTTCTGGATTCCTAACCGTTATCAGCAGACGTTCGGTTCAGGTGAAATTGACCTGTTCGGTAAAATGCAGGCGGTATTCTCAAATCCAGCTGTGGTAGTCGTGTATGTCCTTGGTTGTATCGCTTTGGGTTATCACCTGGTACACGGTTTCTACAGCGCATTCCAAACGCTGGGTCTGGGTACACACCGTTATAAGAAAATGATTCGTAACATCGGTATTGCGTTCTCGATCATCGTTCCGCTGATCTTTGCACTGATGCCGATCGGTTTCATGGCAAACCTGATTCATTAATCATTTTTATTCGCTCACAATTTCTTGTCGTCACTATATGGCACCGCTTAATTCAAAAATACCAGCAGGTAAACTCCAGGAAAAATGGATTGATTACAAATCAACTTGTAAACTCGTTAATCCTGCCAACAAGCGTAAGCTCGAAGTTATCATCATTGGTACCGGCCTGGCTGGTGCTTCTGCTGCAGCTTCACTTGGAGAATTAGGTTATAAAGTAAAAACATTCTGCTTCCAGGATAGTCCGCGTCGAGCGCACTCTATCGCGGCACAGGGTGGTATCAACGCAGCAAAAAACTATCAGAATGACGGTGATAGTACTTACCGTCTGTTTTACGATACTATTAAAGGTGGTGACTACCGCGCACGTGAAGCTAACGTTTATCGTCTCGCTGAAGTTTCTGCAAGCATCATTGACCAATGCGTAGCGCAAGGTGTTCCTTTTGCCCGTGAATATGGCGGATTGCTCAGCAACCGTTCTTTCGGCGGTACTCAGGTACAACGTACGTTTTACGCGGCAGGTCAGACTGGTCAGCAATTGCTGATCGGTGCTTATCAGGCGCTGGAGCGTCAGGTAGCACTGGGTAACGTTACGCAATATTCCCGTCACGAAATGCTGGAAGTCGTTATGATCGACGGTAAAGCTCGTGGTGTGATTGTTCGTAACCTGGTTACCGGTGAACTGGAACGTCACTTCGGTCACGCTGTATTGCTTTGTTCCGGTGGTTATGGTAACGTATTCTACCTGTCTACAAACGCAATGGGTAGCAACGTAACTGCTGCCTGGAAAGCGCACAAAAAAGGTGCTTACTTCGGTAACCCTTGTATGACGCAGATTCACCCTACATGTATTCCTGTAAGTGGTGATCACCAGTCAAAACTGACTTTGATGTCAGAATCACTGCGTAATGACGGACGTATCTGGGTTCCGAAAAAGCAAGGTGATACCCGCAAACCAAATGAAATTCCTGAAGAAGAACGCGACTATTATCTGGAGCGCCGTTATCCGGCCTTCGGTAACCTGGTACCGCGTGACGTAGCAAGCCGTGCGGCTAAAGAGCGTTGCGATGCCGGTTATGGTGTAGGTGCTTCTAAACAGGCAGTATATCTTGATTACGCTTCTGCGATTGACCGTTATGGTAAAATCGAAGCTGGTAAACAAGGCAACCACAGTCCAGACGCGACTACAGTACGTACACTCGGTATGGAAGTGGTAAAAGAAAAATATGGTAACCTGTTTGAGATGTATGAAAAGATCACAGGTGAAGATCCATATCAGGTACCAATGCGTATTTATCCAGCCGTTCACTATACAATGGGCGGTCTGTGGGTAGATTACGAACTGCAGACTACAATTCCTGGTCTGTATGCGTTGGGTGAAGCAAACTTCAGTGATCACGGTGCTAACCGTCTCGGTGCGTCTGCATTGATGCAGGGTCTGGCTGATGGTTATTTCGTGATTCCTTATACAATCGGTAACTATCTCGCTGACGAAATCCGTACGAATGCTATTCCAACTTCACATCCTGCGTTTGAAGCTGCAGAAAAAGAAGTAAGCAGCCGTATTGAGCGTCTGATGGGCATCAAGGGTACTGAAAGCGTTGAGTCTTTCCACAAACGTCTCGGTAAGATCATGTGGGAAAAATGTGGTATGGCTCGTAACGAAAAAGGCCTGAAAGAAGCGATTGAAGAAATCAAAGCACTGCGTAAAGAATTCTGGAGCAACGTTCGTATCATGGGCGATGTGAAAGAATTTAACCCTGAGCTGGATAAAGCCGGCCGTGTGGCTGACTTCCTGGAACTGGGCGAACTGATGTGTATCGATGCACTGAACCGCAATGAAAGTTGTGGTGGTCACTTCCGCGAGGAATTCCAGACAGATGAAGGGGAAGCACTGCGTCAGGATGACCAGTACATGTACGTTTCTGCGTGGGAATACAAAGGCGACAGCAATTATGAACTGCACAAAGAAAGCCTGGATTACGAAGTAGTACATCCGAGCGCACGTTCTTATAAATAATAAACAAACGAATAATTTACCTGAAATGAAATCCTACGTATTAAAGGTGTCAGCGCTTTTGCTGGCTGGCGCCGCCTTATTAACTGCCTGTCATAAGGACGATAACAATAACCCTGCTCCAAGTAATAACGGTAACGGTGGAAACACCTCAGGAAGCTGCACCAACAACGGTTTGGCCAAGTTTCTGAAAGTGGGAAACAAACTGGTATACGATTATAGCGAAGTTTATACGGATGATTCGGTGTTTACGATGGAAGTGACAGGTACGACATCTGCAGGTTCTTATCAGTTTGCGCTTACCGGTGGTGGCCAGGTTTTTGCCTCAGCTCCTGCACGTGTTATGAGAGAGTGTAATGACTGGGTAAAGGTTTCTGCAAGTGGCGAACCTACTAATCTGACCTACAAACTAAACCGTGCGCAAGGAGATAGCTGGGTGGTAGGCTCAAGTACTTATACTGTCGTGGAAAAAAATGTAACAGTGTCCACACCGGCGGGTAATTTTGTTTGTGATAAGCTGTCGTACTATACGCCAGGAACGATCAATACAGACACTATTTATTATAATAATGATATTGGTCAGGTCAAATATGATGGCCTCCTTTATGAATACACATTAAGAAGTAAGAATTTTTAATCATCAGATAAATATTTCCAGATGGAGCATTATAGCATGAACCTGACTTTAAAAGTCTGGAAGCAAAAGAACAAAAACGACAAAGGTGGTTTTGAAACATACCAGGTGAAAGGCATTTCTTCAGAAATGTCGTTTCTGGAAATGTTCGACGTGTTGAATGAGCAATTGATTGCGGAAGGTAAAGAACCAATCGCTTTTGATCATGACTGTCGTGAAGGTATCTGCGGTATGTGTAGTATGTACATCAACGGTCGTGCACACGGCCCTTGGCATCAGACTACTACTTGTCAATTGCACATGCGTGAGTACAAAGATGGCGATACCATCGTGGTAGAGCCTTGGCGTGCCAATGCTTTCCCGGTTATTAAAGACCTCGTGGTAGATCGTCAGTCATTTGACCGTATCATCCAGGCTGGTGGTTATATTTCTGTAAATACAGGTAATGCAGTTGACGCCAACGCGCTTCCGATCGAAAAACAAAAAGCAGACGAATCATTTGCAGCAGCGGCTTGTATTGGTTGTGGTGCTTGCGTGGCGGCTTGTCCGAACGCATCAGCAATGCTGTTCGTTTCTGCAAAAGTTTCACACCTCGCTTTGTTGCCACAAGGTGATCCTGAACGTAAGACCCGCGCTACGAACATGATCCAGCAAATGGACAAAGAAGGTTTCGGTAACTGTACCAATATCGGTGCATGTGAAGCAGAATGTCCTAAAGGCATTTCTCTCGAAAACATTGCCCGCCTCAATCGCGAATACATTGGTTCTGTATTCTCAGGTAGCGGCACTGGCAATCTTTAATGCTAAATTTCCGAAAATTATAAATCAAAGGCTGTCTGTATAAGGCAGCCTTTTACTATTTTGCCTCAATGTTTAAAAGACTATTCCTTTCATTATTAATACTACTTCCGTTTTTCCAGGCTTCCGCACAGATTGATTCCAGCCATTTGCGGATATCACTGGTCACATGCGGGCCCGGAGATGAGATCTGGGAAACCTTCGGTCATACGGGTGTGCGCGTTACGGACACACTCGCGCATACAGATATGGTTTTTAACTACGGTACTTTCAATGGTTTTGAAAAAGACTTCGAGTTGAAATTTATGCGCGGCAAATTGCTGTACTATGTTTCCTATTACCCGTTTCCTGAATTTATGGAAGAATATGTGCAGGCGCATCGAAAAGTAGAAGAACAGGTTTTGCAAATCGACGGCAAAAGCAAAGAAGAAATTTATGCTTTCCTCAAATGGAACGCTGAACCGCAAAATCGCGAGTATAAGTACGATTTCCTTTTCGATAATTGTGCCACGCGGATCCGCGATATTTTTCCGAAAACATTGGGCAACGGTTTTCAGTTCGGTAAGACTGCGGCAGCAAACAAAACAATCAGCTTCCGTCAGATTGTCAATCAATATCTGTACAAAGAACATTTTGAACGATTGGGCATTAATCTTTTGCTCGGTTCAAAAGTCGATAAGAAGATGGATAACGCTGCGATCATGTTTTTGCCAGATTTTCTGCGCGACGGCCTTGCTGGCGCAACGTTAGATAATAAACCGGTAGCTGAAAAAACAAAATTGTTGCTTGATGGATCAGCGCACGAACCTGCGCGTACTAACTGGGCATTTATAACGTTGTTGTTTGTGAGTCTGCTGACCATCGTAACGATGTTTACACCCGCATTGCATGGTCTGGGTATGTTCCTTGGACGATTTTTACTGGTAATAACGGGTTTGCTTGGATGTCTCATGTTGTTTATGTGGTTTGGCACCGATCATCAGGCGTGTCAGGATAATTTTAACGTGCTCTGGGCATTACCAACAAATCTTATTTTCGCATTTACCCGCAACCGCAGCCGTTATGCAGGCATCGCCATTGTGTTGTTGTTTGTCTCGCTGCTGTTGCATGTATTGCATATACAAGAATTGCCATTGGGTGAATTATGGCCGCTGTTGCTGGCTTTGCTTTGTACCTATGGCACGATTTATAAACGCAGTAAACCGGCAATTTAATTATGGTAGCGTATCACACATTCGAAGCAGAGAATTTTCCTAAAATATCTTACCGTAAAACAGGCAATGGTGATCCATTGATACTAATACACGGATTTCCTGAGAACGGCACACTCTGGCAACAAGTATGGCCGGAATTATCACAGCGTTTTATGGTCATTGCGCCTGATTTACCAGGGAGTGGAGAAACCGTGTATAACGGCGGCGAACTTTCTGTAGAGGTAATGGCGCTTACCGTTCAGAAAATAATGGAACGCGAGGGCATTGAGGAAGCCGTAATAGCCGGTCATTCGATGGGAGGGTATGCCGCACTTGCTTTCGTAGATTTCTTTCCGGAAATGACCAAAGGGCTCTCTCTGGTACATTCTTCTGCTTACGCCGATACCGAAGAGAAACGGGAAACGAGACGCAAGGCAATTGGCATCATACGGAAAGGCGGCAAAGATGTTTTTGTGCGACAGATGGTGACGAACCTGTTCTCCGCGTACTTCAAAGAGAATCAGACAGCAGCGATCAACCGCCAGATTGAAACATCATTGGTATTACCAGAAGATAGTTTGGTAGATTTTTACAATGCTATGATAAACCGTCAGGGAAGAGTAGAAGTATTACGCAGTGCGGCTTTTCCTGTACAGTGGATCATTGGTAGAGAAGATAATGCAACACCAATGGCGCAGGCGCTGCAACAATGCTACCTCGCAAACGTTAACTTTGTAAGTGTTTATGCAGACTGTGGGCATATGTCGATGATTGAACAGCCTGCAAAACTCGTATCTGATTTGGGCTCTTTCACTGCTTACTGTTTTAAATAACGATGTCTTTAATAAAAAAAATCTGGCGCATCACAGGTTTTCTGTTGTTGCTGTTTTTGGTCACCAATAACGTTTTTGCCTCGCACATTGTGGGTGGTGAAATGACGTATCGGTGTCTTGGTGGCAACTCATACCTGATAACGCTCAGTATTTATGAAGATTGTATTACCGGTAATCCCGAAGCCATTGCAGGCGACGTTCCGGCCTATATTGGTTTCTTTGATGAAGGAACCAAGCAGAAGATCCGGGGTGATGATACCATGAGTCTGGATCTCCGGGCACTCGTGCCGCCCAATTTTAAAAATGATTGTGTAAACAATCCACCGAATGTTTGTCTGCTGAAATCGACGTTTTCTAAAGTTTATACATTCCCTAATAATCCAAACGGAATTCGCATTATTTATCAGCGCTGTTGCCGTAATGCTACGATCAGCAATATTGTGAATCCGGGAAATATCGGTGCTACTTACTCCTGCCTGATTCCTACGAGCCGATGCAATAATTCAGCTATTTTCAAAAACTATCCGCCACAGATTATTTGTGTGAACAACCCTTTGGTGTATGATCACTCTGCAACGGATCCCGACGGAGATTCGCTCAGTTATGCGTTTTGTCCTGCTTATACCGGTGGTTCGCCACAAACAAGCAGCGGACCTGCGCCGATTTATTATCCCAATCCCGGTGATTCGGTACAGTATGCTTCGTTTTATAATTCACAGCGGCCGATGGTGGGTTTCCCGCCAATCAAAATTGATCCGGTTACCGGGATTATAACCGGCAAGCCTACAGTGCAGGGCCGTTTTGTAGTAACGGTATGCTGTTATGAATGGCGCAACGGTGTTGTCATTAATACGGTGACAAGAGAGTTTCAGTTTGTGGTTACGAACTGTTCTAAAGCTGTTGTTGCTGATATCCCGCAGTACTCCACAGAGTTCAATACTTACATCGTAGAATGTGATTCGTTCAAGGTACATTTTGTCAACAACAGCACCACGACTCAGGGAACCAAATACTTCTGGGATTTTGGTGTGCCGGGCATTAATGCAGATACTTCGCTTGATTTTGAGCCTGATTTTGTATATCCGGATACGGGCGTTTATACCGTAAAACTGATCGTAAATAAAGGAAGTACCTGTTCGGATAGTATTAGCCGTTTTGTAAAAGTATATCCGACTTTCAAAGCCAATTTTTCATTTGCAGGAAATCTCTGTCCGAATACTCCGGTATTTTTTACAGATCTTTCTACGGCTACTTACAAGCCAATTGATGGTTGGTTCTGGACTTTCGGCGATACCGTCGGCTCATCAACAGAGCAGAACCCGACATATACTTATGCCAAAGGCGGAACTTATAATGTGAAGCTAGTGGCAACTACCATAAAAGGTTGTGTGGATACGGCGGTAAGGCAATTAGACGTTGAGAATTTCCATCCTTCGTCTGGCACCGGCGATACGATTATCGTAAAGGGAGAAAGTATCAATTTTGAGGCGAGTGGTGGCAGTCAGTACACATGGATGCCGTCTACGTTCCTGAATAATCCGAATATTGGCAATCCGATAGGTTATTATCCCGATACAGGACGGATTACCTACGTCGTGCATGTAAAAAGCGATGCAGGTTGTGAGGGCAACGATACGTTCAGCGTTTGGGTGGTGGGGCAGCCTAGTTTTTATGTTCCATCTGCATTTACGCCAAATGGTGACGGGCTCAATGATATCTTAATTCCGATCGGTATCGGCTACCGTAATGTTAATTATTTCCGCATTTATAACCGTTGGGGACAGGAAGTTTTTTACGGCACGAAATTCAAATTGGGATGGGATGGCACCTTCAACGGTGTGCCGCAAGATCTCGGCGTTTACTTCTGGGTGCTCGGAATGACGGACCGCTTTGGAGCACAGCAAGTTTATAAAGGGGATGTTACGTTAATACGATAAAATGCTGTTCTGGCAAGCCTTTTAACACTTTTTAGTATTTGATTTTCTTTACGAACGAATAACAAAATCGCCGTCGGAAAGAAATTAATTATATACTATTAATTCGTTAACTTAGTATTAGGATGCGTTACCTATTTGCCATTCTTGTTATAATGCTCGTCGCAGGTGGATTTTCCCCGGCAAGGGCGACTCATATCGTAGGTGGTGAATTGACGTATCGCTGTCTTGGAAATAATCAATACCAGATTACCATCAATATTTATCAGGATTGTATTAGTGGCGATCCGACTGCTATTGCACAGGATGATCCTGCCTACATCTGCATCTTTGATGGCATTAATCCCACACGTATTTTATTCGATTCTATTCGGTCTGCTGCAAAACAATTGGTGCCGCCGAATTTTAAGAATGAATGTGTGAAAAATCCACCGCCGACTTGTCTCAATAAGGTAACGTTCACAAAGACCTATACACTGGCTGAAAATGTAAATGGCTACCGGGTGATTTATCAACGTTGCTGTCGTAACGGTTCCATTGTGAATATTGTAAATCCCGGCGCAGTTGGCGCTACTTATTCTTGTGTGATTCCACCTTCCCGGGATGCAATCTGCAACAACAGCGCGGTGTTCAAAAATTATCCGCCGCAGATTATTTGTATCAACAATCCATTAGTGTACGATCACTCTGCAACAGATGCGGATGGAGATTCGCTCAGTTACGAATTTTGCGAAGCATATACTGGTGGTAGTCCGAATGATGCCAAGCCAGTTCCTGAACTGCCGGCTCCGGGCGATTCGGTGCAGTATGCAGCATTCTATAATTCCCGTCGCCCGATGACGGGCAATCCGCCGATACAGATCAATCCTACAACCGGCCTCATTACAGGTACGCCAAATATTCAGGGTCGTTATGTTGTCACGGTTTGTTGCCATGAATGGCGTAACGGTGTAATGATTAATACTGTAAAAAGGGAATTCCAGTTTGTTGTTACCAACTGTTCGAAAGCTGTAGTGGCCAATATTCCGCAGTACTCTTCAGATTTTAATACCTATATCGTAGAATGTACCAGCGATCATGTGCATTTCGTCAATCAAAGTACAGGTGGCTTCACTTATTTCTGGGATTTTGGGGTGGCTGGCGCAGCTGGTGATACATCCAATTCATTTGAACCAGACTTTGTATATCCAGACACCGGTACTTATTATGTAAAACTGGTTGTAAACCGCGGTACTACTTGTCCTGACAGTATTACACGTGCCGTGAAGATTTATCCGACATACAAAGCCGATTTTACTTTTTCAGGTTTGCTTTGTCCGAATACGCCGGTGCAGTTTACCGATCAGTCAGTGGCAACTTACAAACCAATTATCTCCTGGAACTGGGATTTTGGCGATACCAGCGGTACATCTACCGAGCAGAATCCTGTGTATACTTATCCTAAAGGAGGAACTTATAATGTGAAGCTAGTCTCGCAAAGCAGGCGCGGGTGTACCGATACCGCAATTAAGCAAATAACGATAGAGGATTTCAAACCATATGCAGGCGGAGGTGATACCATCATCGTAAGAGGAGAAAGTATCAACTTCAATGCAAGCGGCGGTGTGCAATACACATGGACGCCTTCAACTTACCTGAACAATCCGCTCATCGGTAATCCGGTGGGCTATTATCCCGATACTGGCCGGATAACTTATGCAGTTCATATCGTAAGTGAAAACGGGTGTCAGGGAAATGATACGCTGTCCGTTTGGGTTGTAGGGCAATCGAGTATTTATGTGCCTTCGGCATTCACGCCGAATGGCGATGGGCTTAACGATATGCTGATCCCAATTGGTATTGGCTATCGCAATGTCAATTTCTTTCGCATTTATAATCGCTGGGGACAAGAAGTTTATTACGGCACCAAATTTAAAATCGGCTGGGATGGCACCTATAATGGTCGTCCGGCAGAGCTCGGCGTATACTACTGGGTGCTCAGTCTTACCGATCGTTTTGGAAAAGAAGAAATCTATAAGGGCGATGTTACCTTAATCCGATAATTGAGGTTTCATTTTTTTTTGACTGAATCATCGTTTTTGTTTTTGACTTTGTCAAGACATCATCGATCCGAATTATACGTCTTTTTAGTTATAAATCATAGCCAGCCAGTGCTATAGCTTTTTCAACATTTCGCTCAAATTATTCACATTCACCGGGTAATGCCGTTTTTAGCGTTATGTTTTGTTGCATAGTCTGTATCTTGCTTCCTATGCGTAAAACAATTCTCATCACAGGAGCTACGTCAGGCTTCGGCAATGCCATTGCCCGGCATTTTGCAAAAAACGGCTACGATCTTATCATTACAGGTCGCAGGGAGGAAAGGCTCGCAGCGGTAAAAGCGGAATTGGAACAAGCCTGGTCTTGCAAGGTGATTACGCTGGCGTTTGACGTACGTGATAAAGAATCTGTAAAAGCTGCAGTGGCAGAGCTGATGCTGCAAACGGACAAAATAGATATACTTGTCAACAACGCAGGGCTGGCTTCGGGCTTGTCTTCCATTGACGAAGGTGATACCGACGACTGGGACCTCATGATCGATACCAATATCAAAGGGCTTTTGTACATGACACGGCAGATTGTGCCGCTGATGAAGGCACAGGGTGGCGGCCATATATTTAATATTGGTTCTACTGCCGGAAAGCTTGTTTATAAAAACGGCAACGTATATTGTGCTACTAAGTTTGCTGTTGATGCACTTACGCAAGCCATGCGCATAGACCTTCTTCCCTACGGTATTAAAGTAACAGGAATAAATCCGGGTATGGCGGAAACCGAGTTTTCGCTGGTTCGCTTTAAAGGCGATACCGACCGTGCCGGAAAAGTTTATGAAGGCGTACAACCGCTGCAGGCGGAAGATATTGCCAATGTAATTTATTTCTGTGCTACACTGCCGCCGCATGTTTGCGTCAACGATCTTACCCTCACTTGCCTTACACAGGCTAATGGAATCTATTCTATTAAGAACGCTGAATTGGTAAAGCCCAAACAATAAATTTTAAAGAACCGAGACGATGTACGAATCAGTAACGGAAATACGTGTGCGATATGGCGAGACCGATCAGATGGGGTATTTGTACTACGGCAACTACGCGCTTTATTATGAAGTGGGCCGTGCAGAAGCTATCCGTCAGCTTGGATTTACCTATCGCGAACTGGAAGAACTGGGAATATTTATGCCGGTGATTGATCTGCATGCCCAATACTTGCGTCCCGCACTTTATGACGATCTGATTACCGTGAAAACGATTCTGAAAGAATTGCCCGAAAGTTCCAGAATACAATTTCATTCGGAACTATATAATGAACAAAAACAACTGCTCAATAAAGGAGTGACCACGCTCGTATTTTACGACCCGAAAGAAAAGAAGAAAGTAAACATGCACCCTGAACTTCGGAAAAGACTGGAGCCATATTTTCAAAAATAGAGAAAGATGAACAACGTACGAGCCATACTTATTACCATTGGAGATGAACTATTGATCGGGCAGACCATTGATACCAATTCAGCCTGGATGGCACAGCAACTTAATGCGATCGGTATAGAAGTGGTGCGCCGTGTGGCTGTCGCCGACCAGAAAGAGGCGATCATTGCCGCGTTGGATGAAGAGTCTTCCAAAGCATCCATTATTTTGATGACCGGCGGTCTTGGTCCGACATCGGATGATATTACCAAGCCGGTACTGTGCGACTATTTTGGTGGTAAAATGGTGGTGAATGAACGTGTACTTGAGCATGTAAAAGCAATATTTTCCCGCAGAAACCGACCGTTTCTGGAAAGTAATATGAAACAGGCGGAAGTGCCGGATGTTTGCGATGTTATGTTTAACAGCATGGGCACCGCACCGGGTATGTGGTTTGAGAAAGACGGAAAGATTTATGTGTCGATGCCGGGTGTCCCGTTTGAAATGGAATACATCATGACGGAGGAGGTATTGCCGCGGTTAAGCACGCGTTTTGTTTCCGATGCCATTGTACACCGTACTTTGATTACTGCCGGTGAAGGCGAAAGCTTCATCGCCGAAAAAATAAAAGATTTTGAAGCAGCATTGCCTGCATATATCCGTTTAGCCTACCTGCCATCGCCGGGTAGTGTAAAACTGCGACTTACCGGTCGTGGGGCGGACGGCGAAAAACTCAGCGTAGAAGTAGAGGCCTGGCATCAAAAATTTGCCGAGCGTCTGTACGATATTACGATCGCCACTGAAGATCTGCCGATCGAAGCGATTGTAGGCGCGGCGTTCGCCGGAAAAAATAAAACCGTTGGATTGGCGGAAAGCTGTACTGGCGGGTATATTGCGCATAAGTTTACACAAGTTCCCGGATCTTCAAACTATTTTCAGGGTTCTGTCGTATGTTATAGCGTTGACGTGAAAGTCTCTTTGTTGGGGATAGCAAGAGAACTGATCGACGACGCCGGTGTGGTAAGCGAACCCGTGGCCGAAGAAATGGCAAAAAGAGCAAGAACTGTTTTAAACGCGGACTATGGTCTTGGTGTTACCGGGCTGCTGAGCCCCGATGATTCCTATACGGTGTCACCGGGCACGGTGTGCATTGCTGTAGCAAACAAAGACAAAGTGGTGTCTAAGACATTTCAATTTTATTATGACCGCATTCGTAACAAAGAACTAGCAGTACAATACGGCTTTCTTCTGTTATGGAAATTTTTGAATGAACGGATATGATTAAGTTTATTTTTCTCATCGGTATGCCCGGAGTGGGCAAGACGTACTGGGGTAAAAAGCTTGCAGAACATCTTCGTATGCGTTTTGTAGATCTTGATGACTTTATTGAAGATCGCGAGGACGATAGTATTCTGGCTTTGTTTGCCCAACAGGGTGAAGAAAAATTCAGAGAGATGGAACGTAATGCGCTTCACGCGGTGCTGGCTGACAACACAGTGCCGACAGTGGTTGCATGTGGCGGTGGTACTCCTTGTTTTTTTGATAATATGGACAAAATGAAGGAGGCAGGCTGTGTTATTTTTTTACGTGCAGAGATGGATACGCTGCTGAGCCGACTTTTTGTGGACATTGAATTCCGTCCGTTGTTACAGGCAGATAGTGTACACGACAAGCTGTATCAGTTGGCCGGACACCGAATGCCTGTTTATAAAAGAGCGCATCATATTTTAGAGGTAGAAACAGTTTCTGTCAATACCTTTGAGGAAATTATCCTTCAATGTACAAGCGAGCCTTAGTCAGCGGAGCGTTATTGCTTGCGCTGGCTGTTATATTGGGAGCTTTCGGCGCCCATGCTTTAAAACAAATTTTGCCGGCAGATCAGTTGCCGGTTTTTGAAACAGGTGTCCGTTATCATTTCTATCACGGGTTTGCACTTTTGATTGCCGGTATTCTTTATCAGTCCTTTCCCGATAAAAATATTGTACGCGCTGCCAGCTGTTTCCTGTTTGGCATTATCCTTTTCAGCGGATCTCTTTATGCGATGTCTTTACTGAGTGCTTATGGCATCAGCCTGGGACCGGTTGGCATCATTACACCGATCGGTGGCTTGTTTTTTATCGTCGGATGGCTCCTTTTGCTGCTCGCGATCATCAAAAAGAGGTAACAAGTTTTAGTGAAATTTATACCTACTTTTAATGATTTTTCTACTGTGGAAAACGTTCGTTTTTCCGCCGGAAAAGTAAAAAACAGACACAACGAGCAGTCGTTTCTTTAACTTTACAACCTTAAAACAAGAGAAAAAAATGAGAGCTATAGCACTGATACCAGCCCGACTCGGAGCCACCCGTTTTCCTAAAAAACTGCTGGCAGAAATTAAGGGCAAAACAGTGATTCGTCGTACTTATGAATCGGCAGTTAATACCGGTTTATTTGATGAGGTAGTAGTCGTAACTGATAGCGAAGAAATACGTGAAGAGATAGAAAAAAACGGAGGGAAAGCAGTGATGAGTAAAGGTACTTATGAAAGCGGAACTGACCGTATTGCAGAGGTGGCGATGGATATGGAAGCAGACGTTTTTGTCAATGTGCAGGGCGATGAGCCGTTCGTTCAGAAACAGCCACTGGAAGCACTTTTGCAGGTGTTTAGAGGTGATGGCGGGACGGCCGTACAAGTAGGTTCTCTGGTGCAGGAATTGAAAGAGCAAGAGTTTATCGAAGATCCTAATTATGTCAAGGTAGCTCTTGATCTGAATCAGAATGCGCTCTTCTTTTCACGAAGTGTTATTCCTTATCCGCGCAACAAAGAAATTGCTACAATCTGGTACGAACATATCGGTGTTTATGCGTTCAGAAAAAAAGCGCTGATGGACTTTACCACATGGCCAATGACACCGCTTGAATCAGCAGAAAAAATCGAATGTTTGCGTTTTCTGGAACATGGTGTTCCGATGAAAATGGTGGTGACAAATTATATGGGTGTGGAGATCGATACGCCGGAAGATATCATAAGGGCGGAACGTTATATGGAATTGAGAAATCTGTAGCAGAAAAATATATTTGTGGGCATAATATTGTCTGCAAAAATGAATAAAACCTTACTTACTCTTTTCGTCGCTATTTTAAGTTCTTTTGGTTTTGCTGCCAAAGCAAGCCAGGATACAACAGTGGTCACATCGCACCAGGATGTGGTGATCAAAACCAATCCGGCGGTGGGCCACACGCTGTACCCGCAATGGGCGGAGTTTCCCAATACCAATGTCTCTTACCGTCGTGTCATGATGATGCTCGAGTTTGAATGTGCGCCAGGTCTGATGTGTGGCGAGTGGGATTATATCAACAACGTATATATCGGCCATCTCGGTGGTGTAAACGGCGATAGTCTCGGTTATGAAATTGCCCGTTTTATTACGCCATATGGTAAGGGTCGCTATGCATCTTCTAACTGGAGTCATACCTGGTATTATGATGTAACTGATTTTGCACCGCTGTTGCATGATTCTGTAGAGGTAATTTATCAGCACACGGGTTATGAAGGAAATACTGATCGTGGCTGGAAAATCAATGTGAAATTTATCTGCGTAGAAGGTACGCCCGTTCGTGAGCCAATTGCAGTCCATAAACTCTGGAGTGGGTCTTTCCCAATGGGCAACATAAACAATCCGGTAGAATCTCATCTTATTCCGGTACAGCAAACGCTGAATTCCCAGACCAATAATGTGCGTATCCGCATGATGAATACAGGCCACGGTGCGGATAGCGCTGAAAACTGTATGGAGTTTTGCGCCAAATACCGCGAGATTATGTGGGACAACAACATGGTAAGTCATAAATCTATCTGGCGTAATGATTGTGGTTCTAATGCGCTGTATCCGCAAGCCGGTACGTGGATATATGACCGTGGTGGCTGGTGTCCGGGTTCTCCTGTGCGCTATGACGATGTCGATATTCTCAATGTTGCCGGCAGTAGTCAGCATACTGTTGACATGAACATGGAACCTTATACTGCATACAAATCTTTTGGTAACATTAATACGACTGGTTTCCTGATCGAGTATAAGCCGATTGCAAGTACTAATGATGCAACATTGGAAAACGTAATTGCCCCAAGTCCGGAAAGTGAATTCCTCCGTTATAATCCAATCTGTAATCAACCGATCATTGTGATTCGTAATAGTGGCAGTACTGATCTGACATCGTTGAATATTCACTACGGTGTAGAAGGTGGTCCGACATCGCTCTTTCAATGGACCGGCAATCTGAAATTCATGCAAACAGATACAGTGACGCTGACTACGCCAGTAAACTGGACTGCAAGCAGTGGTAATTTTGTGATTTATACTTCTGAACCAAACAATGCTACGGACCAATACAATGCTGACGATACTGCTCGTACAACATTTGCTACGCCACGTATCATGCCGAAAAGCTTTGTTGTCTCGCTGAGAACGGATGGTGCGGCAAGTGAAAAATACTATCGCATCATTGACATGAACAACGGCAACATTGTGTTTGATAAAAATAATCTGACTGATAATACTACTTACAACGACACAATCAACCTTGCGGCCAATGCTTGTTATAAATTCTATTTCGGCTGTGATGGTCCGTCAAACTGGGGTGGTCAGAATAAAAGCGGATTGAATTTCTGGGCTTATACGCAGTATATCGGTTCCGGTTCGTTGTCATTCAAAAATCTGGGTAGTACATTGCCAATAAATGGCCTGAGCCTTAGCGGTTCAGCAACTGCTTTTGCAGCAACAAGTGCAGATTTCGGTGCTTTCTACAGCTTTAATTTCACGACAGAAAGTACGCTGTCTGTGTCGCAGGTAAACAAGGCAGAATTTGGACTGGAAGTGTATCCGAACCCAACTTCAGATCTGATCAATGTGATTTATTCCAGCAATGAAGAAAAATCGCGCATTGAACTATTTGATATGCAGGGCAGAAGACTAGATTATCAGACTGCGACGCAAAAAGCCGGTGTGGCAGAGTTTAATCTTGCTGCATATCCTACAGGTATTTATTTCATCAAATACCTGGCTGGCGAAGATGTGATTGTGCGTAAAGTGATTAAACAATAAATTATTTGCTCTAAATAGCAAAAGCCCGGCGCATGAATTTGCTGCCGGGCTTTTTGTTTGAAATGCTATTTTTGCTTTCCAATTGACAGTTGATAATGGACAGTTGAGTAACCCTGAGGGGAGACGAAGGGAGTCATGAATGGGCGTCTATGCTTCGACTCCGCTCAGCATGACAAAAAAGTGGCGTCGCAATGAGTTGTGGTAAAACAAGTGTCACCGTAAACGGAGACAAAGGGAGTCGTAAATGGCGTCTATGCTTCGACTCCGCTCAGCATGACAAAGAAGTGGCGTCGCAATGAGTTGTGGTAAAATAAGTGTCATTGTAAACGGAGACGAAGGAAGTCGTAAATGGCGTCTATGCTTCGACTCCGCTCAGCATGACAAGAAGTGGCGTCGCAATGAGTTGTGGTAAAATAAGTGTCATTGTAAACGGAGACGAAGGGAATCGTGAATGGGCGTCTATGCTTCGACTCCGCTCAGCATGACAAAGAAGTGGC
>NZ_QKTW01000006.1:9810-83109 GCF_003236175.1 Taibaiella soli | reverse complement strand
ATCGTAAACGGAGACAAAGGGGCGAAATACTTGGTAATTGGAAGCGAAGGGCATTGACCATTCACGATTCACCATTGACCATTGACCATTGACGCTTTCAGCTTTAATAGACTTTTAATAGACTTTAGTATATGAAATTCAGAAATTTTAAAATGGTGGATTATGTGGTGTATGGACGCGGTTGTTTTGACCAACTCGACGAAATTATAGCACCGCACCGCAAAGAAGGCGCACCGATGGTCTTCCTGCTGGACCAGTATTTTGAAAACGATGCTGCATTTAAAGCACGTATTCCACTGAAAGGAAATGATCAGCTGCTGATTGCAGACGTAACGTACGAACCAAAAACATCTCAGGTTGATGCGATCGCAACGCAACTGAAAGAACAATTCGGTACAGTATCTGGAATCATCGGTATTGGCGGTGGCTCTGTAATGGACCTTGCTGCAGCTGTTTCCCTGATGATTACGAATCCTGGTAAAGCGGAGGATTACCAGGGATGGGATCTGGTGAAAAATCCAGGTGTTTATAAAGTAGGTATCCCTACAATTTCCGGTACCGGTGCTGAAGTTTCCCGTACATGTGTGCTTTCCGGTCCGGAAAGAAAACTTGGCATGAACTCTGATTTCACTCCGTTCGACCAAATCGTGCTGGATCCGGAATTGATTAAATCTGTTCCGAAAAACCAACGTTTTTATACAGGTATGGATTGTTATATCCATTGTATCGAATCGCTGCAAGGCACGTATCTCAATGCATTCAGCCAATCATACGGCGAAAAAGCACTGGAACTTTGTCAGAAAGTATTTCTTAATAAAAAAGAATGGGATGCAGAAAGTGATGAAGATCTGATGATGGCATCTTACGCCGGTGGCATGAGCATTGCTTATTCTCAAGTAGGCGTGGCGCATGCGGTGAGCTACGGTTTGGCGCACGTGCTCGGTGTGAAACATGGCATTGGCAACTGTATCGTATTTAATCATCTCGAAGAGTTTTATCCGGAAGGCGTGAAGGAATTCCACCAAATGGTAAAACAGGCTGATATCGATATTCCGCAGGGCATCACTAAAGGTCTGACTGAAGAGCAGTTTAACACAATGATTGATGTATCACTCAATATGGCGCCGCTTTGGGAAAACGCACTCGGCAAAAACTGGCGCGAACAAATGACCAGAGAACGTCTGCGTAAATTATACGAAAGACTTTAGCCTTCGTTAATAGGGTAAATGGTTAATTGGTTAAACCAGGTGTTTTGCTTTATGCTTCGCCGCCGCTCAGCATGACAAAAGCGAGCAAAACAGGAGCTGTTATAAAATGTATGAACGCCTGTAGTTGAGTCAAATGGTTAAAGAGTTAATTGGTTAAATCTGTTGTTGCAGCTCGCAAAAACGCAACGACCAATTAACTCTCTGGCTATTTATCCAATTACCTTTGATGAGCTGTTGTAAATGCGTGTCACCCTGCGCGTAGTCGAAGGGTTTTTATGCAACGACTAATTAACCCTTTAACCAATTAACTTTTAACCAACTCCTTTGACTTTCCGCAATACAAGTACCATCTTTATTCTATTACTCATTGCACTAGACGCAGGCTACTTTTTTGCCGGCTTTTCCTGGGGCTGGATTGTTGCATTATTGGTGGTGTATGTGCATTTGCTCGTGTTGGGTTCCATTTATATCCGTTGGAATTTTTATTTCAAATCTTACCATTCGGGAAAAGACAAAAAGCAGATCGCGCTGACTTTCGACGATGGTCCTGCGGCAAATACAGCGGCTATTCTTGATATACTCAAAGCACAGAACGTGCCCGCGGCTTTTTTCTCCATTGGTAAAAATGCGGCAGCAAATCCTGAATTAGTAAAGCGCTGGCAAACCGAAGGCCATGTGATTGGCAATCATAGCTACAATCACGGGTTTAATTTCGATTGGCAATCTGCGAAAACCATGCAGGCCGAAATAGTGCAAACCAACAATACCATCGCATCCGTTATCGGAAAGAAGCCGAAGCTTTTCCGTCCTCCGTACGGTGTTACTAATCCTAATTTGGCCAAGGCCGTTCACCGCAGCGGCATGCATTCCATTGGTTGGAGTCTCCGTTCTTTTGATACCAAAGCCAAAGATGCAGATCTGTTACTGAAAAAGATTTTAAGCCAGCTGAAAGGTGGCGATATCATTCTTCTGCATGATTCAATGGACGTGACAAGACAAATTTTAACGCCGCTCATCACCGAAGCGCGTAAAAAGGGATTTATCTTTGCCCGCGTAGACAAAATGCTCGATCTCGAAGCTTATGAATAAAATAATTGCGCTCCTTTGCTGTTGTTTTGCCGTGTTCCAACTTTCGGCGCAGCCAAAGGGCTATTCTTCCGTAAAAAATGTAAACACTTTTCAGCAATCGCTGGCACAGGCCAATAGTGCAAAGCAAACCATACAAAGTGATTTTACGCAGGTAAAACACCTGTCTTTGCTGGCAGATAAAATAAAATCGAAAGGGAAATTTTACTTCAAAAAAGAAGATAAAGTCCGGATTGAGTATACTGATCCTTACTATTACTTGCTGGTAATGAATGGTGGACAGATTATGGTGAAAGATGAGCAGAAAAGCAGTAAGGTGAACACGCGTAACAGCAAAACCATGCAGTCCGTCAACCGGATTATGATCGATTGTATGCGCGGCACGGTTTTTCAGAATCCTGATTTTAAAGTATCGGCGTATGAAAACGCAAATGGCTATCTGCTGTCGCTTGTGCCGTCAAATGATGCGATGAAGAAAATGTTCAAGCAGATTGATGTGTACATGGACAAGAAAAATTTTGACGTGAGCCGCCTTACAATGACCGAAACCGGCGGTGATTATACCGATATGGACTTTACCAACACCCAGCATAATGTGGCATTGAATGAAACGCTTTTTAAAATCAAATAAGATTGTTTCGCTGCTTGCGGTCCTGCTATCGTTGGTATCCTGCGGCAATCCGTACCGGAAACTGGAGCAGACAAACCAGAAAGTTCCTTCGATAACGGAGTACAAACCTGTTTTTGAAAAGGAACTCTACCGCTGTACGGTGAATGGTAAAGTGCTGTTCAAAAAATTTCATCTCAGTGGTGTACTCTTTTTTAAAGCGATGCCAGAACATGCAACCCGCGTGGTTTTTCAAAACGAAATGGGCTTTGCTTTTTTCGACTTTGAATGGAATGCGCAGGATTCATTTACAGTAAAGCAGATTATTCCGCAACTCAACAAACCTGCAGTGGTAAAAACATTACGCAAAGACATGGAGCTGTTGTTGATGCGTCATTTGAATGCTGCTACAGAAGCTACATTTGCGGCAGACAATGAATTATACCACCGCTTTACACTTGATAAAGGATTTGCCTATTATGTTATAGATTCGCAGAAGCTTGTGCGCATTGAAAATGCAGGCAAAAGCAAAGTGATTACGATGGCGATCGGACAGAAACCTTCGCTCAAAGCAATGCCGGAATCCGTCTTTATCAAACATCATAAAGCGCATTTTACCATAGAGCTTAAAAAAATAGAACAACATGCTGATGAATGATTTTTATACCGTTCATGATCTGAAACAGGAAGAAAATACTGTAACGGGTAAGATTCTGTTTAATCAGCAGCATGAAATTTTCAAAGGACATTTTCCGGGTCAGCCGGTAGTGCCGGGCGTGTGCACTATGCAAATCGTAAAAGAAATAGTGGCGCAGCAAACTGGTACCACATTGACTATTCGCAATACCGGACAAGTAAAATTTTTGCAGTTGATACTGCCGGAAGTAGCGCCGGTGTTTACTATTAGCTGGAAGATAGCAGGCAACGAATTGTCAGTGGACGCCAGTTTTAAGAACGATCAGACGGCAATTTTTAAAATGACAGCACAAATGGAAGCTGCAAAGCAGCAGTTTGGCTAACTATGTTTGTAGCTTTGCAGTAATGCAGCGCTGTTAATAGAAGAACTTATGGCATTAGACATACTCATCACCTTACTCCTGGTTTTACTCAACGGCTTTTTTGTGGCGGCAGAATTCGCGATTGTCAAAGTGCGCACATCGCAGGTGGAAGTAAAACCCAATGCAGGAAAACAACTCGTTGCGGCACGCAGCATTCTCAATAATCTCGATGGTTATCTCGCAGCTACACAGTTGGGCGTAACGCTCGCTTCGCTCGGTCTTGGTTGGGTAGGCGAAGATGTCATGACCACCATCGTGCTCAATGCCATGAACGGTTTGGGTCTTTCGGTTTCAGAAATAACTGCACATAAAATCGCACTGCCTGCGGCCTTCATTATTATTACCATATTACACATTGTACTTGGTGAATTGGCGCCGAAATCGCTGGCTATCCGTAAACCGGTTGCTACCACATTTGTTGTGGCGATGCCGCTGAAAATATTTTACTTCGTTTTTCGCCCGTTTATCTGGTTGCTCAATAATCTCGCTAACGGGCTTCTTCGTTTAGTGGGCATTGCGCCGGTGCATGAACATGAAATACATTCGGAAGAAGAATTGAAGATTATCGTCACCGAAAGTCAGGAAGCAGGAGCAATTGATGAGACCGAAAAAGAGATCATTCATAACGTGTTTAATCTTGGTGAACGTAAAATTCCTTCTCTTATGACGCCGCGTCAGGAAATCGTTTGGTTGGATATCAACGATACACTGGCGTCGACTAAAGAGAAGATCATGCGGCATAAGCATCACGTATATCCGCTGTGTGAAAATGATATCGATAATGTGATTGGCTTTATTTATTCGAAAGATCTGCTTACGGATAATATCGATGAAGTGTTAAAACGTCTGCCTGATTTCAAACGTCCGGCCTCTTATATTCCGGAACAAAACCGCGCTTATCAGGTGCTGGAACGGTTTAAAGAATCAAGAATTCACCATGCGCTTGTGGTAGACGAATATGGTTCAGTAAACGGTATCGTAACAATCAACGATATTTTTGATGCGCTGGTTGGTGATATTTCCGAAACCAACGAATTTGAATACGAAGTAGTGAGACGTGATGATGGCAGTATGCTGATCGATGCGCAGATTCCGTTTGAAGAATTCTTGCAGATTCTGGGTGTTTCTATGCCGCAGGAAGAAATAAAAGGTGACTATATTACGCTCGCTGGTTTTATCCTTGATAAGCTTGGGAAAATTCCACAAACCGGCGACAAATTTGAATGGCATAGATTCGAAATTGAGGTAGTCGATATGGACAAGAGCCGGATTGACAAGGTACTCGTACAGTCAGCGAATCAAGATTCTTAAGTTTAATCAGAAGTCAAAAGTCAAAAGTCAAAAGTCAGAAGTCAAAAGTCAAAAGTCAAAAGTCAAAACGCGAGGGTATCGTTCATCGCATTTATCACCCGCGTTTGTCATGTCGACGATAGGAGACATCCCGCGAAATACGAGTCTTTTTTTATCATAGCCTTTGCTTCCTTGCTTCTTGTGCCTTTTGCGAGAAACCATGTTCATCGCATTTATCACCCGCGTTTGTCATGTCGACGATAGGAGACATCCCGCGAAATACGAGTCTTTTTTGTCATAGTCTTCGCTTCCTTGCTTCTTATGCGTCTTTGCGAGAAACTATGTTCATCGCATTTATCACCCGCGTTTGTCATGTCGACGATAGGAGACATCCCGCGAAACACGAGTCTTTTTTTATCATAGCCTTTGCTTCCTTGCTTCTTGTGCCTTTTGCGAGAAATTGAAGTGATAAGTACACCATCTCTTCCAATTGCCGGATTATCAAATTGTCGTACTATCTTCGCGCCGTATTTGGTTTGGCTATGCATTTTTTGCAGGCCGATTAAAAGGGAAGTCCGGTGAAAAACCGGCGCTATCCCCGTAGCTGTGATCCCGGTATGATACGTCATATCAGTGTTTCCGGAAATAAAAAGCCACTGTTCTGCAGAATGGGAAGGCCTTCGGAAATCGGGAAAGCCAGAAGACCTGCCAGGTATTCATATTCACTTTTGCTTTCGGAGGAAGGGCAAGGTGGGCTGAATGCTTTGTCTTGTCTTTCTGCGGAGTTGTTCTTCCTTCCTTGTTTGTGTCTATAGCAGATGTGAAATGCTAAAAAGTTTTTTAGTAAACATTTCATAAAGCAAACAAAATGATCAAAGCGAAAACGCTGCTGACGATTGCAAGCTGCTTTGCAGCTTTTGCAGCCACTGCACAGTACAATTTGCCACAAAGCAGAATCTGGGCAATGGGCAACAAAGTCGGCCTCGATTTTACCAACCCGGCAAACCCCGTGCCGATTACCACTGCATTAAATAACGGCAATGAGGCGGCGGCTTCCATCTGCGATACCAATGGTGCCTTGTTGTTTTATACCAATGGTAGTCTTGTATGGGATAAAAACGGTGCAGCTATGCCGAATGGCAGCAATCTGACGGGAACCGGTACAACTGTTACCTGGAGCACTACGCAGGGCGCCGTAATTGTACCTGATCCGGGCAACAGTGCTAAATATTATCTTTTCTCACTGACTTCTCAGCTATACGTAAACCGTATTGATATGACGCTGAATAATGGGCTTGGTGATGTGGATCTTACGTTTCCGCTGCGTGGACAAGGGTTGTCAGATACATTGCTGACCGAGAAAATGACAGTAGTGGCAGGCTGTAACAATTCTGTTTGGTTAATGGTGCATCATCAGAATTCCCGTGTGTTCCGTGCTTACCAGATTACTGCGTCAGGAATCAACACCACACCGGTTTTGTCGAATGTTGGATTATATGGCGGTGCCAACTATCTGCAGGGCGTTATCAAATTTTCTCCTGATCGTACGAAGCTGTTGAGTTGTAATTTCCGTGCTACGGCGCTGGCAAATGCAGGGGTGGAAGTATTTGACTTTAACTACCTCACAGGTATGCTTAGCAATCCGGTATCCATCAGTGATAGCTCATTTTACGGTGGTAGTTTTTCTCCGAACAGCACAAAAATTTATGCAGGTTCCAACGCGAAATCTTCAATCTACCAATGGGATCTTTCTGCTGCAAATCCTGCCGCTTCCAAAACGATTCTCGGTCCTTCCGGACAATACACTGATCTGAAGATTGGTCCTGACGGGAAAATCTATTTCGGTGCGGGTGCGGGTAGCCCGGGTTATAACTCATACCGTTTTATGGGCCGCATCAATTTCCCGGATAGTGCAGGTGTTGCATGTGGATTCAAAGACTCTGTAACTTCATTGATTTTTCCTGCTGCAAGCGGTAATTATGGCGCATTAGCGCAAGGTATGCCAAACGATATCGCAGTGCCATTTTCCGGCAATCAACATATCGTACGTCTGGATACAACGGTTTGTTCCTTCTTCCAGTCTTATACATTTACGGCGCCTGCCGGTTACAGCAGTATGACCTGGGACAACGGTGATACAACGCTTTCACGTACAGTGACCGCGCGTGGTACTTATTGGGTAATCAGTACTTCTTCATGCGATACACGGGTTGATACGTTTTTTATCCGCGGTAGCAATATGCCGGCACTGAGCATTACAGCATTGGGTGCTTCATTGTCTGCTACTACGGGGTTCAGTAGCTATCAGTGGTATCTCAACGGTACTGCCATCAATGGCGCGACTAGTGCAAATTACACCGCTACAGTAGCGGGTCTGTATAAAGTGTTTGCAGATTACGGCGGTGGTTGCAGTGATACTGCAAATTTCAATATACCAGTATCTACGGCAGTAGGCGGATTAAACAATAATCAGGCATTAGTGGTGTATCCCAATCCTGCTACGAACGTTGTGAATGTTGATTACGTGGAACCGGTGAATATTTCTTTACACAGCCTGGATGGTAAAGAAGTTTTACAGGCAAGTAATAGACATCAGTTCAATGTCAGCAATCTCGCTGCCGGCATGTATTTGCTTCAGATCACAAATGGCAAACAACAAGTGATCAGTCGTCAGATGTTTGCTGTGGGACATAAATAAAAAGTCGAAAATAGAAATTCAAAAGCTCACTGTAACCTGGTGTTGCGGTGAGCTTTTTTTTGCAAATGTTTATGTCATGTCGACAGAAGCAGATATCCCGAGAATGCGGTTTTTTGTTTTCGTGCGACCCATCCGCGGTGTCCATGATAAATTTGGAAAATGAAGGCGATAAAACACGGATGACTGTCAATTGCCAACTGTCCATTGTTCATTGAATTATCGAATTATTCTATCGGCCATACCCATTGCTACTTTGTTAATTCTTTTCTACTCTCAGAAAATATGCCTAGACTAGCGGATCTTTTTACCGTTTAAACAAGATTATGCAAACAGATTTTGATATTGTAGTGATCGGTTCAGGCCCTGGCGGTTATGTGGCAGCCATCAGAGCGGCACAGTTGGGTTATAGAACTGCTATTGTAGAAAAATACAGCGTACTGGGCGGCACCTGTACGAACGTAGGTTGCATTCCATCAAAAGCACTTCTTGACAGTTCACATCATTACCACGATATCCTGCATAAAGTAGGAAAGATGGGTATCGAAGTAGAGAGCGCGAAAGTAAATTTTACACAACTCATCGATCGCAAAGCCGGAGTGGTAAAGGCAAACACCGAAGGATTGAATTTTCTGATGAAGAAAAACAAGATTCAGGTACTGAGCGGCGTCGGTAGTTTTGCGAATAATACACAGCTAAAAATAAAAGCGGCAGATGGTACGGAGAAAACCGTAAGCAGTACATACTTTATTATTGCGACCGGCTCCAAACCGGCTACTATCTCCGGAGTAGAGATCGATAAGAAAAGAATCATCACATCAACCGAAGCACTGTCGCTCAAAGAAATGCCATCCAGTATGGTTATTATCGGTGGTGGTATCATTGGTGTGGAAATGGCTTCTGTATTCAGTCGTATCGGCGTAAAAGTTTCGATCGTGGAATATACCGATAGTCTCATCGCAACCATGGATCGTGAATTGGGTAAAGAGCTCAATAAAATTCTGAGCAAACAAGGCATTGAAATATTCGTGAGCAGTAAAGTGCAGTCGGCAAAAAACAACGGTGATAGCGCCACTGTTTCTTACAAAGATGCTGGGGGCAACGAACAACAAATCACAGCAGATTATTGTTTGGTTGCCGTAGGCAGAAAGCCTTACACAACGGGGCTTGGTATTGAAAACACAAAGGTAAAACTTGATGATCGCGGCCGTGTAGACGTTAATGATCATCTGCAAACTGCAGAGCCCAATATTTACGCACTGGGCGATGCAATTAAAGGTCCGATGTTAGCGCACAAAGCTGAAGACGAAGGTGTTTTTGTCGTAGAAACCATTAATGGCCAACATCCGCATATCAATTATGATCGTATTCCGGGCGTCGTGTATACCTGGCCGGAAGTAGCTAGCGTTGGTTTCTCTGAAGAGCAATTAAAAGAAAAAGGAATTGGCTATCGCAAAGGTAAATTCCCATTCCTTGCCAGTGGCAGGGCCCGTGCTTCCGATGACCTCGATGGTTTTGTAAAAGTACTTTCCGACGATAAATATGGAGAAATTCTTGGCGTACACATCATCGGTGCGCGAGCTGCAGATTTGATTGCACAGGCAGTGATAGCAATGGAGTTTGAAATCACTGATCTGGATATGGGCAAGATACCATACGCGCATCCTACATTCTCCGAAACGCTGAAAGATGCATTCCTGGCAGCCTCTGGAAGAGGTGCCATCAATACGTAAAACGAAAAAACATTCACAACTGATAAGAGATCTGCTTCAAAATATTTAATAGAGAAGCAGATCTTTTTGTTTTTATAGCAAATGCGTTCACCCAAAAACAAAACATCATGCTTAGTAATGGAACATCCCGGAAAGTGGCAATAGTGGGATATAACAGAATTCCTTTTGCAAAAAATAATACCAATTACGTTACTGCAAGTAATCAGGATATGATGACTGCCGCGCTAAATGGTCTTATTGATCGGTATCGTTTACAAGGACAGCTAATGGGCGAAGTAGCAGGCGGAGCGGTGATTAAACACAGCTGGAACCTTAATCTGATGCGGGAATGTGTGATGGGTACCGCGCTTGATCAGAATACGCCGGCCTGTGATCTGCAACAGGCTTGTAACACAGGCATTGAAGCCGCTATTTATATTGCTAATAAAATAGCATTGGGACAAATTGAATCTGGTATCGCAGGTGGCGTTGATTCCGCCAGTGATGTGCCTTTGATTTTAGGTGAAAAACTGCGTCGTATTTTATTGGCCGCGCGTCGTGCTAAAACTTTCGGTGAACGTTTTCGTCAGTTTGCAAAAATCCGTTTCAATGATTTGAAGCCTGTAGCGCCCGTAAACATGGAACCGCGTACGGGTTTGTCTATGGGCGGACACACGGAAATTACTGCAAAATATTATGGTATTTCCCGTGAGGCACAAGATGAATTTGCACTCAGCAGTCATCAGAAATTAGCGAAAGGCTATGATGCGGGATTCTTTGATGATATGCTCACGCCATATCTCGGACTGAAACAAGATAACGTCATGCGACGCGATACTAGTCTGGAGAAATTAGCAAAGCTAAAACCGGCTTTTGATAAGGTAAACGGTACACTCACCGCGGGTAATTCAACGCCATTGACCGATGGCGCATCCTGTGTACTGCTTGCCAGTGAAGAATGGGCGAATGCACATGGATTGCCGGTGCTTGCGTACATCACATTCGCAGAAGTAGCTGCGATAGAATATGTGCAGAACAAACAAAATCTGTTATTGTCGCCGGTATTTGCAGCGGAGCGAATGCTGCGTAAAGCGAATCTTAAATTACAGGATTTTGATCTTTATGAAATCCATGAAGCTTTTGCGGCACAGGTTTTAGCGTTGTTGAAGATTTGGGAAACACCAGAACTGATGAAGCAGTTTGGCTATAACGAAGCACTTGGTGCCATTGACAAAACAAAACTAAATATTTACGGCAGCAGTCTTGCGGCGGGTCATCCTTTCGCAGCGACCGGCGGACGCATTATCGCCAACATGGCCAAACTCTTACACCAGCGTGGTTCCGGACGAGGTTTTATTTCTGTATGTGCGGCAGGTGGGCAAGGCGCTACGTTGATTATGGAGAAATAATTTAAAAATCAAAAAAGTCAAAATCTCAAACTTTCCTGAACGGAATCGGGCAAATTACTTGATGAATTTCCGCGAGCGACCTTCAATTCTGCTACGGCTGACAAAAATGACGCGAGACGCTGAAACATCAGATGTTTTGGTCAATCGCCAATGTCAAATATTAAATAGCTCAATCAAAAAAGGCTTCCCCCCGGAAGCCTTTTGTAATAGAACCACAACCAAAACAAAATGTTTTTTGAAAAAGAGCCTTATTTGATGATTTGAATTTTGCTGTTTTGAAGCACACCATTTGCATTTGCAACGCGGCAGATGTACATACCTTCCGGCAGATTAGATACGGTGATCTGACCGTTACCGTTTACTTCTTGTGTTGCTACGTTTACACCGTTCATGTTGAAGATTGCTACCATTACGTCACCAGTTGTTGCGATGTTCAGTACGTCTTTTGCAGGGTTAGGGTAGAAGTTCACTGTCGCAGCAGCTGTTTCTTTGCCGATGTTCACTTTTACTACTTTAGAGTATTGGAAAGAACCATCGTTGTCTACTTGTTTCAGGCGGTAGTAGTTAGCACCGTTTGCAGTATTAATATCTGTGAAATCATAAGTATTGTTACCAGTTCCTTTTGCAGCGATTGTAGCTACTCTTTCAAAAGATGCACCATCAGTTGAATGTTCGATATCGAAAGTAGCAGTGTTCTTTTCATCAGCTGTAGCCCAGGTCAGTTCTGCATTTTCATTTACCGCGCGGCCATCAAAAGAAACCCATGTCAGTGCCAGCGGATTTGCTGTGAAGAACTCGTTCAACGTATAAGAACCAGTAGTGCCAAGTGCGAATGTAATGGAACGTGTAGTCGTAGAAGCGTTAGAACGGGAGTAAGTGATATTGCGGAAAATCGTTTGCCATTGTGTTGCAGTTGCAGTACCTGTGAAAGTCAGTGCGCCGGTTGCAGCATTGTAAGCCGCTGTTACACCATTTGGTAAAGTACCGGTTGACAATGTATCGCCAGCTACCAGGTTGTTGATTTTTACAGAAGCTGTGCCGATAGAACCAACGCCAGTTACCGTAATCGTTGTATCCATTGTTTGACGGGCAGTGCCGGCAGTTACATAACGTGAGTTTGGTTTAGAACCGTTTACTGCTACCGCTACATATTGAATAGAGCGGGTGAAAGTCAGTGCGATTGAAGGATCGCCAGCCATACCACCATATTCAACCACAAAGCCTAAGGAATTAGTAGAATCAAGGTCATTCCATTTGCCAGTTGCGCCGGAAGAGTAAATTTCACCAGAATTTTCACCGTTCCACACACCCGCTTTGTAGTTATTTGGTTCGCTGCTGTTCCAGTTTATAAACATGCCGTTTGCTGCAATAGGAGCTTTATTATCGTAGTTGTAAAAGTTGTTGCTGTTACCGTAGTTGGTGTTAGAAAAGTTCGTTCCTTTTTCGGGACCTGTTACCCAATACCAGTGACCTTCAGATGCAGTCTGGTTGGCATAAGTTGTAGCGCCCGTAGCCATGTTGATGTGTTTGTAATCATCAGAAGAACCTATCCAGCCATCAGCCTGGAGTTTATTAGTGATGAAATCATTTTCGCCCTGAGAAGTAATGGTGGCCAGGTAACCGTGCAGACCGTACAAACGCATAGTGTCGGCGCGATATTTTGCAGTGCCCCATGAGTTGCCGCCAGAGATGAACTGGTAGTAGTGACCGTTACCGCTGTAAGTAAGTGCAGAACCGATTGAGAATGCTACAGATTTGGAACCTGAAGTAGTGCCCGATGTCAGTGTTACGCTGCGCAGGATATTTTGATAGTTAAGAGCAGATGAAGAACCCGTGAAAGTAAGTACGCCAGTTGTGCTGTTGTAAGAACCCGTGATACCTGATCCGCTGATAGAAGTATAAGCGAGTACATCGCCTGATTGGAAACCGTTGATGCTTACCGTTGCACCTGTATAGTTGGTAGATGCATCGAGAAGAATGGTAGAATCCACTTTATATGCTGTCGTTGAAGAAGGAGTTACCTGAAGGGTGGAGGCATTACCGGTGATCGGAGCAGAAGCTGTTTGGGCATTTGCAGCAAAGGCAGCAGTAACAAGAGCAGCAGCAGCGATCAATTTTGTAAATACTTGTGTCATTTTTGGTTGGTTTTTGATTGGTTTGTTTCTTTCGTTTTGTGACACAAAGATGGGACGGGAAACCGGCGGTGATGGTTAATTGATTGCTAATGAATGTATTGTGAAGGTGTACTTAACCAGACGTTTTTAAACTGGTCGTTAATCGATATAGATTTTACTTATAAATATCGGTTGGGTTAAGCTGCGTGAAAGCCGCGCGCAGCAAGGGGTTGCTGACAAAAAGAGCGGGTAGTGAATAAGGATTGATGTAAAGAAATGAAATATGTTAACCGCGCTGTTAACCGGAGTGAATTCAAAAGCCGAAATTCAAAAGTCTAAGTATAAAACGCCGGAAAATCTCAGTGAAGCAGGATCGTTGTCTGGAAAACGAGCATTTCAGATAGTCTGATAGGGGGAAAGCGCAATAGCGAGCGTGACGAACGGAGCGTCGCAACGCGGCTTATTCCAATTGACCACCAAAAAATGGCAGGGTTAATTGTGTAAAGATGGATTTACGGAACACACCGGCCTAAGGAAACGCAGGCGTTAAAAAATGAAATGCATATAGCGTCCGCAATTATGATGGTGAACGGAGCATACAGACCAATTATAGATTAGCCAGGAAGGGGTATAAAGCAGTATAGTAAGCTTTTAGATTGCCACGTCATTCTTCCTCGCAACAGCGAAATGCCTTCGTCGTCCTGAACGAAGTGTAGGGATTAGCCGTAGTTTCCTTAACCTTGAACTTTTGGTTACTTTAGCTTCAAGGCAAAAGTGACAGAAAACACTTCTTTAAAATTGATTTAGTGGAAAATTTTTAATCCCGTTTTTGAAGTTCAATTGGTATTAATCGGGGCGAGGAGTTTGTGTCCCAGTCAGAATAGATACAAAACAGAAAAGCTGGCCATTGGCCAGCTTTTCTACAATATGCTTAAGCGGTAAATTATTTTTTACCTTTTGCGTCTTCGTTTTCTGCTTGTTTCAGCGCACGTGTCATTACAACTGAAGCGATCGGAATACGTGGAGAGTTCATGATTTCCATGTTAGGAGCAACTACGTCTTCAACACGAATGTTAGCGTTCAGTTGGAGATCAGAGATGTTCACAACGATATTTTCGCTCAGGTGTTTAGGATAAGTACGAACTTTCAAAGATTTTACTTTGATTTCGAGACGACCACCAGCTTTAACACCTTCTGGCTGACCTTCGTATTTCAAAGGCAGGGTAGCAACAACTTGTTTGTCTTCTACCAGTTCCAGGAAATCGATGTGGCTCAGTTCGTCAGTGATTACGTCAAATTGTTTGTCTTTCAGGATAGTGCGGTAAGTTTTACCTTCTACCGTGATTTCAGCAATCTGGAAATCAGGAGTGAACACCAGGCTACGGAAAACAATTGCAGGAGCACTGAAGTGAACTGTATCAGTACCACCGTAGATTACAGCTGGAACATTACCTTCAGAACGGAGTGCGCGAGTTTCTTTTTTACCCAGACCGCTTCTGCTTTTACCTTCGATTTTTACACTTTTCATTTTGTGTGTATCTTTTTTTTCTCTTCAGCGCCGATCGCATATCCGTCAAACATCCGGACGTTGAAAAGGTGATTTTTAATGAAGTTCGGCTTAATGCCGGACGGATTTTTTTGTATAAACAAGTCTTTAATTCAAATTGGCAACTTGATAATCCTGCCGGCTACATCATTCGGTCTTACCGAATTAACATGCTGATTAACTAGTTTTTACGCTGACTGTGCAAAAACAAAGAGCTGATTGATTTGTTTTCGAAAGTGTTGCGAATGGCTACTGCAAAGAGTTCGGCTGTAGGCAATACTTTAATCTTGCTGCTCTGTTGTTTCAACGGAATGGTATCACAAACCACCAGTTCTTCCAATACGGAATTTTCGATGTTTTCGTAAGCTTTACCGCTCAGCACCGGGTGTGTACAGAATGCGCGTACCGACAATGCACCTTTATCTTTCAGGATAGCAGCAGACTTACTTAAAGTACCTGCAGTATCACAAATGTCATCGATCAATACTACGTTTCTTCCTGATACATCGCCAATTACAGTCATTGCGGCTACTTCATTGGCACGTTTGCGTTGTTTGTCGCAAATAACCATATCAGCCTCAAAATACTTGGCCACTTCACGTACACGGTTTGTGCTGCCCACGTCAGGGGACGCAAAGATAAGGTTTTCTATTTTTAATTGTTCGATATAAGGGATGAAAATCGCTGAGCTATCCAGGTGATCCACCGGAATGTCAAAGAATCCCTGAATCTGTGGCGCATGCAGATCCATTGTCATTACACGGTTAGCGCCAGCTGTAGTCAGCAGGTTAGCCACCAGTTTAGAAGCAATGGAAACACGTGGTTTGTCCTTACGGTCCTGACGAGCAAAACCATAGTAAGGAATTACGGCAGTGATGTAACCTGCAGAAGCACGGCGAGCCGCGTCAATCATCATCAGCAATTCCATCAGGTTGTCTGAGGGTGCAAATGTTGACTGAACAAGAAAAACATAATCCCCGCGGATTGATTCGTTGAAAACGGGCTGAAATTCACCATCGCTGAATTTCTGGATGGAACATTTCCCGATTTTCTTGCCAAAAGCTTTGGCAATATTTTCGGCCAGGTAGTTAGAACCCGTACCGGAAAAGATTTTAACAGAAGGCTGCATACTGCTTTTTGCGAAATGAAGTGCAAATTTAGCTAAAGCCTTCGGTTATTACAGCGTTTTTTTACGGTTTATTGTCACATTGTTTGCTATGTAATCTGAATATTAATTTTTCTATCGATTTTATTTTCAGAAAATTTTGAAAGTACAGGAAATGTTTGCACCTTTACATCATGAAACTGGATCAAGCCAAACAGGAGTTTATACAAAGCTGGGGAATACTCGGATCACAGTGGGGGATTAACCGTACCATGGCTCAAATCCATGCGTTATTACTGGTTGCGCCCGATGCGCTGAGCGCGGATGACGTAATGGAACAATTGCAGATCAGTCGTGGTAATGCTAATATGAATATCCGGGAGCTGATCAGCTGGCAATTGGTCCAGAAAATATTAAAACCTGGTGAGCGCAAAGAATTTTTCGTAGCAGAAAAAGATATCTGGATGGTGGCTATGCGGATTATTGCACAACGCAAAAAACGTGAGTTCGATCCTTTGCTGGAAACAGTAACTTCTTTACAGGAAATAGAAGGTGACGGAAAAAATCAGGCAGATATCAAAGCATTTACCGAAACCATGAAAAACATTGAGCGGTTTGCAAAGAAGGGAGATAAAGCATTGAATGGATTATTGACTGCAAATGAAAACTGGTTTACCGGCACGCTGCTGTCGCTTTTTAAGTAAAAAACAACTCGAACATACAACCGGAGCAATCCGGTTTTTATTGGCAAATGCTCTTTCATTATTTTTTGAAAATACAAAATGTTCAATTGTTGTTGATTTGAGGAAACGAATAAATGGAAAGTTGTAAAGGGTCCTATTAATTCACAGGAATAATGACAAAGAAAATAGCAATGGTTTTAAAAGTTGTAGACGTACTGATACAAGCGGGTTTGATAGGGATGCTGAATATCGTTGGTTATGGTGCGGACGGTCTTTTTGTATTATTTGGGATAATGCTTTTGTGGCAGTTGGTGAGCAGTATTCTTCATTTGTTCATCAGACCGAATTGGAAGATGAAGGCAGGACGGAGATTTTGGATTGTCGCATTCGCTGTGTTATTTCTTATGGGGCTCGGTTACATAGTGCTGGCATTTATTCTTGCTCCGATACTCATCATCATATACCTCGCAATCAGCATTAGTGAATTAAAAGAGATCTGGAACCTGCAACACATTGACCACGTTCACTCAGTTGACGATATTAAACACACGATCAAGTAAGCACATTGGCTACACTTAAACATATTAATCACATTCAATAATGAAACCAGCATTGATCTTGAAGACCGCAGACATTCTGATACCGGCGATTTTGATCGTTTGTTTCAAAACCAAAGGCGTTTTCGCAGAAGTTTTTTTGAACGCTTGCTTTATTGCGCTTTTGTGGCAGTTGATCAGCAGCATTATTCACTTTTTTATCAAAGCAGATTGGAAGAGGAAAACCTTACGGAAATTCTGGATCGTTTTATTATTCGGCAGTACCGTATTCGCCGCAGTCATGTGGGTAACATTTGTTTTGGCATTTGTTAGCATACTCGTCGCACTTTTTTGCGCACCCATTTTAGTTATTCTATATCTGGCAATCACTATCGGTGAATTAAGAGAGATCGGTTCAGTTGATAGCTGAAAGTTTTCACATTAATCACATTCCGACACAGTACTCACATTACTCATTATCACATTCTCAAATTATTCATTAAAATGAAAGACGTAATTATAGAATACAAAGAACAACATTCCCTTCGCGAACGCATGTTGTTGTGGCTGTTGGGCCGCGTAGTGCCTGTTCATGCCCGTTTCTACGAAAAACGCGCACCCTGGGGATTCACCCGCGCTGATCTGCAAACCTATGCACCTGGAACGCTTGGACATGAGCTGGGTAATTTTCTCGAAGCAGAAAGCCTGGAGCCGATTGACCGTATTGAGCGACATGATGCCTTTCATATCTTATTAGGTTTCTCTACCAAACTTCATGACGAAGCAGCGATGCAATTTTTCCTGCTTGGGAATAAAAAAATTTCTCCGTTCACCTTAGGAACAGCAGCCTTTTGCATCGCTACCATGCCAGATTACTGGAAATATTTCAGTAAGCAGTATAAACGTGGTAAAACTGCCAATAGCGTTGCGCATTGGGATTTTAAAGAATTACTGCACGAAGATTTCAACGATATCAAACGATATATTTTTCATGAACAAGTTCAGGATAAAGCCCTGCTGACCAAGCTTCGCAATTTTGAACACTAATCTTCCATTATGAAATGGTTGCTTCCTTTTAAACGAATTGATTTTTGGGCGCAGGTACTAGCGGTGATTGTTCCGGCAATATTGGCTTTGATTCATGGTACGCCTGGCTTGATGACGCTTGCGCTGCTTGTTGTTTTAAAAGTGCAGATCGTTAGCTACATCGTAAATGGCCTGATCGTAAATAAGCGTTATTTGTCTGATGAACGGAAAAGCATTGGCCGCTGGTTTCTGTATATCATTATTCCCTGCGCCATCGCCGTGTTTTTCTTCATGATTATTTTCTGGATGACACTTTTCGTTGTAGTGCCGGTGTTGTTCTTTCTGGCATTCTATGTAGAGCTCTGGTATTTCGTGATCACTATTCGTGAAATTACGAACATCAAACGTCTCATCAAACGCGAGGAATTTCGTTGAGAAAGCATTCTGATTAACAGCATTTGGCATTCACCACATTTCCCACATTAATCACATTATCCAATGTTTACCGCAAAGAAAATTATAATAGCTGGAGGTTCAGGTTTTATCGGGCAAGCCATGGCTCAAAGATGGGTAGCAGACAATGAAATCATCATTCTGTCCAGACAGTTGCCTGGGGAAAATAATGCCTATGGCACAAAAGTAGTTGGAGACAAAATTCGTACGGTAAAATGGGATGGAATAAATATGGGTGAATGGGCAAAATACCTGAACGGCGCCGATGTATTGATTAATCTCACCGGCAAATCTGTGAATTGCCGATACAATGAAGCCAACAAAGCGGAAATTTTCAGAAGTCGTCTGGATGCAACAAAGGTATTGGGCCGTGCAGTAAACAGTGTGGAAAATCCCCCCAAACTATGGATTAATGCCGCGTCTGCTACTATTTATCGCCACGCAGAAGATCGCCCGCAGGATGAATATACCGGTGAAATTGAAAATGATTTTTCTGTGCAGGTCTGTAAACAATGGGAACAAACTTTTTATGATCAGCATACACCGCAAACCCGCAAAATTGCCCTACGAACCGCTATCACTTTGGGAAACGGAGGCGTCATGATTCCTTATTTTAATCTTGCAAAATTTGGTCTTGGCGGAAGGCAGGGCAGTGGCCGGCAAATGTATAGCTGGGTGCACATAGCGGACGTTTGTCGCGCGGTGGAATATATCTGCGAAAATGAAGCCATGGAAGGTACTTACAACGTTTCAGCCCCTAACCCTGTAACAAATCATGTGTTCATGAAAACCTTGCGAAGCACCTGCGGTCATCTCTTTGGACTACCGGCATTTGAATGGATGCTGCAGATCGGTACCCGGCTCATCGGCACGGAAGCTGAACTGATCCTGAAAAGCCGTTGGGTGCTTCCCACAAGGTTAACGGAAGCTGGTTTTGTTTTTGAATTCCCTGAACTGGGAATGGCGTTGAAGGACATAGTGCGGCAGGTGCCACGTCGCAGGTATCATTTATTCTGATGATGATATTTCCGTGAAATTTCGGGCAGACGTTTCATCATGGCATTCTTTTTATTAATTTACCGTAAATCTGAAAACAAAAAGATCATTTATGAAACGCAACGCTACTGCCGTTTGGAACGGTTCTGGTAAAGAAGGTTCTGGTAACCTGACCACTCAAAGCACTGTGCTCAATAAAACACAATATTCTTACAGCAGCCGTTTTGAAAACGGTGTGGGTACGAATCCGGAAGAACTGATGGCGGCTGCACACGCAGGTTGTTTCACTATGAAACTGACTTTCGTACTCAACGCTGCAGGTTTTACGCCTGATGAAATCACCACTAACTGTGAAATTTCTTTGGATAATGGTGTGATCACTGAAAGTGCACTGACTGTAAAAGCGAAAGTTCCGGGTCTCACTGACGAACAATTGCAGACCGCTGCTGCTGATGCTAAAGAAAATTGCCCGGTGTCAAAAGCTTACGGCGCTATCGGCAGCATCACGATGAAGGCGGAACTGGTTTAGTGGTGAATGGTCAATGGTGAATGGTCAAACGTGAATGGTCAATTTTGTGACCGTTTTACTTGCGTTTGTCACAAGGCTTCGTGAAATGCAGGACTAAGCCAACAAGGATATTTAAACGCAAAAGAAACAGCCGATCAGATTCTGATCGGCTGTTTCTTTTTATAATCTTTATTTGTCAGGCTGAGCGGAGTCGAAGCCTTTATTTCGCGGGGTGTCTCCTTCGTCGACATGACAAACGCTAGTACATTTTTTAGCATGGTTTGCTTTCTTTGTCGCAAGGACATGTGGGAAAATCATTACGCTATTGACGTTTGACTTTTCACGTTTGACAAGCATTCACCATCGTCCATTCACTATTCACCACTGGCAAGAATGTCTGCAATATGCACCGTCTTCATCGGAATATTATTCTTCTCGATGTAGCCCTGGATATGCATCAGGCAAGAAACATCCGTAGAAATCATGTATTCAGCACCGGCGTCTAATGCACTTTGTACTTTAGTTTGCGCCATGCCAATAGATATTGGTTCATACTTCACAGCGAACGTACCTCCAAAGCCGCAGCAGGTTTCACATTCTTTCATTTCCACCACTTCCAGTCCTTTTACGTTATCCAGTAATTTTCTCGGACCCGCTTTAATGCCGCATTCGCGCAGCGCACCGCAGGCATCGTGGTAGGTGGCTTTTCCTGGAAACACCGCGCCCACATCTTCTACTTTTAGTACGTCAGTCAGAAATTCTGTGAACTCGTACATATAGCCGCGTACTTTATTACTAAGGTTATGTTCGGCAGAATTGGCAAACATTTTTTCGAAGTAATTACGTACATATCCCGTGCAGGAACCACTTGGTCCTACGATATAAAAGTCTTTATCGAAATCATTGAGGAATTTAGTAGCAACCGCTTTGGCATCATCCCAGTACCCGGCGTTGAATGCAGGCTGGCCGCAACAGGTTTGCTTCGGATTGTAGTGCACATTACAGCCCAGTTTCTCCAAAACACGAACCATATTCATGCCTGTTTCAGGATAAAGCTGATCAACAAAACACGGTATAAAAAGCTGTACGTTATGCATGTTTTTCTCTTTTGTAATTTTAAAATGGCTGAAGGCTTAAAGCTGAAAGTGCAAAGCTTGCTCGTGTTTATCAGTCTGAGTGTTAAGCTCTTTTGTCATGCTGAGTAGCTCATGGTGACAATTGCCATATCTCAAATCGGTTGTTATGCTGAGCGGAGTCGAAGCATACTCAAAGCGTTTGCTGCTTTAATCTTTTGGCGTTAAGCTTTAAGTTTACGAGTATTCGCAATCATTTTCAGCGCTGTAATAGCAGCCTCTTCACCTTTGTGCCCATGTGGACCGCCGAGGCGTTCCCAGGCTTGTTCTTCGGTATCCAAAGTAAGCACACCAAAGATCACGGGAACGGGCAATGTCAGGTTGAGTTGCGTAATACCTTCCGTTACTGCTTTACAAACATATTCAAAATGTGGAGTACCACCGCGGATCACTGCGCCAAAAGCGATAATTGCCTCGGGTGCATTTTCTTTACCGGCATAGTGTTCCCACAGTTGCTTGCAGGCAAATGGAATTTCAAAACTACCGGGAACGGCAATCTCCGCTACGATTTCAGCGCCGGTCTCGTCTGTGATTTTTTTGCAGCCGTTCATTTGTGCCGCTACAATTTTATCGTTCCATTCTGTATAAACAACGGCTACGCGAGCGTTTCCGAGTTCTTTTAAAGCTGAAATATCCAGCAGTGATGTACTATGTTGTGATTGTGCCATAACAAGCGTCAAAAATAGATTTTAATGGTGAATGGTCAATGGCCCATTTTGTCAAAAGTCAAATGTCAAAATTCAAAAACAAAAACTTCAGTTGATAGTTGCTCGTGTTGCGTAAATAATAATATAGTGCGGTCATGTCGATGGCAGCGGATATCCTGCGAAATAATGGGCCAATCGCAAATCAAAAATCTTCAATCAGCAATAAAAAAACCATCGCGTTTCTGCGATGGTTTTTTTATTGCGTGCAAATAATATTAGTTCAGCACACCCAGACGAGCAAGGTTTTTGTCCATATCGCGAGCCTGCATGCTTTGAGGGAATTCATCACGAACGCGGATATAAGCTTTTTTAGCTTCTTCCGGCTGGTTGCTCATTTCATAAGCAATGCCGAGGCGTTGCAGATAAAGTGGTGTTACAGCGAAATCGTCTTTGTCGCCGGTTGCTTTCTGATAAGATTCAATACCTTTTTTAGTATTGCCTGTTTCCATGTAAGCATCACCCAGTGCGCCCCAAGCCATGTAAGCTACAATCGTGTTTTTACCGTTGAAGTCTTCCAGTTCTTTGATGGCGTTTTTCGCATCACCCATTTTCAGATAACATACACCAGCATAGTAGTGCGCCAGGTTACCAGACTTTGTACCGCTGTATTTTTTTGTCACTTTCAGGAAACCGCCGTGTTGACCGTCGCCATTGAGTGCTTTATTTACAGAGTCAGCTTCAAAATAGCGTTGCGCAAAAGACATTGCGTTTGCTGCTTTTTCTTCTTGTGGTTCCTTGTAGAGCTTATTGTAAGCAAAGAAACCTACTACCGCAATCACCACAACTGCAATCGCCGTGTTGATGCGTTTTTTGTTCATTTCGTATTTGAGCTGAAGGTTGTCTAAGGCTTTGCTTCCTTCATCAACGATTGCTGGTTCTGCACCTGGTTTTGTACGAGCAGTGTTCGCCATTTTACTTTACTTATTTATGATTTTGGATTTATGTTTTGCAGAGAAACGGGCTTTTTTAGCCACCGCTCAACTACAGGCCACAAAAAAATTAGTCGACAATATAAGGATAATTTTGATCTACGTATATGTCTTTATAAACTTCGCTCACATCTGGCCAAGGGCTTTCTTCTGCGAATTTTACACTTTCTTCTACTTCCTGACGTATTTTTTCGTTGATCGCTTCAATTTCAGCTTCTGTAGCCCATTGATTGTCAGTGATCGTTTTCAGTACATGGTTGATCGGATCTTGTTCTTTATATTCTTCTACTTCTTCTTTTGTGCGGTATTTCGCAGGATCACTCATAGAGTGGCCTTTGTAGCGGTAAGTTTTGATTTCGAGGAAAGTTGGTCCGCCTTTTTCACGGGCACGACGCGCAGCGCGGTCAATCGCTTTGTGTACTTCTTCGCAGCTCATACCGTCTACAGAGTCACCTGGCATGTCATACGCGTCTGCAAGACGGTAGATATCCAGTACTTTAGATGTACGTTCTACTGATGTACCCATCGCATAGTGGTTGTTTTCGCAGATGAAAACTACCGGCAACTGCCACAATACCGCCATGTTGAACGTTTCATGGAGCATACCCTGACGAGCAGCGCCATCACCGAAGAAACAGAACGTTACGTTGCTGGTATCCTGGTATTGTTCCGCAAACGCAATACCGGCACCCAGACCAATCTGGCCACCTACGATACCATGTCCGCCGAAGAAGCGTTTTTCCTTAGAGAAAAAGTGCATACTACCACCTTTTCCTTTGGTACAACCGGTTGCTTTACCATACAGTTCGGCCATACATTCCTTTGCAGGAATGCCTTTTGCGATAGCCAGACCGTGATCACGGTAAGCAGTAATGATATTGTCGTTGTCGTTGATAGCAGTCATCAGACCTGCTGCCACGGCTTCCTGGCCGATATAAAGGTGACAAAAGCCACGGATTTTCTGCATGCCGTAAAGCTGTCCTGCTTTTTCTTCAAAGCGACGCAATAAGAGCATCAGTTCGTACCAGTATAGATATGTTTCTTTTCCGAATGGAGTCTGCACGGTTTTTCTAAATTTGCAGCGAATTTATAAAAAGTTTTGTTCCCCCAGTATCTGCTTGACAACCATTCGTAAAATATCTGTAATCCAGTACCGGAATTATAGCACCGGGAATTTCGAGTTTTCACAGCCAGTGACTTGTATTACAGGTCCAAATGGTAGTGGAAAAACGAATCTGCTTGATGCTGTGTATTATTTATGCTATACCAAAAGTTATTTTACCGCTTATCAGCAAAATGTGGTGCAAACTGGTTTGGACGGTTTCCGGGTGGAGGGTGTTTTTGAAAAGGACGGAAAAACCGAAACAGTGAGTTGTAAATGGAAACAAGGGAAAAAAGAATTGATATGTGACGGCGTGGAATACGACCGTGTTGCGGAATACATTGGAAAATATGCAGCTGTGATGATTGCTCCGGATGATCTGGAGTTGATCAACAATGGGGGAGAGGAACGCCGGAAATGGGTGGACAGCATTCTCGGGCAAACGGATAAAGTGTATCTGGAGAGTCTGATGCAATACCAGCGCGTGTTGCAGCAGCGCAATGCCTGGCTGAAACAACAATTCCAGAATCCATCGACGGACAGTATCGCTTTAGATTTTTACAATGATCAATTGGCCATGCACGGCGAATACATTCACCAGAAAAGGAAATTATTTTTGGTTGAATTCCTGCCTTTGCTCGATGCGTATTATCACCAGCTTTGCGGCGGCAGGGAAGAGATCAAAATGATTTATGAATCAGATCTTTTACAGAAACCAATGTTGCAATGGTTGAAAGAAAGCCTGCAAAATGATCTTCGCCTGCAGCGCACTACGCGTGGTATTCATAAAGATGATTGGGCTTATGTGCTTGAAAATGCGTTGATCCGTCAATTCGGCTCACAAGGACAGAAAAAAAGCTATCTTTTTGCCTTGAAACTGGCACAATACGCTTACCTGAGTAAAGTCCTCGGACATTTACCAATTCTTTTGCTGGACGATATTTTTGAAAAACTGGATCAGAACCGTATTGAGGCTTTACTCCGGATTATCCGCGGCGAGGGTTTCGGGCAGGTTCTGCTGACAGATACACATCCGGAAAGGGTGAGGGCCGCTTTCGGTGCCGAAGCTGCGATTCATTTTGTCCAGCTATGATTTTATGGAATTAAATTAAAACTTGCATCCTGTCTGATGTATCAACAATTGAATATGAAATCCTACATAAGCATTTTTATCCTCGCTACGAGTCTGTTTGCTATTTCTGCCTCTTGTAAAACAAAAAAAGCGGCTCAAAAAACGACAGTAAAAAAAACAGAACAGGCACAATCGGTTCCTCCGACCGCTGCTGCTGCACGCAAAGACATCAAAAACAATCAGGTAAAATATTATTCCTTCGGAATTGCCGCACCAAAACCTCAGTTTGTTGCAGCGATGCAGTCTAGCTACAAAATCAGTGTGATTTCACTGGGCTGTCCGGTAAATGACGGAATAATGGGCTATAATTCGGTTGTGGACAGTTTTATGAAAGCGAAATACCACAAAAGCGTGGGGGATGTGCAGAAGGAGAGTATGTACTAAGCATTCTCATCCTTGAAGGAGCGTCTTTGCGAGGAACCTTCAAAAGGAAGAGAACTTCCGGTATGTCGAGGGGAACTTTGCGCCTTTGCGTCTTTGCGGGAAACCTAAATAAAACAGGTTTTTGACTTTTTATTTGTGAGTTTTGACTTCATGCCGGCATCAGAAATCGGCGATTTCCCCCGTTTATTAAAAGTTTCTAATTCAATAGAATAGCGAAAAGCGATCAATAGAATACATATTATGTAAAATATTAACTTTATTGCACGGGTTTCATTTTCTTTGAGTTATGACGTACTTTTTTTGAAAAAATAGCATGAAAATTTTGGTAGATTGTAAAAGTGGGTTACCTTTGCAGTCCAAATTTTAATTTACATTAACGGTAAGCAATGCCTACAATACAACAATTAGTTCGTAAAGGTCGTCAGCAAGTCCGCGCCAAGTCAAAGTCTCGTGCTTTGGATGCTTGTCCGCAACGTCGTGGTGTATGTACACGTGTGTACACAACAACACCAAAAAAACCAAACTCTGCCCTTCGTAAGGTAGCCAAAGTGCGTCTCACAAACAAGGTAGAAGTTATCGCTTATATTCCGGGTGAAGGTCACAACCTGCAGGAGCACAGTATCGTACTGATCCGCGGTGGTCGTGTTAAGGATCTTCCGGGTGTACGTTACCACATTGTGCGCGGTGCACTGGATACTGCGGGTGTAAAAGACCGCAAACAGAGCCGCTCTAAATACGGTACTAAGAAAGAAAAAGCTAAGAAAAAATAATTTTTAATTAAGTAATTAAAGCCAATCATTTAAAATGAGAAAGGCACAAGCTAAGAAACTTCCATTAGCACCAGATCCGAAATTTAACGATAAAAATGTTACCCGTTTTGTGAACTGCCTGATGTGGGGTGGTAATAAAACAGTGGTTCTGAGCGCATTTTACGATGCAATCGATAAAGTGAGCCAAATCACTAGCGAGGAAGGTTATGAAGTGTGGAAACGCGCACTTTCTAACGTAACTCCTGCGGTTGAAGTTCGTAGCCGTCGTATCGGTGGTGCTACATTCCAGATCCCGACTGAAGTTCGTCCGGATCGTAAAATCTCCCTCAGCATGAAATGGTTGATCCGTTACAGCCGCGAGCGCAACGGTAAAACAATTGCTGACAAGCTGGCTAACGAAATCGTAGCAGCAGCTAAGGGTGAAGGTGGTGCTTTCAAAAAGAAAGAAGATACTCACCGTATGGCAGAAGCCAACAAAGCATTCTCACACTTCAAAGTGTAAGTATCTGCTTCACAATATTTCAAAAGCCTTCCCGATATATCGGGAAGGCTTTTGTTGTTATCGCATAATATTCGGGTTTTCGAGAAGTTATGCAGCTACACTACTGCAAGGAAATGATAATCAAACAACCTCAAGTTGTGTGGATGTTGTTCGTTAAACGAGCATCGTCGCTTGATTTATTTGTAGTACTTTAATCAACTTTCGAATCCTTACTTTTTTGCTTGCCCAAAAAAGTAAGCAAAAAAAGGCAGTCGGAGCCCGATGACTCCAGGCCTCCGACGGTAGCTCGATTGAGCGAACTGCTACTGTGCTGCCAGTCTAAGGGCCTTGATTTTTTTAATTAATTTCGAACGTATCATTGAGAACTGTATGGTAAAACCACCGGCCAACGCCGTTACTACGGAAACTGATTTAGGTACTTACTGGTTTGATGAATCAGGTATTTTGATTTCAATCTCCAAACCTCCTAAACGTACAGTGGCAAACTGTAATGCTAACTTCGAAGCGATCCGCCAATTCTCCGGAGGTAAGAAAGTCCCGTTGATGGTTTATATCTGCAAATCGCCGGTGCCCGATAAAGAAACGCGTAAGTTGGTGGCCGAAGGCCTGCCTGGCGTCTACACAGCGATGGCCATGATCTCTAAATCGGGCCTGGGAACGGTAATCATGAATTTTCTTTTCAAGCTGAATCCGCCGAGTATTCCGATGAAAACATTTGCCAATGAAGCAGATGCCAGGAAATGGCTGCGTCAATATCTTTAGGTATCTATGGCATTGAAACATCTGGAAGAACTAGGCGAGCAGCTGATCATACGGAAATGGGCCGTTGAAGAATTGCCAGGCGATAATGATTTTTATATTTCGGCTATCTGGAAGATCGGACATGCGAATTATCCAGGCATAACGTTGGAGCTCGTTTTCGACGGAATGGGCGATGATTTGACGACTTTGCCTATTGAAGAATGTTATGGTTGCTATGTAGAAGGGCACAGCGATCAAACACTTTATTTTTTCGACAATGAGCGGCTTTGGAAAAGTAATCTGGCGCAATTTTTGGATGCATTGGACCAAATTGCGAAAGCGGCTACCGGAGCGTAAGCACGCCTATATTTTGCGTAGAATCATTATGTTTATAACAGTCTTTTGTGAATTAGGCCGATCTGCGTAAAAAGGGCTTCCCCTATCTTTAATATCTGAATAGTAATTTTTCACCTTTAACCGCTACAACCCATGAAAAAACTCCTTCTGGGCATTTCCTTTCTTTTTGTTTCTAATCAATGCACGGCGCAGGTTACTTATGGAAAAAATCCCGCGCATTCTGTTCTGAATTTTAACGGCAATACAATAACCTTTTCCGACAAAGACCCGGTAATGGTTGCCGGGAATAAAATGTATGCTAATGCAATACCTGCGCAGGTAAATGGAGAAAAAGTATATAAATCTACTTTTTTTGAATCGACATCACGGCCGGTAATGAAAGGCTATCAGGATATGACGGCCTATCTTTTTAAGCAGATGGCCTCAGATTTCTCTTCTTTGCCCGATGGTCTTTATAGTATTCATACGGCCAACCTTACTATTGATAAAAAAGGTAAACTTATTTATTTCGATTATACCCCATTGTATAAGCTGAGTGATGATGTGCAGATGGAGTCTAATGCATCGCAAATGGCGCCAATGCAGGTAAAGGTTTCGATAGCTTCGCCTCAAAGCACAGGTGATTTTGAAATTCCGCCGGCATTAAAAAAGAAAATAGAGCAAAAACTATATAACTGTCTGTTGAAATGTCCTTTATTTTCAGCCGCAACACTGCCTTCCGGAGCGAAAGTATATTGCTATCTGGGAGAGGATAAATACAATTTCAGGAGGCTGGTCAAAGTTGCCAATCATAGGGCGAAACTGGTTGATGCTTCAATGAAAGATTAATATCTGAGAATGCGTGCAGATACAGTGCAAGCATTGATTTTATCTTGCATGAAAATTACAGCAAAACCTTATCAGTCAACGCTTTCAGGCGTAATGCACAAAGGTGGAAAAAGAATTTTTCACTAACACCGCTAAGCTGTTTTTTCCAGTATATTTGGTAAAATTTTTCTTAGATATTTTATAATAAGTATTAATCATGGCAGCAGTAGAAGACAAACTGAAAGTATTAAAGCTCGCGCTCGACAAGATAGAAAAGGACTACGGTAAGGGATCGGTAATGATGTTGGGCGATAAGCAGCAAGACACAATGGACGTCATCAGTACGGGCTCGCTCGGTCTGGACGTTGCACTCGGCGTTGGCGGTTTTCCGCGCGGCCGTATTATTGAAATCTACGGTCCTGAATCTTCTGGTAAAACAACCATCGCTATTCATACAATTGCAGAAGCTCAGAAAAAAGGCGGCATTTGTGCGATCATTGATGCGGAACATGCTTTTGATTCTGGCTATGCACGTAAACTGGGTGTAGACGTAGATAATCTGATTATTTCTCAGCCTGATTATGGTGAACAAGCATTGGAAATTGCAGATCGTCTGATCTCTTCTGGTGCGGTAGATGTAGTGGTAATTGACTCTGTAGCCGCACTGGTTCCGAAAGGTGAACTGGAAGGTGAAATGGGTGACAGCAAAATGGGTCTGCAAGCTCGTTTGATGAGCCAGGCACTGCGTAAACTCACTGCGACCATCGCACGTACGGGTTGTTGCTGTATCTTCATCAACCAGCTTCGTGAGAAGATCGGTGTGATGTTTGGTAACCCTGAAACAACTACCGGTGGTAACGCGCTTAAATTCTACGCTTCTGTTCGTCTCGATATCCGTCGTATCAGCCAGATTAAAGATGGTGATGTTGCGAGCGGTAACCGTACTCGTGTGAAAGTGGTGAAAAACAAAGTGGCACCGCCTTTCCGCCAGGTAGAGTTTGATATCATCTTCGGTGAAGGTATCAGCAAAGTAGGTGAAGTTATTGATATGGGCGTGGAACTGGGGATCCTCCAGAAAAGTGGTTCATGGTTCAGTTACGGGGATGGTAAAATTGGCCAGGGCCGTGATGCGGTGAAACAATTCCTGTTCGATAATCCGGAAGTGATGGAAGAAATCGAAGGAAGAATCCGCGAAGCTTTACAACAGAAAGACTAGCTTAATTGACAATGGACAGTTGACAATGGACAGTTGACAATGGACAGTTGACAATTGACAGTTCTTATGTTGATTGATCATGTTCGGAAATATTTTATTAGAGACGTTCTCTTGTGGGAACGTCTTTTTTTGTGCGCCAATGTTGCGTAGAGACGTTCGTGCAACGTCAGCATATAACCGGAGAAATGCTTAATAGTAGCACCGTGGATGCGGTGTGCGACGCAACTCAGGCTGAACCGGAGTCATAGGCGCTGGTGACAAAAGAATTTTATACCAATTGAACTTCAAAAACGAGATTAAAAATTTTCCGCTCAATCAAATTTAAAGAAGTGTTTTCTGTCACTTTTGCCTTGAAGCAAAAGTAACCCAAAGTTCAAGGCTTAAGGAAACCACGGCTAATCCCTACACTTCGTTCAGGACGACGAAGGCATTTCGCTGTTGCGAGGAAGAATGACGTGGCAATCTAAAAGCTTACTATGCTGCTTTATACCCCTTCCTGGCCAATCTATAACTGATCTGTGCTGCTCCGTTCACCATCTGTGGGATTGGGTACTTGCGCAGTATATGCAAGGTCTGTATGAGTGCTATGTTTCTTTATTTATTAAATATTATTTATATTTAATATACAGAGCGTCTTAGACCCATGAAATTCTTTTCCATAAATCGCAGGCAGGCGGTTGCCTTTACTACATTGCTGGTAGTGCTTGCTGTCGGCATGGGTTATTTCTTTTTTTACCTGCCGGCCAATGAAAGTCATATTCAGAAGCAGAATTTTCGGGTGCTGCAGAATGTAGACAAGAACATTCATGAAAAAATAGATAATAGCGTAGCGCTGATCAATAATTTGCTGACGGCGTATTATAGCAAAGATGTAAATCGCGAGGAGCTTCAAAAATATATTGACAATTATCCCGACGATAATTTTAAGCTCGCACTACATGATCAACGCCAGATACGAGACAGTCTGAACCCGTTCCGCCAGCGCGCTGACAGTAATTACACCATTAAAGTTGATGATGATAATCAGCAATTCAGTTTGTTCTTTATCAGGAAAGACAGTACGGTGGCCACCGGACATAAAGTGATCAGCATGCGGTTCCGGTTTGATCAGTTTATAAAAATGTTGTTGCCTGAAAATGTTTTTGACGAGTATGTAGTATTTGGCAACAAGCGCGTCGTGTATGAAACATTTCCTTCCGGGCTCGCGAAATTTGAAAAAGATTCTATTCTAAATCTGAAAAACGGCATTGGTGGTTCCGGTGTAAAAAATGTAACGATTGGTGGCGTTTCTTATAAACTTTTTTTGCAGCCGGTATATTTTGATGCCAATAATCAATGGGTGATCGGCGGGTTAATGTCTAACAGTCGATATCAACAAGAACGCAGCCAGTTGCCTTTTAATATTGTCTTGTTTTTGCTGACCGTGGCACTGGGTATCACCATTTCATTCCCCTGGATCAAGTTGTTTAATATGGGCGGTCCGGATCGGGTGACGCTCCTGGACGGCGTTTGGACGATTGTTGTTTCCATTCTGCTGATGTCGCTCGTATTTCTTGCTTTCTTTAAATACAACGTGCCGGTGCGTCCTGTGTGCATTCCAGATTCAAAAGAAGTGCTGGCCAACCGGATTGAAAATTCATTTAACCGCGAAGTATCATACACCTACAACCGACTGTATGCAATAGATAGTTTGATGACGGTGCAGAAAGGCAAAGGTGATTTAGTGAATCTTCGGAAAGCAACCGTAGCGTCTGGAATGCTGAATAGCAATAGTGTGATGGATAGGGATTTTCCATTCGGGAAACTGGATACATTGATGAAAGGTGTTCGTCCCGTACAAGTGTTCTGGCTGAATAAAAATGGCTTTGAAACCTATAACTGGACAGTAGAAGATCGAAATGCGCCGCATGGGGATTATCAGAAAAGAGGCTACTATCGCGAGATTTCGGACAGCACCGGTTTTCATCTCAATGGTCATGCAGATTCGATGTTCTATCTGGATCAGGTGACTTCCTGGACGACGGGAACATTTACCAGCGTGATGTCTTTATTGTCCGGCATGACTACAGACTCGGCGAAAACAATTGCTGCCATGTCATTTGCCGTGCGCAGTCTGGATAGTGTGATTTTGCCGGCAGGCTACCTTTTTGCAGTAACCGATCAATCGGGCAAAGTGCTGTATCATTCCGATAAGACACATAACCTTAATGAAAACCTGTTTACCGAATTCTCGGAAGGAAACCGTTTGCGTAGCAACATAGAAGCCCGGACCAATGATGAATTTCTAACCAAATATTTAGGCCGGCAATACATCGTGCGTGTACAACAACTGGGCGCTTATCCCATGTACATCGTCATTATGGCGGACAAGAATTTTAAGGATACCCGTGATATAGAAGTGTACAGTTTTACGTTTGGGATGTTTGTTTGTTTCTTCCTGTTCTTCACTTTGCAGTTGCTGGTTATTTTCCTTGTTGCAGCGAAAAGATCATTTTTCAAGAAGCAATTTTTCGATACCAGCTGGGTGGGGCCGCGTATTTCTTTCCACGTGCAATACCTGGTGGCAGCGCTTTTTCATCTTTTTATGATTGCGTTGTTGTGTTGTTTTTTTATGCGCACGAGCTTTATGGAGTATGTGTTTATACTCTTGTTTGCAGTTACGTTCAGTACGCTTTTTCTTACGTTGCTTTACGCTAAAAGATATCGTGAAGAGAACAAGCACAATAATTATAAATACAAGTTGATGACCGTGCTGTCGCTGGCTGCGTTTATATTGTTGATTAATATTGGAGCGATTATTTCAAGAAATGGCCTGCCGGGAAATTGTTTTCTTTTGTTCGAAGGCTTATCGCTGATCGGCTTTTTTATTTTTTACTGGATAGAAGACGGATGGCAGAAAAGATTATCAGCAAAAGGTCCGCTGGGTATTGCCAAACAATCTGCGGGCTACACACAAAGCTTTGCGGCAATGCTGCTCACGCGGCTCATTCTCTCCAGCGGTGTGCCGGTTGCATTCTTCTATACGTTTGGTTACAATTACGAGCAAAACCTTTCGGTACGGTATAAACATTATGATTTTGCACAGCAGCTGATGCAAAAATTTACGTATCCGGAACATGCAGCATTTTCAAACGATAGTCTGAACCTTCAAAAATTTACCGGCATTTACAGTGATAGTTGCTGGATTGACACCTGCACGCTTTGTACACTTTCAGATCAGCAAATAAGAACGCTTTCAAAAGATTATCAGCAGGAAGACCTGGCTGCGATAGCAATGCTGCGGTTGTTCCGCTTTTATAAAAGTGAACTGGCAGTGGGCGAAGATGCCTTTAATCAGCCTGCTTCTGATGACCGTTCTATTCTGTTCAATAATCTGCTGACCATTTGCAATGGAAATGACAATACAGTTTCTTATATCAAAACACGTACTCCTGGTCAATACATTAAACTGAGATCGCTCGATCTGACTTATCAGATTCCGCTGTGGTATGGAAAAGGTTTTTTGTTCTGGATGCTGCTTGGGTTGACGATGGTTGTTTTTTACTATATTATTTATCGAGTCATACGCAAGCTGTTTGCGTTGAATCTGCCGGATACTTCGGCCTGGAGTAGTATTGACGAGCGGATGCTGGAAGATAATACACTGAATAATTTACTGTTTATAATTGGCGCGCCGGGTGCAGGTAAATTGAAAAAAGTACTGGAAGTAATTAAGCTCGGAAAAATGCGGTGGAAGGACAGTACGGTGATCAAATGGGTAGAAGGTAAACCGGAGGAGTCGAATATGTTTATTGCGGACATGCTGCTGATTCCCGATATAGAAGAAGGGGACGGTACTTCGCAGGAATGGAAAGAGTGGAAGGAGCATGTGGCGAAGATAATGGACAATAAAAACAAGCTGATTATCATTAATCATTTTGAATACAATATCAATTCTGCGCAGACCAACAATATAAAACTGAACCTGCTGGAGTCTTTGATGTATCAGTATAAAGCGAAGGTTATTGTTGTGTCTACGGTGCACCCGGTAAGTTTCCTGGATTCCGTGAATTCGCAAACATCTGATGAATCTACCGGCAAGCCGGGGCATGATCTGCAACGCTGGCATGTATTGCTGGGCCATTACCGTATTCTGATTATGCCGCTGCGTGTTTATAAAACCACGGCGCAAAAAGAAGGGTATGAGCTGATGGAACGCGAAACGCAGTACACGCATTTTTTACAGGAGATGCAGGCGATTGCGATACAAACTGCTGATTCTTTTCCCGGCGGACAAGACGGCACATCGGGCTATGATGTGGATTCGCTGGCGTTTAAACTGCAGGTGACCTCGCATTATTTCTACATGTACATCTGGCAATCGTTGACCAAAGAGGAGAAATTCCTGTTGTACGATTTAGCGGAAGATGGACTGGTAAATTCTTTTGATGATTATAATCTGAGTTTGCTGGTGAGTAAGGGAATTATCGTGCATGTGGATGGTTCACTGCGTTTGTTCAATAAAGGTTTCCGCAATTTTATTCTTACGGCTATTGGTAATTCGGAAGCAATGAAGATTAAAACACAAATTCGTGATAACGGCAGCTGGGCAAGTTTACGTACACCGCTGATGCTGGTGACTGTGGCGATTCTGGCATTCCTGTTGGTGTCGCAACAAGAAGTGTATGCAACACTGATTACGTATGTAACGGTGATTGGTGCAGGCGTGCCGGCTGTGTTGAAGATCTTTTCGTTTTTTGATAAGAACTCAAAGGCGAATAGCTGACTTTTAAAAGCTCAGGGCTTAAGGCCTAACGCTTAACGCTTAAAGCTTAAAGCTGCTCGCGTAGAAGCATGCCACGCAGTCTGCAAGAAAATTTTCTCGTAAGTGCACTAAGAGGCAAAAGTCTTAGTTTAATAGTAATGTTGCCGTTTGATTTTTTTGAACGGGATATTAGGCGGTATGTTTTGTTGTAATTATTTTGGTGAAAATGTATAGCCTAATGCCATGTCGATATTGTAGTCAATTGGGACACGAGAATGAAACTGTTTTTCAAGGGTCTTTTTCTTCGAAGAATGCGTGGACTATGGATACCGAAGAACAATTTGAGCGCTTTCAGCTTTTTTTTCGAGACCTGGGCTGGACCTCGGATTTAAACCGAATCTGGGATTATACGAGCAGTGAGCCCTGGGTTCAATTATCCATGGTTTCGAATGATGGCGCGGTCCAAATTTGGATGTACGCTACAGAAGACGATTGGTATCACTTGAAGATGAAACTTAGAGGGGACGAATTCCTGTATTTTTGTTGCAATGAAATGAGTGCGGTGGAGAAGCATATTCTTCACAATTTATTTTAATGCCTAATTAACGCAAAGGTGAATGGTCAATGGTGAATTTCATGTTATTTGCAAATGGTCAGACGTCTTTGAGTCGTCCGACCATTTGACCAATGTTATTTCGCCACTCACTACTCACAAGATTGGCTATTGTTTCGGCGGTTTAATATGTGAAAACATAGAAAGCAGATTGGCACGGGCAGCTGCGGAAACGGGTATTTTATGCTGGTTGTCCATCACTGCGGTGCCTGCATGTTCGTAACGGATCACACGATTAAGATTGATGATGTATGAACGGTGCGCCTGATAAAAGATATCTGACGGCAATAGTTCTTTAAACTTACCAATGTTATACGCGCTGATAATTTCCTGATCCTTGGTCACCACTTTGGTATAAGTGTTTTGCGCCTCCAGGTATATGATATCTTCTGCAGCAACATAGCTGATTGATTTATTTCCCGGAATACCGATACGATGGTCTAGCTGCGAATTATTTTTTTGTGCTCTCCGTTTTTCCTCAATTCGTTTAATGGCACGATCTACGGTATTGGCCAGTTCCACATCATTGATCGGTTTCAAAATATAACCGGTCGCAGAAAATTTAAATGCATTTACTGCATAATCAGAATAAGCAGTCACGAAAATAATCTCGCATTGCAGATCCGGTGCCGACAACAGCAAGTCCATTCCGTTTCTTCCCTGAATGGAAATGTCAAGAAACAGGATATCGCAGGAAAGGGTACGAATAGCTGCCAGGGCTTCTGCCCAGGAAGTGAAAGTATTGATAACAGTCAGGTCATTTCTCACCACATTGAGGCTGTCCACCAAAAGCTCAATGGCTTTTGGCTCATCATCGATAATGACGCAGTTGTAATTGTTGTTCATCATATGGATTTTTTATTTTGATAGTGACACGGGTGCCGGTTTCCGGCGGTTGTTTGTCATAGTATTCAATGGATAGCTTAATTGGCTCATAACGGTTGAAGATGTCAATGAGTTCTTCGATCATTTTGCTGCCGTATGATTCTTTGTTGGTTTGTTCTTCGCGGTAGAGCTGTCTGGACTTTTCACGTCCGATACCGTTGTCTTCAATCATGCAGACAATGGCCTGTTCAGAAGTTTCATAATAAAAGGAAATAATCAAATGGCCATCATGGCCTTTGGGAACAAGCCCATGATTGATTGCATTTTCAATGATCGGCTGCAAAAGCAATGTAGGAATAAAAAGCCCGTTGAGCGTCGCTTCGTCATTGACAATAATCTCATAGGTAAATGCAGGTTCAAAACGAGTTTGCTGCAATTCAATGTAGGTGCGGATGTTGGTGATTTCTTCACGTAGCGAAATATAACGGTGCCGTGACGATTCCAGATAGGAACGCAGCAGCGTTGAAAATTTGCTTACGTGCGCAGACGCTTCCTGCATTTTGTTTTTCTTGATAAAGTACAATGCCGTATTCAGCGTGTTGAAAATAAAATGGGGATTGATCTGCGCGTAGATGGAACGCAGTTCCAGCAACAATAAGTGTTGTTTCTTTCTTCCTGCTTTGATGGTCTGATAACGCGTTAGTAAAATGGTAACGACCAGCAAAGTCAATGTGGCAGTAGTTCCGAAAATCCAGAAAATGATTCGCCAGCGTAAGCTTTGCCACCAGAGCGGCACGATGTATAATGTAAGCGTAATAGGATCACTGCGCCAAACAGCATCCTGTGCCTGAATCGATAAAGTGTATGTTTTTTCTGCCTCTAATTCGGGCAATACTAGGTCAGTGCCATTCAAGTCTTGCCAGGAAGAGTCCGAGCCATTTATAATGTAGCGGTAACTCACAGCGCCGTTGCCACGTGGATTGATAATGTCGAACCCGATTTTATTGACGCCCGGCAGAATCGAAATTTTATTGTGATGTTGTAAATCATACAATGTGTCATGATAAGACACGATCATTTTATAATGTGGTGTTCTGTGCGCACTGTACAGCAGTTCGGTGTCACTTGGAATGGGCTGCATATACGTGCCATTATCGGTTTTTAGTATCACTTTGCCGGAGGCGATGCAGAAACCTTCTATGTTTTGGTACAGGCTGCTCTTGAAATTTGGGTAGAGTACAGGTGCTTCAAATTTTCCCGGGCCGGTGATTTTACTGAACAGCACGCCGAATTTTCCGCCAATGATCAGCGTCCGGTTATGCAATACAGGAAATGAATTCTCCAGATTATAATTGTTGAATAACGCCGTGATAGTACCGTTTCGCAGGTTGATATAATAAAGATGATTATTGTCCTTCAGAAATATATTGCCGGTTTGTCCGTCGGAGATGATTTTTTCTACATTCGTAAAACCAAGGCTCCGGAACAAATTTTCGCCTATAGAAGGGTTCTTTTTCGTTCGGTCGATATAATGGAGATAAACCTTGTAATTGTTGTAAAACCAGATAGCCTGCCGCACAGAATCATATTCGAGGTTGTAAAAGCGGTCTTCATTGATCAGTCGCAGTGAGGCGCTGTCCTGATTGTTGAGCCGCGCATCATAAACGCCCGCTCCCGACATGTAAAAATGACTGCTGTCGAGGTAGTAGATAGCGCGGGTATAAGGCAGTGGTATTTCAAGTTTTTTATGCTGTAGCTCGCTGTAGATTTCTTTATATCGGATCAGTTCCGGTGCACGTTGCATATTATAAAACCAGTATAACGTGCCTTTGTCCAGCAGTAGTGATCGCGATGAATCATACGGAATAATAGAAACAAGCGCAGCGATTGCATCGTATTTGGCGAAGGTTGTATTGCCTGCGGTATCTAGTCTTTGTATGGTTTGTCTGGTATAATTCCACCAATAAGAACCGCCGTCGTGTCCGTTGCCAATGTATTCGTAATCGGCCAATGCTATCTGGTGATATTTTCGAAGCAGGTGCGGCGTTTCATAACCGAAATAGAACCCGTTGGTGCGCGTGCCCAGACAAGTGCCCCAAAAATGATCTTCCGTCATGTAGGATATCAGGTTGACAGGGATATCGCCGTTTTTCATGAAGTTGTTGATATTGTCCGCGGCTGATAAATGCGCCAGGGAATCGATGCGGTAGACATGATTCCCGATATTGGCGTATACGTTTTTCTTGATCTGGCAGATCAGAAAGATTTTTTCATTGAATAGATAGTGCAGCGATATCAGTTCGCCGGTTCTCAGGTCTTCTGCATCCAGATCTTCACCATACATTTTATATCGGTACAGGTAATTGCCGATCACAAAACTTGCTTTCGTTACAAATGTGTCTTTATAAAACAGGTTTGGCAGCGAATCCTGAAACAATAGCTTATAATCGTTGGTGAGTTTGTAGCGTTTCAGGTATTGGCCATCTGCATCTATTATGGTATTGCTGTCTACGAATATTGGTCGGCGCATTCTTATGTCTGTTTCAAAAAGCGTGTCATTCTTTTCAACGTACAGACTATTGGTCGTGAAATTTTTTTGCGCCAGGTAAAAGAATTTGATGTCTGAATTAGACACCATAAAATTGTTCGGGTACAGGGCGGTATGAATGTTTTTTGTATAAACCTCGTGATAATGGGAATTGAGGATATAACCCAGCTTGTTGGAAATCGTGAGCACCCAAAGCCTGCCTTTGCCATCCTGCTGTAAGCCCCATATATCGTTGCCCGGTAAGCCATCTGTGAGCGTGTAAACTTTACAATCGTAACCATTATAGCGCACCAATCCGCGATCGGTACAAAACCACATATAGTTCAGTTTATCGATCGTGAAATCATAAACCGTATTGGATGGAAGCCCGTGGTGGATATTGACATTAAACTGATTATAGTCTTGCGACCTCACTATGAATGAGCATAGCAAAAACAGCAGCAAGCCAACCAGTCGTCGGTAAAAATGAGTCGCAGTAATGTTTGGTTTCATAGCGCGGAACCGTGCTCCGGCTCTTTTAAAATAGTCTTAAACTTAAAAAAAATGTCTTAAAACTCAAGTAGTAAGTGCCGGACATCGGGCACCGCACTTTTCGTTTAAAAAAAAAATGCCGGATCACAACATAAAAGCGTGATCCGGCATCGGTGGTATATTTTGTTTACAGGGAAGGGATTTCAGGTGTTATACCCTCAAAGTACTTAGCCGTATGAGGGGGGACAGGATACTGCAATGATAACGACGGCAGCTCTTTGTGCTGATGGTCATTTAACGAAATGGTCATTTGCCGTTGTGAAACTACCCCCTGATACAGGGAACGCAGGCTGTGGTATTTTCTTATTAATTCAATTTTCTATTTGATGTGCCGATAGTATCCGTTGCCTGTACGAAAGCTGTATTTCGCATAGGAATCAGTTGTATTCACTAAACGATCGTTTCGCCTTCAGCCTTTTTGGGTTATTTTAAAGAATACCCCTAAGGACGAAAGCCCTATCACTCAGAGGTTTTTTGTTGGTAATTTTTTAGTAAAAAGGATGAATTAGATCCCGGCCATTCCTGGCGGGATTTTTATTTGTACGATAACCCATACCAAACCATATAAAAAATTAACCCACTGCTTTTTAACCTTTCTATTCTGGTGACGTCCATAATTAACCAGGATCCATCTCCATGAAAAAACTCTTTCTACTACTGCTTTTTCTACCAATTATGTCCCTTGCCCAGAACGATCTCGATGATCACTCTGTTCCCTGGAATGAGCTGTTGAAAACGCCACTGTCCTGCCGCGTCGTATATGACGACGCTACTATAAATGGAATAGCTCAGCTGGAATATACAGCCTTTGCTACAAGGTTGCTGATAAACGATAATGCTGGCGGGAAGATAGAAATAAAACCCGGCGATCATCAGTTGAAACGATTAGTACTCTATCAGTCGGGCGACTCATTAGTGCTGGTACGTGCCACGGCCACTGCACGTCAGCTCAGCCGTATGCTTTATGAAGGCAAGCTTTCGCTCTACGATAATAATTTTTCGTTCGATCACTGTTCGGTTGGCGCCTATACATCTATCCGGCCGGTGTATCTGAAACTGCCGGAAGCGCCTATCTTTTACACACGCAGTTTCAAAGGTTATAGAAAAGAGTTAGTAAAACTGATTAACAATGTTTACGGCATTCACCTCAATGCTATAGCATTCAATAGTCTGCAGGAGATAATTGCTTATCTGAGTCAGGCAGATGGCGCAAGGTCTTAATGATTATACCGGCAGTTTCTTTATTTTTTAGGTTTACCGCCCATATAAAATACCAGCTCACCACCATTTTTGATCTGATCATACGAAAGCTGATACCCCGGTAAATCCTTGCCGTTCAAAGTTAATCGTTGCACATAGACATTCTTGTCGCTCTGATTTTTTACAGTGATTTTAAACGTCTGACCATTTTCCAGATGCAGGGTAGCGCCATCGATTGCCGGACTGCCAATCTGATAAATATTATTGCCGGGCGCCACCGGGTAAAAGCCAAGCGTGCTGAAAATATACCAGGCGCTCATTTGTCCGCAGTCGTCATTACCGCCAAGACCATCCGGTGTGGGATGGTACATTTTCTTCAGAATCATTCTCACACGTGCTTGCGTTTTCCACGGCTGATGCGTCCAATTATATAAGTAGGCGACATGGTGCGAAGGTTCATTACCGTGTACATAGTTGCCGATGATACCGTCACGGGTTATGTCTTCGGTTTCTGCGAAATATTTATCCGGCAGTTCCATGGTAAAAAGAGAATCCAGATAGCGGACAAAACGGCTTTCGCCACCCATCAGATTCATCAATGCTGCAGGATCATGTGGTACGAACAGTGTATAATTCCACGCATTTCCCTCAATGAAACCTTGATTATTGGTGCTCAGCGGATCAAAGTTTTTCCGGAAAGAACCATCGTTCAGTCGTGGACGCATAAAACCAGAAGCCGGATCATAAACATTGGCGTAATTTAAAGCGCGTTTAGAAAATTCTTTGTAAATATCATCGCGTCCCAGTTTTTGCGCCGCTTGCGCAATGCTCCAGTCGTCGTAAGCATACTCTAATGTATTGGAAACGGAGACGCCGCTTTTTTCATCCGGTACATAACCTTTGTCCATATAATCACCGATGCCTTCGTAATTGCGATGACGGGCAGTGACTACACAAGCTTCTAATGCTTTTTGCGGATCATAACCATTCAGGTGCTCTTTTGCAATAGCATCGGCAATAACTGCTACGGCGTGATACCCCGACATACACCAGTTTTCATTGGCTGAATTGGACCAGACGGGCAGCATGTGTTCCGGACTTTGTTCATAATGTGCCAACATTGATCGAACCATATCGGCATTGCGTTTTGGCTCAATAATATTGAACAACGGATGTAGCGCACGATAAGTATCCCACAGGGAAAATGTAGTGTAGTTGGTAAAGCCATCTGCCTTATGAATATTCTGATCCAGCCCTTTGTAGCGCCCGTCTACATCAGTATAAACAGTTGGATTGATCAGCGCATGATACATCGCCGTGTAGAAATTTTCTTTTTCTGCTTCGCTTTTGGAACTAATCTCAATTTTATGAAGCGCTGTTTCCCATTGCTGCTGGCCATCGGCTTTTACTTGTTCAAAATTCCAGCCCGGAATTTCAGCTTGCATGTTTTGTATCGCACCGTCCATGCTCACGGGGGAGAGCGCCATTTTTACTTTTATCTTTTCCCCTTCTGAAGTGTTGAAATTAAACCAGGCTTTAATCTGCTGCCCGCTGATTTCGGGAAAATCTTTTGATTGATTGAGTTTTCCCCAGAAACCACGGTATACTTCTTTTTTTGAGTCATTCCGGAAACCGTGACTGGTAAAGGGTTTGGAAAAAGATATAGCAAAATATAAAGTGCGGTTACGTGCCCATCCATTCGTCTGACGATAACCGGTGATCAATGTGTCATTGATGACATGTATATAGGTCCACACGTTTTTGTCGGGATAATTATAAATGCCCGATTCCATATCCAGAATGATATGCGCACTGTCTGTTTTAGGAAAACTATATTGATGAAAGCCAACGCGGGTGCTGGTCGTCAGTTCGGCAATGATATTGTAGTCGTCAAGTTTTACCTTATAATAATTGGCTTCGCTGATTTCATTGGTATGTGAAAATGCAGAACGATAACCGCTATGCGCTTGCTGTGCTGTGCCTGGATTGAGTTTCAGCGGGCCGACCGTTGGCATGATCAGAAAATCGCCCAGATCGGAATGGCCTGTGCCGCTGAAATGTGTGTGACTAAAACCAACAATCGTTTGATCATCGTATTGATAGCCAGCACAGTATTTGTAAACGTCGGGGTTGTATTTGCCATTCAGTTCATAGCTGATGGTATCCGTTTCCGGGCTGAGTTGTACCATGCCAAAAGGAGCTGTAGCACCCGGAAATGTATGCCCCATACGTTGCGTACCAATAATAGGATGAACATAAGGAATCAGTTTTTCGCTGGTTTGAGCCATCAATAAATGACCGGATAACAGAAAAGCGAGCGTTAGTTTGAGTTTCATCATTGGTGCAAATGAGCGTCTATAAATATAAGCTTGGAAGTCAAAAATCAAAAGTCGAAATCAAAAGGACGTTGTCATTGCTATTGGGATGTCTCATTAAATACCGCCTATTAAAAAATCTCGCAGCGGCAAGATGTCACTACGAGATTTTTTAATCAGATTCCAACAAGAGTGCTAGACAAACATTCCACTTACTGTTTCCAGGTATTCTTCAATTGGTAAGGACTGGCGCAAAGACATCAGATGATTTCCGGATTCACCAATTACGGTTCTGAATTTATTACTACGACGTTCGGCGAGATCAGCAATTACACATACGATATCCATCGTGTCTTCTTTGAGTTGCGTATGCACGTTCTCAAACATTTGCTTCAGTGCATTCGATTGCGGGTCGTAAGCTTTGATGTCAGAATCGGTATGGAACACCATATTGTTCACAAAATTATTTCCGCTGCTGCCACCTTGTTCAATGAGCCGAAGATCAATATTGAACGGTTTCAACTCGTAGTACAACCCTTCGGTAAGTCCTTCTAATGCAAACTTCGACATATTGTACAATGAGCCTAAAGGAACCGCCGTGGTAATACCCATAAACGAACTCACGTTGATAAACATGCCGCCATTGTTAGATCGGAAGTGCGGAAGAAAAGCGCGGATTACATTGATAGGGCCGCGCGCATTTACGGCAAACTGCCAGTCAATATCTTCTTCTTTTGCCAGTTCCAGTGCTCCGTAAACGCCCATTCCTGCATTGTTCAATACCACATCAATTTTGCCGAAATCTTTAATGGCGTCAGCAACCGCAGTTTTAACCTGGCTGATATTAGTTACGTCCAGTTTGTAGATTTTAACATTTTGATACTGCGTTAATTCTGTTTCTTTTTCCGGACTCCGCATCGTGGCCGCCACGTTCCAGCCATTTTCTGCAAAATATTTAGCCGATGCTTTACCAAGTCCTGAGCTGGTGCCGGTAATGAAAATTGTCTTGTTCATGAGATTTTTTGTTTGTGAACACAAAGCTATGGACGGAATGGTATAACTTTGTAACCAGTATCACGGAGTATACCAATGAAAGAAGAAGTAAAGGAAATACTATCACATCCCAGAAGTCAGACAGAGGAGGTGCAGGCGCTGCAGGACACGATCTATGTGATTGGCGGTAAATGGAAACTGCCGATCATTAATTCTATCTGCAATGGGAACAAACGTTTCCGTGAAATTGAGCGCAGCATTCCTGGGATTACTACGCGTATGCTTTCCCGGGAATTAAAGGATATGGAAATGAATGGGCTGATAAAACGGACTGTTTATGATTCATCGCCGGTATTGGTAGAATATGAATCCACCGAGTATTGCCATTCATTCGGAGACATTATTCTGCAAATGATTAAATGGGGAAAGGCGCATCGTAAAAAAATAAAGGCTGGTAAATAGCCATTATTCCCGCAGCCAGCGAATCATAGACGGGTAGGGAAGCGTATTGTTTGTAACGGCGTTTTTCGGGTCGTAACAAAAACCAGCCCATTGCATTAACGGTAATGAAAGATGATTACCCGATGTGTATTCAGCGATATACCATTGCGAAGCGCCTTTATAACCGTGCTCGTGAAAAACTATCTCCGGCGGAATACCAGTTGCCACGCAAGCCGCATAGCTCCACGCGATTGCCATCATTTCTTCTCCCATTGCTTCTGATGCGTCTTTAACCATACCAACATTTCCACGTAATGAATGACGCTCTGCTGCTGGCATTGCAGCAATGTGCCCAGCTTCGTGCAGGACATCGCCGGGGTATAGTAGTTGTGTAGTGTCGATAATTAATTGACCGTTGCTGATAAGGATGCCCGGCAGAAATGTTTCTTCTGCGATGGTTTCAAAAATAACTTCGATGCCGACGCTTCGTACGAAATCGGTGATGGTGGTCAGGTAGTTCATGGTAATTAAAAAGTCAAAATTAACAAGTCAAAACTTTTCATTGTGAAGGCTCAAAAACTTGTTCGCGTTTGTCACCCCGGGCGAAGTCGAAAGGTTGTATGTGAGCGGAGGCTTTACAGCGGCAAGGCTACACCCGTTAACCGATAGCATTCCGCAAGCAATTGCTCCTGCACTTCGGGATCGGCGGCAGCAGGATGATAACTTTTTTGCCGGAGGTGATAAAAGAATTTTCCGGATACCTTCGCGGCAGGGTCATCGCTAACGGCAAGCCAAGACTGAGTTTCAGAACCTTTGTTGATATCGTCTGGCGCATCAGGTCCACCCATTTTCGTTGGTACCCAACCTGGTTCCAGTGCATTGGAATAAACAGAAGGCCATTTATTGGCAATCGCCATTGCTAGAATCAGATCATGCAATTTAGAATCAGAATAAGCCTGAAATCCGTTCCAGGGGCGGTTATTCCATTCCAGGTCCCGAAGGCTGTCATCGCCTTGCATATGAAGTCCGGAGCTGAGGTAAATTAACCGCTGCGGTTTATTGATCAGGCAAGTGAGAATGTATGGTGCCAGTGTATTGATGGTAAGTAAATGTGGGAGTCCGTCAACTGTTGTGATTTTTCTTTGTTCCTGATAACCGATGGCCGCATTGTGGATAATCGCATCAAACGTGCCCAGTTCGTTGACTTGTGTGGCGACACTAATTGTTTCTTTAATGCTGGAAAGATCACCTGTTACTACAGTTGTTGTTCCCTTTACATTGTCCAGCGCTTCAATGCCTCGTTGATTATTCCGTGCATGTAATACCACTTCATGTCCTGCTGCTACCAATCGTTTTGCTGCCAATTGTCCCAGTCCGTCTGCTGATCCGGTAATGAATATTCTTCCCATAGTTTATAAAGTCAAAAGTTAAAAGGGTAAAATTCAAATGGTCTTGAATTTGAGCCAATCAAATTTACCAAATGGTTCATTGTCAAAGCGCCAAAATGCGATTATTTTAAACGCAGGAAAATGATGCCATTATTTAAGTCAAAATTCAAAAATTCGCTTGCGGTGATCACGCGAGGCAACGATGGAGTTATTATGCACATCATTGCGGAGGATGAGGCCATCTGCTTGGTTAAATGGTTAAAAAAATAGACGGGTATATCATTAAATCGTTGGCAGATTGAGTACCATGAATTCCTTCCTCAGGAATATATTTAGCCAGCTTTTTAACCTTTTAACTTTTTGACGTTTTAACCAATTACCCCACAAGCATAACCGCACTCAGTGCCAGTACCGAAATAAATATCCAAAGCAATACACCTTGTATCAGCGGACGAACGCCGACACTTTTCAGTTTTTGCACAGACAATCCGCAGCCGATCAGGAACAATGTAAGTGTCAATCCGGCTTTAGCAATAGCGACGATATATGGGGAGATAATTGCTGTTGGTGCGAAGTAGGTGTTGCAGATCATTGCCAGGATAAAATAGCCGATGAACCATGGAATTTTAATTTTCCCCGAACCACTTTTAAAAACTAATGCGGTACCCAGTGAGAGCGGAATAATCCAGAGTGCACGGGCGAGTTTTACTGTAGTAGCTACTTCCAGCGCGTGCGGACCGTATTTGCTGGCGGCGCCTACAACAGAGCTTGTATCATGAATAGCGATCGCAGCCCAGAGTCCGAATTGCTGTTCGGAAAGATGCAGCCCGTGACCGATGGCAGGAAATAAAAACAGTGCAATTGAGTTTAGAATAAATACGGTACCAAGCGCAACAGACATTTGTTTTTCGTCGGCATTAATCACCGGCGCGATCGCAGCAATGGCACTGCCGCCGCAGATGGCGGTTCCGGAAGAAATAAGCTGTGAAGTTTTACGGTCTATTTTGAGGAGTTTACCCAGTAGAAATCCAAGTGTAAGTGTTCCGAAGATAGAACAGATGGTAAACAATATACCTTCTTTACCTGCCTGTATCGCGCTGTGCACATTCATTCCAAAGCCGAGCCCGACTACGGAAACCTGCAATAGTATTTTGGTTGCTTTGCTGTTGAGCTGTGCAAAAGGGTGACCGATGGTATTCGCAAATATTATCCCGGCAAGTAAGGCGATTGGTGCAGAAACCCAAGGCGTGAGGCACAATACAGCGGCAATGATGAAAATAATCTTCCGCGTGTTGTTGCCAATTTTTAATAACCCGGGTGTTTCAGTATTGTGGGTGGAGACTTGCATATTAATTATTTTACTTATGCAAATTTCCGACTTAGTTATAACTAAAGCAAATGACAAATAGTGATGTAGGATTACTTTAGGTTATGATGCTGTATGAATTTAATAAACGATTCTGCCAGCCTTGAAGGCTTTCCCTGCAGGTGTATCAACGAAAACGGACGTTCAATTTTTAAGCCCGGAATGGTAAATACCCGGAACTCATTTTGCGCTAACTCGTGCTGTATCGCATTGCGCGAAATAAAAGCCAGACAATCAGAATGAAGCAGGTATGATTTGATGGCTTCGGTAGCATCTAGCTGCATTTCAACAGAAAGATCCTGCCATTTTATTCCCGTCTTTTTCAAAGCGTTGAGAATAACTTCTAATGTACCGGAGCCGTGCTCCCGCATGATAAGCCGTGCGGATTGCAGGTCTGCAATCTTGAGCGTTTTCTTTTTACCCAGCGGATGTTCTGTCCGGCCTACCAGCAATAATTCATCCTTCCGGAAAGGAATGTACTTGATCTGTTTATTACGGGTTTGCCCTTCAATAAAGCCCAGATCCATAATGCCGGAAAGCAATCCCTGCTCTATATATTCTGTGTTGCCGCTGATCAATTGCAGTGTTACTTCGTTGTTTCTATTCCTGAAATCAGCAAATAAAGGGGGAAGTACATACTGTGACAGAGTAGTGCTTGCGCCAATAGTCAGTGTGCCTTTGGCAATGCCGCTCAATGCATACATTTCCTGTTCCAGACTTGCGTAAGTTTGTTCCAGTGAATTGGTATAACGAAGCAGCGTTTTTCCACCTTCTGTTAGCTGGATGCTATTGCCTTTCCGCTCAAACAATTTTGTTTTGAAATGCTCTTCCAGTCCGCGGATGTGTTTGGTCACCCCCGGTTGTGTAATAAATAATTCTTCCGCAGCCTTGGTAAAACTCAGCCTCCGGGCCACTGTATGAAAAACTTGCAAACGGAAATCGAAGATCATGCCGTTAAATTAATTCAAAAGTCAAAATTTAAAAATCAAAGCTTCTTTGCGGCGTTTCAACTCGCTCGGGGTGACACACGAGAAGGGGACTCACAACTGCCGACTCACTACTCACAAATCAGAAAAATCAGCAATAAAAATTACTTGCTGACATAGGGGTGTCACTAGCCCTTTGTTGTTTTGTATCGTAATGACAAAAACGATGTGCCTTATTACTGTATGCAAAACATTTGGCAGGATAATCCGCTTCTGCTTTTCACTCACCGGCAAGATCTGCGATCTCTGGTAATCCTGAGGCCAAGATCCAAGATTCAAAATTGAAAATTCAAAACGCCTTAGGTTGATGCCCCAAACAAAAGAGTTCCTGCATTGCGCAGGAACTCTTTTTAGCTAAAACTTAAACATAAAACTTGCAATGGAGCACTTGCAACTTTTTTACCCAATTGCTTCATGAATTTTGTTTAGCTGGCGCAAATGTCTTTGTGTGTGCGACTCAATCAGATTTACCACTTCCAGTTTAGTGAGCTTGCCGATGCCCGGAAATTCAAATGAGCCACACATTTCAGATAAGTCCTGTGTTTGTACGGCGTTTTCCAGTTTCGACCATTGATGGTGTAATGTGTTGAGCAACGGTTCTTTTGCATGAAAGCCGTCTTGCGGCGTAAGGCGTTCCGGTGCCTTATACTTTGCATCGAAATTGAGAAAGATGTCTCTGATTGCCTGTACATGCTGCGCCGGGTCACGGTCTGAGGGTGTTCCCGGAACAAACAACAATTCTACGCCATTGGCTTTTACGATATGCTCTGCAACCTGCCCGCCTGTCCAGCTGCCTTCATACGGTGTTTTGTTCATATCGGCTTCGCTGAATGCGGACAGACTATCAATAAAGCGACTACCAGTATTTTTTACAGCAGTTGCCAATTCTTGAGTGCTCATAACGATGTGATTTTTTTAAGTGAAAATGCAACCTAAATGTACCGAAAGCTAAAGTCAGACCGGGGCGCAGCACACGACAATAACAGGGTTGTTTGCGACACTATATCGCTGATGTCCTGATCGCGGGACGTCTGATGTTTGTATAAAAAATCGGCGCTGATACGAGGTATCAACGCCGATGATAATTTAGGTATGTTGTTTAAATATCGGCCTCTGATTTCAGATTTCGAGATTCGAAAACTAGTGCCAGAACTGACTTGTAGTATGTCTTCTGAAACGCTGCGTAGCTTCGATATTGGCACGGAGCATTTTGTTTTGAGTCGTAGGTTTCGGTTGTGCAGCCAGGTAAGCAGGAATAGATTTGAATGCCATTACCATATCATAGTCCATTGATGTTTGTCCTGCATCGAATGCTTCATTTGGTGCAAGGTCTCTGAACCAGAGATTCCAGTTTTTACTGCCCGGAGTATACACGAAGAATGCTGTATCTGAGTTCTTAGGGAACGGCGCCGGCAGCAGGAATGATTTAAATGTATCCTGTGAAGGGCTGTGACAGCTCATACAAGAAGACAACGGCAGATTGTTATAAACAACATTCGGTGAATCGATATTCACAGCCTGCTGTGCTACTGCGCCGTCATTCGGACCACTCAAACGACCGCCCCAGCCAAGTGTTTCTTTACTGTAGAAAGGTGCTTTTGGATTGATCACTGTTTCAGATAATTTCGGATACGGTGGTTTGATCGGGCTGATCACGTTTGGATCATCGCCCCACATTGCGCCGAGCGGTACCATTTTATCCCAGAAATTACCTTTCGCATCTTTATCATAAACAAACGTAGAGTAGACCCAGCCTGTTTTTGGCGACGTTTTGCTGTCTTTCACAATAATATCCATCTGGAAGAAACTGACTTTACGCATCTGATAACCTTTCTTCGGATTTTCTTTCGTTGGAATAGTATCGTACACATCAAAAGTCAGTGCGTCTTTCAATACTGGCCATTGCGGGAAGTTAACGTTAGAGAAAGCGAGTTTTACGATTACCGAGCCTTCTTTAAACTGAGAGGCATCATTGGCAAGATTTACTTTCTGTCCTGTTTTACCCCAGATTTGTCCCACCGTATAAGCCGCTGTCGGATCATATAACACCACCGCATATCCGGCTTCGTCTTCTTTCAGCGTTTTAAACATATTGGCCGGGTTACCATTACCGAGATAAGCACCGAGAATAGCTTCACGTTGACTGCCCATCCATGGCTCATGATACCAGCCGTGCTGTGCCGCATTCCAGTTTTTATTGTCGGTAAAGAACGGCAGGAGGTTTGGCGCAACGTACGATTTTAATGAATCCATATAAGCCATGGTATTCTTATCAGAGATCGGCTGGCCATTCAGCGCCTGTTGCCAGGATGGATTATTGACCGGCGTTTCTGTAGTCGGGTAATCATGACTTAACACAAAAAGCGGTGCATCATACTGCTGTTTCGATGGTACCGAATCGCGGTGGTTTTGAAACGCTCCATTGAGGGGCATTTCCATCGCCTCGGTTTTCGTGGAATCTTCTTTTTGCTGATTGCTGTTGCCTGCGTTGTTGCAACTGTAGGTCGCTAATGCCATAGCGGCCGCCGCGGTCAGCACGACCGGCAGGTTGAATGATTTTTTCATGATGTGGATAGTTTAATAATTGTAATTCCTTGTTTAGTGCTCTTTCAGTATTACAATTGTCACATAAATGTAAGTCGCTAAAAATCTGATTGCAAGGATTTAGGCAAAAAACAGGTATTTCTACGGGTATGGATCCCCAAAAATGGCGAGTTGGGTTCAGGTTGTTGATCTTACGTTCGGAATCCAGGGATTGATGCTTTGAGGTTCAGCGTTTATATTCCGAAAGTTTCTGTTAGAAGCGCTATTGTTAGGTTTTGGGGAATTTGTAAAGGGTAAACGAGTGATAATGAAAACATAACGGAATAAATTGCTTGAAAATATTTATATATTGCACGTGAATAAGCGCAACATGGATATTAAAATCAACCTGTTAAACAGTACTGATGCAAAGCACTTCTCGCCGGAAAATCAACATGAAAATGAACTCGTACATCGTAGGGAATTTAATCGGGTCGATGAATGGATAGACGCCAGAGTTAGACTTATAAATGATGTTAACAATAGTGGAGGAACGAAAAAGTTTCTTAGAACCCATGATGCAGTTAGTGTATTGGGGGGGAGAGGTACTGGGAAAACAAGCTTTCTTCTAACAATAAAAGAATATTGTTTGAAGCAAAAACCTGAAATACAGATTTTGGATATCATTGACCCTACTCTGATTGAAGAAAAAGGACACGTTTTTCTTAACATAATTTCTTTGATTAAAGATGTTGTAGATAGCCAGCTTGATACAAATAATTGTGATCCAAGAAGTGCTGAATTTCACAGGAAAAATGTATGGATCCAAAAGGTCGAGTCTTTAGCCCATGGTTTGCCCTCGTTAGACGGCATCGGTACAGAACTTACTAATGCGGAATGGCAGGACCCTGAATACATTATGCAACGTGGTATTCGTGCGGTAACATCTGCGCGTAAATTGGAAGAAAATTTCAACGACCTTATTACATACGCCTTAGAGATCCTTAAGAAAAAAGCATTTTTGTTAATACTGGATGATATTGATGTAAGCTTCACAAAAGGATGGCCAGTACTAGAAACTATAAGAAAATATCTTACATCGCCTCATGTCTTTACAATAATAAGTGGCGATTTTAAACTCTTTTCATTATCCGTTCGAAAACAACAGTGGAAAAACTTTGGTAAGGCTCTTCTGAAAAATGAAGCTGATTTCGGTGGAAGACGTGATGAATACAATAACATTGTAACCGAATTGGAAGGACAGTATCTAAAGAAAGTTCTAAAACCTGAACGTCGAATTCATTTAACGACTCTGGGGGAAAAGCTTCTGTATAAAGGGCGTCGAGATGACCGCGAACCACCTGCAGAAATTTCTCGTGGAGATTCACCTATCCTACCAAAGCCATCTCCCAAAGCAGATGGGTATAATATTATGATTCAAATGCTTTCTAATGGTGAAGTCATTTTACGGAATATTAGGGATACTTATGAGTGTGTTTTTGTAAAGTTTGGGATAAAAAATTCTTATCAAGCCGAAGCGTATCGATCCTACTTTTTGAATTTGCCTCTGCGGTCTCAGATACGTTTTCTGTCAATTTTTATGAATTCGGATTATAGTTTATTACGAAACGATATTTCTGATGTATTTCTCAGTGAGCTATTTGATAAAAAAATACAGATAAGTACGTTTGAGGGACGAGAGCAATTTTTATCACCGACGATCTTAAATTTATTAATCCAGGAAAAGAAATTCGGTGAAACATATCAACTACAGCCGACCACAACCGACGAAGTTTTGAACGCATGCCTCGTGGCTCTGAATTTTATTTTAAGTGAAAGTATTAAGAACAGCCCCTTTTTGATTTTCGATTATTTCATCAAGATTGGTTATTTGAGGAATCTTCTTAGTACAGTTGGATATCTTGATGGTAAACAAAGTTTAAATAATAATCTTAATGCGGCGATCCCTTCCGTAGAAGGGATATGTAAGCACGCAGCTTTGTTGCAAGATCGGGTACTGCGTGATAGTGCGGCATTAATGCTCTCGTACATGGTGGGAGTAAAAGGGACTACTAGTAAAGGAGCTAATCAGCCTGAAGGTTCAGTTCAATTGAAGGGGCTTGCTTCTTTAGGGAAAAGAGGGGATTCGAACAGGATAGATTCCGTCTTTAAACAGGCTGATATTACTCAGAGTATTCTTATTAAACTTCCGGCCAGTATAGCATCTCCCGCTCATCGACAAAGTTCTATGGTCGTCTATTCTATTTATACACTTTTAGGAGCTATTGCGGAGTTGATCAGAAGAGCAACCGAGGATGATCTGGATAATGGTTTTTTAGAATTGTCACAGATACGGGAATACAGTGCGCCAAATTTTGAACGATCTCTTACTGACAATGATGATATAAATGACATAGTTTTTGACAAAGAAGACCAAACAGAAAATGCTACAGAATTGAAATCGTATGCGGAGTGCTGGATTAAACTGTTTGATGTAGATGCAATTTCTCCACATTTATTGGGTAAAATTTCGACAAGGATGTTTTATGCTTTTGGGAATAAAAAAAGCCGCCCTCAAAATGCCGGAGATGCAATGCATCGAATGGTTATAACATTTATGAATGCGATACTAGTGGAAGAAGCAAAAGAAAATCTGAAAGATGCCGCTAATATTAACATCGATAATGCAATTGATACTGATAAAATATTTTTAAATAATCTAATAAAACTCAGTTCTAAGGCTTCAGAATTGCCATTTTCGAAATGGATGATTTCGTGTCCGCTATTACTTTGCTATCTAAACGGAGAAATTACGAAAAATGGATCGTTTCAGACGTTTATATATCCAGAAATATATAACGAGAATCGGCAATTGTCGGTTTATAAATTGCTTTCAAATATAGATACCGTTTATAATGGTCAGAGTGAAACAATGAATAACGAATTATATAGCCTAGACGCAATTGTTTCGAACGAGGATCTTTATAACTACTGTCGAAATAATAACATTCCATATGATTTGATGATGGATTCAAAAAACAATGACCAGATTTACAAGATGTTTCCCCGATTTTTTAATGTCGGTAGTAAATCTAGCAAGGCTTGGAATTTCAGAAAATACATAAATGGTAATTCTTTGGAATGGTAGTTTCAGTTATGCTCCGTCATTTGCTCAACGACGACCTTTCATTAAGCGAATATGTCGAAGGCTCTAAGGTGTCGTTCACAGACGTTAAACGACGATTATTTCTTAAAACGAGAGAAGCCGCGCGAGATATACCGGACCACTACTATAGGCTGCTGCAGGAAAATGTATTTAATGACAAGAAGACTATAGAGGATCTTCTATGTCTGGGTATATATGATATTGCCAAGGAATATCTGGAGATACGGGCAGATATTGTGTATGTTCAGCAAAATAATCAAAATGAATGGCAGGAATTATTAACATATATCCCACCCTTAATATTACAAGCCGCTTTTTTGCATGGACAAAAAACTTTACGTGATTTAAGAGCGGAAACCATTAATGAATATTATAGCCATTACATTGTGCCTAACTGTAGATATACGGCGTTGCCGCGGCCGTTTATTCCACATCTCCAGGGCTTTTCGGCATTACACGGCGGATTTCATGATTTACATGTTCATCTTAACGGAACTACAGAGACGGATCACGTTTGGCAAGATCATTTAAGTTATCCGGAGGTTGTCTATAAGGAGTTGTCCAAAGGGTTTTCGAAACCAAAAGTTAAAGAGCAATTAGAGCAGGAATCTCATTTGCTCAAACCTCTAAAATATTTAAACCTATTACATATAGCAAGGCGAATTAGGCAAAAACTATTTGAATTTATTTTTAAACAACGCGCGGAATCAGGTAAACAAAATCCCGAGCTATTATTATACAAAATAGTAGATACTACTAATGACGTAGGTTTTAATAAAAGCCCTTTTTGTAGACTTCTATATTCTGATGACGATAATGCGATGAGAGTTGAAATGCTGATGTATATTTTGGTATTCCGGCATATGCAAGCGCAACCAGGTTCGATTGTTGCATCTCTTTTTCATTTCTATCTGTTGATATGTGGATTGTGTAATCGTTTGCTGGTTCAGCAAACCCATCAACATGGTTTCGAACAATTTCAAAAACATACTTTGAATGGGTTAAGGGAGTTTAGCGAAAAAACATATGCCAAGCGTTTTTTTCAAATGCAAGGAAATGAAATGAACAATTTAGCATTTTTGGAAGGTAGGTTCTCTCCGCAAAAAGATAGAGGGAAAAATATATCTATGATGCAGGCAATTGAACGTGGTTGGCAAAAGCTGAATGCAAATTTAGCAGTAGGTCCTGGGTTTAGTTTAGTTGGGCATTTTATTAAGGGGCCTGACAATAATTCTTCGAAACTTATCCGATACAAATCCTTAAGAATTGATTTATGGCAAAGAGCTCTTGAACTTAGATCCTTTATAGACCACGGAGGTCATTACTCACAAAGTATTGTAGGAATTGATGCCGCATCAAGTGAATTTGATACGCCGCCTGAAGTATTTGGACCGGTATTTAGATATATGCGCAGGACCGGTGTTCTGCATTTTACTTACCATGCAGGAGAAGATTTCTTTCATATTTTATCGGGGTTACGATCTGTTTATGAGGCAATTGTCTTTACAGAGCTCAGTAAGGGAGATCGTATTGGGCATTGTACGGCAAGCGGGTTGTCGGTAAAAAGATGGCTGTCGATAATTGGCGAGCAAATGTTGATTCGTAGAGGTGAGTGGATGGATACTTTGGTTTTTGTTAGACATTTAATTAAAAAAATGAATGTTGAAGAATTGGCAAATGTTGTACCGGCTTTGGAAAGTTATATATTGAAATATTTTAAAGAAATATTTGGTCTGCAAAGGGATGTGCAGGATATTGAAGAAGCTTGGCTCTGTCGAAAATATTGTCCTATGATTTTATTCAATAGGAATGACAAGGCTCGGGCTCGCTTGTTGGATGTGTACGACGATGGCGAATGGGATCAAATCGCAAACGCAAATATTAGAGTAGAAACGGTGGAAATATTACAACTTTACCATTCCGCTTTTTTCAGAGGAAAATATAATGAACCAATTTTAATTAACTCTCAAGAAGTAATAAATGAAAATCATATTGAAAAACTTCAATTGATTTTGCTTCATTTTATGCATAAGAATGAGATTATAATAGAGACATTGCCAACAAGCAATGTTAGGATTGGACACCATAGAAATTTTGAAACCTATCATCTCTGGAATTGGTTTAAATGGGAAGAGGACGGTTGGTGTATACCACCTATTGTTGTCGGAACAGATGACACTGGGATATTTGCAACTAATATCTATAACGAGTATGCAAATGTTTATTGCGACTTGATTAAAAAAGTGGGACGGGACAAGGCGATGACATTTATTGGACGCTTACAGCAAAATAGTGTTTTATATAGGTTTCAAAGAAGATAGCTCTTTGTGAATATTTGTAATCGAATTAAACAGCAATTCCGAATCGTAAGTCTAGCAGAAGAGCCTACATGGAGGCTTTCTACTAGACTTACACAGAGTCTTAGATTGGCTTTGACTGTCCCAACGCGCTAGTTCAAGCTATGCCCTTTAGGGCAAGGCTTTAGCTTCTACAAATCTGGCTTAAATTAGCAATATGTCAGAAGTTAGGAAAGGAAGTCACAGTGTACATCAGTTGCATGTCCACATAGTGTGGAGTACGAAATATCGTTATCACGTGTTGCATGGCGAGGTGCTAGCGTGCTTTTCTTCCGCATTAGCTTCTTTAGAAGCCGGTTACAAGCATCTGATCGTTCCGCCATCCACTCTGATTACTGCACCGCTGATATAGTCGGCATAGTTGCTGCAGAGATAAGACACGGCACCCGCAATTTCTTCGGGCTTGCCGAATCTTCCGGTATCATTTGGAATAAGATCCTGTACCGCTTTGTATTTTATTTCCTCTAAATCCGTTCCCCAGCCAAATTTCGGAGCTGCGTTGACCAGCCACTCTTCTACCATCGGGTTAATAATGGCGCCCGGAGAAACAACATTCGATGTAATGCCTGTTTCTTTAAGTTGGCGCGCCAGAGACGCAGACATATTATGTCGGGCGGCGAGGGTAGCGTTGTAATGCGGCTGTTCTTTGATTGGTTGAATGCCGAGTCCGCCGCCAATGTGGACCAGTCTTCCCCAACCGAGCAATTTCATTTGCGGCACGATACGGCGGATCATCCGTACATAAGAGACAACGTTATTGTTGTAAATATCCAACCAGTCATCGGCACTGGCTTCTCCCCAGGATTTATGTGAAGTAGCACCCGCATTATTCACTAGAATATCTATAGCACCGCCTTGCAATGCTGCCGCAGCAACCGCATCTGCGCCTTCATCGGTTGTAAGATCACCAATTGCAGTTCGCGCGTTGCCACCGGATGCGTTGATTTCATTCGCTACTCGTTCGGCTCTTTCCTGATTACGTCCGTGTACGATTACTGCGGCACCTTCCGCTGCCAGCATTTTTACGATTGCTTCACCTAGTCCTGAGCTGGAACCTGTTACCAGCGCTGTTTTTCCTTTTAATTTCAAATCCATTTTTTGTGTTTGAATAGTTATTGATGGTTTTTAATTCTGTTTTTTTGCGGGCGCATAACCAAATGCTTTTTTATAAGCATAGGAGAAATGAGAAAGATCTTCGAACCCCAGATCCAGATATATTTCGGAAGGTCTCTGCGCTTTTTCTTCGATCAGAAAACGTGCGTCCTCCAGTCTTCGCTGCACCAGCCAACGTCCGGGGCTCATATTATAATGGTGGGTAAAATCCCGTTTGAATGCAGAGAGGCTACGGCCAGTGAGGAAAGCAAACTTGTCGAGGCTTACATTGTATCTGTAATGGCTGTTCATAAAGGCTTTCAGGTCAATTTTTCCCGGTTCGCTAAAGTCAAATAGTACTTCCTTTAATGCCGGATGATTATGGAGTAGCAACAATACAAGCTCTTTCGTTTTGAGCGATACGATCCGGGGATCCGTTTGTCCCGTGTTGAGGTAAGGCATTAATGAATCCGTAAAGCCTTGCAGTAAGGTATCCGGGCGGAGCAGTAGCGGCCCGTCGATAGTGCTGCGTTTGGTTGCCTTCAGAGAATAGTTATTGCTCATTTCCATCAAAGTGTATTGATCGATGTGAACGGCAACAGAACGGAAACCGTCGCTAGATGGGCTTTTGACGTATCGCGACAGCTGATTCTTTTTGAAGAAACGGAAGTCGCCCGCTTTAAAAGAATACATTTTGTTCCCCAGCCAGATATCGTGTGCGCCCGAAATGATATAGCTGAAAATGTGGTCGGCCACAAACGCTTCACCTTCTATTTTTCCGCCCGTGTAATTGTTTAGTATCAGCTTAGGTGCCGTAATCGGTGCGATTAATTCGGTGTCTGAAATCTTTACGTCACAGTTCATGTTGAATCCTTATTTCAGATACAAAGATCCATCAAAGCTGCGCCGGGCATTTTGCTGAAAAGCTCAGATTTCTTTGTTGAAAAGGCCATTTTATAACGCAGCTTTTGTCTACGGTAGACGTTTGATTTTCGATCCGGGAAACTATTGCACGCACCGAAATCCTCGGGGGGCACTTGAGATACCGTGATCTCACCAGGTTTTTTCAAAAAAATATTTTCTGTGGAAAAACGCTATGGCGGCGATCAATGATCATTTTGTGATTTGCTAATGCTATGAAAATGAATAGATAATGAAATAAGTGGCACAATTGTTGATAACGTATTATTAACGGCTCGTTAGTCGTTTTGAAAGAAAGAACAAGCATCATAACGCTAAAATTCCATCATAATGGCTTGAAAGATTTACTTAAGATACACTCTGCCGGACGTAACTCTGAATCCGTCGGGGGGCTGATAGGGGTCTCTGGCAGAGTTTTTAAAAGCAACGATCATCGTGCGAAAAGCACAGTGTTTGGATATTTTTTGGTTTGAGGGATGTTTTCATCCCGGGTTATTACACATAATGGAAGCACCTAGTCTTGGGTGCTTTTTTGTTTCTTGAAAAATCAAATGGTGTCAAAGAATAGGAACTGATCGAATGATCTGCAGAAGAGCACTCACATAAAAATTCGCGGAAAACACGAACAAAAAAATCCTCCGCACAATACCGTGAGGAGGATTTAATATTTTAAGTCGCTTGTCTTATACTTCGTCTATGCTCAGTATGACAATACGGGCAGCTTTAAGCTTTTTCCTGTTCCCACTTAGATCTTCCGTAACCAGGAATTACGTGGCGTTCGCTGTGGTAAGAAGAACGAACCAGCGGACCACTTTCAACGTAGTCGAGGCCCATTTTATAACCTTCTTCACGATAGAAAGCAAACTCATCAGGATGCACGAAACGTACTACTGGTAAGTGTTTCTGCGTTGGCTGCAGGTATTGGCCGAGTGTCAGTACATCCAGACCATTATCTGCGAGATCTTGCATGGATTGCAGCACTTCTTCTTTCGTTTCACCCAGGCCCAGCATGATACCGCTTTTCGTGCGCATACCGCCATCTTTCAAGCGACGGATCACTTCCAGACTGCGATGGTATTTTGCCTGGATACGTACTTTGCGCGTCATGCGTTCTACCGTTTCCAGATTGTGCGAAACAACTTCCGGTGCCACTTCAATGATGCGTTCCAGATTTTCCCACTGGCCTTTAAAGTCAGGGATCAGCGTTTCTAAAGTTGTATCAGGATTGAGTGCGCGAACAGCTTTGATGGTATTGGCCCAAATGATAGAACCACCATCTTTCAGCTCATCACGATCTACAGAAGTCAGTACGGCATGCTTCACCTTCATCAGGTGAATTGCTTCTGCAACACGCTGCGGCTCGTCCCAATCCACAGGATCCGGGCGGCCGGTTGCAACCGCGCAGAAACCGCAGGAGCGGGTACAGATATTACCGAGGATCATGAACGTTGCGGTGCCTTCGCCCCAGCATTCGCCCATATTCGGACAGTTGCCGCTTTCGCAGATGGTATGAAGCTTGTGCGTATCTACCAGCGATCGTACATGTTTGTAGTTTTCGCCAATAGGCAGCTTTACACGCAGCCAGTCCGGCTTTTTCACGCGTGTTTCCGTATTATTTACAGTTGCGTTAATTACAGGTAACTCTTGCATAAATCTCGGTGCAAATTACGTCTATTTACGACGATCACCAACGTTTGCCAAATTGAAAGGCGGCAAAGATATTAGCGCTATATGGATATGCCTTCTGATTCGCCATAATTTCGATCTTCGAAGAATAGAGATCAGCGCTTACGCCAGTCTCAATTGCCAGCACTGTTTTTTTGTTGGCAGCAAAGTCGAAATGCAGGCCAGTCTTGAGATGCAGGCCCGGAACAATCTTGGTTTCACCGATGCCCTGAGTAAAACCTGCCGAGCTTATGATCAAACGGTCGTCCAGGAAAGATTGTTTATCGTCCTCGTACTTAATGGTTTTACGCACTAGCGTACCCGTTCCGCCATTGTCCTGAGGCACATTGGCATTTACATAATAAGGTTTCAGCAAGCCCAGGGAAAGGCCGCCCAGATAGAACCAGTGAATAGAAACAGAGCCTGGTTCCGGCTTTCCGGCGATCATTCTGCGGAACCCGTAACCAAGGTTGAACTGATAAAAATTATTGATTTTGCCATAGATATAAGGTTTCGCACTCTCATTAGAATACGAACCTAAATATTGGTTGGTCGTCTTGGTTTCTTTGGGATTTTTTACTTCGTTGAATTCCAATTCTACATAACGGAGGTTGTAAAACTGGTCGCTGTGTTTGGTGTCATTGCTTCTTACCCAGCCTTTATTAATGTATGCGCCCCAGCCGTTGGTGTTCATTTTGGCGCCCAGGCTCATCTCTGTATGGATCGGTTTTGGCTTTTTTACGATAACTTTTGGCACAGGCTTTTTTGCAGTACTATCGCTTTTAATTACAGTAGTACTCGTAGTTTGCGCGTTTGAAGCGACAGATGCCAACATCATCAAAACCAGCCCAATCCCTGTCCTATAAGTTAAGCCAGCCATACCGACATGAATTTCCATTAAGTTACAATAATAATACCAATCAGCAATATTAAATCAGTTCCATTATATATTTACTCTAGGATGACTTTATTACAAAATCATTAGCAAATCTAGTTTGAATAATATTTTTTTTAAAATATAATCATTAACTATTCAAAAACATATCTCGCGACTTAAAACTACAGGTAAGATCATACCTTTACAAAAAGAAACTCAGTGACTTCTCAAGTTATATATCAAGGTGAATTACGCACTATTGCCACTCATTTACAGTCGGGAACTGTAATTGAAACGGATGCGCCAGTGGATAATCACGGAAAAGGCGAGCGTTTTTCTCCTACAGACCTGGTTGCGACCGCTTTAGCTTCTTGTATGGCTACTGTAATGGGTATTTTGGCACGTACACACGAATTCAGTATTGATGGTACCCGTTTTGATGTTGAGAAAGTAATGGTAGCTAATCCGCGCCGTATCGGCGAAATCAAAATCAATATCACTTTCCCGAAAGAGCAGAAATACGATGAAAAACAGCGCTCTATGCTTCAAAAAACAGCGATGACCTGTCCGGTGCTGGAGAGTCTGCATCCTGACTGTCAGAAAACAATTTTATTTATCTGGCCTTGAACGAATAATATTAAGTCCGATGCTGCATTCAAGACATCGTTTAGAAGAGCAGTACCCGTTATATAATTGAAGAAGCGCCTGCGAATGCATGGCGTTTTTTATTTGCCAGCCATGTTGCTGCCAGAGTTCGGTCAGGTGATTTTTCTCCGGTGTTATGCTTTCCAATAGTTGCAGCGCATTTTCTTTCAATTCTTCCTGCCCCTGCTCGCTGGCGTACAAAAACTGAATTGGTGCAATGGTATTGATAATGAGATTCTCAACAGAGCTTGTTCCTAAATGTTTAATCTTTTTCTTTTCATGATGCTCACCAAAGCGGTAATGATGATCCCAATATTCACTCGCCTGCACTGAAAATAATTCGTGCAACAAGGGAATGTCTGTTGCGGCCACAATTTGGGAGAACAGATGAACGGAACGATGGATTAACGCCGCAAACTGAGCGATGCGGACTGTCGGAAAATTCGCCGGGCGCAAGCGTAAAAATTTCCAAAGATGATTGGGCATTGCCTGCAATTGATATTTCTGCCGCAGGTAGCAGTATTCTTTTCTGAGCATTTCAAAATAATCATCTGATGTTTCACTTTCCAGAAAGCCAGCCTGTCCGAATAGAATAGCTTCGGTCTGCATCAGATTTTCGCGGTGTTTTGCAAGTACATTGATTGGGGTGTATTGCGCCAGCATCAGAAAGGGATCGGCATTTATTTTAAATCCGAAATTAGCTGCAATCCGCCAATAAAGTAGTGTCCGCCAATCGCCGGCAGATTTTGTCAGTAATTGTTTCCATTCCAGTAGCTTTTGTTCCCACCGTTCTGCCAACAAGCGGTTGATCCATGCTTCCCGTACCAGCTCATTGACATTTTGCAGCGCATTAGCGCAGGGTAGCGTGAGATTTGTTTGTACCAGCTCGGTGTATTGTTTGATGATATAAGATGGGATGTGCGGCTCCATTACGAGCATTGGCACATTTTCCGGAATAGCTGCAATTGTGCTGTTGTAATAGACGACATGCAGGATAATATTCTGGTAAGCGGGATTTTTATGGTGGCTGTGTCGCGTCCATTCGCCGGGATGAATGTGTAATTCGATATTGCCGACTAATATTACATTGCCGATGCGGACTTTCGCTTCAAAAAAATCAGGACCGGCGTTGGTGTTTCTTTTTCCCGGGTTGATGATGGTGACCGCTTCGCCATCGGTGGTAAATAATTGTTGCGGCCGGTACAGGCTAAACTGCCAGATGGATTGGAATAAGGATTCATTCATGAAGGGAAAAATTTACCGGGAGTGATCTGCCCCCGGTATAATATCCCTACAAATATGCTGCCATTTGTTGTTGGTATTCTTTTGCCGCAACTGCCGCTTTTTCTGCAAAGTCAGTTCCAGAGCCTGCGTAGATAATTCCACGAGATACATTAATCAGCACGCCGCCATCCTTGTTCAGCGCATTGTCACACACGGTTGCTACATCGCCGCCTTGTGCGCCTACACCTGGTATCAGAAAAAAGTGTTCCGGAAGCAGGGAACGTACATGTTGCAATTGTTCTTTGCGCGTAGCGCCGATTACAAACATGATATTTTCAGGCGTACCCCAGCTTGCCACCGTGCGCAGTACTTTTTCATATAGTTTCTCATTGCTGCAATCCTGCAACTGAAAATCCGCACTGCCTGCATTCGAAGTGAGACCGAGTACAATTGCCCATTTGTCTTCAAACTGAAGGAACGGCTGCACGCTGTCGGCACCCATGTAAGGTGCTACTGTAACGCTGTCATATGGATAGGTGTAGAAAAACGTACGGGCATATTGTTCGGATGTGTTGCCGATATCGCCGCGTTTTGCGTCTGCAATGGTGAAAATGTTTTTCGGAATATAGTTGAGCGTTTTCTCCATGCTGATCCAGCCTTTCAGTCCTTGCGCTTCATAAAATGCAGTATTGATTTTATAAGCAACCGCTACATCCCTGGTGGCATCAATAATTGCTTTATTGAAAGCGAATGCCGGATCTTCCTCTTCCAGAAGGTGTTTCGGGATTTTGTTGAGATCAGTGTCCAGACCTACGCAAAGCACAGATTTTTTTTCACGGATAATTTTGACTAGTTCAGCTCTATTCATTGCAGACAATTTTTCGACTCGCGAAGTTAATAGCTATTCTTTGTACTTGCCTATTTTGTCATCGATCTTCATGTCTTCTGCTGCAGCGCGGTGTAATTTCATGTTGATGATGAACTCATCTGCGCCGGCTTCAGTACACGCGTTCTGAATATTTTCCAGCAATTGCATTACCTCGTTATAAGGGCCTTCTACCACGGTTTCAAACGGGCAAACAACGTATTTCAGTCCGGATTTGTTTATTTCAGCGATGGCGACATCCACGATGCGGTAGGTTTCTTCTTTTGGAAGGCGCAAGGGCAACATTTGTATCGCCAGATTAACGGTATGGTTCATGATTTTTTCTTTTGGAACGCAAATGTCTCAAGAAAAGCTGATGATTTTTGGACGTTTTTTCAAAAAAAGTCTAAAAATGAGACCCTTGCAATTTGTTGAATATCAGTTGTTATTTTGCAATGGGAAAATATTTGCCCGGAAATTCATCAAAATATAGAGACTGGAATAGGGGTAACTATTCGTTTTCGCGTCTTTTTAGAAACGTATGTTATGGTGAACAGCCTGGATACATATTCAAACATTGATACGGTAAAGCATTTATACGATTTGTTTAATCAACGTAAATGGCAGGAAATTGCGGAATTGCACGACGATAAAGTGTATCTCCTCGATTCCAAAATAGGGGATCAATTTGTAGAAAGAAAACAAGCAGACCTCGCTACTCGTTATGCGGCGGTCGAAAGAAAATATCCTGGTATTAAAGATAAAATCATCTTTATCCAGGAAAGTGGAAATCTGGTTTATGTGCAGTATCTCTCTAAAGGCCGTACACGTGACGGCGCCAATTGGGAGCAGCTGGCCTGGAACATCTTCACGATTGATGATGGAAAAATCACCAGAGTAGCAACGTACTTTAGTCAGCCTGAATAATAATTTGAGTTAGTATCCCGTGTTCTCACGGGATATTTTTTTTCTGGCGATCTCCGGTATGTCGCTTCGAAGTCTCTTTTCGTAAATGGAGATGCGCTCACGGTCCCTGACGTCTCAGCACCGGAGGTAATGCGTGTTTCACCATTGATTAATCACCACGGACCTCCATCATTCACCTCGCATCGGTCATTCACAGGTCAAATCGAAAAATCTGGTACTAGTCATCAGAAATTTATATTATCTTAGGAATAACACGAATCTGCTATGGAGCCTTACGAACACAAAATACTGATCCACCAGCCTGAAGTAGTTACAAGCAGTTTTATGGCAGAAGATGAAGAAGACGCAGAAGACTTGTTTGTGACGGCGAAGGAACGCCTGCTGCATGTCAGCCAATGGGCCTCTTATTTTCCAAACGAATCCATCGGATTCCAGCTTATAGATCATCATAATCATCCGGTAGAACGATCGGTGCGTAAGGGCGATTTTCTGAAAGTAACCAATAAAGGCATTGTTTGCTGGCTGAAAGTAACTGCAGTGATTTATGACGATTTCCCAGACCAGAATATGGAAAGCTTTTCGGTGGAAGCATGGGTATCTGCTCCAATCACTGAACAAGATGATTCCTCTTATATGCATTCGCCGAGTCTGTTCCGTATAGCGCGGGATGGGCGAGAGCTCCTTGCCATTTTTCACGGAGACAAATATTCTGACAGCATAGACAGCGCTGCATTGGGCAATATTTGCTGGAAGGAATGGGGGAAAGCCATGCTGGATTTTTCTATGGTGAAATAAAGCTGCCTTTGTATATTTAATGCATGGCGCAGACGCTGGAAAATCCTTTCCTTAGAAGACTTATTGTAACGGCTGTTAAGCAGGAAACTGATGATGTAAAAACATTTCAGCTGATTCCTGAGGATGGTAAACCACTGCCGTATAAGTCTGGCCAGTTTCTTACTTTTTTATTTAGTGAACATGGCAGGGAAGACCGGCGTTCTTATTCCATTTCTTCCGCATCAGGGCATAATGAAGCACTCACAGTTACCGTAAAGCGTGTGCCGAACGGTAGTTTTTCACGTTGGTTTTTCGACCGTGTGAAACGAAATGATGTGCTGCAAACCATTGGTGCCTCTGGTTTTTTTACGTTACCGGAAAACATAGAAGCACATCGTCAGTTATTTTTCTTTGCGGCCGGTGTGGGTATTACACCCGTTATTTCAATTATCAAAACTGCACTTTGTGATCATATACATTTGCAGATCGTATTAGTGTATAGCAATCGCAGCATTGCCGAAACTGTTTTTTACGGAGAACTGGAACAACTGAAAGCTTCCTTTCCGGAGCGCTTCAAAATCGAATATATATTCAGTACTGCAAAGGATCTGGAGCGGGCACATTTGAATAAATGGCTGCTGCCAGCATTGTACCAGGAACATTCTGACGGGGAATTAGACAAACAATTGTTTTATATCTGCGGACCTTTTGCCTACCGGCGAATGGTAATAATGTCTTTGGAGGAATTGAATATTCCTGCTGCAAAAATTAAGAAAGAGGATTTTGATGTCAGCAAGCCAAAGCTCAGACTAATGCCGCAAGATACCGGCTCACATCAGGTGCGGGTGCAGGTGCGTGGAAAACAATATTCTTTTGAGGTCAATTATCCGGATTCTATTTTGCAGGCTTCGCGGAAAGCGCAGGTTGCCATCCTGCCTTTCAGTTGCGAGACCGGGCAATGCGGTACCTGTGTCGCTCAATGCCTTTCGGGAAATGTCTGGATGTCGTACAACGAAGTCCTTACCGACGATGAGATCGCCAGCGGTAAGGTTTTGACTTGTGTAGGGCACCCTCAAAAGGGCGATGTGGTACTAAGTTTTGATGCGGATGGCCAGCTTGTTTCAAGATAGGAGTATCTGTGCCTTAATTTCTATCAGAATTTCTAATATTATTTCTTCCTGTTCTGAAGTTGGCAATACCGACGGCGCTTCTTTTATTTTTGCAACCATCATATTAAAAAATTATATCATAAAAATACATTTATATTTGATACCTAGTACAGGTATTTTCCACGGGTCATGGAGGGCATTTAATGCAGTCAGAACTCATGAAAATAAGAAACGCCGTCCTCGAAAGAACGGCGTTTCATTTAAAAAAGTATTTCTGATTAGAAGTAAGCCTCGTGTTCAAGATAATTGGTTACATAATCACGAACGCCTTCTTCAAGGCTTGTAAATGGCTGATTATAACCTGCTTTCATGATTTTACTCATATCGGCTTCTGTAAAATACTGGTATTTGTCGCGAATATCCTCCGGTGTATCGATGAACTCGATATTTGGTTCCAGATTCAATGTTGTAAAGATCGCAGTTGCTAAATCCTTGAAACTGCGTGCTTTGCCGCTTCCTACGTTGTAAAGTCCGCTTTTTGGTTGATTTTGCATCAGCCAGATACACATGCTTGCCACGTCTTTTACGTACACAAAATCACGCATTTGCTCACCGTCCTTGTAGTTTGGATTATGTGAGCGGAAAAGCTTTACCGAACCATTCTTTTTGATCTGGTGGTAGGCGTGAAAAATAACAGAAGCCATGCGGCCTTTATGATATTCGTTTGGCCCGTACACGTTGAAAAACTTCACGCCGGCCCAGAAAGGAGGCATGTGTTTTTGCTCCATGACCCAGATGTCAAAGTCGTTTTTGGACTTGCCATATGGATTGAGCGGGTGCAGCTGACTTACAATATCATTGTCATCTTTATAGCCATGCTCGCCGTTGCCGTAAGTGGCAGCAGACGATGCATACACCAGCGGAATATTATTCGCTGTGCAGAGTTCCCAGATTTGTTTGGAGTAATCAACGTTCCATTTTTTGTGGACGTTGTAATCCATTTCAGTAGTGTCAGTACGTGCGCCTAAATGGAAAACATACTGCACACTGCCGGGATGATGCTCACACCATTCGAAGAACTGCTCGCGGTGTACTTTATGCAGATATTTTTTTCCGGTGTAGTTGTGTACTTTCTTTTCGGCTGAAAAGTCGTCAACAAGTATCAGGTTTTCATAACCCAGCGAATTAAGATATCCGACGAGGTAACTGCCTATAAAGCCGGCAGCTCCGGTAATGACAATATTTTCATTTTTTTGCATGGACATGTAAAAGCTGGTTTGCCAATATTAGTGAGAAGCAGCGTGTGCAGTATCAGCAGTCTGATGTGCCGCTTCAGTAGTTGCCGCGCCTTCTGCAGGGGCTGCGTGTTCTTCTGTAGCGTGTTCTGCAGCTGGAGTTTCACTGGTTGCGCCGTGAACTTCTTCCGTTTTTACACCTTCGCCTTCTTCTTTTGTGTTACTTTCTACGTTCACAAAGTTTACAGCAGCGATGAAGAGTCCTGCAAGAATGAGTACAAACCAGAAAGAGGCGCTCATTGCTGTTTTTGACTTGATTTCTGTACCGTGCGATGATTCGTGATGCGTTTCGTGTGCCATGTATAGATTTTGATTTAAATGACCTGCGCAAAAGTAATTGTTTGCGGCCATTTTACTAAGTCTTAAGATTAAAAGAGAAAATAAAAATTGGTTGACCCGTTTATTTCTTAGGAGCAGGTGGTTCCATTACAGTGCCGCAATGCTTGCAGGTACGCTTGTCTACGTCGTCGTAAAAACGTTGCATTACTGGTGGTAACTGTGTAACGATATCGGTCAGCTTCATGTATTCTTCGTACAGTTTCTCGTCGCAGTTTTCGCAAAACCACAGGAAACCGTCGATTTCATCACCCTGACGTACTTTTTCAATAACCAGACCTACTGTGTTTTCGCCGCGTTGCGGAGAGTGGGGCGTTTTGCCCGGCAGCAGAAAAATTTCACCTTGTTTGATCGGAATATCTACAATTTTGCCGTCTTCCTGGATACGCACGACGATATCACCTTCCAACTGATAGAACAGTTCTTCGCTTTCATTGTAGTGGAAATCCTTACGGCTGTTTGGTCCACCAACTACCATTACAATGAAGTCGCCGGTGTTTTTATAAAGCGTTGCGTTGCCAACAGGCGGTTTCAGCAAGCTGCGATTTTCTTCAATCCATTGATGTATGTTAAAAGGACGCGTTACTGGCATAGTATGTTTTGTTTTTCTTTTATCAAATTAAGGCCTCCTCCAGTTCCTCCGAAGGAGGAGAACTTCCGGCGGGAGTAAATATTCATTTTATTGTGGGATGTCTCCTTGCGTCGACATGACATTTGGTTAATTACCCGTGGTATCTACAGTTTGACGTTTGACTTTTCACCGGCATTTACGATTGACTACCCATGCTTCAGCACCTTCATTTTCACGGTTTCAATTCTAGTATCTGTCACCAGCAAAACATCAAATTCGTAGTGATCGATGATGATGCGGTCTTTGATTTTCGGAATTGTTTCGTGGTTGGAAATGATATAACCAGAAAGTGTTTCTGATTCATCGAGCGGGAAATTGAAATGATATTTCTCATTGAGATAGTCCAGTTCCAGACGCCCGGAGAAGATAAATTCATTTTCGGAAATCTGCTTCTCTACGTGTTCCTGAACGTCGTATTCGTCATTAATATCACCAAATATTTCCTCCAGTACATCCTCCATTGTTACAATACCGGCGGTACCACCAAATTCATCAATTACCCAGGCGATGCTTTTACGTTCCTTAGTAAAACGGTTCATCAGATCTACTGCGCTCATGGCTTCAGGAACGGCTGTGATCGTATGCAGCACTTGTTTGATCGTTTCCGGGCGACGGTTCAGATCGAGATGGTGCAGATAGCCTACGATATTGTCGATCGAACCTTCGTAAACAATGATCTTCGATAATTTTGTATCAATAAATTTTTGACGGACATCACGTACTGCTGTGTTTACTTCTACAGCTTCCACTTCATTACGCGGTACCATACATTTCCGGATTTTCACATTTACGAGGTACAGCGCATTCTCAAAAAGTTCGGTATTGAGTTCATTGCTTTCACTTTCGTGGCCATGCAGGCTTTGTTTCACGAAGTGTTCCAAATCTACCCGGTTGAAGACCGCGTGATTCTCTTTGATGCGTACATTAAACAGATATTTCAGGATAAACTCAGAGATCGATACAAAAACTTTCGCCAGCGGATACAGCAGATAGTACATGCACAAGATCGGCAGACTGAAGAACGAAAGCACGGTTTCTGCTTTACTCCTAAAGATTGCTTTTGGCAAAAATTCGGCAAAAAATAGGATGATGACTGTTGCGATTAATGTATCAAACAGCAGTTTGGCATATTCAAAAAGATTTGGGCTGAGGTCGCGGATCGGACCAAGCAGTATTTCCAGCGAATGCTCGGTAAACCGTGTCATCAGCGAGCCATAGATAACCAGCAAAATATTGACGCCGATGAGACTGGTGCCAATAAATTCTGCAGGATTCTCCATAAACCGGGAAAGAATACGGCCGGAGAATGTTCCTTGTTTTTTCTTGAGTTCAATATTGAGTTTGTTGGCCGAAACAAAGGCAATTTCAATGCCTGCAAAAAAGCCAATCAGGAGAATACAGATTATAATATATAGTACAAGGTGCGAGCCCATATCAACCAAAGATAGTTTTTTTGTGTTTTCAACCTAGTTTTTTTGTTCTGACGGAATTATCGTTACGTCCAGGGCTAAAAAAATCCAGCCAAAGACCCTCGATCAGAGCCTTTGGCTGGTATATTTTTATTAGTTGATAGTTGGAAAGTTGTTCGTTATGAGTAAATAACCTCTTTGGATATGTCTACTGATACCGCGGTATATTACGTTTTAGAGCGCCGGTACGCCAAGGAAGTCTTCCACCACTTTTACTAGTTCCCGGGTTGCTTCTTCGAGGTCGTCATTAATAATAATGCGGTCGAACTGCGGCGCGTACGTAAGTTCGTCTTTTGCTTTTTCGATGCGTTCTTCGAGCGTCTGAGCGGTTTCCGTGCCACGGGCAATCAGTCGCTGACGCAAAACTTCCAATGATGGAGCTTCGATAAACAACGATAACGACGAATCCGGATATTTGCGCTGAATAGCTAATGCGCCCTGCACATCGATATCAACCAGCGGGAACTGGTCGTTTTGCCAGATGCGCTGCACTTCAGATTTCAACGTGCCATAATATTTGCCCGTATATACCATTTCCCATTCTACGAATGCGTCTTCGTCGATCAGGTTTTTAAAATCATTTTCAGCATAGAAATAATAATCCTTGCCATGTTGTTCGCCCGGGCGCGGATTGCGGGTACAGGCGGAAATTGAAAAAGCAAGTTTTGGATAAGCCGCAAGCAGACGTCTCACCAGCGTCGTTTTTCCCGAGCCGGAAGGTGCGGTAATGATAATGAACTTTTCAGGAGCCACTGGAAAATGGAATAAATTGGCTGCGAAGATAACATTTTTCCAATGTGGGAATGTGGTTTAATGTGGTAAATGTGCCCGACAGATGCCTGAATGCCGGCAATTTGACAAATATGTTTTCTCTATACAGAGTCATCATATTTATCAGATTAAATCACATTTGCCAAATTAAAGGTTCCAGTCTATCGGCGTTTCTCCATGTGCTTTTAGCCATTCGTTTGCCCTGCTAAATGGTTTGCTGCCGAAAAAGCCGTGGCGGGCGGAAAGAGGGGAAGGGTGCGCGGAGCTTATGATTAAGTGTTTGGAGGTATCGATGAGGTCTGTTTTGCCTTGGGCAAATTTTCCCCAGAGTATAAATACAACGTGTTTTTTACGGTCGGAAATCAAACGGATGACATCGTCAGTGAAATGATGCCAGCCGATTTTGCTGTGCGACATCGGTGCGTTTGCTTCTACCGTTAGTGCGGCGTTGAGCAGCATTACGCCTTCTTTTGCCCAGTGGTCCAGGTTGCCGTGGTTGGGTATCGGCAACCCGAGATCGGAATGCAATTCTTTAAAAATATTGACGAGCGACGGTGGCGGTTTAATGCCTTTCGGAACAGAAAAGCTCAGACCATGTGCCTGGCCTGGATTGTGGTAAGGGTCCTGACCAAGTATCACTACTTTCACTGCGTCCAGAGGCGTACTCCAGAATGCATTAAAAATGAGCGAGCCGGAAGGGTATACAACTTTTCCCTGTTCTTTTTCTGCCTGCAGTACAGAAACAATCTTGGCGAAATAGGGTTGCTCAAATTCTTTGCGCAGTATTTCTTTCCAACCTGGTTCTATATTTAGCGTCATGCTTATTTATTTTGCTGGTTCACCCTGATAAGGTGTTACGGTAGCATTCTTCTTATCACTTTTCAGTTGGAGAATCGTAAAGCTGCCACACATGTCTTTGTTCTTAAGTTTTTGCATCAGCAGAAACATGTAGGTATCGGACTGCTCTGGTGTAAAAGAGTAGGAAATATAGTTTGGTTGCTCGCGGTTGCGCTCTGCTGTTTTTTCATCCAGCTTATTGTCGTGACCGTCCAGCAGTTCCATTTTGAGTTTAGAGTCTAATGCATTGCCCACAAAGATGACCTGATAAAACATGCCCTTCTGCAGTTGCACAATTACTGGATATGGTTCCTGGGAAGACATGCTGATCATGGCATCGCGGAATACTTCAAATCCTTGTTTCAGATAATGATCTTTCATTTCCTGTGCCTGCTGGCGGATCGCTCCATCAATACAGCCAATGCTGGCTTTCTGCTGTGCGTGTACTTCTGGTGAAACGGCTATGAATGAACAACTCAGCGCAAGGCAATACAATAATGACTTCATTAAGATTGTAAAATTGACGAACGAAGATAGGGAAAATCGAAATCGCCGATGTCTGATTTTTTCAAGGCTGATTTTCGGTGAATGGTCAATGGTGAACGGTGAAACGTCAAACGTGAAAAGTCAATGGCGCGGACTTCGGGACAGACTATTGACAACTCACTACCCACAAACGAGAAATCCGAAAATCAGACATCAGCGCTCAGCAAATCAGCGATTATTGAATGTCCACGTCCAGCAATTTCTCGCCTTGCAAAAATCCTTCGAGATGATCGTACACAATCACCGGGCCAACGCCTGCAGGAGTGCCGGTGAAGATGAGATCACCGATATTGAGTGTAAAGAAATGAGAAGCGTAAGAAATAACTCTGTTGATGGAAAAGATCATTTCCCTGGTGTTTGCTTTTTGAACCGTCTTATCATTTAGCCTGAGTTCAAAATCCAGATCCTGTACATTCATATCAGGCAGGATCGGTAAAAAATTACCTACGGCGGCAGAGTTATCAAAAGCCTTGGCAATTTCCCAGGGCAACCCTTTTTGTTTCATTTTTTGTTGCAAATCGCGGGCAGTAAAATCGAGACCTACAGAAATTTCGTTGTAATATTTGGGAGCAGCTTTTTCATGAATGTATTTACCGTTTTTGCAGATTTTCACTACCACTTCGCATTCAAACTGGAGGTCGTCGGTAAATTCAGGGTAAAACACGGGCTTCCCCGCTACAAGTAGCGCGTTTTTAGGCTTCATGAAAAGAACAGGCTCTTTCGGAACCTCATTATTTAGTTCTTTTGCATGTTCTGCATAATTTCGTCCTACGCAAATAATTTTCATAAAATAAAGATTCGTAACAATATGGCTCGTGTAAAATTAAAGTTTCCTAATGAGAATCCATTACACATAATAAATATCCCTGTGCGTATTAGCGATATAAACTATGGCGGTCATCTCGGAAACGATGCAGTCTTATCTGTGATTCACGAAGCAAGAATGCAGCTTTTGGCACAATGGGGTTTTGATGAATTGAACGTGGGTGGTGCCGGGCTTATTATGGCCGATGTAATGATTGCTTACAAAGGCGAAGGTTTCTATGGTGATACGCTTGATGTAAAAATTTTTGCGGAGGAATTTACCGACCGCACTTTCGATCTTTTGTATCATATCTCTACCACGCGAAACGGCGCCAAAACTGACATAGCGCATGCTAAGACCGGTATGGCAACCTTTGATTATCAGACCAGAAAAATCGTGCCGATTCCGGAAATTTTAGAAAAACATTTGAAAGGGCTTGCTTTTTAGAAAAAAGTTGACTTATCTTTGCAATCCCAAAAACGGCGAGGTAGCTCAGATGGTTAGAGCGCAGGATTCATAACCCTGAGGTCACGGGTTCAACTCCCGTTCTCGCTACAGAGATCTAAAAAGCCTTTCAGATAACATCTGGAAGGCTTTTTTCTTTTACCCCCATCCCCTAAAGGGGGAGTTTCAGCGCGAGGAGTTTTCAGATTTTACTTGTCACCCTGAGCGCAGTCGAAGGTTCTCGCGACGGTACAACGG
>NZ_QKTW01000006.1:0-9572 GCF_003236175.1 Taibaiella soli | reverse complement strand
TCACAAAAGAATCGGAATTACTGGGAATGCAAAAAGCGAGTGAAGCTGTTGCCATTACCTTGAAAGAAATGATCGATTATGCACAGCCTGGCATGAGCACGAAAGAGCTCGATGAATTTGGCGCGCAGGTGTTGTCTCGTTTCGGTGCAAAATCAGCGCCATTTCTCACATATAAATTTCCAGGCTGGACTTGCATCAGTGTCGATAATGAATTTTGTCATGGCATTCCGAAGAAAAGCCGCATTCTAAAAGAAGGTGATCTGATCAATGTTGATGTATCTGCGGAATTGGGCGGGTTCTGGGCGGATAACGGCTGTTCTTTTGTTGTAGGACAAGATCTGAATCATCATCAGAAATTGGTAAACGCCTCCAAAGAAATTCTGCGAAAAGCTATCAGCAATATTAAAGGCGGTGTGAAGATTGCCGACATCGGTCATCTGATGGAAACCGAAGCGAAGAAACATGGCTATAAAGTGATTAAAAACCTCGGCGGACACGGCATTGGTCGCGGGCTGCATGAAGACCCTGAGGAATTAATGAACTATAAGAATCGTTTAGATCATCGCCGATTCAAAAAGAATTCGGTCGTAGCTATTGAAACGTTTATTTCCACGACATCTACATATGCAGTTGATACCAGGGACGGCTGGACAATGGTAGGCAACAAAGGCGGCTATATGGCGCAGCATGAGCATACGATTGTGGTGACGGATGGCGCGCCGATTGTGTTGACGGAGATGAATGGGATTTTTAATTAAGCGTTTCTCTTTTCTTTTGCCGGGAGTGGTAAGTACATTAGTTGCAGTTACAATATTTCAGCAATTAATATATCGCACTATTAGGGTGTTGGTGGTCTATTGGTGCAGAATATTCCTACATTCACTCCCAAATTTTTCTCCTTGAACTTAACCGAAGAACAGATATTAAACCTTGCGCCCGATGAGTCTTCCAGGAAAGCTGGAAAAGCTTTGGCTGGAACGGCGAATTGGGTGAGCGTTGGCGCGAATGAAAGAGCGCTTTGGGGTGAATGCAAGGGTAGTGGTAGCAAGCCGTACCAGACGCAGGTGGATCTTTCTACGGTTTCTTTTAAATGTTCCTGCCCTTCGCGGAAATTTCCTTGTAAACATGGTTTGGGTTTGATGTTGCTTTATGTCAAAGAGCCTTCCTTTTTTACAGAGAATGCGATGCCAGACTGGGTAGCAGAATGGATCGATAAGCGGACCGAACGATTGGAAAAACAGGCAGAGAAAAAGGAGAAGGTTGTTGATGAAGCTGCACAAGCCAAAAGGCAATCGGCAAGAGAACAGAAAATAAGCGACGGCATTGAAGAGTTGCTGCTCTGGATGAAAGATATCATCCGGCATGGTATGTTGACCGTTCCTGAAAAAGGTCATCTGTTGTTTGCGAATATGTCGCGACGAATGATTGATGCGCAGGCGCCTGGTTTAGCGCGGATGGTCGCGATGGCGGGTAATATTAATTTCTTCGAAGATGGCTGGCAGCAGCAATTGCTCGATCAGCTGGCGCGTATTTATCTCGTTGCTTCGGGGTTCAAAAATCAAGATAAGATTGAAAGTCCTTTAAAACAGGATATCAGAACATTTATTGGTTTTCCGCAAAGTCAGGACAGTCTCGCGGAAGAGCCCGTCGTAAAAGATCATTGGTTGGTGCTAGCGAAAGAAGTGATTGAAGAAGACACGGTCACCACAGAACGCTTCTGGTTGTATGGCATGCAAACAGGTAAGTACGCGCTTGTGTTGCAATTCCTGATTCGTGGTCAGGGCGGACAATTGACATTGATGCCCGGTACATATATTGATGGCGAATTGATTTTTTATCCGTCGATATTACCGCAGCGTGCTACCGTTAAGAATTATTCTGTTGCGGGAAACGCTGCAATGTCGAAGTTTTTCACGAATTGGTCTGATGTTTTGACGGCCCAGGCAAAAGCGTATAGTTTGTTGCCATTTAAAAATCCGGCAGCTTATGTCGTTGAAAATATCAGGCCTGTTTTACTAAATGAAACATGGCATTTACAAGATGAAGAACAACGTGTGATGCCCATAAAGAAAGGATTTGATAAGCTATGGTCCTTATTGGCATTGAGCGGTGGCAACGCAGTAGCAATGTCTGTGGTAGGCCTGGAGAAAGAATTTGAACCTATGGGTGTCTGGATTGATGGCATTTATAAAGTACTATCCTAAAGGAATACAAAATGCATTTTGACGATCATATCATACAAGTTGCTTTGCTCGGCACCGACAAGCAACAATTGAACCTAAATGAGGCCGACGATGCATTACAGCCATCGTTGCGGAAGATAGGCGATAATCCGACGCTCGACAGTGAAGAAATATTTTTGCAAAGTCTGGCGCTTGCATTCAATTATAAGCAAGCAGGAGTAACGGTGCCTGTGAAAGTAGAAGCCGCTATAGAACCGGCACCGGCAGAAGAAAAACAATATTGTTCACCGGCGGCAATGCGAAATCTACGGGATATCCTCGATCTGGAAAGCGGAGCGTTATTGCGTGTGTGGCTGCAATGCTGTGCTGATGCCGATTTCGTGGTGCTGCCAGAATTTATTCCAATTTTATTTGACGAAGCTTCAGTGAATAGAAGCCTGTTGCCGTTGGTTATAAAATGCTGCGGTAAACGTGGTGAATGGTTGATCGGATTTAATAAGGACTGGAAATTTTCCGCAACAGATAATACAGCAGAAATTTGGGAAACCGGATCATCGGAGCAGCGGAAACAAGCATTGATGCAGGTGCGTAAAGCCGATGCTGGGAAGGCTTTGCAAATGCTGGAACAAACATGGACAACTGAAGATGCGCAAACAAAAACAGTTTTGCTCGGTGTGCTGGAAACCAATATCGGGAATGAGGACGTTCGCTTTCTGGAACAGATTCAAAACGAAAAAAGCAAGAAAGTAAACGATCTCGCTATTCATTTACTGAAGCTGATTCCCGCTTCATCCATTGTACAATCATATGTTGACGCGCTGCGGAAAAGTGTTCAGATAAAGAAGGAGAAATCGATGCTGGGGTTGATTTCTAAGAAAGTATTGGATGTTGATGTTTCATCGGTAGACGAATCTGTTTTTGCCACGGGAATTGAAAAGCTCAGCAATATTAAAGACCTCGATGACGCGACTTATATCGCTTGTCAATTGATTCAAAATGTGCCGCCTTCCGCTTTGAAAACTTTATTGGGCGTCGATTATGAAGAGATGGCAAATCTTTTCTGGCAGAAAAAATCATTTCTTTTATTTGCGTTGATTGGGTCGGCGATTAAGTTTAGAGATGTGGTGTGTTTGCAGATTGCATTGCAAAAGGATAATGTCAATTTTTACAAACGTGCCATTACTATTTTGCCGAAGGTGGAAGCTAATAACTACGCGGAGCAATACTTTGCACAGCAAAACGGTATTCAGGGCGCGAACATCAGAACTGAAATAATTGATACGTTCTGCAAGGCTGAAATTGAAATCAGTTCATCGTTTGGTGCGGTGATATGCGAACATCTTGCTTCGGATATGTATCGTTTCAACAGGAAATTTTACAACGATTATATTGATTTGTTTCCCGCAGATTTTCCTGCAATCGCAGAAAAATACACGCCACAGCAGTCCTATGTTCAAAGCCAGTGGGGCAATACAGTCGCTTATACTCAAAAGTTGATGCAGTTGAAAGTATCGACTATTCATCATTTATCTACGAGAAAAAATAATTAGCATACTATGTCAAACGTATTACGGCAACACGCGGAAGAATTGTTTGCACAAGAATTAGAAGAGCTGCAAAAGCAGGACAGCGGCAGACGACCAGCTAACTGGAAACTCACGCCACAGTCGGTGGTGACTTATCTGATGGGCGGAAGTTTAGCTAACGGTTTTGAAGTTTCACCCAAATATATCGGCAACAGAAAGCTGATGGAAATTGCGGTGGCCACGCTTACTACAGATCGTGCGCTATTGTTGTACGGCTTGCCCGGAACGGCAAAAAGCTGGGTCAGTGAACATTTGGCTGCGGCGATCAGTGGCGATAGTACGATGATTGTACAGGGGACAGCTGGTACGGCAGAAGAAGCCATCCGTTATGGTTGGAACTATGCGCGTCTGCTGGCTGAAGGGCCGACGGAGAAAGCGCTGGTAGAAACGCCTGTGATGCGTGCCATGAAAGATGGTAAAGTAGTGCGTATAGAGGAGTTGACCCGTATTGGAGCGGATGTGCAGGATACGTTGATCACGATTTTGAGTGAGAAAGCGCTGCCTGTTCCGGAACTGAATATGGAAGTGCAGGCAGAGAAAGGATTCAATGTGATCGCAACGGCAAATAATCGTGATAAAGGTGTGAATGAGCTGAGCAGTGCATTGAAGCGCCGTTTTAATACGGTAATTCTCCCGGTGCCTGATTCAATTGAAGAGGAAATGGATATTGTAAAACGTCGTGTAGAGAGTTATGAAAAAGTGATGGAGCTACCTGCGGAACCACCGGCATTACAGGAAATCAGAAGGATCGTGACTATTTTCCGAGAGTTGCGTAACGGTGTTACTGTTGATGGAAAAACGAAATTGAAAATTCCTTCAGGAACGTTGAGTACGGCAGAAGCTATTTCTGTTGTAAACAACGGACTGGCGATGGCGGGCTATTTCGGCGATGGCGTTTTGAAAGCGGGTGATCTCGCAGCGGGTATTATCGGCGCAGTTGTCAAAGATCCGGTGCAGGATAAGATTGTATGGCAGGAATACCTGGAGACGGTTGTGAAGGTGCGGGAGGATTGGAAGGATGTGTACAGGGCTTGCAGGGAGCTGCTTTAGTGAGTTGTACGTTTTAAGTGGTACGTTATATGTTGTACTAATAAACTTGAGGTAATAGAATTAGTTGTGGTCCCATTTTGCTCTATGTTTTGAGAAGAAATTCGGACAAAAAACTTAAAACATACCACTTAAAATGCAGAACTACCACGATTTAAAAGTATGGGCTAAAGCACACGTGTTTACACTTCAGGTTTATAACACTGCCAGGCAATTTCCTCAGGAAGAACTTTATGGATTGACCAGTCAGCTCAAAAGAGCAGCGGCATCGGTTCCGGCAAATATTTCTGAAGGTTGTGGCAAAATCAGTCAACGGGAACTGGCTAATTTTTTGAACATTTCATTGGGCTCAGCTAACGAAAGTGAATATTTTCTTTTACTAGCAAAAGATCTTGGGTACATGAACCTCGAGACATTTAATGCTTTAACCGAGAATATCAACGAGATAAAAGCGATGCTTATTTCATTAATTAAAAGTGTTCGTTCTAAGTTATAAGTTGTTGAAGTGATAAGTTGTACGTTTTACGTGATAAGTTGGTACTTGAAAATTCAAAACTTAAAACGCACGCCTTAAAACGTACAACTCTAAAATTGGCAACTTACAACGTACAACTTACAACGTATAACTCAAATGGAAGTACTAGGTATACGACATCATGGACCAGGATCAGCGCGGAATGTGCGGAAATTTCTGGAGGAGATGAAACCGGATATTGTGCTGGTGGAAGGTCCGCCGGATGCGGATGGTATTTTGCAGTGGGTGGGCAAAGAAGAATTGCGGCCGCCTGTAGCGATTTTGGTTTATCAGCCTGATGATCCCAAGCATTCCGTTTTTTATCCGTTTGCAGAATTTTCAGCCGAATGGCAGGCGATTTTATATGCCCGTCAGAACAATATTCCAGTAAGGTTTATGGACCTTCCGGCAATGCATATGCTGGCCATCGAGAAACAAAAACGAGAAGCCCTCAATAAAACGGAAGAACAGTCTGAGGACGATGTTATTTCGTCTATACAATCGGTCACGTCAGGAAAAGACGAAGTATTTGTGCCGAAGAAAGATCCGATCAGCTATATGGCTGAGGCCGCAGGCTTTGACGATGGTGAGCATTGGTGGGAGATGATGTTTGAACAAAGGCGAAATAATGAGGGGATTTTTGAAGCGGTTGGTGAAGCCATGCAGGAATTACGCACTGTTTTTCCGGGTAAGAAAGATAGAAAGGAACAATTGCGCGAAGCGTATATGCGCAAAGTCATCCGCCAGGCGGAGCGTGAAATGTTTACCAATATTGCGGTGATTTGCGGCGCCTGGCATGCACCCGCTTTGAAAAATATGCCGAAGCAAAAAGATGATAATGAGCTGCTGAAAGGATTGCCAAAAGTGAAAACAGAATGTACCTGGGTTCCCTGGACTTACAATCGTTTATCGTTCGAAAGCGGTTATGGCGCAGGTATTCATTCCCCTGGGTGGTATGAGCATCTCTGGAATTATCCGGAAGATGACGGTACTCGCTGGATGAGCAAAGTAGCAGGACTTTTCCGGCAGAAACAAATGGATACTTCTGTTGCGCATGTGATAGAGTCGGTGCGACTCGCAAATGCATTGGCCGCGTTAAGACAGATGCCGCGTGCGGGTTTGCAGGAACTCAATGAAGCGACATGGAGCGTTTTATGCAATGGGGAAGACATGCTGTTGCAACTGATCAGAAACGAACTCATCGTCGGTAACAGGATTGGATCTATACCGGACGATATTCCCAAACCGCCATTGCAGGTAGATATCGAAAGAGCACAAAAAAGATTACGACTTGCTGTTACTGCCGATTTTAAGGAGTATACCTTAGATCTGCGTAAAGAGAATGACCTGGAACGAAGCATTTTTCTGCACCGGTTGCAGATATTGGATATCGACTGGGGGCAGAAAAATCATGTAGGTGGTAAAGGAACTTTTAAAGAATTGTGGCGCTTACAATGGCGGCCGGAGCTTTCTGTTGATATTGTGGAGAAAGGAACCTGGGGCAATACAGTAGAAGAGGCGGCGAGTGCATGGATTATTCAGGAATGTAAAGATGCACAGACGCTGCACCAGGTAGCTGTTTTACTGCAACAGGTGATTCCTGCGGAATTGTCGGATGCAGCTGAATTTGTGGGACAACATATCAATGATATGGCTGCCGCAACCAATGACGTGCTCGAACTTGTAAAAGTAATTCCGGGGCTTGCAGGCATTGTTCGTTACGGCAACGTACGGCAAACTGACGCCGGTATGATTCTTTCTTTGCTCAGCAGCATGATTGCGCGAATCTGCATCGGGTTGCCGGCAGCATGTGTTGGTATTGATGAAGATACTGCTATTTCATTGACCGATGATTGTACACAGATCGAACATAGTATTCAGTTATTAAAACATCAGATGTTTATAGTGCAATGGCAGCAATGTTTGCAGCAGATTGCATATAATCAGCATGCAGCTTCGATGCTCAGGGGATTTGCCGTGCGGCAACTGATGGATTATCGCATTTTACAGGGCGATGAGCTATACAATATTTTTTACAGCAGTCTCAGTAAGGCAGTTGCTCCGGCGGATGCAGGCGCATGGCTGGAAGGTTTTCTGAAAGGCAGCGGTACTATTTTATTGCTCGATGATAATCTCTGGCAGACGGTTAATAACTGGGTGAAACAATTGGATGAAGGCAATTTTACACAGTTGCTGCCATTATTAAGAAGAACATTTGCCGAGTTTTCTCAATCGGAAAGAAGAAGAATCGGTGAAAAAGTAAAATCAGGTACTGTAGGGACTACTGTAAAAGTGAATAAAGATATCGATGTGGAAAGGGCGAGAATGGCTATTCCTGTGGTAATGCAATTATTGGGGTACAACTAAAGCAATGTATGATGAGCGAGGAGCAAGTTTTACGCAAATGGCGTTTGATATTAGGCGGCAATGAAAACGACGGAACTGGTTTTCAGTTGACCGGACTCGATGAAAAAATGGATGACGCGCTGGAGGCATTGTATGATTCAGACCGGAAGGGTGGACTGGGAGCGTCTTCGCCCAATGTGGCGCGTTGGCTGGGTGATATTCGCACGTTTTTTCCTAACACCGTTGTGCAGGTGATGCAGAAAGATGCCTTGAATCGCCTCAACCTTACCCAGATGCTGTTTGAGAAGGAGATGCTGGAAAACATTGAGCCGGATGTACACATGGTGGCAACGCTTATGACGCTTAGCCGTGTGATTCCTGATAAAACAAAAGATACGGCTCGTGCGGTTGTGCGTAAAGTGGTGGATGAGCTGATGCGTAAATTATCGCAACCGACCCAGCAGGCAATTGTGGGCAGTTTAAGCAGAAGTACGCGTAATCTTCGTCCGAAGCATAATGAGATTAACTGGGCAGAGACCATTCGCAGAAATCTGAAACATTACCAACCCAGTTACAAAACCATTATTCCGGAAACCAAGGTCGGTTACGGCAGAAAGCGGTCATCTCTGAAAGACGTTATTCTATGTCTCGATCAAAGTGGCTCGATGGGAGCGTCGGTAGTTTACTCAGGAATATTCGGATCGGTGCTGGCATCAATTCCTGCGGTGAAAACAAAAATGATAGTGTTTGATACGGCTGTTGCTGACCTTACAGAAGAATTGCAGGATCCTGTAGAACTCTTATTCGGCGTACAATTGGGCGGCGGAACAGATATTAATGCGGCGCTGACTTATTGTCAGCAAATCGTTACCAGACCAGACGATACTGTCATGGTGCTGGTTACCGATCTTTATGAAGGCGGCGATCAGTCGGGTATGCGGAAACGCGCTACAGAACTGGTTGCAGCGGGTGTGCAATTGATCGTCTTGCTGGCGCTGAATGATGAAGGCGCACCATCGTATGATCATGGTAATGCGCAATTCTTATCAAACCTCGGTGTACCTGTTTTCGCGTGTACGCCCGATAAATTTCCCGACATGATGGCTGCTGCGTTGAGCAAACAGGATGTGGCACAATGGGCGGCAAAAGAAAATCTGGTGTTGCGAAAGTAGTTTCAATTGAAAATGACAACGGGCAGTGTAAAATCCGCGGTCAAAAAATGCAAATAAGGAGGATTTTCCAGTCATACAACATTCAAATTAGCTTTTTGCAGCCGGCTGATCGCTCCGGTTAAGCAGAGTTGCGACGCTCCGTTCATCGTCGGGAATGCTATTAAGTTCTTTAGCAGCATGATTTACAGACGCCAGTCGGGAGACTGGCAAGTATGCCAGACACGAGTCACCCTTCGGAAGACTCGCGCCAGTAACGTTTCATTCGCGAAATCAGGTTGCAACGTTGTTCTTCCTCGCAACGACCGTGTTTTTGTATAGCTCATGATACATAGCTCGCCCGCATTTGTCCTCCCGATGACGACGAAGGAGGAAGTGGGGATCTGATTTCGCGCTTAATGCTCCCGGAGAGCAAGCACACGCACAGTTGAGCGAAGTCTCCCGACTTCGTTCCGGCGGACGCGGTCTCCTGACCGCAGCAATCCGGTCGGTGGACCGGTTTCCACTACAACAAAGTCAGAGACTTTGCTGAACGGAGTCACGTGTTTTTATTCGCGAAATCAGGTTGCGACGTCGTTCCTCCTCGCAATGATTGCTATGACTTAACGAAATACTTTTTATGCTGCTTTTTGATAGTTATTCACATATTTTCTTTGATTCTTGATGACAGCAACGACCCTTAGCACCATTTTATTCCTGATTGCATTAATTATAGTCAGATCGTGTT
>NZ_QKTW01000004.1 GCF_003236175.1 Taibaiella soli | reverse complement strand
ACGCATGCCGCTACCGTTCATCCTGAGCCAGGATCAAAATCGCCATTGTATATGAATTGTTGATCTGACTAATCAAAGATGTATTTTATACTTTATTGACTTGTCGTGATCGTAATAGTTAATTACGCTTTCTTACCTGCTGTATTGAACTTCATCAATACAGACTGCTTAAATTTATTTGCTTCCCATCCTTTCAAAGATCTTTCCTGACTCACTCACTTTTGAGTGGCAGAATTTGTAAATGCTATCGGAATTGAACCGCTTCTTTCTTTCAGGCCTTTAACCTGCGCATCTTTTTATTTAAGAACTGTGTTATCTTTTTGTTGCTTTCCGCCGCGAAGCGGGCTGCAAAGGTACGCTTTTTATTTTCAAACTTCCAAATCTTTTTTCAAGATTTATTTTCACAACTCATTCAGCCTCTGTTTAAAAACACCGTACTTTTTAAAGATCTTCTTTTTTTTCTTTGCCCCTTTTCAGAAGCGGAGTGCAAAGGTAGTGTTTGTTTTCAAACTTCCAAACTTTCTTTGAAAAAGTTTTTCATGTCTCGCTTTCGCTAAATCGCTTGCTGTGCAAGCTTTTCAGCTTCTTCATCACCTCTGGCAACCTCTTTAAGAACTGTCCCGTTTTTGTTGGGAGTGCAAAGGTAGATAAAGTCTCTTCACTTCCAAATGTTTGGCGCAAGTTTTTTGATGAAAACCTCCTTGTAATGGGCGGAATGCAGCACTATGGCCTGGTATGCGTTTCAAAATATATGTCGGCGCACATGAAATGTTGACTTTTAAATGTTGATTGAGCGGCTATAACCGCAATTCGGCTCCAGGATCCCTTCTCCCCTACTTTTTGCTTGCCCAAAAAGTAGGCAAAAAAGGCAGTCTTCACCCGATCACGCCGGGGTTCAGACAGTCGCCCGATTTAACCACATTGCTACTGTGCTGCCAGGTAATGACCCCTTGACCTCTTATATGTCAATCTAAACATCATCATGCTCACTACATGCATTTCATTGTATTTGCGGCACACTACAAACGGTATTAAATACGTCAAATAGCATCGATCCTCAAACATCCCCAGTTTATAAAACACCGTTAGAATGGAATACAATTTGATTTGGCGGAGGTGGGATCAGATAAGGAAATGCCTTGCATCTATCCTGAAGAAAAGAATATCAATCCCTAACGTCATCCCTGGAGGTGGCCGATATAAGCGAGATTGTCCACCGCAACTGGACGCTTGCCAGGACAAGGAAGGCAAAATGATTACAGAGTTTACGCTTTTTTAAAGGGATATTTAAATAACTGGCCTGTTCGTGTCATCAGGTGGCGACTTAGCTTGACTTGATGACAATCAGCTTCAGCAACAATACGACACAGGTATCAACCATCATTGCAGTGCTGGAGCAAATACCGAAACAGATTCGTAATGTGGTTCAAAAACTAACCCTTGACATGGCAACAGGAATGAACTTTATGGCTAGCTGTTATTTCCCTAAAGCTCGTAAAGTCACCGATCGTTTTCATATGCTATAGTTAGCTTTTTTTACGATACAGAAACTGTGGATTCATTACCGGCTGGAAGCTCTGGATCAGGAAAATGAAACAGCAAAAGAAACTAAAGCCAACAGTTCGAATTATGTAGCCGAAGTCCCGGACAATAGAGATACCTTAACAATTGCTGGCGTCCACCGCTATGCACTTTATAAGAGCAAAACGATTGGACGTCGGCACAAAACGGGGCTGAACTTCTTCTGAACGATGTCCGGAATAAAGGAGATGTATGACCTGGCTTCCCGATTGGTGTTATTTATCGCTCTCGTCAGAACCGTTTAAACACATTATTTGAGCATTCCTAATTTCTTCAACAACCGAAATACGATGCGGCTGAGAATCTTTTAATGCCAAAATCAAATTATTTAGAGCAGCCCCCAAAAGCGCTTAAGAGATCCCGTCACTCCATTAGACTGACTAATATTTATGCCTCCTTTTTCTATCCCCAACTATTTTGCTTGATTTTTTTATTTGCAGCCACCGTAGTTGCCCTGATTCGGCTGCATTGGCGTTGGCACCGTTCATCGATGGCAATGCTGTTTGGCCATGCGTGTAGTTTCCCGCAAA
>NZ_QKTW01000032.1 GCF_003236175.1 Taibaiella soli | reverse complement strand
GGCAAATCTAAAGGACCGTATTATTATATAATTCGGCGATTGCAGGCCTTTGTGCCGCCGCGAGATAACATTCCCTTTTGCCCTTCGTCTCCGCTCATGGCAACAATTGCTTTCTGGTTTTAACTTTTGACTTTTGACTTTGCGAATTTATCTTCGTGGCGATGCATTCGATTATGTTTTTCCTGCAGCCGCTTATTGCTGCATTTACAGGCTGGTTCACTACGTGGATTGCTATATATATGTTGTTTCACCCGAAAGAACCAAAGCGTTTTCTCGGTATTACAATTCAGGGTGTTTTCCCGAAGAGAAAGAAACAATTTGCGGCACAATTGGGCTTCATTGTGGCTAGCGAACTCCTTCATTTTAAGGAAATTGCAGCGCATATCACTGATCCTGATCAATTAGCGGCATTAAAACCCGGCATCGAAAAGCATATTGACACCTTCCTGAACGTCCGCCTGAAGGAGAAAATGCCGATGATTGCCATGTTTGCCGGTGAAAGTACTATTGCGAAGATCAAAGAAGGTTTGGTTGAAGAGATTGACCTGATGCTGCCGGAAGTGATTGGTCAGTACGCGGAAAACCTGGAACATAAAATCGATATTCAGAAAATGGTATCGGAAAAGGTGGAACAATTCTCTACGGATAAACTGGAAAACCTGCTCCTGAGCATTATGACAAAGGAATTCCGCTTTGTGGAACTTATCGGCGCCGTGCTGGGCTTTATGATTGGTTTGATTCAGATGGGGCTGTCGTTGCTGTAGGGTGAATGGTCAATAAGGTTGTATAATCGCAATGTCATATCGACGCAGGAGATGTCCCGCGATATGTAGGTACTCATAGCGTGGGATTCCTCCCCGGGTGGGATGATAAACAAACGCGAGTCGTTCCCCAGCGCGAAATCAGATCCCCACTTCCTCCTTCGTCGTCATCGGGATGACTGTGTTTTTATATAAGCCTATGCACAATGCTTCGTCTCCGCTCAGCATGACAAACGCACCTTTGCGCCGCCGTGAGACTTCTTAATTTGTAATAAGAGCTTTGTCCCTTCGCCTCTTATGCGTGTCGTCCTGAACGAAGTGTAAGGATGCGGGAAACCTGTCAAGCGCCAGCAATTCGCCTACGCCGAATCAGATCTCCACTTCCTCGTTCCTCGTCATCGGGATGACTGTTTGTTGGCGCTAAAACCATGATTTATATCAGCTTTAACTTAATAGCTTTGTAAAGCTTGGCATTCTGTGTAAATTTGGACAAATAAGCCGAAAATGCCACATTATTATTCGCTCGGAAATATTCCGCACAAGCGTCACACGCAGTTCCGCAAACCGGATGGCGGCTTGTACGCAGAGCAGCTGTTCAGTACTGAAGGTTTTTCTTCCAACTATTCATTATTATACCATACATATCCGCCAACGCAGATCATCCGTTATGAAGAACCAACAGATGTATCGCCAAAACCGGCAACGGATAATATCTTAAAACATAGAAGCTTTCAGGGTTTTAACGTAAAGCCGGAAGCTGATTATCTGAAAAGCCGTAAGATCGTTCTGTTCAACAACGATGTACAGATCACACTGGCGGCACCGCAGCAGAGCTTCAAATCAGATGTTTTCTTTAAAAATGCCGATGCTGATGAAGTAATCTTCATTCACGAAGGTACTGGTACGCTGAAAACACAGTATGGTAAGTTGCCATTCAGCTATGGCGATTACCTGGTGATTCCACGCGGTACTATTTATCAGATCGATTTCGATACAGAAAACAACCGTTTGTTTATTGTAGAATCATTCTCCGCTGTTAATTTCCCTAAAAGATATCTGAGCAAGTACGGTCAATTGCTGGAACACGCGCCGTTCTGCGAGCGTGATATCCGCAAGCCACAGGATCTGGAAACATTCGATGTAAAAGGAGAATTCCTGATCAATGTAAAGAAAAAAGGACTGCTCTACCCGTTCTGGTATGCCAACCATCCGTTTGATGTCGTTGGTTGGGACGGTACAGAATATCCATATGCACTGAGCATTCACGACTTCGAACCAATTACCGGTCGCGTGCATCAGCCACCACCAGTGCACCAGACATTCGATGCGCACAATTTCGTGATCTGTTCATTTGTGCCACGTTTGTACGATTATCATCCGGACGCTATTCCAGCACCGTACAACCACAGCAACATCGATTCTGATGAAGTATTGTACTACGTAGATGGCGACTTCATGAGCCGTAAAAATGTAACGCGCGGTATGATTACTTTACACCCTGCAGGTATTCCGCACGGACCACATCCGGGCGCTGTAGAGAAAAGCATTGGCAAGAAAGAAACACAGGAACTGGCGGTGATGGTTGATACGTTCCATCCGCTGAAACTGACTGATGCTGCACTGGGCATTGAAGATGGTAACTATATTATGAGTTGGTCTGAGTAGGACTTTGTTTTGAAAGAAATCACGGTATTTATATCTATTCATTAATTAATGGAAACAGAGTTTCTTAATTCGGGAAATGTAAGAGTAAGGAAATTGCTGCGCACCATGGCGATGGCGGCGTGGAGTCATATGCATCAGGCTATTTATTAGTCGAATGCTGACAACTTCATTTATCAAACATTTTAAACGAAAACAAAAACATGGCAACTCAAACTTTTGCTGAAAAAATTGCTAAGGCTCCAGATTTTCTTCCGATCAACGGAACTGATTATATCGAATTTTATGTAGGTAACGCGAAACAAGCTGCGCACTATTACAAAACCGCTTTCGGCTTCCAGTCTGTGGCTTATGCTGGTCCGGAAACAGGTGTGCGTGACCGCGCTTCTTATGTACTGCAACAAGGTAAAATCCGTCTGGTACTTACAACAGCACTGAAATCTGACAGTCCGATTTCTGAGCACGTGAAAAAACACGGCGACGGTGTAAAAATCCTTGCGTTGTGGGTTAACGATGCATACAGCGCATTTGAAGAAACAACTAAACGTGGCGGCAAACCTTACCTGGAACCAGTTACAATGACTGATGAATATGGTGAAGTGAAAATGTCCGGTATCTATACTTACGGTGAAACAGTTCACATGTTTGTAGAACGTACTAATTACAAAGGCGCTTTCCTGCCAGGATATGAAGAATGGAAAAGCGATTACAATCCAACTGATGCCGGCCTGCTGTTTGTAGACCATTGCGTAGGTAACGTGGGTTGGAACCGCATGCTTCCTACTGTAAAATGGTATGAAGAAGTAATGGGTTTCGTAAACATTCTTTCATTCGACGATAAACAAATCAACACAGAATATTCTGCGCTGATGAGTAAAGTAATGTCGAACGGTAATGGTTATTCTAAATTCCCCATCAACGAACCAGCTGAAGGAAAGAAAAAATCTCAGATCGAAGAGTACCTGGATTTCTACGAAGGTGAAGGTGTACAGCATATCGCTGTTGCTACTAAAGACATCGTAAAAACAGTTACTGAACTGAAAGCCCGTGGTGTTGAATTCCTGAGCGCTCCGCCAGAAGCTTACTACGAAATGCTTCCTGAACGTGTCGGTACAATCGATGAAGACATCAAGAAACTGCAAGGCCTTGGTATCCTCGTTGACCGCGATGAAGAAGGTTATCTGCTGCAGATCTTTACTAAACCAGTAGAAGATCGTCCAACATTGTTCTTCGAAATCATCGAACGTCATGGTGCACAGAGCTTCGGCGCTGGTAACTTTAAAGCGTTGTTTGAATCAATTGAACGCGAACAGGCAAAACGCGGTAATCTGTAAGAACTAGCCGTTTGTCAAAATCATATAAAGAGAGGTCCTTAGTGACCTCTCTTTTGTTTTTTGCAACTGAGGTTCATTTCTCCGGTTAAACTGAGTTGCGTCGCACGTTTCATCGCCAGCAATACTATTGGGCATATTTTGATGACTATAAGAACTAGTGCTATTAACGACAGTACCCGTCATTGAGCCTACTGCTTAATAGTGAGCTTTAATAATTGCAGTGAAATGCAGCAATCAGAACTTCTATGCTCCGGGAATTCGGAGCCAAAAATTTATCGTACCTTAATTTCCCCTTTAATAAAACAGCTCCCATGCCACTGACACCACCAGTTTCTGAAAAAGACCATATACAAGGCAGCCCGGACGCGCCAATCGAATTACTTGAATATGGCGATTACCAGTGTCCACATTGTGGAAGGGCTTATCCCATTGTAAAGAAAATACAGGAGCAGCTTGGTGACAAAGTAAGACTGGTTTTTCGCAATTTTCCACTCACTAAAATCCATCCACAGGCAAAAATGGCTGCATTAGCTACAGAAGCGGCAGACCTTCAGGGAAAATACTGGGAAATGCATGATCTGGTTTTCGAAAATCAGAAAAGACTACACCATACAGCGCTCAAAGAATATGCACAGTCACTCGGTCTGAACATAGATCAATTTGACCAGGATTTGAATCGTGAGGACCTTGCAGAAAAAGTGGAAAATCATTTCTATAGCGGCATGCGCAGTGGGGTCAACGCTACCCCAACTTTTTTCATCAATGGTGAGAAATATACAGAAAGCTGGGAAGGTGATGATCTGTTGAATTATCTGAAGAATTATTTTGCATCCAAACCTTAAAAGGACGTTTTCCCTGCGTGGGTTTTAGTATGTCTCAAGGCGACTACGGCAGCAAAATGTATCGTTATTCTCTCGTCATTGCGAAGAGTAAAGTAATCTGCAAGTGTGAAACCTCTATCAGAAGTCATACCAGGTTGATCTTGGTGGTCTTTTCTTTTTCAAAGAGGGCGATAACAAAATAAATACTGGTTGATAGTTCTTTCTTGAAAATCTGATAGTCTCATTTCTTTTTCCTCTTATGTCAAACTTTCCATTCGAATCTGTATATCCAATAGGCAACAAACGTCCACCTTTTACTACAGCTATTACTATAGAGTCGAGTATTTTATCTGTCCCCGCTCTTACGATTGTGCCACTAAAATGATAATTTCCTTTTTGAACATCTGTTGTCCAATCCTTTGCCTCCAAACGATACGATCCAAGAATATAGCCCGGATAATATACAGTGTAAAGTACCTTCCTTTTTCCCACAACGTTACAGCCCGCTGCCAATAGAAGACACAAAACGAAAAGCATTACCTGATTTGAGCATTTGATGAATTTCATTTTGCAGCTAAGCATAAGAACAAAACAAAGATAAAAGCACCAACAATGTTCCCTCTAAACTAATATTTCCAGAAAAGATAAGTCAGGTTACGACGTTACACCTTCAAAAAAAGGCCCGCCTGAAAAGACGAGCCGTACTCTAACGTGTGTGGATCAAAAAAAAATTGCTCCTTCTTCTAGATATATTTTCAGCGATGTTTAGATAACACCAAAAAACCGCTCCGTTAAATCTTCCATAATCGGTGTCGCTACCTGCTCCCCTTTTCCAGCAGCCATCTCTACGTTGTAGTAGTATAGCAGGCACTGAGAAAAAGCATCGCTTCCGGCACGCATCGCCGTATCATCCAGATCGCTCTGCAATTGCGTGCATGTTTCGAATAACGGACGGATGGCAGCCATCACACCGTAATCATTATTTAATTTATCAAATTCGATATAGCCAGGTATAAATTGAGGATTCTGCTGACAGTATTGCACCGCTTTTGTAACAAAGCCAAAGCTTTGATTACTCATTTTAAGCAATTTCTTACGCTCACCGGCAGTAAGTGTCTGCAAATAAGGCGCCAACAAGGCTTTTACTTCATTCAGCTTCTGCGCGGCCATCGTTACGATCGTATCGGGGATAATTTCCAATGCTCTATTTTCCATTTCATGATTTGTTTAGAGCAAAGTTCTCTCTCCAGCTGCGGATGAATTATCCCATAAAGACAGACTTTTAGTCCAAAAAGACATTTTTAAACGAAAAACGGATACTATCTACTAATAAAGCAAAGGGCGAAAAATTCATGTAAGTTATTAATATACTTCACAAAATCAGCCACTTGCATTAAAACTTGTTCTTTGGCTTCTTTGTGCGGCGTGTGGCCAATACCGGGAACGATAAATGATTCCGCAATTCCGCCTGCCTGATGAACGATACTGGTTACTTGAGCCAATGTACCATATTCATCCTGCGCTCCCTGTATAACCAAAACCGGGCATTTTATCTGCGGCAGAAAGTGTTCGATATTCCACAAGCGAAATGTATCTGTGAGCCAGGTTCCTGCCCATGCCTGAAATACGGCTTCGGTTTTATCACCGTGGTATTTCTGTAATTTTTCCTTGAGATTGGTTGTTTCATATGCAGTCACGGCTTCGCGGATGCCACGGAGCGTAACGTCTTCCACAAAAACATGTGCTCCCTCTGTAATTACAGCTTTAATATGTTCCGGATATTTGCCAGCTGCAATCAACGCAATAGACCCACCATCACTGTGACCAAACAAAATTGCATCTGTAATCTGCAATTTTTCGATCAGGAGATTTAAAACATCTGCTTCTTTTTCGAGGTAATTATTATCACGGGGAACATCGGTGAACGGTGCCGATTCACCATAACCCTTCCGGTCATAGACCAGCACATTACAATTGGTCAATGTGCCAAGCTGTGTTGGAAAGTCTCGCCAGAGTGTAATACAACCTAATGAATCATGCAGAAAAATAATAGTCGGCCTTTTACTGTCTCCAATGATATGTTTTATGCTTAAGCCATTCATGGTTTCAAAAATAGAAATACTGATGGACAATCGACAGCTCCATTGTAACCGTTTAATCCCAACAGAAAAAGGAGATCAGCGAATACTGACCTCCTTTGCTATTTATCCAATGAATTTAACCTGCTATTTGGCTGCGGCATTCTCATAGTCAACGATACCGCTCAAAACACTTCTGCAAAAAGATTCCAGTCTTTTATCATCTTTCAGCATTGCCATATTCGCCTGATCATCGATATTGCCGCAAGCGAGCAGCAAGGCTGTGTGTTTATTTTCACGGATCACGTAAACATTATGTCTGTTTACAACTTTGGTAGTGATATGCTGTGCTTTCAAACGATCGCCTACAGCTGACGCGAGCAACTGGTTTTGTTTTGTATCAAGACCCTGGGCATTTACCCCGAGTTCAAAATCGTTGCCGCGCATATCATCTTTCGCATCTTTATTGACGTGTACAGAAACAAACAGATCGGCGTTACTGCCGTTACTCATTGCCAGACGATCTTCGAGTGACTTCGTATTATCGCCGGTTCTCGTCAGGGTGAAATGGATATTGTATGCTTCGCCCAATGTCATCAGTTCTTTCGAAATCCTTAAGGTTAAATCCTTTTCAAGGTCGCCGGAAGCATTGCTGCCACCCAGGTCTTTACCGCCATGTGCGGCGTCTAGTATTACATGAACGGTTTTACGGGCGCGGACAACATTTTCCGTATTGCTAAATGAAAAAATACCAAGAGATATGGCGAGGACAGGGATCGCCAGGAAACCGCGAAAACGGATTTTAGACATTGTGCTGTTACGTGTGAGCATAGTTAGTCGTTTTTTTATGGATGATTGGAAGAAAGCATTAGCTATGGTATTGCCCGAAATACCGTAAGTCGCGCAGAGTAACATTCTTGCAAATGCCTCCGTGTCGTTGTCATTGATGGCAGCCTGATCTGCAAGATATTCATGTTGTAGTGACAATTCTCTGCGGATCAGCCAAAAGAAAGGATTGCCCCAGCACGCGACCACCACAAGATGGAGTAATACTTTATCGAGTGAATGACGTTGTTTTATGTGTGCCATTTCATGCTGCAGCATCGTATTGCTTTCGGCAGATTTAAACGTCAGATGTTTTGGCCAGAACAATAAATTCACAAAAGAAAATGGCGCATCCGGATGTCCCGATTCGATCAGCCAGTAACCATCACGCTTCTGTTTAGACTCATTTGCTTTCAATCGGTACAATGAAAAGATCTTTGCCCAAAAGTGGATTAACATAGCTGCAGCTACCGCAAAATATAGAAACGTTGCCGCATCCTGCCAGTCCGTTCCTGAGCGTACCACAGCGGCAGCTATTTCTTCTCTCCCGTTATCATTTATTATTTGCAGCAGCGGAATATGCGCGACGTTTTCGGGCGCAACTGTAAACAAATGAAAACTGGACAATGGAATGATAAAACTCAGCAAAGTCGCCGCGAGCAAATAGAAACGATTGAACTGGTGCATTCGCTGATGACGCAACGCGAGCCAATAGTAGCCGAAAAATATTCCCGAGCAGACCGTGCTTTTTAGCAACCATAAACACAGAGACGGTATCATTTTCCCTCCTTTTTAATCTGCTTCAGCAATAATTCCAGATCCTTTACCGATAATTTTTTCTTCTCTACCAGAAATGAAACCGCATCACTGAACGAGCCCCCGAAATAATCGGCAACAACATTATTAAGCGTACCGCCAGAATAAGCATCCTTTGAAACATTCGCATAGTAGCGATGAAATCTTCCTACAGGTTCAATCTTTACGAAATCTTTTTCCACCAGAATCTTCAGAATAGTGGCAACTGTATTTTTATGTGGCTGCGGTTCCGGCATGCGTTCTACGATTTCCATCAGCAGACCGCCATCCATACCCCACAACACCATCATAATTTGCTCCTCAGCTTTAGTGAGTTTTTTCATAAACTAAAAACTTAGTTCAAAGTTAAACTAAGTTTTTAGTTCACAAAATATTTTTTGAAAATCTGACGTGTTGTGAGTTGTCAGTTGTGAATTGTGAGTCGCCGACGGTATTCTAATAACCAAAAGCATAATTTGCTTATTCTCTTTTCCCCTTAAACCATGCATAGATCGCCATCGCATGACCGTGACCCAGCTCGAAATCTTCCTTCAGCCACTGTACAATGTCTCCGGCTTTAGTTGTTGGTTTCAATGCACCTTTCTCCAGCAAGCCTTTTGCTTCCGCCAGTTTCTGAAAATCCTCCGGAGTCTTGCCCGTCTTGGCTTTGATATTATCTAGATACGCTTGGAATGACATGAACTTCTTCTTTTTGAATTTGTTGATAACAGATATAAGATACGGCAAGAATAGCCAAAGCAACGATTGGAAGAATAGATTGCCCGCCAAAACCATCTACAACAGTGTGAGAAATCATTGCACTTACAAAATTGAACGTGAATCCTGCGTATGCCCACTCTTTGATACGACCTTTGAAGAATGGCAATATCAGAACAAGTGCACCAGTTACTTTGAAAAAAGTAAGCAATATGCGGAAATAGTCAGGATAACCTAAGTCACTGATGCCAGCTCTGGCAAGCGGTGTATTAAACGTCAGTGCGGGGATTAATCCGTCAAATGCAACGATCAGTCCCGTTGTAATCCAGTAAATGGTTTTGATCTTTTTCATAATGCTCGGTTTTAGTTGTTTGTTGCAGTAAAATTACGTCAGCTCCAAACCTCTGAAAATGGGCATATGCGTCAATCTATGGGGAAAATGCGGCGTTACGCTGCGTAGTTGTGTGCGCCGCGAGGCCGAAACCCGTTGTGGGTCGCCCTGAGCGAAGCGTAAGAATGCATAGGCATGCGTGAAAATCAATTACGTTGAAAACGGGAAGAAATGCGCCACACTACTTCTGCACTCAACAAACAGCCGATAGCAAACAGTGCCGGTTTCAGTGCGTTGCCTTTGGCGGCCATTACACCAGACAAAGCAATACCGTATATAGCTATGGGAAAAATTAACAGGACACACAACCAACGCGTCGATAGCGGAATCCGGAACGGCCGGCGCCGGTCTGGTTCATGGATACGCATTTTGATCAGCGATAGATATTCAAGAAATAAACCCGCGCCATAAATGGTCACATCAATAATTACCAGGTCGCCAAATTCCCAAAACGTCATCAGGCTGATCACGACAGAACACACGATAATTGAGACATGCGGCGTACCAAAACGCGGATGCAAAGCATGTAGTCTTGCGGGCATCAAACCATCGTCCGCCATTACTTTCGGCAGACGAGAAACTGCTAATAAATTTGCAGCATACAAGCCCAGCGCACTGGCCATTCCTCCAATAGCAATGATACCGCCGAGATAAGGCCCACCAACGATCTCGCCTAATGCGGGCATTCCCTTTTCTCCAAAAATTTTATAATCGATGCCGGATAATTGCGCGGTAATAATAACGCCAACATAAATCAGCATCATCAATAAAAATGCTCCAAAAACAGAGACCAGATAAGTACGTTCCGGCTTTTCAACTTCTTCTGCATAAGTCGTGACATTATCCCAGCCAAAACAATTCCACATAACGATATAAATCGCCGAACCGAGCGAAGGATAAGCGACACCATGCAACGACGGCGACGGCAGCATAAAACTGCCACCATGCTGATGTACGAACACGCCAAACATAACGAGAAATGGTGCAATCACAATCAGACTCAGCGCAACCATCATACGCCCCACTGGTACAATACCCAGGATATTCAATCCAGCAGCGGCCCAAATAATGGAGAGGCAAACAATCACTTTCCAGATACCGGTAATCGGAAAAAAATAGCTCGCATACAGTACAAACAAAACCGGATAAATAGCAAGGTCTGCAAACGTATAAAGCCAGGTCCACCAGCCTTCATACAAAGCCCATCTTTTGCCCAGCGCATGTTTTACCCATTGATAGTAGCCTCCGGTTATGGGCATCATGCCATTTAATTCCAAAACCATAAACATAGCAGGGATATCCCAGAGCAAAGGCGTAATCAGCAATAACAACATCGCCGCATGATCACCTGCGTGCAGCAACAGTTCCTCCAGCCCATAAGGTCCACCCGAAACGGTAAAAAAGATAACAGTAATGAGTTGTAGCGGACGCAGTTTCCCAGGCATGGCATTAAATATAATACATAGATCTCAGTTGCTGCTGACCGGCTGAATTTTCAACTTAAGGACTTCAAATTTGCTTCAGGTTTGTAGGGTTCTGGTGTAGAAAAGTTCCACAGGCTGCTGCATTATTCGCCGGCAAAAAGCCTGTTTTTCCGCTGAAACAGGCTTAAATAGGGTTTGGCACGGTATTCGCCCCTTATTCTGCGACACTCATCATTTAAGTATTCCAACTGCTTCTATATGAATGAAAAGAAAGGGTGTAAAAAATGAAGGGAATGATTACTTATCAGCAGATAAACTGAGATAACAAATGAACGAAAGTCTTCAACAACCAGCAACCACGTATAAGATTAATGCCGCGAGCCCGGCAGTGCTACAGGCAATGGAAGCTTCGCAGAAAGCAGAACAAAGCAAGAAGCCAAAATCAATCACAGAACGGCTCATATTGCCAGGCGCATTTGTGATAATGCTCGCAGCGGTGATCGGAATCTATCAATTAGAACCAGATTTCGAAGCCTTGCATATTGAACGCACTCATTCCATTGGTGGTATCGCAATGATTGTAACGGGTATCGCATTAATCGCACTGCAACTGGGTTTTCTGATCTATATGCTTTCGCTTTATTTGCGCTACAAACCAATTGAATCTGTATCCGATGATTTATTGCCAACCTGTACAGTGATCGTTCCTGCTTACAATGAGGGAAAGCTAGTTTGGCATACACTTATGAGTCTTGCGAACAGTAATTATCCACATGAAAAATTACAACTTATAGCTATCGATGACGGTAGTAAAGATGATACCTGGCATTGGATCAAACTGGCCAAAGAACAATTGGGCGATCGTTTGACGATTCACCAGCAACCTAAAAACATGGGTAAGCGACACGCGCTGCATTATGGTTTTACAATCGGTACCGGTGCCGTATTTGTGACGGTGGACAGTGATTCGGTGGTAAAAAAAGATACACTGCGCCATATGACGAGCCCGTTTGTAGTGAATAAAAACTGCGGTGCGGTAGCGGGGAATGTATTAGTGCTGAATCGGGAAGCTGTACTTCCGAAAATGCTGAACGTAAGCTTCGCGTTCACTTTTGAATTTGTGCGTTCGGCACAAAGCGTATTGGGTTCTGTATTATGCACGCCCGGCGCACTGGCGGCTTATCGCAGAGATGCAGTATTGGAATGTTTACCGAAATGGATCAATCAGACTTTTATGGGTAAACCTTCTGATATCGGAGAAGATCGTGCGATGACGAATATGATCCTGAAACAAGGACATCATGTGTTGTTTCAAAGCAATGCCTACGTTTACACCAACACGCCGGAAAAATACAAAGGCCTTTACAAGATGTTTATTCGCTGGGAACGCAGCAACGTACGGGAGAATATTGCGATGAGTCAGTTTGCTTTTGGAAAGTTTCGTGAAGGTTCTACAGTAGGCTCCAGAATTATTCTGCTGGAACAATGGCTACGTCTGGTGTTATGTTATCCAACGCTGTTGCTGATGTTGTTTTTTGTGGCACTGCATCCTGCCATGTTTGTGACGTCTGCTTTAGTTTCTATCCTGATTTATTCCAGCGTGCAGGTTTTCTTTTATGCAAAAAAACACAACCTGACTGATTCATTCTGGGCGTATCCATACAGCATTCTTTATACATTTTCATTATTCTGGATTACGCCTTATTCAATCGCCACAGCTGGTAAAGGTGGTTGGCTGACACGTGATTTGCCTTTAAAAGGTTAATACGTTGATAGGTTGAAACGTTAAAAAGTTAATACGGTTAATAAACACAAACAATCGCGCTGAGTTCCTCCTCTTTCGGATGAGTTAGCGTCAATGCACCTGTGAAGACGGCCTCGTCACTATAATTTCGGTACGGACTTGAACTTAGAACGTACCACTTGAAATCTATAACAACCGAAGTACCTCTAGAGTCTCCATATAACCTGCTCTGTCACTATGATTCTATTTTTAGTAACTACGAATGTATGAAACCAATTCGCATGATGCGACAACCCTATCACTATGATTTTCTTCTCAGGAATTAAAACCTAAAACTTATAACGTACAACTAAAATTTACAACCCCGAACCCATAACTTAGAACTTGTATGCGCTACACTCGTCGAAACAAGCTCTGCTTCGTACTCCTGTCTCTGATCCTGCTGCCGCTCAGCGGGTGTATCATGAATCCGATCTATTATCTGAAAGACCTGATAAAACTCGCTGGCATTGAAGGTTCCTGGATTTCGGACAATACCCCCGATAAAATCTCTTTTAACAGTTGGGAAATCACCTCCGCCGAGAGCAATAAATACATCATCAGACACCATACAGAAGGTCCGGATCAATACTATATGACCGGCTTTTTAAAATTGAAAGGTACGCTTTACGCGGATGCAGCTGATCTAAAAGTGACCGAAACTCGTTATGACGCGGCAACAAAACAGGAAGTACTTTCAAAATATGAAACAGGCACACACAACATAATGAAAATTGCCCTGCGTGGGGACACGCTGAGCATTCGCCTGATGGATCTCGATTACCTGGACAAATGTATCCGCTCGAAGAAATACACATTGCCCTACGAAGTTTACACGGATCAATCCAGCGATTACAACACAGGATCTACCATCTATGTCACAGCCTCCACAGCCGAGTTGCAGACTTTTCTGAAAACCAGCGGTAATGATCCGAAATTATTCATGAAGGAGATGGCTTTCTACCGGGACGATCCTGCGTTTATAAACTATTTCTCCAAAGAATCCTGGGCAATCTGGCCTTTACAGACACGAAATGATGCGCCGGAACTTTTAAAACACAGCAAAGAGTCTGATGCGTTTAAAAAAGTAGGCTCCAGTATCATCGATTCGCTGGAACAGGCGCAGCATATTTACAAACCATTTTATTTTCAGACTGCTACCAGTTTTCTGATAATGGGCAACCACGCCCCAGACAGCTTAACCAGTGTACGTTACACAGGTTACGTTCTGAATCACACCCGGGAATTTCTGCATTTTTTTACCGGTTACAACGCCATCGCTGAAAGGGCAATGAACTATTGGGCCACTGCCGTGCGCGATGCCGGAACGAAAACGAACACGCTTGATACAATCATCATTCAGTTAAAAACGTCTTGTAACAATTGCAGCCCAAAAGAAAAGCAAGTGTTATCTCAATTTGTGCAGACCATCAGGCCAGACCGCGATGCATACAAAGCCGCTGCGCAGCGCAATCAGATGACAGATAATATTTCGGTAATTGATGCGGAAGCTACACCCGTTAAAGTCTCACTAACCGGCGATCCAATACAGGTAGTGCGTACATCCGGTGATAGTGTGTATTTGCTTACTGGAAAATCCTACAGCGATTCTATTGCAGCAAAAGTGCGGCACGATATGTACCTCGGAACTGCACCTCCTTACCTTCCGATTTCCGAAGAACAGCGGCTTGACCCACGCACATGGAAGGGGTACGTGCTCTGTCATGGTCAAATCAGTCCATTAAACACAATTGACCCGATTTTAATGCCGATCTCTAATGAAAAGGATCCCGAAGCGTTTAGGCATAAAGGAAGCGTTACCAATTGGCTGGTGCAAAACGAGGCGCCTGTTTGCAATGCGTTCAAATATATTCCGGGCGAAAAACCAAACAGATATTATCTCATTAATTACTGCGCCGACACTAGTAAAATTCTGGCAACAGAGACCGATTATGTTCCTGCTACTTTCCGTCGTTACATACGCCATTATTGTATTCCCGTAAACTATACCGACGGTGATGGAAATACCTATACCGTAGTGGTTACCAAATCGGTGCGTGCGGGCGTGCAGCCACTGGCGCACGTATTGGTGTCTCACAAAAATAAATTCACAGTCTATCGTGTATGGCTAAAGGATGATAATAATGGTGCGAGTGCTTTGTATTGTTTTGCACAAAACGGTTACTGTTATCTTTATGATCGCTGGGATGGCGGAAGCGGCAAGAAAGAAGCGTACTTATACAAATTTCCAGTTACGCTATGAGGTTTCGCGCCTTCGTGTTCGTCGTGAGAGAATTTAAGTTAGCGCCTTTACGAGAAATGCATGCTGTGGCCAACGCTCTATGGTTCAACTGCACTCGGTATGACAACGGGCAGGAATAAGTTACGCTATGAGGTTTCGCGCCTTCGCGTTCGTCGTGAGAGAATTTAAGTTAGCGCCTTTACGAAAAATGCATGCTGTGGCCAACGCTCTATGGTTCAACTGCACTCGGTATGACAACGGGCGGGGCATCGGCGATTTAAAATCTTAACCTACATTAAGTCGCTTTCTTAACCCATATTATTCGCCAGTATACCGACTCTTCGGAAATTTGTGTTGTAAATAAGAGGTATGGCACAATATATCTTCCACAAATCAGACAGCCGCCATCATGAATACAATGACTGGCTCGATAGTAAAAAGACTTTCAGTTTCGCAGATTACTACAATCCCAAACGGATGAACTTTGGAGCGCTGCGTGTGTTTAACGACGATATCCTTGTCGCAGGAAAAGGCTTCGGCAATCATCCGCACGACAATATGGAGATTATCAGCATTCCGCTTACAGGCAGCTTAAAACATAAGGACAATCTTGGCAATGAAAAAATCATTAGCGCAGGTCAATCACAGATCATGAGTACCGGCAGTGGTGTTTTCCACAGTGAGTACAACAACGAGCCTGATGGGGAAACACGATTCCTTCAAATCTGGATTTATCCCAACGAGCTAAATACTTCACCGCGATACCAGGAGGTTGCGCTTCCAACTGAAAAAGGCAGAAGTCATTTCGAAGCTTTTATCGCACCGCAAGCCTCCGAAACAATTTCTGCGATACAACAAAATGCATGGATGAGCATCGGAAACTTCGAAAAACATCAGACGTTTAATTATCCTGTTCATTTGAAGGGCAATGGGATTTATCTCTATGTCATCACCGGAGCTATTGAAGTAGACGGACATCAATTAATTGAAGTAGACGGACATCAATTATCGGACGGAGACGGATTGGGAATTACTGAAATCGATCATTTCAGCGGGAAAGTCAATAGTGAAAACGCGCAATTACTGGTAATAGAAGTGCCAATGCAATTTTAAAATACATCGTTATGAATGACGAATCATCACTAAAAATACTGGCTGTGGGCTATCATGAAGAAATCATGAAAGTACTGAAACGGCTCATCAATAGCCATTCGGGCTGGACTGGGACCATCGCACTTTCTATTTTGGATGCACAGCAACTACTGAAAAACGAACCATTCGATGCCATTTTGCTTTGCGCAGGCGTATCGCAGGCAGAAGAACAAACACTGGTATCAACTGTCAATCAATTAAATGCTCAGATAAAAATCATCCGGCATTACGGTGGCGGCAGCGGTTTGCTGGAAAACGAAATACGCGCTGCTTTCAGCTGACACAAAACTTTAAACGTAGAATCTACAACTCAACATACAACAACAAAAATATGAACGAAAATATCTTAGGGCTACATCACATTACGGCTATTGCCGGAGATGCCCAACGCAATTACAATTTTTATACCAAAGTCCTGGGCCTTCGCATGGTCAAAAAAACAGTCAATTTCGACGATCCGGGTACTTACCATTTCTATTACGGAGATGAACACGGCACACCTGGAACTATTCTTACGTTCTTTCCGTGGCAAAATATCGGACAGGGCCGGAACGGTGTTGGAATGGCGACTGAAATCGGTTATGCGGTACCACAAGGCAGTCTTGAATTCTGGAAAGACCGCTTCAGAAAATATAATGTTCCGTTTCAGGAAATAAACGAGCGTTTCGATGATCAATATCTTTCATTTACTGATCCCGATGGTTTGCAACTAAGCCTGATCGTTCCCCAAAACGGCGATGTCCGCATTGGCTGGGAAACGGATGAACTCAAGAAAGATACGGCCACACAAGGTTTTCACAGCACTACTCTTACATTAAAAGATATTGATCCAACGGCAAAAGTATTGACCGATATCTTCGGTTATAAACTGGAAGCACAAGAAGGTAATCGATACCGTTTCACAACAGATGCAATGGCTACGGCCAATGTTATAGACCTGCTGGCCGAACCAAATGGACAACGCGGACATAATGCAGCCGGCACTAATCACCACGTTGCTTTTCGCGTAGCGAATGATACTATTCAGATGGCCTTCCGTGAAAAAATCTTAAGCAAAGGTTTGCAGATCACGCCAAAGATTGATCGTGACTACTTCTTCTCTTTGTATTTCCGCGAACCAGGTGGCGTACTGTTTGAAATCGCTACAGACAATCCGGGCTTTACAGTAGATGAACCATTGGATAAATTAGGCACCAGCCTGCGTTTGCCAAAACAATATGAACCGGCAAGAGCAGAAATTGAAAAAATATTGCCGTCATTAAAATAAAGGACCACACAATGCATCAATATAAAATAGTAAGGGCAGGACAACCTTTGGATAACGCAAAAAAAGCGCTCATTATGATACATGGCCGCGGTGCGAATGCCGAAGACATACTATCCATTGCACCCCATCTGAACGTGGCAGACTATGCGCTGCTCGCGCCCCAGGCAACGGGCAGTACGTGGTATCCACAATCATTCCTTGCCCCACCGGCACAGAACGAACCCTGGCTGAGCAGTGCATTGGAAGTGCTGGGCAAATTAGTCGTGGAAGTAGAGGCTGCAGGGATCACGAAAGAAAACATATTCTTTCTCGGCTTTTCACAAGGCGCTTGTCTGACGCTGGAATTTATAGCGCGCAATGCTAATCGTTATGGAGGCGCTGTAGCCTTCACAGGCGGACTGATTGGCGATAAAATCTATGCAGACAACTATAAGGGAGATTTTAAACAAATGCCTGTTTTCATCGGCAGCAGTGATCCTGATTTTCATGTGCCAGTAGAACGCGTGCACGAAAGCACCCGGATATTAAAAAGCATGGGCGCTGATGTCACGGAAAAAATATATTCACAGATGGGACACACGATCACGCACGACGAAATCAAATGGGCGAATCAACAGGTATTTCGTTAGGTAATTAGTTAATTTATTAAAGGGTTAAAGGGGCAACGTTGAAGGTGTGACGTTCACCTATTTTAACCCTTTAACTTTTTAACTCTTTCCAGGTTTATTTTTTCTTAAGTATTGTACTGCGGACCTTGCTCAAAAACTCAGGAGAAACGCCCAGATAACGCGCAATCTGATTTTGCGGCACACGCTGCACTATTTCCGGATACTTTTCAGTGAACGCCACATAACGTTGCTCCGCCGTTTGAGAAACCAGACTATGAAAACGTTTCTGCAACGCAAACAAAGAACGTTGCACCAGCAAGCGAAACAGCGTTTCAAACTTTGGTATTTTCTCGTACAGTTCAGCTTTGCTTTTATAGTCAATGATGAGCAGCTCACAGTCTTCCAATGTTTCAATAAACATGTCCGAAGGTTTCTGTTCCGTGAAGCTATACAAATCGCTCACCCACCAGTTTTCAATTGCAAACGATAAAATCGTTTCGGTACCGTCGTCACTGAGAAAATAGGTACGGATGCAGCCTTTCACGATAAAAGCTTCGAAATCGCAGACTTCTCCTTCCTGCAACAAGTAGGTACGTTTACGCACACGTTTGAACTTGAGCAGCGAATGAAAAAATTCACGTTCGCCAGGTGTCAGCGAAAGGCATTTATCTGTAAACAGGTCTATTTGCTCAAACATCTCCGTAAAGATAGTTGTTGGTTTCTAGTTAATAGACGTGATAATTTCTGTCTCCTTCAAACAACTATCTACTGTTACCTACTTCTTAGTAGCCGCCAGCTGTACTTCACCATAGGTTGGTATTTGCTGCATAATACTGGCTCTGATCTGAGTAAGCAGGTACACTTCTGATTGGTAGAATTCAAATGCCACAACAGAATTCGTTGCTTTTTTAATCTTGTAATAATATTCTTCGAGTGTTTTTTCCTGATCACCGCGATTCGCGAAATAACGTGTCGCCAGTGAATCTGCACTGGCTGCAGTCATATTGCCGTAGGAATGCGCGGTCTGTTCATACAAACGGATCCGGGTTTTGCCGGTGGCCACATTTTTCTTGGCATATTCATCATAGATTTTCCAAAATGCGGCCGAGTCTTTCCCGGAAACGGAAACCATTTTGCTGATTGCCTCTTTCTTCTGAACGGCTAAAAGATTTACCACCGCGTCTACCTCAGCATCGGATGTCTGAGCGAAAGCACCTGTCGCAGTGCAAAAACAAAAAGCTGCAAGTACGAATCCTTTCATATGATAATTTTTATTAAAGAAAACGAATTCTTTTATAATAGGAAAGTTAACTGACTGATTTTACGGTTAAACGTTCAGCCCTAATTGGCAGCTGCTTAAATAGGAAAATAGATTATAATTTATTAATTTTAGTCTATGTGTTTTTCCAAACATGCATTAAAAAATAGTTATTTCATTGTGTTGCTATCCTCCGGACTATTCATTCTTTAATTCATTTAAAATCAATTCCAATGCTTACCGCAGAAACTTCAGAACAGATCGAGATCACCCCCGCTCGAATCATGCAAGCCGGTTTCGCCTTTTGGTCATCCAAAGTATTATTGACCGCAATCGGCTTCGAACTATTCACACATCTTTGCGATTGCAGCAAAACGGCTGCCGACATTAAAAATGAACTTCAATTGCACGGGCGCGGGCTCGAAGATTTCCTGGATACGCTTGTAGCCATGGGTTTTATCACACGCTCCGGTGACGGACCAGAAGCCAGATATCTTAATACACCTGACACAGACATGTATCTCAACAAAAACCGTGACACTTACATGGGCGGAATGTTAGAGATGCTCAACAATCGTCTGTATACATTCTGGGGCAATCTCGATGAAGCGCTGAAAACCGGTAAGCCGCAAAACGAAGTAGCCAAAGGCGGAGCGCCAATATTTGATTCACTTTATGAAGATGAAAATCGTTTGAAAGAGTTTGTCGGCGCCATGGGTTCCATACAGGCAGGGAATTTCAACCTCTTTGCCAATCAGTTTGACTTTTCAGAATATGGCACCCATATGGATGTAGGTGGTGCAGGTGGTGATTTATCAATCCAGATTGCATTAGCGCATCCGGATATAAGATGTACAGTTTATGATTTACCACAGGTAGGACCAATTGCTAAAGCAAATATTGCCAAACGGCATGTAGAAGACCGTGTGCAATTTATGGCTGGTGATTTTTTTAAAGATCCATTACCCCATGCGGACCTCATTACAATGGGTAATATTCTTCATGATTGGGGACTCGATGATAAGAAAATGTTGATCCGGAAAGCTTTTGAAGCTTTGCCAACAGATGGCGCATTGGTTGTGATTGAAAATACTATTGATGACGAACGCAGACAAAATGTGTTTGGCTTGCTGATGTCATTAAATATGCTGATTGAAACACCGGCAGGATTTGATTATACTGCAGCTGACTTTACACGCTGGGCAATTGAAGCAGGTTTTAAAGATGTGGCAACAATGCCGCTTACGGGGCCCGCAACTGCGCTGATCGCTTATAAGTAAAAGAGTTCGGACAATTATAGCTAATGGAACGGGCTGGTGAATACCGGGCTGTTCCATTTTTTATTTTCCCTTTTCCGCTGCAATAATGCTTAGAAACAAATACACAGTGTCCGGCAATTCAACAACCAATTCAAACTGCTTTCCATAGTGGGATTGATAGCTAGTAGAATCACTGTCGGTAATGAAACTAATGCGTTGTTTTCTGTGCGGATGTTTTAAATAATATTCTTGTGAAGGCGCCTTCGGATCAAGCTCCCAATAAGAAACTTCTTTTCCTTCGCGAATGATTACCCTCGTGCTTTTAGCAGCTTTATGCGGCACTACATTTTGTGCAACCGAACCGATTGATAGCAATGCCAGGGAAAACAGAAGGAGGTATTTCATGAAGGGAATTTAATGTTTTATAGGGAATTATTATTCGCGTTTGTCACGTCCAGATTAGGAGACGTCCCGCATAAAGGGGCACTTATTCCGCGGAATCCCTGCTTTGTCCGGATGACATTAAAACCAATAACCACTGTTACTCGCGTCATTGCGAGCTTGCGAAGCAATCTGCACATGTTTTGTATCACCTTCGTTCCTCGCAGAGCACGAGCATTAAAAAAGGCTTTCTTTCGAAAGCCTTTTAGTTATTTTCTCACAGCGACGCGACCTCACTGCGAATTTGTGTTATTAATGAAGCGCGAAATCAGATCACCACTTCGTCCATATGGTCCTCGTCGTGATGATCCGCGTGGGTGCTCATGTCATTGCCAGTGAAAATCCCTTTAGTTATAAAATGAGTTAGCGCCTTTGCTTCTTATGCATCTTTGCGGGAAACTTACCAAATCCGAGCAACTGTCCATTGTCAATTGAGAATTACCCCAGCTTCTCTTCCAATTCCATCGCTTCTTCAAAAGTCTTGTCGTATTGCGTATTTATTGTTTCCAGTTTTGCTGTCAGTTGCTTGTACTGGTCGTCGAGCTTTTTGAATTCGTCCTTATTGCTGTACACCGCAGGATCTCCAAGTTTGCCTTCTATCAACGTTTTTTCTTCATTCAGTTTTTTCAGGTCACCCTCCAGACGCTCCAGCGCTTTGGTTTTATTCTGATGCTCTTTACGCAGATTACGTTGTTCGTTTTCACTCAGCGAAACCGTTTTCTTAACCTCTACTTTTTTTTCGACAGGTTTCGGTGCCGCATTTTTAGCTTCTAAAGCCTCGCGTTCTGCACGCTCTTTTTTATAAACGACCCATTCATCGTAACTGCCAATAAATTCTTTGATCTCACCGTCGATGATTTCCCAGATTTTATTAACCGTTTTACTTACGAAATAACGATCGTGCGATACGAAGATGAGTGTACCCTGATATTTATTCAATGCATCGATCAGCATTTCTACCGAATGCATGTCCAGGTGGTTGGTCGGTTCATCGAGCATCAGGAAGTTGCCTTTAGCAGCAATTACCTTAGCCAGCGCTACGCGCGCTTTTTCACCACCAGAAAGCACTTTGATTTTTTTGAAAACGTTATCACCGCTAAATAAGAAACAACCCAGCAGCTGACGCAGTTCCAGCTCCGTTTTGCCAGTGCCGGCAGATTTCAGTTCGTCCAGGATTTCATTTTCTACGTTCAACGCTTCCAACTGGTGCTGTGCATAGAAGCTTTCTTCCACATTGTGACCACCTTTGCGTTCCCCGTCAAATGTTTCACGGTCAGCGATGATACGGAGCAAAGTAGATTTACCCTTACCGTTCGCACCGATCAGTGCAATTTTATCACCACGTATAATTTCGGCGTTGGCATGATTCAGAATCTGCAGATCGCCAAAACTTTTAGAAACATCCTTCAGTGTACAAATGATCTTACCTGGTTGTACGGCTACGTCAAAGTTGATATTCATCACCGGCACACTGCCATCCGGCGCTTCAATACGGTCCAGTTTATCCAGTCGTTTGAGGGCGCTTTGTGCCTGTGCTGCCTTGGTAGCCTGCGCACGGAAACGCTCAATAAAACGTTCCTGCTGACGGATATAATCTTGCTGATTTTCGTAAGCGCGCTGTTGCAGTTCCATACGTTCTACTTTTTCTTTCTCGAAGAAAGAATAGTTACCGCTATATGGAACCAGATCACGCTGCCATACTTCTACAATTTTCGTCACCATACGGTCCAGGAAATAACGATCGTGCGAAACGATTACTACGCTACCCGGATAGCCCTGCAGGTATCTTTCTAGCCATTCGATCGACGGAAGATCCAAGTGGTTGGTAGGTTCATCGAGCAACAACAGATCCGGCGCCTGAAGCATCATTTTAGCCAGCAGCACACGCATCCGCCAGCCACCGCTAAACTGATTGTACGGACGTTGCAGATCGGCGGTAGAAAAACCAAGTCCTTCTAATACTTCTGCCGCTTTATGTTCCATTTCATACCCTCCTGCAACTTCAAAATCATGCAACGCATGGCTGTATTCGTCGAGGAGATCCGCATCATCTGGTTTAGATTCCAGTTCATGCAAAATGCGGTTCATATCTATTTCTATCTCCTGTGCACGTTCAAAAGCGCCCATACCCACACTCAGAATAGAATTGTCAGTAGAGAAACTCAACAAGTCCTGGTTAAAGAAACCGATCGTTACATCTTTCGGTTTATTAATAACACCGCTATCAACTTTATAAGCTCCTGTAATTAAACGCAGTAAGGTAGATTTTCCGGCGCCGTTTACACCCACCAGGCCGATACGTTCACCTGTACCAATCTGCCAGCTGGCATCTTCCAACATGGGTCTGGCACCGAAAGAAAAAGAAATGTTCTGTAAGGAAATCAACATAAGGCCGCAAAGGTACGTTAATTGGGCAAAAGGTTAAATTGGTAAATGGTTAAATAAGTTACAATTGACAATGGACAACGGACAGTTAAAAATGCCCGCAAACGCGACCACCTATAACATAAAACTTATAGCCTGCAACATTGACCTATTAACCCTCTAACGAATTAACCTATACACCGTGTATGTGCTTATGTGGCTGCATCTGCCAGGAAAGACCACCGTTAAAAAGACCTTTCGTGCCTACGCCCCACTCTCCGAATACGCCCAGATCGCGGCCATACCTGAGCCCCACTAAAGTGTACTGCACCGAAAAACGGTAGCCATCAATCCAGGACCTCGTGCCATCCGCATAATCATCGGCTTCCGTAAAGTAAGTAGCACCGAAAAGCAAGCTCGTATAAATCTGCCATTTGCGGAGACTGTAGGCAATCCAGGTAACGCCCGTTTGCAGACTGTAGGCAGTAACCTTATAATCGAAAACCTGTCCGTTTTCATTAGGTGTAGAACAAAAACAAGTGTCCTTTCCCCAATAGGTCTGCGTACCAGCCGTCAGATCAATTGCCCAGGCTTTGGAAAAATGATATCTGAAAGTGCCAAACAAAACAGGCGATGTCATTCGCAAACTCATGTCGGGGACGATAATCGGCGTTGGCGTTCCAATACTTCCGTTTATTTCCGGAACTCCTTTTAATGGCGCTTCTAGTCGGCGTTCCTCCTTAAATGCCTGCCAGGGGTTTGTTGTGGGCGCGTAACCCGTTCCGCCACTAGAATGTACACCATGACCTGAAAAATGACCCGAAGAATGCCCTGATGCGTGTCCACCAGAGGAGTGTCCTGACGAATGTCCAGAAGCGTGGCAGCCGTGGCCACCATGACCGCCGCCATGTCCTCCGTGGCCGGCGAGTGAAGCAGATGCGTGTAGCGGATAAAGGGTCGCCATGAAGGCAGAAAGCAAGACACAGAGCGCGGATTTCATTTGCTTTTTTGTTAGTGTTGCAATGTATATGGATATATCATCACCTATAACTCGCAAAAACAACTTTAACGAAACTATATCTCAATCGACAGCTGACAGTGATAACGGTTGCATTAAACGGATGAGGCTACATTTTAACGTTTCAACCTATCAACTTGTTAACTTATTACGGTATTAACTAACTTCGCGTCTCCCAAAAACGATTTTCATGCGCAAATTATGGATACTGCTTGCCGCCGGAACTTTTACGATTGCGAGCTGTAATAATGCTTCCAGCGACAAAACAGCTTCGACTGCTACTGAAGCGCCTAAACAGGAAGAACAAAAAGTGACCAGCCAGCTTTCTGAAGCGGGTACCGGCAAACTGATGACTGTTGTTACAGATTACTACTCACTGAAAGATGCCTTTGTAGCTACGGATGCCGCAAAAGCCGACGAAGCTGCGAAAAAACTGAATGTAAGTGTAGATTCAATGGCCGCTTATCTGAAAGCTGATGCTGCACACGCTACTGCGATGCAGCCTTATCTGGATACCATGAAAACGTTCAGCGCTAATCTTTCTGATGCCAAAAAGAATGAAAACATCGACAAAAAACGTGCTTCTTTTGAAAAAATCAGCGATGCGATGTTTGCAGTACTGAAAAACGCAGACCTGAAAAATGCACATGTATATCGTCAGTTCTGCCCGATGGCATTTGATGACAAAGGCGCATACTGGCTGAGCAACGAAGAGGAAATCAAGAATCCGTATTTCGGCAAGAAAATGCTGGAATGTGGCGAGAACCGTGATTCTCTGAAATAAATCACAAATCAAACCATCAAATAGTTGCGGTGGCTTTTTCGACCGCTGGTATTTGAATTTTAAAGAATATCTAACTCGGCGTCTTCAAAGTTTTGGAGGCGCTGTTTTATTTTAACTTATTATATTTAACTTTTATCGCTTATTTTTGCGTCCGTTCCTTTTCACTATTTTCCATTTTAAAATGGCTCTTGAGTTGCCCAAAAATTGTTGAAAAATAGCGCAAGTGTTTAGTTACCGTTTTGTTGATCATTTAAAGCTGTTACTGCTGTTTGTTTTGCTGCTGGGCATCTCTCCTCTTCATGCAGAAATAAATTTCCTTTCACAAAGCTGGCTCTCCAGAGATACCAATAGAATCAAGACTTATGCCAAAGCTGAATCTGTATGGATTGATGCTTCAGCCGTATCGACAACATTTACGCTTGCCCCATTAAAAGTATCTCCGGATCAGACCATAAAACCACAACTCGTTTCCAACACCGGGCTCACTATCGGCGGTGGTTTTATTTACGGTTATCTGATAGCGGAGTATAGTGTTCTGCTCCCGTCAACGCTGCGTGACAAAAGCAACAATGCCAGAAGTGCGCATCTCGGGCTCGCCAAGAATGCGCGCAACTATGGAATTGAAGGTTCGTTCACCAAAATCAACGGGCTGCTCTATTTGTCCCCTGATTCCAACGATGTTTTCAGACCGCTTCATCAGCTGGGCAATATCTCATACAGAAACTACAGCGGAACGTTTTCTTATTTTTTTAATTACAAACGGTTTTCATACCGGGCCGCCAACCAATGTTATGAATTGCAGACACGCTCGGCAGGAAGCGTTATAGCATCCGTCACAAGTTCATACCAGATACTTCGTTCCAAAGACAGCGCGGTGCTCAATTCCGGATACACATCCAAAACAGACTCCGGAAATGTAGTTCCCATTAATGTTGCGATAGGAAAATTTTCTACGCATCGGATGGCGCTGGTTGGAAACATCGGCTACAGTTACAATTTCGTCTGGAGCGGCGGAAAATGGAGTTGCAATCCGGCATTCAGCGCGCTCGTAGGTACCGACCATACCATATTACGTACAGAAGGAGACAAAAAGGATTTGCCCGCGTTTACATTTGTCAGAGGCCTGAGCTGGGGGTTAAATTTCAGTTACAACTGCCCGGATTATTATGTGCTTTGTAATTACCGCGGACAAACCGCTACCAGCGGTGTAATGCTCATCCCCAACGCTTCTGTAAATGTCCAGAGTCTCCACCTGGAAGTCGGCTACCGTTTTAGAAGAAGCGAGAAGAAACTCTGCGGAGTATTTTAGATCGCTGATTGTTTGTGAAACGTCAAAAATAAAACGTGAATGGTCAATGATGAATACCCGTGTGGTCTGAAATTTCCAAAGATTCCACCTGGCGCAATTCCTCTTATTCTCGCAGCTCCCGCAACAAATACGTGAAAGCAAAAGCTCTGGAAAATGACATTGTTTCGCTGTTGACTATTCCCAGGTTATCTCCTAAAAAATTCCCTATTCAGCATTGCCCAATCACCAGAAAATTAGTGTAAATTCATTACAAGTTTTCACTATGACTTTGTTGGCCAAAAACAAATGGTTGTCTTTACTTCTGGTTTGTTGTTTTGTTTGGATTGTACCCGCTGCTGCACAGAAAAAAATCACCCTCAGCGGTTATATGAAAGACGCACAAAGCGGAGAGACACTCATTAATGCCAACGTTTTCATCAAAGAGCTCGAAATCGGTGTGCAGGCCAACAATTACGGCTTCTATTCTGTTTCTCTTCCTGCAGGCAGCTACACCGTTATTTTTTCTTATGTCGGCTATGGATCGCTTTCGGTTAATATGAATTTGATTGAAAGCACAACCTATAACGCCGAACTCCAAAATCAGACCATCATTAAGGAAGTGGAAGTGACCACCACGCGCAAGGATCAAAACGTAAAAGGAACGGAAGTAGGAACGATGTCGCTGCCGATGGATAAAGTAAAAACTTTACCAGTGATCTTCGGAGAATCTGACATCCTGAAAACCTTGCAGTTGATGCCCGGCGTTCAATCAGCCGGTGAAGGCAACTCTGGCTTTTACGTACGCGGAGGCGGTCCGGATCAAAACCTGATTTTACTTGATGATGCTGTGGTTTACAATAGTGGTCACTTATTTGGTTTCTTTTCTGTTTTTAATTCTGATGCGATCAAAAGTGTGAATCTGATTAAAGGCGGTATGCCGGCCAGTTACGGTGGCCGTTTATCTTCTGTGGTAGATGTGTCGATGAAAGACGGCGATATGAAACAGTTTCACGGTGAAGGCGGAATTGGTTTGATCGCTTCCCGGTTTACGATACAAGGCCCGATTGATAAGAACAAAGGTTCCTTTATGATTGCTGCCCGCCGCACTTATATTGATCTGCTGGTAAAGCCATTTACACCAAGAAGCAGCAGTCTATATGGCTCCGGCTATTATTTCTACGATGTCAATATCAAAGCTAATTACAACTTGACGAAGAAAGACAGGTTGTATCTAAGCGGTTATTTTGGTCGTGATCAGTTTATATTTAACAACGCTGACGAATCATTTAATGTAAAAATCCCTTGGGGAAATAGCACTGCTACGCTACGCTGGAACCACCTTTTTAGCGACCGTGTATTTTTGAATACAACCGCGGTATTCAACGATTACAAATTTTCATTCTCCGGCGAACAAAACAGTTTTGCGGTAAAACTTTCTTCCGGCATCCGTGACTGGAATGGAAAAATGGACCTGGATTATTTCACACCATTCAACCACCATTTCAAAACGGGCTTGCTCTATATTTATCACACATTTACACCTAATACCGTTTCCGGCAAAAGCGATACCGTGTCGTTCGATCCGCAAAATCCTTTTATCAAATACGCACACGAAGCCGCAGCTTATGTGCAGGATGAATTTGACCTTGGTCCGAAAATCCGGGTTAATGCAGGACTTCGTTATAGCTGGTTTGCCCAGGTAGGCCCTTACTGGAAATACGATTATGATCAGAACCGCGATAAAACGGATAGCAGCTTTTACGGCGCCAGTGATATCGTAAAACAATACGGCGGTTTTGAACCGAGACTGAACGTGCGTTTGCTGCTCGACGAGCAATCATCAATGAAAGCATCCATCACAAAAACCTACCAGTACATTCACCTGGTAACCAACAACGGCACCACCCTTCCGACCGATACCTGGGTTCCGAGTACTTATATTACAAGACCACAGGAAGCATGGCAATATTCGCTGGGCTATTTCCGCAACTTCTTTGAAAACAAACTGGAAACTTCAGTAGAATTGTATTACAAGAAGATGAACAATCAGATTGAATTTCGCGACGGTTATACACCCAACAATCTGACCGATGAAGAACTGGATTTTGTATTCGGTACCGGACAAGCATATGGTGCAGAGTTTTTCATTAATAAAACAAAGGGAAAATTCACCGGCTGGATTGGTTACACCCTTTCCTGGACCTACCGTAAATTCCCGGATCTAAACAATGGCGAGCCGTTCCCGGCTAAGTATGATCGCCGCCATGATCTCTCGGTAGTTGCTTCTTACGAACATAGCAAACGCTGGACATTCTCCGCTGTTTTCGTTTATGGTTCGGGGAATGCTATCACCTTGCCAACCAATTATTATTTCATCGAGCAGCAGTTAATCCAGCAATTCAGTTCTATCAATGCTTATCGGTTGCCGCCATATCACAGGTTGGATATCTCTGCCAATCTAACACCGCAACATAAGAAAAAACACAAATGGCAGGGCAGTTGGAACTTTTCGATCTATAATGTTTATAATCGCTACAATCCGTATTTCCTTTACGTAGATACAAGAGGCAATGCCACCAAAGGCATTCAGGCGAAAGTAATGCAGGTAAGTATCTTCCCGATTTTACCTAGCGTTACCTACAATTTTAAATTTTAAGCTGAAAGCATAACGCTGAAAGCCTAAAGCCTAAAACCTAAAACCGCCCATTCTTTGTCACACTGAGAGGGTGTTTAAAAAGAAGTAGTTAATCTTTTAAGCATGATTTTGATAAAGACAATTTTTATCATAGCCTCAGAACAATCAACACGTCG
>NZ_QKTW01000031.1 GCF_003236175.1 Taibaiella soli | reverse complement strand
CCTAAAAGATGAATTTGGTTTAGGCGCTACGTTGCCAAATAAAAAGTTAGCGATACCATTGACAGAACAAGCTGTAGATTTGTACAACAATCGACGACCTCATCTTTCTTTAGGCATGAAAACGCCACAACAGGTGCATAAAAAATCCCGGCCACTTGAGGCAACCGGGACTATTTAAAATCCGTCAACTTTTTTCAGGACTATTCAAACCGTTATAGAAATTAGTGTGCTGGGTGTTTTACCTGAGTATTCTCAGTTTTCTTTTTGTGACTGTGCTTGTCCATACTAAATGTAATAACAGACACCACAACTGCTAAAAAAGGGACAATAAAAATGAGTAAATTCATAAGCACTATTTTTTAAGGTGCATAATTATTTTGTTTTCAATGATGACCGTTCTTGTGTGTGTGATACACTGCAAACCCACCAATGATAAGGGCGGCTGCAAATGTACTTAAAGAAACAGATATCTTCATTGTTTTTATCTGACGAATTTTTTCAATCTCTTTTGCCTTAATTGTACTCACACCCGAATTGCTTTCTACAGTTTGGCTTTCAGCGCTGCAAATACTTGACATTTCAGGGCTTAGGTCGATTAGTGCATACATGTACGTGCAAAACAGAAGCAACATCAAAGAGCTAATCACATATCCCAAAGTCGTTGCAGGATTCACCTTAGCAATTATTAGCCGACTAAAAGGCTCTCCGACAACAACAATACTTACTAAAAAAAGTTCTCCGTTGCCACACACTTCATCTAAAGGAACGTGTATTGTCGTAAAAAATTGTTTACAAAAATGAAAAATTAACGGTAACAAAGCCAATGACCACGTAAGTATCCACTTCAAATATGCTATTCTCATGCTTTCTATTGTAATAGGGAGCACTATCGTTTATATGACAAAATCCGTGCCGAACACCCTTGATTATATAATTTATACAATTATATGTAATTAATTTGAACATACATAAATTTTTGTAGAGAAATATTTACACATGTCTGTTGCAAAATAATTGGGGCATATCCATTTGGAAAATCTGAGCTATTTGATGATATCTAGCGCATCGTTTAGTTTTTTAGTCTTGTTCTGCCGTGCCGTTCTTGAGCTATAAGCCTCCGCCTCTTTGGATAATTTCACGTCCTTTATGCATAAGACCTTAAAAAAATTTACGTCGCAGCCGCTTTTGAAATATCTCTCATCAAGATAGTACATGAGCGTGTTTTTATCATTCCACTTAATCACATTTCGGAACGCGTTAGCACCACACTTAGTCATTACTGATTTGTTGTTTTTAATACCACTGCCACATTTCACTTTTATAGCTGTAATCAGCTCAGCAGAGGGAAAACCTACCTTTATCTCAAAAAGAGTATCCTTGTAAAAACATAAGTAAACATCAGGGTACAGGCTGTCATTTGTGACTGATATGACTGAAACGCTGTCTCCATGCCAAAATTCATTCTCATCGTTTACATCAAGCCATAGTGAGTTGTAATTATTGTTAATAATTAAACCCCGTTCAGTCTTTAACTGAATAACATCCGCCAAAGAAGTTTTACCTATCGTGTACGGGCCAATAGTTCTAATTTGGGAGAATGCAGTGGCACAGCATAGCTGGACTGCGATGCTCATCAAAAGAATCAATTTCATTTTATCGGTTTTCGAAATTATTAATACGCGAAAGCTGTTCCGTCGAATACTCTATTTGTAAACTGTGCTCCACAGTCCACCAACAACGCTGTCTGTAAACGGTGGATGGTTTATCATTATACCCTGATGTTGGGTTTTCCATGTACTGTAAGCATTGTCAAAATACTTTGATGGCTCGGCACTCGCATCTTGTGTGTTAACGGAGTTTACTTGCGTCCCGGACATCGTAAAAATATCAACAAAGTATTGCTGTGCATTTTGGGTAAACGCAGCGTTGTTTAACATGTAGGCTTTTATCTCATACTCAACACCGCGATATTTTATACATGACTTCCCGTTGTCCATCAATGAAAACATTGTGTCTTTTTTAAGGTTGGAGTACATGCCGATCAATGTGTCGTTTTGCCAGTTAGGAACAACGTAATAGGCTTTAGCGGGAGTAACATTGGTATTACCTCCTCCCGAATTGCACGCCGCAATAAACGGCAATGAGGCGATTAAAATGACTTTCTTCATTTGGCGTATTTAGAAGTTAAAAAAGAAAGACGTAACTGTGATTCATTTTCGCCACTTCAAGGCTCGCCAAAGCCCATACCAAGCAAAAAGATACAGTTACGCCATATCGGCGTACTACATCCATTGCATTGCTTGGTATTATGAAATTGGCGATTCAGAAGTAGCAATACTATGTTATAGCACAACAGTCTTAAATAATGCTAATCCACTTCGTGAGCGAATAGCATCGCACAAACATACGTTAAAAGAAAAATTGTTTTACGTCGCATTCTTAACCGAATTAAGCAATTCGGCAAATTGGTCATCCGAGAGGTGTGGCTTTTCAGAGTACCAAATACCTTGAATCATTATTCCCTCCTTGTCCGCTTCGTCTCCGACCGCCGCCTGAGCGGCAACCACATATTTCAGTAGTTTTTCAAAAAATAGCAGTCGATCTTTAGGGCTTAAGGAATCGAAATCGTCCTGTAATCTGCCGATATTGTTTCCGAGGAACAATTTAATCGCCCCCTTTAAATCCGCTTTTACTTTATTTTCCGCTCCTTTCGGCCTACCGTGTATATTATTCGTTTGACCTCTTTTTAAGCCCATCGCTTTTTTGTTTTCTTTTGTTGTTTACAAAATCCATCTCAATATCCCATTCGGATAAACTCTCGCAGGTCAGCGTTAAGCAATATCAAATCACGATTTATGCGGCCACTGATTGAGCCGTATTCATCACTGGATAATTCGCCGCGTACAAACTCTTCACTCGCGGTTGTCAATTCCCGGTGTAACTCAATGATGCTTGCTTGTGGTTTGACGAATTCCTGCCAATCGTATTTAACTAAGTAGTCCGCAATGTCTAACCCCTCCGACTTCTCGTCCTCGCTGGCGTTGTGTTCTAAGTAGCTGCTTACAGTGAACGTCGCGATTGATGAAAGCTCAACCGCTTTCATTTGCCATTTTTCAAACGCCTTTAGGTCTGGAAATAGTACAACGTCCCTGCCCGCTAATACGCGGCACTTTTCTTCTGACAAGCCTTGCAGTTGTCCGCACGCGAGCCAAATAAAATCCGGCAAATAGACACTTGCGATTATAGCCGTTTTCTCGCTTTCAACTATCGCAATGGGTTTCGTTCTATCAACTAAAAGATGCTCCCCAAACAAACATTGTTTTAGGCCAAATTCATCAAGCTTAACACCATTGTGTACCCAGTCGATATGATTGAACGGCATTTTCACTCTTTTACCCGTCGAAGGGCTGTATAGCATTATTTTGCCCGTTCTTATTTCTCCGCCTAAATCAACTTGCCAAAATGTCGTTGCCCCATCCCAGCGCTTTGACGTCCCAATAAAATAGCGACTTATCAAATTATTTGTCAGCTCCACCCCGAAAAGGTTAACGAGGTAGCTCACGAAATAGTTCGCCTCATAGCCTGTCAGACTTTCTTTAAACACATCGGTAGGGATGAATGAAATAGGCTTTGGTTGCATTGTAACAGAACGGGCTTTGTATGTTGTCGGTTGCGGGATGTTAAGCGACGAGTTATTGTTTTTAAAATATTGCTTCGGCGTGTAGTGATACCCGCAATTGTTTTCACGACTGCATCTGCCGACATCGTTGGCTACGTATGCGCCTGTTGCGGTGTCTATATAACGTGAAAAGGTTTTGCTTCTTTGCTGACAACGGGGGCAGCAGTAGCGGGTAGCTATTCCTTTGTATGGCTCAAGTACGTACCTATGTTCATTCATTTTTTTACTTTTTGGATAACGGTAGTAACAGTAGTAGCGGTAGTAACAATTAGTAACGTGTTACTAATTGTTACTACCGCTACCGTTTGTGAGTTGACTCACAATTCTGTAAATCCGTACTTTGAAGCTGTTAAAATTGCCTCCTTCGGGACACAATCTTTGTGCAATAGCATACGCCTTTAAATTGGGTTCCGCTTGCAGCAATGCTTTGACACTGTTTTTTAATTCTGATTTTTCGTTTTCGGGAATTTGTTTCAAGTGTTCCCGCTCTGTTCCGAACTCCACGAACTCAAACAATAGGAAATTGCGGGGTTTATCTACCCGACAAACACAAACCTTTTCCGCATCATAAATCAGCTCAGTATTGCGTTGTTTAATCTGCTTTATGTATCGTAAGTTTTTATCAGTATTGCTTTCACCAATGGCGAAGCAACTATCGCAAAAATTCATCAGCATTTTACTGCCTTGAAGATCATTTTGGGTAATTGGTTTTGCCAAATCCCTTTTGGGTGTGTGTGCGAGTGCTAAAATTGAAAGGTCATATTTTTTCTTTAAGGCTTTCAGATGTTTCATTAGCGGCAGCGCATCCTTGGCTCTCTCCGTTTCATTTCTCAGGTAAGTAAGGTTGTCAATGATTAAAATCTTTGCCCCTGTTTCGATAATTGTTCGCTCCAGTGAATAGTTGAGGTATTCCTCAAAGGATTGCTTTTCGGGGACTGCAGCATCGGAGTTAATCTCAACCCGTATAAAATTGTTGTCAAAACAATAGTGCTGGTTAAAGTCTATCGAATATCGATTTTCAAATTGCTTATCGCTTAACTCAAAATCAAAATATAAAACGGGTTGCTTTGGCGCTTCCAGAGTAAATCCTGGTATTTGCTCACCTCTGCTTATGCTGTTGCCGATTTGCACAGCTAAAATTGATTTGCCTAAATTGGTGTCTGCAAACAAAATGCACAGTTCCCCTTCAAACCAAAATGCACCAAATAGCATTTTCGGAACAGGGCGGATTTTTGCTTGCTCAATCCAACTATTTGCTGTTTTTACTGTAAACAGCCCTTTGTTTTCTTTTGCATCATTAAGGTGCAGTTTTAACTGGTCGACTTCTTTTTTTATCCCCTCAATCCCGATGCTACATTTTGGAAAATTAAAATTGGGATTCAATGCCATGACAGAAAGGTTGAATTGCGTTAATAAAGCGTTTCAGGGTTTCGTTGACATGCGCATCATTCATGTTGGCCTCCTTTCTTCTTCCGTCGTAAGTACTGATCGGCGGCAGCGGCTGTTTCCGCCAACGTTTTTTTTCGGCCTTGTTTTAACCAATCGTCAATTTCTGATTTTAAGAATCGCAGTTTTTTACCGCCTTTATGTACCGGAATGATACCAGCATTTACCCAGCCATAAACAGTGGGTTTTGTGGGCTTGTCGGGCAGATATTGACAAAGCTCAGTAAGGTCGAACCAACGATCAGTTTGAGTTGGCTGCATTTGTGGAATAAGGAACAAGTCGATTTTTTCAACAACCTTATTAGCAACGTCATTGATAAGGTCATCAATGTTTCGCGTGCTTAACACTAAATTTTGCATCGTCGTAATGTTTGATGCAAATTGCGTCAGTGATTGGCCGGGTATTTTTCGGGTATTTTACCTCGCGTTTATTTCAATAATAGCAAGGAAAGAAATTTTAGTTGGGGTAATTTTTCAAGCGGCTTATTAGCAGACTATCGTTATTGGACAATGCAATTAGCTTTTCTTTATAGCCCTTTCCAAATGATTTTGCAATTGCAGTGCGATTTGAAATGTCCAAATTAATGAACGAACGATAAAATCCCTGTTTGCTGCATTCTGGGTATGTGTTTTCAACGAAAGCCTCAATCTCGCTTTTAATAAACTGGTCGTTGGCGTTTTTAGCAAATTGTCTTTCTGTGCCCATTTCGATTTTAAGCCAATGATATAAAGCATAAAATTTTGCCGGAAAAGTTGCATGAATAGCGTGAATTTCCTTGCGCGGAATCGGCATTGAGGCAACCGCTTCGTACATTTCTAAATGTTGTTGGGCAATTACAATAGCCCAATAATGGTTGGTGTTAATTTCATTTAATGACGAAGTGCTTCGTTTAAGAGCGTCGCTATATTTATTTATTTGTGCTATCCAGTTTTGCCTTGGTTTTTCGATCAAGCTATCAAAGGTTTTCGGAAGTCGTTTCTTTTCCCCTTCCCGAAGTTTTCGACTTTCTTCAACAAGTGGATAAATAGACCTAAAGTCGCTGCAATTAGCATTGTGTTCTAACCCAATTAAATCAAGGTAATACTGAGCGCCATAAGTTTCACACGCTTGTTTGTATTCATTTAGGTTTGAACCTTGAGACGAATGAAGGATGTCACCTACCTTAACGTCTTTTAAAGCTGCATTTCTGATTTTTACGTACTTCGCCTGTACTTTTTGCAAACATTTGCAATTGCCCTGCGGCATATTTTGGATTATTTCATTTACGCCCATTACGTCAACATCCTAAAGGTTTATAAATCCAGTTTAATTTTGTCGGCCGCTTCACGTTTTGTTTGGTCTATAACCTTTGCATAAATCTGCGTCGTTTTCAATTCGCGGTGTCCAAGCATTTTCGACACCGTGTAAATATCCGTCCCTTTGGAAAGCTGCAAAGTGGCAAACGTGTGCCTGAAACAGTGAAACGTAATATCCTTTGTTATACCTGCTGCGCCAATCCACTGGTAAAGGTGTTTATTTTCGTACGCGGAATAGGTAAGCCCCTCAAATACTTTATCCGTCGATTCATTCCGCACTCCCAGTAGGCTGAATGCTTGTTCTGAAATCGGCAGAAACTCAACACCTTTCGTTTTCTGTTGGGTAAACTGAATTGAATAGCCATCTTCGGAGCTAAAATATATTTCGCTCCACGTCAATTTTTGAATGTCAGAAAATCTCAATCCTGTAAGAGCAGAGAATAAAGCTGCGCGTTTGAGCAATGGATTGTTGCATTCTGTTTTTACAAGGCTGTTCAGTTCCTCCAGAGTTAAAAAGTTTCGTCGGGTTTCCGCTGGCTTAACGGCTTCAATTCTCGCATTTAAATCAGTGTGTAAGTACCCATCTTTAAACGCCTGTTTTAGCGTCGCTTTCAGCTTGTTGAAATAGGAGACAATCGAATTCTGAGAAAGCTTCTTTTTATTGCTTTTTTTGCTTTGCGTGTTGAGTAAATATTCTTTAAAATCGTTGCAGAATTTTTCGGTAAGGTCTGCAAACCTCAAATGCCCGCCCGTATAAGCTTCAAGGTAATTGTAAGCGGAAACCCAGTTATCGTGGTTAGAGGCTTTACGTTTGTTCGCAAGAGCTTTGAAATAGGCAACGAAATTTTGCTCGCCCAGCTCCTTTATTTTTAGCTGCTCCTTTTCGTGCGCAGTGTAAACTTCGGGCTTGTTTAAACTGTTCTCTCTCTTCTGTCGTATCTGCTCCGCAAGCTGCAACGTCTCTTTATTATGTTGCTTATCTAAAGTGCTTTTGGCTTTTTCGAAAATATACATTTTCAAAAATTCTCTTCGGGTTTCCTTGCCTGTGTCCTGATGAATAGCCGGATAGAAATCGAGGTATAAACTTAACCTACCGCCCGATATTGCTTTCTTTCTCAATTTTACTTTTATAGCCATATTAACTTTAATTTGTAAACACGGATAAAATGTCCGACTCCTTAACGAATACGCGGTTCCCGCGCTTCTCAGTTTGGATATTGTTGCGTTTAATAATGTTCGACAACCCGTTGTAAGAAATTTTGAACCGCGCTTGAATCTCGGCGAGTGACATCACGCAGTTATCGTCCTTTGTTTCTGTTTTAGGTGTGTCAAACAGCTTCTCAATATCGCTTCGCCTTATGATTGTTTTCTTTGATGAAAAGTTGTGCGCGTTCAATTTGCCAGTTCCGATCATTCTGTAAACTGTCTTCGTGTTACACGACAACAACGTGGCCACTTCCCGAACACTTAAAAAATCCTTTTGTCGGATTAATTCGAGATTTACACGATCAGCTTTTAACGTGTATGACAGGCGCTGAGTCAATTCAGATTCGGCCGAAGTTTTTTTGTCGAGTTTCATTCTCAATCGCCAATTCTGACGGCTGCAATTATGAGAACAGTACTTTGTCGTGACCTTTTGCGCCTCAAAAATCTTGCTGCAATGTTGGCAAACTTTGTTTATTCGAAAGGTAGCTTCACTCACTTCTTCAATTTTAAGCCGTGTTATTCCTTAATGTTCCTGTGTGTTCCGTTTTGTCCCTTTACCGCCACCTACGAGGTACGAAAAAATCCGAAACACGTCGGATTACTCACTAAGGTACAAAAAAGGTACAAATTTTAGCAAAACAAACAGATAAGAAACGTATACAAAAACTAATGAGTTGAAATGAAAAAGCCCCGTTAAACGAGGCTTTCAGAGTATTAATTACAATTATTGTATTTGTTTGTTTCGGGAGGTTACTTCCCAATACAAAACTTCCCGAAAATCGCGCCCAGAATATCTCTGTCCACTTGCACTTCACCAGTAATCGTACCGAGATGGAACAGACATTTGCGGATATCCAGTGCAATCAAATCACCTGGCAGACTATTATCCATACCGTTTCTGATATCGTTTAGTGAAAACAATACATCTTTTAGTGCAGCCAAGTGACGGGCGTTTGTAATGATCGTTCCTTCCTGTTTTAATTCGCCCGCAACTACCCTATCATAAAGCGTTTGCTTCAGCTGATGAATATTTTCTTTGTCTTTCGCAGAGATAAAAAGCATCTGTTGCAGCAATGCAAACTTCTCTTTCGTTATATCGAGTCCTAATGTATCTACCTTATTGCCCGCAAGGATATAATGAATATTGTTCGACTCAAATTTCATGATCTGTTCTTCAATATCCGTCAGTGAATTTTCAGTTACATCAAATAAATACACCACCACATCCGCTTCCTGCATTGCCTTCTTGCTGCGTTCCACACCAATGGATTCGATGGCATCGCTGGTATGCTCACGAATACCGGCTGTATCAATCAAACGGAAGACAACACCGTTTATGTTCAGCGTTTCTTCAATGGTATCGCGCGTTGTTCCGGCAATATCACTCACAATTGCACGTTCTTCGTTCAGCAATGCGTTCAGCAATGTACTTTTGCCTGCGTTCGGCTTACCGATGATTGCAACCTTAATACCATTTTTGATTGCGTTCCCCAAATGGAAGGATTGTATCAATGCAGCTACTTTTTCAATTGCATCATTCAGCAAAGCGTACAACTGCGAACGGTCCGCAAATTCCACATCTTCCTGACTAAAATCCAATTCCAGTTCTATCAGCGCACTGAAATTAATCAGCTGATCACGCATCATTTTTAATTCATGACTAAAGCCACCCCGCAAATTGTGCATCGCAGCCTGATGTGCTGCGCTGCTCTGGCTGGCAATCAGATCGGCCACCGCTTCTGCTTGTGTGAGATCCATTTTACCATTCAGAAAAGCTCTTTGGGTAAATTCTCCTGGTTTCGCCATTTGGGCCCCTTCCCGAAGACACAGACCAATCACCTGCTGCAGCACATAATCGGAACCATGACAACTGATCTCTACAATGTCCTCGCCTGTATAGCTCTTTGGGCCTTTGTACAGGCTCGCTACAACTTCATCTACGATTCTATTCTGCTGCTCCGCATCTACGATCTTACCGAAATGCAGGGTGTGCGTCGCCTGATTGGCAAGCTTTTTACCCTTAAAAATCTTATCTGCAATAGTAATAGCATCCTTACCGCTCAGTCTGATCACTCCAATAGCGCCTTCTCCCGGCGGTGTCGCCAATGCCACAATAGTCTCGTTAATAGAAAACATGGTGCAAAAATAATGGGTTAATGTGGGGAATGTGAGGAAATATGACGAATGTGTCTGGAATAGTTAATGTCCATTATGAATGTGCTTGAATATAATTATTGAGCCTTCCACATTCAAACAGATAGCACCCATTATCGCAATATCATATTACCGTATAATCACATCTAAAAACACATTCCCCACATTTGAGCACATTTAGCACATTCAGAAGTGCAGTTTTCTTACTTTTGCCACCTGTTTATTATATATGTGTGCAAATGTGAAAATGGTTGTCGCCAACAATCAGGATCACATTTCCGAATGATCACATTTTCAAATTATTCTCTATGCTTACGGCCAATCAGATTCGCCAGCAATTTTTGGATTTTTTCCGCAGCAAAGGTCACCAGATCGTGCCTTCTGCGCCTATCGTTGTAAAAAATGATCCAACGCTGCTGTTTACCAACGCAGGTATGAACCAGTTTAAAGATTATTTTCTCGGCAATAAAGTCGCGGCCCATACCCGTGTGGCGGATACGCAAAAATGTCTTCGTGTAAGCGGCAAGCATAATGATCTGGAGGAAGTTGGTGTAGATACTTACCATCATACCATGTTTGAAATGCTCGGCAACTGGAGCTTTGGCGATTACTTCAAAAAAGAAGCGATTGAATGGAGCTGGGAATTACTGACTGAAATTTATCAGATCCCGAAAGACCGTCTGTATGTGACTGTTTTTGAGGGTGATGCAAAAGAAAATCTGCCGAAAGACGAAGAAGCTTATAATTTCTGGAAACAACATGTTGCGGAAGAGCGCATCTTACTGGGCAACAAAAAAGATAACTTCTGGGAAATGGGCGATACCGGCCCTTGCGGACCATGTTCTGAAGTTCACGTAGACTGTCGCCCGGATAGCGAGCGTGCAGCCGTAGATGGTAAAACACTGGTAAACGCGGATCATCCGCAGGTGATTGAAATATGGAACAACGTATTCATGCAGTTCAACCGTCTGAAAGATGGCAGCCTGCAACCCTTGCCAGCTAAGCACGTAGACACCGGCATGGGCCTGGAACGTCTGGTGCGTGTGATTCAGGGCAAAACAAGTAACTATGATACCGATCTGTTCACTACTACGATTGCAAAAACAGAACAGATTACCGGTGCGAAATATGGCAATACCGATGCTAAAGAAGATGTGGCTTTCCGCGTAATTGCAGACCATATCCGTGCTATTGCATTCACGATTGCTGATGGTCAATTACCGAGCAATACAGGCGCTGGTTATGTGATTCGTCGTATTCTGCGTCGTGCGGTGCGTTACTATTTCACGTACCTCAATTATAAACAACCACTACTGCATCAATTGATGCCTGGCCTGGCAGAGCAATTCCGCGAAGTATTCCCTGAATTGCATCAACAACTCGACTTTGTTGCGAAAGTGGTGAAAGAAGAAGAAGATGCATTCTTACGCACACTGGAAAAAGGTTTGAAACGTCTGGACGAAGCTTTTGCAAATGTTCAGAACGCTACCATCTCCGGACCTGTTGCTTTTGAATTGTACGACACATACGGTTTCCCAATCGACCTCACTCGTTTGATCGCTCAGGAAAATAATCTGAAGGTAGACGAAGCTGGTTTCGAAAAAGAAATGCAACAACAGAAGGACCGCAGCCGTGCAGCTACAGCATTAGATACTGATGATTGGGTAATTATAAAAGCAGATCAACCTTCAAAATTCGTTGGTTATGACAGTCTGGAAGCTAAAGCAACTGTTATCAAATACCGTAAGGTAAAAGCAAAAGGTAAGGAATCTTATCAATTGGTGCTTGACCAAACGCCGTTCTATGCAGAAAGCGGCGGCCAGATCGGCGATAGCGGTTCTCTGATCCTCGACAGCAAACGTGTAGAGATCTTCGATACAAAAAAAGAAAACGATCTGATTATTCACTTTGCAGAAGAAATTCCTGCTGATCTCAGTGGTTCTTTCCTCGCAAGCGTGAATGTAGACCGTCGTCGTCATACCACAGTTCACCACAGTGCAACACACTTGCTCCACGCAGCGCTCCGTGAAGTGTTGGGCACGCACGTGGCACAAAAAGGTTCTCTGGTAAACGAAGAGCATCTGCGTTTCGACTTTTCTCATTTCGCTAAAATGACGGATGAAGAAATCGAAAAAGTAGAAGCGATCGTGAATCAGAAGATTCGTGAAAATGTACCGGTAGTGATTAAGGAAATGAGCAAAGATGAAGCGGTGAAAATGGGTGCCATGGCATTGTTCGGTGAAAAATACGGCGATGTGGTACGTGTGGTCGTAATGGATCCTTCTTATTCTATTGAGCTTTGTGGTGGTACGCACGTTGGTAATACTGGTGAACTCGGCTTCTTTAAAATCAAAAGTGAAGGTGCGGTAGCAGCTGGTGTTCGTCGTATAGAAGCGGTGAGCGGTAAAGCTGCAGAAGTTTATATCAATGAACATATCCAATTGCTCAGCAACGTACGTACGCAATTGAAAAATCCGAAAGACCTGAGCAAAGGTGTTGAATCATTGATTCAGGAAAATGCTTCGCTGAAAAAACAACTGGAAGCGCTGGAAAGTAAAATCCTTCATGGCATGCAACGTGAACTGCTCGACAAAGGAATCAGTTTCCACATGCCGGCACCAGATAGCGCTATGGGTTTATTTATTGGTGAAATCGTACAAGTAAATAGCGCGGACGGCCTGAAAAAACTGAGCTTCGACCTTAGCAAAGCGGTAGACAACGCCATTGTGGTACTTTGCGCTGATATCGCAGGTAAAGCAAGTGTTGCAATCGCAATCGCCGATAAAGTAGTTGCTGAGAAAGGTCTGGATGCAGGCAAACTAATCAAAGAAAAAGTAGCACCACTCATCAAAGGCGGTGGCGGCGGACAAAAAACACTTGCAACTGCAGGCGGTCAGGATGTGGCGCAACTGCAACATGTAATTGATGCGATTAAAGCCGCGCTTTAGTTGCTATCGCGCCCCAACGTCGGGATAACAATACAAATAAAATATAAAGACAAAGGATGCCAATTGGCATCCTTTGTCTTTATAAAACATCTTCCACTGGCGCGTGAGTTAGCGCAGCGCTCTCGCGCCAGAAAAGAAAAAACGGTCAGACGACTTGGAGTCGTCCGACCGTATAATGTTTTATGCCTCAACTCCGCTCACCATGACAGCGTGAGTGGATTGACCATTCACAATTGACCATTCACCATTCTCCTAAGTAGCCGGCAATGTCTTCGCAATTCCTTCCAGAAACCAATGCACGTCATCCATGCTCTTGATCTTATCAACGATGAGCATAAAGTTTTTACCCACTTGCTTCAGCTTCGCGTTGTTAGCGCTACGCTGAATGTATTGCATGATATGATTGAACGTCTGAGACTCAAAATAAGCAGAATCAGGATCGCTGATAAAATACAGGCGCATTTGCTGATTTTTCAGGATCAGTTTCTCAAAACCAAGTTCCTTCGCTGTTTTGCGGCAACGAAGTGTAGTAAACAAATCACGCACTTGTTTTGGCAACGGACCAAAACGGTCTTGCAAAGAAGCTGCAAATTCTTGCAGTTCCTCTTCCGTTTCCATATCGTCGAGTTGCGTGTAGAGCGATAAACGCTCGGTGATATTTTCTACATAGCTGTCCGGTATTAGTATTTCCAGATCAGTATCTATCGTACAATCACTAACGAAATCTTTTTTGCGTTCCAACTCATCTTTAAAGACTTCTTTAAAGTCAGATGTTTTCAATTCACGCATTGCTTCAGCGAGAATTTTCTGATACATTTCAAAGCCAATATCCGTAATGAAACCACTTTGTTCTGCGCCCAGCAAATTACCCGCACCGCGAATATCCAGATCACGCATCGCAATCTGAAAACCACTTCCGAGTTCACTGAATTGTTCCAGCGTCTGCAGACGTTTACGACTGTCATTCGGCAGCGTCAACATTGACGGCGCCATCAGGTAACAGAATGCTTTTTTATTGCTTCTACCCACTCGACCACGCAACTGATGCAGGTCGCTCAGTCCGAAATGATGCGCATTATTGATGATGATCGTATTGGCATTCGGAATGTCCACACCACTTTCTACAATGTTTGTACAACAAAGCACATCATATTTATGAGAGATAAAATTGAACAGTGCTTCTTCCAGTTTGTGACCTTCCAGCTGTCCGTGTGCGACGCCAATTTCCAGATCGGGACAAAGATTACGAATCAACGTCACCATGTCGGGTAAACTTTGCACGCGGTTATGAATAAAGTAAACCTGTCCGCCGCGCTCTGTTTCATAATAGATCGCATCGCGGATGGCATATTCATTAAACGAAAGTACTTCCGTATGTACCGGTTGCCTGTTTGGCGGCGGTGTATTGATGATACTCAAGTCGCGGGCATTCATCAGAGAGAACTGTAACGTACGCGGAATCGGCGTTGCGGTCAGCGTCAACGTATCCACATTAGCTTTCAGCTCACGCAATTTTTCTTTCGCGCCTACGCCAAATTTTTGTTCTTCATCAACAATCAGTACACCAAGATCTTTAAACTTAACATCCTTACCCAATAAACCATGCGTGCCAATAATGATATCGATCTTGCCTTCTTCCAGTTTTTTCAACGTTTCTTTTTTCTCTTTTGCAGATTTAAAACGATTGATATAATCAACGTTGGCAGGAAAATCTTTCAGGCGTTCTTTGAATGTCTGATAGTGCTGATACGCGAGAATCGTTGTAGGAACCAATATGGCAGCTTGTTTGGAATCCGCGACGCTTTTAAATGCCGCACGGATAGCCACTTCTGTTTTACCAAAACCAACATCACCGCACACAAGACGATCCATCGGTGAAGGAGATTCCATATCTCGTTTTACATCGGCAGTTGCCTTGCTTTGATCTGGCGTGTCTTCGTAGAAGAACGAAGCTTCCAGTTCTGTCTGCAGATAACTGTCGGGAGAATGCGCAAAACCTTCCGATGCCTTACGTTTGGCGTATAGCTTGATCAGGTCTGCGGCAATATCTTTTACATGTTTCTTGGTCTTGTTTTTCAGTTTCTCCCAGGCATCACTTCCCAGCTTGTTCACCTTTGGCGGTGTGCCTTCCTTGCCTGTGTATTTACTGATTTTATGCAGCGAGTTAATGTTTACATACAGCACATCATTGTCGCGGTATATAATACGAATGGCTTCCTGCATATTGCCATTCACTTCTATTTTCTGCAAGCCACTGTACACACCTACACCATGATCGATATGTGTGATAAAATCACCGGGCGTTAATTCCTTGAGCGCACGTATGGTCAGGGCTTTACCCTTGGTGTACGCCTGCTTTACTTTGTATTTATGATAACGCTGAAAGATCTGATGATCTGTATAACAAGCTACTTTTTTATCAAAATCAATAAACCCTTTGCTGATGGAAATCGGGATCGGCACGAAGTTGATCTGCGCATTCAGATCTTCGAAAATGCTGCGCAAACGTTCCAGCTGTTTCGGATTTTCTGCAAAGATGTAAGGATTAATTTTCTTGCCCTCTTTTTCCTGCAAATCTGAAATCAGCATACCGAACTGACGGTTAAACGCCGGCTGCTCTTCAGTTGCGAACAGCAATGTCGTTACTTCATCACCTGTAATACGCTCCAGTGAATGATTATACCATTCCAGCAAATGACGTTTCTTCACTTGCTCTTTCCAGCCGTCGCCTGTTTCAAAATCTGCGTGCGTCAGTTCTTTCAGCCATTGCTCTTCATGATCGATCGCTACCTGATTCAATTCAATTTTCTCCGGCAGATCATTTTCCATTTTACCAATGCGGCCAATCGTGTAATCCAGGTCTTTGGCCCAGATAACGGTATTTTCGGGGAGATAATCGAGTAGCGATATTTTTTCCTGTGTATCGAATTTGGTTTCGATATTAGGAAGAATGGAAACCTGTAACAACTTCCGTTCTGAAAGCTGCGTCTCCGGATTAAACATGCGGATGCTGTCTACCTCATCGCCAAACAATTCAATACGGTACGGATGTTCATTCCCGAAAGAATAAATATCGAAAATGCCGCCGCGCATCGCAAACTGTCCCGGTTCATAAACGAAGTCCTCACGCTTGAAGCCGAGCTTGACCAACTGCGCCATCAGCGGATCTGTTTTCAGTAGCTCACCTACTTTAATGCTGATCATATTTCCAGACAGCGTATCAGGATTTACTACTTTCTCAAACAGCGCTTCCGGATAGGTAACCAGTATTTTTTTCTGCACTTTTTTGCCGCTGAATTTCGTCAGGGCTTCGGTACGGAGCATAATATGGCTGCTGTTAAGCTCATTGTAACTTCCGGTCTTTTTAAAGGAATCGGGGAAGAAACAAATATCGAGCGCACCAGTCAGGTGTTCCAGATCGTTATGGAAATAAGCAGCTTCTTCTTTATCCGTTAAAATGAAAACGTGATTAAGATCAGAAAGTTGCCAGACGGCAGTGGCTATAAAGTTGACTGAGGATCCCCGTAGATTATCTAAGTAAACACGCTGCCTGGGATCGGGCAATGAGATTGCGGCCGCCAATTGTTTCAGGCGGATATCGTTTTGGTACAATCCCAGCAATACTTGCAGGTTCATCGAGCCGCGAATTTACGAAGGTTATCGGGTAAAATGCTCCCTTTCTATCATTAATACACAGATAAGGGTATCAAACATTATTATATCTAACAATTAAATAGCATGCCGCCACAACAAAAATGGCAGATCTGCGTTTTCATCGCTGGCTTCCCCAAACCGGTTATTTATTTAACAGCGCAAAAAAAATAATAACGGAGCGTAGGGGTAACGGCCTGGTTAGTCGTCTAACCTACTGTAACCACAACGTAGTACAAAACGGCATTTCTCCATTTAAGTTTTTGCTTTCGTTCTATTTACGGATTTTTGCAAACATATTTTTTATGCTACCAAATGAAAAGGAATACATATACAATTTAAAAATTCATTTTAACCCATTAAGCCTGAAAACTAACATTCCCATTTAAAATGAGAACATTCGGCATAATTATTGATCTATATCACAGTGTAAAATTTTCGTAACCATTTTTTATGTTATATAAAACAACGATAAAAGGATTTATATCGCTGCTTTGCCTGCTTATGCTGCAGCTTTCGGCAGTGGCACAAAAATTTACCATCAGCGGAACGGTAAAAGACCAGAAGAACGGCGAACAAATGATCGGTGCTACAGTACGTGTTACTGAACTGCAAGGTGTGGGTGCCATGACCAACGAATATGGTTTTTATTCCCTTACACTTCCTTCCGGCACTTATACAGTTGAGATTTCTTACAATGGTTATAAAACATTGTCTGAAAAAATTAACCTGACGCAGAACATAAAAAAAGATGTGCAGCTTGCTTCGTCTGATAATGAACTGAAAGAGGTAGTGGTAAAAAGCGAGGCTGGAAATCACAATATCACTTCTGCACAAACAGGTGTCGAAAAACTGAACATGAAGGATATTAAAGATATCCCGGTGTTGTTTGGTGAACGCGATGTGATGAAAACCCTGCAATTGCTGCCGGGTGTAAAATCTGCCGGTGATGGTAATGCCGGTTTCTATGTGCGTGGCGGCGGTGCTGACCAAAATCTGATTTTGCTGGATGAAGCAACAGTTTACAATGCATCGCACTTATTGGGTTTCTTCTCCACGTTTAACTCTGACGCGATCAAAAACGTTACGCTATATAAAGGCAATATGCCGGCGCAATATGGCGGTCGCCTTTCTTCTGTGCTGGATGTGAAAATGAATGACGGCGATAATGAAGCATTTAATATCAGCGGCGGTATCGGTTTAATCGCTTCGAAATTGCAGGTAGAAGGTCCGCTTAAGAAAAAGAAAAGTTCGTTCCTGATTACAGGCCGTCGTACGTATGCAGATATGTTTCTGAAATTGTCGCCGGACTCATCGCTTAACCAGAACAAACTTTATTTCTATGATCTCAATGCAAAAGCGAACTGGGATTTTTCTGATAAGGATCGCTTGTACCTCTCCGGGTACTTCGGTAAAGATGTAATCGGCGTGGGCAATATGTTTGGCATCAACTGGGGGAACGCAACCGGAACACTGCGCTGGAACCATATTTTCAACAGCCGCTTGTTCTCTAACACGTCGCTTATCTACAGCAAATACAACTACGTTATTTCGATTAATTCTAACGGCTCAGATTTTAACATCACTTCGCGTATTGAGGACTGGAATCTGAAAGAAGATTTTCAATATTTCCTTGATCCGAAAAACTCTCTGAAATTTGGCGTAAACACCATTTACCATACAATTACTCCGGGCCAGATTACTTCATCAGGCAGCAATTCGATTAATGAAATGGGCTTGCCCAAACGTTACAGCTGGGACAATGCCGCTTATATCAATAATGACTGGAAAGCAACGCAACGCCTGAACGTAAGCTACGGTCTGCGTCTTACATCATTCAGTGTGCTGGGAGCCGGCGACTATTATAATTTCGACCAGAACGGAAATGTGCTGGATACCATGCACTATTCCACCAATCAGTTTGTGAAAACATATGTAAACCTGGAACCACGCTTGTCAGCTTCTTATGTATTGACAGACGCATCTTCTGTGAAATTCTCTTATGCACGCAACACACAAAACCTGCACCTGCTTTCAAACTCAACAGCATCGAGCCCTACTGATCGCTGGATCGCAAGTACGAATAATGTAAAACCAGAAATCGCTGATCAGGTGGCTGTTGGCTACTATCGCAATTTCGACAACAACAATTATGAATTCAGCGTAGAAGGATACTATAAAAATATGCAAAACCAGATCGACTATAAAGACGGTGCTGATATCTACGGCAACGCTTTAGTCGAAAGTCAATTACTCTTTGGCCGTGGCCGTGCATATGGTGTGGAATTTTATGTAAAGAAAAAATATGGTCGATTCACGGGTTGGATTGGCTACACGCTTTCCCGCACAGAGAAACAGATTGATGGTATCAACAATGGTGACTGGTATGCTGCGAAACAAGACCGCACGCACGATGTATCTATCGTCGGCATTTACAAACTCACTAAAAAATGGACGGTTTCTGCAGTTTGGGTATACAACACAGGTAATGCAGTTACCTTCCCGAGTGGTAAATACGTAATCGACAATCAGGTTGCTTACTACTATACAGAACGCAATGGCTACCGCATGCCAGCTTACCACCGTTTAGATCTGGGTGCCACCATGCAGCTGAAAGCGCACAAACGCTTTACGCAGGAACTGGCGTTTAGCGTATACAATGCTTATGGTCACCAAAATGCCTACAGTATTGACTTCCGCCAGGACCCTGACAATCCGCAGGCAACACAAGCTGTGCAAACGGCACTGTTCCGCTGGGTGCCATCTATCACTTACAACTTCCATTTTAAATAATCGAGCAAGCATACTGATATGAAGAATATATTTTCCATCACAACGACCTTAGCGATCTGCCTGTTATTTACGGCATGCCGAAAAGTGATCAATGTTGACCTGAATGATTCTAGTCCGAAACTGGTAGTAGAAGGTGAGGTTTCTAACGATTCTGCCAGCCGCATGAGTGTACGGCTTACACGATCTGTAAATTTTGACCAGAGCAATACGATGCCTACAGTAAGCGGCGCGGTGGTTGTAGTTACGGATAGTACAATCGGCGTTTCTGATACCTTAAGAGAAGTATCTCCGGGCACCTACCATTCTAATCCATATGTTGGTATTCCGGGTCATACTTATAAACTGTATATCAAAGACGGCAACAGCGAATATTTTGCGTCGAGCACGATGCCAATGCCTGTGACACTCGACAGTGTGTTTGTAACCAATTTTGACGCCTTTGGCAAAACCATCAAACAAGTGACGCCGGTTTTTACAGATCCTGCCGGTATAAAAAATTACTATCGCTTTGTGGAATATGTGGATGGCAAAGAGATCAATCAGATCTTTACGTTTGAAGATAAATACACAGATGGCCTGGTAAATAACATGCCGATTTTCAATGATGATACAAGCGTAATTGCCGGTGATAACCTGCGCCTGGAGATGCAATGTATCGATCAACCGGCCTATGATTTTTTCCGTACGTTCAGCGAATCTGCTTTGGGTAGTTCGTCCACTCCGGGCAATCCTGTGAATAATATTTCCGGTGGTGCCCTCGGATATTTCAGCGCACATACATCCACCAGTCGCAGTCTTATCGTACCTTAAGGGTATAAAAGGCTGAATTATGAAAACGATCATTGCCGCCGCCGTCCTGATTTTGTTTGTCAGTTCATGCAAAGAAGGATGGAGCGACGAATATAAAAACCAATACCGGGAAAGCTGTATGGAAGAAGCCCACACATGGGCCACCAGTGATGATCAGGCGAAAGCTTATTGCGATTGTTCCCTGGAAGTGATTATGAAACATTACAGCACAATCACGGAAACGGTAGAAAATAAAGACAGCCTGGCTGTCACGCAGGAATTGCAACACTGTAAGGAAAGCGTAAAAAAATAGAGACCGCAATTG
>NZ_QKTW01000030.1 GCF_003236175.1 Taibaiella soli | reverse complement strand
AACCTTTTTTAGGACGAGGCAATGTAGAAAAACAAAAAAGCCTTTGTTTTATGAAACAAAGGCTTTTTCTATAAATTGATCTGATGTTTAATGTTGAATAGTCTGATGTTTAGTCCTGAGCACCACTGATAGAAGAGTTATAATTGCTTCCGTCAGGATTTACAATCACCGGAGAGCAATCCATGCTGCCGTTGATATTTTGTTTCCAGACAATGCCGCCGTTTGAAGTATCCAGGGCGTACAGATATTTATCATAGCCGCCGAAATAAAGGCGACCGTTATATACCATCGGTGACGCTTTAATCAGTGCCGAAGTTGGGAATTTCCATTTCAGTGTACCGTCAAGGATGTTTACCGCATACATATTATAATCATAACTGCCTGCATAGATTACCTGTCCGAAGGCATATGGAGAAGAAACGATACGATCGTTAGTAGCAAAAGACCAGCGTTGTTTACCCGACGCTGAGTCGATACAGTAAAGATTGTAATCGTTGCTACCGAAGATTACGTTACCGCCGTAAATAATTGGAGAGCTTCTTACCTCACCGTTTGTGTGGAATTTCCACTTCAGGTTGCCGGCAGTATCCAATGCATACAGGTTACCATCACTGGCGCCGATGTATATGAATTTACCACTCTTGGTTGGTGACGAATAAAATGATACGCCGAGACCAGCATCAAAGCTCCACAGCTGATGACCGTCGAACTTGCTGATTGCGTACACACTACCGTCATAACAACCAAAGATCAGGCGATCCTGGTAGATGGTAGGTGATGAAATGACTTGATCTTTAGTGCCAAAATGCCAACGCACAGTGTCTGCTTTAGTATCAATAGCATACATAGAATCATTACTGGCGCCCACATATAGCAGACCCGTACCGGCGTCGCCGATTGGTGTTGAGCTTAGCTGGGCAGGTAAACTATAAGTATGTTTTACCGTTGGATGATTGATATCCATTTTCAGGATACGGCCATTTACAAGCGTTACGTATAAGTCGCCGTTGAAAACGATTGGAGAAGCTGCCGCATTGTCTCCCACAGGATATTCAAATTTCTTAACACCATCGTTTAAAGTGAACGCGTATAAAATGGCGTTTTGGCTAGAGACGAAGATAGATGGTGTGTAAACTTCAGGAAGAGGTTCATCCTTGCTGTAATCTTTTTTACAAGAAGTAAAAACACCTGCGACCATTGCTATGGCAAGCATCCTGTTGATCCAACGTTGCTGCATGAGGTTTGAAATTGAAAATTAGTATTGCAAAATAGCCTTTTTAGCCTTTTAGTGCAAGCCGGGTATAAAATAAATAATCCGGTCTTTCATAAGACCGGATTATTTATCGAAAAGTTTGCCTTCTAAAAGATTATGCGAGTGCTTTCTCTTTTTGACGCTTAATTCGATTTACCATAGAATCAAAAGCCAGATCAAATGATTCTTCAAACGTTTTGCTGGAATGTTTTACGAAATAAGAGTGTTTGGGTATATACACCTTTATCTCGGCTACTTTGTCTTTTATATTATGGGCTACGTTGTCCAGCACGAGGTAAACCTCAACACCCACGATGCGGTCATGAAAAGTTTTAAGTTTAGCTAATTTTTCATTCACACGATCCAGCAATTTGCTGTCTGCATCGAAGTGCACAGTTTGAATTTGCACGTTCATAACGAATTTATTAAAGGTTAAATAATGGGAATTTAAACAAGTACTATTGGTCCATACGCGTCGTATATCTTTTTAGAGTGGTAATACCAAGTTAAGAAAAGGTAAACAAAAAGTCAATCGCATTAACATAAAATTAGGCATGGTTTTTACCCTCGCGGATGATTCTTCTCGTGTATTTCCTTCAGCCGCGCAATACTGTTTTGCGTATAAATCTGGGTTGCGGCCAGGCTGCTGTGGCCGAGCAGATCTTTGATCGCCTGTATGTTGGCGCCGTTTTCAAGCAGATGTGTGGCGAAGCTGTGCCGTAATACGTGCGGACTTTTTCGTGGAAGAGTAGTGCCGGTTTCGGTAAGATATTTTTTTACCGTCCGGTAAATATAACCCGCATAAAGCGGAGCGCCCGAATCTAAAATGAGTAAAAACTCATCGTTATAATGGTCGACATGCTTTTTCTCAGTCACATAATCTTTAATAATGTCCAGCAAAGGTGTATTTACGGGCACGAGCCTTTCTTTGTTGCCTTTACCTAATATTCTGATTTGTTTCAGGCTCCATTCTACATCTTTTTCCTTCAACAGCATGAGCTCATTACGCCGCATACCCGTTGCATAGAGTATTTCGCAGATCAGCCGGTCGGTCTTCCCTTTGAAATCCTTCCCGAAATCTACGCCTTCCAGTAAAAAATCAACTTCCTGTTCTTTTACAAAAACCGGCAGCCGCTCGGGCGTTTTTAGCGTGTGCAGCCGTTTGGTCGGATTTTTATCGACCAGTTGCATTTTCTTCAGATAATTAAAAAAGGACTGCAGCGTTGAAATTTTACGATTAATGCTGCGTGAGGACTGTTGTTGCGTTTCTTTAAGATCGGCCAGCCAGGTGCGGATATGATAAGTGTCGATGCCCGATGCCGTTTCTGGAAGTGGACCATATATATTAAGGAAGAAAGAGAAAAATTGTTTCAGGTCGGTCTGGTAGGCGGCGATCGTCTGAGAGGAGTAGCGTTTTTCAAAACGCAGGTAATGGATGAAGTCCGTTTGGTATTGCTTTAACATATAAATGCCTGATACCGTAAATATACATATCTACAGTACCAGGCACAAATGTTTATTTTAAACCTTTAAGGCTTAATCTTCGAGTTTGCCAGAAGCAATCTGTTGACGATAAATCGCTTTCAACACTTGTGTACGGCGTCTAACCGATGGTTTAGTGAATGATTGGCGTTCGCGTAATTGATTGAGTGTGCGTGATTTCTCGTACTTTTTCTTGTACTTTTTCAGCGCCTTATCAATATTTTCGCAATCTTTAGAATCGATGATCAACATAACTTTTTATACCCCCTTTTTGGTAGAATTTGGGATGGCGAAGGTACGAAACATTTTTATCTACACAAATTTTTTGAAAGCTTTAACTCGTTTTGAGTTGTAAGTTGTACGTTTTACGTTATTAGTTGCCGCGCAAATAACTTGTAACGTATCACTTATCACGTACCACTATGGAAAAAACAACTTAGAACGTAACACTTAAAACGTACAATTTTAAAGCAACATTTTCCGAATTATCACGTTAATTTAGCGACAGCAAACGATTTCATGTCATACCGCTATATCATAATTATCATTCTGGCCGTTACTGGTTTTCTGGCGTGTAAAAAATATTCAGATCCGCAGGGGCAAAGCGACCCGCGGCTCTCCAGACCTTATTGTAACGATCCGGTGGCGGTTAATTATAACTGGGATTTTCCCGGTACGCCTAACGATTCCGTTTGTTTTTATCCTTCACAGGTATTTTCCGGCACTTATTCTTATCAGGATTCAGTTTATCTGCCCGATAATAGTCTGGCGTATGTGACGCCGGTAACCATGCATCTGTGGCCGCTGACGCGCACTAATATCCGTATTACAGGTTTTTGTCCTAATGGGGATTCTTTAAATTTTACAGCTACACGTTATTATACAGCTTCCAACGATACACTGCTGGGTCTTGGCGTGCCAATTTGTTCCAATCTGGATACATTGACAGGGACGCTCACTAAGTACCAGACAAATGATACTTTTATGCTGGTTGATTTTACTGTAGTATCTGATACTGGTACAACTTACCATCGCGGTACGGCATATAAGCAATAGCTTTGCAGCCATGTTTACAGGTATTGTAGAAACGCTGGGCACCATTGCCCGTATCGAAAAACAAGGTTCCAACGTAGATTTTTGGGTAAACACAACGATAACCAACGAACTGAAAATAGATCAGTCGGTGGCGCATAATGGTGTGTGTCTTACTGTTGTGGCTATAGACGGTGATACTTATAAGGTAACCGCTGTAGCAGAAACACTGGAAAAAACCAATCTGGGTCAATGGCAGGGAGGCCGTAAAGTAAATATCGAACGTTCATTGCGCGTTGGCGATCGTCTGGACGGTCATTTTGTGCAAGGTCACGTAGATGCAACTGCAACCTGCGTTGAAAAGCAGACATTAGACGGCAGCTGGTTGTTCCGTTTCCGTTTTCCGAAAGAATTTGCTTCGCTTATTATTGAAAAAGGTTCAGTATGCATTAATGGCACCAGCCTTACGGTTTTTAATGTCGGCAAAGATGAATTTACCGTAACCATTATTCCATATACTTACGATCATACCAATTTTCACGAGTTGGAGGAAGGTCATTTGGTCAATATTGAGTTTGATGTTTTAGGAAAGTATCTCTTGCGTCAGCAACAATTGCAGAGCGCATAAAAATCCAATGTTTTATATTGCGGCCAGGCAGATGTAAATGATCATCCAAACATCTGCCGTAAACCGTATGCACCTGGCAGAGATAAAGCCTGATTATGATGTTGTGGTCATTGGCGCCGGAATGGGCGGGCTTACCGCTGCCGCATTGTTAAGTAAAGCCGGATATTCTGTTTGCGTGCTCGAAAAAGAGCCGCACGCAGGTGGTTATCTTGCAGGATTCCGAAGGAAAGACTTTCGTTTTGATACAGCAATCCACTGGCTCAATCAATGTGCGCCAGGTGGTATGGCCAGCCGCGTTTTCGATTTTCTAGGCAATGATTATCCTAGAGCAATTCCGCAAAAACGCATTCGCCGGTATAAAGGTGAAAGCTATGATTATCTGCTTACCAACGAACCTGATAAGCTGAAAGTGCAATGGCAGCAAGAATTTCCGGAGGACAAAGAAGGAATTGAACATTTTTTTGCGGCTGCGAAAAAAATCGGGCATGCATTTGCCAACTTTAGCCATGTATTCCGTTCTGAAGAAACAATGAGCGCTACTGAGCGACTGTCCAACAAATGGAATTTACTGCGTTTTGCTATGGCTTTTATTCCCTGGTTGAGATATACGGGTGAAAAGGGCATGAAAAAAGGATTAGCGCGTTTTTTTACTTCGGAGAAATTAAAAAAAGTTTTTGCTGCGGATACCGAAATGCTCTCTTGTCTCGTGCCAATTGGCTGGGCTTACTATGGCGATTTTCAGAGTCCGCCGTATGGTGGGGGGCAGGTGTTGCCGGAATGGCTTGTGCATCTGATTCGTTATTATAATAATGATCTTCATTTTCGCTGCAGCGTACAACAAATTTTACTCAATGGAAATATCTGCAATGGCGTAATCGCAGAGCAGCGGGGGAAACGTTACGAAATCCGTAGCCGGTATGTCATTGCGGCTTGTGATGTGGAGACGCTCTATGAGAAGATGCTGCCTTGCAATACAGTAAAACCTGCTTTTCTGAAAAAGTTGCAGGAAGCTGAATTGTATAGTTCCTCAGTGACTGTTTCAATTGCGTTAGATTGTTCGCCGGCCGAACTCGGTTTTAATGAAGAACTGATTCATCTGGCGGCTAAGGGCAAGTCAATTGATGATTGTAATTGTGGAGATCCTGAAAAAGCAGAGATTTCTATATTAGCACCATCCTTCCGAGATCCTTCGCTGGCACCTGAGGGCAAAGGGACGCTCACTTTATTTATGCCGGCGTATTTTCATAGTCATGCCGATTGGCAAACAGAGAAGGATGAGGCGGGCAATTACATTCGCGGCGAAGCATACAAAACGCTAAAAAATAAAATTGCCGATGTACTCATTAGAAGAGTAGAAGAACAAGTAGTACCCGGTTTGCGGAGTCATATTTTGTTTTGTGATGTTGCTACACCGGTTACGCATCTTCGCTATACAGGTAATAAAAATGGCACCATGATGGGCGCAAAGCCCGGCCGGAAAAATATGCAGTCAAAAGTGGCGCATTACCAGACGCCAGTTCAAAATCTTTTGCTTGGCGGGCATTGGGCGGAGCTTGGTGGCGGTGTGCCGATAGCCGTAAAAGCCGGTGCTAATGCCGCGTTATTGATTCTCCGGAAAGAAAAACCAGACGCATTTCGATTGCTGGCCGGTTATATGGATGGGAAAAAACAAATAAACGAGCTGAAGAATCACGCGGCGTTCCTGCCTTATAATAATTCCTGGAAGCAGATCCCCACACCTGCGCAACGGCTCGCTGCAAAAATGAAAAACGATACTATTCAATAAGCGAAAAATGCCATCGAGAATAAATCTGATGGCATTTTCAACGGGGTAAGTATTAGTCACCACAAAAGGTTTAATTAGCAATTTGAGGGTTTGCTAATCAAGATTATCGAGGATAATGGAGCGTCCTTTCTAAAATTATTTACGAAAGAAAGTTTGCCTTGGTTTTAAAAAAGAGGAATTTTTTTTGATACCTGGGGTTGAGGCAATTATGTGCATTAATCGCTGATGTATGATCGCTGTTTTTCCGATTGGGTATGTAGTTTTTAAGGTGGTGAATGTGATCAATGTGATGAATGTGCTTGTTCTTTCTGAGTTGCTCATTGACACTAACTCATAACTCATCCTTTATAACTCACTATTAGAAATTACCTTTACGGCCGATATGTCAGTTTATACAAAGAGTGCACCGGTAACCATTACGTGTAATAAACGTCTGGCGCCATACGTCGAAAAAGAAGTAAAAGAATTAGGCTACGAGATCGAGGAAACATTTATGACCGGCGTTCGGCTGAATGCAACCGTAAATGAATGCATCCGTCTCAACCTGAGCTTGCGTTGTGCGAGTCAGGTATTGTACAGCCTGAAACGTTTCCGTGCGGAAGATGCCGATGATATTTACCGTGAACTCCGTTCTTTTCCCTGGGAAACGCTCTTGCCGGACGGCGGATATTTTTCCGTAACAAGCAATGTATTTAATGAAACTATCAACAATAGCATGTTTGCCAATCTGCGTGTAAAAGACGCTATTGTAGACCGCATGCGGGAGAAAACCGGCGAAAGACCTTCAACTGGCGCAGAATTGATTGGTGCGGTGGTGCATTTGTTTTGGAAAAACGATGAGGCTGAAATATTTATTGATACATCCGGTGATTCATTAGGCCGCCACGGTTATCGCAAAATACCTGGCCGCGCCCCGATGCTGGAAGCGCTGGCTGCTGCTACAATTTTGGCAACAAACTGGGACGGTAAATCTCCGTTTGTAAATCCGATGTGTGGTTCGGGAACGCTGGCTATTGAAGCGGCGCTGATCGCTACGAACACACGTCCGGGTCTGTTTCGCGATAACTACGCATTTATGCACCTGATCGGTTATGATGAAGATATTTATCTGGAAGAACGCGGCAGGCTCGAAAACCAGATTGCTGATGAAGTACCGGGATTGCGGATCATTGCTTCGGACTACAGCGATATCGCTATAAAAAATGCGCGGAAAAATGCACTGGCTGCTGGCGTATCAGATTTGATTGAATTTCAGCTTTGTGATTTCGCAGAGACCGATGTGCCAGAAGGTGGAAAGGGCGCGGTGTTTATGAATCCGGAATACGGAGACCGTCTTGGTGAAGAAACAGAACTCGAAGCCACGTACGCTCGTATCGGTGATTTTATGAAACAGAAATGCGGTGGCTATTACGGATACATCTTTACGGGAAACCTTGATCTGGCAAAGAAAATCGGCTTGAAAGCAAAACGCAGGATAGAATTTTACAACAGTAAAATCGATTGCCGTCTGCTGGAATATGAACTGTATGAAGGAACGAGAAGAAAAGCGGAAGATTGATTTTGGTGAATGGTCAATGGTGAATGGTGAATGCCCGGCGGGTGTTCACCATTTTCAATTTAGGGAGTTGGAGTCGTTGTCGCATCGATAGCATTATCCGTTGCCCCCGGTATAATTACCTGTTTTTTTAATCAGGTTGTTTTGCGCAGATTTGAAAGTCCGGGATTCGTTTATTTTGACACATCAATTGAAGCTTCATTGGGGTGGAAGCCGAAAAACCTAAGAGTAGGCGTTTCAAATATTCTCTAATATAATCATCATGGGCTTTCTACAACTTATCCCGGCCACGCAATTAACGGCCCGGTACGATGCATTTTCGCATCAATTAATTCTTTCGGCGTCAGGCCAGACTCCTCAGTTTACGGCAGCTATTAATTTTCACCGCGACCAGAATTTTGTGGGTGGCTTGAAGTTTGACCTGCAAGGTTGGGTAGGACCATTGACCGGCGACATGCAATCTTATGAGAAAACGCAAAATGTAGACATTATGCTGCCTTCTCCGGTGATTAATTCTAAATCTGTGATCATCGTAGACGCCAATCATCCGGAGGGCGTTCCTGTAACCATTGAGTATGCGGAACTGAAGAAAAACGGCAAATCCATTACGGCGGCCGATCTCACAACTTCTTATGCGAATGATACCCAGACTACGGCTTCTCCTGCCAATGAAAATATTACCGCTTTATTGGGGCGCGATTTTCAGATCAAACATCCAGCGGTGTTAGGCACTTATGGTGCCAGCCTCGACATTTCTTTTGACAATACTGATCTTGAATTAATTACTGCGGGCATTCAGGGAACGAATATCGTATGGACATTCCGCCCGTTGCAGGTAAGTAACACAGCGGTGGTCGTAACGACTTTTGGCGGTATAGCTACCTATGTGCTCCGCGAGACTTATGATGTGCGCATCATTCAACCAGAAATCCAGGCGATGCCAAAAGCTGCAGCTCCGGATAAAGCGATTTTGAGTTATCTCGGTCGTGTAAATATTGGCCTCAACCTGATTAAAGCACAATATCCCGATGCGCAATTGTATGAAGTAGATTCAGTTTCTGCACAACCGACCAGCAATCCGAATGATCTGAAGCAAATGCGTATTGTTTGCCGTGCAGGCGCAGGTACTGCTATCATTCAGGCAACGGGCTGGGGGACATTTGGACCGGTGCAATATATTGACAGCCCATGGCTGGAAGATCAGGTAATTAACTGGCCGATCAGTATGGATATTACCGAAGCGGACAAATTGTTGAAAGCAGCAGGTTATACGGGTGACTACAGAAATGTAACGTTGCGTAAACCACTTTATCCCGGCGTTTATGAGCCATCTTATATTTTTGGAATGATTAACGGCTTGTACGTATTTGTAGGCGTAGAGGATAAAAAAGTGAGTGTGAACGGTACGGCCGCTACATTGGCAGACGCTAAAGCCTGATCTTAATTATGCATTCATCACAAGGGTAGCATTGGTTTTGACCATGTTGCCCTTTTTTTATTAAAACGAAAGGTAAATGCAAAATCATTTTTGATAATTTTAAGGAGGACCGGCGGCATTTTGACGGCATTTGAAACATTGAACAAATACGGTATGACAGATGGTGTATTTCAGTGAAACGACGTATAAACACGCCAGTTGCTATAAAATGGCTAATTTGGTGGCTTGATTGTTCATTAAAGAAGTTTTGATTTTGCCTGAAATAGTTACTAAAAATACCTTAAAGCAAACCTTACGGAAGGGCGACGGTAAAGAAGCCGTGGCGTTGCTGTATGCGCGATATGGCCCTATGTTGTACGGCTACATCCTGAAATTTGTGCCTGCGCAGAAGGATGCTGAAAAGATATTGGTCAACTTATTTGCAAAACTGCCGGGTCAGATGGAAGAGGCTTGTAGTTCGCCGCTGAGTATTTACAGCTGGTTGCAGGGGAGGGCCCGTGAGTTGGTTTTAATACACAATCATGTCCGTCATGAAAATGCGACATTTACTGAATGTATGGCGATGCTGGCGGATGCGCCCGCGATTCTTCAGGAGACATTTATGGAGATTTACCTGAAAGGAAGATCCAGAACAGAAGTTGCAGCAATGCAACAGACAACCGAAGCCGAAGTTGCAAAAAATCTGTTCGCTGCATTAAGTATCATCAGAAAGAAATTATCGTGAACATCCAGGAGTATATAGATAGTGGCGTTATAGAAGCATATGTGCTTGGACTGCTTGAAGAGCGGGAAGAGCAGGAGTTGCGCCGGCTGTTGGGGACGCAACCCTTGCTGCAGGAAGCGCTTTGGAGTGTTGAAGACCGGCTGGAGCGGATGGCTTACGATAACCGGGTACCACCTCCGCTGACGGTGTGGGCTGAGATTGAAAGCCGTCTGTTTGAAACGACACCGAAAATAATACCGACCAGTCGCAAGCCGGAAGAAGAAGTGAAAGTGATCTTTTCTGATGGGCATATCAGAGTGCACAAATATTGGCGGCCTGCATTTATAGGGATTTTTATCTTGTCGAAAATTTTATTGATTTTGGCTATTTTCTATTACCTGAGTTATCGTAAAAACCAGCAGCAGATTGAGTTTCTGCAACAGCAGGTGCAGTCGATGCAACATGCCAATAATGCAAAATAGCACGTCCAAAACTTAATAATTTATTCATGGTGCTTAGAAATATACATTAAGTACTATGACGGAAAAAAATCTTGACATATATTTGCACCCGTTCCGCAGGGAATATATAAGGAGATTCCGTAGCTCAGTTGGTAGAGCAATACACTTTTAATGTATGGGTCTTGGGTTCGAGTCCCAACGGGATCACTTTAGGAGACGATCAATTATGATTGTCTCCTTTTTTATACTAATTATCTCCATTTATTTCAATACTATAAGAGGTGGATATTTAAGAGCGGAAAAGGGATCAAGTAGAATTCTTGGGGGATAGAAATGATTAAGCGTAAATATTAGCCAGTTTCTTACTAAATAAAAAATTTAGTTCGACCGATTTCCCCCTTTATTTTCTTTAAAAAGCTTTTTTGATTTCAAAAGCTATTCCTATTCTTTATCCTTCTTTTGAAAGTTAAAGGAAGATATCGTCCTATTAAAGCGGTATTTTCTTTAAAAGTTGTGTTGTGGAACAGGCACGCAACATGGCAAAACCCTCCCAGAATGGGCTACAATTTCGTCTGTTGTTTTTTTTAGCACGCTAAATAAAATCCATCCACGTAAAGGGGTAGATACGGACAGCTATTTTGACAGTTAAATAATTTCGCAATGTTGTGGTAGACGAAATACCTCGGTTGCTGAATGATTTTTAGTGTGGGCGGTGAAATCGATTAATCTGCAATCAAATCACTGCTGGACTAACAATATCGGGTTCAGCTAAATGGCTTTTCTTCATAAGGTTTGGAATGAAGTTTAAAAACCAAAACCTTCTTTATTTCGTTTTCTGATTGCTTCATTATCTTTTGGCACAAGTGCATCCAGGTTATAGCTCACTACATCTTCCTGAAGCTGTTCAACGAAAGGGCGAAAGCCTGTGTTATAACTTTTAAAAGCTTTTTGATAGTCGTCGTCTGATTGCTCGAAAGCGTCGGCAAGTGCGGCTGCACCGTCGATAGCGAGCGAGCCGCCCCGACCTGCGGCCGGAGAAGCACAGTAGCCTGCGTCACCAACCAATGCAACCCGGCCTTTTGTCCAGTTGGGCATTTTAAGTTGGCATAGTTTGTCAAAATAGAATGTTTCTGATGCGGCTACTTCCTTTAGTAATTCAGGTGTGCGCCAGCCGGTACGTTGGAAGGCATCACAGATCATTTGTCGCATTTGAACGTCGTTACGATAGTCGTAGGAAACCTCATTTTCGGAATGGTAGGCGAAACAGATATCTGTTTTGCCATTATAAGCATTAAGCATGACTGTCCGGCCCGGTTCGCTGTACATTTGGGTCGTGTACTCAGGTATCAATAGTTTATGGACTATACTAATGGAGAAATAGATGTTCAGAAATCGTGAAAATTCAGTTTCAGGGCCGAACCAGAGTTTGCGTACAATGGAATGAATGCCGTCGCAGCCAAATACCAGGTCAAAAGTTCGTGACGGGTTGCTCCTGAAGGTTACGTCAATTCCGTTATTATTTTCGGTTAGCGAAGTGATGCTGTCGCCGTAAATAATCTCCACATTGTTTTTAACAGCGTTGTACATCATATCCAGAAGTACGTCCCTTTCTATCTCGTATTCTTCATTTTTTTTGTGGGCTTCTGATCGTTCCGTTTCATCCAGTGCATTTTTAAATTCCATACGCTCCATGCGGATCTGGTTGGCTGCAATCTGTTCAAATAACCCCATCCGTTTAACAACATCAATGGTGCCTTCTAATATATTGACAGGTGTACCACCTTTTTTGATGGATTGATTTATTTCAACGATGGTTACCTGGTAGCCGGATCTGTTCATCCAATAAGCAGTGGCCAGACCGGCGAAACTGGCACCAGATATGAGTACATTTTTCATAGCTCAAAGGTCTGTTGCCATTACGTTCAGCTTTCGGCAGCATGACAGTAAGATTTGGACTAATCGTGGTTTTTTCGAAAAGTTGCAGGGCTGGTACCCACTATATTGGTAAAGAGCCGGGAGAAATAGGCGTAGTCATCATAGCCTAAAAGCATTGCTATTTCCTTTAGAGAATAAGCAGAGTGATAGAGCAGTCTTTTGGCTTCAAGAATGATGCGTTGCTGTATTTGGTGGGAGACTGAATGTCCCGTTGCATTTTTAATACACTCGTTCAGGTAGGGTACCGACAAATGGAGTAATTGTGCATAATCATTAGGGCGCTTTAGCGATACATAACGCTGCTCTAATAATTGTTTAAAGCTTTTGGCAATGGTGTAAGACCTATGCTGCGCGGGTGAATGATCGAAGAGCGCAATGACGAGTTCGATCAATGCATTCAGAATAGTCTGTCGATCCTTAAACCTCATGGCAATTGCTGCGGTGTCTGCGATCAGAGCATAAGATTCAGGGTGCAGTGAAATGGGGGCGGTAACTTCCAGAGCTGCCAGATTTTGCTTCGTCAGGTGTTCGTTGTGTATAGCCCAGGCAACTACCGATACATGTTTAAAGCTCCGTATTTTGTGTACTTGATCCGGATGCATGTAAATGACCGATGGAGCGCGGATTTCGTAAACCTGAAAATCGATCTCCATGGTCACGCTGCCTTTTTCGAGCAAAAAGAAAGAATGCCGGTCATGCCGCTCAGGTTGCTGCCATTCACCCAATTCAGGCAGTTTATCGAATTCGACACGTTCAATTACCATGTCTTCTGCGCCAAATTGATTAACGGGAATTGCCTGCTTCTTGCTCATATAAACAAAGCTACAGTAATACAAGTCTCCAATACATAATTCGCATAAATCATGGTTTTGATCTGCGACATTCTCTAAACTAACCATCGTAATAGCTAAATAGGTTAACTATAATTGTGGCTTATGGTTGATTAGCTCAACCGAACAAAAGTTGAACTGGAGTTTGTCTAGTAAAGGTTTTCCGAAGCTTCTGGCATTGTCTTTCCAGAGTATTTTGTTTCATGATCAGTTATTAAAATTATAAAGGCCATTTGTGATCAAACGGCCTTCTCTATACCTGGATCATTGTAACTATTCTTTCACAAAGCGAGATACACTTGAACCTTCTTGCGTACTTATCTTCACAAAATAAATCCCTGTTGAAAACTGCTCTAAGTCTATCGTAATGCTCGAAGACTTCGGGGAACATACATACACCATTTGTCCCAGCTGATTTGTAATCGATAATTCAACCGTCAATTTATCTATTATTTCGGGATCAATGCCTATCATTAATTTCTGATGTGCCGGGTTTGGATAGATCTTAGTGACCTTGCCATAAAGCACATTTGATACACCCACATTATTTTGATACAGGATAGAGTCAGATGTAACCTGACAGCCATTCGCATCCGTAACAACTACTTTATAATATCCATCCACTGTTGCTGCAATGGTTTGTCCAGATCCCCCTGTTACTGCTGATCCGTTACAATACCATTGATTACCAGTTGCAGCACTTGAGGAAAAAGTATTACCGTTTTGCAGGATGGTAACGACAGGCAAATTATATACGGCAAAAGTGAGTGTGTCGGAACTATCAACGGCGTTGCTTGTACAAAGAGCATTACTGGTCATAACACAAAATACCTGATCATTGTTGGAAGGTGTATAATTATAAATACCACTGGTGTTATTTACAGTTGTTCCGTTCAAATACCATTGGAACGTTGGAGCCGAGCCGCCATTGGTTGGTATTGCTGCAACAGTGACAGATTCACCGGAACAGACTGAGGTGTCGGTTGCGGATATTTGCACGTGGGTTGTTGCAATTGGATTGACGGGGGCTATCAATATATTGCTCGTTACAATGTTTGGATTGGGACAGGTAGCGTTACTCGTCATTTGACAGGTGATGATATCAGTTGGTTGTAATGTCGCGTCGCTATAGGTAACGTTATTTGCATTGACAATATTTATATTGTTCTTAAACCATTGATAGATTGGGACCGTTCCTCCATTGCTGGGTGTTGCTGTAAACAGGACGGGAATACCAACACAAACGGGAGTTGAATTATTCGACATGATTGATACGGAGGGTGTGACAACAGGTCTGAAATAAATTGATCGGCTCGCTGTATCGTTTGCGATACATTGCAGCGAGCTGGTTACGACACATGCAACATTATATCCAGTTCCTCCCGAAAGATTACTGACATTATAGGTTGGGTTGTTATTAGGTATGATGAGCGGGTTACCATTTACGATCCAGGTATAAGATGGGGTGTCTCCGGCATTCGTAACTGTTGCGTTCAACATTATTGAATTACCACCGCAAACGGTATCTCCTGGATTTGCCGCCAACGTAATTGTGGCCGATTGATTGGCTTTTACGAATACATTTTTGGCTATAATGCCAGTACCGTAATTGTAGGTTATTATCGCGCTACCGCTAGTTAGTCCGGTCAGGGTGCCGGAAGAAGATATGGATGCAACACTTGTATTGTTAATACTCCAAGAGCCACCAGTGGGTGAGCCGTAAAAATTCTGATTACTGCCCAAACAGATGGTATCCGGTCCGGTAATAACGGCGGTACTGGAAGAGATGATATCAAAACCTAATTCGCCCAACGTTTGTGCGTTACCTGTTGGCGCGGTTGCCGTTGCTGAATTGGCGTGAAGCCGGGCCACATAGCTTTCTGAGGTCTGGTATGCCAAAATCGGCAATCCGGTTCCCGATGACTTTGTTATTTCGATGATAAAGCTCTGACCGGCAGTATAAGGGTAGGGCGTCTGAAGGGGAATGCCAACCCATTGTCCAGCCTGAGTAGTCATAGCATAGGTAGCCGCGCTCAAAACAGTGTCGAAGCCTTGCGTCTCAAAATTTGTTGTAGATAATGCGCCTAATGTCGTGGGAGCAATTCGTATGACCAGGTCATTCATGGTCGCCGTTACTGCCGACAACGTTTTAAAATAAATCTTAGTAATAGAGCCGCTTGGCGCACTGGCAAACATATTTCCCTGATAGAGCCATTGAAGTTTATTAAATCCATTTGTAAATGGGAAACTATTAGGGTTGGAAGCGGTAGTTCCCTGATGGGTGTATTGGGGCGTCTGTGCCCTTGCTGAAACACAACAAATGGTAAAAGCTAATAGCGTTGAAAAAAACACATTAATACGATAGTGCATTACATGAAATTTTGAAAAATGAACAAAGGGTATCGTGAAAAATAATCCGACTGACAGTTGTTATATTTGTTTTGCCTTTACAACCTCGCCGTTTCATATATTCAAAAATATCTCAAGCCTTAGGCCTTTTTTACCCCATTTACCAGTATATGTTTAAGTGTAATATGTATAAGCGGCTTTGTTTTTTGGCTTTTTTCCTTTCGGGTTTACTCCATTATTTTTCGGGGTTCGCGCAGCATTACCAGCCCGAAAAAAACGGTGAGCCGTCTTTGAAGGCAATTTTCAATTATAGAAGAGATCATTTCACCGATCTGCTTCTTGACAGTTTTTTACTCGCGAGCGAAAATGATAACTATCATAAACAGGCTAGTCTGCTCTACAGACTCGGTAACTATCATCTCAATAACGGGAACTTCATTCCGGCCGCATTTAGTCTGGAAGAAGCAATTAAAAGAGAAAAAATGTCCAGTCCCGTTGCGAAAGAAAAGATTGCATGCTATTATATCAACCTCGTCATTGCATATATCAGCACCCACCAGTTTGATATGGCCATTGAAAAATCCGTGCAGGCTTTAGAATATGTAGATAAAGAATTACATCAACCCGTCTCTGATTCGTTGAAGATGTTTTTGTACTTAAACATGAGTACCATTTTTAGAGAAATCAACCAGGACGCTAAAGCTGAATATTATGTTCGAATGGCTGAGAAATCAAGTAGTCGCTTCAACCAGCCAATGTTTAGGCTAAATATTTTAAACAACGAAGGATTGTTAGCAGATAAAAGAGGTGACTGGGAGCAGGCCAAATGGAATTATAAGCAAGTCTTCCGCATTGCTGACAGTCTTGGTAATAAAAAATTCAGATCGGTGGCATTGGGTAATATTGCTGTGACTGAATTTCATGCTGGCAAATTAGAAAATTCTAAAGCTATTTTTCTGACACTGATAACTGATGAGGCAAACGTTCCCCCACAGAAGACTAATGAAGCCTATGAAATGCTGGGGAAAATTTTTTTCACGCAAGATAGCATCGCAAATTCGGTTCGTTATTTTGACTCATCTTTAAAAAGAGCGCAAATCCGTCATTTAACCTTTGACGTCATACAGGCCCATCGTTATTTGATGAAACTTTACGAAAAGAAGAATGATTGGAAAACGGCTTTATATCATAGCAAAGAGTCCAGCCGGTTGAGCGACAGTATCAATAAAACAGATGCATCAGACAAGATTAATCAATTGGAAATCCAGTACAGGACAGCGGAAAATGAAAAAAAAATAAGGGATAGACAAGATCAGATCGAAAGACAAACGGCTGCCATTCGACGGAAAAATGCAATGCTGGTAAGTGGAGCTGTATTTTTGGTACTAATAATTTCGTTATTCGCTGTGCTAATAAAAGTCAGTAAGGATAAACAAAAACGAAGATTACAGGACATAGAGTTTGAACGAAAGCTTTCTTCACACAGAATTGAACAGCTTAATCAAGAAAAGCAAATGTTGCAGTTAAAGGCTACAATTGAGGGGGAACAACAAGAACGCAATCGCCTGGCAAAAGAGTTGCATGATGGCATTGGTGGTATGCTCTCTGCCATCACGATGAATTTAGGCGCCGTTATTAAGAATCCCTCAATAGAAAATTTTAGCCGTATAGAATTAATGCTTCGTGATGTTGCGCAGGAAGTCAGAAATACCGCGCACAATTTAACACCGAACATTTTGCAACAAAAAAGCTTTGCGGAGGTACTATTAGAATATCGAAATAGGATCAATGGGGGCAATTCATTTCCGTTAAGTGTTGAAATTTACGGAGATCTTGAATGGATCAATAATGATGTCAAACTGATTCTCTATCGCCTGATCCAGGAAATTATTCAGAATTCGCAAAAACACTCAAAGGCATCCCAGATGTTTTTGCAGGTGTTGGAGCATCCCGATAGCCTTCAACTCACATTTGAGGATAATGGGGTCGGTTTTGACACAGGACGTATAACGAAGGGGATTGGCCTATTGAATATGGAGTCACGCGTCGCTACATTAAAAGGCGAAATGTCTATTCAATCAAACTTTGATAAAGGGACAACGATCTTCCTGGAGTTTGCCAAAGCGAAACTTATGGATCTGGGTTAATTTTTCAACAATCAATTCTAAAAGATGAATATAAAAGTTGCCATTTTAGATGACCATCCGCTTGTATTGAAAGGGTTCGCAAACGTAATCGGCAGTCATTCGAATTTCACTCTGGCAGGTGTTTACAATAGCGAAGCGGAGTTGATAAACGGTTTAAAAAAAGAACAACCTGATGTGCTGTTATTAGATATTCAAATGCCGGGAAGACTAGGTGACGAAATCGCAATATCTATTCGCAAATTATATCCGGAAATTCGAATGCTCGCAATAACGAATCTGGATAGTGTTCTCTATGCGAATTTAATGTTCAAAAACGGTGTTTTAGGATATGTGCTAAAAACAACTCAGGAGTCAGAATTAATGAAAGCAATTGAAGAGGTCTATAATAACAATACATTCATGGACATTTCAATGAAAGAAAAAATGGCGCAGTTGGATCAGGTACTTCGTAAAAATCAAAGCTTCAAACCAAATCTAACACCGCGAGAAGGAGAAATATTGCAGCTCCTTGTTGACGGCTTTAGCAGCCAGGAAATATCAGATCGTTTATTTTTGGGCCTGACAACCGTTGAAAAATACAGAAAGAATATCTTATTAAAGATGGATGTAAAAAATACAGCAGGCCTTGTTTCCAAAGCTTTAAAGCTAGGTCTCGCTAAGTAGAAACTACAGCTTTAGGGTAAAAGGTCTTTTGAGAATTTTGAAAAACTTCAAAATTCATAAATTTCTCTATTTCGATATTTTTATAGTTTTAAATTAATTGAGCGATAGGGATAATAATGAGGCCGGTGTTTTCTCTTGCAAAATCCGGCTGTATCTTTTTAACTGAATATTCATTTCAAGAACGAAACAATATAGCTTTATATATGGCAAATGCTTCCAGTTGGTCCAGGAGGAAATTTATCAGGTCAATGGCAATTTCAGGTGCAGGCATGGCATTGGTGTCGACCCCATTCGCGTCTTTGGCATTTGACGACATTGACCCACGGGTTACCAAAATTGTAGTCGAAACGCTGGGTATAGATACCCACAATCATATCGATGTCCCAATGGTTACAGGTGAAATGCCCGGCCCAGATGTGAAACTGTCTGAAGCAATGATTAAGTCCGGTCTTGCTGCCATCTGCATGACCTTTGCCGTTGATTACCGAAAACTCGACGAACCCGGAATGGCTTATGAGCGTTTCCTGAACGGGCTCTCCTCCCTGGATCAACAGCTGAAAAACAGTGGAATGAAGCGTTCGTACAATGTGGCAGACTTGCTTGCTGCCCACAAGGCACACCAGCCCACGGTAATCCAGGCAGTGGAAGGCGCTCATTTCCTTGAAGGCAAAACGGAGCGTTTACAGGTGGCTTACGACCGCGGCCTGCGCTTGATAACGTTACTGCATGATAGTGATGCCTCCGTTCCGTTGGGCGATGTTTTCACCAATCCTGTACGCTACAACGGCCTTACACCATTTGGGGCCGATGTGATCAGGGAATGTGAACGGTTAGGTATCGCTATAGACCTTTCGCATGCAGATGTCGCCACGGTTACCGGGGCACTTAAAGTGGCACAAAAGCCGGTACTTATTTCCCATACAGGGCTTGACACTCAGGTAGGCTCTAACGACTTTATGGCAAAAATGATGGCCCCGAGACTGATCAGTAAGGAGCATGCCAAATTTGTGGCAGGTACAGGTGGCGTGATCGGTGTTTGGACACACCTTGCTGATTCCGCCCTTGAATATGCACAGAACATCAGGGCAATGGTAGACGTAGTAGGCATTGATCACGTATGCATCGGCACAGATACAAAACTTACCCCACCCTATAACAGTCCGGATGATAGAACTCATCATGCGGATTTTGGCCCGAAGCCAGGAGAAAAATTGAGGGATGGTAGTGTGGCCGGTAGCGAACATGGGAATAAGCCGGATGGCAGCCAGGGTAAAAAAACGCAGGGACCTATGAATGACGGACGCAAAGATGGTTTTAGGGCAAGCGGCTCGAACCAGAATTGGCCTGAACAAAAATCAGGATTCTATTATGCGGTGGTGGAAGCGATGCTGAAAACCGGATTTAACGCCGAAGAAATCGGCAAAATTGGCGGTGGGAATTTTATGAGAGTATTTGGGGAAGCAACAATGAGTAAATAGAAAATATAGAACAAATGTAAATGCGAAAGCTCGCTTCTTGCGTTTTTCTAATCATAACTTGTATCCCCGTTTAATTTTTGCGGCTTTGTCCATGTCAATTTGTTGAACGGTATTGTATTTTGTTTTCGCGTTTGGGTTGTGATTGTTTAAGTCGAGGTCGTAATTTTTTTGATTCAAATCGCTAATTTATAGACGCCAATTTCTTTAAATCGTCAATAAATTGGTTCGACATTAATACCAACGGGATCACAGAAAAATGAAAGCCTCACATTGTGAGGCTTTTTTATTTGCATCATGCCAAATTAATTTCCGCGTTGCACATCATAATTCAAACAAACCACACCCGAACTAAACACATGCGTCTTCAGCAGTTTCAATTTTTCTTTTTCTTTGATGCCTTTAAATACTGGAATTCCTTCGCCTAGCAGCACCGGATTGATGAAAATCCAGCATTCGTCGATTAAATTCTCAGCCAGAAGAGCGTGCGCTGTACTTGGACTTCCGAACAACAGAATGTCGCCTTTTGTTTCTTCTTTTAATTTGGGAAGGATGGATGCATAGTTCTTTCCAATCACAGTCGTATTCTTGAAGTCTGCCTCGTTCAGCGTATTTGACAATACTACTTTGTGTGCATTCTTATACCAGACGGCATGTACTTTATCATGTTTGGTTGCCCCCGGCTGATCCGCTGCCGTAGGCCAATAGCTCTCCATCATCTGAAAAGTGACCCTGCCGTATAATGCCGTATTGGTTTGGGCGATTCTTTCTTCCACATAATCGAATAGCTCCTGATCTACCTGGATCCAGTTCATTTCACCTTTTGTGCCGGCAGCAAAGCCATCGAGTGAGCAGTGCATGAATAATACTATGTTTCCCATGTTGGTTTTTGTTTGAGTTTAATGATACAAATCTCAGGGAAATATTGCTAACTGCGTTGGGTGGAAACCGACAATTGCGGGGGGATTTACGACAAATTAGAAAGGCTTCTGGTTTTCCTGATTTTATGGTGGCGGATTTCTTTAAAATTTCCCAACGTTTTTTTGCCCGGCCTGCGTCTTAAACCATGCCAGTTTCTGGCAGATATCACCATAATACAAAGATCATGCGGTTTGGCATTTTAGCATTCGTATTCAGTCTGATAGTAAGTTCTGTAACATTTGCCGGCAAGAAAATGAAAGTGCTGTTTATCGGGAACAGCTATACCTATGTCAATAATCTGCCGCAGGTAACGGCTGATATAGCGGCGTCTATGGGCGACACGTTGGTCTTTGACAGTTATACTCCCGGCGGTTATACATTGGATCAGCACAATAATGACCCTCTTTGTCTTCAAAAAATAAATTCGGCGGAATGGGATTATGTCATCTTGCAGGAGCAGAGTCTTGGTGCTGCAGAAGATCCCAGTAATTTCTTTGTTGGATCTTATTATGCTGCGAGAGGTCTGGATCAGAAAATTGCAGCGAATGATTCCTGTACCAAAGTGCTGTTTTATATGACCTGGGGCTACAAAAATGGTGAGCCATCGTTCTGCGGCACTTCATGGCCTTATCCTTGCACTTATGAAGGCATGGATAGTTTGGTTAACTTAAGATACAGAGCTTACGCTGATAGCGCGGTAATGGCTGTTATGGGATATTCTGCCGCAACGGTAGGCGGATTTGTGCCGGTCAGGCAAGCAGAGGTATCTCCTGTCGGCGCTGTACGGCATTATATCAGACATCAGTATCCTTCCATTGAGTTATATCAGACCGATGGCAGTCACCCAACTGAAGCAGGTACTTATGCCGCTGGCTGTACATTTTATGCAGCGTTGTTTCATAAAGATCCCGCGTTGATACCTTACAATTACACACTGAGTGCTGCAGATGCGGGAAATATCAGAAATGCTGCGAATCTGGTCGCTTACGACAGTATGCCTCAATGGCATTGGAATATTGGTCTGCATGCTGATTTTAATTATACCGTCGGCGTCGGTGATACGCTGTCTTTTAGCAATACATCTACTGCTGCTGTAGCCGGAGTATGGGATTTTGGAGATGGCGGGATGTCTATGTCATGGAATACAACGCATGTGTATGCGACTGGAGGAATTTATATAGTAAGACTCATAGCGTTTAGTCTTAGTTGCGCAGATACCACGTACGTAACAATCAATACGAATCCTACAGCGGTTGAAAATATAGGCGGCGTCCATCCTATGTTTGCCATTTATCCAAACCCAGCAAATGATATGGTAAATGTACATGCTGTAAAACCTTACAGCGGCAGTTATCAAGTGTCAATTGCAAATACACTTGGCCAGCGCGTTTATTTAAATGAACATGCGACAAACGATCAGCAGATAAATATTTCAAACTTTGCTCCCGGCATTTATTTTATTAAAGTCAAAACAAATGATAACATTGTTCGCGAATTCAAATTACTGAAGCAGTGATAGCGTAAGCCGAAACAGAATCTATTTTCTCAAAATTTTGTCCATCGATTTTCCTTTGGCCAGCTCGTCGATTAATTTATCGAGATAGCGGATTTGCTGCATCAGTTTATCTTCAATTTCTTCTACGCGATAACCGCAGATTACGCCGGTTATTTTAGAAACATTTGGATTGAGTTTCGCTCCGGCAAAAAAAGTTTCAAAATCAGTTTTGAGATCAATCTGCTCTTGCAATGATTTTGTATCATATCCCGTCAGCCAGAAAATAATTGCGTCTACCTCTTCTTTAGTGCGGCCCTTGCGTTCCGCTTTATTGATATACAAAGGATAAACGCTCGCAAAAGTCATTCGGTAAACTCGTGTGTTATCCATTGGTAGTGTTTTGTCGAAGTTAACTTTCAAAATCAAGATGGCGTAGTTCTCTTAGATGATCGTGACGTTTGATAAGTTGGCTTCCAATCCTTTGAGTGCGGCGTAGGTCAGTTTATCCATCATTGCACCGTCGAAACGGATTGTTTTAATAGCGCGGTAATATTTATTGGTCAATGCATAGGACGGTTGGAACGAAACATTTTTGAGCGTTGCGCCATTAAATGATACATCGTTTAGCGCTGCTTTTTGAAATTTAACGCCAATAAAAGTTTGCCCGTCAAGCGACATTCCTCTAAGATCAGAATACTCAAAATCTACACCGTTGAATACACAGTTTTGTAAATCTGTCTGTCTCAGATCCAGCATTGTCAGTCTTGAATCTAGCATTTCGATGTCGGTGAACTTAGCGCCGGTCAGGATTGATTTGTCAAATTGGGTACGCATGAGTATCGTTCTATTGAAGCTTGCATTTGTGAGATCAACGGTAGACAGTTTGCAATCGGTCAGGTTTGCGCCGTCGAAATTGGCATCGCGAATATCACAGCTTATGAAAGAACTGCCAGTGAGATCGGCGTTTGTAAAATTGGAACCGCGCACAGCACTGCCGCTAAATTTTCGATTGTGGGCAACGACACCTTCCAAATCACTTTCGGTGAGGTTGTTTCCATGGAAATTGGTTAACAGGGGGCGTTCCGGAATGTCAATCTGCTCTTTTTCAGTTTTGGCTTCGCTAATGTTAAAAACATTTTCATTGCTTGCAGAAGGAAAGTTTTCCGAGAAATAATTCAGGTCAACGTGGAGAATTTCGGCCAGCCGGCTAAACGTAATAATATCAGGAATCGACGCTCCACGTTCCCATTTTCCAACTGCTTGCGGACTGATAAAAAGAAGTCGTGCAAGTTCCGCCTGAGACATATTTGTTTCTTTGCGCGCTTTAGCAATTTTGTCGCCAATCATTTTAGTATCCATGGTACTGTTGTTTATTTTTTACGATACAGCAAAGGTATTTTGGATCATTGCGGAAACATTCAAAATGGCCAATCCCGTTAGTTGTAAGATCGCTACTACTCGTTGTTTTTTGACAACCATGAGTTGTATTCGTTGAATATCAGTATTTAAAAGCAAAGACCACATAAATCTTCAGATCTATGCGGTCTTTTATTTTGGGATGAAAATTAGTTTTAATTAAGCATCCGGAATTACTGGTTCTACTAATCTCATGAGTTTGTCCAGTGATTCCTGCCAGCCGAGATAACACATTTCAACCGGTATCATCGCCGGAATTCCTTCTTGTGTGATTTTTATTTCTGTACCAGCTACTGTTTTGCGCAGCGACACTGTTGTGATCATTTCACCGGGCATATTAGGGTCATCAAATTTATCAGTGTATTTCAGGAATTCGTTTGGTTTGAGTTCCTGATAGGTGCCGCCAAAAGAATGATTATGACCAGTCGAAAAATTTTGGAACGACATTTTATAAGTACCGCCAACTTTCACATCCATTTGATGAACCGTGCAAAGAAAACCGTAAGGCGGTAGCCAGGCAGCCATAGCTGTGGCATCGGTAAATGCGCGGTATACTTTTTCCTGTGTTGCTTTAAATACTCTGTGCAGAGAAACGCTATTGCTTGACATAAGATATGGATTTGTTCCTACTCGTCTGGCTTTTCGGTTTCGCCCGTTTTTAATGGTTGCTGCTCCATGTTAGGTCTGCTGTCTTCTATTATTCTGACGCAACAAAGATGGCAGGAAAAAGCGATATGAATATAGGCGAGATCAGACAAAAAAAGGGGTGTTTGCGACTGAATTGGTTGAAGGGCCTAAGGAAAATCGTTAAATAGCTAAAAATATAAATGGAACACACTTTTGGGCGTGTTCCATTGTTTGATATTCTCATAAAGAAGGTAAGGGGGCTTCAGTAAATTTTCAGAGGATGCGGGTGATTGTGATCTGCCATTGGTGCTTCCCTTTAAAACGCTCCACAACTGCATAATAGCTGATGATGGCATTCTGGGAATAAGGCCCTGTGACGCCTCTTTTGATTACTAATCCACGAATACTGTTGTCTACTTCATAACCAACGCGGAAAAAGCAGGGATCACCCAAAAGCAGATAGATTTTATCCTCGGTGTCAGGATGAAGTCTATCCATATGTCTGAAAATTTGTCTTAAAATACCGTAATATTTTTGATAACTGGGGTCGCTAAAAATTGGGGGTAAGGTGGGATGTGACGTATGGTAATGATTTTAAAGTGATTGGATCATTGGATAAAATAAGAAAACCGCCAGTTACGGCGGTTTTCTTTCTCATTTATTGTACCTCATCTAAAGCCTCTTTTTGCACCTGTACAGTGGGCGTCGTCTTCCGTGTCTTTCGCATCAGCGATTTCCAGAACAAAACCGCAATCAGTATTGATATGATACCCTGACAAGCCATCGTAAACGGTACCGAAGTTTTTTCTGAAATGGTACCGACCAACAGGCTGCCCAAAGGAAGCATTCCGAAATAGCATAAAGCTACATAACTCATCACGCGGCCCCGCATATTGCTGGCGGCTTCCATCTGCACAATGGTGATGCAGGATGTCATTGGTATCAATGTGCCAAAACCCATGATGATCGCAAATGGCATTGCGTAAGGGAATGATTTGAATTGCGAGAATATGATCATGCCGATACCCAGTGTTGCAGCGCCGGCGAGCAATACTTTTTTCAGCGCTTGTTCCCGTTTCATTGATGCGAGGAATAAACTGCCCGTGATGGCACCCAACCCGATAAAGCTGTTGATATAACCGAAAGTGGCCGCATCTCCTTTGAAGATGGTTGTGAATGCCGGAATAAGCGTATCGTAAGGCAGAACAAGCAAACTCATAAACGTAAGCATCAGAACGGGAATGCCGATTGCCGGTGTTTTTCTGATATACTGAAAACCTTCCTCTAGTTCATGCAGTACCTTTTTCTTATTCACAGGCGGAACAAATTTTGGAAACTTCATCAGTAAAAGTGAGATCAGCACTGCCACAAAACTGATAGCATTAAGCGAGAAACAGAAACCAGCACCGAGTGCTTTCAATACAATGCCAGATAACGCCGGTCCTATTAGTCGCGCCATATTTACCATTGCAGAATTCAGCGCCAACGCATTTGCGATGTCTTCTTTGTTATTCACCATTTCATGAATCATCGGTTGGCGCGCCGGTACATCAAATGCATTGATAACACCGAGGACCACACTCAGTGCCATAATTTCCCAGATCACATAATGATTTGAGAGAATCAGGACTGCCAGTAAAATGGCCTGAATCATGGAGGCAGTCTGTGTGATCAGCAGGATTTTGTACCTGCTATACCGATCAGCAGTAATGCCGCCAAAAAGCGAAAGCAGAAATGATGGAAATTGTTGTGCGAAAACAACCAGACTCACTTTAAGCGTAGAGCCCGTGAGCGAATAGATCATCCAGGCTACAGCGGTACGTTGCATCCAGGTGCCGATCTGCGAAATCGATTGTCCCGTGAAAAACAACGCATAGTTGCGGTTGCTGAACGCCCGGAAAGTTTTTGATTTTGTTATATAGCTCATTTGTTCCTTAAATCGTTTTTGGATAGGGTTAATCAGTCAATTGGGTTAATTAATTTAATCGTCAATTGGTTACAGTTGGTAACAAGTAATGGCCAATTAACCTTTAGCTCTTTAACTAATCAGCCTTTTTCAAAAAAAGAGAGGATCATCTCCACCAGCATTGTTACTTCCGGCTTTAATTGATTGAAGTTTTTTCCCATTATAAAATCTCTTTTAAAGCCACGCAGACAACTGCGAATCAGTGAAATCACTGTTTCCATTTCTTTGGTATCTATCTGCCTGATTGCTTTCTCCGCTGTTCCTTTTTCCAGAATGCTTTGCAGTAATGGTATTTCCAGCTTGCTAAAACGGAGATGTATCGTGCGTTTTACTTGCTCATAGGCCGATATTTCATCCGCATTCATGGGAGCATCCAACATACTGGACATCGTCCGCCTTTTTTGTGAGATTTTCAGTCGCGCTGAAAAATAAGCATGTAGCTGCGCTTCAAGTCCAATTGCCTGGTTCGCAGCTTTGGATATCTCGGCAATCATCTCGCGCAATTCAACATCTATTGCAGCATCGAGGATTTCCTCTTTGTTTTTGTAATAGTAGTAAAGCGAACTTCTGCGTTTGCCGATCTCTTTCGCCACCTCATCCATCGTTACTTTATGCAGTCCATGGCGTTGAAAAAGTTGTTGCGCCGCCTGAATAATCTGCTGCTGCATGGAATCGTCTTTTATATTAGTTGACTCAGCCATTTCGGTAAGAATAATTGCAAAGTTACTTTGCTTTTCGACAGTTTTCAAAAAAATGTCGAAAACTAATTGATAGCGGCAGTACATAGTGGACAGTTATTTCGTTTGGAGATTGATATGCGGGTGCTTTTTTATTGTAATGAAGGGGATTGTCAACTGGCTGCTGTTTTCTGTCAATTGAAGCTGTTGTTGGTTGAAAATCAACCCACGGCATGATTTTTATTGTTAATTTGTGTAACCACTTAGTATTGCCCGTTATATCATGATACTCATTGTAGATGACCGGCCTGAAAACATCCTTTCTCTAAAGAAAACGTTGGAGATTGGCGGATTTCAGGTAGATACTGCCCATTCCGGAGATGAGGCATTGAGGAAAATATTAAATCACGAATACTCTCTTTTTATCCTGGATGTACAAATGCCAGGCATGGATGGTTTCGAAGTCGCAGAAACAATTTCAGGGTATAGTAAAACCAAAGATGTTCCTATTATCTTTCTTTCAGCGGTAAATACCGATAAGAAATTCATCGCTAAAGGGTATAAATCGGGTGGGGTGGATTATGTGGCGAAACCGGTGGATCCCGATATTTTAATGCTCAAAGTAAAAACGCTCCACAAACTGCATGAACAGAAGCGGGAATTGAATAACATGCATCAATCGCTGAGCGAGGAAATTGAAACGAGAAAATTTGCACAGGAACAGCTGGTCATTAAAATAGAAGAGCTTCGTTTTATTCTTGAATCCATTCCGCAGGCTGCATTTACCCTCAATCCCAATGGTGCCATCGAATTTGTAAATGAATACTGGTTTCTCTACGCGAACCGGCCGGACGAATTACCGCAGTTTCATCCCGACGATTTTTCCGTTCAGCAAAAATGGGAATCTGCATTGCAAACCGGTGAACCGCTGATGAGTGAAGTACGGATAAAAAGCATTGCAAGCAATGAATATTGCTATCATATGCTGAAGATGATTCCGATCCGCCAACGAAATGAAATTGTAAAATGGGTAGGTACACTGACTGATATTCATGAACAGAAAACACTCAATCAATTGTTGGAGCAGAAAGTTGCTGAACGCACCCAGGAGCTACTGCAAAAGAATGAAGAGCTGGAAGAGCGGAATCATGAACTCCAGCAATTTGCCTATGTTGCTTCGCACGATCTGAAAGAACCTTTGCGGAAGGTGCAGATGTTTGGTTCTATTTTACAGAATTATTTACTTAATAAAGATGAGACAGCACATTCGAACGTGATGCGTATTATCGAATCATCGCAACGAATGGGTACACTGATAGAAGATCTGCTGCGGTATTCAAGATTATCCACTTCTTCGCTTTATGAATCCACAGACATCCGGCAAATACTTACAGATATAATTCCAGACCTTGAACTTTCCATCAATGAGAAAAAAGCTATAATTAATATTGGAACAATGCCGGTGCTTGATGCTATTCCCGGGCAAATGCGGCAGGTGTTTCAGAATTTGCTGAGCAATTCATTGAAATATGCAAAATCGGATACACCCTCAGTAATCAATATTGTAGCAGAAACAGTCGCATCCAAAAACTTTAACGCCTATCCTGATCCATCCGGTAGATATTGCAGGATTACGGTTGCGGATAATGGCATTGGATTTAACGAAGCGTACGTTCATAAAATATTCAAGCTTTTTCAGCGGTTGCATACGCGACAAGAGTATGAAGGAACTGGTATCGGATTGGCTATAGTGAAAAAGATTATTGAAAAGCATAACGGTATTATCACTGCTACAGGAAAAGAAGACGACGGTGCAACGTTTACATTTGTGCTGCCGCTGGCTCAGCAGACCAACTAATAGCTAAAAAACACACTACACCATAATGGATCAGAAACATTCTACTTCATCAATCATACGGCAGCTTCAGTTCGTTTTTGGTGTCTCATTATTCATTTTGCTGGTAAGTGCACTGGCTTCGTATTATAGTAACAAAAAACTGGTGGAGACATCTGTATGGGTAAATCATACTCATGAGGTGATTATTGAGGCGGAAAATTTGTTGGCCATTGTGCGGGACGCTGAATCAGGACAACGGGGTTACGTCATCACACAAGATCCTGTGTTCCTTTCACGCTATGATACCAGCTATGAAAAAGCGTTGGGCAGCCTCAGCAGGTTGCGGGGACTGACCACTGATAATTCTGTGCAGCAGCATAACCTGGCCGACGCAAAAACATTGATTGATCGTCGCTTTGAGCAGATGAACAATGTGATCACCATGATGAAGACCAACGGAGTATTGGGAAATGCCAATCTTACGGTGACTATCAACAGTGAGATGTTTAACGGCAAGAAGATTATGGAGGACCTGCGACTGGTGGTGCAGCAGATCAAAGAAGAAGAGACAAGATTATTGAAAATTCGTACCGATGAGCAAAGTCGTTTTTCAGGATACACACAAATATTAGTCGTTGTAGCGGCGCTTATTTCCATTTTAATTTCAGTGCTCGCATATTTCCGGATAAAGGCCGATCTCTCAGCGCGTATTCAGAAGCAAAAAGAAGATGAAGCACTCTACCTTGAAACCGCAGCGCGTATAACAGCTGTAGAAGGCGTTACCAAAAGGTTGGAGGCTGGCGATCTTACAGCACGGGCAGAAGATAAAAAAGAAGATCAGCTGGGTCGGATATCTTCAGCACTCAACGAAATGGCGATATCGCTGGAAAGCAATTTTACAGATCTCCAAAAGCGAAACTGGCTGCAGGCGGGAGAAGTGATGCTTGCAGATGCGATGCGTACGGAACGTTTTCTAAACAGTGTTTCTGATAAAATTATTGGTACGCTTGCAAATTATGTGAGCGCAGCAGTCGGAACACTTTATGTGATAGATGGACAGGAAAAATTCAGATTGACGGGCACACATGCGATTACATACGCGCCTAAAGAAATTCATCCTGATAAAGGTTTAATCGGACAAGCGGTAACCCTAAATAAACTAATGGTGGTTGACGAAGTGCCGAATCAATATTTGACGGTAAATTCTTCTCTGGGTAATACAGAACCCTTGTACCTTATTCTTGTTCCGTTTTCTGTTGGGAATGAGGTAATGGCCGTGGCGGAATTAGGAACGTTTAAAAAACCACTGGATCTCGAAATTGAATTTCTGAAAGCCAACACCGATGCCGTTGCCATTAGCCTTAGCGCCTCACTTAATTATGAACGCATGCAAAATCTTCTGGAGGAGACGCAAGCACAATCGGAAGAATTGCAGGTGCAACATAATGAACTGGAAAATATCAATGCAGAACTTGAAGCTCAGTCGGAAAAACTACAGGCATCAGAAGAAGAGTTAAGAGTACAACAGGAAGAACTGCAACAAGCGAACGCCGAACTGGAAGAACGTTCACGTCAGCTGGAAGAAAGCAATCAAAAAATTGCAGAGCAAAATGTGGAAGTGAAACGCAAAGCAGAAGAGCTGGCGCTGACCACAAAATATAAGTCGGAATTTTTGGCAAATATGTCGCACGAATTGCGCACACCACTTAACTCTATTTTATTGCTTGGCCGCTTGTTGTCCGAAAATAATGACCATAACCTTAGTAGCGATCAGGTTGAATATGCCAATGTAATACAGAGTTCCGGATACGGTTTGCTGGCGCTGATTGATGAAATTCTCGATCTCTCCAAGATTGAAGCAGGTAAAATGGTGCTGGAATATGAAACAGTGGCGGTGCGTGATATTGTAAATGATATGCGCTCCGTTTTTGAACCGATGGCTGCTGAAAAGAAATTGCAATTTATTGTAGACGTGAAACCGGAAGTTCCTTATTCGATAGAAACGGATAAAATGCGATTGGAGCAGATTATTAAAAATCTCATTTCCAATGCGCTGAAATTTACGGCGCATGGCAGCATTTCACTAAAGGTAAGCATGCATGAAACCATTACGAACGCTGTAAATATTGTTGTTACAGATACAGGTATCGGTATTGCAGAAGGTAAACAAAAACTGATTTTCGAAGCATTTCAACAAGCAGATGGTTCAACCCGCAGAAAATATGGTGGCACTGGGTTGGGGCTTTCTATTAGCAAAGAATTGACCAAATTACTGAATGGTACATTGAGTTTGGAAAGCGAACAAAATATAGGCAGCAGTTTCACGATAACGATTCCGCTTGATCAGACACAATCGGTGTTGCCACCGGAAGAACAGCTTCTGATGCCGGAATTCGATGACACGGAAACGCCGGAAGGAAATCCATACATCGCCACTGTAATCCCTGAAGATATTCCGGATGATCGGTCACACATAAGAACAGGCGATAAATCAATTCTGATTATAGAGGATGATACCAATTTCGCTAAATCATTGCTGGAGTATACCCGGCAAAGCGGCTACAAAGGCATTGTATCGGTAAGAGGTGATCTGGGATTTGAGCTGGCACGCAAATTCCAGCCGACAGGGATTTTACTCGATATACAATTGCCAGTAGTGAGCGGTTGGGATGTCATGAAACAACTCAAAGACAACGTAGATACACGCCATATTCCCGTGCATATGATGTCGGCCTTTCAGGTAAAAAAGCAAAGCATGATGGAAGGGGCAATCGACTTTATCAACAAACCGGTAGCTTTTGAGCAGATACAACAGGTCTTCCAGAAACTGGAGGAAGTGCTTTCAAAAGATCCGAAAAAAGTATTGATTGTAGAAGACAATTCAAAACATGCAAAAGCGCTCGCTTATTTTCTGGAGACTTATAACATCAATTCGGAAATCAGGCATAACGTTGCTGATAGCGTAGATGCGCTGCAGCAACAGGCCGATTGTGTCATTCTGGATATGGGCATTCCAACACAGAAAGCCTACGATATGCTGGAGGAAGTAAAGAAAAAACCGGGAATGGAAAACCTTCCGATCATCATCTTTACCGGTAAAAGTTTATCGCTTTCTGAGGAGCAGCGTATCAAGCAGTATGCAGATTCTATTGTGGTAAAAACAGCGCATTCGTATCAGCGTATTTTAGATGAAATATCCATTTTCCTGCATCTGGTTGAAGAAAGTAAGAAGCCAAAGAATGATAACGGAAACAAAAAGCTGGCCATGCTCAATGACGTGCTGAAAGACAAAACAGTGCTGATCGTAGATGATGATGTGCGCAATATTTTTTCCGTTTCCAAAGCATTGGAACGATTTAATATGAATGTGGTAACAGCCACAGATGGTAAGGATGCAATGATAAAACTGGAGGATAATAGAAACGTAGATCTGGTATTACTCGACATGATGATGCCGGAAATGGATGGTTATGAAACTGCAACCAAGATCAGAGAGAATCAGCGTTTGCAACACTTGCCGGTAATTGCGGTAACTGCAAAAGCTATGACTGGGGACCGAGATAAATGTATTAAAGCTGGTGCTTCTGATTATATTTCTAAACCTGTAGATATCGACCAGCTGTTGTCACTGCTGCGCGTCTGGCTATATGAAAAAAATTAGACTGAAATATCCCAAACTATAAGATCATAACCATAAGAAAACGAACCATGGCGGAAAAGATATTGATCATTGATGATGATGCGCGGAATATTTTCGCTTTGAAAGCAACATTACAGGCAAGAAAGTACGATTGCATTGCGGCCGGTAGTGCACAGCAGGGATTAGCTTTCCTGAATAATGAAAAAGACATCGGTGTAGTGCTTATTGATATGATGATGCCTGATATGGATGGCTACGAAGCGATCCCGAAGATTAAAGAACGATATAAAGTTCCTGTCATTGCAGTGACGGCACAGGCAATGGTAGGCGACCGCGAGAAATGTCTGGAGGCTGGAGCGGATGGTTATGTGTCTAAGCCGATTGACGTCGCGCTGCTTGTTGCGTATCTTGACCAGTACTTAAAATAGATAGAGTGGAGATAGAAATTACAGAAGAAGATTTGGCAGTAATACTAAACGATGTGCTGGACATACATGGTTACGACTTTACGTCATACGCCCGCGCATCGCTGACACGGCGCATTAACAGGCTGATCATGCTCGATAAATTTCCGAGTGTGGCAGAGTTTCGTTATAAAATAAGGTCTGATGAATTCTATCTGAAACGTTTTGTGGAAGAGATTACGGTGAACGTTACGGAAATGTTCCGCGATCCGCAATTTTATAAAGTACTTCGAGAGGAAGTGATACCGACAATTGCTACAAAACCTTTTATTCGTATCTGGCATGCTGGTTGTGCATCTGGCGAAGAGGTATATTCAATGGCGATATTAATGCATCAGGCTAATTTGCTGCACAAGACTTTGATTTATGCTACCGATATTAATCCGGATGTAATTGATACGGCGCAAAGAGGAATTTATCCCTCAGCGATATTGCCTTTGTCTCAGGAAAATTATTTGCAGACGGGCGGACATGGCGACCTCAACGGTTATTACACGGCTAAGTATGATCATATTATTTTCAATGAAGAGCTTAGAAAGAAAATCATTTTCGCAACGCATAATCTTGTTTCCGATAGTTCCTTCAATGAATTTCAACTGATCCTGTGTCGGAATGTGCTTATCTATTTTGATAAAAATCTACAGAACAAAGTTTTTCATCTTTTTGATCAAAGCCTGGAAGATTTAGGCTATCTCGCGCTCGGCGCCAAAGAAACACTGAAATTTTCGGGCATTAGTTCTAAATACCGGCAACTTGGAAAAGAACGGATATGGAGCAAAATAAAATAACGGAAGTCAAAAGCAAGCTCGTGATTATCGGCGGCTCAGCCGGTAGTCTGGAAGTCTTGTTACAAATATTGCCACACCTTCATGTCGATGTGCCGCCTATTGTGGTGATCCTGCACAGGAGAACGGATTCTGAATCGCCTTTGATAGATGTGCTGGAGATGCGTACTAAGTTGCGTGTAAAAGAAGTGGAGGAGAAAGAGCCGGTCAAACAGGGATGGATATATGTAGCGCCTGCCAATTACCATGTATTGTTTGAGCATGATCAGACGTTTGCGTTAGATGATTCTGAAAAAGTAAATCACAGTCGGCCGAGTATCGACGTCGGGTTTCAGTCGGCGGCTGAGGTCTACCGCGATGGCGTTACCGGCATTTTGCTTTCTGGCGCCAATGCCGATGGCACTGAAGGTTTCCGGAAAATTCAGGAACATGGTGGCGTTACCATTGCCCAAAATCCGGAGACGGCTGAGATTTCTTATATGCCTGCGCAAGCCATTCATCACCATACAGCAGATCGGGTAGCAGATGCAGAAGGGATAGTAGCGATTATTAATTCATTGTGAAGTCAAAATTCAAAATTCAAAAAGCAATAGCTCGCTCGTGTTTGTCTTGTCGACGATTTATTGCTGGTTTACTGGGATTCAAAATTAAAAAAAGTCATTCAAAGCAAAATTGAATGGTAAAGTCAAATCAATGCAGACTGCGGTATTACAATTTCGACGCTCCACTGTTCACTATTGACCGCTCACCATTCACCAAATCATTTTAAGAAATCATAAAATCAGCGACCAGGCATCAGAGATTCCAAAAACCTAATTAACTTTGCGGGGTTAACGAATGCTCAAAAAGCTATATATCGCATTAATACCGTTACTGGCTATACTGTTCTGGTTCTCAGGCAATGACAGTCATGTAATCACGTATGCTGCCGGAAACACGGGGGCAGTGCAAGGCGTTGAGCATCAGCGTATGGACATGCAATTGCAGGCACACAAGCTTATTGCGTCCTACCAATCACATAATCATCCCAAACCACCCAAGTCCATCATACGCATCAAAGCGTTAGATACGGACATAGATCTGGATTTCGCGACTCCAACTTTTGTTATACATATCTTAGTTGAGGAGCACAGCACTTTCCTGCCTTTTTATTATCAATCATACACATCCACACCAGATCTCGCAGCCAATGCCTTGCGGGGCCCGCCTGTGTGCTGATTTCTCTGATTACAGCATTCATTTAACGGGCGCTTGATGCCCTCTTTATCCAATTTCCGTTTATGAAACAACATTTGCGCGCGCGTCTGCATGGCAGATGTGGCAGGCTCATTCTAATGGGCTTGTGCACTATTTTCGTATCTGCTGCAAATGGGCAGACACTGAGTCTTTACGACGCCGTTAATAAAACGATCGATAATTATCCCGAAATAAAAAGACAAGAGCAGGAACTGAAAGCATCGCAGGCGCATATCACAACCGTTGCCGGTAATATGCTGCCTTCACTCCGTCTGATGGATGAGGTAAATGTGGCTTCGGCCAACAGTCTTCCAGGCTCCTATCTGCCATTAAGCGTGATCCCTTCCACTTCCGGAGCTGTGCGCCCGGAAAATAATGGACAAGCCGCTTCTGGCAATATAGCCATGTCATTACTGGAATGGGAGCTCTATAATTTTGGTTACAAGCAAGCCGAAAAATCAGCTGCGAGTGCACAAATGCAGGTGTCCAAAGCAAATCTTTCGGCCAATAAATATGTGCTTTCCGAGCAGGTAATCGCTCTGTATCTCGATTGGCTGAAGAAATTCCGCCTGTTGCAGATAGAGCAGGAAAACCTGGATCGTGTTTCTGTGGCGTTCAATATTATCCGGGCTACCGTTATCAGCGGTTTGAAACCGGGGGTGGACAGCAGTACAGCCAGCGCTCAATATGCGCAAAGTCGAATCTCGTATCTGCAGGCGTATACCGATTATAAGAATGAGCAGATCACGTTGGCCACATATACCGGTCTCGATACCGCAATGGTAAAACCAGATACCGCGGCTGTTTCTTTGATGCTGAAAGCCTATCCGCAGGCATGGAATATCAGTGATTCAGTCTCCGATTCGCATCCGATTTTGAACGTTTACGAAAAACAATATCAGGAGCAGCTTGCCCGAAACAAAGCGACAGATAAAAAGTATATGCCGAAACTTTCGTTGGAATCTGCTGCCTGGGCGCGCGGTTCCAGTATCAGCAACACCGATCAGTATGCTGATTTGCAACAAGGTTTTGGTTATTCGCGTTACAACTATCTCGTTGGGCTGGCTGTTTCTTATAATTTGTTCGACATTAAACATAGACATGATGAACATCAGGAGAATAATTTCCGGATGCAGGCAAAAGAAGAAGCGTTGAAAACCGCCGAACTCAATCTGAATAAAGCATTGCAACAGGCAAATGTCGCTTATCAGAATACGCTCGATAAACTCAACGAGCTTCCGGTGCAGTTGCATTCTGCAAACGATGCCTATAATCAGCAACTGGCTTTGTACAAGAGTGGTCTCAACACACTGATCGATCTTACGAACGCCCAGTATGTACTGAAACAGGCCGAAACCAATTTTGTTATTACACAGGATGAACTGCTGCAACTGCTGCATACAAGAGCAGGTCTCAGCAATCAACTGGATCTTTTCCTCGAAAAATTTAAATCATAAAACATGAGCTTAGTATCAGCCTCGCTGAAAAGGCCTATAGCAATACTCGTAGTAGTATCTGCTATTTTCTTAAGCTCTTTTCTGGCGATCAAAACCATACCAATTGATATATTTCCAAAACTAAACCTCCCTACAATCTATGTAATCGAGCCCTATGGCGGTATGACCCCGCAGCAAATGGAAGGCTTTTTCTCCACTCGTCTGCAAGACCAGTTCCTTTATGTAAGTGGTATCAAAAACGTAACGAGTAAGAACGTTCAGGGTTTAAGTATCCTGAAATTATCCTTCTTTGACAATACAGATATGGCGGAAGCCTCTGCGCAGGTAGCCTTGCAGCTCAACCGTGCGATGCAGTTTTTTCCGCCCGGTGCATTGCCGCCGCAGGTAATCCGTTTTGATGCTTCTTCATTGCCGGTTGGTTCGCTTGTGTTTAGCAGTGATACCAAAAAGCTGGAGGAGATCAATGACCTTGCTGCAACCCGTATCCGTCCTTTGTTTGCAACGATTCCCGGACTTTCTGCACCACCGCCAATTGGGTCTAACCAACGTACCATTGTGGTGAATATTGATCCGGATCGCCTGCGTAGCTTTAATCTTACACCAGATGAAGTAGTGGCTTCTATTGCCCGCAACAATATGATGGCGCCTTCGGGCAATATCCGCATGGGTAATACAATGTATATGGCTACCACCAATTCGCTGGAAAATACGGTAGAAGCCTTTGGCGATATTCCGGTGAAGACCGACGCTGACCATACGATCTTTCTGCACGATGTGGGCCAGATCAAAGACGGAGCAGATGTGACAACAGGTTATGCATTGATTAACGGCAAACGTTCGGTGTACATGCCGATCGTAAAAACTGCCGATGCATCAACCTGGGATGTGGTTCAGAAACTGAAAAAAACATTGCCGGAAATGCAGACACTTTTGCCGGATGATGTGCACGTGAGTTATGAGTTTGATCAGTCTGTGTTTGTGATGAACTCCGTGAAGAGTCTGGTATCGGAAGGCGTGATCGGTGCGGTTTTGACGGCCTTGATGGTGTTGGTATTTCTGAAAGACTGGCGCAGTTGTATTATTGTTGTTATTACGATTCCAGTGTCTGTATTAAGTGCTGTATTGTGTTTAAAACTTGCAGGGCAAACAATCAACATCATGACGTTGAGTGGTCTTGCACTTGCAATTGGTATCCTTGTCGATCAGGCCACAGTAACGATTGAAAACATTCACCAGCACCTGGAAATGGGCAAGAATAAAAAGCAGGCAATCTATGATGCCTGTACGGAAATCGCGTTTCCGTTGTTCCTTATTCTACTTTGTATCATCGCTGTGTTTGCGCCTTCGTTTGTAATGCAGGGCGTGCCACGGGCTTTGTTCCTGCCGCTTTCTTTGTCGATCGGTTTTGCAATGATCATTTCTTATTTGCTTGCCCAAAGTCTGGTGCCGGTGATTTCTAACTGGCTGCTTAAAGATGGTCATTATCATTACGAACATGGAAAAGATCATGCGCACGCCGGACTAGCACTTAATGATAGCGAAGTGGGCGAAGTGAATCTGCACACGGAAAACGAAATCAAAGCACCGGAGAAAAATGATGGCTTCGAACGGTTCAAAATGCGGTTTATGCGTATTCTGGAAAAGACGATGCCGAACATGAAACGCAATGTGATCTTATATCTGGCGGTGGTACTCGCACTTACAGGTGTGTGTTTTGTGTGGATTGGTAAAGATCTGTTGCCGAAAACCAATACAGGTCAGTATCAGGTAAAACTGCGTCTGCCCGACGGAACGCGGCTGGAACGCACAGAAGATATGGTGCAAGAGGTGTTGCAGGTGCTGGATAGCATTACTAATGATCACGTGGCCATTTCATCCGCATATGCGGGGATGGTGCCAAGTAACTACGCAACGGCTAACCTTTACATCTTCAATGCAGGTACGCAGGAAGCAACATTGCAGGTGCAGCTGGATGAAGATTTCAAAATGGGTAAAGACAAATTTCAGGAAGCATTGCGTGCTGCTGTTGCGCAGAAAATTCCTGGTTGTACATTGTCTTTTGAGCCGATAGAGTTGACAGAGAAAATCATGAGCCAGGGCGCGGCTACACCAATTGAAGTGGAGGTAGCGGGCAAGGATATGAAGCAGATTGAGGATTATACGGACAAACTGGTAGACGAGTTGAAGCAGATTAGTTTTCTGCGGGATGTACACATACAGCAACCATTGAAATATCCTGTCGTGAAAATTTCGCTGGACCGTTTTAAGGTAGCACAGCTGGGTTTAAATATGAAAGATGTGTCACGTTCAGTTGCTGCGTTTACTTCTTCAAGTCGTTATACTGAAAAAAACCTCTGGCTTGATTCTAAGAGTGCGTATACGTTTCAGGTACAGGCACAGGTTCCGGAGTATATTATGAATAGTCTGGAAGATCTGAAAGAAATACCATTGCAGCCGGGTCAGTCAAGTCTGGTATTGCAAGATGTAGCGAGCTTTCAGGTTGATACAGCGGTAGGTGAATATGATCGTACCGGTCCGCGTCGTTTTGTAACGATCGGTGCCAATTTGTATAAGACCGATTTGAAAGCTGGTACAGATGCGGTGGGCAAGGCGATCAAGGAAATGGGTGCAACGCCAAAAGGATTGGTGGTTGCCGTAAAAGGGATGTCGAGTTTGCTGACAGAAACGCTCGATAGTTTACAACAAGGTCTGATGTTTGCCATTATTGTTATCTTTCTTTTATTGGCTGCGAATTATCAGTCTTTCAAAGTGGCATTGTCTGTATTGGCAACGGTTCCGGCTGTATTGCTCGGAGCATTGCTGATTTTATTGGCAACAGGTGCAACGCTCAATCTGCAATCATACATGGGTATCATCATGTCAACCGGTGTATCGGTTGCGAATGCGATTTTGATTGTAACCAACGCAGAAAAACTGAGACTCGATTATAATGGTGATGCGCTCAAAGCTGCAACAGTCAGTGCTTCCGTTCGCCTTCGTCCTATCCTTATGACCAGTCTGGCAATGATTGCCGGTATGATTCCAATGGCCAGCGGTATGGGTGAAGCCGGCGATCAGACGGCGCCATTGGGCCGCGCAGTTATTGGCGGACTGATTGCGTCTACGATTGCTGCATTGCTGATTGTGCCGCAGGTTTATGCATGGGTACGACGCGGCGCCTCTATTGAATCACCTTCATTATTACCCGAAACAATCAATTAAAAAAAGCATTTTTATGAAACATATTCTGCAGATATCATTAGCCGGTTGTTGTATCGTAGGGCTATTTGCCTGCAATCAACCAGAAAAGAAAGAGCATGCTGCCGACAAGCAAAAAGAATCCTATAAGGTCATTTCTCTTTCGCAGCAGCAATTAAACGAGGCCTTGCAATTGCCGGGTGAAATGGAACCATTCCAGTTTGTACAGTTATTTCCCAAAGTAAGTGGCTTTGTAAAAGATGTATTGGTAGACCGTGGAACCGAAGTGCATAAAGGACAAGTGTTGATTCGTCTGGAGGCACCTGAACTTACGGAACACAGTGCCGCAGCGCGTTTGAAATATCAGGCGGCACAGGCTGTTTTTCTGACAAGTAAAGACCGCTATATGCGTTTGGTGCAAACCAGCGCCACACAGGGTGCGGTATCTCCGTATGATCTTTCTTCTGCACGTTCGCATATGATTGCAGATAGTGTTACCTATCAGGGTGAACTTTCTAATTATTATGCAACCGAAGACATGAAGCAATACCTCGTGGTGACAGCACCGTTTGATGGTGTGATCACGGAGCGTAATGTGCATCCGGGCGCGTTGGTTGGTCCAGGTGCGCAGAACGGCAAACCAATGTTGGTTTTACAGGAACAATCTAAACTGCGTATGATGGTAAATGTACCAGAGCAATACAGCATGCAGGTAAAAGATAAGGACGAGGTCAGTTTTACTGTGAATGCCATGCCTGGTAAGGTTTTTAGTGGTGTGATTTCCCGTTCTTCCGGAAGTCTGAATGATAAATTTCGTTCGGAAACTATTGAAGTTGACGTGGATAACAGTCGTCGTGAATTCAAAGCGGGTATGTATGCAGAGGTATCGCTGAAAGCTGCTGGTAGCGTGAATGCATATGTTTTGCCTAAAGCTGCAGTTGTTACCACTACGGAGAAGAAATATGTCGTAGCGGTCGAAAATAACAAAGCACGCTTTATTGATGTTTCAGAAGGCAATCAGCACGATGGCGACGTAGAGGTGTTTGGTCAACTGAAACCCGGTGAACAAGTGGTCGCTAATCCTTCTTATAAAATCAAAGAAGGGGATAGCATGCCGGCTGCAGCATTGACGATGAAGAAATAGTTTTGGGCTTAACGCTTAACGCTTAAAGCAGAAGGCTTCCCGTATTAAACTAGGTTCAAACTGAAGGTAAAAAACAGTCGGGCAACTCTAAGTTGTCTGGCTGTTTTCTTTAAAAGTGAATCTGGATTGTAATAGCGTTGAGAGTCCTCCTCCTTCGGAGGAGTTAGAGGAGGCTTATGCCTTAAGCTTTTCGCTTTCAGCTCAAAAATTTCCGCATTTTGAAAGTGACAGTTCCATGACACTCGTAATATTGTGTCATAAAATTGTCACAGATGCAAAAGAAATTCGTTGCAATCAACTATATACACTGTAATCCGGAATTCCGCGAACGCTTTGAGTTTTTGTTTGGAAGCCGCGCAAAAGCGATCGATACGATGCCGGGCTTTCAGGATATGCATGTCCTGAGACCTGCGACAGAAAACGATCCTTATCTGATTGTAAGTTATTGGGACTCCGAAGCTGCATTCAAAGATTGGACGAAATCTCCGGCGTTCATTGAAGGTCATAAAAGAGGGTTTGAAGATATTGCGAAAGCCAAAGCAGAAGGCAAACCGGCACCGATGACGAGTGATTTCAAAACTTATGAAATCATTGCTGAATAATGAGTACGCAGCAATCCAAAGGCAAAGCGATCACATGGATAAAAAGAATAGGTTTCTGGGGATTTCTGTTTTTTCTTGCTAAAGGTTTGGTATGGCTCGCGATTGGATATTGGTTTGTGAAATAATTGGTGGTCAATGGTGAATCGTCAATGGTGAATGATCTGTAGTTGTCAACAGATCAGGAAGTTCTGGCAGTTTGATCTTAATAAGAACCAATAAAACTAAGTAGATAAAATTGCGGTTTGATTAAATGGCCGGCCAGATCTGTGTTCCTGCAGATCTGAACCGGCATTTTAATGAGCCTCCTCTAACTCCTCCAAAGGAGGAGAATTCTTATCGCGATTAATGCAATTGACGTTTGATCTTTCGCGTGTTCTTGTCACCCTGAGCGGAGTCGAAGGGCGTGCCGGAACTCCCTTTTAGGGGATGGCGTTAGATTTTCGGCGGCATCAATTTATATACTACAGGCGTTACAATTCTAGACAATAACGTGGAAGAAATCAACCCTCCGATCAATACAATAGCCAGCGGAGCAATTAACGGGTTGGTGGAAATTGCAATAGGAATCAAACCGCCGATAGCAGTGAGTGAGGTTAGTACAATTGGTAAGAACCGTACCTCGCCAGCTTCGCGAATAGCTTCTTCCAGCGATTTTCCTTCCTTTCGTAATTGATTCGTAAAGTCTACCAGTAGGATGGTGTTTTTTACTTCAATGCCTGCCAGCGCAATTAATCCGATAATAGAAACAAACGAAAGCGAATTGCCTGTAAGCCAAAGCGCTACAGCAGCACCCACAATTCCCAATGGTATCACGGAAAGTACGATCAGTGTGCTCTTGAAGGTTTTGAATTCCAACACCAGCACCGCAACAAATAAGAATAGTGTAACCAAAATAATGCTCATAAATCCGCCGAAAGAGTCTTTGCGCGATTCTACTTCACCGCCCATTTCATAAGTATAACCATTCGGAAGAGGTTTACTGTCCATTTGTTTGATTACCTCGTTAATTACACGATCAGGCAGGAAACCCTTTTGTACATAGGCTTTCACAGATACAACTCTTTTCTTTTCCTGATGGTTGATGCTAAACGGTGAAGTTTCCATTTTCAAATCCGCGATTTGACTCAACGGTACAGCAACACCTTGTGTATTGTTTACAAACAGATTGTTGAATACATCCAGCGTTGGCTTGCCCTCTTTGTTTTTAGTGAGCAGAATATTGTAGTCATTATCGTTGAGATCTGTGTATTTACCCATGTTCAAACCCGCTACAGCCATGCGTATCGTACGATCGATATAAACTGTTGGTATGCCGAGCAATTGTGCTTTTGCTTTATTGATGGAAACTCGGATATCTGATTTTAAAGTGCTCACAGGGTTCGAAACGTAAATTGTCCCGGGTGTTTTGACTAGCAGTTGTTCTACATTTCCGGCCAGACGACGAAGCGTGTCGAGATTGTCACCAAACAGGCGCACTTCTACAGGAGCTGCAACTGGCGGACCTTGTTCAAAATTCTTCACTTCAATTTTTGCGCCTGGATAAGGCGTCCATTTGCTGCGCAATTTTTCAATTAATGCCAGTTTTTTATCAGTGTTTATATGCGCATCCAGCTGAACGAAAATCTGCGCGAAATCCGCGCGTTCGCTTTGTTGAATCTCGTTGTAGTAGATACGTGGATTGCCTTTACCTACATTCGTAGAGTAGAATTTTATTTCCGGAATTTGCTTCAGCTCCTTTTCAATGCTATCGGCAATCTGATTGGTATAGGCAAGATTTGATTGTGGCGGCGTGGTGATATTGACCATGAACTGAGGTTTCTCGGATGCAGGAAACAGTCCGAAACCAATCGCCTTAAACAGTATAATAGCACCAATGAAAACAGCTACTGCAGCGGCAATCGTAAGTACTGGTTTATTCAAGGCTTTATCCAGAAAACGTGCATAGCTACCGTGGATAATCTTTTTCAGACCACGCATGAAAATGTTTCCGTCGGGGTGACCAACATGCTCTTTTAATAGACGGCTGGAAAGAAATGGAATGATGGTCAACGAAACAAGCATAGAAGCCAGCACGCAGAAAATAACAGCCAGCGGTAATCCGCGGATAAAATCACCGGCGCCTTCCGGCATAAATACAATCGGCATAAAAGCAATGATGAGTGTAGCGGTACAACCGATTACTGCCATACCAATTTGTTTGGTTGCTTTTAATGTCGCTTCCATTCTTGAATGGCCTTCCAACATCCAGCGTTCAATATTCTCTACCACCACAATGCTGTCATCTACCAATAAGCCAAGCGCTACGACAAGTCCTACAATGCTGAGCTGGTTTAGATTGTAGCCAAATAATTGCAAAAGCACGATGCCGATGGCAAGCGAAAGTGGAATGGAGATCATCACGATCATTGCAGGGCGCGAACCTAAAGGCAATAATGTGACAGCGACTAATAGAATCGCAATCAAGAAATCTTTGCCTAAACCGCTCAGCCGATGGTTCACATTATCTGCCTGATCGAAGTTTTGTACGAGATCAATATTGGCTGGTAATGTTTTCTTAAATGCTGCAATCACCGGCTGGTAAGCTTTCTGTGTATTGCTGATGTTTTCACCTTCTTTCTGTGCTGCTACTACAAAAATACATCGATGGCCGTTGAGACGTGTCAGATAGCTGGCGTCTTCGTAACCATAATACACGTTGGCAATGTCTTTGAGATAGATATTGTTGCCGTTCGCTGCATTGACCACCGTATTTTTTATCTCATCGAGCGATTGATAATTACCACTGGTTTTTATGTTGTAGGTTTTGTTTCCTGCATCCACACTGCCCCCCGGAATGTTTGCTATTTCACTTTGCAGACTGGTTGTAACACTGTTTAAAGGAAGATGCATCTGCGCCATTTTCTCAATGTCCAGTTCAATCCGTACTTGTCTTTCAGGCAAACCATGGATTTTAACATCTTTCAATGCTGTCAGTTTTTCCAGTTCATCCTGTAGCTTTTCTGCGTAGTATTGAAGCCGGTCACGGGAAGCATTTTCGGAGATCAATGCCAGCTGCATGATATTGACGTCAGAGGGTTGTTGTTTCTGCACGTCGATACTGAGAATGTCGGCGGGCAATTCGCTTCGCTTACTATTCACTACACGTACAATTTCCTGATACTTGGAATCTACATTGCTGTTGTATCGATAATCAACACGCATCACAGCGAAACCATCGCCGATATTGGTTCGTACGCGTTTGATGTTTTCCAGTCCATAAATTTCTTTTTCCAGCGGATCTACCACTAACTCCTCCATGTCTTTTGGATTCGTGCCCGGATACACAACGACGATCGAGTAGGATGGTGCATGCATTTCCGGATCTTCGGAACGTGGCATGTTTATAATTGTAGTCAATCCCAACACAATAATCATGATGAATATCACGAGGGTGAACTGGTAATTCTTTACGGCATAATCTGATATTTTCATCGTGTCGTTTTTTATTGCGTGATACGAATCTTACTGTTGTCCGATAAATAAGCGCTGCCGGATATGATCAAGGCAGTAGCTGATTGCAGCCCGTCGCTGATGATTATATTATTTTTTTCCATGCCTGCGATATGCACTTGCTGTTTGTGGGCAGTTTTGTTGTCGTTCGTAACAAATACATAGCCTATACTTCCATCTGCGTCTAATAATGCGTCATAAGGAATAGGCCAATTGCCTGAGTTATTTGAAAACGTCTGATGACTTTCGACTACTGCTTTGCCGAACATGCCTGAAGCTATATGCGCTGGTTTTTGGCCTGTGATTTTGATATCCACTGTAAAAGCACCGCTTGCTGCGTCAGATCCTTCAGCCTTGCGTAACACAACGCCCGTAAGGATTTCACCAGGTGCAGACGCAGTTTCAATTGTCGCTTTGTCGTTAATCTGCACTGCAGCCCATTCTTTATCACTCAAGCCTACACGCAGCAGCCAGTTATCGGATTGTGCCCCATTGGTCTGAAATACTGGTGTGCCCGAAGAAACAACTTGTCCTTCGTTGGCGAGTTTTTTCAGCACATAGCCGTCTTTCGCGGCGTGGATTTCGGAATAACTTTGGTTGAATTGTGCAGCTTTTAACTGTTGTGAAGAAAGGTCAAGTCCTGTTTTCGCATTCTGTAATTGTTCGAGTGTAGCTACGCTGTCATTGTGGAGATTCACTACACGTTGATAATCGCGGGAAGCTTTTTCATAAGCGAGTTGTGCTTGTTGTACCTGTGCATTGATTTCTGTGAGATTGAGTGTGGCAAGCAGTTGTCCTTTATGTATTGCATCGCCTTCTTTCACCCATATTTTATTAATGACGCCGCCTGTTTTAAAAGAGAGCATTACTTCATCGTCGGTGGTAAATTGGCCGGAGGCGTGTATTTGCTGTGTTTGTGTGCCAGCTTGCAGTTGCAACACTTTTACCGGAATAATGTCTGGATTTTTTTCTTCGGTTGTCTTGCCTTTTACAGTACAAGAAGCGATGCCTGCAGAGAGGCTGATGAACAGCAGCAGACTTTGTATGTGTTTCATCTGAAAAGAGATTTTATGTTGTTAGTTATTTTGAAGTGGATACGATGCTATAGTTCTTTCAATGCCTGCCTGCGCAATCTGCACATTGGCGAAAGCCACGGCCCGCTGGAGTTGTGCGTTGGTAAGCTGATTTTGTGCGTCGATCAGTTCCAGGTAGAGCAGCTGTCCGGCTTTGTACATTTTTAGTTGGTCGGTGTAATATTTTTGTGCGAGCTGTAGCTGTGTTTGTGCCGCCTGGAAATTTGCGGTTGCAGTATTGAAATTGTTGATCACTTGTTCGAGTTGTAGTTTCAGCGCTTGTTCTGTTTCCGAATATTGTGCCTTTACAGCTTTTACATCTTGTGTTGCCTGTTGTGTTTTGTAATGATTTCTGCCTGCGGCAAACAAATCCCATTGCAGATTTACGCCCCACATATAGTATTGTGTTTTGTTATTGTACTTCCAGTCATATCCTTGCGAGCCCAGATCCAGAAAGGTATTCAGCTTTGGAACTATGTATGATTGCTGAATCTTTTTGTTGAGTTGATAAACTGCTGCGGTCTTGTTGAGTTGCGTTAATTCTTCACGGGAGGAAATATCACCTGATGCATTATCGATGATTTTATCACCCGCTGAAAATGCCGCACTATCTAAGCTTATTTCTGTTGTCAGTGAACGATTGAGTAGAAAGTTGAAATAAGCCTGTGCATTTTTCTGTGCGTTTTCTGCTTGATTGATCGATGCATCGATCTTTTGCTTTTCTGTCTCCGCGCGGGTCAGCGCTGTGCTGTTGCGAACACCGTTGCGCAGCATACTTTCGTTGACGCGAATATTTTCATTCACGAGTTGCAATGCGTTGTTGTAGATGTCCACTGCCTTCACTGCCTGATAATATTGGAAATAGGCGGTCTTAATGTTCTTTACCAATTCGCGTTTATACACATTCACTGCCGCTTGTTGTTGCCCGATCATTTCTTTTTTCATCTGCTGATTGTACCAGAGTTCTGCGTTGATGAGCGGGAGCGTAGTGCGGAATTTTGCGTCGTAGAAATTGTCTGGATTTAAGAGAAAGGATGCGTTTTGCACCTTCGGAAAATTTTCACCGCCCTGAAGTTGATTGAGGCTGTTGTAAATCGGATTGAGCAAATCGCCAATCGGGAAATCGATAGTACGACCGCCGCCGGTTTTGGTGTAGGAGCCAAGAAAACTCACATTCGGCAGAAACATCGACTGTGCTTCTTTTAACGCATACAGCGATTTTTCCAATTGAAATTCCTGCGAATGCAAACCCTGGTTGTTCTGGAAGGCTTCAGCGATGTACTGATCCAGCAAGGTTTTCTGCGCATTGGCAGTGAAAGAAACCAAGCTGATGACTATTCCTAAAATGAACTTAGTTACTTTGTTGATTATTGTTGACATACTGAACAGTGTTTAGCTAACAGGCAAAAAAATATATGGTTATTCTGGCGGTGGGTTACACCGCTTTATAAATGAGTAGAGATAAATAAATGATTATGTTTTGATCAGCTCCAGAAATTGATGCGCAGCATTGCGGATCATGGTTGCTTTTTCTTCTTCGGTCAGTTCAAAGATTTTGTAACGGCAACGAATGTCCAGTGAAACCAGCCCATGGCCCATCGCCCAGATGGAAAGCGAAGCCTGCATTGGATCTTTATAACGGATGAGTCCTTGCTCAATGCATTCAGTCACGCATTGAAAGAGCACGCCGAAAGCATCATCACCATTGGTCCAGGTATGTTTTTCTTCCACCACGTTCATCGGTGAGCGGATGATAAACATCAGATCATAAAGCGCCGGTTCTTTGATTCCAAACTCAATGTAGTTTTCCATGATATGCTCCAGTCGTTTGATGGGATCCGTGCTGGCCGGCTGTTTCCGGAATTCTATGGCCATACGGTCAAACGCTTCGTGTTGCACATCATAAAGCAATTCGTCCTTGTCTTTGTAGTAGAGATAAATAGTTGCAGGGCTGTATTCAATCTTTTCCGCAATCTTGCGAATAGACGTTTTCTCGTATCCATCCTCTGTAAACATGGTAATCGCTGCAGCAATAATATTGTCGCGCATTTCCTGTTTTTCCCTTTCTTTTCTTTCCAAGATGCCCATTATCAAAATATTTACACTGCAAACATACTAAACAGTGTTCAGTATATGCAAATTTTATTTTTGATAGATCAAGAATTTAAGAAATTATATTGATAATTAATAGATTAAGAAGCTGCGCGTTTGTCTGCGTAATTATGTGGTACCACAAACTAAAAAAGGAATTAAAAAAATTTGAACTGTAATTTTCTCCTCCGCGAAATCAGATTGCTCGCAATGGCCCGAAATTATACATAACGGTAATAAACTATGCGGGTCTTCCCGAGGCACGACGTAGGGATCTGATTTCGCGTTTTTAATTATCCCAATTTATTGCATATAGGGGCAATTATTGGAGGAAGATTTGGATTTGATCAAGGCAATGTTGAATTTGAACGAAGGGAATTAATGTGCGTGAAATCAGATTGCCACGAAGTCTCCACAGCTTTGCTGTTTGGTAACTTCTCGCAATGACCCACAGAAAGTGCTACACTTAACGTTTCAACTTATTAACCTATCAACCTTTTAACGTATTAACGCTTCCGCAGCGCTTTATAAACTTTAATAGCACTCATCAAAAGCACCACAAAAAGAATCAATCCCAGTAATCCCCAGAACCAGCTCATGGCTTGTTTTACAACCACAAGCATTACAATAGCGACCAGAAAAATCGTAGCTACCTCATTCCAGATACGGAGCTTTTGTGAACTGTATTTGAAAACGCCTTTTGCCTGCTGCTTGTAGATAGCGTGCAGCGAAAAGAAATAAGCGTACAGACCAATCACAAACGTAAGTTTCACCATTAGCCAATCCGGCGTAGCGCCCAGCATATACCACATCCACGGACCGAAGATCAGCGTCAGCACAGCTGATGGCCATGTAATACCAAACCACAACCGTTTGATCATGATCGAAAATTGGTTGGTAAGAATGCTCTTTTCCGGCTCCGTTTTTTCCTGCGCTTCTGTGTTGTAAATAAACAGTCGCACGATGTAAAACATCCCGGCAAACCAGGTTACGATGAAAATGATGTGGAGTGCTTTGACGTAAGCGTACATTAATTCAAAAGTTAAAAGTCAAAATTCAACCCTTCGCCTCCGCTCAGGGTGACACTTATTTTACTATAGCTCATGTTGTCATGCTGAGCGTAGTCGAAGCATTGTGTGTGGCCTCTACTTCTTGACAGTTGACAATTACCAGTGACTCGCGTTTGGGTTCTCCTCCTTTGGAGGAGTTAGAGGAAGCTTCAACTTACAATGTTCGCGACCGCTTTTACCCAGCTTGGATGCACGTTCATGCAAGGGATCAGCGTAAATGAAGTACCACCTGAATGCAGAAACGATTCTTTGCCTTCGATGCCCATTTCTTCCAGTGTTTCCAGGCAATCGCTTACAAACGCCGGACAAACAACCAGGATTTTCTTCACGCCTTCGCCTGGCAATTCTTCCAAACGTTTTGCAGTATATGGTTTCAGCCATTCTGCACGGCCCAGGCGCGATTGGAAAGATTGTGCATATTTACCTTCCGGGATGCCCAGTTTTTCAACTACCAGTTTAGTAGTAACGAAACACTGATGGCGGTAGCATTTTGCATGCGCTACAGAATCTACCGAACAGCAATTGTCCGCTTTCAGGCAGTGCTTGCCAGTTACGTCGCCGAGTTCAATATGTTTTTCCGGAATGCTGTGATAACTGAATAGAATTTGATCATAGTCTTCCTGCAAATAAGGTTTGATGCTATCTGCAAGCGCATTGATATACCAATCCTCATTGTAAAATGGCTCGATCGTAGTCAATTTAAAACGATAACCACCTTTTTTATATGCTTCCTGCGCGTACAAAACAGCTGTTTCATAGCTCGACATGGCGTAATGCGGATACAGTGGAAAAACGATCACTTCTTCCAGGTCCGGATATTTTTTTGCAAGTTCTTCGAAAGCTTGTTTAGGCGAAGGCGTACCATAACGCATTGCTACAGCTACCGCATCATTGGTCTCTTCTTTTAATGCCGACTGCAGTTGGTTGGTCAGCACGATCAGTGGAGAGCCATCTTTGGTCCAGATGGATTTGTATGCTTCAGCCGATTGGGATGCACGGAACGGTGTGATAATGGCTTTCACCAGAAAGAGTCGCAAGAGATAAGGAGATTCAATTACCCTTTTATCCATCAAAAACTCATTTAAATATTTCCTTACGTCTTTAACTTCTGTTGAATCCGGTGATCCAAGATTCATGAGCACCACGCCGCGTTTTACACTTTGCATACTATTATAATATATTTTATCGTTCAATGCTTAATCCGAAACGATGTGCAAAGAAACTAAGAATTGCAGGTCTTCTAGGAGAATTGTCATGCTAAATGACAAAACAATGACAAGCAGGGTCATGGTATCCTTTGTTTGCACACTACCTTTGCATCTCGAAATGCTACAGCAAGGGATGAACACGATTGATAAAAAAAATATATCGGGCTTTTGGGTTGTCGGCATTAACTATAAGAAGACAGACGCCTCAATCAGAGGACAATTCGCAATAAATAATGAGCAATATGAAAGTATTCTTTCCGTTGCTCCGAGCTTTGGACTAAACGAGTTCTTCATTCTTTCCACCTGTAATCGTACTGAAATTTATGGATTTGCGGACACAGCAGATCAGATGATGGAGCTTATCTGTACGGAGACAGAAGGGGAGATAGAGGTATTTGAACAACTGGCTTATGCTAAAAACGGAATGGATGCAATCTGGCATCTTTTTCAGGTTAGCGCCGGTCTTGATTCGCAGATTTTGGGTGATTATGAAATTGTAGGGCAGATCAAAACTGCAGTAAAGTTTGCCAAAGCACGTGGTTTTATTGGTGCGTTTATGGAGCGTCTGCTGAATTCAGTACTGCAATCATCAAAAGCAATCAAAACCCAAACGCAACTGAGCGGCGGAACTGTTTCCGTGGCTTTTGCGGCTGTTCAGTATATTAAGGAACATGTGCAGCAGGTAAAGGATAAAGAAATTCTTTTGCTTGGTACCGGCAAAATTGGTCGCAATACCTGCAAAAACCTGGTTGACTATCTGCATACCAAGCATATTACACTCATCAACCGCACTGAGGAAAAGGCAGAGACGCTGGCACAAGAGCTGAAACTAAAGCATGCTCCGCTGGAAGATTTGTCTGCGAGCCTCAAAAAGGCGGATATTGTGCTTGTGGCTACCAACGCCAATGAGCCGGTTATTTTCAGAGAACATCTGGAAGGCAATGGTGATAAACTGATCATTGACCTCTCCATTCCTTATAATGTTTCCTCCGACGCACAAGAGCTCAGCAATATTAAGCTGGTAAATGTGGATGAACTGTCGCGCATTAAAGATGAGACGCTTCAGAAACGTGAAGCGGAGGTGCCGAAGGCGAATGACATCATCACAGAGCATATTCAGGAATTTGTAGACTGGTGTAAAACCCGCAAATATGCGCCGGTGCTGAAAGCCGTGAAGCACAAACTCAACGAACTGTGTCAGCATCAGGTGATACTTATGTCGCCAAAGTATTGTGACTGCAAAGACGAAATTCAGAAAGTGATCAATACGCTTGCAGTAAAAGTGCGCAGCGAAAACAATATCGGTTGCCAGTATATTGGCGCCATTAATGAATTTATAGGTACGAGAGCCGGTAATGAATAAGACAATTAAGATTGGTACGAGAGAAAGCCAGCTGGCTGTATGGCAGGCTACGCAAGTACAGAATTTGCTTGCAAAGCATGGTTATGCCGCAGAGTTGGTGTATATCAAAAGTGAAGGTGATATAGATCTGCAGACGCCACTTTACGAAATCGGTGTGCAGGGCATTTTTACCAAAGCGCTTGATATTGCATTGCTGAAAGGTGATATTGATATTGCCGTTCACTCGATGAAAGACGTACCGACTCAGTTAGCTAAAGGAATCAGAAACGCAGCAGTATTGCCGCGTGCTTCCTGGAAAGATATTCTGGTGGTGAATGGTGAATGGTCAATGGTCAACGGTGAATTGGCGAATGTTAATTCCGAAATGATCATTGCGACGAGCAGCACTCGTCGCAGAGCGCAATGGCTCAACCGTTATCCAAAACATTCTATTGATAATCTTCGTGGCAATGTAAATACACGTCTGCGCAAAGTTGCCGAAAGCAACTGGCAGGGCGCAATTTTCGCAGCAGCAGGATTGGAACGCATTAATCTGCGTCCTGAAAATTCCGTTGATCTCGACTGGATGTTACCTGCTCCGGCACAAGGCGCTATCATGGTGGTTTGCCGCGAGGAAGATTCATACAGTTATGCTGGCTGTCAGTTGTTTCATGACTTTGACACTGCTTTGTGCACACACATCGAGCGCGACTTTCTTCGTGGTTTGATGGGCGGATGTACTACACCTATTTCTGCATTGGCAACGATAAAAGATGGAGCGATTCATTTTTCAGGCAACTTGCTTAACCTCGATGGTAGCAAGAAAGTAAGCATTGAAAAAGTGATTGCACCAGAAAAAGCCTTTACAGCAGGAGCAGAACTGGCGCGCGAAATCATTGAAAACGGTGGTAAAGAAATTCTGGAGGAAATAAAAAATGCCTGATGCTGAGCTATGCATATTAAGTACTCGTCTGTTGGCGCAACCGCTGATAGATAAAGCACTGGCTCATGGCATTCGTGTGGATGCAGTTCCGTTTATCGATATTTCTTTTATCGAAGCTGAAATTTTACAAGCACAAATTCAATCAATTTTAACGCAGTCGGCTACCGTTGTTTTTACCAGCAGCAATGCAGTAAAATCAGTTGCCCGTTTTTTGAACGGCACTAAGCCCGACTGGAAGATATATTGCCTGAGCACCGCCACCAAAGATTCGGTAGTAGCAGCTTTCGGCGAACAATCAATTATGGCCACAGCTGATGATGGTACAGCGCTGGCGCAATTGATCATTGCAAATGTAAGTGTGGATAAGGTTGTTTTCTTTTGTGGCAATCTGCGGAGAAATATCATTCCGGATGTATTGCAACAACATGGTAAATCCGTAACGGAAATCCTTGCCTATCACACTGTGGCCACGCCACAAAATATTCATCAGACGTATAACGGCGTTGTTTTTTTTAGTCCCAGCGCAGTAGATAGTTTCTTTTCGGTAAACATTATTCCGGAGGAAACAATTTGCTATGCCATAGGGAAAACAACTGCCGACAGTATAAAAAAGCGGGTGCCACAAAACCCGCTGCAGACAAGCGTTACGCCAAGCGGCGAAGCGATTACAGATTTGATAATAAATACGCTACATGCATAACTTGAAGAACGATCTTTTGTTAAGAGCCCTTAGAGGAGAAACCGTAGAAAGACCACCGGTGTGGATGATGCGCCAGGCAGGAAGATACTTGCCTGACTACATGAAACTCCGTGCCAAGTACGATTTTTTTACTCGTGTAGAAACTCCTGAACTCGCTTGTGAAATCACTTTACAGCCAATTGATCAGATCGGTGTGGATGCAGCAATTATATTTTCGGACATTCTGGTAATACCGCAGGCTATGGGTCTGGAAGTATTGCTTGAAGAGAACAAAGGTCCTTTGTTGCCCAAAGTGGTAGCTACGCAAGCCGATGTAGATGCGCTGATCACAACTGATGTGGCAGATCGTCTGCATTATGTGATGGAAGCATTGACGCTGACTAAGCAAGAGTTGAATGGTCGCGTGCCGCTTATCGGCTTTGCCGGTGCGCCGTGGACAATTCTTTGCTACATGGTAGAAGGCAAGGGCAGCAAATCATGGGACAAGGCGAAACAATTCTGTTTCACACAGCCAGAACTCGCGCACTCGTTACTGCAAAAAATTACAGACGTTACGATTCAGTACTTGAACGCACAAGTGAAAGCTGGTGCGGATCTCGTGCAAGTATTTGATAGCTGGAGCGGCATGCTGAGTCCTGCTGATTTCAGAACTTATGCATTGCCTTATCTGCAGCAGATTGTGGATGGTGTAAAAGGTGCTCCAGTTATTCTTTTTCCGAAAGGAAGCTGGTATGCATTGCCTGATTTGACAAGTACAGGATGTGCTGGTATCGGTATTGACTGGTGTATTGAGCCTGCGCTCGCTCGCCAGATGACGAACAACAGCATTACGCTACAAGGTAATTTCGATCCTGCAAGATTGCTGGCGCCGATTCCGGAAATTCAACGTTCAGTAAAAGAAATGATTATGGCTTTCGGTCCGCAGCGTTATATCGCGAACCTGGGTCATGGCATTACACCAAATGTTCCGGTAGATCACGCGAAAGCGTTTGTAGATGCGGTGAAGGGGTTTAGCCTTTAAGGGCAATGGTGAATGGTCAATTTGTGAGTTGTCAGTGGTGAATAGTGAGTGTCCCCAACGCGTCATTGCGAGGAACGAAGCAAACTGCACGAAAATGGAAGTACTCGGTGGTCATGTCGACGAAGGAGACATCCCGCGAAATATGGGCTTCGACTCCGCTCAGGCTGACACGTGAAAAGGTAGGTAATGGGTTGTATCCGAGCTTTGCTTCTTTGCTCCTTATGAATCTTTGCGGGAAACCAGCGATAACATGAGGCACTGCCAATTGTCCATTGTCAACTGTTAATTTGAACTGAACTGACCAAAGTCATAAATTCCCGAAACAGGCTATAGTAGCTTTGATTGAAAGATTACATACATGGAAAATCTAGTGAACACAAAAACAGATCAGGAAATAAAAGCATCATGGATCGAGTTTATACACGATCTGCAAAACCGTATCTGTGCTGCATTGGAAGCATCCGATGGTAAAGCAACTTTTATTGAAGATAAATGGGAACGTGCTGAAGGTGGCGGTGGTAAAACACGTGTCATCAGCAATGGTAATGTTTTTGAGAAAGGTGGTGTGAATACGTCTGTTGTGTTCGGTGATGTGACGGACGTCATGCGCAAGCAATTGAAAATAGACGGCGCCAAGTGGTTTGCCTGTGGTTTGAGTCTGGTGATTCATCCGGTAAATCCATTTGTGCCGACGGTGCATTGCAATTACCGCATGTTTGAATTATACAATGAAAAAGATGAAGTGATCGATCGCTGGTTTGGTGGCGGCACTGATCTTACTCCATATTATTTGTTTGAAGAAGATGCAAAGCATTTTCATCAGACATACAAAAATGCCTGCGATCAGTTTGATGCTTCTTTCTATCCAACATTCAAGGAAGAATGCGACAATTATTTCGTGAACTGGCATCGCAATATGGAGCGTCGTGGTATTGGTGGCATTTTTTATGATCATCAAAAGCCTGACGCAGTAAAGGATGTAGACTTCTGGATGAATTTCGCAAAGACTTGCGGAGATGCATTTATCGAAGCATACGTTCCAATCGTGGAAAAAAGAAAACAAACGGAATACAGTGAACAGCATAAACACTGGCAGGAAATCCGTCGTGGACGCTATGTTGAGTTCAATCTCGTACACGATCGCGGTACCATCTTTGGCCTCAAAACCAATGGCCGTATCGAAAGCATCCTGATGAGTCTTCCGCCGACTGTTCGTTTTGAATACAACTATCAACCGGTAGCTGGAAGTGAAGAGGATAAGCTGTTGCAGGCGTGTTTGGTGCCAAAGAACTGGATCGCTGATGTCTGACTTTGTCACCCTGAGCGGAGTTGAAGTGGTGAGTTGTCAATTGTGAGTGTTCAGCGCGAAATCAGGTTGCGACGTCCTCGTTACCTCGTCCTCGCAATGACCCACAATTTTTAAAGCGCGAAGAGCAAACACACCCGCGGGTCATTGCGAGGAGGAACCACGTGGCAAACTGATTTCGGGAAAGGAAAAATTATTTTACTTAAGGAAACTTAAAATAGGAGTTATGATACTTCAACGAAGAAACAGAATCCTGCGGGCGAATCCCGCAATCAGAAGCCTGGTAGCGGAAACGTTGCTGACGCCAAACGATTTTATCGCGCCTTTGTTTATTGACGAAGGGACGGGTGTGCGCACGGAAATATCTTCAATGCCGGGCTATTATCGCAATAGTCTCGACAATACCATTAAAGAAGTAAGAGAGCTGTGGAGTATGGGCATCAAGAGCGTATTGCTTTTCATCAAATGCAGTGACGATCTGAAAGACAATACAGGTAAAGAAGCATGGAATGCAAACGGTCTGATGCAGAATAGCATCAAAGCAATCAAAGATGCCGTTCCCGGAATGGTAGTAATGACAGATGTTGCATTGGATCCTTATTCATCTTATGGACATGATGGCATTGTGAAAGATGGTGAGATTGTCAATGATGAAACAGTAGAAGCGCTCGTAAAAATGAGCGTGAGCCACGCAGAAGCAGGTGCAGATTTCGTGGCGCCAAGTGATATGATGGATGGCCGCATTGGTGCCATTCGCGCAGCGCTGGAAGAAAACAACTTTACTAAAGTGGGCATCATGGCCTATAGTGCAAAATACGCGTCTTGCTTTTACGGCCCGTTTCGTGATGCGCTGGACAGTGCACCGGGTTTTGGTGATAAGAAAACTTACCAGATGGACTACGCTAACCGCACCGAAGCCATCAAAGAAACATTAATGGACATCGAAGAAGGTGCAGACATCGTGATGGTAAAACCTGCAATGGCATATCTTGACATCATTCGCGAAGTGAAAAATGTGGTAGACGTGCCGGTAAGTGCTTATCATGTAAGTGGTGAATACGCCATGATCAAAGCCGCAGCGAAAATGGGCTGGCTCAATGAAGAGAAAGCGATCATCGAAAGTCTGACCTCGATTAAAAGAGCTGGTGCGGATTTGATTGCGACGTATTTTGCGAAAGATGCGGCGAAGCTGATAGGTTAGGTCAAAGGTGAAACGTCAAACGTCAATTGCAGAAGACGTGTGAAACGTCAAAAGAAATGCATTAGATTGCTGGTTTTCAATCGACGAAAGATGTTTTTACAACTTAATCATCAGAATTTGGAGGTCTACAAATCGGCCCGGGCATTAACTGTAGAATGTTATAAATTAAGCAATAAGTTTCCGGCAGAGGAGCGTTTCAATATGATACAACAAATAAGGCGGGCTAGTCTTTCTGTGGTATTAAATATAGCTGAGGGCTGTTCGCGAAAATCAGAAATAGAAAGAAAAAGATTTTTTGAAATATCACGTGGATCGTTAATAGAGATTGATGCGGCTCTCGATACCGCCAGTGAACTTGGATATTTTGACGCTAAAAATTGTGAGGTTTTAGGCGAATTAATGAACAAGGTGTTTGGTATGCTGTCGAAGATGTTGCGCACTCAAGTCGGGCATTGACCTTTGACGTTTCACGTTTGACCACACAGAATATGTACAACAAAAGCATTTCACTTTTCAGCCGTGCACAGGAATCCATTCCGGGAGGGGTAAACTCGCCGGTGCGTGCATTTAAGAGCGTTGGCGGAACGCCGGTATTTATGGATAAAGCCAAAGGCGCTTATCTCTACGATGCCGATGGTAACCAATATATCGATTATATCAACTCATGGGGACCAATGATCCTTGGTCACGCTTATGATCCGGTGGTAAAAGCCATTCAGGAAAAAGCGGCATTCTCCACTTCGTTTGGTGCACCAACAGAATTAGAGATCGAAATGGCTGAGCTGATTAGAAGCATGGCGCCGAATGTAGACCTCGTACGTATGGTGAGCAGCGGAACCGAAGCTTGTATGAGCGCATTGCGTCTGGCTCGCGGTTATACCGGCAGAAACAAATTCATCAAATTCGAAGGTTGTTATCATGGTCATGCCGATGCATTTCTCGTAAAAGCGGGCAGCGGTGTAGCAACATTTAATATCCAAACAGTGCCGGGTGTGCCGGGCAATGTCTCAGAAGATACGCTCACCGCACCATATAATGATCTTGATGCAGTGATGCGACTCGCGGCGGAACACAAAGGTGAGATTGCAGCGATCATCATTGAGCCGGTAGCAGGTAATATGGGTTGCATTATCCCACAGGAAGGTTTCCTGGAAGGACTCCGTGCTGTTTGTGATGCAGAAGGTATACTGCTCATTTTCGATGAAGTAATGACTGGTTTCCGTTTGGCAGCAGGTGGTGCGCAGGAGCGTTTAAAGATCAACGCAGATCTCGTCACTTATGGTAAAGTAATCGGCGGCGGTATGCCAGTGGGCGCTTTTGGTGGTAAAAAAGAAATTATGCAGCATATTGCGCCGCTTGGAAACGTTTACCAGGCGGGTACTTTGAGCGGTAACCCAATCGCAATGATCGCGGGATATACTTTGCTGAAAGAACTGAAGGAAAACCCTTCTATCTACAAAGAGCTCGACGAAAAAACAGCGTATCTCCATAAAGGACTCGACGAAGTGCTGCAACAATCCGGTATTCCTTATGTGATCAATCGCTTCGGATCTATGATCAGTGTGCATTTCAGTGGTCATCCTGTGAATAATTTTACAGATGCGGCATCAGCAAACAATACTTTGTTCAACGAATTTTTCCATGCAATGCTGGCTGAAGGCATTTACCTTCCACCTTCCGCATACGAAACATGGTTCCTGAGCAATGCACTTACTTACGGAGATCTCGACAGAACGATCGCCGCAGCGCGTCGTTTCTTTTTGAAATAGTGTTGACTGGCCTCGTATTTCCGCGGGATATCTCCTGCCGTCGATGTGACAAACGCGAGTAACACGGGTAATTGTCCATTGTCAACTGTCAACTAAAAACAGGTTGTCCGGCATTCGCTGGCAGCCTGTTTTTGCATTCCGGAAAAAATTATTCCCGATTCTGAAAATAGATTTTTCTTTTTCAAAAAATGCAACTGCTTTTATAACAGTTCCTTTGCTGCCGGTTCAGCATTATGAAAAAGATATCTCTACTCTTTTTTACACTTTCATTTCTTTGCAACGCAGCATTCGCACAGTTCAGAACGCAGGCCCAGCAACAGATTTTGACAAATGAAGACTCTCTTCACGCCGGTGGTGTAGGCGATAAAAAAACAATTCTTTCCGGCTACGGCAGCGCTTATTACCAACACAATTCCAATGCGCAGACTTCAATTGCTACTTTGGAACGCGCGGTGTTATTCGTCGGTCATCAGTTCAGCAGAAAGATCGCATTCTTCTCCGAACTCGAGGTAGAAAACGCACTGGTAGTAGGTAACGAAACAAAAGGCGAGATTGCCATGGAGCAGGCCTTTCTTAAGTTCAACCTCAATCCGCATCAATACATCATTGCCGGTTTGTTCATTCCACGTATCGGTATTTTGAATGAAAACCACCTTCCCGTAAACTTCAACGGCGTAGAGCGTCCAATGGTAGAAACCTGGGTTATTCCGGCTACCTGGCGCGAGCTTGGCGTTGGCTTCTATGGCCGTTCTCGTAATATGCCGCTCAATTATAGCGTGGCATTGATGAATGGATTGAATTCTGCAGATTTCACACACGGTACTGGTATTCGTGACGGTCGCGCGGAAGGTAGCATGGCGATGGCAAACAATCTGGCCATCACTGCAGCAGTACAATACAACGTACGTGATTTCAAATTTCAGCTTTCTGGTTATATGGGGGGCACTGTTGGTTTGGGTAAACGTGCTGCCGACAGTCTAACCCTTGATGGTGGCCCAATGGGAACACCAGTTTATCTCGGTGAAGCGGATGTACAATACAACCACAAAGGAATTTCCGCGAAAGTATTAGGTGCTTATATCGGGTATCCCGACGCAGGTAAAATCAATGCCGCTTATGCGCAGAATATTGCGACGGGTGTCTATGGCGCTTATGCAGAGCTTGGTTATGACATCCTGCATTTCCGTAAGAAGACGGCTCAGCTGGTAGCTTTTGCTCGTTATGAGCTTATGGACCTGAATGCATCTATTCCATCTGCGCCGGAAGGTATTTACGATGGTACTTTAAAACAATCACATCTCATTGCAGGGTTTAGTTATCTGCCTTTGCCAAACGTTGTGATTAAAGCAGACGTTCGTTTGATGCATACCGGCGAACAAAATCCAATGTTGAATATTAATCCGCCGCCAAATCAATTGCCATACAAACAGAATAATTCATTCCTCAACATCGGTATCGGTTATTCGTTCTAATGGAAAGAAGAGAATTTGTCAAAGCGTCTTGTAAACTGTGCCTCTTAGGCGCAGCAGGATTGATGTTGCCTGGAATGATCAATACAGCTAAGGCCGGTAATGATAAATATTACAAGACCAAAGTCAATGATCAGAACCAACTGGAGATTCCGCTTTCGCTATTTGATGAAACCACTTTGCAGATTGTGCGGGTAAAAGGCTGGGATTATGATCTGGCAGTGCACAAGAAAGAGGATGGAACGTTTGCCGCAATGCTGATGAAATGCACGCACATGGACAATCAGCTTTCTATAACGGGAAGCGGTTTTACATGTAGCATGCACGGCAGCCAGTACGATAAAGACGGGAAGGTAGTGAAAGGTCCGGCGGAGACGCCACTCCTTCAGTATAAAGCAATCATTAATCAGAACACCATAATTATATCCGAATAAATAAATGAACATGAAAAACAAAGTTATCCTTCTCGCTGCTGCCGGTTTGCTGAGCCTAGCAGCTTGTAATAAAAAAGACGACAACAACGGCAGTGCCACTACAGATTTCAATACACTGAAAACTAAGGTGCTGGCTGATTTTACCAATAACGTTGCCGTGGCTGGTTACAGTGATCTGAAAACTTCGGCTGATGATCTGTATGCAAAATTGCAGACGCTGAACAATAGTGCAACTGACGCAAATCTGAGTGCAGCGCGTGATGCCTGGAAAAAAATGCGCGGAACCTGGGAGCAGTGTGAAGGCTTTTTGTTTGGTCCGGTAGAAGACAATGACTACGATCCGAATATGGATACATGGCCTACAGACTATAATCAGATGGATTCGTTGATGGCAAATGCAAGCGCGTTTACAGTTGCTGACGTACAGAATTATACTTTGTCGCTGCGCGGTTATCACCCGATTGAGTATGTGATCTTCGGTAAAGATGGAAACAAAACAGCGGCAGATCTCACTGCGAAAGAAAAAGAGTACATGATGGCATTGGCAGAAGATCTGAAAAACACGTGTACTTCACTGTATTCAAGCTGGAGTGCGGCGCCTGAAAACTACGCGCAGCAAGTCATTACAGCAGGTGCAGGTAGCACAAAATATACGAAGAAGCAAGACGTGTATCTGGCAATCATTGGTGGTATGATGGATATCTGTGAAGAAGTAGGAACCAGCAAAATGAAAGATCCGTACGATGCTTATCTGACGGAACCTGCACTGGCAGCGTTTCTGGTAGAATCTCCATATGCGGGTACCTCTATTGCCGATTTTAAAAACAACCTGATTGGTTTGCAGAACGTGTACCTGGGCACTTATAACGGCAAAAGCGGTTTAGGCTTGAAGGATCTGGTAGCGGCTAAAAACAAATCTCTGGACAATAATATTCAAACGAAAATTGCTGTAGCGGTAAGCTCTTTCGATAACATCACATTGCCTTATGGTCAGGCGATTGCTGCTCAGCGTACGCAGATTCAGGCCACGATGGCTGCGCTCGACGATCTGAAAAATACACTGGAAAACGATCTGGAGCCGTTTATCAAAACGAATATTACCGATTAATTTTTCGGGAAAAGATAAAATAAAACTGAAGTGAAAAAACTTTCTGTACTGCTTTGCATTGTTGCCATCATCACTGGTTTCAGTATGTGCCGCAAAGCGGAAACGTTTAATGACGATGGTTATGATGAGCGTTTGAGCGGTGGCGGTCTGGCAACTGTCTTCGATGCAACCTCCAAAGCGTTTACGCATGCCGTAGATGGACTTTCGGGGCGTGATGCACATGTACAGAAAGCAGGTGATGTAGCTTTTGAACAAACATTTGTATCGTCTCCGGCTCCTATTTTTGGCGGGCTGGGGCCGATTTTCAACAATGTGTCTTGTATCTCTTGTCATCATAATGATGGCAAAGGCACACCCACAGCGGGCGATGCTCGCTCTTCTTTATTGTTCCGCATCAGTACTCTGGGGGCCAATGAACACGGCGGACCTGCGCCAATGCCCGGTTACGGCGGCCAAATACAAGATCAGGCACTGCAGGGTGTAACGCCTGAGGCCAGGATCAGTATTGCTTACACCGATGTAGCAGTTACCTATCCGGACGGAACAATAACGCATTTGCGCAAGCCAACCTACACCATGCAGAGTTTGTATACGCCAGTAACCGGTGCTTGTAATCTTTCGCCGCGTCTGGCGCCGCCGGTATTTGGTCTGGGGCTGCTGGCGACGATTCAGGAAGGTACGATTCTCGCATTTATTGATGAGAATGACGCGGACGGTGATGGAATTTCGGGCAAAGCAAACTACGTGTACAATCCTCAGACGAAACAAACAGAATTAGGTCGTTTTGGCCTGAAAGCAAATACATCGACGATTGCGGTACAGGTAGCCACCGCTTATCAGCAGGATATGGGTGTCACTAGTTCTATTCAACCACAGAAAAGTTGTTATGGACAATCGCAGATGAATGCAAAAGATTTGAACGCTGCTCCGGATTTGCCGGACAGCACTTTGAATGCGGTCATCTTCTATATTAAAACATTGGCAGTGCCGGCGCGTCGGGATGTATTAGATCCAACAGTGAAAAGAGGACAGCAATTGTTTGCTCAGCTCAATTGTTCTGGTTGTCACAAACCAACCATTCAAACCGGCGTGGACATGACATTACCTTCTGCGTCCAATCAGCGTATTCATCCATACACGGATCTCTTACTGCATGATATGGGCGATGATCTGGCTGATAATTACACCGACTTCCTGGCAACCGGAAAAGAATGGCGTACCATGCCTTTGTGGGGGATTGGTCTTTTTGAAAAAACGAACGGCACTCCTTATTATTTACATGACGGACGAGCGCGGACCATTGAAGAGGCGATATTATGGCATGGGGGTGAAGCAGATAAAGCAAAAAATAACTTTATACAACTCAGTAAAACAGACCGTGACGCTGTTATTACTTTCCTAAAGTCGCTCTAAAGGCCGCCAGTTTAAAGGAATTTGAACTATCTTAGCGGACTTTACATGGATCCGGGTGTAAAAGCCCGGGTTTTTTATATCAAAACCAGGCTATACTGATTGCAGGAAATGCAGGTAGTTAGTTGAAGTTTAAATCAGTATAACGCATGGCTGCACATACAGTACAAGAGGTTTCTGCCGGTAAAAAGCAGATAGTGAAGTTTGCTCCAAAAGGCACGCCGAGTTTTCAGGACACGATCAAACATCGTGTGGACGAATATTTCAAAGAAAAGAACATTTCTACGCACGCAAATACCAAAATGCGCATTAAAACCATTGCGATGGTTTCTATGTATTTTGTGCCATTGATTGCGATTATTTCCGGAGCACTGGCTTCGCATCTCTGGTTGTTTTACGCAGCATGGATTGTGATGGGCGCAGGTCTGGTGGGTATCGGTACCTCTGTAATGCACGATTCTAATCATGGTGCTTACTCAACGAATAAATTTGTCAATAAATCATTGGGTGGATTGCTGAACATTCTAGGTGGTTTTGCTCCGAACTGGCGCATTCAACACAATATTTTGCACCACACTTATACCAATCTTGCTGGTCTGGATGAAGACATTGAAGGTACAAAGCTGCTGCGTATGTCTCCGCACCAACCGTTGGAAAAATACCATCGTTTTCAATACCTGTATTGCTGGCCGTTGTATTGTATCATGAACCTGTATTGGATCACGGTTAAAGACTACAGACTGTTGTTGCGCTATGAGAAAAATGGTTTGCTGGTAAAAGAGAAACTGACATTAAAACAGGCAGTACTGAAACTGAGCTTGCTGAAGGTATTTTACGTTGGTTACATTCTTGTATTGCCGCTGCTATTTTCTGGTGTAGCATGGTATCACATACTGTTCGGTTTCCTGATTCTGCATGTCATTGCCGGTTTTTCTCTGGCTGTGATTTTCCAGCCGGCGCACGTGATGGAAGAAGCAGAATTTCCTGCGCCAGATGACAATCGTAAGATGGAAAACAGCTGGGCAGTCCATCAGTTGTTGAATACAGTGGATTTCGCACAAAACAATAAACTGGTTTCCTGGTTTATCGGTGGTTTGAATTTTCAGATCGAGCACCATTTGTTCCCGCATGTTTGTCACGTACATTATCCGGCGCTGGCGAAAATCGTAGAAGGTACTGCAAATGAATTTGGCTTGAAATACCAATCAGTTCCAACATTCCGCGGTGCGATTTACAAACACGGAATGATGCTGAAGGCGTTGGGACGTAGTTAATATGTTGATAGGTTAATAAGTTAATACGTCGCGATATTGTAGAGACGTCGCATGCGACGTCTCTAGAAAAACAGAAAGGGTTTCTCCGCAGAGAAACCCTTTCTGTTTTATTGCATCATATGAACATTTCAACATAGCAGTGCATCACCTTTCAACCTGCTAAAGCGAATCCGTCACGCCGCCAAACCAAACAGGCAGCGGATAACCCATATTCGTCAATATATGTTCCAGGTTGCGATCTTCCGTGGGATCGTACATCTTCTTGAGGTCATAACCATTCACTTTTCCCCATGTTTGCCATTTCAGGGCCGAAAACCCGTTTTGATATTCGTGCACTAAATCATAAGTAGTAACTCCTGTCTGGCGGCTGATGAGTCTTACAAGCAATAAGCCCTGCATGTCGGTGAGGTTTTTTAAATCATCTTTGTAACGTTCCCGCAACTTTGTTTCCATTTCATCAAAATACCTTCTTTTAGCTTTTACATTTTCACCGGGTCCGCCGTAGGTTGCCGTTGCATAATTATACATTTCGGTCACTTTAATTGCGTAAGGCATTACTTTTTTCACACGTTCAATCAGCTGGCCGTAACGCCAACGCATGGAATCGCTCATAATACGTGTAGCATAGACATCGGTAACCGGCAATGTCACGGACAAAATGGTATCCGTAGGTTTTTGAACGGGTTGGCTTTGCTGTGCTTTTGCCTGCGCGCAAACAAAAACGCTGATTGCTACGTATATGCCTCCGATCGCTTTTTTCATAGTACAAATCTTGTATAAATATAACCGCAAATTTTGTGCCGTTTTTTTGTCATCATATTGTAATAACAAAAAGTAAAAGTAGATACATGCAAACGTTATCTTTGGTACAAGCTGTCTATTGTGCGTAACTTACGTTTACAATTTAGACCCGATCTTTATATTTAACCATTCAATCAGGAATAATGAAAAAGAAAAACATATTGCTGGTGCTGTTGGGAATTGTGGTCATAGTGATAATTGTAGGTGTACGGATGTGGAACAAACCGCATCCTAAAGCAGAAGATGCGAAAGGCATTCCGGTGACAGCGGTTGCGCTTTTCAAAGATTATTCTACCGATGAAAATGCTGCGAACACTAAGTATCTGAACAAAGTGCTGGAAGTGAACGGTACTGTTGCATCAATTGATACAAACCAGGAAGGCGGCATTGCTGTGATCCTGGCTTCAGACGATATAATGAGCGGCGTAATGTGTACCATGCGCGATAAAAATCAAACGGTGGCAAAGGGTAATACTGTTACACTGAAAGGTTTTTGCTCAGGATTTGTGTCAGATGTGAAACTGACCGACTGTGTTGTAAAATAGCAAGGGAAGAGACGTACAGATGAAACTAAGATTAATTTCGTGCTTGCTGGTTTTGTGTGCTGGCGCTGGTATAATGGCTTGTAAACATGATTTGCCGAAACCAGCAGGGAGTTTAAATACAGACACTACAACGCAGGTAGTTCCAGATACAGGTATTTGTTTTGAGCGGGATATCCTTCCTGTTTTTATTACCTATTGTACTCGTAGCGGCTGTCATGACGCGCAGACACAACCTGATGGTTATAATTTTACCAGTTATGAAACGATCATTGCTAAAGGTATTGTAACCGGAGATGCGAAAGCGAGTCTAATATATAAAGACATAGCCAACGGAAGCATGCCCTGGTATCCCAACCCCCAGTTAAGTAGTGAGCAAAAAGCACTGATCGCGAGATGGATCAATGAAGGCGCAAAGAATGGAACGAATTGTACGCTGGTTTGCGACAGTAATAACATAAGCTATACTATGGGCGTTAAACCGCTGATTGCAACCTATTGCGTCGGTTGTCATAATGCGCACACGAACTCTGGAAATGTAGCGTTGGATAATTATAGCGGTGTACAAACGGTGGCGCTTGACGGACGTCTGCTGAATGTGACGATGCATTTACAGGGTTATCTAATCATGCCGCCAACCGGAGCAGGGTTATCGGATTGTCAAATAACACAACTTAAAAAATGGGTAGCTGCAGGAGCACCCAATAACTAAGCATAACAGTATGAAAAAACGAAATATTCTCGGTATTCTTTGCCTGGCAGCGATGTTTGCCGGTTGCTATTACGATCATGCCGAAGAGTTGTACCCAATTGGTAATTGCGATGTAAGTAATGTGACTTACTCCGGTACTGTCAGTAAAATTATGAGCTCAAACTGTACTACAAGCGGTTGTCATGATGCGGCAACAGCGTCTGGTGGTTATGCGCTTGATAGTTATACGGGCGTTGCCAATATTGCTCAGAGCGGGCAGCTGATGGGTTCTGTAAAACATCAGAGCGGCTATAGCGCAATGCCGCAGAATACTACGCAGCTTGATGCTTGCACGATCAGTAAACTGCAGACCTGGGTAGATGCCGGATGGCCGAATAACTAGGCTAATAGGTTGATACGTTGATAAGTTAAAAGGTTAATCACTTTGGAAAAACAACTTTACACGCAACGACAACTTTACATATTGAACAACTTTACAAATCATTAAATAGAAAAACTATGAAGAAGTTATTGATAGCAGCTTGCATGCTGGTGCTGACGGCTCCCGCATTTGCGCAGAAGTACATGACACGCACCGGTAAAGTGAGTTTTTATTCACACACGCCGATTGAAAATATTGAAGCTGTAAACAACGAATCAGCAGCAGCGGTAGACAGCAAAACTGGTGATGTGGTTTTTCAGGTTCCTATAAAGAGTTTCAAGTTTGAAAAAGAACTGATGCAGGAGCACTTCAACGAAAACTACATGGAGAGCGATAAGTTTCCTAAGGCGGAATTTAGAGGAAAGCTCGCCGATCCGTCTGCAGTGAACTTTGCAAAAGATGGGGTGTATAAAACGAATGTGACCGGTAAACTGACGATGCACGGTGTTACGAAAGATATTACCGTTCCGGGTACTATCACAGTAAAAGGCGGTACTGCTACTATTGATGCGAAGTTCAACATAAAACCTGCTGATTATGGTATTAAAATTCCGGCTGTAGTTGCTTCGAAAATTGCAGAACAAATTGAAGTAACCATCAATACGGTTCTGAAGCCAGCTTAGTTATTAAATCACTAAAGAAATACTTCCCAGAAATAAACTGAAAGAATGAAACTATTTTTAAAAATGGCGCTGGTAGCGGCTATCAGCTGTCTTGCGTTTCAGTCAAATGCACAAGCTGACACCAGTAATAATGACCTGGATAAATTGTTGCAGAAAGATGCTCCCAAGAAAAAAGATTATACCACAGCAACTTTTAAGAGCACGCATCTCATCAACGGACAAACTGTTGAAAGTCTGGGTGCAGGTGTGCTTGATTTCCGTATTTCGCACCGTTTCGGTGATGTGAGCGGTGGCTTCCATACCTTCTTCGGGTTGGATGACGCAAATACGCGCATCGGTTTTGACTACGGTATTACAGACTGGCTGATGGTGGGCGTTGGTCGTACTACGTTTGATAAAGAATACGATGGTTTTGTAAAAGTGAAATTACTGCGTCAGACAACTGATGATAGAATGCCGATAACGGTGAGCTATCTCGGTTCTATGTCTATTTCTGACAGAGATAAGCCTGTGTTGGATTCTGGCCAGACGTATTATTTTTCTAACCGCTGTTATTACACCAACCAACTCTTCATCGCGCGCAAATTCAACAGATGGTTGTCTTTGCAGTTGATGCCAACATTGATTCACTACAATCTGGTGCAATACAAATCAGATCCGAACGATGTGTTTGCATGCGGTATCGGTGGTCGTATAAAAGTATCGAATCGTATAGCGGTTACTGGTGAATATTACTATGTGGCCAATCCGCTTGCGGGTTCAAATAATGCGCTGTCTCTGGGTATCGATATCGAAACCGGCGGACACGTATTCCAACTGATGTTTACCAACTCACGTTACATTACCGAACGCAGTTTCATCGGTCAGACGCAAGGTACCTGGGGTGATGGCAATATCCACTTCGGATTCAACATTTCCCGCGTATTCACTGTCGTGAAACCGAAAGGAACGGAGGAGCTGAGAAGTAAGGCGTGGTAGTGGTTGATGTCTGAGGTTCGATGCTCGCAAATGAATTTTGTGAGTGGTGAATCGTCAATGGTGAATGCTCACATAAAAACATAAACAAAAGAGGTCAACGGAACGTTGACCTCTTTTGTTTATTACTCGCGTCATGGCGAGGTACGACGCCATCTGCACGTAGTATAAGTCGCACTGAATACGTGCAGGCTGCTTCATTCTTCGCAGTGACGCTCGTGTTATAAATAAAAACGGGGAGTGTTAAATAGTTGCACTGTCGTTGCAATGTGCGACGCAACGCAGCCGAACCGGAGTGCGGAATGTTGATTGCAAAAGAGAATTAAAAATCAGAGATTAGCCATCTGCACTTAAGCATGAGCCGTACATAATATGTGCAGGCTGCTTCCTCCGTCGCAGCGACGCGAGTGGGTGCACTTATAGCGTGGATAAAATACTATTGACGTTTGACTTTTCACGTTTGACCATATTGACCATTCACGATTCACAATTGCCTACTTAATAAGGTACGTCAATCTCAGTGTAAACAAATTATTATACTGTCCGCCGAAAGTACCGCCACCATAGGCTTGTGGAATATGGTCGCCATCGCGGATAGATGTAAGCGAATAAGAAAAGCGCATGCCGATAAACCAGCCTTTATAAAATTCGTAGTTCACATCTACCATGCCTTCAATATCGTGCTTGCGGAAAGAGAAAATACTTGTGTCGAGATTGACCGGCGCGTAAGTCACCGCTTCTTCTTTAGAGGAAACAAGATAACCGTAAGAAAGACCAACACCGGCGTTGAAACGTTTATCAGAAAAATAGTGGAGCATTACGGGAATCTCAGCATAGTTGAGCTTTATGTCGTAAGAATTCACGTAACCCACGCCGGCGGCGTCTTCCTGATAATTGCGTTCGCGCGATCCTTTCTGTGAAAACAATAATTCCATGCTGGCGCCAAAATGATCGTTGAAGCGCATGTAAACTAATGGTCCTACATTCAGGCCTACTTTATGATAACCTGAATAAGTATCGCCATCTACCTGACTCATGTTCATGCCCACGGTGAAACCACCGAAAAATATTTTCGGAATGCCGCTGTCGTCCGTAGCGAAAAAATTGTGTGGTTCGGATTGTGCAAAAGCGGCGGTGCTGCAAACCATACAAACAGCCAAAGCCTTGATAAAGGAACGTACCATAGAAATAGATTCCGGAGTTTATAACGTAAGTTAAGCGATAAAGATTGTTCTTTTTCTGAGATGCTGCAAACAGGTAGAAGTTTAACCGTTTTTCACGGGCATAAAAAAGTCCTCCCGATAGCATTGTTGGGAGGACTTTTTTAAAGTATGTTCAGCGGAGCGATTAAGCGTCTACCAGTGTATCCAGTACCGCGTTCATGTTACGAACCGCGTCAGCAGATTTCTGGAATTCAGCTTGTTCTTCAGCGTTCAGTTTGTAGTCGATGATTTTTTCCCAACCAGTGCGGCCGATTACTACCGGAACGCCCAGACAGATGTCTTTCTGACCGTATTCGCCATCCAGCGCTACGCAGCAAGGGAAGATTTTCTTTTCGTCACGCAGAATGCTTTCTACCAGTCTTGCGCCGGCAGCACCCGGAGCGTACCATGCAGAAGTACCGAGCAGTTTAGTGAGTGTAGCACCACCAACCATTGTGTCAGCAGCAACTTGTTTCAGTTGATCAGCGCTCAGGTATTCAGATACCGGAACACCACCCAGTGTAGCCAGGCGAGTCAAAGGAATCATAGTAGTATCGCCGTGGCCACCGATAACTGTAGCGCTCAGATCGCCCTGAGAGCAGTTCAGTGCTTTGTGCAGGTATGTTTTGAAACGTGCGCTGTCCAGGATACCGCCCATACCGATGATACGGTTTTTAGGGAGACCTGTAGCTTTCAGCGCGAGGTAAGTCATCGTATCCATTGGGTTAGAGATAACGATGATGATTGTATTTGGAGAGTGTTCCAGCAGGTTTTTCGCAACTGTTTCAACGATCTTAGCGTTAGTGCCGATCAGTTCTTCACGAGTCATACCTGGTTTGCGCGGAATACCTGAAGTGATCACACACACATCAGAATTAGCAGTTTTAGAATAATCGTTAGTGCTGCCGATTACGCGTGTGTCAAAACCAAGAAGAGAAGCAGTTTGGGTGATATCGAGGGCTTTACCTTCAGCAAAACCTTCTTTAATGTCTACGATCACCAGTTCATCAACCAGTTCCAGACGGGCAATGTTGTCTGCACATGTAGCGCCAACGGCACCTGCACCTACTACGGTAACTTTCATTGTATTATTTATTTAATGTGATAAATGAAAAATTGACGGGGCAAAGGTAGTAGATAAAAGCAAAAAGCTGAAAGCAAAAAGCCAAAAGCTTCTTAAAGCTTAAAGCCCAAAGCCTGAAGCTGAATGAGGGAAGTGTGGAGGTCTGATTTTCAGAGTTGTATGGTTACACTCGTTGTCACGCCGACGAAAGGAGGTGGCCCGCGGAATGTGGGTTAGGGAGGGATTGGAAATCCCTTTTATCTGTGGTTCGACATGCGCTGCGCTAACATGTCGAACAGCGTGGATAATTTCCCCTTCGCGAAATCAGGTTGCCATCCCTATGGCAACAGCGCTTTCCTTCGTCGTCTTCGCAATGACCGTATTTTTATATAACTCGTGTCATTAAGCCCGTAAAACATACTACATAACGGGCTATTTATAATGTCGGTCATTGCGAGGAGACCCCTAACAGCAAAGCTGTGGGGACGACGTGGCAACCTGATTTCGCGGTTGGCTAATTTTAGTTGAAGGTGATTCCGGCTTTTTGTGCTTTCACGATCAAATAATTAATAAAGGCACTGCAAGAAATCAGCATGAATTTTGCGTCTTCAAAATCAACGTTTGTACCTTCTTCTGTCATCGCATGGCGTATACCACCGCTGTCACTGGTGTATCCGTAAAGTTGTTTAAAGCTTCTTTCCATTGCTGGGTGGATGTCCAGTTTGCCTTTTATCTTATCTAGTGACGCAGCTAAAGTGTCTCTTGCACCTCCGGAAATAATTTTTGCCAATGATTCGACAGCGGAAATAGATTCTTTAATTGAATTTCGATAGTCTGGGTTGTTTCTGTCGGATAATTTCTGTAAGGCCGATTTTAAATGAAGATTGCACCCTCGCAAAGCGGTGTAATTGCCAGTTTCGTTTATGCTTTCATTCAGACTTGCGATTTCCTGTTCATTGCTTATGGGACAAATTTTATCCTCAATAAATCTATAACCTGAAAATTCTCGCTTTAGAACATGATTGTATGATTCTATTACTTCGTCGAGTTCTTCATAGAATCCATCACTGTCAATGAGCCAGCAAACAAGCTCTATGCTGAATTCGATAAAATTATATGTCTCGTACCAGTTAGCGTTGAAGTAAAATTTTTGTAGTTCCCATAGCGTATGATTTTCGCTAGTTGGACCAGGGTGGATGTCAATTGGCTTTTTAAAGAAATTGTGATATATGTGGTAATTAATTTCCTCAAGTCCCGAGCCGGTGTAATTTCGTAAAGTTAAATGGTTGAGAATTTTGGTTTTGAAGATATTCCAAAGACCATTTCTTAAATCATCATCCATACTCTCAAGCTGGATTTCTTTCGTAGCTGGGGTAATGCCCATTCTTTGACTAAAACTCATGTAAGTAAACTTGTAAGGTTAATGTAAAATGGAGCTGTCAACGACAACCCCATCAGTATAAATTTACGATTTTCTTTATTTCCTCACCATCTCCTCCAACCTCTTTATCATCTCTTCCTTATCCTTCAGCATGCGCTCATAAAGCTCCACGATTTTATCAATGGGATTGAAAGTGCACTCAACGTTCGTTGTTTCATTGATAGTTTCCGCGTTCGCTTCAGTATTGGCGATACTGCTAGGCGACGTCACATTATCGTAGTTGTTCTGAATATTCAGAATCGCTGTTTCTTCATCAAAGTTTTCAAGCGCTTGTGTTGGTAACTTTAATGCCTTCGCGACTTTCTCCAGAATATCTGGTTCTATCGTGTCTTTGCTTTCCAGCTGCGAAACTTTTTTCTGCGTCCAGTCATCGCCAAGGTCAAAAGCAAGGCTTTCTTGTTTTATACCCAGCATTTCACGGAAACGTTTAATGTTTCGGCCTACATGTATGCGATGTGCTGTCATAGCGGTTGTGATTTCTTACAAATATAAACGCAATCGGGAATTAGCAAAGTAGCTACCGAACATGTTAAGACGAGGATTGGAGAAATCAGGGAAGTCTCCGTGTTTTTCCTGGCGCGAAATCAGATTGCCACTTCGTCGTGCCTCCTCATCGCAATGACCCGCAGGGAGATTATCTGGTTTGGGTTACATCTCGATGTATCTCAGATATGTCTCCGATGTATCACAGTTACGTCTTTGATGTATCACAGTTACGTTTACGATGTATCTCAGATACGTCTCTGGTGTATCGTAGTTACGTCTCTGATGGATCGTAGTTAGGTTCCCGATATATCTCAGATACGTCTCTGGTGTATCACAGTTACGTCTTTGATGTATCACAGTTAGGTTCCCGATATATCTCAGATACGTCTCTGATGTATCACCGTTACGTCTCTGGTGTATCGTAGTTAGGTTCCCGATATATCTCAGATACGCCTCTGATGTATCACAGTTACGTTTCCAGTTGAGCGAAGTCTCCGACTTCGTTCTGGCGGATGCGGTTTCATAACCGCAGAATATTTGCAACTTAACTTGGCAGGTCCGTGACCCGGTTGTCACTGCGACAAAGTCATGAGACGTTGCAAAATTGAGTTTATATATCGTGGGATGCCTCGTTTCTCGGCATGACATGCGCGCGAATAACACACATCGTGTCTTAGCGCCGTTGCGAGAGATTTTTCAATGTTAGTGAGACGTTGCAAAATTGAGTTTATATAT
>NZ_QKTW01000029.1 GCF_003236175.1 Taibaiella soli | reverse complement strand
CATCCCCCGCATAGGGAAGCAACCGCAAAACATGCCCGAACCTCTACTTTAGACATGTACGGTTTTGGGGAGGACGTCACAACTTTGAACGGCCAATTAAAAATCAGTTCGGAAAACGGGGTACTTACAATATCAACTATTTTCTATTTGGGTTCGGCATCGAATTACAAGAGCAGATAAGACTAAATCATACATGGCATCTCACTCTTTCAGAAGCCGTTCAATTCAATTTTACAAACCTGAGCTCCGCCGATACGTATCCTCCGTGGGAGTTGCATACACATTACTGGTCGCTCAGAGTTGGGGTTCGTCATTTGAAAAAGAAATAAGAACGGGTTTGATAAATTGCTTATCAAACCCGCTCAAAACTATCTGCATTTTATAGCCGATATAAACGATGAACGCTTTTTACACTAATTCTTTTTTACACTTATTCTGATAACCTCTTTATCGTTATTTAAGACTAAAATATATACCCCGCCTGGCAGTGCGGACAAATTGGAAAGAACCTCCGCTCTGTTCCCATCTGTTATATATTTTGCAGCCTCTCTAACGATGCGACCATTGATGTCAATCAGTTTAATCGCGGTCATACCGGTCCATCCGTTCGATTCAATTGTCAGGGAATTAGTGAAAGGAACAGGGTACACTTTTACTGTGCCAGCACCATTCATCAAAGCAGTCGAATCATTAACCAGAACACTACGTGCTGTAGTGGACATCGATCCGTTACAGGATGATGTAAACTTAGCATCTCCCCAATCAGCATGATCTGAATTGATACCATCACCGCCATCGGTGACTTCTAATGCTACCTGGCTATAGCTGCTAATATCTGTTTTAATATTGAACGATTCTTTTGGTCGCATAACTGGTGAAGAGCTAATCAGATTGCCATCTCCATAAACATTAAATTGTACGCTGGGAATAGCTCCCCCCACTTCATCATCAATACCAACGATGCTCTGGAATACGCTGTACTGTTTATTGGTTGTATAAATGATATGACTTATCGCATGTGTCCCAAGTCCGTGGACATAAGCGACACCATTTATGTTTATTGCATTCCCAATAACGCTTTTGTTCATTTGAAGCGTTCCATAACCCTGATTTGCAGCAACCGGAATCAGGTCGCTCAGATAAACCGACGGGCAGGATGGCGGCGCAGTAACGCTTACCGTCACTGGAGTTCGGGCACTTTCAATACCACCAACTGCCTGCGATGCATAATAGGTATCGCCACTTGTCAAAGCAGTTGATGAACTCAAAAAATTACCGCCTGTAGCCGCATCATACCATTTAATACTAGTTCCTGTTGCAACAAGATTAGCTACAGTGACCGAACCCGTGAACGTTTGAGGGGAAGCGGCTGTCGGAGCCAATGGTGCACCGCTGCTACAGGATAATGTAAACTTAGCATCTCCCCAATCTGCATGATCTGAATTGATACCATCACCGCCATCCGTGACTTCTAATGCTACCTGGCTATAGTTGCTAATATCTACGTTAATATTGAACGATTCTTTTGGTCGCATAACCGGTGAAGAGCTAATCAGATTGCCATCTCCATAAACATTAAATTGTACGCTGGGAATAGTTCCTCCCGCTTCATCATCAATACCAACGGTACTCTGGAATACGCTGTACTGTTTATTGGTTGCATAAATGATATGACTTATCGCATGTGTCCCAAGTCCGCGGGCGTAAGCAACCCCATTTATGTTTATTGCATTCCCAATAACGCTTTTGTTCATTTGAAGCGTTCCATAACCCTGACTTGCAGCAACTGGAGTCAGGTCGCTCAGATAAACCGACGGACAGGATGGCGGCGCAGTAATACTCACTGTCACTGGCGTTCGGGCACTTTCAATACCACCTATCGTCTGCGATGCATAATAAACGTTGCCACTTGTCAAAGCAGTTGATGAACTCAAAAGATTACCGCCAGCAGCGGCATCATACCATTTAATATTCGTTCCTGTTGCAACAAGATTAGCTATTGTAGCCGACCCCGTGAATGTTTGAGGGGAAACAGCTGTCGGGGCTACCAGTCCTGCGGGACATGGTATTGGCAAGTAGAACATCGCATTTCCCCAATCGGCATGATCTGAATTGATACCATCGCCCGCATCGGTAACTTCTAATTCTATTTCACTGTAGTCAATGATGCTCACATCTATATTGTAATATTGTTTCGGTCGCATTACGGGCGATGAACTAATCAAAACGCCATCTCCATAAACATTAAATTTAATGCTGGACGGGCCCACAGCGCTAACCTCATCATCGACACCCACAGTACTTGTGAACCTGCTGTATTTTTTATTCGTTGTATAATAAATATGATTTATAGCGTGCGTTCCAATTCCTTTTTTATAGGTCACACCATCGATATTCAAAGTATTACCGCTGATACTTTTATCCATTTGAGGCCCCAAATAACTATGGTCTTCTTTCGCCCAGTTTAGATCACTCAGAAAGATTGTGGTAGCGCAAGAAGAAGTAGTGACAACAGTTACAGAACTACCATTGGAAATATTTCCCGCAGCATTTTGCGCTTTTACCTCGAAGTTATAGGATGTCCCATCTGTGAGACCGGTTACCGCATACGACAGGGTTGTTGCTCCCACAGTCGCTAAAAATGTATTATTCTGATAAATGAGGTAACTGGATATTCCTACATTATCTGTCGCTGCCGTCCAACTTAATACGGTAGAACTGGAAGTTGTTTTGGAAGCCTGCAGGGAAAGAGGTCCTACCGGCTGTGTTTGATCAGTAGGCGTTTTCGTTGCAATCCAACCGTTTTGTCTATCAAACCAGACATCATTACTCGCATACGAACAAGTGCTTGTTCCTAAAGAATTGGTAACGGTCAGCGTAGCCGACATCCAATCGTTGGGCTTACTGAAAGTAACCTGAGGAGATGCTTGTGTAGCGCTAGTAATGCTTGGTTGTCCGCTCGTAAATGTCCACTGATAAGTTGTGTTGTCCGCATCACCTGTTGACGTGTTGAAAAAAGTAATGGGCTGCCCGGTATTTACATAAGAAGAGTTCGCGTCAAATGTGAGTGCCGGTATTATAAACGATGCGACAGGTTTGGCAGGCATATATTGGTTCACGACTTTAAAGTTGACTTCGACAGGATAAGCAGCGCCATATGTACTATTTCCCGACTGCAGGACTGCAACTGTTGCATCTCCCGGTTGACCGGAAAACGTTACCAGACCGGTTTGAGCATCGACAATAACTGGCCCTGACCTTACCTCAAATGAAACAGGTAGACCAGACGATGAAGATGCTGTTATCTGGCAGGAACCATTTTGAAGTAATTGGGTTGGAACAGGATTGACTGTCAGTTTTTGAAACACCAAATCTGCACAACGTTGATAAACGTTTTTTTGATACACAGTGCTGGCACCACTTTCATCAGTTACAGTCAGCGTAATCTTGAACCAATAGCTGGCGCCATCGCCACAGCCTCCCTCTGCAATCAAATTGGTATTGAATGTTGCAGCGCCGGGAGTAGGAGCACCAGGATGCACATGGTCATTGTGACAGCGGTCTACTTCCCACACATATTTCAATGCGCTATTAGCAGTATGGTCATCAGAAACATTTGCTGTTAGTATTACCGGAAAAATACTGCCCGACAATGAATCAAGAACGACATTATTAATTGAATTGCCATTTGGGTCTTTAACCGAAATTGAATTTATCTGCGGTGGCAGATTATTTAAATTAATAGTAGTACTCGCAATTGAACTGTCGCCATATGGATCGCTGACCGTAAGAACAACCGTCTGCGTTGCAGGAGCATTGCCAGTAACTGTAAAGGTGTGTTTCGGGTTCATACCTGTAACAACTGTACCATCGCCAAAGTTCCACGAATAAGCTAAAGAGGGTTTGCTATTGTCGACGTCATAGGACTGACTTCCGTAAAACTGTGTTGTTACCGTATTTGTTGTAGAAGAGGTGTTACCGTCGGTGCTTATTACGGCCACTGGTGAAATATGGTCAACTGATTCCAGCCGGCAGATATAATCTGTCGCACCATAGTTGCCAACTGCATAGACGTAGTGGTTATACGGGTTCGTCCCTAAAAACACCACCCCGGCTTGAGATACAGCAGTTACACCTGTGGGATTATTGAAATCAACTACCCCGTTGCCAGAATGTGCAAACTTCATAACGCGCACAGAATCCTCCGTATAAATTGCAAATAGCATAGCGTCATTTAATACACCGCCGTATGGGTCTCCAGCATTGCCGGCGTAAAAAGTATTGCCTGTAGAACAGTTACCTTTAAAATTTTTTACCCCGGGAAGATCTGTTATGTTCCGCTGAACGCCATTAATCAATACCTGAGCGATAGTTCCCGGCGCTTTTCCAACCTGACCATTTTCGTTGTGCGGCCAGGAAATAAGTGGCCATGTAAACGTTGGTGGCGGCTGTGGAATTTGATAAAAAGCAGTTCCGTTATTGTAATCTACCCACCGGGTAAAACCTTCGTAATAGGGCCATCCTCCATTGTCTCCCGCATTCGAGTATAATGTCAGTTCTTCCCATGAATTTTCCTGTGTATCACTGACGAGTATATACCCGACGTTATCACCCACTTTAATTCCGGGAATATTTGTTACTCTGTACGGATTTCTCAAACCCTTTATATAATATCTGGATGCCGGGCTTTTTTTGTTATTAGGATCAAAATGCGGATTGCCCTCCGGTGGCTGGATCGATTCGCAATATTTTTCCTGCCAGACAAGAGTCTACTTGTGCCCGCTCCGAATGTAAATTCAGCATCGCTTGCGACATCATCCCTTTACTTACCGCCAGACTTCCCCAGCTATCACCAAAAGAGCCATCGCCCACAGATAACATCAGGTAACCACTTTGATCAAAGAAACAGGTTCCTACGCCGTGTGTGCTGGATAAAATCGGGGGGCCATCACCTAAAGCATCTCCCAGCAAAACCAATCTGGTATTGGGATTTATTTGATGATTCTGAACAGTGTACCTTGTACATCTGCCCTGCGTAGGCCCTGACTGATCTAAGGCAATGCCAGGATCGTTAAATAACACGCGCCCTTCAACGGTATACCATAAATAGACATAGCCGTTTGTACTAAAATCAGGGTCTAATGCAAACCCTAGCAGACCGTGATCCTCGCCGCTTGGGTGATAAACTTCATCAGACAAATCCAGCAAGGTAGTAGTGCCGGTACTGTTGGGAGCAACTGATTTTACTTTTCCTGCTTTTTCCCAAATATAGGCATAGCCGTCTGCGGCAAAATTGATGCCTACTGCCTGACTGAGACCAGTAATACCGGTATTTTTAAAACTAAGTTTGCTGGCTGTTGTTTGACAGAAACCCACACGACTTAAAAATTGTAACAAGACAATGGAAATTAAAATGCAAAGCTTACGCTTCATTGAGGGGAGAAATTTTAAAGATGACAAAATACATTCATCACTTGACCCAAAGCACAAGCGCGTAAAGAACAAAAAACGTGCCAAATTGATTTTCAATTAATTACGCCTTTTTAAGACTATTATTTCATCTCTATTGTCTTTAAATTTCCTTTTTTATCTTTTATAAGTCCTCATTAAAAACATTCGATAAAAAAAGCCGTTCTGCATACTGCAGAACGGCTTCCTCATTCGTTACTAAATTTTCTGTTTTATTAAACTCTAAAAAAGTTGCTTCAATACATTTTCCACTACATGCGGTTTACCCAATGTGTAAAAGTGCAGCACCGGAACGTTATTTTTCAACAGATCACGGCATTGATACAATAACCATTCCTGTCCGATTTGTTCGCAAGCTGCATCTGTTTTTGCCGCCAGCATTTCTTTCGTCAGTTCCATCGGGATATCGACGTTGAAAATGCTTGGTATTACGGACAACTGACGTTTGTTGGTAATTGGCTTCAAGCCCGGGAGTATCGGTGCTTCAATACCACCCGCACGGCAGTTATTGACGAAGTTGTAATAATGTTTGTTATCGAAAAACATCTGACTGGTTACATAATCTGCACCAAGATCCAGTTTACGTTTCAGATAATAAACATCCATCTCCACGTTTGGTGACTCAAAATGTTTTTCGGGATAACCGGCAACACCAACACAGAAATCAGTTTTCACACCGTCCATAATATCTTCTTCAAGGTAACGGCCTTGATTCAGTTCACCGATCTGACGTACCAGTTCTTCCGCATAACGGTGACCGTTTGGATGTGGTGTAAAGAATTTTTCATTGGCAGCAGCATCGCCACGCAAAGCCAGGACGTTTTTAATACCGAGAAAATGCAGATCGATCAGGGCATTTTCAGTTTCTTCCTTGCTAAAACCACCGCAGATCAGGTGCGGTACTGCGTCTACGTTATAGTGGTTCATAATGGCGGCACAAATGCCTACCGTACCGGGACGCTTGCGAATCTCTACTCTTTCAAAACTTCCATCGCCCCGTTTTTTAAATACTTGTTCGGCGCGGTGATAAGTCACATTAATAAAGGAAGGTTTGAAATCCATGAACTTATCTAACACGGTGTAGATAGAGTCAATACTTTTTCCTTTAGTTGGTGGTAATATTTCCAGAGAAATAATGGGCCCCGTGGCCTGTCGAATGTGTTCAGTTACTTTCATCTGTGTTTTTTGGCGGCGTAAAGGTAATTAAATGATTAAATGATTACTGGTTTGTTTCATTGATTCGTTGACAGTTGGCCGTAGCAGATATGCAATAAGTTATATAAAACTTCACAAAATCAGACTGTCAACTAACAGCCCTTTTGTTTATTTTTGCCCAAAAGCCAGAAACAGGGTGAGAATACATACACAGGGCCTTATAAAACGATACAGAAGCCGCACGGTAGTGAATAATGTGTCGTTTGAAGTGAAGCAGGGAGAAATAGTTGGTTTGCTGGGACCGAACGGAGCCGGAAAAACAACTTCATTTTACATGGTGGTAGGTCTTGTGAAACCAGACGAAGGACATGTTTTTCTTGATAAAGAGGACATTACCCAACTGCCAATGTATAAGCGTGCCCAGATGGGTATCGGTTATCTGCCGCAGGAAGCCTCTGTTTTCCGCAAGCTGTCGGTAGAAGACAATATCGGTGCTGTATTAGAAATGACGAAACTGTCAAAAGCAGAGCAACTTCGTAAAAGAGATGAATTGCTGGAGGAGTTTCGCCTGACACATGTACGCAAAAGTCCGGGAGATGTTCTTAGCGGTGGAGAGAGAAGACGTACCGAAATTGCCCGCGCGCTCGCTGTTGACCCAAAATTTATTCTCCTCGATGAACCGTTTGCAGGTATTGACCCGATTGCAGTGGAAGATATCCAAACGATTGTGGCAAAATTGAAATATAAGAATATCGGTATCCTGATCACCGACCACAATGTACAGGAAACGCTGTCCATTACAGACCGCGCTTACTTGTTGTTTGAAGGCAAAATCCTCAAATCAGGTACTGCTGAAGACCTCGCTGCCGACGAGCAGGTGCGCAAAGTATATCTGGGTCAGTCTTTTGTACTGAAACGTAAAGATTATACACCTAGCGAATACCAGGTCTCCAAATAATATCATTACAGAACTGTATATTTAATCCGGATTTAAAACTGACAATTACGTTTTAACATGAGCTTAATAAGTCCCGCACTTAAAGGATACTTTAAACTCCGCCTGAGCGCGATCGATAATTTTATGCTCAACCCGATCGATACCCAACGTCAGGTTTTCAATGGCCTGATCGGATCTGCTCAATTCACCGAATACGGGAAGAAATACAATTTTGAGAAGATCAATTCTTTTGCGGATTTTCAACAACGGGTTCCAATTAATGACTATGACACGTTAAAGGGCTACATACAACGCATTCTTGAAGGAAATCAAAATGTACTCTGGCCTTCGGAAATCAGCTGGTTCGCCAAAAGCTCCGGCACTACCAGTGATAAAAGTAAATTCATTCCGGTAAGTAAAGAATCGCTCGACGATACACACTACAAATCGGGGAAAGATGTGCTGGCACTGTATCTCCGGCAATATCCGGAATCTAAGGTAATGGGCGGCAAATGCCTCGTAATCGGTGGCAGTCATCAGGTAAATCAACTGAGCGCAGACTCGTTCTACGGTGATCTTTCGGCAGTCATGTTGCAAAACATGCCGTTTTCAGGTCAGATCATGCGCACACCAGATCTTTCGATCGCATTGATGAGCGAATGGGAAGAAAAAATTGAAAAAATTGCCCGCACCACGATGCAGGAGAATGTCACGTTCATTGCGGGCGTTCCCACCTGGACCATCGTGCTGATCAAAAGAATATTTGAAATTGCAGGAACGCAAAACCTCACTGATATCTGGCCGAATCTTGAATTATATATTCACGGTGGCGTAAGCTTCAAACCATATCGCGAGCAGTTTCAGCAATTCATTCCATCACCGGGTATGCATTATCTCGAAACCTATAACGCATCGGAAGGTTTCTTCGCCGCATCAGACGACCCGAACGATGAAGGCATGCTGCTGTTCCTCAACCATGGCATCTTCTACGAGTTTATGCCAATGGAAGAATACGGCAAAGAAGAGCCGAAAACACTCACGCTGAAAGAGGTGGAGCTCAATAAAAACTACGCTTTGATAATTAGTACCAACGCTGGTTTGTGGCGATACCTTGTAGGAGACACTATTCAGTTTACTTCATTACATCCGTTCAGAATAAAAGTTACGGGCCGGCTTAAATTTTTCATCAATGCTTTTGGTGAAGAGGTCATCGTAGACAATACAGATCAGGCACTGGCTGTAGCTTCTGCAAAGACAGGCGCTATTGTAAATGACTACACAGCTGCTCCCGTTTATATGACCGGCGAAAGCAACGGCGCACATGAATGGATCATTGAGTTTGAAAAACTGCCCGTTCCATTAGAGGTGTTTGTTCGCGAATTGGACGCAGCGCTCCGCGCGGTCAATTCTGACTACGATGCCAAACGTCACAAGGACATCGCACTGCGCATGCCGGTTGTGCACGTAATGCCAAAAGGGGGCTTTAACCTTTGGCTGAAACAAAAAGGAAAACTCGGCGGCCAGAATAAAATTCCCCGTCTGAGCAACGAACGGAAATGGCTCGAAGAAATTCTACCGTTTACTAAAATGTAAGAAAATACTTTTGAATAGTCCTGAAAAAAGTTGACGGATTTTAAATAGTCCCGGTTGCCTCAAGTGGCCGGGATTTTTTATGCA
>NZ_QKTW01000028.1 GCF_003236175.1 Taibaiella soli | reverse complement strand
ATTTTTTGGGGGGACGTCAACTATCCATTACTCCCCTCTGAACGGAGTTTTTATTTAGAGTTAAATTATAGACATGCATACTTTGAAAAAGCAGGTTTAGACCTTAATCAAGTTTTTGCAAAACACCAATCCACCTGGTACACCAAACACAAAGACCTACTTAATTTATATATAAATAGATTTAATAAGATTTGGGTTTCCCATATTTACAGTTCAGAGTACGCACTAGAACTCATCAATAATGGATACTTGTCAAATGAACTAAGAGACTGGGCAGAGGAGCAAGAGTTGATGTTTTACAAAGTTGCGACCTTATCATTAAACGCAATTGCGGCACAGATAAATTCAGCCTCGTTTAGGCCGATTGAAATCATTAGACCATGGCAATCTAGCAACGAAAGTCTAATTGCAGTAGATAGTTCAAAAGACTGGATTCTATTGGCTCATTTCGAAGATGAGTATAAAGCTATCAACTATTCAGAGTTGGTTCTCGCGAAGAACATCGGCGGAATCACATTTTCAGGAAGAACGACCGATAATTCCCCTTATTCGGGCTACCGCTTGCACCCAACAGTAATTTGGGATAACGTCCCGATTGCTATTGAGATAGAAGAAACACCCACCGTCGCATTTATTCACCAAGATCCGATTGAATTTCTAAGATTACTTTGGCTAAATCCCAATCTCGCCCAAGCATTAAATTTAACGACATCCGATCCCGCGGATGGTTTATATGCAACAAATGAGAACAATGAGAAAGTATTAAAGTTGGAATCCTGGGCTTTAGAATACCTTGGGCTAAATTCTAACAACTCTTTACATGACGAAATGCCCAAACTCACAGGGTCCGCACTTTTCCTAAGAAGAGACTATTTTGACAACCTGTGCGAACTCTATAACCATACTCCAAAATATTACACACGGAGTTTTAAATCGCAAGACGCATCGGAACTAGACTAGTATATTGCAGCTTTGAGTAACATAAGTTTAATTTAGCAGTCTTCTATTTCCTATTAAAAAAGCTAGAAGTATATAGCGGGTCTTAAACGGGGGTTTCAGCTTTGTTATGATGAAAACCCATATAGGAAAATTGAGTAGAGTTATGCCGACTTTACCAAGTACCTCACCCCTTCAAAAAGACGTATAATTTGACGTTGCAAACTTCGGGCAATGCTTCTGTTCTCTAAACAGTTTAAGAGCCATGAACAGAGCAATATGCGGCTCAGTGCCCTCCTTCCTTGCATTACGAGTTTGTTACCATTTGTTCGCTATACTTTCAACAAAACAAACCAACTGTACCACAAAGTGTACCACCAACAAAAAGAATGGGCTGCAAGTAATTAACTTACAGCCCATTGCAACTTTTAAGTGAGGTCGAGGACGGATTCAAACCGCCGTACAAGCTTTTGCAGAGCTCTGCCTGATCACTCGGCCACCCGACCATTGCCCCGAAAGGGAGTGCAAACTTAGTAAAATTTCTTTTCTTTACAAGGCCTAATGAAAAAAAAATGAACAATTCTTTTTCTACACCAATCGGATCCTCTGAACTGATCATCAATGAGTCCGGTAAGATCTACCATCTAAACCTTGCCCCACATGAAATTGCCGATACTGTAATTACTGTGGGCGACCCGGATCGTGTAAAATTAGTATCTCAATATTTTGATAAAATAGAATACATCGCTCAGCACCGCGAGTTTGTAACGCATACCGGATATATAGGTCAAAAACGAATTTCCGTAGTGAGTACTGGTATCGGTCCCGATAATATTGATATTGTATTCAACGAACTGGATGCACTGGTGAATATAGATTTCGAAACACGCTTACCGAAAGAAACACATCAATCGCTTTCTGTTATCCGACTAGGAACATCCGGCGCGCTGCAGGCCAATATTCCGGTAGATAGCTTTGTGGTTTCCTCCTTCGGCATTGGCCTTGATAATTTATTGCACTATTATCAGCACAGCAATAATCAGGAAGAAGCCTATATCCTCAGCGATTTCCAAACACATTGCAAACTGATCAATACGCCAATCGTTCCCTATATCGCCGAAGGATCTATTCGCCTGCGCAATCATTTCACACAAGGATATAAACAGGGCATCACAGTTACCTGTCCGGGGTTCTATGGCCCACAAGGACGGATTCTTCGCGGAGCAGTAGCATTCCCTCATCTTATAGATGCACTGAGCACGTTCGATAGCCGCCAGCAAAACGTGACTAACTTCGAAATGGAAACATCCGCGATTTACGGCCTGGGGAAAATCTTAGGACACCAATGTTTATCTATAAGCACCATTGTCGCCAATCGGATTGAAAAAACATTCTCTAAAGATTCCGGGGCATCGGTAGATAAAATGATCCGGCAATCGCTGGAGCTCGTGGAAACGCTGTAAGGTGGTCAAAACGAGAAACGTCAAATGTCAGTGTGGTCTATCAATGGTGAATGGCCAATAACAAATTAAGCATCACATCTCATCGTTTGGCATTTGACGTTTCACAAAATTCACAATTGACCATTCACCATTGCCCAACAAAACCTATTTTTACACCCATGTATCCTGACTTTCACGAATTAGCGCGGTATTTGTTCGGAATTGAAAACCCGTGGCCATGGCTCAGCATTCTTAAAACATTTGGTTTCCTTGTAGCGCTTTCTTTTTTAGGCGCAGCTTATACACTCACATTAGAGTTGAAAAGAAAAGAGGCGCAAGGCTATCTTTTCCCGGAATTGTCCACCATTGAGGTTGGAAAACCGGTAACAAGAAATGAACTGATCTGGTCTGCGATTTGGGGATTTGTATTAGGTTTTAAAGTCGGTGGATTATTCGGCCATTGGGCAGATATAGCACCAGACCCGATGGGTTATCTTTTTTCTGCCAAAGGAAATATTTTGATCGGTATCATTGGCGCAGCTGCCATCGCCTATTTGAAATATGTGGAAAAGAAGAAAGAACAATTACCTCAGCCCGAAATAAAAAGGGTGGCAGTATACCCGCATCAACGTGTAGGTGAATTTCTCATCATTGCGGCTGCTGGCGGTTTGGCCGGTGCAAAAATTTTCAATGCATTCGAAACCTGGGATCAGTTTATCAAAGATCCGATCGGCAATTTAATATCCTCTAGCGGACTTACATTTTACGGAGGTTTGATCGTTGCGGCAGCAGCTATGTATTGGTTTGCAAAAAAACATCATGTCCGTTTCGTACATCTTTGTGATGCAGTGGCTCCGGGACTAATGTTTGCGTATGGTTTTGGTCGGTTTGGCTGCCATTTTGCCGGTGACGGTGACTGGGGCATTGCCAACAGCGCCTATGTTACGGATGCAACGGGAAAACTGGTTGCGGCGACCCCACAGAGTTTTCAAATGGCATTGACTAATGCACCCGAATATGTAAACCGGGAGTTCGGCAGTATGGATAAAGTAATGCATGCCCATGTCACGGCACCAAGCTGGCTGCCCGACTGGATGTTTGCCATGAACTATCAGCACAACGTAAATAATATCGGCATTCAGATGCCTGGCTGTACGGGCAATAATTATTGCTCTGTGCTCCCTGTAGGCGTCTTCCCTACGCCGCTTTATGAAGCGGTGACTTGTCTGATTCTGTTTTTTATACTCTGGGGACTTCGTAAAAAAATCAATAAACCATTCCACCTGTTTGGCATTTATCTGATCCTAAACGGACTGGAAAGATTTTTCGTAGAAAAAATCCGTGTTAACTATAAATATGACTGGGGTTTCCTGCACCCTACACAGGCGGAAATTATTTCTACTTGTCTGGTATTAGCTGGCCTCGCAATTATTGTTTTCTACAAAGGCAAAAATGTGAAAGGGCAACCTGTGACTAATAATCACGCCGCAGAAACGGTGGGCAGCTAGTCAGGTTCACAAAGTAATCCTTTCAGAATTGTCTATTAATAAATAAAGAACGGCCCCCACAAATTGTGGGGGCCGTTCTTACTATATACTCATAGTCTATTTATATCACCAATCAGACGCCAGAAAATCGACAAAGAGTTATGCGTTAGCAGTCGCTTCAGCCGCGTAATAAGAACTGTTCAATTCTTTATTAGCCTGCTCTGCAGCCTCGATCGGAGCAAAAGAAGACAAAGCCTCACCTTTTCCTTTTCTTACAGCTGTAGTATGCTCAAAATGCGCAGAAGGCTTATGATCGGCAGTTACGATTGTCCAGCCATCTTCCATTGTATAAACTTCTTTCACACCAAGATTAATCATTGGCTCAATTGCAATGACAATACCTTCCTTCAGGCGCTTACCCTCACCACGGCGACCATAGTTCGGCACCTGCGGATCTTCGTGCAGACGTTTACCTACACCATGACCTACCAGCTCACGAACAACTCCGTAACCGTGTATTTTATTGGTAAAATTCTCTACTGCATAAGAGATGTCGCCAACGCGGTTATTGTTTGCCGCTTGCTCTACCCCTCTGTACAAAGATTCTTTGGTTATTTTCAAAAGTTGGAGGACTTCCGGCTTCACATCGCCAATAGCAAATGTATAAGCGCTGTCACCGTGGTAGCCATTCATATAAACGCCACAATCAACAGAGAGAATATCACCGTCTTTCAATTCGTAATCGCCGGGAAAACCGTGTACCACTACTTCATTCGGAGAAATACACAAAGAATATTTAAAACCATGGTAGCCCTTAAAAGAAGGTTCGCCACCATTATCACGAATAAACTGTTCCGCCATTCTATCGATCTCAATGGTTTTCATACCTGGTTTCAGGATTTTTGCCACTTCGGTCAAAGTAGCACTCACCATTAAAGCACTTTTTCTGATAAGCTCAATTTCTTCGTGCGATCTGATATGTATCATAAATCAAAAATGAAATGCAAATTTAGGTATAAAAAAAGTAGTAAGTAACAGCTAAAGACAATAGCTGAATACTTACTACTAATATTTAAAAAGTTAAAATCAGACTATACAGAAGCGTTTGCTGCTGGCTGACGGCCAGAGATACGTCCTGTTTTCATCAGACCATCATACTGACGCATCAGCAAATGGCTTTCGATTTGTTGCAGCGTATCCAGGATTACACCTACACCGATCAGCATAGAGGTACCGCCGTAAAACGAAGCAAAACCACTTGTAACGCCCAACAAAGCTGCGATACCAGGAAGGATACCTGCGATTGCCAGGAAAAATGCACCAGGCAATGTGATACGATCCATAATCGTAGCGATGAAGTTAGCTGTTGGCTCACCAGGTTTTACACCAGGGATGAAGCTGTTGTTGCGTTTCAGGTTATCAGCCATTTCTGTCGGATTGAAAATCAACGCCGTGTAGAAGTAAGTAAATGCAATTACCAGTACAGCGTAGATGATATTGTACCACAGAGAAGTATGATCAGAAAGTGCGCGAACGAAGTTGCTGCTACCGCTGTCTGTGTTTGCAAAACCTGCGATTGTAGCCGGAATGAACATGATCGCCTGAGCGAAGATGATCGGCATTACACCCGCAGAATTCACTTTCAAAGGAATGAAATCACGGCTGCCGCTTACTTCTTTAGCAGCACTGGTGCTACCTACTGTAATACGACGGGCGTAGTTCAAAGGAATTTTACGTGTACCCTGAGTCAGGAGGATGAGACCAACGATCACCGTGATGAAGATAGCGAGCTCAATCAGGAAGATGAGCAAACCACCACCGCCACCGATGTTCTTCGCGCCGAATTCCTGCATAATGCTGTGTGGTAAACGGGCCAGGATACCGACCATGATGATCAGAGAAGTACCGTTACCGATGCCTTTATCGGTGATTTTTTCACCCATCCACATTACGAAGAGCGTACCTGCTGTCAATACTACTACAGTAGTGAGCCAGAAAAGGAATGCACTGTATTGAGGATCTAAAGCAGCAGCATATTGCGGAGTGCGGAGATAAGCCACATAGGCACTTGCCTGGAAGGCAGTAACCAGAACAGTGATATAACGTGTGTATTGGTTGATTTTGCGTCGTCCGCTTTCTTCACGTTGCATTTTAGCTACCTGCGGTACAACGATACCGGCAAGCTGCATGAAGATGGAAGCAGAGATGTAAGGCATTACACCTAATGCAAAAATGGAAGCACGGCTGAATGCACCGCCGGCAAACATATTCAGGATACCGAGCAGACCGCCGGGACCTTCTTTTTCTGAAAGCAGATTCGGGTTTATACCTGGCAGGGTAATGTAACAACCTACGCGGTAAACTAGGATCAGCATTAAAGTGAACAGAATACGCTTGCGGAGTTCTTCAATGCTCCAGATGTTTTTAAGCGTCTCGATTAATTTCTTCACAGGGACTGTTGTTAATCTAAAAATGAAATGCGAATAAAGGACAAAAGACGCACTTTTCCAAATGCGTCTTTCCATTATTTTAAAAAAATTTTAAACCAGTTCTACAGTACCACCTGCAGCTTCGATAGCTTGTTTAGCTTTTTCGCTTACTGCATTGACTTTGAACGCTATTTTGGCCTTCACTTCACCGCTTCCGAGGATTTTAACCACATCTGTACGATTAATCAAACCGTTGATGTACAGGTTATCCAGAGAAAACTCTTCGATGTTATATTTTTCAATCAGGAAATCAAGCTGACCCAGGTTGAAAACTTTGTAGTCTACGCGGTTAATGCTTTTGAAACCACGTTTAGGCATACGACGCTGAATTGGCATCTGACCACCTTCGTGACCTTTCTTAGATTGATAACCGGTACGAGCTTGTTGACCTTTGTTACCTTTACCGGCAGTAGAACCACCGCTACCTTCACCACGACCAACACGCTTTCTTGACTGAGTAGAACCTTCAGCAGGTTTCAGATTATGCAGTTGCATATAATTGTACAATTTTTAAACTTGCGCGGAATTTGTAACCGCTCGCAAATCAGATTAAAAAACTATTTTACCTCTTCTACCTTTACGAGATGATGCACAGCTTGCACCATACCCAGAATCTGTGGAGTAGCTTCTACTTCTACAGTAGCAAACAACTTACGCAGACCCAGTGCACGTAAAGTACGTTTCTGACGTTCCGGACGATCGATTCCGCTTTTCGTCTGTGTGATTTTAATTTTAGCCATGACGCTATATAAATTCAATAGTTAAATTTATTATTTACGGACATCGTCAATTAAGAAAACCTAATGACAAGAGCTTGTCCGGGTAGCTTCTGAATATTTAACTTCCAATCCTCGTAAGGGAGGCAGTGTAAAATTAGCCACTAGCCTTCGTTTACGGGGTTAATTAGCCGTTAAACACTTTTTTCAGATTGATGTTGCGTTGTTTTGCAACCTGGATTGGTTCACGCAGCAGGCTCAGTGCTTTGAAAGTTGCTTTAACCACGTTGTGTGGGTTAGCAGAACCCTGAGACTTAGAGAGAACGTCAGTAACACCTGCAGCTTCGAGAACTGCGCGCATGCTACCACCAGCGATTACACCAGTACCATGAGCGGCTGGTTTAATCAAAACTTTTGCAGCACCTTCTTTAGCCAGCTGATCGTGAGGAATAGTACCGTTCATTACAGGTACCTTGATCAGGTTTTTCTTAGCGTCGTCGATACCTTTGGTAATAGCTTCCTGAACTTCTTTCGCTTTACCCAGTCCATGACCTACAACACCGTTTCCGTTACCTACAACTACCAGAGCAGAAAAGCTGAATGCACGACCACCTTTTGTGGTTTTTACCACACGGTTGATAGCCACTACCTTTTCATGCAGTTCCAGATCACCGGATTTTACGCGATTTAATTGTGTCTTCGCCATTATTTATTAGAAAGAAAAAAGTTAAACAATGTTTGATTAGAAATTTAATCCACCTTCACGTGCACCATCAGCAATTGATTTCACACGGCCGTGATACAGATAACCACCACGATCAAATACACAAGTTTCAATGCCGAGATTTTTTGCAGCTGCAGCGATTGCTTTACCTACCAATACAGATTTCTCTGATTTGGCAACTTTCTGAGCGGCGATGTCTTTTTGACGGGAACTTGCTGCTGCCAGAGTAACGCCGGAAGCGTCGTCGATCAGCTGAACATAAATATCCTTGTTGCTGCGGAACACAGACAGACGAGGTTTCTGAGCAGTACCTTGCACGTTAGTGCGTATGCGCCAACGCAATTTCTGGCGGCGGATTACTTTCGGATCTGTTGACATTTTTATTCGTTTTTACGGGCTCATTACGCAACTAGCATAATGGCTACCGGAGTTTGTTTTGAAAATATATTATTATAAAGAATTGTCACCCTTTTGCGATGCTCAGGGTGACAATCAATATGATTATTTACCGGCTGCTTTACCAGCTTTGCGGCGTACGATTTCACCGCTGTAGCGAACACCTTTACCTTTGTATGGTTCTGGTTTACGCAGGCCACGGATTTTAGCTGCTACCTGACCCAGCAATTGCTTGTCGATAGATTCCAGCGTAATCGTAGGGTTTTTACCTTTCTCAGCGGTTGCAGAAGCTTTGATTTCTTTCGGCAGATCGAAGATGATGTTGTGAGAGAAACCAAGTGCCATATCGATTTGCTGACCAGTTACGGCAGCACGATAACCTACACCGACTAATTCCAGAGTTTTTGAGAAACCTTCAGTTACACCAACTACCATGTTAGCGATCAAAGCGCGGTACAGACCGTGCATTGCGCGGTGACGGATCTGATCTGTAGGACGGATGATGTTGATCTGACCATCTACCAATTCAACTTTGATATCGCGGTCGATTGTAGATTTCAGTTCACCTTTAGGACCTTTCAGGATCACTTCGTTGGCAGGAGTTACAGTCAATGTAACACCGTTTGGAACGATAATTGGTTTCTTACCTATACGAGACATTGTCTTGTGGTTTTATTATTTTATAATAGTAGAGGCAAACCGATCAGCCTGGTAAGGCCAGCTTAATGTATTTGCCTCCGGATAATTTCTAAGCTATTAATAGATGTAGCAAAGTACTTCGCCACCTACATTCTGAACGCGTGCTTCTTTATCAGTCATTACGCCTTTAGAAGTAGATACGATTGCGATACCCAGACCGTTTTGTACACGGCTGATTTCGTTAGGCTTTGCATACTGACGAAGACCCGGACGGCTAACTCTTTCGAGGGAGCGGATCGCTGGTTCTTTCGAAGAAGCGTCATATTTCAACGCGATCTTGATAAGGCCTTGTTTGTTATCGTCTTCAAATTTGTATTTCAGGATGTAACCTTTTTCATAAAGGATCTCCGTCATACGTTTTTTAACATTTGAAGCTGGGATTTCCACGATACGGTGACGTGCCATCTGCGCGTTACGGATACGTGTAAGGAAATCTGCAATTGGATCTGTTACCATTTTTTAGATAAATGTTTTGTAAATAAATTTTGTAACGGGTTTCAGGACACGTCAAAGCAAGATTATCCCCTGCTTTTTGCATCCTGACCTTGTAACGTTTAATTACCAGCTTGCTTTACGAACACCTGGTATTTTGCCATCCAGCGCCATATCGCGGAAGATCACACGGCAGATGCCGAAGTGACGCATATAGCCTTTAGGACGACCTGTCAGCTGACAGCGGTTCTTCAAACGAACAGGAGAAGAGTTCTTTGGAAGTTTATCCAAAGCAGCATAATCACCTGCAGCTTTCAGAGCAGCGCGCTTTTCAGCGAACTTGGCTACCATGCGTTCGCGTTTGCGTTGGCGGGCTTTTACTGATTCTTTTGCCATTTTTTGGTTTTTATTTTTGACTTGGCTTGCGCTTCAGTCAGCAAATATTAAGCGTTTTCTTTCTTAATGTTTTTGAAAGGCATACCCAGCTCTTTCAGCAGTTCGTAAGCTTCTTCGTTAGTACGTGCAGTTGTTACGAAAGTGATATCCATACCACTGATACGATTTACTTTATCGATATCGATCTCAGGGAAGATAATTTGTTCTGTAACGCCCATTGTGTAGTTACCACGACCATCGAAAGACTTATCGTTGATACCTTTAAAGTCACGTACACGTGGCAATGTAATTGCGATCATACGATCGAGGAATTCATACATTGTAACGCTACGCAGCGTAACGCGGCAGCCGATTGGCATTGCTTTACGAAGCTTAAAGTTGGAGATATCTTTCTTAGACAATGTAGGAACGGCTTTCTGACCAGAAATCATAGTCATTTCGTTTACCGCATCGTCGATGAGTTTTTTATCAGCAACAGAGCCTTTAACACCCTGGTTCAGGCAGATCTTCACCAGGCGCGGACATTGCATGATAGTTTTGTAACCGAACTTCTTCATCAAAGCCGGTACCACTTCGTCCTTGTACTTAGTTTGCAGACGAGGGATGTAAGTTGTTGTTGCCATTATTTAACCTCCTCTCCTGATTTTTTAGAAATACGGGTAAAGCCACCTTCTTTACGTTCGCGTTTTACGCGTACCGGAGCTTTAGCTTTAGCATCCCACAACATAATGTTGGAGATATGGATTGGCGCTTCCTCTTTAACGATACCGCCTTGAGGATTCTGAGCGCTAGGCTTCAGGTGTTTAGTCACCATATTTACACCTTCGATCAGCACACGGCTTTTCTGAGGGTAAACGGCCAACACCTTACGTGGATTGCTGCGATCTTTGTCGTCACCAGCAATTACAACCACGTTGTCGCCTTTCTTAATATTGAACTTAGGTTGAAATCTCTGTTTCACAGTTGCTATGAATTAAATTTCGTTGCAAAAAACAACCCGTTATCGTAAACGGGATGCAAAAGTACAACTTTTTTTACAATACTTCAGGTGCGAGGGAAACAATTTTCATATACCCCTTATCACGCAGTTCGCGAGCTACTGGGCCGAAAATACGGGTACCGCGCGGTTCATCAGAGTTGTTGAGCAGTACAACAGCATTATCATCGAAGCTGATGTATGAACCATCTTTACGACGCAATTTGCTCTTAGTACGAACGATAACTGCTTTAGAAATGGTACCTTTTTTCATACCACCGCCTGGAATAGCGTCTTTAACAGTTACCACGATCTTATCTCCGATACCGGCATAATCTTGTCCCGAATTGCCCAACACACGGATACAAAGAACTTCCTTTGCTCCACTGTTGTCGGCTACATTGAGCCGGGATTCTTGTTGTATCATCTTTAAATGAGATTACTTAGCTTTTTCAATAATTTCTACCAAGCGCCAGCGTTTTGTCTTGCTCAGCGGGCGTGTTTCCATAATACGAACTACGTCGCCAATACCAGCAGTATTGCTTTCGTCGTGCGCGTGGAATTTGGTCGTTTTTTTAACGAATTTACCGTATATCGGGTGTTTCACTTTACGTTCAACAGCTACTGTGATGGTTTTAGTCATCTTGTTGCTGCTTACGATCCCGATACGGGTTTTTCTACGTTTTCTTTCAGTCGTTGTTGACATCTGTAAAAATTTATTAGAAACCTAATGCTCTCTTACGCTGTTCCGTTTTGATGCGTGCGATTTCACGACGCAGTGCGCGGATTGCGAGAGGATTCTCAATAGGATTAACTGCATGGCTGAAGTGTAATTTCTTCAGTTGCACTTCCTGTTCAGCGATCTTTTCGTTGAGCGTCTGATCATCGAGTGAACGATAATCTTCCACTTTCGCTTTTGTTGCTTTTGCCATAGTCTATAAAATATTTTCTATTGAAGATTGGATATCTCAGACATCCAATTTGCAATTTTCAGTTATTATGCACCAGCGTAATCGTGACGCACAACGAATTTAGTTTTGATTGGAAGTTTCTGTGCTGCCAGTTCAAGCGCTTCGCGAGCTACTTGCATAGGTACACCATCCAGTTCAAACATAATGCGGCCCGGTTTCACTACAGCAGCCCAGAATTCCAGGTTACCTTTACCTTTACCCATACGCACTTCAAGTGGCTTACGAGTGATTGGTTTGTCAGGGAAAATGCGGATCCACACATTACCTTCACGCTTCATGTGGCGTGTCATAGCCTGGCGAGCTGCCTCGATCTGACGGTTGGTGATCCATTTAGGTTCCAGCGCTTTCAGACCAAAAGAACCGAAGGCAATCGTAGCACCACGCTGTGCGTTACCTTTAATCCGACCTTTATGGGCTTTACGATGTTTTACTTTTTTAGGCTGTAACATTGTTACACGTTTTATTAGCTATTCTAAGAATATTATTGATTAACGACGGCCACCGCGTCCACCGCCTTGACCTTGGTTTGCACCACCACGGCGACGGTCACCTCCACGGTCTCCGCCACGACGATCACCTCTTTCACGATCACCGCCCTGACGACCTTCACCACCACGGTTTTCGTTACCACGACGGTCAGAGTTAGCAGAGAAGTTCGGATTCAGATCACGTTGGCCCAGTACTTCACCTTTACAGATCCATACTTTGATACCGATTTTACCATAAACTGTCAGAGCGAAGACAGAAGCGTAATCGATATCCATACGGTATGTATGCAAAGGAGTGCGTCCTTGTTTGAATTCTTCAGAACGTGCGATTTCAGCACCAGCCAGACGGCCACCTACTTTAATCTTGATACCCTCAGCACCCATGCGCATCGCTGTAGAGATAGCCATTTTTACTGCGCGCTTGTAGCTAACGCGGCTTTCAATCTGGCGAGCGATTGTTTCTCCTACGATATTCGCATCCAATTCCGGACGACGGATCTCCATGATGTTGATCTGTACATCGTCTTTGCTGGTGAGTTTTTTCAGTTCTTCTTTAATACGATCAACTTCAGCACCGCCTTTACCTATGATAATACCAGGTTTTGAAGTGTGGATTGTAATGATGAGTTTACCCAGTGTACGCTCAATAACGATACGGCTAATGCCACCTTTATTGATACGTGCATTCAAGTAAGTGCGAATTTTGTGGTCTTCTACCAGTTTCTGACCAAAATCCTTTTTCTCACCATACCACATTGAGTCCCATCCGCGGATGATGCCCAACCTGTTACCTATAGGATTCGTTTTTTGACCCATTCTTTATGTTATTAAAGTTGAAGTTTAAATTATGCGTTAATTGCGTTACGGCTATCAACAATAATGGTTACGTGATTGCTACGCTTGCGGACGCGATAGGCACGGCCCTGTGGGGCTGGTCTCATGCGCTTCAGGCTACGGCCACCATCAACGAAGATGGTTTTTACGTAGAGATTTGCACTTGCCACGTCTTCACCTTCATTCTTCATTTTCCAGTTGGCAATCGCACTCAGCAAGAGTTTTTCCAGAGGCACCGAAGGGTGCTTGGTGCTAAACTTCAATGTGTTCAGCGCTATTTCTACATCCATGCCACGTACCAGATCCGCTAAAAGGCGCATCTTGCGAGGTGATGTAGGATTGTTTCGTAAGCGAGCTACAGCTTCCATCTTTTTATTTACGATTTATTTTGTGATTCATGACTGAGTTTTTCAACTCATCAGCTAATCAACTATTTTAACTTATTTACTACCGCTATGGCCTTTAAAGTTGCGTGTTGGAGCAAATTCACCAAGTTTGTGACCTACCATAAATTCAGTAGCATAAACAGGGATGAATTTATTTCCATTGTGCACGGCAAATGTATTACCAACGAAGTCTGGCGTAATAGTTGAACGACGGCTCCAGGTTTTGATTACACCTTTCTTTGCTTTACCATCGTTAATTGCCAGGACTTTACGTTCCAGTTTGGCATCTACATAAGGACCTTTTTTAATTGAACGAGCCATGTATATTTGTTATTTGTGATTGATGATTCCAGATTGATTGTGATCGCTTTACTTACTCAACCAATCAAGCAATCAACGTTCAGCTATTAACTAATTAGAGTTTTTTACCGTTGCTGCGTTGGATAATCAGCTTATCAGATCCTTTCTGCTTACGCGTTTTCAGACCTTTAGCGTATTTACCAGTGCGGCTGCGTGGGTGTCCACCAGAAGAACGGCCTTCACCACCACCCATTGGGTGATCTACTGGGTTCATCGCAACACCACGGTTACGAGGACGGATACCTTTCCAACGGTTGCGACCTGCTTTACCCATTGACTGGAGTGCGTGATCGCTGTTAGATACTGTACCAACTGTAGCCATACAAGTAATCAATACTTTACGCAGTTCGCCAGAAGGCATTTTCAATACTGCATATTTTTCTTCCTTGTTGCTCAGTTGAGCGTAAGTACCAGCAGAACGAGCGATAGCACCGCCACGACCTGGTTGCAATTCGATGTTGTGAACAACAGTACCGAGTGGCATGTTTTTCAGCACCAGCGCGTTACCAACTTCAGGAGCAACTGCGTCACCGCTTACTACTGTAGCGCCAACTTGCAGACCCTGAGGGGCAATGATATAACGTTTCTCACCATCAGCGTAGCTAAGCAGCGCGATGAATGCAGAACGGTTTGGATCGTATTCGATTGTTTTAACCGTTGCAGGGATGTTTTTCTTATCGCGTTTGAAATCGATGATACGGTACATCTTTTTGTTACCACCACCGATGTAGCGCATAGCGCGACGGCCCTGAGCGTTACGGCCACCAGTACCACTCAGTGGTTCCAACAGGCTTTTTTCTGGCTGTGATGTAGTAACTTCTGCGTAAGCGTTACCGATTCTCCAACGTGTACCGGCTGTAACCGGTTTATATTTACGTAATGCCATTTTCTTTGTTTTGTTAAGTTGTTCTGTTGCGAGTTGTTAAGTTATCTTTTCAACTCACAACATCACGTCTTTACAGTTTCTTATTCTTAGATTGAGAATAAATCTATTGACTCTCCTGTTGAAAGCGTTACTATCGCTTTCTTGTAAGAAGATTTCTGACCTTGAATAAAACCAGCTTTAGTGAAGCGGGATTTTAATTTACCAGGCACTACAGATGTATTCACATCGGTAACTTTTACGCCGTAGAAAGTTTCTACAGCACTTTTGATCTCCAGTTTGTTGGCGCGTTTGTCCACTACAAAGGTGTAGCGGCCAGAACGTTCAATCTGGTTGTTTACCTTTTCTGTGATCACCGGGCGTACCAAAACGTCAGCGAGTTTCATTGTTTAAAATATTTCGAGTTACGAAAATCTGATTTCTTAATTAAGCTTCTACTGCTACTACATCTTCAGTGAAGAATTTCGCTGCTGTTTCAGTGATTACAAGAACCTGTGCATTCACGAGATCATAAGTATTGATATCGCTCAGTACGACAGTTTTGTTGTCCTGAAGGTTACGACCGCTGAGGTATACATTGCTGTTGTACTCAGGAAGGATAACCAATGTTTTTCTTGAATCTCCTTTAACTGCGTTCAGGATGCCCTGGAATTCTTTAGTTTTTGGAGTATCCAAATTCAGGTCTTCAACCACTACAATTTTACCTTCACTTGCTTTATAAGAAAGAGCAGACATTTTTGCCAGATCTTTCACTTTGCGGTTCAGTTTGAAACCGTAAGCGTGAGGAAGAGGACCATTTACCGTACCACCACCTTTGTACAAAGGGTTACGGATGTTGCCTTTACGGGAACCACCAGTACCTTTCTGACGGTGCAGCTTCTTAGAAGAACCATGCACTTCAGCACGGGTTTTGGTTTTATGCGTACCCAGACGTTGTGCAGCGAGATACTGCTTAACAGACAGGTAGATGCAATGGTCGTTAGGCTCGATACCGAAAATATCTTCCGGCAGTTCTACTGTGCGGCCGGTTTTTACACCTTTGCTATTTAAAACGTCAACTTGCATGACTAAAATTAATTCTGGATTAAAACAATTGAACCATTGTGGCCCGGTACCGATCCGCTGATGAGGATGTAGTTTTTGTCCGGGAACACTTTTACAACGCGCAGCGCTTTAACCTTAACACGGTCACCGCCTGTACGACCAGCCATGCGCATACCTTTAAATACGCGGCTTGGATATGACGAACCACCGATAGAACCGGGAGCGCGCTGACGATCATGCTGGCCATGGGATGCTTCACCCACACCGCTAAAACCGTGACGCTTAACAACACCCTGGAAACCTTTACCTTTAGTTGTACCAATTACTGATACTTTCTCACCTTCTGTAAAGATTTCACAAGTGATGGCTTCGCCAACTTGCTTATCAATGGAACAATTACGAATTTCTTTTACGATAGATTTAGGCGTTGCATTTGCCTTAGCGAAGTGGTTGAGGAGCGCTTTAGGAGTATTTTTCTCCTTGGCCTCACCAAACGCGATCTGGAGGGAATTATAACCGTCGGTATCTACGGTTTTCTTCTGGATAACCACACAAGGGCCAGCTTCGATGATGGTACAAGCAGTCTGCTTACCATTCGGCTCAAAAACGCTGGTCATGCCGATTTTTTTACCAATAATACCTTTCATTATTATTATTTTTTAGCTAAGCGCCCGATTGCCTACTTGTGTGGTTCGGGATTAGCCGTTTTCAATCAAAATTTGTTAAAGAACGATAAAGCTTACGCTTTGATTTCTACTTCAACGCCGCTAGGCAAATCCAACTTTGACAATGCGTCAACTGTACGGGAAGAAGAGGTGTAGATGTCCAACAAACGCTTGTGCGTGCAAAGTTGGAACTGCTCGCGTGATTTTTTGTTCACGTGCGGTGAGCGCAACACTGTAAAGATCTTCTTCTCAGTAGGCAACGGAATTGGACCAGTTACGACTGCTCCAGTGTTGCGTACAGTTTTAACGATTTTCTCTGCTGATTTGTCTACGAGGTTATGATCGTAAGACTTCAGTTTGATTCTGATACGCTGTGACATACTTATAAATATCTTCTAACCCGTAATTTTGGGACTGCAAAGGTAAGGCATAAGATTTATTCCAACAAAATAATTTAAAGATTTTTTGAAATCTTTTATTTATCTGCTCCAGATGCCCAACCAGAAGGTCGTTTACGGGGCTGCAAAGATAGAGAATTTCATCAAAAGTCAAAAATCAAAATTTAAAAGTCAGAAAAAGCACAAAGCTGAACGCCGAAAGCCCAAAGCAGCCCATGTTTCACCTGCATAAAGCTCAAAGTCTGAAGCCCCTGTTTTACAGCTTTCAGCCTTAAGCTTTGGGCTTTCAGCGCTAATACCCGTATTTCTCTTTCCAGCAATGACGCAAATAATCGCGCAAACGAGCCTCTGACGCATTATTGCCTGGATCGTAGAGTTTGGTGCCGGAAATAGCGTCTGGTAAGAATTCCTGATCTACAAAATTGCCCGGAAAATCATGGGCATACTGATATCCTTTACCATAATCGAGCTTCTTCATAAGTCCGGTCGGTGCATTGCGGATATGCAGCGGCACCGGCAAATCACCGGTTTGGCTGACTATTGCCTGCGCTGTATTAATCGCCATATAAGCGGCATTGCTTTTTTGCGAAGAAGCCAGATACGTGGCACATTGAGACAGAATAATCCGGCTTTCCGGCCAACCAATCATTTCTACTGCCTGAAACGTAGTAGTAGCCAGCAAAAGCGCATTGGGATTGGCATTACCGATATCTTCACTTGCCAAAATAAGCATGCGGCGGGCAATAAATTTAGGATCTTCCCCACCCTCTATCATACGTGCGAGATAATACACAGCTGCATTAGGATCGCTGCCGCGAATGGATTTGATAAACGCTGAAATGATGTCGTAGTGCTGTTCTCCGGATTTATCATACAATGCCATTTTCTGCTGCACGATATTTTGTACAGATTCATTGGTGATTTCCATCTGCGAATCCGGCATCGCAGAAACCACGAGCTCCAGTAAATTCAGCAAACGGCGTGCATCGCCCCCACTCAGTTGCAACAAAGCTTCCCACTCGCCTACCGTTTTATTTTGTTCGCGCAGCCATTTGTCTTTTTCCATTGCCTGATGCACTAAATCCTTTAGATTCTCTTCAGACAAAGGACGTAAAACATAGACCTGGCTTCGGCTTAAGAGCGCGCTGATTACTTCAAATGAAGGATTTTCTGTAGTGGCACCTATCAGTGTGATAATTCCTTTTTCTACGGCGCCGAGCAGACTGTCCTGCTGCGCTTTATTAAAACGGTGTATTTCATCGATAAATAGCAACGCGTGACCTGCTTTCCGCGCTTGTTCTATGACTGCCCGCACATCCTTCACTCCGCTATCGATGGCACTGAGTGTAAAAATGGGCATATCGAGCGAATGGGCGATAATCTGCGCCAGCGTCGTCTTCCCTACTCCCGGTGGTCCCCAAAAGATAATGGAACTGGCTTTCCGGCTTTGGATCATTTGCTCCAACACTTTTCCCGGCGCTACTAAATGTTCCTGCCCTATAAAATCGGCAAGCGTTTTTGGGCGTACTCTTTCAGCTAATGGTATCTGTGGTGCTACACTGTTCATCTGATTATAACTTTTTTCTTGACGCCTGCATAAAATTTATTCATTACCCTCTATTTCGGTTATTTCTGACTATAACCCCGTTGGATTTTTCACTGCAACCATCAGCTATAGCTGCAAAATCCGTCTTGTTTCGCTCAAAAATAAGACCACAATAAATGGCAGCAATAATTTTTAAACAGGCTCTCACTTTTCACTTAACTTAGCGACATGCAACGCAAATTACTGATCACCGGCTTCGTTTGCTGTTCTCTGCTGGCTTTTGCACAAAAACAAAAAGGCACCAAACAGCAAACAGTTGAAAATACTACTGCAAAAAAGGATACCACTAAGGTAGATTATAAATCTGTAGGCGCCCCCCTGCCTGCTATGCGCGTAGTAACGCAAAAAGGAAAAACTTATACTAATAAGGATCTGAAAAATGATGCCACGCTGTTCGTAATGCTTTTCAACCCGACATGTGAACACTGCGAAGAACAAACAGAAATATTCAAAGAAAACATCGCGATGTTCAAAAATACGAAGCTGGTGTTGATGGCGGGTTCTATGATGATGCCTTATCTCGATTTCTTCGAAAATGCACACAAAGTTTCTGAATATCCCAAGATCATTGTCGGCATAGACAGCTCTGGATTTATCGACAAGACTTTCCTCTACAATAACCTGCCGCAGATCAATATCTACAATAAGGATCGTAAGCTGGAACGCATTTTTACGGGTAATGTGCCAATGGATTCGCTGGCGAAGTATATTCAATAAGCCTCCTCTGGCCACTCCGAAGAAGGAGGACTTCCAACGTGAGTGTTTGTTCTAAGATTATTTAAAACAGAACGCGTAGAAATAGCGCAAGACTTAGAATAATGGCTTCACGCGAATAAACAAGTTAAAACAGCTTACTACCTGATACTTATTACTTGATACTTTAAGTATGCAACGCAAATTACTTATCGCCGGTTTGGTTTGTTGTTCGCTGCTGGCTTTTGCCCAAAAACAAAAAGACAGTAAACAACAGGCTACTAACGTTAAAGCGAAACCAGACACTGCAACGACGGACTATAAACTTTTGGGGGCGCCTATGCCCTCAATAAAGCTTGTGACACAAAAAGGAAAAGTGATTACAGACAAGGAACTACAAAATGATGCACATCTTTTTGTAATGATGTTTAATCCGTTTTGTGAGCATTGCGAAGACCAGACGGAGCTGTTTAAAAAGAATATGGCGCTGTTTAAAAAAACGAAACTTGTAATGATGGCAGGCCCGATGATGGTGCCCAACCTGGAATATTTCGAAAACATGCACAAAGTCTCTGAATTCCCCGACATTATTATGGGCGTGGACAGCTCAGGATTTATCGATAAAACTTTTTTGTACCGAAATCTTCCGCAGATTAATATTTACGATAAAGACCGCAGGCTGGAGCGGGTGTTTGCGGGTGATGTGCCGATGGATTCGCTGTCGAGATATATTGAGTAGCCTCCTCTAGCTCCTCCAAAGGAGGAGGACTCCCATGAGTATTTGTTTATAGTAGCAATGGAGATGAACGGAGCGTCGCAACAATGTTTCACCGGAGTGAAAACCGCCGATGGCAAAAGATTTTAGAGACCTCCCTTATAAAAAATATCCCCCAGCGTTATGCCGGGGGATATTTTTTTATGCTACACTTTGGTTTTTAATATAGTCTCTGATTTTTCTGACGTAATCAAAATAACCGGATTCCATTCTCATCCAGAAGATGAGGAAGATGACCACGCTTACACCAAGCAATGCATAAGTGAAAGACATGTATTCTTCTTTTCCGACAACGAGTGAAACGATAGCTGCTGTAAGCATAAACGCACAGAACAATACAACGAGCATTGGTCCACCTGAGTCTATTTTACGCATTTTGGAACTGATAACGACCTGTGTTTTTTGTCCTTTTCCGACAAAATCAACGTGAGTAATTGGTAATGTTTTAATAGTTTCTACGGCCTCTGCGTGTGGAATAATTTTAAGCTGACGATCCTTCTCCAACACCTCGAAATCAAGATTGTGAACTTTGACATGTTTACCGAGCAGACGGTCCTTGATATCTTCCATTGACGCTGTGGACTGATATCTGTAAGTTCTTGAGAATAGCATACGGCTAAGTTTTTAAGTTAAAGAGCTATTTGATATGAAAGTTAAGTATAATTTTTTTTCAATTCAAGTAGGCGAACTGTTTTATTAAAATGTACCTAACTATATATATAGACGAAACTAAACACCAAAACGTTTGAATAAATTAATGTAAATGAGTTTTTTAACATTTGATTAACCGCCATTCAAACAGATAAAAACACCTGAAAATTGGATGGATAGCCAAGGGCTTTTGCACATTTGTGCATAAATAACGTCTCTAAATTCTATTTATTGCCGATCATCTGATAGTACTGCTCTACCATGTTTTTGTAATAAGGCTTCAATTGTGGTGGAACGGTTTTATAGAGCTCCAGCAATTTCTGGCGATCCTGCATATATTTCTGCAATTCAGGCGGCACCGGACGGCTTATTTCCTTGGCGGTATTGGAAGAACGCTTATCGTCTTGTTCCTGCTCGCGCAATGATTTTTCGGCCTCCAGCAAACGGGTCATAATTTCTTTCTGACGCATCTGGAATTCGCTACCGAGGCGGCGATTTACGAGGTCTGCTTCATTTTTGTCCATTTTATCCTGGATTTCGCGGAGTTCCTTTGCGTTGCCAAGGCCTTTACTGTTGAGCAGGCTATTCAATTCATTTAACTGCCGGCGGAGTTCTGCCTGTTGTTCAGCCATACGAGCCAATTGTTCTGAATTGCCATATTCATTACTGGCGCTATTGCCCTGGCTACCAAGTCCACCTTCTCCGCCCTGTTGGTTACCCTTCTGTCCCTGACCTTGTTGTTGCCCTTGCTGACCAGGCTGTTGTCCTTGTTGCTGACCGCCCGGTTGTTTGCCTTGTTGTGCACCCTGCATTTGCTGCATGGCATTTCCCAATTGCTGCTGTTTGGTAATAATATCGCTCAATTGCTTGCCTGCACCCGGTTTCGGATTCATGCCGCCAGGATTATTGCAACTACCTTTGCCCGGATTGTTTTGTGCCTGTGCCTGCATCTGCATCAGGTTAGCCAGCATTTCATTCAGCATCAGCGCAAGGTTGTTGGCACGTGTCATCACATATTGCTGGCGTGTCAATGCCTCGCCTACTCTACGGTTTTCCAGTGCATCGAGCGAATACTTCATGTTCTTTTCCAGCTCAGTGGTTTCTTTATTGACTGTAGCGGAAAGTTTTGACAAACGCTTGCTAAGCGAGAACAAACTATCACGGATCATGTAAGAGTTACTGTGCAAACGGTTTTGCTCAGTCTGATTTGCCAGGTACTCCTGACTAGTAACGCTTGTTTGCTGTACGTTTTTCATCAGTTTCTCCTGATCAAAAGAAAGACGCATCAGATTTGTCAGTATCTGGCGCACCGCGCGAATATCCATTTCTATCTGCTGCATATTCATACCACCGGCCTGCTGACGCATCATATCGGCCATTTGTTGCAGGTTTTGCGCTGCTTTACTCTGAGATTGCGATGATTTACTGTTCTGGTTTTGCTGCAATGACTGATCGCTCTGCTGCATGTTTTGCTGCGCCTGTTGCCCTTGTTGTTGCGACTGTTGCATGTCCTGTGGCGTCTGCATTTTTTTGTTCAGATCGTTAAGGTCTTTCATATCGCCCTGCATCGCTTTATCCAGATCTTTTTTCAGATCTTGCTGGTCTTTGCTAAGCGCATCATTTCCTTTCTTATTCTTATCGGTCTGATCTTTTAATTCCAGCTGTTTTTTAGCGAGATCATCCATTTTACTGACGAGATCTTCGAGGCGCATCTGCATTTCCAATTGCTTCATCAGCTCCTGCATTCGCTGCAGATCCATGTTAAAGAGTTTATTATCCTGCTCCAGCTGTTGCATGGTTTGCATAGGCTGTTCCTTATTCATTTTCTGTATCAGGTCCTGCAATTTCTTAATCTGCTCCTGCAATTCCTTATTGAGCAGGTTATCCATTTGCTTTTTCAGATCTTCCTGTTTGTCTTTAACATCCTGACTATATTGCTTCTGCTCACTTTGCTGCATTTGCTCTTCAAAACGCTTTTTTGCGTTTTCTACCTGACTTTGCAATTGCTGCTGTTTCTTCAATAGCTCCTGCAAAGACTGCTGTTGCTCCCAATCCGATTTATCGCTGTTGAGCATTTTGCTTTGCATGTCTTTATATTGGTCCTGGAGCTTTTCTGTTTGCTGCGCGCTGTTGCTCAAGCCTGAGTTGATCTGCTGTGCATTGGCGTTAATTGCAGAATCCAGCTGCTTATTGTTGAACATCTGGAACGTCATTACTTCGCTGCGCGAAGCTTTAGCTCCATGTACACCATCATTATCCCAGGCTTCAATATAATAGCTCAATTTTTGTCCGGATTGCAATTGCAGCATGTCCACGTCAAAATAATGCTGAAACGTCGTGAGCGCACCAGGCGTAATTTTCAGCGGAATACTTTTTTGCGTGAGCGCCTGACCTTTTTCATTGCTAATACTGAAATTGAACACCACTTTTGAAACACCGTAGTCATCGCCTGCAGTGCCTGTCAGCAGAATTTGTTTACCAGAAACGGTATCTCTGTGTTCCTGCAACTGAATAACAGGAAACTGGTCGGGGATTATTTGTACATGGTATTGGAAACTATCGGCCGCAATGCTTTGCTTGTTTTTAAGCAAAAGCGTGTATGATGTATCGTTCATAAAACGGAACGAATAGCCGAACATGCCGCCATTGGCCGGTAAATTAATCGGTGAACCGTTAGCGAAACGGATATGTGCATCATCAGTATGCTCTGCAATAAAACCCCATCGTACGGTAGTTCCTACAGGAAGTGTCATATCACCGAGACTATTACGGATTTCATCTTTCTTACCAATGTATTCAGGATAATCGATCTGAACTTTAAATGCTTTCAGTAAAGGCTTTTGGGCAACTTTGATGGTGTAAGATTGCGAATAAAATCCGGCAGCAAATAAGCGAAAGCTCACCGCATCGGTCATATTCTTGAAGGTGTATTGAAATTTTGAAGCTCCGATCGATTGCATCGGCACGTGTTCACCATTCAGATCAACGGCCATTTCTGCAGGCAATGCATTTCCTTCAGCGCTGACCTGTAATGTAAAATCACTGTTGCGTGAAGCTTGCAGCGGATTGCTGAGTATTACGAAACGGAATGGCGCTGGTTTTTCGAATGTTTTTGTAGGCTGTAATAAACGTTCGGAAGCGTCTTTGAACACATTAGGCGCCGCAATCAGAATAAAAACCCCGATCAACAACAAAGGCAATAAATATGGAAGTAATTTTTTGTTTTTGGTAAAGTCGACGGCCTGCGCAAATGGTACTACCGAAATCTGACTTGCCTTCTGGTCGATACTCGCTGCGATGAGTTCCTGGCTTGCGTTGGTTTCTGAATGCTGTTTCAGTTGAAGGATATTGAGCAATTTATCACTGACTTCAGGAAAATGCCGACCGATAATGACAGCGGCGGTTTCGTGAGAAATTACTTTTCCCAGTTTCGACATACGCAACAGCGGGATAATTACCCAAGCTATCAAAGCGAAAGATCCAACACCAACAAACAAAGTGACGATGGTAACTTTCAACCAAACCGGCAAATAGAAATAATACTCACTAAGGGAAGCGGTGAGGATATAAAGCAGCAAGCATATCAGTAAGAGCAGCGATCCACGAATGAGCTGATTTGCATAATACTTTCTGATAAATGCATCTAAACTGGATATGAGCCGGTCGTAATTATTCATAGGATTATCCTGGGGCATAAAGCCTTCCTGCAATATAACGCCTTCGGCAGTAGAAAGTATCAAGTACGAAGTAGAAAGCTGTTAAAACTTACTTGTGAGCAGTCACTGGTCAGTTATGAGTACTAGCTAGCATTAATGTTTTCCGATGCAATCGGTGGGATTTTGTAGACATGAGTTCCTCACACATTGTTCAGGACTTCGGAACACTCCCGCCAGAGGTAATTCACCACTCACAATGCAAAGACGCTCAGCACGAAGTTTTTTTCGAAAAGCACGTACACTCACAACTGACCACTCACGACTCACAATCCTTTCAGGTTTCACAGAATTGACCATTGACCATTGACCAATTGACTTTTGACTTTAAAATTCCCCCTAACTTCGCATTCCTGTACTGAAAACGACAGGAAAGAGATAAGACGATGATGCAATTGTACCCGGCGCATGCCGCCGAAGCCTTGGAATTTAATAAAGTTGCCCAGCTACTGAAACAAAAGTGCCGGACAGACGCCGCCCTTGAACGTGTGGACCAGATCCGCTTTCATACCCGTATTGAATACGTGGAGAAAGCGTTGCAACAAACGAATGAATTTAAATCAACACTGGGTGGCAGTGACCATTTCCCCAATGATTTTACGCGCAACGTGCAGCGGGAGCTGAAACTGCTTTCTGTATATAATGCAGTGCTGAGCGGTGAACAGTTGATTGCCTTTCAGCAGTTAGCCATTAATATTCGTGATATTTTACTTTGGTTTAAACGCCATAATGAACTGTTTCCTAACCTGCGTGCGCTGACCGAAAAGATCAGCTACGAAAAACAGATTCCGGAAATTGTATCGAGCGTGGTGGATGAATTGGGTAATGTGCGTGATAATGCTTCGAAAGAACTGATGCAAATACGTGGCGAATTGGCTAAAACCCGTCAGGAACTGCGCCGTGTGTTTGATGGCATTTTACGTAAACTAGCCAAACAAGGTTACCTCGCCGATATTTCAGAAGGGTTCCTGAATGGGAGAAGAACGGTAGCGATTTTTGCAGAACATAAACGTATTGTAAAAGGTATCCTGCACGGAGAAAGTGAATCACAGAAAACGGTATTCATTGAACCAGAAGAAACGATTGAGCTGAACAACGATATCTTTTCGCTGGAACGTGCCGAATCAAGAGAAATTCATAAAATCCTCGCAGAAACTACGGCAAAGCTCTCCGCTTTTCACCCACAGTTGGATAGCTACTATCATTTGTGTGGCATTTTTGATTTTATTCGTGCCAAAGCATTGCTGGCTGTAGATATGGATGCTTCCATGCCACGCATCAGTCCGCACCCGGGCGCACAGCTGATCAAAGCTTTTCACCCGCTGTTATTGCTGCATAATAAACAGAACGGAAAACCTATCGTTCCGCTAAATATTGTACTCGACAAACAAAATCGTGTATTAATTATCAGTGGTCCGAATGCGGGTGGTAAAACGGTGTCGATGAAAACAGTAGGCTTGCTGCAACTCATGACACAGGCGGGCTTGCTGATTCCGGTAGATGATAATTCGGAGATCGGGATTTTCAAACAACTGATGATTCATATCGGTGACACACAATCGATCGAGCACGAATTGAGTACCTACAGCGCGCATTTGCGCGACATGAAGTACTTCATGGATTTCGCGAATGGTAAAACGCTGTTCTTTATCGATGAACTCGGCTCCGGTTCCGATCCCAATCTGGGTGGCGCTTTCGCAGAGGCCATTGTAGAAGAACTCGCGCAAAAACATTCATTCGGTATCATTACCACACACTATCTGAATCTTAAGGTAATGGCCGGAAAAGTGCAGGGCATTTTCAACGGCGCCATGACTTTCGATGAAGAAAAACTGGAACCACTGTACCGGTTGAATATCGGTAAACCAGGTAGCTCCTACACGTTTGCCATTGCACAACGCAGCGGACTTTCGCCAAAAATCATTGACCGTGCGCGTCAAATTACCGACCGCGGACATTTCAAGCTGGATAAAATGTTGCTGCAAACCGAGCAACAATCGGTTCGCTTAGGTGGTAAGGAAAAAGAGCTGGATTCGCTGATCAATAAAAACGAAAAACTGAGTAAAGAGTATGAAACACTGATCGATAAAGAGCGCCTGAAGCAACACTACGCTACGCTGAAACTGCAAAATCAGATCAAGAAGGAAGAACTGGATTATCTGCGCGATATGGAACGCAAATTTAAACAGATCATTCACGACTGGAAAAAAGCGGAAAACAAACAAGATGTGATTCAGGCGGCGGAAAGTGTATTATTTAAGAAAAAAGCAATTGCTGCAAATGCCATAGCAGCGAAGAAAGCCGATAAGAATTATGATGTGCTGGGCGGGCTGCCCAAAGTCGGTGATCTGGTTCGTAACAAGGTCAATCACCAGGTGGGTACTGTGGATGAAATTCGCGATAAACGCGCCATTGTGAAAATCGGACAAATGCCTTTCAACGTAAATATTGATGAGTGGGTAGTGGTAAGAAGAAAGGAGCAGCCGAAAACGAAGAAAGGAAAGAAGAAAGCTGATTAATAAAGCTAAGAGCGCAATGGATACCATTGCGCTCTTTTTTATAGTGAACTACCGTAAGCTCATTTATGTTTCCGCAAAATAATAGGTACTGGCCACGAAAACTGCTATTAATACAATCAGATAAACGATAGAAATCGATAGTGCTGACAATATCGATTTAAGCCAACTGGCCTTATAGACATTCCTTATTGCGAAGACAAAATAAACAGTGACCCCCATTACGGATAACCACCCGATAATGGAAGATAACCAGGGCACCAAATTGGCGAACGGATCGAGCCAGGCGAGCAGCATTGCAGAAAACCAAAAAGAATGGTAGTGCAGCGAGAATACTGCATGATCTACGAAATAAAGGTCTTTACGCCTGAAAAATAAAAAATTCAGCAGCACGGCCATTAACGGAATCATGAAGAAAAAGAATTTCGGCACCATATGATTCATTTTCTCCGTGAGCTCACGATTCTTTTCACTATCAATATTATTAAGCCGGATACTCGCATTTAAAAGTGAGTTTTTCACCTGTGTTTTATAGTGTGGACTTTGAGCGCTATCCCGCTTCATCAAAGCTTCATTACGCGCTATCCGTGCTGAATCTGCCCTCAATTGTTGCAGATCTTCCGTACTAGGACCACTATTGTGTGAAAAACTAATAATTGTAAAAAAGAACACAAAGCTGATGAATATATACAGCGAAATAGGGGGAATGAAACGGTTACGCTGCTTTTTTGCGTAGGCTATTGTCAGAGCACCCGGATGAAACCAAAGCAGCTTCATCGTTTTCCAGAACTTGGAATCGTAGTGAAAGTAATGGCCGATAAAATGAGCGATTAATCCCAAAAAAGTCTCTTTGTGTAAATGTGTCTCCTGTCCGCATTCCGCACAATAATTATAACTGGCGTGGTAACCACAGTTGGGGCAAATGATCGTTTCATGCGGATTATGCGACATATGTTTGGGGGTATGGTGATCTACGGAAATATAAATAAGAATTATAAAAAAACATAACCCAACTAAATTAATCTCAGGATTATATGACATTTTCATTGCAGGCAAATACTACATTTCCTATAAGTTTGTCTTGAAACACATCCTGAAAAACCTATAAGCGGATGATAAGACCCCAAACAATTCTATTGCTATTTGTGCTACTGTTTGCCCAAATAGCTAATGCGCAATTGCCTGCCAATTTCAACCTGGTGGCCAATGGCGGATTTTTCTTGTCGCGCGATTTCCTGTTTACGGATACTGTTTTTGATAACAGCGCCTGCTGGGTTAAAGCCAGCAAGAGCTCTCCGTCATCGATCGGAGAACTTCCTTATTCTTACTGGCGCCCTTCCGATAGTAGTTTTCACATTACAGTAGACACTACGAAAGATGGCATCATACTCAACACGGCCGCCGAGTGCACTTACGTCAAATCTGTCCATAAATTCATTGATACCCCCACCGCGCCCCGGCTTCGTCAATATGCTGAAAATAAATTGCTGGAGCCTTTACAAGCTGGTGTCAATTACAAATTCACCATGCATGTATTAGCGCTGCGGATCGATTCGGCCACTGCCCCTGCCTTTTATTTATTGTCGGGAGCGCACGATGCACCTAATAAAATTAAAAATCTGGGTGTGTACTTCAGCAAAACAAAAGTTGCAGAATACGGCACCATCGGCAAGCTGAATTTCACGCCACAACTGAATTTCGTAAGCTGGTCGGCCTTGCCAATTGACACCATGGAGTATGTAGCGCTTTCAGGATGGTTTACTGCAACTGGCGGCGAGCAGTACATTACGATTGGCAATTTCGATTATTGGAAAGACATGGTTTTTCAGGTAGAAGAATTTCGCAATCCTTATTTCTCCGACACCATCAGGTTTTATTCCGTTACTAACTTCGTAACAGATGTTTCCCTAGTGCGGGATACCACACAACCCATGATTTCCTTAGCTGCTTTTGATCTGGGACCTGATACTACATTGTGTCCGGGCAATACATTAACACTCGGCGGCCAGTCTTATTTCTTCCATTATCTCTGGAATACAGGCGATACTACGAGAACCATTCAGGTTACGACGCCCGGCAAATACTGGTGTAGCGCTTCATTCGATTGCGGTACCACAGTTGATACCATTGAAGTTCGCCTACCAACACCCATTGCTGCGTTTCAAATGCCAGACACAACCGTTTGTGCAAATGTTTCTTTGACTATAAATGCGCCGCCAGGTTTTGATCACTATTTATGGAGCAACGGATCAAATTCCCCGCAGATCAATATTGCAGCACCCGGTACTTATTGGGTAAAAGTAGGTAACGCATGCAGTCAATCAGCAACAGACACATTTAGCGTCAGTAATTTTCCTTCCACCATTCATCCATTTTCGTTGCCCGATACTTTTATTTGTGGCAACAATATTCTGATACAATCGCCAATTGCCGCGCCGCATTATTTGTGGAACACAGGCGCGACTACGGCTTCAATTAATGTTTCTTCGGCGGGAAATTATTGGTTGAAAATTTATGATGACTGCGGCCAATCATTTACCGATAGTTTTATTGTAACCACACCGGTTAGCACAATTTCATTAGGCGATGACACTACCCTTTGTAGCCCGCAACCTGCGCTGGTTTTATCTGTACCGAATAATCTGCAAAATATTTTGTGGAGCAATGGCGCAAATTCAAATACAATTACGGTAAATCAACCTGGTATTTATTTTATCTCTGCGCTATCGCAATGTGGTTGGTTGCACGATACAATTGAGGTAAAATTTTGTCCGCCAGTGATTGATACGCTTCGTTTAAACAATGATACAATCTGCGCTGGTTCCTGCATTCAGCCAATGGCCACAACGAGCAATTATCCCGTCCAGTATCTGTGGACTTTCGCTGGCGGAAATCCGGCAACAGTAAATACAGCAACGCCACCGGCAATTTGCTACGCGACGCCGGGCGTCTATCTTGTTATACTAACCATAAGCAGCGCCGGCGGAACGGCAACGGCACAAACGTCTGTAACTGTTCTTGAAAAACCAATGCCACGATTTGAAGACACAGCTATTACCATTTCGTACAAAAAAGAACTGACCCTCTACCCTTGTGCTGATGCGGCTGTGGTGGACTGGTATAAAAATGATTCATTGGTTTGCAGCAACTGCAGCAGTATTCTGGTAACAGCACTCAACTGGCGTGAAGACTACCATTGCATAGTCAGCAACGGATCTTGCTCCGATAGCTGTCATTATTTATTTACCGTCATCGACATCCCACATGATGTATGGATGCCGAGTGCTTTTTCTCCAAACGGCGATGGCCGCAATGATATATTCCGGATTATCACCGACAATCCAAATGTGAAAGTGCAGCAACTGAATGTCTACAACCGGTATGGTCAAAGGGTGTTTGTCAGCAACTTAAATAACGGCGGCTGGGACGGAACTTATAGCGGTGTAGCACAGCCGGTCGGCGTTTATTTCTGGGATCTGCAGTACATGGTTTTAGGAACTTCGGAGACTTTTTATCAAAAAGGAGACATTACACTCGTGCGGTAACTTCTAAAAATCACCCCGGTTTTAAAATTTGTAAATAACTGGTATTCAAACTGAGACCTTTCTCATTTGAATGTTTTATGCATTTCGATTCATGTAAATACCCCTTCTACAAATAATTCTTTTGCCCTCCGAAGCATGGTAGTTTTGGGTTACAAAGCAAATAACCCGCGGAGAAATGCCGAAAATCCATTTTAAAGAGTAGGCACCCCAAAAAGCAAAACACCATGTACAAATTCCGTTTTAAAAATCTGTATGACATGCACGATAATATCAAAGGTGCATTGGACATTGTAAGCGGCCCGGAAACGATTGATCCGACAATTACTACTGCGGACAACCGCAACTTTTCGCTGCTTGCCATTCTGAAACGCATAGAAAACGGCAGCTGGACTTTATTAAAAGATGCACATGGACTTCCACTGAAATCTGGCGATATCACTGTTCCCGGTGGTGCAGGTGCACAAAATGCCATCGTCATCTTTTTATACGTACAAAGCGGCGGCACAGGACCTGGCACTTTTCAGGGCATTGATGTCTGCACTTTCGCAATGCCGCAAGACATTAGCTTCGTCGTTACAGGCGATGATGATGTGGATGTACAAATTGAAACTACAAATTTACCTGTCGTGATTGCGAGTACCGCGCCTCCGGCTGCCTGGAGCGGTTCCTACCACGTCGATACCTATAACGCAGCCGTACCTGCAGCGGCAACAAAAACGATCACGCTAAAAAGCGATGCACAGATGGGCGGTAATCTTACCAGCGTCATTTCTCTGTTTGACGGCAGTACCGTATCGCCCGCTGGACACCAGATCGGTTTTACATTCCAGGAAAATAATATCTACCTGGTTTGTTACGATGTTCCGCCAACACAGCAGCCTACTTTAGGTAAAACAATCCAGGAAGCTATCTATATGTGGGTTTCTGAAGGGGTGAAAGATGATGGCGGCGGCATTGGTATTTTGAATGGCCATATCATTCATATACCTGGTAACAACCCACTTGCCACCGTATTTGCGCCTTACAACCTTGATGTAATGTCGCAATGGCGTAGCCTGAATGCCGCCTTTACGAAATTGAACGCTTTTTCTCAACAACACGCGAAAGAACTAAGCTCAATTCGCACCGCTACAAGAATAGATGTAAGCCATGTTGTACTGGATAAGAATGTGTTGGTTGATGTGGCTGCAGAGAAGATATTGGCGAAGTAATTTTTCATTTTACAGTGGACCATTGACAAGTATTTCCATTTATCACCAGAGGTTAAACCCACCATGATTTCCGCCATACCGTGGCACTTATCACCCTGAAGAAAACACGAAGCGCCTCATCTGAGGCGCTTCGTTGTTTTATCTGGAGACGTATTTTCGCGGGATCCCTCCTATCGTCGGGATGATAAACAAATGCAAGAACCTGTGTTGAGAATGTGATCAATGTGGCGAATGTGATTAATGTGCTTGCTCATGATTTTTTGTTTCGTTTTGGCTGTACTCGTGTTTGTCACCCTGACTAAATTATATGGTGCCCCTAATCAAAAGACAATGACATCTTGATTTAGCAATAGTCCTTCAAATCTGGCTTCGAACCATCATGCTCCTACTTTTTTTATGCCAAAAAAAGTAGGCAAAAAAGGGCAGTCTAAGCCAGATCACTCCGTGGCTTAGACGGGCGCTCGATTGAGCTTCATTGCTACTGTGCTGCCAAACTAAACGCCTTGAAATTAAACTCAATTTTAAATGTGTCATTGGCACACAGGAAGGTCCCGCATCGTGTGTGCCAATATTATTGCGGGATCCCTCGTTGCCTCGGGATGAAACGCGCGTACGATTCATCACCACAAGCAATTGACGTTTGACGTTTGACATTTGACGTTTCACTAGCATTCCCCATTCACCATTGACCATTCACCCCCTTTTAATAATCCCTCCCAATTTCTTCAATGCCCGCTCCAGCTCTGGCGTCCATTGCATACCGTAGCTGAGGCGCATACAATTTCTGTAACGGTCTTGTGAAGAAAAAATAATGCCTGGCGCAATACTGATTTTATGCAGCATCGCCTCATGATATAATTGATAGGTGTCGATGCTTTTATCCAGTTCTACCCAAAGTATATATCCGCCTTTAGGATGACTTACCCGGGTACCTTCGGGAAAATATTCACCGATTGCGCGAATGTATTGCAGACTGTTGGCATGAAGCGCAGTCCGCATTTTACGGAGGTGGTGCTCATAACGTCCTGTGCCGAGGAAATTTGCCACAGCCTGTTGCTCAGGCGTTGCAGACGTGATGGCGTGATATAATTTCAACTGTTTGATCTGTTCATAATGTTTTCCCGGTGCTACCCAACCTACTCTATAACCTGGGGCCAATGTTTTGGAAACAGAACCACACCAAAGCACATTGCCCTCTTCATCAAAAGTTTTACAAGATTTAGGGCGCTGTTTGCCGAAATATACATCGCCGTACAGATCATCTTCAATAAGCGGAATACCGTGAAATGCCAATAGTTTCACCAGTTCTTTCTTTTGTTCATCAGGCATGCAGAACCCAAGCGGATTACTGAAATTGGTAACAAACAAACAAGCTTTGATATGATGTTTCTCGATGGCTTTGCGCACGTCATCCGGGTCTACACCGGTTTCTGGATGCGTTGGTAATTCCAGCACTTTTAAGCCAAGACTGTTGAGCAGACGAAGCGTGCCAAAATACGCCGGACTTTCGATTGCAATGGTATCACCACGTTTGGTAAGTGCCATCAGACAATAAGAAATTGCATTCATGCACCCAGAAGTAGTAATCAAATCTTCGGGTTGCAGATGTGCGTCCCAGTTGAGGGCCCAACGTGCCACCTGCCGCCGCAATTCTTCATTTCCTCTTACCTGTTCGTAATAAGTAGCATTGGCTCTCGACTCACGCAATGCCCGGAGCATCGCTTTATTGAGCGGGGCCAACGGTAACAGTTCTGGAGCTGGAACGCTTAATGAAAAGCGAGTCACCTTATCATCATGCCAGTCGTCATACACTTCGGAGATGATCGCATCTACATTTTTATTCTGCGCCGTAGGCAAAGGTTTACTCTTATCCGGCTGCTGCGGAAAATGCTGCGTATTGAACCGTACATAATAACCCGACTGTGGCCGCGACTCAACAAGCCCCTTGCTTTCAAGATGATAATAAGCCTGCAGCGTAGTACTCATACTAATGCCGTGCTTTTTACTCAAAGCCCGCACCGAAGGCAATTTATCGCCGATGCGTAAAATATTATCCAGTATCTGGCGTTCAATACTATCGGCCAGATGCAGGTATAAATGCTCCGTTTTCCCGTTCTGCTGCGTTTTCATAAAAAACTGTTCTGGTCGAAATTACCAAAATTGTATCTGTTTTGTTCTTAAAAAATCACTCAAATTTGCCATTGACAGACATTTACTTGCTACTCAAATGAAAAACAATCCGAAAGCTTACATCGCCTTTATTTTTATCTGCATCGTCTGGGGCACCACTTATCTGGCGCTTCGTATCGGTGTGATGCACTTCCCTGCATTTTTGTTTGCGGGCGTTCGTCAGGTGATCTCAGGCGTTCTGCTTTCCGGCATCGCGCTGCTACTATTTAAAAAGGCCGACTGGTCGCGAAAAAATCTGGCGCAGCAAGCGCTCATCGGTTTTTTGCTGATTACGCTGGGTAACGGACTCGTGACCTGGGCCGAAAAAGTGATTCCGAGCGGTATCGCTGCGCTGATTTGTTCTACAATGCCGATCTCTGCGGTCATCATTAATATCACTACCGGCAAGGACAAACTAAATTCACTGATTGGTATCGGTATGCTGCTAGGATTATTTGGTGTTGCTGTTATTTTTAAAGACAATGTTTCCGATCTGAGTAATGCTGATTATTTATTAGGTATAGCCGTACTATTCATTGCCACCACAGCGTGGGCGATGGGCAGTATTATGAATAAGCGCCGGACCGGCGCAGTCAACCCGATCTTTAACTCTGGTCTTCAGTTATTTTTTGGTGGCGTGATTATGTTATTCATTAGTCCGGTGACGGACGATTACAGCACAATCGACATGAATGCCCGGGAAGGCCTATGGGCGCTGGCCTATCTGATCGTATTCGGATCGGTGCTGGCATTTGCGGCCTATATGTATGCGTTGAAAGAATTGCCTGTAGGATTGGTGACGTCTTATGCTTATGTCAATCCATTGGTGGCTGTAGTGTTGGGATATCTGGTGCTCGATGAAACGCTGAACTGGTATACGGCGTTGGCTTTTGTATTTGTGATAGGCGGTGTATACCTAGTCAACAGAGGTTATCGCAAGCAACACGCATTGCAGGAAAAGCTGAATAACGATGCAAAGCTGAACGGTGCTATCGCCACTGAAGCCTAATAGCATTTGTAGTGCCGGGAACAAAAAAATTAAATAGATTTTTCATCATAAAACCTCCAATTTATGGAATACAACATTGCAGTTTCTCCACAAAAAGAAAGGAAAGTAGCAGACACACGTTCGGTGCCTTTTGGCCTGCAACCTACGGAGCACATGTTTATCACGGAATACGCAAATGGTGAGTGGCAATCGCCGCGTATTGTTCCGTTTGAGAATCTGGTGCTGAGTCCGCTGACGCTTTCGCTGCATTATGGGCAAACAGTTTTTGAAGGGATGAAGGCTTTTTATATGGCCGATGGCAAGATTAATATTTTCCGTCCGGAGAAACATTACAACCGCTTTTGCCAATCGCTGGAACGCATGTGCATGCCGAAGGTGCCGAAAGCTTTGTTTATGGAAGCGCTGCATCAGTTTGTGCAACTGGAAACCGACTGGATTCCGCAGGAAGATGATGGTTCGCTGTATCTCCGCCCGTTTATGATTGCTTCGGAAGCCCGCCTTGGCGTGAAGGTTTCTGACGAATATATTTTTATGATTTGCGCCACGCCGGCTTATGCTTACTACTCTAAACCGCTGACGGTAAAAGTGGAAACGAAATATGTACGCGCGGCGGAAGGCGGCACTGGCGCAGCAAAATGCGGCGGTAACTACGGCGCCTCGTTCTATCCGTTTCAGAAAGCGAAAGAAGAAGGTTATGATCAGATTTTGTGGACGGATGCCAAAACGCACCAACTGATTGAAGAATCGGGCACGATGAATATCATGTTTTACATCGATGGAACGCTGATTACACCTGCTCTTTCGGGTACTATTCTGGATGGCGTAACGCGTGATTCTTTGTTGACAATGGCAAAAGAAAACGGTGTAAAAACGGAAGAACGCCAGGTAAGCTGGAAAGAACTGCAGGACGCTTTTGAAGCGGGCAAGCGTGTAGAGGCTTTTGGTGCGGGCACTGCGGCTGTCATTGCTCCGATTGAAACACTGGCAATCGGCGACAAACAGTATCAATGTTATATTGGCGACGATGCTATGATGTATCAGCTCCGTGACGCGCTGTACCGTGTACGTAAAGGAATTGATAAGGATAGTCATGGATGGAATTACGTTCTTTAAGCGTGAATGGTGAATGGTCAATGGGTCAATATCCATGTTTTACCATTTCGATCGCGGACGCGTAAGTGGTCAATGCTCATCTTTAGAATTGCCGCCGTTCATCTCGGCTCAGAGGGTGACAACAGAAAGTAGGGAGTATTGACCATTCACGATTAACCATTAACCATTAACCATTAACCATTCACCAAATCATGATCGACTACAACAATTTCGCACAAGAATGGATTGCGGCATGGAACGCGCATGACATTGAGGCTGTGTTATCGCACTATACAGACGATTTTATTTTGTCTACGCCAATGGCTATGAAGATCGTTCCGGAAAGCAATGGTATTGTTTCAGGAAAAGCTGCGGTGCACAGTTACTGGTCGCAAGCGCTGAAACGTATTCCTGACCTGCACTTCCGGCTAATTAAAGTTTTGACTGGCATCAATGGTCTGGTTATTTACTATACCAATACAGCCACTGGCAAAACGTCGGCAGAGGTACTGCAATTAAATCAAGCAGGAAAGGTGGAAAAAGCGTTTGTGTTTTACGAAAATTTATAAGTGGGGGTAAACACGAGTAACTCACAACTGACCACTCACAATTGACGATTGACCATTCACCCCTACATTTGCCTTGAAAATTGCTGCTTATGATACCTCAAACACTTGAATACAACGGATACCTCATCACTACCGACAAATCGCTTATGAAGCCGGAGCAAATTCATGAATGGCTGGCGAATGAATCTTATTGGGCACAGCATGTTCCTTATGAAACAGTAAAAACAGCGTTTGACAACTCTTTTACGATTGGCATTCTGAAGGACGGTGAACAGATTGGCTATGCACGACTGGTTACGGACTATGCTGTATTTGCCTATCTGGCGGATGTGTTTGTAAAAGAAGCGCACCGTGGTCAGGGGCTGAGTAAAAAAATGATGCAATTTATTCTGGAACTGGACTGGGTAAAGCATCTCCGCCGAATCATGTTGGCTACAATGGATGCACATGGATTGTATGAACAGTTCGGATTTACAGAACCGAAGTTTCCGAAACGATTAATGGAAATAACGAAGAGCAGTTGATAATGGACAGTTGACAATTGGCAGTTATGCTCATTATCCAACTTTATTCTAAATTTTTAAAATGATGAAGCCGTCTCCTTCGAGACGGCTTCATCATTTTATGAAACTAAACCAATCTTATTTTTCTGAGATGGAGAATCTGATGGTGTTATTGTTTCCGTCAGCATTCAATCTTAAGAAGTAATTACCTGCTGGCAGTGCTTTTGGCAGTACAACTGTATACTCAATGCTTCCGTTTACAACAGCTGCATCTTCGCGATAGATTCTTTGACCAATTGCATTAAATACTTCCAATGTAACGGTGCGCTGTGCTTTATCAACCAGCATACCTTTTACCATGAAGTTGCCATCATTCGGATTCGGATACAAACCAAATGAAGCGTCGCCGGCATTTACATTATTAACCGCCGAACTTATTGCTACAACCGGAGCAACGTTGGTAGCGCTATCACCGCAAGCATCTGTATTTTTCATCCAAACGCTGATAATATCGCCATCCACAACATTAACACCAGCTATAGCAGTGTAAGAAGACTGCGTAGCACCACTTATAGCAAGGCTGTTTTTGCGCCATTGATATTGCGGATTAGAACCTGCATTCGCTGCGGCAGCTGTAAACGTTACTGCCTGGCCGGGAGCCAGCAGAGATCCTGTATAACCAGTGATCGCTACTGATGGTGTAACTGGCGGATTAGCGACCATTGTAATGCTGTTACCGCTGACTGTATCCTGACTTGCACAAGCAACATTGCTGATAAGTGTACAGGTTACTATGTCACCGTTTGCAGGCACATAGCTGAATGTATCATTGTTGGTACCAACGTTAGTACCACCTACTGTCCATTGGTAAGCAGGAGTAGTACCACCATTTGTTGCTGTTGCAGTATAGGTTACCAAAGTACCCGAGCAAATATTGTTTTGTCCGTTAATGCTCACTGCAGGCGTAACAGTTGTTGTTACGTTCATTGTATCATTATTGCTGGTTGCTGTTGGCGTAGTTGCACAAGTCACGTTGCTGGTAAGTATACAGGCAATTACATCACCAGCGGCAGGTACGTAGGCGTATGTAGCGGTGCCAGTACCTACGTTAGCACCATTTTTTGTCCACTGATATCCCGGAGCGGTGCCACCATTTGCCGGAACTGCAGTAAATACTACCGAAGTACCGGAACAAATACCATTTTGAGACGCTGTGATGCTGACAGCAGGCGTTACGGAAGTGACTGTATGAATTGTGTCATTATTGCTGGTAGCATTACTTGTTGTCAGACAAACCGCGTTGCTGGTAAGTATACAAGCGATTACATCATTGTTGGCAGGCGTATAAGTGTAAGTAGCTATACCCGTACCAACATTCACGCCATTTTTTGTCCACTGATAAACCGGAGCTGTACCACCATTTGTGGGTGTAGCAGTGATTGTCTCCTGGGTTCCCACACATACGCTGGTCTGAGCTGCTGCAATGCTCACTGTCGGTGTAGCAAGTGCAGTAACGCTGACAACTACCTTGTTGCTGTTTACTGTCGCAGGCATGGCATTCGGATCATTGCTGGTAAACACACAAGTAACGGTATCGTTGTTTGCAGGCGTGTAGCTGAAAGTATTAATACTGGTTCCGAAATTTACGCCGTTGACTTTCCATTGGTAAGAAGGAGCTGTTCCACCGTGAGCGTCGGTAGCTGTAAATGTTATTGAAGACCCTGCGCAGACAGGATTTTGCGTAGTAGCAATACTGATAGCCGGCACAATTGCTGTAGCAACATTAAACACACGGATTCTGCGATTATTAAGATCGGCTACGTATAAATGACCTGCAGTATCGATCGCTACAGCAATCGGGCTATTCAACTTAGCACTGGTTGCCGGGCCGCCGTCACCGGCAAAGCCTGCTGAATTAATACCTGCTACAGTAGTAATAATACCTGTAGACATAGTTAGTTTGCGAATAACATTATTGGTATAATCAGCGATGTATAAGTTACCAAAGCCATCTAATGCCAAACCTTTAGGCGCACTGACTTTAGCGCTGATTGCCGGTCCGCCGTCACCGAAATAACCAGCTGTACCGATGCCCGCTACAGTACTGACAACGCCGGCCGGAGTGATTTTACGGACTCTGTTATTACTGGATTCAGAGATATAAACATTACCCGCTGCGTCTATGGCAAGTCCCGCAGGATTATACAAATTTGTTGCCGTCGGCGCCAATGTGTCGCCGTTATAAGCCGTGCTACCTGTACCGGCAAACGTGGTAATTATTCCTGAAGCATCAACTTTACGAACTCTGTTATTGCTGGCATCAGCGATATACAAGTTACCGGCTGCATCTAATGCTACTGCTGCCGGATAGTTTAAAGACGCACTTGTAGCAGCGCCATTATCACCCGCCATTGCAGCAGAACCGTTGCCGGCGATTGTTGTGATTGTACCTGCCGCATTTACTTTACGGATTTTGTGATTGGATCTATCAGCGATATATACATTACCCGCTGCATCCGTTGCCAGGCCACCCAAAGCATTGAGATTCGCGCTTGTTGCAGGACCGTTGTCACCTGCAGAACCAGAAGTACCGTTTCCGGCAAACGTAGCTATAATACCGGTTGCCGCCGTAACCTTACGAACGCGGTAATTAGCGCCGTCGGAAATATAAACGTTACCAGCTACATCGGCGGCTACGCCTTGAATGCTGTTACCAAACTGCGCACCTGCAGCTGCACCTCCGTCACCGCCAAAACTGACAACACCGTTACCACCAACGGTGGTAATAATACCCGTACCCGCTGTGACTTTACGAATTCTGTCATTGCCCATGTCGGCTACATATAAGTTACCGACAGGATCCATTGCCACCGCATATACCGAGCCAAGTTGCGCATTTACCGCCGGGCCGTTGTCACCAGCAAAACCGGATGCTCCGTTACCCGCAAACGTTGTAATAGTATCCGTCACAGCATCAACTCTACGCACCCTGAAGTTCGTATAGTCCGGTAAATAAATATTACCCGCCGCATCTAACGCGATATTTTGGTAGTTCTGATTAAAGCTGATTTTAGCATTTGTTGCTAATCCGTTGTCACCGCTGTAACCACCAGTTCCGGTACCCGCTATCGTATTAATGACACCATTTGTACCAATTTTGCGCACCTTGTTGTTGTCGCCTACATATATCTGTCCTGCAGCATCTACGGCAAGACCTTTTGGTGCATAAAGCTTAGCCAGTGTAGCTTGCCCTCCATCACCGGTAGTACCTGATCCGTTTCCGCCGGCAACTGTCGAAATAAAACCAGTCGCCGCTGAGATTTTACGAATTCTGTAGTTACCCCAGTCTGCTATGTATAAATTACCCGCGGTATCTACAGCTATGCTAATGGGAGCAGATAACTTAGAAGTGTCGGCACGGCCACCATCGCCGTTAAAGCCGGAAACACCAGTACCCGCCACCGTACTGATAATACCTGTCGAAGCTGTAATCTTGCGTATTCTGTTATTGCTGTAATCAGCGATATACACATTGCCATGAATATCCACCGCCAACGAAGTGGGGTTATTGAGCTGTGCGAGTGCAGACGGACCGCCATCACCGCTAAATCCCTGCGCAATTGCACCGGCTATAACGGTACTCGTTCCGTCGGGAGCAATCTTTCGAACACAGTTGCTCGTATAAATACCGTCGATGACATACATATTACCGGCGGTATCGACAGCAATAGCATTAGGAACCATGGCAAGATTTGTCGAAGTACCTGCCGACCCCGAGCCAAAACCGCCTGCAAAAGTGCTGATGGTTTGTCCGGATGCTTGTTTATTGCATAATAGGGTGCCAAATGCAATGAAACCAATTAGGAATAGTTTTTTCATACCTGAAAAATTGAAATAAGTGGTGAAGCTAGAGCTAATTGGGCGGTATCCACTTCTGAAAAATTCGAATTTCGTTTGGATAAATCTTTAAATTTCAAGCAATAAAATTGGAAGCCGCCGAGGCGAAAAAGACGCTGTCTGGATACTTTTAGCGATTTCGCAACCACAGATGCAGACCAATAATTTGTACCTTGTAACAGCATTCGCCAATCTTCAGCGAACGCCTAACTTCTAAAATCTAACCACTGACATGAACGGTTATTTAAAAAGTGCCAACAGACAATTCCTTTATTATAAAACACTTGCAGATAAAGCAATGGCGCAGATTTCGGATGAACAGCTCTTCTGGATGCCAAATGCCGATTCTAACAGTGTTGCCATTATTGTGAAACACATGTGGGGCAATATGCTCAGCCGCTGGACAAATTTTCTGACAGAAGACGGTGAAAAGGAATGGCGGGAACGTGATGCAGAATTTGACAACGATCTGAAAGGACGTACAGAACTATTGCAGAAATGGGAAGAAGGTTGGAAATGCCTATTCGATGCCCTAGCCAGTATTACCGACGACGACCTCGACCGTATGATTTATATCCGCAACGAAGGGCATAGTGTAATGGAAGCGATCAACAGACAGATTGCGCACTATAGTTACCATGTGGGACAAATCGTTTACATCGGCAAGATCTGTAAAGGCGAAGAATGGCAAAGTCTTTCCATTCCAAGAAATAAATCAAGAGACTACAATCAACAAAAATTTTCACAGGAAAAGGGTGATCGGCATTTTACGGATGAATGGCTTGGAAAAGCTTGACGCTTAAAGCCTAAAGCTTAAAACTGCCCTTATTGTTTTAGAGACGTAACATGTTACGTCTCTAAAACAATAACAAACATCTGATGTTTACATTTCGGCACACCGGCTTCGGTAGAGATGTAGCATGCTACGTCTCTACAAACCATCACAATAAACATCTGATGTTCCTGGCGCCTTCATCGCATTAAAACAATGAAGGCGCTTTCGTTTTTAACAATGTGCTTCTTATTAAATTATCACGGAAAGGCTTTCTGCTTTTGGCTTTTGGCTTTAAGCTTTAGGTTTTGAACCTTGAGCATTTATTGGTAACCTTTTCTTAATCCCCAAGTAACACTACCCCCCTACTTTTACACCTCATACATTTCTTGTAGCACTATAAACACCTAGTACCTACAGAAGGAAGTAAGGTAAAGCGGCAATTTTACATACGCCTTCTGTAGAAGCTGCCTTCGGGCAGCTTCTTTTTTTATAAGTATCAAGCTGTTTTAAGTTGTAAGCGGTAGGTTGTAAGTTGTAAGCCGTAAGTTGTACGTTATAAGTTGTCAATGATAGCAGGCCGTTGTACCCGAAGGCAATTTCAGCGCTAAGCCCCCCGTCAGGGATGGGGTTTTAAGTTGTACGTTATAAATTGTAAATAATACGAGGCAATTTCTCGCGATAAGACTCCCTTCAGGGATGGGGTGAAATACGCACGCTGGAAGTTCTCGTCCTTCGGATGAGTTAGAGTAAGCTTCTTAACGATAAGGTAATAGTCGGTCTATATTTTAGCGCCGTAATGAACTACATAATAGCCATCGGAGTATTCCAATCGATGATTGCCCTCGGTATTATCCGTGCCAGTAAACAGAAACGCGCTGCCGACATTCTGCTGCTCTGGCTGACCATCTGCATCTTCGTACACTTGTCTATCAAGTTTCTCATCTTTACGGTGGTACAATGTGAAGAAATCCGTCACAGTCTCACCACTTTTATCGGGTTCGCTTACGGTCCGCTGTTGTGGATGTTTTCGAAGAAACTAAAAGACGACCGTTATATACCGTTCAAACATTGGTATGTTTTTATTCCCGCACTGCTGGCAGGTATTAGTTATCTCAGTATCGTATTGTATATCGTTGTTACGAATAAGGTACCGCACCAGGCAATTGCCGCCTACAACAATACCACCATCTGGACGATCACTATTAATAATATCATCTTTCCTTTAGCAGCACTTTATAATGCTAAAAGAATTTCCAATTTCTGGGAAGCCGAACGCAGGCTTATCTACCGCATCTGTGCCCTGATGACGATATTTCCTTTCCTGCCATTTGTCAATGCCAGAATGGGCGAAGCTTTCTCGCTCACACCAGATCATGTCAATATCATTGTGCGTTCTATTGCCTACGCAGCCTTGCTGGGCATTACCCTGCTCATTTTTAAATACAGGATTACCCTTCAATCTGAACTAATCATTGCCGATGAACCGAAAGCAGAAACCGAACCTGAAACTATGTATTCGCTACGGCAATTACAGCCAGCCCCTGTAGCGATCGCCATGACAGCAGAAACGGAAGCTGCCCACGAAATTTCTGAAACCGCTGTGCAATGCGAACGCAAATCCATTCTTACTGAAACCCAGCAGGCAAATATCATGCAGAAGCTGCGCCGGCAAATGCAGGAGAAAAAACTGTACAAGGACGATGAACTGACTTTGGAAAAACTCTCCGCTTCGGTAAACATCAGCCGTCATCATCTTTCGGAAGCACTCAATCAATTTGAGCACAAAACCTTTTATCAGTTTGTGAATGAATTTCGGGTACAGGAAATTATTGCAGCCCTGGACAAATGCCGCCGTCAGGAAATCATTCCAAACATTTTAGCGCTGGCAATGGAAGCTGGCTTTAAATCAAAATCTTCCTTCAATCTCTACTTTAAAAAATATACAGGACGCACGCCGACCGAATTTCTCAAAACCAAGCAGCAAACAACTGAAAGCAGCAGCAGTTTCAACATTGCTTTTTCAGGGTAATAAACGTAGCAACGGAGTTTTGATAATATTTACTTAACGAAGCTAAAAAGCTGATTATCAAAACGACCTGGTAGCAATTAATCCAACAGAACGCGTACAGGTATGAGTCGGCGGAGGCGGTCGCAGAGGTCCGGAAGCGATAGCAGTTTTGCAAAAAACTTGTTTATGAGCATCCAGCGCTTTACTAAACTTCAAACACGTAAACTATTGCTTTCCGCATTTGCCAGCGGATTGGCAATAACAGCCAACAGTCAGGTCATCAAGGGTACGGTAACCAGTAAAGATGGTTCCCTGCCAAGTGCTACTATTGTCATTTCTAAAACTACGAACGGTACTGTCAGCGATCTCAACGGTGGTTTTACACTGAACGCGCAGCACACCGGAAAGATGACGGTGACTGTTACCTATTCGGGTTACGCATCAAAAGAAATAGAGCTGGATGTAAAGAAAGGTATCAATGAACTGGGCGTAATTGAACTGGCGCCGGCTGAAGGTACGCTCGCAGATGTGGTAGTAAAAGGAACGATGGCACCTTCGCAGATGAAAGCGATGAGTATCAAGAAAAATTCCAACGCTATCATGGATGTAATCGCTGCAGATGCCGTCGGTAAACTGCCGGATCGTAACGCTGCTGAAGCGGTGCAACGAATGCAAGGTGTTGCTGTTTCCCGCTATCATGGCGAGGCCGATCAGGCTACCGTACGTGGTACGCCTTTTGCCTGGACTTCTACCCTGCTCAATGGCACACACTTACCAAGTGCGAACGTAACGGGCTCCCGTGCTTCGGTATTGGATGCGGTTCCTTCTGAAATGATTCAGTACGTGCAAGTAGTAAAAGCGGTGACGCCGGATATGGAAAGCGACGCAATTGGCGGTGCTATCAACTTCATCACACGTACCGCTCCTGAAAAAAGAATCTTCAACGTCAGCGCTGCAGCGGGTTATAATAATTTCTCTAAAAACGGCACCTACAACGGATCTTTCGTTTATGGCGACCGTTTTCTCAAAGGCAAGCTGGGTGTAATTGTTTCCGGTGCCATCTGGGATCGCCAATGGGGAACGGATTCTTATGAGGTGACCTACAATACCAATCTCGCAGATCCTGTTCAGCAGAAATCGATCAACTCTTTACTGATGAAGCGCTATATGGGCGAACGTCAGACGTATGGTACGAATGCCGCTGTAGAGTATAAATTTAACGCTGCGAATAAAATTTTTGTACGCGGTCTCTGGGATAAATTCAACGATATCCGCCCGGTGTATGAATCTTATTTCGACTTCAACAACAACCGTTATCAATACAACTATCGCTATTCTTACTACCAGACAAAACTGTTTGGCGGCGAACTAGGCGGTGAACATCAACTGGCTTCAAGACTGAAAATGGATTGGTCAGTTTCTGATTTTTGTTCCAGTTATTATCTCACGACGCCTCCGACCAACGATACCAAAGGCTTACCCATCGCTACTTTCCGCCAGTCAGTTCCCGGTGGCTTCGGCGGGCGTTCCAGCGACGGACGGAAATACATCAGCTACGATGCACCAGATGGCGTAGGTGATGATCCAATGCACATTGCCGCACATCTCAATAACCCATCGGAAGTGATGGACCCAACCAAGCTGTCATTGCAACAATTAGTGCTGACGCAGCTGGACAACAAAGAGGAAGATCGTGTAGCGCAGATGAATTTCAAATACACGGTGAGCCCGAAACTGACGCTGAAAGCTGGCGGTAAATTCCGGACGAAAAGCAGAGAAGGTATCAACATCGCTTCTACGGTGTATGCTAAAGTAGGCGGCGATCCGATTATGCTGAGCGATCTGAATACAACTTCATTCCCGCACCCAAATACATTCTTCAGCGAAATCGGCAATCCCTACAATGATGTGATCATGAATCCGCTGACCAAAGATCAGTTGTTTAATCTGTTTGATACGGCGACACTGCGCAAAAATGGCTTCCGCGATGTTTCTCCCGCAACTAATGCTGCGTTGATCTACAACGGCCATGAAAATGTAACTTCTGCCTATGTAATGGGCGAATTCCAGGCAACGGATAAATTAAAAATCATTGGCGGTCTGCGCGATGAATACACAGCTACAACGCTGAACAGCTCACAGGTTTCAACCGTAAAGGATAATTCAACCAATCCGGCAACAACAGTAACAACGGTAACGCCAATTACCACAACAAACAACTACAATGCGTTGCTGCCGATGGTTCATTTCAAATACAGTATCAACGACAACGCCAATCTCCGTGCGGCTTACACACGCACATTCGTTCGTCCGAACTTCGCAGATCTGAACCCTGGTCAGTCAACCGATCTGACTACTTCAATCCCAACGATTACGATCGGTAACTCCCAGTTAAAACCGACATTCTCCAACAATTTCGATCTGATGGGTGAATATTATTTCAAAAACATCGGTCTGTTTTCCGGTGGTGTATTCTACAAAGATCTGAGCAATGTGATCTTCACGGATAAATCTTATGCAACGATCGATGGCACGGACTATTTAGTAACACAACCTAAGAATTTAGACCACGCAACACTGTTCGGTTTCGAAGCAGGCATCAATAAACGTTTCGATTTCCTGAAAGGCTTCTGGAGCGGATTTGGCGTAGAGTTCAACTATACCTACTGCCATTCGCAGACAGAAGTAAACCGACTGGTGCTGAATGCGGATAAAACCTATTCAACGGTTACAGATAAAACCGCCTTACCGAATCAATCCAGAAGTCTCTTCAACGCAATTCTGTTCTACGAACGTAAAGGCGTGATGGTTCGCCTCGCCGGAAACTTCCGCGGTCGCAGCATTGAAACACTCAGCACACAACTCGGTCCAAATCTCTACACATGGGCTGACAATAACTTTACGCTCGATGCTTCTGCAACGGTGAATATCAACAAACGACTCCGCGTATTCGTAGAAATAAACAATCTCACCAATCAGCCACTCAAGTATTATCTCGGCGATCCAAACCGCCCGACACAGGTAGAATGGTACTCGCAAAGAGGCCAGGCCGGTTTGAAATGGGACATTATTAAGTAAAAATTCAAAAGTCAAAAGCTCAAAGCGGAAGGCATAACGCTTAAAGCTCGCTCATGCAACCACAATGTCATGCTGAGCGGAGTCGAAGCAGACAACGAACAATTGACAATTGACAATGGACAATGGACAGTTGACAACTGAGGGCTTGGCGTCTTTGTCTCTTATGCGTCTTTGCGGGAAATATTGTATAACAGCACGAGCATTGACGTTTTTAACGTTTGACTTCCTAAAAATTCAACTTTCTCAAAAATCTAATCAACTATAATGAAAAAACTAATCATCGCATTCGCGTTGTGCATTCCTTTTGCTTCTATGGCGCAGATAGCCGACAGCAGCCAACGCAAGGTAAAACTCCAGGGCGCCATCAATTTCCGCGACCTTGGCGGTTACAAAACACAAGACGGCCATATGGTAAAATGGAGTCGCGTGTATCGCTCCGCAGCCATCAACCATCTCACCGATGCAGACATGATGGTATTTAGCAAACGTCAGATTAAAACCGTAATAGATTTCCGCGGCACACAGGAATCAGCGATTGCAGAAGACCGCCTGCTGCCAAATTCAGATTATATTCTTTGTCCGGCTGGTAGCGAACACACGCTCGATTGGATGAAATCACTGAGCACTGTAAAATCCGGCGATTCGCTGATGCAGACTTTCTACTCGCAGACCGATGCGTTTACAGATCGATACAGACCTTTTTTCCAGAAACTGCTGGCACTCCCCGATTCATCAGCGCTGTTGTTTCACTGCACTGCCGGTAAAGATCGCACAGGTATCGGCGCGGCTTTGTTCCTGTATGCTTTAGGCGTACCGTTCAGCACTATCATGCAGGATTACGAAGCCACCAACTACTACCGTGCACAGGAAAATGAAAAGATGACGCAAGGAATGGCACAACAAATGCATATTTCTGAGCAAGTGGCCAAAGACATGGCCAGTGCGAAAGCCAACTACCTGCAGGCAACATTCGATGCCATCACAAAGAAATATGGTTCGGTAGACAAGTTTATGTCTGAAGAACTCGGCATGAATGCGGCTAACATCCAGAAGCTGCGCGATAAATATTTGCAGAAAGCGTAAAGCAGCAATTTTACAAACTTTCTGTATGCTCAGGCTGCCCTTTTTAGGGCGGCCTTTTTGTTTGGAAATAGGATCTCCCTCGTTCAACAAGTCGAATTTTCCTCTTTTAGCCGCGATCTTTCCTCTAAAAGAAGAAAGTTTCCCTCTTTTAGCACAAACATTCCCTCTAAAAGAGGCAAATTTTCTGCTCCGGGCACAAACGTCCGGGCTAAAAGAGGAAAAGTTCCTGCTAAAAGAGGAAACATTGCCACTCGGAGTGGGAACATTTCCACTAAAAGCGAGGGAGTCCGGTCTAAAAGAGGCAACGAGGGTACTATGCGTGCGAAAGTGCGGGAAAAGAGCGAGCGATCTGGGTTTAAAGAAATAATTGCCGAAGCATATACATTGATATTTTGCTTGTTAGGCAACAAGCAAAATCATAAAATGTGTACTTTCATGTAAATTCTTCAGGGAATGAATGTATCGCTATTAGAGACCATAGATCGGAAAAGAAAAGAGCTGGAAGCATTGCTGCCAATGAGTCCGGAAAATGAAGACCGGTTTAATAAAAAAATCAGCCTCGAATTTAACTACAACTCCAATCATATCGAGGGCAACACACTCACTTACGGAGAGACTAAATTGCTTTTACTTTTTGGTGAAGTATCTGGCAAACATAGCTATCGCGATTTAGCTGAAATGAAAGCTAGCGAGGCTGCACTAAAACAAACAAGAGAACTCGCTCTAGACAAAGAGCGTACTCTGACGGAATCCACAATTCGCGATTTGAATGAAATCCTTTTAGTAGAACCCTTCTGGAAAGAAGCAAAGACTGCAGAAGGGCAGCCAACAAGAGTGAGAATCATTCCTGGCGAATATAAACGGCAGCCAAATGGAGTAACATTGGAAAACGGAGGGGAAATTCCCTTCGCATCGCCTCAAGAAACTCCAATGCTCATGTCCGATTTAGTCACCTGGTTTCGCGATGAAGAAGAAAAAGGAGAACTACCTGCCGTTGTGTTGGCGGCTGCGTTTCATCATCGTTTTGTTCGAATCCATCCTTTTGCCGATGGTAATGGACGTGTTTCTCGACTGTTGATGAACTATGTCTTTTATAAAAACGATCTTCCTCCGGTTGTAATTAAATCTGTAGATAAAGCGAATTACTTAAGAGCATTGCGTGCCGCTGATTCGGGGAACCTTGATACGTTTCTCGATTATATCGCGGAGCAATTAATTTGGAGTTTAGATTTAGCAATTCGCAGTGCTAAGGGTGAAGAGATTGAGGAAGCTGACGACTGGAAAAAACAATTAAAGGTTTTGAAAGCAGAATTGGATCACAAAGAAGAAATAACAGAGAAAATTAGTGTCCCAGCAATTAATTCAATCATCAACGATGTTGCCCGTCCCTTAAAAAAAATGCTAGAAGGAAACTTGGAAGAAATTGCTGCTCTTTTTCTAAAAAGTAGTTTCGACATTTCGATACCCGACAGGCAATTCAATCAAAGTGAAGCAGCTTATTTAATACTAAATTCAAATAAAACACTACTGATTCAATTGTCATTTATGACCTTCAAGAAAAATGGATTTGACCCGTTTGACGTATTTCAAGCGGTCTTTTTTATTTTCTCGGAGTATGATTATATTATAAAGACTTTTAGGTTGGGTGGTAACGAAGTAATTTTTACCAGAAAAGGTTATCATCAAAAACTAACAGAATCTGAACAAACGGATATTGTAAATAGAATGGCCGGTGACATAATGAACCAAATCCAACAAAAACTCAAACATTCCTAGGCTTTACAAATCACCAACTTCCCAACACACAACATATGAATCTCAGGCTGCTACTCTACTTCATTATACTTGGCTCCATTACTGCTAATGCACAATCTACGTATTGGCAACAGGAAGTGAATACCCGCATCGATGTACGGCTGGATGATAAAAAGCATTTTCTGCACGGCTACGAGGAATTTACTTATATCAACCACTCACCGGATACAATCAAATATCTGTACATCCATCTTTGGCCAAATGCTTATAAGAATGATCGCACAGCGTTTTCCGAACAACAAGTAACAAACGGACAGACTGCTTTTTATTTCGCCAAACCAAAAGATCGTGGTTATATCGATAGTCTGACCTTTCTCATCGATGGCCGGGAAGCTGATTATTATAGCGAACCAAATGTGCCGGATGTCGCCCGCATTGACCTGTTGCAACCATTGCCTCCCGGCGGACAAATAAAAGTGACCACACCGTTTCGTGTAAAAATCCCGAAAGTGTTTTCCCGCATGGGCCATACAGGTCATGCCTACTATATTTCTCAATGGTTCCCGAAACCGGCAGTATATGATCAGAAAGGCTGGCACCCGATCCCTTATCTCGACCAGGGCGAATTCTACAGCAATTTCGGCAGCTATGACGTGAGCATTACGCTACCGAAAAATTATGTGGTCATGGCAACAGGTAATTATACCGATGAATCAGAGATCAACTGGCTCGACAGTCTCAGTAAAGTACCGTTTCCAAGCGATACACTTTATCGCAAATCATGGCCAAAATCATCTGATGTTTCCAAAACCATTCATTTCCACGAAGACAATATCCACGACTTCGCCTGGTTTGCAGATATGCGCTTCATAGTGCGAAAAGATACCGTCACCCTTCCGGGCAGCTCTAATGCAATCACAGCCTACACAGCTTTTCTGCCGATACATCGCGAACAATGGATGAAAGGAACGGACAATCTCAAATCTACCCTTCGCCATTATAATACTTATGTAGGTCCATATCCGTACAAAACAGTAAAAGCTGCAGAAGGCGATATGCTTGCCGGTGGCGGAATGGAATACCCTACGGTAACACTCATAGACCGCAATGCCACTTATTTCTTATCGTCGGTATTAGTGCATGAAGTGGGCCACAATTGGTTTTACGGTATGCTCGCCACCAATGAAAGAGATCATCCCTGGATGGATGAAGGCATCAACTCTTACTACGAGCGCAAGACATCAGGAGACATTTCCCGCGATGTAGAGTCGCGGAAGGAGAACAAGAAAAACGATGTGATGGAAAATCTGGTGTATTATGAATCTGTAGCCAATCGCACCGATCAGCCTTCTAATCTTTCTGCGCCTGAATACACACGTCAGAATTATGGTGGCGATGTTTATTTTAAAAATGCACTTCTGCTTTCCTGGCTGGAACAATATATGGGCAGGGATTCTTTCAATGCGGCGATGCAGGATTATTTCAACCAATGGCAATTCAAGCATCCCTACCCCGAAGATTTCCGGGCCATATTTGAAAAACACAGCACCAAACCGATCAATTGGTTTTTCGATGAAGCAATGATCACCAAACAACCTTTCGATTATAAAATCAATCATGTGGAACGCGCCGGTGATTCCACTGTCGTTACGGTTACAAACAAATCGGATATCACTGCCCCGGTAAGGATTAATGCTTATACGCACGATAGTTTGATCGCCAGTACATGGTCTGCACCTTTTCGCGGCAAAACGCAGCTTGCATTGCCTCCAAGCGCATCTGGCTGGACGCACATTGATGTAAGCAAAGAGATTCCGGAACTTAATCTGACTAATAGTGAATACCGCCGTCGTGGGTTAATGCACCGTTCTGGTGTGCAATTTGGTTTGGGTTCAGGCATTAACCTCGATTATAAAGAAAGAGTTTATCTGCTGCCTGCTTTAGGCTATAATGAATATGATCATTTCCAGCTGGGCCTGCTTTTCCATAACCTCGGATGGCCTGATAAACGTTTCAAATTTGCTGTAGCGCCGATGTATGCATTCGGTTCTAAATCTTTTACAGGAACGGGCACTGCAGCTTATTCCTGGTTCCCGAAAGCTACTTTCAAGGAAATTATCCTGCAGGCGGATGCAAAAAGCTTTCACTATAATGAAACAGAACAAAACATCCCCGACCCGCTGTATTCCCGCTACATCAAGGTAGCGCCATCGCTCAATTTTATTTTTAGGGAGAAAAACGCGTTGAGTCCGGTGGTTCGCACACTGACCTTAAAAGGTTATGCGATCAGCGAAGATTATTTTGATTATAAAATGGACCCGACAGATAGTTTGTATAAACCTTCCGTAAAAAATCAGATGAAATACTACGGTCTTTTGCGTTATAAACACGAAAACCGCCGCACCATCAACCCTTTCAATTATAGTATTGAAGGGCAAGTGGGCGCTGATTTTGTAAAAATAAATCTGGAAGGGAACCTGCGTATCGACTACAATAAGAAAAACAAATCGCTGTACGTCCGTGGTTATTTCGGTAAATTCTTTGCCATTAGCAACGATGAGTATGCTGCTTCGCGTTATTACCTCAATAGTACATTTACCGGCGCGAATGACTACCTCTACGACGACACCTACGAGGGCCGTTCAGAAAGAGATGGTTTCGGCGGTCGCCAGATTTCAATCCGTGAAGGCGGATTTAAGATTCCTACAAGTTTCCAGAATCCGATTATTGGCCGTAGCGATAACTGGCTGGCCAGCTTAAATCTGAAAACAGATCTTCCTTTGGGTAAATTGCCGATCCGTTTGTTTGCCGACATGGGCACTTTTGCTAATGCCTCTCTGCAAAACCCTAGCGGCAATAAATATTTGTTTGACGGTGGCGTAGAAGTCTATCTGCCGTTTGCAGATATGGTTTCGGTTTATATACCGTTGGTGATGAGTAAAGATTTCTCCGATTATCTCAAAAGCATTTATGGCGACAAACGTTTCGGAAAAAGCATTGTGTTCTCACTCAATCTGCAGCACATCAACTGGCTGAAAGCACCGAGAAAAGCAATGAATATGATTCTGTAACCCCATCACTCAAGGGTGTCTCAGCGCGGGTTTATTCATTATTCAATTATATTAAATTCTAACGCAAAGGGTGTCTCGAAAATTCGAGGCACTTTTTGTTTTTGAAAATATTTATGTTTTGATTTGGGATCACGATCTAGGTTAGGCGAGCCTGTTATGCAAATTGAACCTCAAAAAACGGCATTAAAAATTTCCGCTAAATCAATTTTACAGTAGTGTTTTCTGTCACTTTTGCCTTGAAGCAAAAGTAACCAAAAGTTCAAGGCTGAAGGAAACTACGGCTAAAATGAAAAGGCATTTCGCTGCAATTATTAAAGCTTACTATGCTACTTTATACCCCTTCCTGGCCAATCTATAATTGATCTGTGTTGTTCCCATCACCATCATAATTGCGGACGCTGTATGCATTTCATTTTTTAACGCCTACGTTTCCTTAGGCCGGTGGTGTTTCGTAAATCCATGTTTACGCAATTATTCGTGCTGTTTTTTGATGGTTAATTAGTATTAGACAGGTGCGATCGCTCGCGCAAAGATTCCCTTTAAAGATGGGATTTCAACGATAAGGCACTGTACATGGCACATGCAAGAAAAGCCCACGTAATAACGTGGGCTTCCAAATATGTTGGAGAAAGAAATTAAGCTTGAACCGCTTTTGCTTTCTTCTCGATAATTTGTTTCTTTTCTTTGATACGAGCGCTCTTACCGCTGCGGCTACGCAGGTAGTAAAGTTTAGCACGACGTACACGACCTGTTTTGTGAACAGTGATCGATTCGATGTTAGGAGAGTACAGTGGGAACACACGTTCAACACCCACGCCGTCGGAGATTTTACGAACTGTAAAAGTCTGGGTAAAATTACGACCCTGACGTTTGATCACGTCGCCTTTGAAAGACTGGATACGTTCTTTATTACCTTCAACGATTTTATAGTTAACGGTTACGTTATCACCGGCTTTAAACTTCGGAAATTCTTTTTTCCCGGTCAGTTGCTCATGTACAAATACTAAAGCGTCCATATTCCTTGATTTTGGGAGAGCAAAAGTAAGAAGAGTTTTCAGGAATACAAAATTTTCTTAGAAATTATTCTTCATGATCTTCCAGTAATTCCGGGCGACGCTCCGCGGTTCGTTTCAGCGCCTCTTCATGACGCCATACGTCAATCTTTTTAGGATCGCCACAAAGCAATATTTCAGGCACTTTCCAGCCTCTGAAATCTGCAGGGCGGGTATACACAGGCGGAGCCAGCAATCCGTCCTGAAAAGAGTCAAATAAAGCGGAAGTTTCATCGTTCAAAACACCGGGAATCAGCCGGCCAATTGCATCAACAACCACAGCAGCAGCCAATTCTCCCCCACTTAGCACATAATCACCTATGGAAATTTCTTTGGTTACATAATGTTCTCTAATCCGTTCGTCAATTCCTTTATAATGGCCGCAGATAATAATCAGATTTTCTTTGATAGATAAACGATTAGCTATTTTCTGTTCGAAACGCTCGCCGTCTGGCGTCATATAGATTACCTCATCATAATTTCGCTCTTCTTTCAGCTTATCCAGCAAAATAGCCAATGGCTCAGGCATCATCACCATTCCGGCCCCGCCACCAAACTGATAATCATCTACTTGCCCTTGCTTGTACGGTGTATGATCACGCAGATTGTGCGTATGCACTTCCAGCAATCCTCTGGACTGGGCTCGTTTCATGATAGAATGGCTAAACGGGCTCGTCAAAAGGTCCGGCACCACTGTAATAATATCTATACGCATGTTTTTGTGAGTTGTAAGTTGTGAGTTGTCAGTCGTAAGTTGCCAACTGTCAATGCCTAAATATCTAAAAGCCCTTCCGGCAAATCCATCCGAATATACTTATTACGGGTATTTACGTCCAAAATCAGCTGGTCAATGAGTGGAATCAACACTTCACGGCCTTCGTAATCCAAAGTGGCAAGCCATTGAGCACCAGTACTCACTACATCCTTAATTTCGCCTATGCCGCCTTTGGTTTTATCCACCAGCTTAAAGCCAATCCACATTAACGGAGAGTCTTCGCTATGATCCGACAAAATATCATCTTTCACATACACTTGCTTGCCCACGAGCTTTTTAGCAGCTTCCACAGAATCAACATCTTCTACACCTACGATGTATTCCTCTTCATTAGCGGCTTTAGCACCTGTAACAAAATAAGGAATAAAGCTTCCTTTGTTCAGCTCCACAAACAAAACATCATCTTTTTTCAGCCAGTCGGATTTGCCAACTATATGGTTGATTATCACATTTCCCTGTAAGCCGTGCGCGGCAACGATTTTCCCTATCCGGATCATATAGGGCGCGAAGTTAAGCCGATTTTATCGTTTACTTTTGATGCATGACGACTGATTTGCAAAAGAATATTGATCAACTGGGCTTTGCTGTGGCGGAAAATATTTATTCAGAAGATGAAATAACGGCGCTGAAAAACATGTTGGCCAATCAAGCAAACCGCCCGGATGCGACGTTCCGCAAAACCAATGATCTTTTTGCCATCAGACAAGTAATAAAAGAGATACCTGAGCTAATGCCCTTATTATTCAATGACTGCCTTCACCGCATTATCAGGGAAAATTTCGGCGACGATTATTTAATTGCAAAATCTATCTATTTCGATAAACCGGCCAACTCCAACTGGTTCGTCGCCTATCACCAAGATCTTACGATTTCGGTAGCTAAACGGATCAATATCGAAGGTTTTGGCCCGTGGACGGTCAAACAAAATCAGTTTGCCGTGCAGCCTCCTTTAAATATTCTGGAGAAAAATTTCACGATCCGTATTCACCTGGATGATACTAATGAGCAGAACGGCGCATTGCGTGTATTGCCGGCATCACATCTAAAAGGAATTTACCGCCCGGAAACCATTAACCTGAAAGAAGAAAAAGAAACAACCTGTTGTGTAAAACAAGGTGGCATTATGATCATGAAACCATTATTGATGCATGCCTCCAGCAGAACGACCAACGCAATGCGCCGGCGTGTGATCCATATTGAGTTTAGCAACGCTAATCTGCCAGAAGGTTTAGAATGGTCAGAAAAATCGCTGATTTAAAAGTCAAAATCCAAAAACGTAAAGGCTTCAACTCCGCTCCGCCTGCGAGTAATAACATGAGCTGTTCATAAATAAGGTCCCCCTGAGCGGCGTCGAAGTGCCGTCACATTATCCGCATTCAAACACATTACTTCACATTCCTCTGTCCCATCGCCCGGAGCAGCAGAAAAATTAAAATTGCACCTGCACCTATTGCTCCTTTTTCGATCAAAAACGGCACCCATCCTGTTTTATAGAGATCCGTTCCAAGGCCAAGCATAATTATTTTGAACAATGATGCCAGGTTGCTCAGACCTATTAATATGATGAATAAATTGAGCAGAATAATAGCGCCCGGCGATAGCTTCCCTCTCCGCACAAATAAAACCAGCAAAGGAATTGCCGTCATTACAGCATCAACAACAGATGAAATAGCAGCGTAAACTTTCTCATCATAATCATTCGGTTTCGTACCATTAAAATGAACAGGGTGCGCCGGAATATGAGCAGGAAATTTGTTATAGAACAAACTCAGCAAAAGCAATTCTGTAAAGGCGAAAATGGCAACAAGTATCGCGGAAGTTTTAAAACGGATTACGGGCATAACTTAGAAAAGTCAAAAGTAAAAAGTCAAAACCAAAAATTGCGGATGTCTGATTTTTTGTTTGTAAACTGAATGCGCGTAAAACGCATTTGCCAAATTCCACGTATTAGGGCACTGCAGTCCAATTTGAAGCCCTCACATTAGAGCATTAGCGGAAGCCAATTGTTTTCACAAACTTAATAATAGCTTAGACATGACACCGTTATCTTTGCCGGCTTGTTTTATTTTCATTATTTTCAATTTAAACAATTTGCATGCAGCGTTTTACCGGTCTTATTGGCATCGTGCTGATCCTTGGCATTGCATTTCTTTTTTCCAATAATAAAAAACGTATCAATCTCCGTTTGGTAGCAAGCGGGCTTGCATTGCAGATAATTATTGCAATTCTGATCCTGCGTGTAAAACCAGTAGCCAGTTTTTTTGAGTTCCTCGGCAGAGGCATGCAGAAGCTGGAAGGTTTTGCAAAACAAGGTGCGGACTTCGTATACGGCGGTATCGCTACGATAGGCAATGGGAATACAGCTGTAAACTATGCCACACCCGGCGCTTTCGTTTTTGCCTTTAATGTAACATCTACCATTATTCTGGTCTGTGTACTGGTTGCAGTTTTATATCACATAGGCATCATGCAGCGCGTGGTCTCAGTGATTGCACGTGCCATGAATTTTGTGATGCGTGTAAGTGGCGCAGAAGCGCTGAGCAATGTGGCGAGCGCATTTCTGGGACAAGTGGAAGCGCAGGTAATGATCCGGCCTTATTTGAAAGGTATGACACGCAGCGAACTACTGGCATCCATGAGCGGCAGTTTAGCTTGTATTGCGGGAGGTATTCTGGTTGTATATGCCAACATGGGCGCTCAGGCAGGTTTAGACATTGGTCCGAAATTGATCATGGCAAGTCTGATGGCTGCTCCTGGTGCATTGGTCATTTCAAAAATTGTTTTCCCGGAAACGGTGGAATCGGAAACAATGGCCACGGTCAAGCTGGAAGTAAAAAGTCCTTATACCAATGTGATCGATGCGGTTTCTCATGGCGCCGGCGATGGTTTTAAAATTGCGATGAATGTAATCGCCATGCTGATCGGTTTTATTGCGTTGATCGCATTGGTCGACTGGTCACTGCTGAAGATCGGTCATATTTTCTCTCCGAATCTGGATTTAAGTCTTGATTTTATTTTCGGAAAAGCCTTCTACCCTTTTGCATGGGCAATGGGTATTCCAACCGAGGACGTGCAAAATGCCGCGAAATTGCTCGGACAAAAACTAACTATTAATGAATTCGTTGCTTTCAAAAGCATGACCAGCCGCGCGGTTCCGATCATTACGGAAAAAGGTCTGCTAATTATTTCAATTGCTATTTGCGGCTTCGCGAATTTCAGCAGCGTCGGCATGCAGATTGGTGGCATTGGCGCACTAGCTCCCGAACGCAGGGCTGATCTTGCCAAACTTGGATTGAAAGCTTTGCTCTGTGGAACATTGGCGTCTTATCTCAGCGCTACGATTGCGGGAATTTTGGCGTAGGCTTGTTAATGTCAAAAACTAAATTCTCTCGCAGCGGCACAACGGTGCAATGCGCTCATTTGTCACCCTGAGCGGAGACGAAGAGCGACAACACAATGCTTCGTCTCCGCTCAGCATGACAAAGAAAAGCTGCACTGTTATGAGCGTTGCGAGAAAAGAACACTCATTTCGTGAGTTGTCTCCTTCGTGCCAATGACACATTTAAAATTGAGTTCAATTTCAAGGTCCTTAGCTGGGCAGCACAGTAGCAATGAAGCTCAATCGAGCGACCGTCTAAGCCACGGAGTGATCTGGCTTAGACTGCCCTTTTTTGCCTACTTTTTTTGGCATAAAAAAAGTAGGAGGATGACGGTTCGAAGCCCAATTTGAAGGACTATTGCTCAATCAAGGTGTCATTGTCTTCTGATTGCGGACACCGAATAATTAGTCGACATTATAGACATACATGCGGCTACTTTCCACACAGTACCTATTCCCATCAGCCACCATGTCATAGTGAGCGTTGTGAGAAAAGAACTTTTTATATCACTTTTTGAATTTTGACTTCGTCAGAAATACCCCAGGTGCAGCTTTGAGTACGTCGTATACTCAATATTCAATTCATCGCCCTCGGAAAAGCGGTTATAATCATCCTGCGAGACCTCAATGCTAAGACGTGTGGGAGAATCAAGGTAAAAATACCAGGTGTTGTTTTGCGGCATGTATTGTTTGCGGGCGATATGCGTTTGTTCGATAGTTTTAGTACGGTGAGCAATATCTCTGCGCACCTGTTGCAGATTGCTGTGGTAAGACGCATACACACCTATTCCTGAAAGCAACAGCAAAGCAATAACGCCTACAAAATAAGTAAGGTAAGAGAAAGGATTTGAAGCTCCGTCGGCTGCGCGGAACCAGGCCACGATAAAAGGAATCACAAAGCACAGCAATAATAAAATACGAACCACTTTATACAGTGAAGTCCGGTCTTCCAGCTCTTTTTTTTGCAGAAAAACCAACTCTTCCGTATCCAGTGGTTCGATGTAATAATGTACAAGCTGTGTCATTATCCTATTGCATAAATGCCGCTGTATTTTTGTTGCAGGTAATTCATAAACACAGAAAAATCGAGGCCCTTGCCGGTCACTTTTTTACATAATTCTTCAGAAGTATAACGACGGCCATATTGGTGAATATTTTCCCTTAACCAATGCAGCAGATTTCCAGTCACACCGTTTTTAATCTCTTCGTGCAAAGACGGAATCACGTTTGCAGCCTGTCCAAAATATTGCGCAGCATAAAAACTGCCCAGAGAATAAGTCGGGAAATAGCCGAAGCTACCGTGACACCAATGAACATCTTGTAATACACCGTGCTTATCATCGTTCGGACGAACGCCCAGGTATTTTTCGTAATAATCGTTCCAGGTTTCTTTCAGATCCTTTGGCGAAAGCGTTCCGCCAATCAGCGCTTTTTCTATTTCATAACGGATCAATACGTGAAAATGGTATGTGATTTCATCTGCTTCGGTGCGGATCAGCGAAGATTTCACCTGATTCATTCCTTTATAAAAATCCTGCACTGATGTTTTTTCTAACTGCTGCGGGAAATAAGTTTTCAGCTTGGGATAAAAGAACGTCCAGAAATCAAGGCTACGACCTACACAGTTTTCCCATAAACGAGATTGCGACTCATGGACTGCTAATGAAGCTGCAGCGCCAAGTGGCAGACCGTATTGAGATTCCGGCAAACCCTGCTCGTACAAAGCATGTCCGCCTTCATGAATACTGCTCCACAACAACGACGTATAATCTTGCTCATTCACGCGCGTAGTCACACGCACATCCGTAGCAGCGAAAGAAGTAGTAAACGGATGTTCAGAAATATCCTGCCGGCCGGCTTCAAAATCGTATCCCATCTGGCGCAGCACATCGAGCGAAAAATTCCATTGGGCATCTTTGAGAAACTCCTGATGAAAAAACGAAGCATCTACTTGAGGTGCATTCGCAATCTTCTTCAGAAGACCTGGCAATTCTGCTTTCACTTTTTCAAAAACACCATCCAGCAATGATACCGTTGCGCCTTTCTCATATTCATCCAGCAATGCATCATAAGGATGTTCTTTATATCCGTAAAGCTCCGCCTGTTGCTTTTTCAGCGCAATCATCTTCTCCAGCTCCGGTGCGTAAATGCTATAATCGTTTTCCTTACGTGCACGCAGCCAGGCGTCATAGCTGGCACTGGTCTGTTGCGTGATTTTATCTACAAATTCGGTAGGCAGCTTAGCGTTTTTCTCATAATCTTCCAGGCTCAGACGTATATTGTTCTGCTGTTCGTCATTGAGATCATTTCGCTGCGATAATTCGCGCAGCAAATCACCATAAGTGCCAGAAGTAACCATTTCATGTGCCAATGTCGCTAATGTAGCGAGTTGACGGCCGCGCGCGCCAAACCCTTTCTGCGGCATATAAACCTCCTGATCCCAGCCAAGTACAGCTGAGGCATATTGCAGGTCGGCGGCTTTTTGTGTTTGTTCTTTATACTGTTGGTACAGTTCAGTGGTGTTCATTAAGTCTTAAGTTCTAGATTTTAACTGATAAGGATTATTCTACTTCGGTTTTCAGACGTTCTACTTTGTTGATGCCTTCCAGGTTTTCCAGTCGTTCGCAAAGCACGTCCAGCTCTTCACGGTCATGCACGTACACCATAATCGTACCTTCAAATACACCATTATTCGTATCGATACTGATAGAACGCATATTCATTTTGAGATCGGCAGAAATAACATTGGTGATCTTCTGAATCACACCTACATCGTCCAGACCAGTAAGACGAACACCTGTAAGGAAGGAAATCTCCTTGTTCTTCGCCCATTTGGTCTTCACTACCCTGTGCCCATAATTAGCCAGCAATTGCGCTGCGTTCGGACAATCTGTACGGTGAATTTTTAGTCCTTCACCGGTTGTTATAAAACCAAACACATCATCACCCGGAATCGGCTGACAACATTGCGCCAGCTTGTACAGAATTTTATCCGAGCTTTCGCCAAAGATGATCAGTTCCGCACCTTTTGCAGGTTTCTGCTTCATGATTTCTTCTTCAGAAACCACATTTTTAGCCAGTTCTGGTTTTACTTCTTTTACCGGTTGTTGCAGTTTATCACCGTGGACTGTAAAGTCTTTCAAATCTTTCAAGTCCAAAGCGCCTACCGCTACTGCATAAAATAAATCCAGCTGCGAAGGTTTTTTATAATAAGCAATCAGCTCATTGATATTATTGTTGGACAGCGGCACTTTCAGATGTTCCAGCTTGCGCTGTAATATTGCCTTGCCATCTTCTCCGATCTTTCTTTTTTCTTCTTTGAGATAATAACGGATTCTGGATTTTGCTTTTGCCGTTGCAACAAATGAAAGCCAGTCTTCAGTCGGTTTTTGTTTGCTCGATGTAATAATTTCTACCTGATCACCGCTTTTTAGCACATGACTCAAAGGCACCAACCGGTAATTTACTTTAGCACCAATACAACGGGCGCCCAATTCGGAGTGAATATCGAAAGCGAAATCCAGTGCTGTCGCGTTTTTCGGCAATACACGCATATCGCCTTTCGGTGTATAGATATATATTTCTTCGGTAAAAAGATCGAGTTTGAAATTCTGCAGGAAGTCGAGCGTATCGGTTTCCGGACTGCTCAACATATCACGTAAGTGCTGCAGCCAGCTATCCAGTTTACTTTCCTGTTTCTGGTCAGAACCTTCTTTATACTTCCAGTGTGCCGCCAGACCTTTTTCCGCAATTTCATTCATACGTTTGGTACGTATCTGCACTTCCACCCATCGGCCAGCAGGGCCCATCACGGTTGTGTGCAACGCTTCATACCCATTCCCTTTCGGTACGCTGATCCAGTCGCGCAGGCGCTCGGTGCTCGGGCGGTAAAAATTGGTAATGATGGAATATACTTTCCAACATTCTTCCTTTTCGTGCTCCTGATCTGAATCGAGGATAATGCGGATAGCAAACAAATCATACACCTCTTCGAAAGCGACGTGCTTGGTGCGCATTTTATTCCAGATGGAATGAATGGCTTTCGGGCGTCCATAAATATCAAACTTGAATCCGTGCTGCTGCAGTTCATCTTTGATCGGTTTGATAAACTCGTTGATATAACGAGTACGCTCCCGTTTGGTATCTTTCAAACCAGTGGTGATCTCGTTGTAAATCTCAGGCTGTGTATATTTCAGCGCCAGATCTTCGAGCTCCGATTTGATTTCGTACAAACCGAGGCGGTGCGCCAACGGCGAATAGATATAAGTAGTTTCAGAAGAAATCTTCAGTTGCTTTTCGCGGCTCATACTATCGAGCGTACGCATATTATGCAAACGATCAGCAAGCTTAATGAGAATTACGCGCGGATCTTCGGCAAGTGTCAGCAGAATCTTACGGAAGTTTTCTGCCTGAACGGTTGTATTCGCCTTAAGATCTACTACGTTCGAAATCTTGGTCAAACCATCGATGATCTTTGCATAACTGGTACCAAATTCCCGACTAATATCTTCCAGCGTCAACTCCGTGTCTTCTACTACATCGTGCAAAAGCGCACAAATAGCAGAGGTCACGCCAAGGCCAATTTCTTCTACTACTATTTTAGCAACCGCGAGCGGATGTAAAATATAAGGTTCGCCTGATTTACGGCGCATGTCCTTATGCGCATCTACAGCAATTTCAAAGGCATGACGCAACAATATTTTGTCACCTTTTTTGAGTCTTGCTTTCAGTACGCGGAGCAATGCCCGGTATTCCCGGAGAATGAGTTTTTTTTCTTCTTCTTCGTTGAGATTATATGAGGAGGAGGTTACTATTTGCATGTAATTTTTTAGTCTATCCTAATTTACCATTTTTTTCAGAGATCACGAAAATCATGCTATTGGGACTGATTATAGTCCTTTAGCGCTATAGCTCGTGTGAGAATTGCTGTTCGTTATCTGTCACTTTTTGTCTTAAAACAAAAGTAACCAAAAGTTCAAGGCTTAAGGAAACTACGGCGAAAATGAACAAAGCTGCTCCTGTTTTCCAATCATTGGATCAGCAGGAGCAGCTTTCAGCCTTATACTTTACACTTTTAGCTTTTGATTTTCTATTTGTATTGTTTTTTATAGAAATCCAGGTAAGCCGGAAGGTTTTTATCGGCTTTGAGCTTCAGCAGGTTTTTCGCAGAAATAAGGAAGACATTGTACTCCCCATCGTTATAATCTCTTAATACCTGCGGTGAAGTTTTCAGCGCATTCATATAAATCTTCGCACGCGCCAGATCTTTGAATGACTTGACAATCACCATCCCCGATTGTGCCGAAAGCATTTCCAAACCAGTAGAAAGCCCCAGGCCGGAGAATTTGATACTGTTCATATCTGTCAAACCAGCTTTTACGCCCATTGCCCTCGGCTCCATTTTATTGAAGGCAAACACAAAATAATGCTCCTCTGACGGCTTGTATGTATAGGTTGCCGGTATTTCCACGGCGGCGGCTTTTGATGAATCTGCGCCTGGTGACGGCGGATTCGGCTGCGCCGGATTGTTAGTATTATTCGTTGTCGCGGAATTTGGAAGCGGCGGCATTTCCGGAGGCGTCGGATGTGACATATCCGGAGCACTAGCCTTCGTAGTATCTTTTACTGGAACCGGCCGGTTTTTGGTAATATAATTCATGACCGCTTCTGCCCAATCTTTCAGTGAATCGGAAGGATTGTTTTTCAGATAATCGGAAATCAGCGTGTCTGCTTTGTTATAATTACCAGTTGCTGCCAGCGCCTCGCCTTCCAGAATTGTAAAACGTTGCTGATAGCGCACATCACCATACTGACGACGTGCCATATCTGAATTATGAATCACTTGCGTGTATTCATGACGCTGCATCAAATCATATGTTTCGTTATAGAAAGTGGTAACCGGCACTTTGGCTTCCGTACCAGTTTTTGAATCTTCGGACGGGCGAACCAACGAAGTATACTGAGACGACGGGAATTCCTGTTGCAGTTTCTGACTGTACTCCTGCGCTTTATCGAGCTGGTTCTGACGCAGTGCTATCAGATAACGGAGATAATAAGCCTGCGCTTTATGGTCATTAGTCGGGAATCGCTTTTCCAGCGTATCCAATGTCTGGGTAGCGCGGGGATAATCTTCCAGCTGACGAACATAAGCATTGGCCAGATCAATATAGCCGCGCTGAATCCGCAATCTTGCTTCATCCTGCTTTTCTTTGGTAGTCGGGATAAAAGCAACAAGGCTGGCTTCCGTAGGCAGACCGTTTTCATCCAAATCCACAGAATTACCGGCTTCGGCTCCATTATTGCTACCCGAATTCGCAGTATTGCTGCCACCTCCGGTAAATCCGCTGAGCGAACTTACACGCCAGTTGTCGGCAAGCGGTCTGGAACCCCATTTTCGTTTAAAATCATTTTGTCCTTGCTGCATTTGACCTGCATTGGAGAAATACCAGCTGGATACGTTGTTATCAAGGCTACCCGCATCGGTGAGATTCGCACTGTTTAATCCGCCGTTTTCGGCGCGGTAAGCACTATCAGCTCTCAACTGCTCAAGATGACGGATGTATTTTTTTATCGCTGCATGCTGTTCTTTCTCACTCATCAAGCCCAATGCCAGCAAACTATCTTGTGTATGAATAGTACGCAGCGGGCCAGTTACTTCATCTAGCGCTTTGCTGCGACGAACGGCTATCGCGATGGCTGTATCCGGTACGCGGCCACCAAGAATCGCAGCGCTATCGTACGAGAGTTTCGCCAGTTCATAGTTACCACTGTTGTAATAAACGCCACCCATAGAGGCAAACGAAAGTGCTTTTTGCTTCCGGGTTGATTTCGGAGAACTGATACTTTTCTGCAGGTAAACCAGGGCGTCTTTAGTATTGTTGCTATTGATCGATAACTGTCCGAGGATAAAATACACCTGTTCATAATAGGTAGCATATTTACCATCATTAAGCATCCGTTTCAGCGCGGCAATGGCTTCCTTCTGATCACCACCCGCCAGCATCAGACTGTATGCAAGGTTTTTACGCGCATAGAAATCCATTTCAATCTTCGGATTCATATCGATCACATCTCTGAAATGACCTGCGGCACCGTTGAAATCATTTTGTTTTTGCGCCAGCTGTCCGCTCAGGTACGTAGCGCGCAGACGTAACCAATATGGAACATTATCATCAGCCGCCACAATTGGCAACTGCTGACTAGCTGTGCGAATATTTTTTTGCTTCAGGCTGAGAAATGCGTTTTCCAGCGCCAGCCTTCCACGCATATCTTCAGGGAATTTGCTATCTGCGCCCAACAGATCCAGTACTGATTCAGCATCAGCAAACCTTCCGGCCTGCGTGTACGTTCGCGCCAGCCAAAGCAACGCTTCGTTGTGTACCGAGCGGTGCTTGATGAAATCCAGCATGGATTTTTTCTCTTCCTCAGATATGGATGGCGTTTCCTTAGAAGCAGGTTTTGATCCTGTCGGCTTTTTCTTGAAACGATCGTACATAGAAACCGTATAGCGGAACGATGTGATCGCATTTTCGTAATTACCCTTATAGAAGTACGCCTGACCCAGCAATAAATACAGATCGTCACCCCATTTGGTCCTCGGATCGTGAATTTGAGTACCTACCGAAACCTTCCGGATAATACTATCCATATCGGAGGCCAGCTTGGTCGAGTCCCGGTCGGGGTCGAACGGGAACAATGCAATGATCGAGTCAAGATTCTCTCGGTTCGCCCGCTGCATATTGGCAAGCGCCTCGTCCATCCTTTTATCTGCGTTAAAATAATAATTGTACCTGGTGAACGTATTTTGAATGGCCTGTCGTGGCAATGACCATTTCTTTTTCAGCATTTTCTCGTTATTCCAGGCCTCATGTCGTTTCTTAATCTTTAGCTCCAGGGCTAGTTTCATCTTATCCTGACGAAGCTTTTCCCGGGCTTTCTGATCTTTCAGCCGCGACTCTTTTACTTTGGCCAGACTATCCGTTTTTACTTTGCGAATCGCCTTCAGGCTATCCAGCGAATGTTTCCGAATGGCCGTAACGCTATCTGTAGCAGCTTTACGCACCTTATTGGCACTATCTATCACGTGTTTACGCGAAGCGATAGAACTATCTGTAAAATGTTTTCGGACCGCCCGCATACTGTCCATTTTCAGCTGGCGCGATACACTTGTACTATCTCGGTAACGTTTACTTTCCTTGTATTTGCGGATCGTTGCCAGACTATCAGTACGGTGCTGCTGAATTTTCTTGACCGAATCAGTTACATGTTTTCGAATGGCGATTGTGCTATCCATCGTTTTCTTGCGGACAGCTTTCAACGAATCGAAATACTGCTTTTGGGAAGCACGCATCTTATCGATTTTCGCCTGGCGAACATGGGCGACACTATCCTGGTATTTTTTGCTTTCCCGGTATTTGCGAACAGTCGCGAGACTGTCGGTGGTGTGTTTACGAACAACTTTGACGCTATCTGAATAATGGGTACGGGCAGTTTTCATGCTATCCAGCATATGTTGCTGCACACGTCTTGTAGAATCCAAAACCCGTTGACGAGCGACTGTGGCACTGTCGGCAGGTTTTGCGGTTGCTTTGGCAGCCGGGGCCGGTGTTTTCTTTTTAGTTTGGGCATAAGAAAACAGACCAGCCTGAAAGCTGAGTCCGAAACAAAATATTATAAACAAAAGGACTTTAAATCCGGGTATCTTCTGACGGTTTTGCACTTATAGTATAACTCTGTTAGGTAAAATTTATTTTATAGCATATCCTTTCAAGGGGAAAAATACACAAATAACATGGTTGCTAAAACATTCTGACAAGTAAAAGGTTGTTTTTTCTTTGAGGATCAGGTTGGGATTATCGACACAAATTATAAAAACTACATATTTATGTATCGTAATTTTACCATACAAAAACGAAAGCCATGTATATAGTACGTGATATTTTCCAGCTGAAATTTGGCCATTTCAAAGATGTCAAGAAGTTATTTGACAATATGCCCGGAGAAAAAATGATGCCAGATGCGACAGACATGCGGGTTCTGTCTGATTTTACAGGTGATTCTTACCGGCTGATCCTTGAGGCCGGCTTTAAATCGTTACAGGATTACGAAAAAAGCCTTTCCGGTACGATGGGCCAGGGTGATTGGCAGCAATGGTATGGGGATTTTAAACAACATGTGGAAAGTTCTCATAGGGAGATTTTGAAGCAGGTCTTCTAATCGCTATCGATAATGTGCAAAATGTGAGGAATGTGATAAATGTGCTCCCCTTATAGTCATACATTCACTTGATTAATGTGTGATTATGGCGGATGTGAAGCAGGTGTTTTGATTGCTATCTATAATGCGCGAAATGTGAGGAATGTGATAAATGTGCTCCCCTTATAGTCATACATTCACTTGATTAATGTGTGACTATGGCGGATGTGAAGCAGGTGTTTTGATTGCTATCTATAATGTGCGAAATGTGAGGAATGTGATAAATGTGCTCTTATAGTCACACATTCACTTGATTAATGTGTGACTATGGCGGATGTGACAAGTATGCGCCCACATTAAACACATTTACCACATTGATCACATTTATTTCAAACCAACGATTTAACGTAATTTGCGGGCTGCAATGAAGATCCGCAAACTGACATTTAAGAAGCCTAAGCTTTTTAAAAGGCTCAATGTACCATATAGAATGGTATTCATTGACGATGAATCTCTTGAAGAAGTAGCTTCTTTCCGCCTGACGAAAGGCAGTGTATATATATTATTCAGCACCTTATTTGTTGTCACCATTCTGATAACGGTATCTATATTATTGTTTACCCCAATGAAATATTACATTCCCGGGTATGCCGACAATAAAGCGCGCCGCCAGATGATACAACTGAAGAAAAATGTGGATTCCCTCTCCGATCTTGTTTCGGCACAGCAGAAACAGGCAATGGATATCCGTAAGGTGATCAATGGCGAATTTGACGGCAAACGCGATACAGCCATGCTTTCGCCGGAGGCAATACAAAACGCCGCGATGGGTAGTATTTTACCAAGACCGGAAGATATTAAGAAAGGTGCAATCACTAATACACCAAAAACAAGCGGCAGACGACACAGACGGCATTAGATCGCTGACTTTCCGATCGCTGATGGCTGATTTTATGATAGTGAGTGATCTGTTGTGAGTCTCTTATGGTTACATTATCCTTTGTCTTACACAGGTGCCTTAAGCGCTAATGAGTATATTATCGGGTGGACATTCTCACAACTGCCCACTGGCAACTCACAAAAATCAGCGATCTTTAAATCAGACATCAGAGATAGTATGAGTGACGACACGAAAAAATATACCGGAATGATGCGTTATGCGGCTTTGGGCACCCAATGGCTGGTCATGCTATTATTGGCGGTATGGGGCGGCATGAAGCTGGATAAAAAAATCGGCTGGCGTTTTCCGCTGCTCACAGTATTATTACCTTTGCTGGCGCTGGTCATTTCGTTATGGCAGCTCATCAAAGCTTTTAACAAACCAAATAAATGAAAAAACAACTTCTACCTGCTGTAATCGGTCTTTTTTGTGTACTGACTGCTATTTTCTATTTTATCGGAAAATCTAAGCCAGAACTAAATTTCCCGGTACTGATGGGTGGTAACGCGATCATGCTCCTGTTGTCTATCGTCGGCTTTTTGCTGGTGAATAACCAGGTAAAAAATTCACCGCAGGCTTTTGTGCGCGGCGTCTATTCCGCCTCATTGCTGAAGCTGATGGTTTGTATGATTTCTATTTTCATTTATGTAATGTTAAATCGCAAGAATCTACAAAAGCCAACCGTTTTTATGCTTTTTGGTATTTACGCGGCCTATACATTTGTAGAAACTGTCCTCCTCTCAAAGATGGCCAGAGAGGACAAATGAGCGAGAACTGACCAATGAAAAAGCAGGAAACGTCTATCCGGGTTCTAGAACAATTTTTGCCGCCGCAGACTTTCGGACTGGTGGCTCCTTTTTTTCAATCCCACACTATTCACCTCAAGCTGACGCATGAGCGCAAAAGTGTACTGGGCGATTATCGCAACCCGACCCGTGAGAAGCCATATCACCGGATCAGTATCAATGTCAATCTCAATCCGTACAGCTTTCTTATTACACTGCTGCATGAGCTAGCACATTTGCTCACTTATGTGCATTTCAAGCATACCGTATCTCCACACGGCAAAGAATGGAAAACGCAGTTCCGCCATATTCTGATCCCTTTTATTGGCAAAGGATATTTTCCGCCGGATGTAGAAAAGGCGCTGATGGCTTATATCCACAACCCGGCCGCCAGTACTTGTACAGATCCGGGACTCTATAAAGCATTACACCGATATGATGAACGCAAGCCTGGTTACCATCTGGTAGACGATCTTCAGGCTGGCCAACGGTTCATTATTGACGACGGGCGTATTTTTGAAAAGACGGAAACACTACGTACCCGCTCCAAATGCAAGGAAGTAAAAACGGGACGCATGTATTACTTTCCGGGAATTGCGGAGGTTAAAATCGCTGAAAGCTGATTTGCGGATCGCTGATATTGTGAGTAGTGAGCGGTCAGTTGTGAGTCCCAAAAAACCTGATCACTCTGTTTTATCATTCATTTTTTGCCTTCCGCGTGTCATACGGCGTTATGTACCGCTTCTGATCCTGATTTTAACAAATCCTCCACAAAACACATACCAACAATACTAAATCTATTACCTAATAAGAGTCAATCTTATTAGTATTGACGTGTCGCGTTTCACATTTCGTATAAACAATTTTTTGTTTTTGAATTTTGACTTTTGACTTCCTGCCCGATAAATCCCCCAATGGGTGGGATACAACCGAAGCGTTTATTTGTACATTTGCCGCTGTCAAAACTTTAATTTTAAAATGAATCTTAAGAAGACAGTACTGGCGGGTGCAGCTATGCTGGCGGTTTTCTCTGGCGAAATAGCCGGTGCGAAAGACGCTAATGATGCAGCAACGCGCAAACTGCTGGATCCGGCTAATATGGACAAAGCAGTAAAACCTGGCGATAACTTTTTCCTTTACGCAAATGGCGCCTGGCTGAAAAACAATCCGATTCCTTCTACTGAAACTCGTTGGGGCAGCTTTAACGAACTTCAGGAAAATAACTACAAAGCATTGCACACACTGCTTGAAAAAGCAGCTGCTAACAAGAATGCAAAACCAGGTTCTGCTGATCAGAAAGTAGGTGATCTGTACCGCAGCGGTATGGATACAGTTGCTATCGAAAAAGCAGGTATCACGCCACTGAATGGTCTGATTACCCGTATCAACGGTATTAAAGATGCAAACAGCCTGCTGGCTGAAATCGCACTGGAACATACGGAAGGTATTGGTGATGTATTCAGCTTCGGTATCGGCCCGGATGATAAAAATGTAACACATCAGATCAGCCAGTTCTCTCAAAGTGGTCTGGGCCTGCCTGACCGTGATTATTATTTCAACACGGATGCACGCACTACTAAAATCCGCGAAGCATACAAACAATATTTGGTAAAAATGTTTGTATTGATTGGCGACAATCAAACTGCTGCTGAAGCAGATGCAAAAAGTGTATATTCTCTGGAAGAGTCACTGGCTAAGGCTTCTATGACTCGTGTAGAAATGCGCGATCCGTACAAACTGTACAACAAATTCAACCTCGATGGTCTGAATAAAGAAACTCCGGGTCTTGACTGGAAATCTTTGTTCACGATGCTGAAAATTAAAGGTGAAGACAGCGCAATCGTTGGTCAGCCTAAATTTTTCGCAGAAGTAGGTAAACAACTGACTGCAACTCCGGTTGACGTTTGGAAAAAATACCTCGTTTTCCACCTGGTAAACGGTATGGCTCCTTACATGAGCAGCAATTTCGATCAGACTCGTTTCGATTTCTACGGTCGTACGCTTCGTGGTCAGCAAGCTCAGAAGCCACGCTGGAAACGCGTGCTGTCTGTAGTTGATGGTTCTATCGGTGAACTGCTGGGTCAGATGTATGTGGATGCAAACTTCAAACCAGAAGCTAAAAAACGTATGCTGGAACTGGTGAACAACCTGCAGCAGACTTATGCAGAGCATATTCAGCACCTGGACTGGATGAGCGCAGAGACTAAGAAAAAAGCGCTCGTGAAACTGAATACGTTCATGAAAAAAATCGGTTATCCTGACAAATGGAAAGATTACAGCAAACTGCAGATCGTTGGTAACGACTATGTGAAAAACATCATTGCTGCTTCTGCATTTGAATATGATTTTAACCTGAGCAAACTGGGCCGTCCGGTAGACCGCACTGAGTGGGGCATGACTCCTCCAACAGTAAACGCCTACTACAACCCAGCGTTCAACGAAATCGTTTTCCCTGCAGGTATCCTGCAATATCCTTTCTTTGACTTTGCTGCTGACGACGCTGTAAACTACGGTGGTATCGGTGCGGTAATCGGTCACGAAATGACACACGGTTTCGATGATCAGGGTCGTCAATACGATGCTGATGGTAACCTGAATGACTGGTGGACAGCTGAAGACGCTAAGAAATTTGAAGAAAAATCTGGCGTGGTTGTAAAACAATTCAACAGCTACACTGTTCTGGATAGCGTACACGTAAATGGCGAACTGACACTGGGTGAAAACCTGGCTGACCTTGGTGGTCTGGCGATCGCTTATGACGCATTCAAGAAAACAAAAGAAGGTAAGAGCAACGAGAAAATCGATGGCTTTACTCCTGATCAACGTTTCTTCCTGAGCTGGGCACAGGTATGGCGCGCTAACACTCGTCCTGAAGAGATGGCTTCACGTATCATGACTGATCCACACTCTCCGAACGAACTGCGTTGTAACGGTCCGCTGAGCAACATCGATGTATTCTACAAAGCATTTGACATTAAGCCTGGTGACAAGATGTACCGTCAACCAAGCGAACGTGCTAAAGTTTGGTAGTAATTAATTTTTAACAAAAGCGAAGGGCTTCACAAATGTGAAGCCCTTCGCTTTTTTGACATAGGCTGTGCTTGTCATGCGGAGCGTAGAGGAAGCATTGTGCGGTGGAGCTGCGCCCTTTTTTGCACATGTTGTCTTTTCTTTTTCCTTGAAGAAAAAGAAACAAAAATTCAAGGCTTAAGGAATCTACGGCTAATCCCTACACTTCGTTCAGGACGACGAAGGCATGCAGCTACAATTATTGAAGCTTATTATTAGATTTCATTGCAAGGCTAAGCAAATCTAAATCCCGACGATTCCAATTCTTACAGCCATCATAATTGCTTTACGCTGTCTGCATTTCATTTTTTAACGCCTGCGTTTCCTTAGGCCGGAAGTGTTATGTAAAATCATGCTGAGTTATTCTAATCGCCACATCAACTTTTGAATTCCTTCGCTGCGCTACCGCTCGTCTCCGCAAACGCGTCACACATTGCTACTTCAGATTAAGCGACGCTTGTCATACGGAGTGTAGACGAAGCATTGTGCGGTGGAGCTGCGCCCTTTTTTGCACATGTTGTCTTTTCTTTTTCCTTGAAGAAAAAGAAACAAAAATTCAAGGCTTAAGGAATCTACGGCTAATCCCTACACTTCGTTCAGGACGACGAAGGCATGCAGCTACAATTATTGAAGCTTATTATTAGATTTCATTGCAAGGCTAAGCAAATCTAAATCCCGACGATTCCAATTCTTACAGCCATCATAATTGCTTTACGCTGTCTGCATTTCATTTTTTAACGCCTGCGTTTCCTTAGGCCGGAAGTGTTATGTAAAATCATGCTGAGTTATTCTAATCGCCACATCAACTTTTGAATTCCTTCGCTGCGCTACCGTTCGTTTCTGTTCTGGGTAACAAACCTGTCTATAACTGCTGGTTTTGAATTTTGAATTTACGCCAACAGTCAGCGGAAGGTAAAAGTTTACGAACGGCCTACCAGATTAGGTATTGCGGATTTACCTTTATGGTAGCAAAAGTGCCCGAAGATGGTACTACACCACCCGATGTCACTTGCCGATTACCGAAAGGAACACCTATGATACATTCGCTACCCTCCCGGATTAAACCTATTTTACTATTTCTGCTATGTGCATTTATCAACACAAAAAGCATAGCACAGTGCAATAACTGGTCTGCTTCTGCGCAACTGGTTACCACATCTACCTGTGCATCTAACGGAACTTTTGGTGTAACACTTTCCGGCCCTGATGTAGCTAACCTCAGCAATATTCAATATGGTATTCCCATCACCAACGGATATTCGGTCGCATTGAATAATTCACCAAACTTCAGCGGTATTCCACCCGGCTATTACCCTGTAAGCGTTGTGGCTACCTGCGGCGGTACACAAGTGGGGAAGAATACTTCCATCTATATTCCGGGCAACTATGTATCTCCATTTTTAGTGACTCCGTATTATGTAAGAAATTCATTTAATTGCATGAATACAGGCGGGTTTACGACATATGCAAACAATGGCGCACCTCCTTTTGTTTTCAAATTCGTTAGTACGCCTCCAGGATACACAGGCTCAACGACATTTAACACCACCGGCAATTCTTATACTTTCAACAACCTGTCGCCGGGCACCTATCAGGTACAGGCAATAGACGTATGCGGCAGTGGCACTAATATCCAAACCGTTGTAGTGGGCTCGTTGGTACCAAACTCAGCGCCTATGAGCTTTAATAACGGCACCTTTATTTCCTGCGACTCTATTATTGTAAACATCCCGGCTATCAATACCTATATCGGGTCTCAGTGGGAGGGTTATGCTACGGATACTTCCATTAAAGTCTCTATTCAAATAGCGACCAATGTGTTTGCACCTATCCCGGCCCGCGGCGTAAATACATCACCACTTACTGTAAAGCTGGCGCCAGGAAAGACTTTGAAAGATTGCTATGGCAAACTCATTACCTATACATTTCATCCACCTTGCGGAGCGAACTGGATGTTGACAAGTACGTTCACTAATCCAAGCCTTTCCACTTCTATCAGTCAGACCTGCAATACGATGACCGCGACGGTTTCCTTTAACTATCTGTGCAAGCCTATTACCTATAGTTATCAAAACTCCGCCGGCACTGTATTCGGCCCGTTTACGACCAGTCAGACAAGCGTTACGATGTCGGGACTTCCCACGGGCACTTATTTATTTAACTGTACCAGTGGTGATGGCATGCAGCTCTCTACTAATTTAAGTGGACAACCGACGCCACCGAGCCCATACAGTGTAAGCGTCATCAATGGGGCTGTTGGCTATAATAATTATATCTACGGGTTCGCATTTACAGCTGCGGTGAATACAGTAGGACGTTATATTGAACTATTCAGTGGCCCTGCAGGTTATTCTTATCATAGTTCCTGGTATAGCTATCCCACTACCCAGGCCAATTACAATCAGACACCGGTAATGCCGGGCACCGAACTTTTTCCACCGGGTAACTACGTCTGGAAAATTACAGACTCCTGTGGCGTTTATTATTTGCCAATCACGGTTGGACCGAAAGATGTTTTTCAATTTAATCCTGGCATTGATCATCAAAAACAAACCTGTCAGGGGCTCTGGATATGGCCAAAAGGAACCGCAACAAGCAATGGCACGAATGTGCCCATTCATTTTTCTATTTTGTTCAATGGTTACCCGCTCACTTATAACGGGGTCTGGCCTAAATATGCGCCGGGAGATTCGATCCTGATCAGCACACCCGGTCAATATAGCATCATAGCTTATGAATTCAACCCAGACGATGACTGGAACTATTATGTTGCAGACCCTAATCCGTATACCAATCCTTATACATTTACCTACAATATAAATCCTGTAAAAGTTGACATTAACCATACCCAGGGCTTCACTTGTAAAGGAGCCACCGCGGGACAAGGAAAAATCTACGCACAGGGCATGGGTGGCATTCCGTTCAGCAATCCGACACATTACCAGTATGCACTGGCTTTGCCTGGCAATGGTGCGACTGGTCCATATATTGCCACGAATACAACAGGTGTATTTACCAATTTCGGTGGCAACGCCAACGCTATTTACGATGTAAAAGTAACGGACTCTTGCGGCGCCTTCGCCGTGCAACCGGTGAAAATATTAGACCTCTCTGTAGCCCGTCTTGCCGCAGCGAGTCAATATGTAAGCTGTCAGTCGGGAACGGTACAGCTCAGCGCTATTTTTCTGCCTGGCGCTACCTACTCCTGGACAGGGCCAAATGGTTTTACATCCAACCAGCGCGAACCAATAATTACAAATGCTACTGCGGCCAACACCGGTGTGTATTATGTAACCATCAGTACGCCGACCTGTAATCAGTCAGTAACGGACAGCACGATATTAGTATTAAATGCAAATCCGCCAAAGCCAAGCTATTCGGTGAAATGCGGCCCACCAATTATACTCAGTATCATCAATCCTCAGCCAGGGTTGGAATATCTCTGGCAACAGACTTATGTAACGCCACCCTATTTTCTGAACCCGATGCCGTCAGACAGTGCCAATTCAATTCACGTCACGTATCTGGGTTATTACCGTGCCATTGCTTATGACACAACTACCGGATGTATGAGCTTCAGCGACGATTCCCTGCTATACAACCCGGCGAAGGCACTTACCATTTATTCACCGCATTTGCAGTTATGCCCGGGTGACACCACAATACTAGTGGCCTCTGGCAGCGCGCCAGCTTATCAATGGTATAAAGACGGGGTATTGGTTTCAGGCGCGACCAACAAAATTTATATTGCAGGATCACCTGGCGTGTATAAAGTAACTGTTCAGGCGAGTGTATGCCAGTTATTATCCGCAGAAGTAACCGTTTCAAACATTCCCGCACCTGGCGTAAATCTTACGGGCACACACGATATATGCGCCGGCACGACAACACAATTGCAAACCCCGGCAGGCAGCGGCTATGTTTACACCTGGAGCAAAGACGGTGTGAGTATAACGGGCAACAATACGAATACGCTTACCGCTTCGCAGACGGGCACGTACATCGTTGCAGTGACCAACCAGGGTTGTGCTGCAGTATCTGCACCTTTTCCGGTGACAGTCTACAACAAACCGACCATCAATCTGACTCCTCCGGCCTCACAGACAATCTGTACGGGCGGCACTGTAAATTTCAATACGCCTGCGTGTACTTCCTGTACTTATACCTGGCAATTAAACGGAAATAATATTCCGGGCGCTACCGCAAATTCTTATGCAACAAGTACTGCAGGTTCTTACCGGGTAAAAGTCGGCAATGGAAGCATCTGTCCGGATACAACATCAGCTAACATACAGGTGACTGTACTGCCTGCACCGACACCAGCCATTACAGGCGCTACGCACGATATTTGTTCCAACGGATCAGTGATTTTACAAACCAATACCGATCCTACCTATACTTATGTGTGGAAACAAAATGGCGCCGTAATTCAGGGCGCTACACAATCCTCCTTTACCGCCAATACCAGCGGCAGCTATACAGTCTCCGTGTCTAACGGCGGCTGTACCATAACATCGGCGCCGTTTGTCCTCACTGTACACCCTGCGCCTGTAGCTAGTTTAAGTCCGTCTGGCACACAAAACATCTGTCCCGGCGAATCGGTGACCTTCACTACCCCATCGGATCCGGCATATACTTATGTATGGGAGCGAAACAGCATAACCATTTCCGGAGCCGCGGGCAATACCTATACAACCGGCACTGCAGGATCTTATACAGTAACCGTTAGCGTTGCATTTTGCCCTTCCGCAATTTCTGCGCCAGTAGCCATTAATATACTGCCAACTGGTGTGCATTTACCAAACGACACAGTAGTCTGTGCCGGCGCATTTTCAATCCCACTTGATGCCGGACCGGGTTTTACTGAGTATGGCTGGTCTACCGGGGAAACTTCACAACAGATTACCGCTACGACGCCGGGCATTTATTACGTAGTAGCTAAGAATAAATGCGGTGATTTCATCGATACTGTAATTATTCATTCGCTGTCAGAATATCTTCCCAACCTTCCTGCCGATACCATTGTGTGCAATCAAAACAATTTGGCCACACTGACAGTCGGTTCTCTATATAATAGCATCCATTGGAGCACGGGAGCTACTTCGCCGTCGATCACCGTAACGCAAGCCGGGACTTATTGGGTAAAGGTAGAAACGCCTTGCGGTACCATTTATGACACGACAAATGTGGCTTTCTGTGCCCCGGTGGTTGACTATATGAATTTGCCAGAACAAGCAATCTGTGAAGGTGATTGCATTTCGCCTACGGCACACGTAAGCCAGTTTCCGCTGGAATATGACTGGTATTTCCCGGGCGGTAATCCAACAGCCGCCAACACTGCTGTTCCCGGAACGGTTTGCTATGCGAATGCTGGCGTGTACCCGATAAAACTTGTGGTGAAAAATATGGGCGGCAGTGATTCGATGACGATGCAGGTAACCGTAAATCCGAAACCTGTTTCGGAATTCAGAGACAGCGCTATGATTGTTTCTTATAAGACCAATCTTTCATTACCTGCCTGTGCGGCTGCACAAAGAGCGGACTGGTACAAAGATGGCGTGCTGATTTGCGCCAACTGCCCGACACTTAAAATAGAAGCGAAATATTTCAACAGCACTTATCACTGTGTGGTGAGCAACGGTGATTGTCATGATAGTTGTACGTACAATATCCGTGTAATCGATATTCCCCATGACATGTGGTTACCTGACGCCTTTACTCCAAATGGAGATGGCAGCAATGATGTGTTTCATGTTATCACAGACAATCCAAACGTACTGGTGAACAGCCTCTCGGTATTTAACCGCTGGGGACAACGGGTATTTGTGAGTAACCTGAACAACGATGGCTGGGATGGGACCTTCAATGGCAAAGCTTGTGAACTGGGCACTTATTACTGGATGATCGAGTATAAAATTTTGGGCACGAAAGAAGTTTATTTCAAGAAAGGCGATGTGGAATTAATTCGATAATTCCCCATCCCTTGAAGGGGTGTCTCTACGCGAGTAAACGCACTTTAGGGCTGCGGTAAATTTTGGATTTTGAATTAAATTTGCCGCGCTTATTACCTAATCAAACACCTATGGCACGTTCTATACCCGTCCGGATTAAATCCGTTTTGCTATTTCTTTTTGCTGCAGTCATCAGCTTTAAAGGAATTGCGCAGTGCAATAACTGGTCTATTTCGGCGCAGGCAGTTACACCTTCAACCTGCTCTTCAAGCGGCACCTTTTCGGTGACACTTTCAGGTGCAGATGTGGCAAACCTGACGAATGTTCAATATGGCATTCCGCTGACCAATGGATTTTCGGTAGCGTTGAATAATTCTCCGAATTTCAGTAGCATTCCTCCGGGCACTTACCCTGTAAACGTTGTAGCCGACTGCGGTGGCGTGCAGATTACAAAAAGCACGACTGTAGTGGTGCCGGGAAATTACCAGCTTCCGGTCTGGGGCGTTCTTTCTGCCCGAGCCTCGTTTGATTGTATGTCCACGGGCAAGCTCTACCTCTCGGTTCAGAAAGGCCTGCCACCCTACACCTTCCATTTAACGGCCTGGCCTGCCAGCTACAGCGGTCCCACTACGCATACCACATCAGCAAGCAATGATACTTTTAGCAACCTGCCTGCGGGAAATTATACCTACGAATGCACCGATGCCTGTGGCAGCGGCATTACACCCAATACCTATACAGTACCAGCGTTTACACCGTCTACGCTGCCTTTTCAAATTCTCCCGCCATATCTGGGTTCGTCTTGCAACCCAATTACAATAAGCTTTCCTGTTCAAACTACTGACTTTGGCGTCTGGACGGGATATATGCACGATACCTCCGTCAAAGTTTCAGTGTCTATTTCTAACAACGTTTTTAGTCCTACGCCCTATAAAGCCGTCAACATAAGCGGAGGAATACAGATGACAATGAATCCGGGATTTTCTTTGAAAAACTGTGCCGGGGCTACGCTCATCTACACCTTCCATCCACCCTGCGGCTCCGACTGGCAAAAATCAATACCCATAACCGGCCCATCGTTGCAATTTAACCCCGTGCAAAACTGCGCCACATTTAATGAGGAAGTACTTTGCAATTTGCTTTGTACGCCCATTACCTACACCTACAGTAATGCTGCAGGAACTGTGTTTGGGCCTTATACAGCAAATAACAACGACTTTACGCTCTCGGGCTTACCCAACGGTAATTATTCTATTACCTGCACATCTGCCGATGGTGCTACGGTCACAAGCAATTTCTCCAGCACGTCTATATCCTCCAATCCTTACAGTGTCTCTATTGTAAATGGTAGCGCCGGCCTCAACAACTACATCGACTATTTCAGATTCAATACAACTGTAAATACGCAAGGAAGACATATTGAACTGGTCAGCGGACCTCCGGGCTATTCCTACAGCGCCAGCTGGACGAATTTCCCGGACGACCGGGCAGTCAACAATCAAACCCCGGTTTTCCCGGGCACTCTTCTCTTTCAGGCTGGCAATTATGTCTGGAAGATCACCGATTCCTGTGGCAGCTATTTATTACCAATTACGGTAGGCCCACCAGATTTGTATCAATATACTGCGGGAATTGACCACCAGAAACAAACCTGCGCAGGACTTTGGATCTGGCCAAATGGGACTGCAACAAACAATGGCGTAGCGAAACCGGTAGGGTTTTACATCTATTTTAACGGTCTACCTTTTAACTGGACCGGAACATGGCCGGATTACCACCCTGGAGACTCTCTGCTGCTCACTGTTCCCGGCACCTATACCATCGTTCCTTTTAGTATTACAAAATCCAATTATAACTCTTCCGTTTTTCCAGGCCCCAATGTTTATGTAAACTCTTATACGTTTATATACACATTGAAACCCGTACAAGTAGATATGGACCGTACGCAGGGAGTTATATGCAACCCGACAGCAACGGGGCAAGCTGAAATTTATGCGCAGGGAAAAGACGGACTTCCATTTGTGGGATACTCCGGCCATTACCAGTATTATCTTGCCCTTGCAGGAAATGGTACGACAGGCCCTTATATCGCCAATAATACAACGGGGATATTTTCCAATTTCGGAGGTAATGCCAACGATCTCTTTGATATCAAAATTGTAGACTCGTGTGGCGCATCCGCCTTGCAGCAGATCAAAATACTTGATCTTTCTACAACAAGAATTGCTACTGCTAACCAGTTTGTCAGTTGTCCTGCCGGCACGGTTCAATTAAATGCTATCTATCTGCCTGGTGCCACTTATTCCTGGACAGGTCCAAATGGTTTTACCTCCAACCTGCAACAACCAGTAATATCCAACCTGAGCGCACTGAATGCCGGCGTTTATTATGTAACAGTCACCGTTCCGTTTTGCACACAACCTGCAAAGGACAGCACAACACTTGTATTAAACCCGCTTCCACCGGTGCCAACATTCACTATAAATTGTGGTCCTCCGGTGGTGTTAAATATATCCAATCCATCTCCAAGCTATAAATACAATTGGGTGCTCCATACCAATTTCAGTTCACCAGTGGTAACATTGCCTTCCACGAACGGTAATTCGCTGACCGTTCCCTCAACAATCGGAAGTTATTGGCCTGTAGCGGTAGATACTATTTCTGGCTGTTCCACCATGGGTCTCGATTCATTTAACTATACACCGATAGGAACCGTTCAGATTTATGCACCGAAATCGCAAATATGTGCGGGCGATAGCAGCACATTGGTGGCAACATCCGGTTTTGTATCGTACCAATGGTACAAAAACAATACTGCTATTCCGGGTGCTACTACACAAACATTCGCTGCAGCCGCGGCTGGAACGTACAAGGTTGCTGGTTTCACTAGCCTTTGTCAATCCATTCTTTCCGGAAATGTAATATTGACAGTGTTAGCAACACCCTTCGGCACCATCGAAGGCGCCACGCACGATATCTGTACCAATTCATCCGTATTGTTACAGGCTGATACCGGTACCGGCTACACCTATATCTGGAAAAACAATAACGTAGTAATTCCGGGTGCAACACAATCTTCTTACACTGCCAGTGCAAGCGGCAGCTATACAGTTACAGTTTCCAATGGTATATGCAACGCAACTTCTACACCATTTGCGCTAACAGTGCATGCAGCGCCAACAGTGAACATCACCCCATCGACGACACAAACAATTTGTACAGGTGGTGTCGTCAACTTTAGTACACCATTCTGCAGTTCCTGTACATACACCTGGCTGCAAAACAGTATTGCCATTCCGGGTGCAAGCTCAAATATCTATACTGCAAATAGCAATGGCACTTATAGTGTAATGGTGGGCAACGGAGGTATCTGTCCAGATGTAACATCAACACCGGTAACGGTAGCAATAGTACCACCGCCAACGGCAACAATCACCGGTGCTACGCACGATATCTGCGCCAATACATCTGTATTGCTGCAAACCGATACTAACGCTGCTTATACTTACTCCTGGAAGAAAAACAACGTAACTATTCCCGGCGCCACGGTATCAAATTACAACGCTACTACAAGCGGCAACTATACTGTTGTAGCATCTAATGGCATATGTACTGTAACATCGGCTCCATTTGTATTAACCGTGCATCCGTTACCAGTAGCGAGTATCAGCCCGTCTGCCATTCAAAATATCTGTCCGGGAGAAACAATAATACTCGCAACACCTTCCGATCCGGCGTTCAGTTATGTGTGGCAACACGATGGCAACACTATCCCGGGTAATAATGCAAATACGTACACCGCCAGTGACACAGGATCGTATAATGTAATTGTCAGTTCGGCCTTTTGCCCTTCGGACACGTCCCTGGCTGTAACGATAAACCGGCTGCCTTCAACAGTGCATTTACCAAATGATACCGTGATTTGCAGCCAAAATCCATTTGCTATAACGTTGGATGCAGGACCGGGCTTCACTAATTATAGCTGGTCTACCGGCGCGACTTCAGAACAAATCACAGCAACAAAAGCGGGCGTTTATTGGGTAACCGTCACCAACCATTGCGGCAGTTTTACCGATAGCATCATCATTCATTCGCTGTCAGAATATCTTCCCAACCTTCCTGCCGATACCATTGTGTGTAACCAAAATAATTCGGCCACGCTAACAGTCGGTTCGCTGTATAATAGCATCCATTGGAGCACAGGAGCTACTTCGCCGTCGATTACCGTAGCGCAGGCCGGGACTTATTGGGTAAAGGTAGAAACACCTTGCGGTACCATTTATGACACGACAAAAGTTGCTTTCTGTGCACCGGTGGTTGATGCGATGAATCTGCCGCAACAAACGATCTGCGAGGGAGATTGTATTGAGCCAACAGCACAGGTGAGCAATTTTCCACTGACATATCAATGGTATTTCCCTGGCGGAAATCCCGCAACTGCCAATGCGGCTGTACCTGGAATTATCTGTTACGCAAATGCGGGCACTTATCCGATAAAACTCGTGGTATCTAATGCAAGCGGTAGTGATTCAATGACGATGCAGATTAAAGTAAACAGCAAACCAGTATCGGAATTTAAAGACAGTTCTATCACGGTGCCATACAACACAAGTCTTTCGCTGCCGGCCTGTGCTGCCGCTCAAACGGTAGACTGGTATCAGGATGGGAAACTGATCTGCGCAAATTGTCCGACGCTCAAAATTGGCGAAGCAAAATCTTATAACGCTACTTACCATTGTGTAGTCAGCAACGGAGATTGCCACGATAGTTGTACTTACAGCATTCGCGTCATTGACATTCCGCACAATATCTGGCTGCCCGATGCATTTACACCAAACGGTGATGGCCGCAATGATGTGTTTCATATCATCACCGACAATCCAAATGTGCTGGTGAACAGCCTTTCGGTATTTAACCGCTGGGGCCAACGGGTATTTGTAAGTAACCTCAATAATGATGGCTGGGATGGAACCTTCAATGGCAAAGCTTGTGAACTGGGCACTTATTACTGGATGATCGAGTATAAAATTTTGGGCACGAAAGAAGTTTACTTTTTAAAAGGCGATGTGGAATTAATTCGATAGTTCCCTCATCCCTGAAGGGGAGTCACGACGCGAGTAAAACGCCCTTTAGGGCTGGGGTAAATTTTGAATTTTGAATTAAATTTGCAGCGCTTATTACCTAATCAAACACCTATGTTACGTTCTATACCCATCCGGATCAAATCCGTTTTGCTATTTCTTTTTGCTGCAGTCATCAGCTTTAAAGGAAAGGCGCAGTGTAATAACTGGTCGATATCAACACAATTAGTTACAGCAGCGACCTGCGCTTCTAATGCCACTTTTTCCCTGACCGTCTCAGGTCCGGATTCTGCGAATCTTACTAATATCCAATATGGTATTCCACTAACGAATGGCTATTCAGTCGCATTGAATAATTCGCCGAATTTCGGCGGTATCCCACCCGGTACTTATACAGTCAGTGCAGTTGCAACTTGCGGCGGCACCCAAGTTGGTAAAAATACAACTACTATAGTGCCGGGCAATTACCAGCCGCCTGTTGCAACGGGTGTAGCTTCTAGGCCATCTTTTGACTGTATGCCGACCGGAACACTTCAGATTTCGGTGCAAAAAGGTTTCGGTCCATATACTTTTCATTTGACCAGCTGGCCGATCGGATATACCGGACAGACTACAGTTACGACGACTGCACCAACGACTACATTTAGTAATGTGCCCGGTGGCAGCTATACTTATTTTTGTACTGACGCCTGTGGCAGCAGTACAGCACCCAACACTTATACCGTAACGTCGTTTGCCCCATCGTCAATGCCGCTTTACGCGCTTAATCCCACTGTCGCATCCTGCGATGCAATCCGTTTTGATCTCCCATCTACTAATGATAACAATAGTTTTTGGAGTGGATATGTCAGCGATACATCTATTAAAGTGTCGCTATCTATTTCAAACAACGCATTTAATCCCACTCCTTACTATGGCATCAACACAGGCTCAAAATATATCGCACTGAATCCAGGTTTCTCTGTGAAGGATTGCTACGGTGCTACCATCATCTGCACTTTTCATGCGCCTTGCGGCCCCGACTGGCAAAAAATAACAAGCCTCCCATATCCTTATGTCGGTTATTACATTACCCAGGCATGCAGCACGTTTGACGTTGATCTGGGTGCAGGAATGCTTTGCCTCCCGATTACCTATACGTACACCAACGCCGCCGGCACCACATTCGGACCGTTCCCGATGGGCGGAATCAGCGCGCACATCTCCAATTTACCTGCGGGAGCATATACGGTTACCTGCACCTCAGCAGATGGTGCAACCGCCACAAGCTCATTCAGCAGTACCACCATTCCAGCAAGCCCCTACAGTGTAAGTATCAATAATGGTGCGGTAGGATTCAATAATTACATTAACTATTTCAAATTCACGGCGTCTGTAAATGTACAGGGAAGGAACATTCAGTTATTTAGCGGTCCACCCGGATATTATTATAATTATCCCTGGTACAATTATCCCTCTGAGATATTGTCGAGCAACGCAACCCCTGCACTTCCTGGAACCGACCTCTTTCCGGCGGGTAACTATGTTTGGAAAATCACCGATGTCTGTGGCACCTATTTTTTGCCAATAACGGTAGGTCCACAAGATCTTTACCAGTACACCGCCGGCATTGATCATCAAAAACAAACCTGTCAGGGTCTTTGGATCTGGCCTAAAGGAACCGCTACGACTAATGGAACGACCGCACCTTTGAAATTTGCGGTATATCGGGGCAGCAGCCTGGGCATTGCCACGGAACTTGTTCCCGGCGATTCGCTATTGCTGACGATACCTGGCCAATACACTATTGTGCCCTACAGTTCACAATCGAGCAACTACAATTCTAATTTTTGGCCTGGCCCCAATGCTTATGTGAATTCTTATACATTTACATACTCAGTAAATCCGGTGCAGGTTGACATGAACTTCACGCAAGGTTTTGCCTGCAACGCCGCCACCGGACAGGGTAAAATATATATACAGGGTAAAAACGGCCTGCCCTATGCAGGCAATCAGTATCAATATTACCTGGCACACGCAGGAAATGGTTTGACCGGTCCTTATATCACTAGCAATACAACCGGGGTATTTACCAATTTCGGCGGGAATGCAAATGATGTGTACGATCTTAAAATAGTTGACTCCTGCGGCGCTTCGGCTGTACAGCAAATCAAGATACTCGACCTTTCTATTGCAAGACTTGCTTCGGCCAGCCAATACGTAGCCTGTCAAGCCGGCACTGTTCAACTGAGCGCCATCTATCTCCCTGGCGCCACTTACTCCTGGACGGGACCAAATGGTTTTACCTCCAATCTGCAACAACCAGTCATTCAGAATGCAGGAGTACAAAATACAGGCGTGTACTATGTCACTATCACCACGCCGTCTTGCGGACAGTCGCTAACGGATAGTACAATCCTTGTTTTAAATGCGGTGCCTCCTGCGCCTCAGCTCACCGTAAACTGCGGACCTCCCTTAGTACTCAGTGTATCAAACCCTGCTCCAGCCTGTCAGTATAGCTGGTATTACAAATACGGCACGATTTCCTATTATGTAACATGGCCATCCGATAGTTTAAACTCCATACATCCACAAATTCCCGACGGAACTTATCGTCCCGTAGCTATTGATTCTTTAACAGGCTGTAAAACACCTGGACTTGATTCATTCTATTACTCGTTTGCCGACTCGGTAAGAATACTCTCATCCCGTTTGAAAATATGCATTGGCGACAGTACCACATTGTTTGCAATGCCGATTACGCTCCCCTCCTACCAATGGTATAAGGACGGTATACTTATTCCCGGAGCTACTACCGCCATATTTATTGCCAATACACCTGGCGTTTATAAGGTAACAGCGCCTACAAGCATTTGCCAATCGACTTCTTCCGAAGTGACTGTTTCCAATATAACACCGCCGTCCGCTAATCTTATCGGCAGTGCAAATGATGTCTGCACCGGCACATCGGTGCTATTGCAAACCGATACAGGCTCCGGTTATGTCTATACCTGGATACAAAACGGAACTACCGCGCCTGGCGTTAATGGCAATACATTTACCGCAACCCAGACAGGAATCTACCAGGTTACAGTAACAAACGCTGGTTGCGCCGCGGTCTCTGCACCCTATCCAGTTACCGTTCATACTAACCCAACAGTAGCATTAACGCCATCATCCACCCAAACTAAATGCGCAGGAGACAGCGTGTATTTTAACACGCCTGCTTGTACCGGCTGTACATATACCTGGCAACTGAACAATACTGCAATAACGAACGCGGCAAACAATACTTATACAGCTGGAACCACCGGCAGCTATACGGTAACCGTAAACAGTGCACCATGTCCGAGTGTAACGGCACCATCAGTAAATCTCAACGTATTACCAGCACCAACAGCAACCATCACAGGAGCTACACATGATATCTGCACCAATGCTTCAGTATTGCTGCAAACCGATACCAGCATGACTTACAGCTATGTCTGGAAAAACAACAACGTAGCTATTCCGGGTGCTACGCAATCATCTTACAATGCAAACACAAATGGCAGCTATACAGTCACAATCTCAAACGGGGCTTGTAGCACTACATCTGCCGCATTTGTAATTACAACACATACCGGACCTACAGTAAATATCAGTCCTGCAACAGCACAAACTATCTGTACTGGCAACTCCATAAACTTTAGCACGCCGGTGTGCAATTCGTGCACCTATACCTGGCTGCAAAATGGCACGGCAATTCCCGGAGCAACCGCAAATACTTTTATCGCTGACACAACCGGCATCTACAGTGTAGTCGTTGGCAATGGCGCTATTTGCCCTGATGTGACATCAGTACCGGTGCCAATAAATGTACTCCCGGTGCCTACGGCAATTATTACCGGCACCACGCATGATATCTGCACCAATGCTTCGGTATTGCTGCAAACAGATACCAGCGCGACTTACAGCTATGTCTGGAAAAACAACAACGTAGCTATTCCAGGTGCTACGCAATCATCTTACAGTGTCAATGCAACAGGCAGTTATACAGTCACAATCTCAAACGGAGCTTGTAACACTACATCTGCCGCATTTGTAATTACAACACATACCGGACCTACAGTAAATATCAGTCCTGCAACAGCGCAAACTATTTGTACTGGCAACTCCGTAAATTTCAGCACACCAGTATGTAATTCGTGCACTTATACCTGGCTGCAAAATGGCACGGCAATTCCCGGAGCTACCGCAAATACTTTTACCGCAGATACAACCGGCACCTATAGTGTAGTCGTTGGCAATGGCGCTATTTGCCCTGATGTGGCATCGGTACCGGTGCCGATAAATGTACTCCCGGTGCCTACGGCAACTATTACCGGCACCACACATGATATCTGCACCAATGCTTCGGTATTGCTACAAACAGATACCAGCGCGACTTACAGCTATGTCTGGAAAAACAACAACGTGACTATTCCGGGTGCTACGCAATCATCTTACAGTGTCAATGCAACAGGCAGTTATACCGTAACCGCTTCCAACGGAGCATGCAGCATTACATCAGCAGTATTTACACTAACGGCACACGCTGCGCCAATAGCAAATATCAGCCCGGCAACGGCACAAACTATCTGTACTGGCAACTCCGTAAACTTCAGCACGCCAGCTTGCAATTCCTGCACTTATATCTGGCTGCAAAATGGAACTGTAATTCCGGCAGCTACCGCAAATATTTATGTAGCAACTACCGCAGGTACTTATAAAGTGACGGTCGGAAATGGTAGCTATTGCCCGGATACAACGTCTGTATCCGTCGCACTGACAATTGTACCGCCGCCAACAGCAACGATTACGGGCGCAACACATGATATCTGCGCGAATGATTCTGTGCTGTTACAAACCAATGCGGATCCTGCTTATACTTATGTCTGGAAACGCGACGGCGTAGTAATTAGCGGTGCAACGCAATCTACAATTGAAGCCAATCAAAGCGGTACCTATACCGCCGATGTTGCTAACAACGGATGTACCATAACATCCAATTCTTATTTATTAACGGTGCATCCATTACCTACGGCGAATATAAGTCCATCGACCCCGCAAAGCATTTGTCCCGGTGGATCAGTAACACTCGGCACTCCGGCTGTAGCAGGCTACACCTATGTATGGCAGCACAATGGCACAGCAATTCCCAACAGTAATGCCAGCACATACCTCGCTAATGACACCGGTTCATATACCGTTACTGTGAGTTCCGCTTATTGCCCTTCGGCAAGCGCCGGACCCGTTACCGTGACGTTGTTACCAAATGCGGTACATCTGCCAAATGACACACTGATCTGCAATCAAAACCCATTTGCTATTACACTTTCTGCAGGCCCTGGATTTTCCAGTTACACTTGGTCTACCGGAGCTACTACACAGCAGATTACGGTAACAGCACCTAACACGTATTGGGTAAGTGCTACAAATGCCTGTGGCACTTTCACCAACAGCATGACCATCCACACGCTTGCCGATTACCTGCTGCATCTTCCTGCAGACACCGTTGTATGTAATCAAAATGGTGAAATATCGCTTAGTGTTGGTTCTTTGTACAGCAATGTCGAATGGAGCACCGGCGCTACATCATCGTCGATAACTATAACGCAGGCAGGTACATATTGGGTGAAGGTAGAAACACCTTGCGGCACCATTTATGACACCACCAAAGTTTCATTCTGCAGACCCGTAGTAGACTATATGAACCTGCCACAGCAAATCATTTGCGCTGGCGACTGTATAGAACCAACTGCGCAGGCAAGCCAATTCCCGCAGGACTATCATTGGTATTTCCCTGGCGGAAATCCTTCCAGCGCAAACACACCGATACCCGGCACCATCTGCTATGCAAATGCGGGTACTTATCCTGTAAAACTGGTCGTATCTAACGCCACTGGCAGCGATTCCATGGCGATGCAGGTGACGGTCAACAGTAAACCAGTAAGCTCATTTAAGGACAGTACACTTTCGATTCCTTACAATACAAATATCGCGTTGCCGCCATGTGCCGCCGCACAAAAAGTGGACTGGTACAAAGACGGGCAACTGATCTGCGCAAATTGTCCGGTGCTTAAAATTGATGAAGCGAAAAACAGCAATGTCACTTACCATTGCGTGGTGAGTAACGGCGATTGTGAAGACAGCTGTACTTACCATATCAGCGTAATAGATATTCCGCATGATCTCTGGTTGCCCGATGTCTTTTCACCAAATGGCGACGGCCGTAACGATGTGTTCCATATCATCACTGACAACCCTAATATTCGGGTCATCAGTCTTTCGGTATTTAACCGCTGGGGACAACGGGTATTTGTCAGCAATCTCAATAACGACGGATGGGATGGAACTTTCAACGGCAAAGCTTGTGAACTGGATACTTACTACTGGATGATCGAGTACACGGTGAAAGGGTCTGATGAAACTTACTTTAAGAAAGGAGACGTAACGCTGGTGCGATAGTTGCCCCGCCTCCCTGAGGCGCGTCACAGCGCGGGTTTATAAATTTGGTGATTAATGTGGTGAATGTGACTAATGTGGGAAATGTGCATTCAGCGCTTTCCCACACTTTTGCTTTTGCACGGGAAACAATAATACCAATTGAACCTCAAAAATTTTCCTAACGCCTACGTTTCCTTAGGCCGGTGGTGTTCCGTAAATCCATCTTTTAATTGGTATAAAAGCTTTCAGCTTTACGCCTTAAGCATTCAGCCTAATTTTGACTTTAGCTTGACCATTCCCCATTGACGGTTCACTCAAATTAGCCTAGCTTCGCATTATTATTTTTCCTCATAAAAACATAGCCTATGAGACTGAAAAATTTACTTTTTGCCCTGGCTACTTTCTTTACCAATGTAGCAAATGCACAACAGGTACTTTTCTCCGAGAAATTTGACGAAATACCTACCTATAATATCCCCACCTGGCCCTCGGTCATGAACACCAACGCATTCCCCTGGCAATGCGGGCTGCCTTACTTAGTAGGTGGTGCATGTTTTACACCTGCAGGACATAACGACCCTTATGATAAAGTGGCCTGCATTATCGACCAAAGTTGTGTTTACATTAATCCCGAGCGCGATGTGCTCATGTATTCCGCACCGATTACGCTAAATGGAGCGCCGCATTTATGGATGCAATATGATTCTTATTTTCTGGAGGATACCGCCAATGGCAAAACAGAAGTAGGACGCGTGGAGGTTTCGACAGACAACGCTGCTACCTGGAATATCGTCCATTATTCAACCCCATATACTTACGGCTTTAAGACCGCCTATGTAGATCTTTCCGCCTATGCAGGGGCATCATCAATACGCCTTGGTTTTCGCTACAGCGATAGTGGACAGGTTATGCGCGGATGGATGGTGGATAACATCAAAGTATTTGTTCCGAAACCAAGCGACATGGCCTTGCTGGAGGTAACACCAACCGATTCAATGCTCCGGTACACGGATGCAAATGACGCTATAACCCTTGGTGGGCGCGTATTTAATTACAGCATTGATACCATTCATAATTTCACGGCAAGATACCAGCTCAACAATGGCGCAACTGTTAGTCAAACTTATTCTGGTATCAACATACTCCCATTCACGGATTACAATTTTGCTTTTAATACGCCGGAATATGCACCTGGCGTTGGCGTGTACCCTTTAAAAATGTGGATTGAAACCAACGGCGATAATTTTCATAGCAACGACACCGTCAATTCCGATTTACGCGGTATGTCCTTTAAGCCGTTTAAAAAATTAGTCATCGAACAAGGAACAGGTACCTGGAACAAATGGGGACCACGGGACGCTGTATTAATGAATACACTGGCCGCAAACGTTATTTCGCTGGATGGCGATATCTGCCAGATCTCAGTACACGACAACAATGACCCGATGCGGGTGGCGGATTACCAGACATTCCTGTTTGATCTTCGTTATTATTATGTACCCTACTTTCTTTTCGATCGTCGCGAAAATATTACCCCAGACAGCTTTTATAACACGTTTCTAAAAGAACGCAATTACTTCGGATTTGCGGATATCAAAATAGATTTCACACCAGTTGGCACACACTATTATGATGTAACAACAACGGTCAAACCCGCGGTCGATCTACAGGGCGATTACCGGATTGCGATTGTGGTCACAGAAGATGGTGTGCACGGACCTTCGCCTGATTATGATCAGCGCAATGCATATGCGGGCGGTGGACTAGGCCCGATGGGTGGTTATGAAAACAAGCCAGATCCGGTTCCCGCAAGTGATATGACTTATAATTTTGTAGCACGCAGCGCCACACCAGCGCCCGACGGCACTGCCGGATTGTTGCCCGTCATGATGTACGCCGGTTATGATTATCCGGTCACAACGACGATAGATATCAATAACGCCTGGGATCCGACTAAATTAAAAATCGTGGCGATGCTGGTACGTTATAGCGACAGTACTATTCTAAATGGCAACCATTCTGTTGTACCGCCTTTAGCAGTCGCCAATATTGCTGCACCCGTAAATACGATATCTCTGTATCCTAACCCTGCAACGGCTTACACCATGCTTCGCTATGATCTCAAACAAACGGAAAACGTGGTGATTTCTGTAACGGATTTGTCTGGCAAGCTGCTATATCAAACACAACCTGTTTATTCCACCAGCGGCAAACATGATTTATCTATCCCTGTTTCCAATCTCAGTAACGGTTTATATATTGTAACGCTACAAACCGCTACAGGAAAAGAAAGTGTGAAATTATCGGTAATGAGATAAGCCGAAAACTAACCCATTTTATCAAGTCCAAAACGAAACATCCGGCTTTTGCCTTTGACACATTTTGAACATGAGTTCAAGTTTAAGACCCTCTGCTTGGCAGCACAGTAGTAATGTAGCTTCATCGAGCGACCGCCTAAGCCACGGAGTGATCTGGCTTAGGCTGCCCTTTTTTGCCTACTTTTTTTGGCATAAAAAAAGTAGGAGAAATATGATTCAAAGCCAATTTTTGAAGCACTAAGGCAAATCAAGGTGTTTGCGTATTAAATATCACCTATCAATTGACTAAACTCCCAGCGGCCAACGGAGTTCCATCGTTCCCGATCACACGATAATAATAAATACCTACAGCTGTTGAAAGCGGCCAGGAATGCGTACTGGCATTAATTTCATAACGACCAGCTATTTGTCCGGCAGCGTTAAATAAAACCAATGTTGCTTTTTGCTGCTGCGGATTGGAGACGCGGAGATAATGGTTATAAGACGAAACAATAATGTTTTTGTCTTTGTTCAATTCCGCTACCGATGTACTGCCGGTAGTGATCGTTGTTTTGTATGATTCGCTCACACAGCCATTATTGGCGTTAAGCGCCACCTCAAAAGTACCATTACTCGCATAAGTATGTGTTGGGTTTTGCAGCATACTCGTTGCATTATCCCCAAATGACCACAGCCAGGTAGTTGCGCGCAAACTTTGATTGGTAAAATTAACCGTACTACCCTGTTGTTGTTGTGTAAATCGCGCCAGCGGATAATTGCCATGTTGCTGCCACTGCTCCATGCTATCCAACACAGTGTTTCCGCCAATGCGTTGCAGATTCTGTGTTGTTGCCGCATTCAGTCCTGCAGTGTAAGTACTATTGAGCGGCGATTTATGATAGATGGATGCATAATACACACAGGCCGCAAGATAAGTTCCTTCCAGCGAAGGGTGCGACTGGTCTGGATTATAGAGATTAATAGCAGGGAAACTATCACGAACTTTTTTCCATGCTACGCCCACTGGAAATACGCTGGCATTATTATCCTGCGCCATCTGCATATAACTTTCGCGCAAACGCTGCTGCATCCCTGCGTAAGTGCATATTACCGGATAAAAATTACAGTTAGACGCATCACCATTCTGATAACCCCAGGTCATAAAAAAGAACGTTTCCGAACAAGCATTATTTGCCTTCACCATACTATCCAGTTTATGCGCAAACGGATAAGTATCGCTGGCTACCTGCGCTGGCGGAAATGCCGGGCGCTGGCTTTGTTCCTGCAACACAACGATATCCCATGGTTGCGAAAATATCTTGCTGATGGTTGTATTGTCCGTACTATGTCCTTCCAGCGTTTGTCCGCCAACGGTGTTTTGATCGTACTCCAAAGTGTCGCCCATACTCGCTGCAAGCTGCTGCAATACACCGGGCAGGTCATTTGTATACATGTAGCTGTTGCCGATAAACAAAACCTTTCGCTTGGTTGCAAATGCGCTGCCGGCAAACAGCAAAAGACATAACAGAATATAAACGGGCGTTCTTTTCATGCTTTCTTAAGACGGAACGGTACTGAATAACGTTGGCAGTATAGTTCACATTAAAAAATTATCCACATCTTTGTATCATCCTAAAATCTTATTCATATGCTCACATTCCAAAGATTTGAAACACTGGAAGAAGCCGAAGGTGCTAGCAAACTGCTGCAAACAGAAGGTATTCCGGTAGAAATTGAAAATGTACACGGCATTCTCGACAGTAATTTTATTGGCAAGGAATATGGCAATAATGTATTCCTGAAAATTCCACAGGAAGATTTTAATCGGGCCCGACAGCTATTGATTGATCACACACCGGTTGATATTTCAACTGTAGATAAAGACTATATGCTGTTCTCGCTGTCGAATGAAGAATTGGAAGAAGTGCTTGCGAAACCCGACGAATGGGGCGCTTACAATTATAATCTGGCGAAGGCCATTCTACAGCAACGAAACGTAAGCGTCGATAATAAAAACATTGAAACGCTGCGCGAAGAACGCATTCAGCAAATGGCTGAGCCAAAAACAATTGATTCGTTCTGGGTGATGCTTACCTACGCATTGGTTGTCCTTTGTTTAATAAAGACTTTTCTTCTATCCTTTGTATGGATAGGCATTTTCTGGATGGTGCCTGTTTATTGTGCCGTCTGGGGCTGGGCCGTTTCCCGTACCAGGAAAACACTCCCCGATGGAAACAGAATTTTCGCTTATGATACTCCGTCCAGAAAACATGGCAATATTATTTTCCTCGGAGGAATCATCACCGTTTTACTGACGTTTATTGTACCAATCGTATTGCTTTTTTCCGGCCGTTAAAAACCCACGTTATTCCGGAATATTTTAATAGAAATCGCCAGCAGAATCACGCCGAAAAACTTGCGCACCATTGCTATACCGGAAGGACCGAGCAATTTTTCAATGGCATTGATGGAACGCAGACAGAAGAAAACGATCACCAGATTAATGAGTATGCCGATGAGAATGGTGTATTGATTGTACGCGGCTTTCAGCGACATGATCGTGGTAAGTGTACCCGAACCCGCAATCAGCGGAAAAGCAATCGGAACAACGTTTCCTGATTTGGTATCACTGTCGCCTTTAAATAATTCATGACCTAAAATCATTTCCAATCCAAGGATAAAGATCACGATAGAACCCGCTATGGCAAAGGAATTAACGTCCACACCCATCATATTGAGCAACTGATCGCCGAGGAAAAAGAACAGCAACATCAATCCACCGGAGACCAACGTCGCCTGCACAGAATCAATCTTACCCATCTTGGCCTTCAGACTAATCAGCACAGGGATAGAACCCAGCATATCAATCACGGCAAAAAGCGTAAATGTGACGGTAATGATCTGCGATAATGTAATGCCTTGTAATGATGCCATGTTCGTAAAATGTAAGTGGGTGAGAAATGCGGGAACATTACAAAAGTAAGTCAAAATTCAAAAGTCAAAACCCAAAGCGCGTAAAGGGCTATTCAGGACGACATTAAATCAGGCTCGTGTTTGTCATTCCGAAAAATGAGAAATCCCGCGAAAACACAGATCCAAATAACGCGGGACATCTCCTTCCCTCGACCTGACATGCGGTTACAAATCAGACATCAGCCGGATTGTCTGTCCTGGAAATCGTAAAAAAACCAGATACCCGTTTCTTGCTGCATTTGCTTTTTCTGCTCGTCTACTGAATATTTCTGCAGATAAACAGCCGCGCGGTTCTTTTCGATCTGTGCCATTGTTTCAGCCGAAAAATCCGGCGCTACGCGCGTTTCTTCCGGCATGACATAATAGTAATGACCCTGCCGTTCAATCGTACAATCGTCCCAGGGATTATCATTGGTTTGATTCCATATTGTACTCGTCACATGCAGTATCGCGTATTCTTTAGGTTGCATATAGCCATTCAGCACTGCATTCCATAAATGCTCCCTGTATTTCCAGAAAGAGCATTTAGAATGAATCATTACCGACAAGGAGTATTTCGCCAGCAATTCATAATCAATTTTGTTATTGTCCTCGTCTGAAGATTCCGTTGGAATACCAGCAAGAGCCCATACATCCACTTTATTATTTGCCTTGAGCAGCGCCAGATTCAAAGAATCGGTAGCTACCCCGATAATTCTTTCATTCGGAAAAATATCTTTACTCAGATAGTTCGTGTAAATGTATTCACGAAATCCACTCTCATAAGCTAAGAACTTTTGACGCCTTTCGGAAGCGGGAACGTTACTCTTCTTCTTTCCTGTTTCGCATTTGAGACTGTCAGATTCATGGCACAAAAGCCAGATTGCATTTCGGGCCTGCGCATCGACTTTAAAAGCAGATTTATTGCTTTCGTACAAGGCTGTTATTTTTGAATAAACAGGATCCTGGTTGATATGCCGCAGCATAGGCGCACTTCTTACTGAAGACAATGGCAGACCATTGCGAAAGCTGATACCCAGATAATGCAGGAATTTAGTAGTGTCTTTCAGATAAAACGCAATCTCCGCCGCGATATAGGCGTCTTTCAGATAAGGCAACTTGTATTCTTTAAAAGCTGAATCATAGTATCTGTAACAGCTCTTGTCTTTCGTCGTTACAAAGGTTTCTTCTGCTTTATTTACAAGCTGATAATACCTTGCATAGTTGGCAAATGCACTGCTGCTATGCAACAGACAAAGTGAGCATAAGGTTTTAAGGAAGGCTGAGGATTTCATAGGCGTTTAAGTTTAATTTGAAAATAAAAATTCAAAAGCAAAAGAAAACATAAAACATAAAATGCTCATGTTTGGTTTCCAGCATCAATCCCGAACCTTCCCCACAATACCTCTCTGAATCATTAGGCCCCTATTACGCGGGGACGTCTCCTTCCCTCGACATGTTATTACGTACTTGGAGCAAACACATTTCACACATTAAAACCACATTCACACATTCCCTACGTGGCATGCTATTACGTACTCAGGGTAAAACACATCTCACACATTAAACCACATTTCACACATTCCCCACGTGACATGTTATTACGTACTTGGAGCAAACACATTTCACACATTAAACCACATTCACACATTCCCACGTGACATGTTATTACTGACTTAGGGCAAACACATCTCACACATTAAACCACATTTCACACATTTCACGCATCAACGAATTAACCCTTTAACCATTTACCCAATTAACCATTTACCCAGTTAACCATTTAAAGGTTATTTTTACGCGCAAATTTCTCTTCATGTCGATAGCAAATTATAAACATACAGTAACTGAACGCTTTATGCGTTATGTACAGATTGATACTCAAAGCGATCCGGCGTCTCCGACTCAGCCTTCTACCGAAAAACAGAAAGATCTGAGCCGTATTCTGGTGGAGGAACTGAAAGTAATTGGCGTTTCTGATGCCGAACTGGACGAGTATGGTTATGTGTATGGCACCATTCCGGCTACTTCAGGAAAAGAAAATGTACCGGTTTTATGCTTCTGCTCACACGTAGATACCGCACCGGATTGTAGTGGTTTTGGTGTAAAACCAATCCTTCATGAAAAATGGAACGGTCAGCCGATTGTTTTACCAGACGATCCGTTGGTGGTAATTAATACAAACGAACATCCATACTTGCTGGAACGCATCGGCGACGATATCATCACAGCATCCGGCACAACCCTGCTAGGCGCTGACGATAAAGCGGGCGTGGCAATCATCATGGATCTGGCTAATTACCTCATCCAGCATCCGGAAGTAAAACACGGCAAAATCCGTATTCTGTTTACACCAGACGAAGAAGTAGGTCGTGGTGTGAATAAAGTAGACATGAAAAAACTGGGCGCTGACTTCGGCTACACGCTGGATGGCGGAGAGCGCGGTCACCTCGAAGGTGAAAATTTTAGTGCGGATGCCGTAATGGTTACCTTCAATGGTATCAGCGCGCATCCTGGTTATGCAAAAGGCAAAATGGTGAATGCCATTAAAGCTGCCGGTACATTCGTAAGTATGCTGCCACATGGCGAATGGGGTCCTGAATTTACCGAAGGCATGGAAGGTTTTGTACATCCGGTACATATGGAAGGCATGCTGGAAAAAGCAACTGTTCAGTTTATCATCCGTGACTTTGATACTGCAAAACTGGCCACACACGAGCAACGTCTGAAAGGCCTGGTTGATAAAACCGTTGCGATGTTCCCGGGTATTCACGCAGAATTTACCATCAAGGAACAATACCGCAATATGAAAGAAGTGCTTGATCATCATCCGCGCGTAATGGATTACGCCGCAGAAGCGTACAGTCGCGCTGACATGCAGGCCAAACGCATCAGCATCCGTGGTGGTACCGATGGCGCACGTCTTTCATTCATGGGTTTACCTTGTCCGAATATCTTCACCGGCGAAATGGGCATTCACTCTAAGCAAGAATATGTGAGTGTACAGGATATGGAAAAAGCAGTAGAGACAATCGTGCATCTGGCGCAGATCTGGGAAGAAAAAGCGTAGCTTTTTCTAATCCAGTAACGCGATAACGAATGTGTGAATGTGTTTAATGTGATGAATGTGTTTTAATACGACAATCCGATAATGCGACAATGCGGTAATGATGATGTGGTGAATGCGTTTTAATGTGATAAATGTGTTTCCACATTAGCAGTCAATTTTCAATCACAAATATTAAATCTCAAATAAAAAAGGTGTTTCCACATCGGCGATCAATCTTCAATCACAAATATTAAATCTCAAATAGTTTGAATCCTCAAATAAAAACAGTCTTAATGACCGTACTCACGCTTTCTTGTTTTGCCATTGCATTGGTGGAACTGAGCGGTGTAAGTAGTACGGCTATTTTCAACAAATACCATATCGGTGGTGCCGGCGGCGAGGCTATGGGCGCAAATTTCAAACTACCGAAAACGGAAAACGACAAGCGTATGGATCAGGCGAAAGACATGCCAAAAACCACCATCACGTTTGAGGAAACATCGCACAACTTTGGTACGATTACCGAAGGCGACGTGGTAAAATACGCGTACCATTTCCGCAACACAGGTACACAACCGTTGCTGATTGCAAAAACAGATGTTTCCTGCGGCTGCACTACTCCATCCTACCCGAAAGAGCCAATTGCTCCGGGTGGCGACGGCGAGATTCTGGTACAGTTTAACAGCGCACATAAAGAAGGGCATCAGCAGAAAAATGTAATGATCCATTCCAACGCGCAGGCTGAATCTATTTCTATTGGTTTTGAAGCAGAAGTAAAAGCAAAATGACAACAACAACCGTTTCTTTCCCGACAAGGGTAAAACAATACCTCTCGCTGGTAAAATTCAGCCATACCGTTTTTGCATTGCCATTCGCGTTGATTGGTTTTACAATGGCGGTTACTTATTTTCACCAGACGTTCCGTTGGGATCTGTTTATCAAAATGCTGTTGTGCATGGTCTTTGCACGCAGCGCGGCTATGGCGTTCAATCGCTGGCTCGATCGTCGCTATGATGCAATGAATCCGCGTACGGCACAACGAGAAATTCCCGCAGGTATCATCAAGCCACAGCATGCACTTATTTTCACGGTTATCAATAGTGTATTGTTTGTAGCAACAACAGCGCTGATTAATAAATCATGTCTGATCTTATCGCCAATCGCACTGTTCGTCATTCTGTTTTATAGTTATACGAAAAGAATCACCGCCCTCTGCCATCTGGTGCTGGGTGCAGGATTAGCATTGGCACCCATAGGCGCATTTCTCGCAGTTACCGACTTCTTCGATATTCTGCCTGTATTCTTCTCTTTCGCAGTATTTACCTGGACAGCAGGTTTTGATATTATCTATGCCTTGCAAGACGAAGAGTTTGATAAAAGTCAGAAACTGCATTCCATTCCCGCTGCATTGGGCAAGAAAAATGCATTGATGGTGTCAAACATTCTGCATGTTTTTGCAGCACTGTTTGTGATTGGCGCAGGCGTTTATGGTCAGCTCGGCTGGCTGTACTGGATTGGCACGGCTATTTATGTAGGCCTTTTGTTTTATCAGCATACACTCGTAAAACCAAATGATCTCAGCAAAGTGAACATGGCGTTTGCCAACATGAACGGCATTGCCAGTATCTCTTTTGCTGTATTTACTATTCTTTCACTCCTCTTACAATAACCACATGAATATTGCATTGGTAGGCTATGGCAAAATGGGCAAAGCGATTGAAAGAATCGCCCAGGAACGCGGCCACGACATCGTTTTAAAAATTGCGACGGCCAACCGTCATGAGTTTACCGCTGAAAATCTGCAGCGCGCAGATGTGGTGATTGAATTTACCAACCCTGAAGTAGCGAAAGAAAATGTAGAAATCTGCCTGAAAGCAGGCGTACCCGTCGTTTGTGGCAGCACCGGCTGGAATGAAGGTTTATCGCATGCAGAATACACAGCAGTAGAAAATAAAACAGCGTTTCTCTGGGCGTCTAACTTCAGCGTGGGTGTCAATCTTTTCTTTGAGCTGAACAAGCAACTGGCGCGTCTGATGAACGACCACGGCGAATACAATGTAAACGTGGAGGAAACGCACCATACACAGAAAAAAGATGCACCAAGCGGCACGGCAATCACAATTGCTGAAGGCATTCTGGATCATCTGGAACGTAAAACCCGCTGGACAAAAGAAACAGAGGAAAAACCGGAAGACATTGCGATCGTGGCACACCGTATTGAAAATATACCGGGTACTCACGTTGTAAAATATACTTCAGACATCGACGATATCGAAATCACGCATACAGCGCACAACCGCGAAGGTTTTGCCAAAGGTGCTGTACTGGCCGCTGAATTTGTAGCGGGCAAACAAGGCGTTTTTACAATGAAAGACGTACTGGGATTGAATCGTATGTTTGAAGGAAAATAAATTCACAATAAAACATCACACAAACAAAGCGTTCCACACGATTAGTCTGGAACGCTTTTTGATTTTATAAACGAAATCGTATGTTTGAAGGGATTTAATATTAAAAATAACTCACATGGACCCTATCGGCGCATTAATTCTTGGTTTGATAGTTCTTGGCGGCCTTCTGACCGTCACGGTACTATTTATCCTGACTTTGTCGAAAACGCTGCAGTTGGTTGATATCCGCAATCGCACCCTGGAGCCCAATCAGGTGTGGCTGATACTGATACCGATTTTCAATTTCTATTGGTCTTTCGTTTTAGCTAAAAAAATATCAGCATCAATCAGCAACGAGTTTCGCAGCCGGGCAATTGTAATTGCACCTAGGCCAACGTATGCACTTGGTATTGCCACATCGGTACTTGATATTGTTTGTAGTATTATGAGCTGGACTACCCGCGACAGTCCGTTTAATTCATTCCTGCTTCTGGCCAGCTTTGTCGTCTGGATTGCTTACTGGGCCAATGTTGCAGACTACAAGAAAAAACTAAGTCAATTACCTCCCAAGGAAAACGAAGAAAGCCTTATTTTCAAAAACATTCCCGTACAACATTAGCATAAAGAACAACTTTCAACAAAACGATATTATCAATAAACTATAATCTTCGAATAATGTTTTTAGCAATCATTCAATTCATTTTCTTTATCATCTTCCTTGTTGTCGGCGCCTTGTTTATGAATACATTGGCCAAAACACTGAAACTGGTCCGTTTTGAAAACCGTAAAATACATCCCGACCAGGTTTGGTTACTGTTTGTGCCGATATTCAACTATTACTGGCTGTTCCGCACGGTAGCAGGCGTTTCCGAATCCATAGATACTGAGTATAAACGCAGAGGTCTCCCATCTCCCATTGCTACCGCCACTTGGATCGGGTATGTTTACGCTGCAACTTTTACATTGAATTTTTTGCTTACAGTCTTAAACAGATATTTCTCTGCGAATATTCCGTTGCTACTTACCGGCTTGATCGGTATTGCCTCTTTTGGTTTCTGGATTGCATACTGGATCGTAATCGCCGGATTAAAGCAACAATTAAAAGCCCTGCCAGCGGAAGAGGACAGTCTGATCTTTAGCAATATTCCGGTGCAGCACTAACAAAAGGCACAAAAACTCCTCTTTAGGGGTTGGGGGTTAAAGTTTATCTTCGCTGCTTGTATTCAAAAGAACAGGCATCGGCGATCAGACAGACATTCTGGAAAACCTTCGGGCAATACATCGCCATGCAACCCTCTGCCGACGGCATGCGCATCAACTGGGTCAACTATAAAACGGGGATCAAAAATCTATATTTCAAAATGACGGCTGAAAACAAAACAGCTTGCATCATGATTGAAATGTCGGACCCGAATATGCGCGAACTCATGTATGAACAGTTTGAAGAACTGAAAAGCGTATTACACGCAACGCTGGATGAAGAATGGGAATGGGAGCCGGATGCACGTGATGAACAAAACAGAACAGTGAGCCGCATTTCAACCTGCATTGAAGGCGTGAGCGTATTCCGTCAGGAAGACTGGCCGGAATTAATTTCCTTTTTCAAACCACGCATCATTGCACTGGATGAGTTCTGGAGCAACGCGCGATATAGCTTTGAGCTGTTTAAATAAAGCCTCCTCTAGCTCCTCTGAACTCCCAACGCAATTACGAAGGTTTCTCACGAAGGGACAACGGCGCAATATTCCGTTAAAATGTCAATTTTCCCGCAAAGACGCGTAAGGAGCAAAGAAGCAAAAGTTTTTTCTCTCACAGCGGACACAAAGACGCAAAGCGCTTATTATCTAACAATGGCGAGAGCATTAGCAATAAGATAAGGCTTTCCCGCAAAGATGCGTAAGGAGCAAAGACGCAAAAGTTTTTTCTCTCACAGCGGACACAAAGACGCAATATTCCGTTAAATAACTTTACGCGGTATCGTAGTGCCGCTGCGAGAAAATTTCAACAAAAAAATCCCAGCCACAATGTGACCGGGATTTTTTGACTTTTGACGTTTGACGTTTCACAAACATTGACCATTCGCCATTGACTATTCACCGTCTACGGTTTCAGGTATAAATCAAAATAATCAGAAATCTTCTGCATCAGATGCACTCTGTCTTTGCCGCGTACGTTATGCGGATGACCCGGATAAACGAAATAATCTACCTGCACATTTTCATCTACACATTTCTTCAGGAATTTAATACTGTTCTGCCAAACCACCACATCATCATTAGTTCCGTGAATCAGCATCAGCTTACCTTTCAGGTTTTTCACCTTGCTCAGCAGATTCGCATCTTCATAACCCTGCGCATTGTCCTGCGGCGTATCCATGTAACGTTCCGTGTACATCACTTCATACATTTTCCAATCTATTACCGGACCACCGGCTACTGCACATTTAAATACATCAGGATTGCGCAGCATCATGCTCGTAGTCATAAAGCCACCGAAGCTCCAGCCATGAATACCCATACGCGCTGCGTCCACATACTTCAATGATTTCAGATAATCCACACCTTTCAGCTGATCATTCAGTTCTACAGTACCCAATTTACGGAACGTAGCCTGTTCAAATGCCATACCACGATTACTGCTGCCACGGCCATCCATCGTGAATACTACATACCCTTTCTGCGCCATATATTCATACCAGAGATTGCCGCTTTCCGGGAATTGGTTGTGTACGATCTGCACATTCGGACCATTGTAGAGATAAACAATCACCGGATATTTCTTCGTGCTGTCAAAATGCGTAGGCAGAATCAGTTTGCCGTACAACGGCGTACCATCATCAGCTTTCAGCGTAATATTTTTTATTTCCGGACGATCAAAATCAGCCAATGTATTGGGCGCATCAATCAACACCGTTTCCTTCTTGCCATCCACGCTGCGCAGCATACTTTTCTTCGGAATACCCGCACCGTTAAATACATCAAAAATGTATTTACCATCTTCGCTTGCGCTCACAGTATGCATACCCGCTTCCTTATCCAGGCGTGTCATATTGCCGCTTTTCCAGTTTACAGCATAGCTATGTTTCTCCAACGGAGATTCTTTTGCAGCCGTAATCAACACCAGGCTTTTGTCTTTATTGAAACCAACGATCTCATTGACTTCCCAGCTACCTTTTGTGATCTGGCGAACCAACTTTCCGTCTGTGTTATAGAGGTACAGATGTTTGAAACCATCTTTATTGCTCCAGAAAATAAACTGGTCGTTGCTGCCCGGCAGAAAGCTAATACCATGTTCAGGATGCACGTATTTCGAATCCGTTTCTTCAAAAAGCGTTTTTACCTTTTCACCTGTTGCAACATCATATTGATTTAACCAAAGATGATTCTGGTCGCGGTTAAGCACCGAAATGAAAATATATTTTTCGTCCGGACTCCAGGTTACACCAGTCAGATATTGATCTTTAGGTTCACCGGTTTTGAGTGTCACCGTATTGTTAGTAGCAGGGTTAAAAACATTCAGGGTCACTTCATGAGAAGGACCACCTGCCATCGGGTATTTGATGTTGTTGTTCTTGGCAGGAACTTCACTCCAGTCAATTACCGGATAATCTTTCACGTTACGCTGGTCCATTCTGTAATACGCTAGCAACGTACCTTTCGGAGAAAAGAAAATACCGTGGTCGATACCGAATTCATCGCGGTGTACGGATTTACCATTCACAATCGCAGGATCCGCGTCGTGAGAAATCTGCACGGGCTGGTCGTTCGACAGCAAATAAAGATTATTGTCTTTCGTGAATGCTACAGCGCCTGTAGTTTTATCAACAAATACATTCTCCGCGTTTTCTGGCAAAGCCTTTTTGTTCCAATTGATTTTACCATCGCTCATCTTGCCAACAAACAAATGATCACCATTCTGGAAATACACATTATTACCGGCCCAGTTCATTGTCGGGAAAGCTTTCATGCTGTCGGTTTTCAGAAAATCAGCAGACAATACCGTATCCGTTTTCATGGATGGATAAGCAGTTCTTACCCATGCATTATTTGCTACCTGGAAAAAATTATTGGTTCCCGGCTGCCAGCTGCCCTGTTTAATCGCTTTCGGTGCCAATGTAGTAGTCATGCCATTGGTAGCTTCAGCAATCGTAAAATTCTTCTTTTGCGCTATCGCTGGCTGCAAGGCCAATACTCCGGCTGCGGCGAGCAATACATATTTATTCAGCTTCATGAATGTGAATTGTAAAACGGAAGCAAACTTAATGGTTCAGACTGGTTTTTTCATCCCCCGTTTGGACCAAAAAAGAAAGGTTTTCCTTTAACTTTATTGACATTATTTCAATTTTCTCCATGCGCTACCTGCTCTCACTCATTTTGCTAATAGCATTTTTAACTAATACCAACGCCCAATCCCCTTACGAATATTTCAACAACGAAGACTTCTGGAAAAACATGATCATGGAAAGCTCCGAGCAGCCGTTGCCGGCGCTTGCAGCCTCAGATACAGTGATTGTGATCGCCAGCAGCCGGAATATACAACCGGGAGATGTCCGGTTTGTCGGTGAATTACGTGATGGAAAAACGCTGCGTTATTATCTGATGTATGCCCGTGCCGGCAAATGGTATATTCACCCATATGCTTCTATTGTAAATGCTATACGCGCAGTGCCGGACATCAATCGAGATTGGGTGACTTATACAGAAGGCATGGGTAAAATCTTCACTTCGGATGCAGATCGTGGCATGCAAATGAGCGGCCAATATGGCGTAAATGTACTGTTGCTCGACTACCCCAGTATTCGTACAACATACAAGCCGTTGAAGAATTACAAGTTTGCGCTCCGCAACGCCTGTATTTGCTATAAGGATTTTATGCCTGTGCTCGATACCGTAAAAATGCTGCGTGATCAACATAAAATGGGTACCGGACATCTGTCGCTGTTCTTTCATAGCATGGGCAACAATATGATTCGGGAAATCGCGAAACATGATGCTGTAATCCGCTATAATCAATCGGTATGGGTGGATAATATTATCCTGAATGCGCCTTGTGTACCACGGAAAAAACATGCAAAATGGGTAGATAAAATACATTTCGGGGAACACATCTATGTTCATTACAACCCGGAGGATGGCACTTTAAAATGGGCACGCATTGCAGGTTTTCGGCAGATTATGGGTGAGCACATGAAGAAGCCGCTCAGCCAGCAGGCTATCTATATCAACTTTGAACCGCTGTGCGGCACCGAGCACAGCAACTTTCTGAATCTCTATTCGCGCAAGCCGATCAAAGAAGCAGCCTATGCACATTATCGCTTATTGTTTCACGGCGAAACGGTGGACGTACACAATCGGATGCTCTATGCGCCATCTGAATACAGAAGAATTGGATTTCAATTAATGCGATAATGGCAATGTGAAGAATGTGTTTAATCTGGATAATGTGCGGCAAGGAATTTCCTTTCAGGGGCTAGGACAAAAAAATCGTGGAGACTCAAAGCCTCCACGAAGATTAATCTAAATTATGTAACTCCCTTTAGGGCCGGGGTTTTATAATGTATTCACTACTTCTTTCAATCTTACCAGTTTGTCCAGCAAACCTTCCAGCAGATCGAGGCGAAGCATATTAGCTCCATCTGATTTAGCCTGTGCAGGATTTGGATGCGTTTCGATAAACAAACCATCAGCACCGACTGCAATACCAGCACGGGCAATGGTTTCTATCATTGCGGGATTACCGCCTGTAACGCCGCTTGTCTGATTCGGCTGCTGCAAAGAATGCGTACAATCCAGCACCACTGGTACATCCATTTGCTGCATCGTCGGGATAGCACGGTAATCAACAATCAGATCATGATAACCGAATGTAGCACCGCGATCCGTCAGGATGATCTGCTCATTACCGCTCTGGCGGAGCTTATCTACTGCAAATTGCATTGCTTCCGGCGACAAAAACTGGCCTTTCTTCACGTTTACTATTTTACCAGTTTCAGCAGCTGCGATGAGAATATCTGTTTGACGGCAGAGAAATGCAGGGATCTGCAATACATCTACATATTCGGCAGCCATAGCCGCTTCATTAGCCGCATGAATATCCGTTACCACCGGCACATTAAAAGTAGCTTTTACTTTTGCCAGTAATTTCAACGCATTTTCATCGCCGATACCTGTAAAACTGTCCAGGCGCGTACGATTGGCTTTTCGGTAAGAGGATTTGAAGATGTAAGGGATCTTAAGTTTTTCACAGATCTTCACGACCTGCTCGGCAGTTTTCATTACGACTTCTTCCCCTTCCACTACGCATGGACCTGCCATGAGGAAAAAATTCTTTTCATTTATGTGTTGTCCGTTAAAAACGGCTTGTAAAAACGCTTGCATGCGGCAAAGTTAAGGGTCTCTGCCATACGGGCGAAATTATTCAGCTTGCCATTCTGTATCAAGCCAATGCTTGAGGTCGGCATACTGGTCTTCAGGGAAAGGGAATGCGCAATGATTTTCATAATCGCGCGGTGTGTGTGATTGTTTCAGTCGGTTGGCGGCATTCAGCAACGGCAGTATAAAATAATCCGGGCGCATCGCTACGGAAAATTTAAGTCCTTGTGTAATGTCCTTTACCGGTTTTTGCTTCGCTGCTTCATATTTTGCCGCATCAAAATGATAGTCAGCAATCTCTTCCAGAAAATCAACATTCCATGTTTTCCAGATCGCGATCTGCAGCAGGTTTTCCGAATAGACAAATGTCCACAGAAAAATACCGTTTTCGGTGTCATGAATCACCTGCGCGATGTAATCAGACGCACGGTAACCTGTTCCGTCATTATTACCGGACGGACGAATGATCTTATTCAAAGCATCCATCAAGTCACCCAAAACATCAGTTATATCCAGTGCTGAATATTCGACTTTCTGCTTATCCGTTCCAACCTCAAAATACATTTCTCCGTCTGCTACACGGGGAATATCAATAAAAAACTTATCGCGCTGCCAGCTGTAGATTTCCTCAAACGGCAGGATGTCCATTATGTTGACTTTGTAGGGTAGCTTATATTTCTTTTTTTTCATAGGCAACGTATGTTCGCTATGTTCTTTTAAATGTTCTAGAAGAAACGAAAATAATAAAATCAGTTCTAAACAAAATTGTTTTAAGGCTTAATAGGAAACTAATAACATAAACCTCCCAAATCCCGCGTCCACCGTGAAAAATAAAGGGTTTATACGGAAGCTGCAATAGCATTATTTCAGTATTATTTTCTGCTGATTAGCGGCAAGTATTTTATCGAAAAACGCCCGCACAACCGGATATTCCTCTGTTTGAAAATCTGTACGGAGCATTTGCAAACGAGCGTTCAGCCGCAATGTATTCGTCTCCTTATCATATTGCGTCATAAACTTGTATTCATCTTTCTCGTCAATCGTAGTGATGCTCGATTTTGGCATTTCTTCCAGGGTGAAACCATCCGGTATCTTTAGCTGTAATGAATAAGAATAATCCGTAACCCCATCCATCTCCACCGGATAAATGCGCTCATTAGCTTTAAACGGATTGCTGGAATAACGGTTCATAAACACTGGCGTGAAATAAACACTTTTGCCGGAAGGCCAGCTTAAGGAAACTGTATAATTGAGCGTCAGTGCGGATTCAGGATTATCAAGGTTCTGAATTTCATAAGTCTTCAATGCTGCATTGAGCGACAATACCTTCAGACTTTTGATAAGGTGCTTGCGGATTTCTGTAGTATCGGCAGACCATTCAGCCCTTAATCCCGCTGCTTCTGCCTTGGTAAAATATTGCTTGAAGTTGAGCGTATAATGCTGCGGATCGGCGTTCTCGGTTGTTACCACCACCATTCCTTTGTTCTTATTCATTTCCGGCAGCAAATTAACGCTGCCTCCATTTTGATTAACGAGACGCGCATAGCCGTTGTAGCATTGTTCCGGCAAGGTTCCAAATGGATTATATTTCTCGGATGCATCCAGATAATAGGTTTCACTGCCCACTACCAGCATTCCGATTGTATGATTAAATCCAGTCAGCGCCGGAAATGCATCGTATATTTTACCATTCTCACGCGTGCTCAAAATCACGGGATCGCAATTCAGGCCTGCAGCTTTCATCATCGCGATCATCACAAGATTAATCTCAGCCGGTGTACCCGTATGTTTTACAAATACATCATTAAGATCTCTGGTCGACCATATTCCGGAGTTTTCTTTTGCGGAAATATTTTTGCGAACGTAATTGTAAATGGCTTTGGCTTTTTCTGTTTCATCGTTTAAGGACGCTGTAAGCTCTTTCGCAACGCGGCCGATGTCCTCATGACGCAGTACCAGCGGTCGGTAGAAGCTAAAACTCTCGTACAATGCTTTGTTGAGTTTTGGCCAGGTATTCAGAAAATTGACGGAGAAACTATTTTTGGTTGTGCCTGTGATCTGTAATTTGATCTTCTCTTTGTAGTTATTTACACTCGCCACAAACGGCTCTTCTTCGAGTGCGGGAATATTTCTGCGTACCCAGTGACTGTTTTTAAATTCGTTGCCATTAACTATTTCCGAATATCGAAAGGACTCCGGCAACAATGAGTCTGCAATTTTGCGCGGCCCATTCGGAAGCTCCACAAACTGAAGATTTCCCTGAGTCATGGAACGCGTATCAAATATTACCGGAATAGTGGTTTCCAGTTCACTGTAAAGACAGGGAATACCGTCCTGAAAAGTCCAGTCGGTATACATCAGTCCAAAATCGTGCCGGATTGTATAGGTGTAATCGATGATCGATCCTTCTTTCACAGACGGCATGCTAAATTTTCTGGTCAGAAACATGTAATCTTTTTCAGCGGTTACAAGATCTGTGTTCAGCTGCTGCTGCTGCATCTGGCCATTCTCCAGATTATATGTAGTACCAGCTATTTTCTTTATCTCGGCAAAAGAACCATTTACATGGAAAGTCGCCACCAATACATCTGCCTGGTCCAGCCCTTCTTTCCTGATGACTTTAATAATCCGGTGTACTTTCTGCGAAACAACCCATCCGTTATCAGGTGAAATATCTACCGTCGATTTTTCATACAGTACAACGGCCACTGCAGACGGGTCTATAGAAAAATTATTCTGCTTCAGATTCCGAAGAAAATATTCATCATTAAAATTTTCCTTTGCTGTGGCTTGCTGGCAAATGCAGATACTAAATAAAAAAGCAGTAACAATACCGCGAAGGTTTTTAGGGTAAAAATTCATGTCTTAATTATTTTGAATGATGTGTGGTTTGTTTGATTTATTGGTGCTTCAACACCACTTTTATCTGATTACCGGAATTTACTTTATCAACAAATGCTTCGAAATCTGCATAGACTGAAGCCTCGTAAACACCGCTATTTTGCTGCAGCGTACGGGTAACGACCAACTTATTTCCGGATTGCTTTACAGCACAGGAATAACTACCGAAAGTATAACTGGCAGTTACCGGCTCGGGCAAAAATTCAATAGTTTCATTTGCCGGCAGATCTATTTCAAAATGGTCTTCAACAGCAAACGAACTCGGAAAGAAAAAAGGATTCTGCCTAGTTTCGGTTGCAACCGGCACACCAATGCCTACCGGAACCAGATCTGCATCTACAAACAAACGGCTGTCGCTGCGGCTCACCATATTGGCGGCGCTGATGTCCATCGTTTCATCCATGGTCATTATAGCTGCGTCCTCGGCATGTTTATATTCTGACTTGATCACCTGGTAACCAGGCAGTTTAAATTTATTACTCACATACTGATCCAGCTCATGCTGCGAAACATGGGTAGTTGCGTGAAACACTTTTACAGCAGGCGTTCCGGTATAGTGGTTGTTCATCGTTACATCCAGACTACCGTCATCATTTATTCTTGCAGTCGCACGATGGACTACCTTATTGACTGCTACACCATACACCGGCGTATGTACCACCACGCCACCATTCGGAGTCACCATCAGCGCATTTCGGTCTTGGGTAAAATCGCTCAGATAATTATACGGCAGATCGGTGCTCGTACATTCCAGCCAGACAGTGTCTTTTGCCATCGGCACACATAAAATAGCATGGTTAAACTGGCTGGACACAAAATCTGTCTGCATTTTCATACGCGGCGTTTCACCAGCAGAAATCACCACCACGTTTGCAGGAATGGAAACTTCCTTCAGCATCGCCATCATATAATTACTGAGCGCCTTGCAATCGCCGTAACGGTTGTTGCAAAGAAAATCCGCACTAAGCGTCTGAATACCGCCGATACCGTATTCTATCGCTACGTACCGAAAATTATCCTGCATATATTTATACAACACGCGGATTTTTTCATGGTTATCCGGTAATTTATCTGCCAAAGCATGAATCTTCTTTTTCTCTGCCTCCGGCAAGATATCGCGCTGTGCATTTAATTCGTAGATGAACTTGCCAAAGTCGCTCCAGCTAGTCATGGTGCCACTATGATCGTCTATTTCAAATTTGGTAGGCGCCAACAGTACACACGGCCGGGACAGCCGGCTTTCGGGCGTCAGTGGCTCCTCAGGGCTGGCGGCAATATCAGCGATTTTCCAACTATACCTCCGTTGCTCTGTTCCTGCAATGACCGGCGCATCCGCTACATGAAAACCTTTGTACCGCAATTGATAATCCGGCGCTGTAACTACTGTGAATGTTGCGTTTTCCACTGCAATATCGCCGCTTTCCTGTGGTGTCCAGCTAGGCAGAAAGAAGGTTTGTTGTTCTTCTTTTTCTATATAAACATCTATCGTATAAGGGAATCTTCCTTTCGGAAAATCATAATAACGTATTTTATTATCATCATAATGCCCCGGCTGCGGCGAAACAGTTCTAGTGATGTAATCAGATTCTTTCACTTTATAGAGCAGGTCACCATTGGCATCATAAGCTGCGGCTGTCATCTTTTTTATCTTTGACAGCGACGAGAAAAAATCTATCGCAGATGCGTAATGCTGACCTTTTTCATTGAGAATAGTCAATACGATATGCGTGCGGTTCGTGACCTCATTCGTAGCAACTATTTCGACGTCCTGATCGTAATGCCGTACTACTGCACTGGCATTTGTCAACAGCGCCTTATTAATATTGTTTACTGCGTAGGAAGGCTCATTACCGGATTTTGCCTGCGATAAAAATGGCATCGTAAAAAATACAGCGCCGAAAAAATAGTGTAATGGTTTATTCATCTGATCAGGATTTATTTCTGAAGTACCAGCATTTGCTGCTGGCATTCGATCATGCTGTTAAAAAATGATTTGAGCTGGCTATATTTACTTTCATCAAACCGTGCATCTTTCATGGTAAAGTCGGTACGCAGCTGGATGGTATTTTGTTCTGTGTTTTTATCGATCACGTAGCGGTATTGATTGCGGTCATCGATACGATAAACCACCGATTCCGGACAAGACCCGATTTTATATTCTTTCGGTATTTTCAAGTAGAGAATAAATGACATAACCGCCGCAGAAGGCATTTCTATAGGATAATACCGCTTGTCTGCCTTAAATGGATTTTCACTGAAACTACGTACCATACAAGGGGAAATCATTAAATGATCTGCCTGCGAAAATTTCAGTTTCATATTAATTGAAAGCACCAGCGGCTTGTCTGATTCATCCAGATTTTTCACTGAATAATCGATCAATGATGCGTCTATTGGCATTTTCTTCACCTCCTGCAACACGTATTTTTTAATCTCCATGCTGTCCTTTTTCCATTGCGAACGGTACCGGATTGATCCGCTCCAGCCAAAGCTCCAGGTTCCGTTTATCTGATAATTACTGAGCTCATCATTGGTTGTGTGCACTGCTACAATCGTTTTTTCAACCAGCATCGCGGGGTCAAGATTTACGGCTTCGCTGTTATCCCTGTCGATCACACTTGAATAGCCGTTGTAACAATCCATCGGTAACACGCCAAATGGTATGTTTTTAGAAGAGGCATCCAGATAGTAGGTACTGTCGCCAAGTTTCACCTGACAGACACAATAATTCAAACGCATCAACAAGGGATATTCTTCTACCAGTCGGAGATGTTTTCTGGTACTGAGCAGCACTGCATTGCCATCCAAATCCGCCATACGCAACATTTTCACCAGTAGCACATTCAGTTCTGTAACACTGCCGCTGCGTTTGCTGTAAACTTTATCCAATAAATTCGCATGCCAGATTCCGTTATGACCCGTGCATTCAAAACTGTCACGCACAAAACCATATATAGCTTTCACTTTACTCAGATCATCGGGCTGACCTTTAGTAAGCCGTTCTACATCATCGCGGAGAAAACCTTCCCGCTTCGACAACGATTGGAAACACGCTTCATTTTTATAAAGGTATTCCGTCGCTTTATCCCAGGTGCCCCAGCGGTTACCGTTCCCCATTCCATTGTAAATTCCCGAAACCTGAATGTCTATTTTCTCCGTATAGTTATACACATTGTACACATAAGGTTCTTTTTCGTAAGCCGGAATATTTCTCCGCACCCAATGCATTCCCACATCATCGCGTTCCAGCGCCTCGACTGATCCGCTATACGCCAGCGGAACGGATGCATCGTCCACATTCTTTTTCGTATCGTCAAATTTCTCAAAAGCGTAAATGCTCTGCGCAATACCGCCAACGTTTAAAATCCGCGGATACATCACCACTACTTCGCTGTATACCTTTGGAATATCTTCCTGAAAATCCCAGCTGAAAAATGACGACATGTCTTCTTCGATCTGGTAGCTATAATCAATCACTGAACCTTCTTTTACCGAAGGCAGTGAAAATCTTTCAGACATGACGCCGTTCCGCACCACATCTTTTTTGATCTGATCCGGAGACAATGACTGACTCACCAGTTTGCCATCTTCGACATTATAAGTTGTGCCTTTTACTTTTTTAAATTCTACCGCATGCGTTCGCGAAAACCCTACCGGCACCACTACATCAGCCTGATCAACGCCGTCTTTATTGAGGATTTTAACAACACTGTGCACCGTGCGGGTTACATAAAATCCACCGGCATCTTTAGAAATGGAATAAACAGCGCGCTCAAACAAAACGATTGCATTGGCCTTAGGCGCAATGTCCCATTGGGTCTGCAATACATACTGTTTAATGGATTCCGGATCATCTTTTAGAAATCTGTTTTTCTCGGCAGCGCTGACACTAAAAAAACCAAGACAAAGCAAAAGCATTGCAACGATAGAGTTCCGTAAAAACATATTTCACTTTATTAATGATCGAATTGGGAGGCTGCCGCCAAATTAAATAATTCAATTAATTTTTCAAATGACAGAAATCAATGATTAATTCCAGTCGACATTCGACGATGCCATTTAGGAAACCGGCAGAATTTATGGACTCTAGTGCCCTTCAGAACACCTACGCCAGTGTGGATTTAAAATTAAGTAAAGGAAAACATCCCGGAACCTTCGTGCCGCCGCGAGAAAGAAAACGCAACTACTTTGCGAGAAACCCGCTCTCCATCAACAAAAAAAGGTAGCGTCACCGCTACCCTTCCTATAAAAATTCATCGAAAACTAACATTCACTTAAACTGATCGGAATATTGGTCGCGAGTCCGCCTTCGGCGGTTTCCTTGTACTTATGATTCATATCCAGTGCGGTTTCCCACATCGTGTTCACCACTGCATCCAGCGATACACGTGCATTATCCGGATTACTTTGCAATGCCAGTTGTGAGGCTGTGATTGCTTTGATAGCGCCCATTGTGTTACGTTCAATACATGGCACCTGCACCAGTCCGGCAACCGGATCGCAAGTAAGACCCAGATGGTGTTCCATTGCAATTTCCGCCGCCATCATAGCCTGGCGAACGCTACCTCCGAGACATTCGGTAAGCGCTGCTGCAGCCATCGCTGATGATACACCGATCTCTGCCTGACAGCCACCCATTGCAGCAGAAAGCGTTGCACCTTTCTTGAAAATGCTACCAATCTCCGAAGCCACCAACAGGAACTGGATAATTTTATCTTCGTCAAAACCATCGCAGAACGCGATATAATATTGTAATACCGCAGGAACTACACCCGCAGCGCCATTTGTAGGAGCTGTTACCACTCGGCTGAAAGAAGCATTTTCCTCGTTTACAGCCAGCGCAAAACAACTTACCCAGTCAAGCGTGTATTTAAACTGCTGTCCGCCTTCGCGAATTGCCGCCACCCACTCCTGGTGATTATTATATGTTTTGTCTTTAAGCAATCTTTTATTGAGTGCCGCTGCCCGGCGTGTTACATGCAGCCCACCAGGTAATTCTCCCGAGATATGACACCCGCGATAAATACAATCACGCATTACTTCCCATATTTTCAGCACACCCGCTTTGGTTGCGGTTTCGCTACGCCATGCAGATTCATTTTCCATTACCACTTCGCTGATGCTGAGACCGGTTTTCATACACCAGTGTAAAAGATCTGCATTTTTCTCAATCGGGAAAGGAAGTTCCACGTCATTTGCACCGCCACCTTGTTCGTTTTCTTTTACTACAAATCCGCCGCCGATGGAATAAAATGTTTCCGCAACATCACGCCCATCCTCGAAACTGCAAAGAAAAGTCAATGCATTCGGGTGAAACGGCAGACTTTCGTTCATCAGAAACTCTACGTCTACCGCCGGGTCAAAAGCAATTTCTTTTGCCTTGCCGACTTTCATTTTTTTCTGCTCGGAAATCTGGCGCATACGTGGCGTAATTTCGTTTACATCAAACGTCACCGGATCTTCGCCACAAAGACCAAGGATCACCGCAACATCCGTACCATGCCCATGACCTGTTTTGGCCAATGAACCATAGAGTAAAACCTTAACCGATGCGATGTTCTGAAGATCTTCTGTAGCGGCAATGCCATCCAGAAAACGTAATGCAGCCCGCCATGGACCCAGCGTATGAGAACTGCTTGGCCCGACGCCAATCTTAAATATATCGAATACCGAGATGGATTCTTTTTTCACAGAAACTAAAAATATAAAGGGAGAATGATTTTCACCCTAAAGATACTATGAAGACGGGAATATATATAACCAGGTTAAAACGCGAAGGGATCATAGCAGGGAATTTAACAGTGCCGCAACAGCGGAAAACTGTCGGACGACTCAAAGTCGTCTGACAGTTTCACAGATTCCCTAAAAACAAAAGGCTGCCTCAATTGAGACAGCCTTTGCACTTGCTAAAAGCTTTTTATTCGAAAGACAACTTCGTTGGCATCGCCATCATCGTTTTACCATTCATCTTTCTCAATGATTTAAATTCTTTATACCATTGATAATCTTCGCCCAGTTCATTTTCAATCATCTGTTTAGTCAGCGCCGTTGAAGCATTGGCGCGACTCACACGACGAAACAGTTTTTCCAGTTTATCAACCGGTTCTGGGTAAGTCACCACTTTATAACTACTCAATTTTGCCTTTGCTGCCGCACTCTGAATAGCACGGTCCAGATTACCGTAAGCATCGATGAGGTGAATGGCCAAAGCATCTTTACCTGTCCACACACGGCCCTGCGCAATGCTATCCACATCAGCTTCCGAAATATGGCGACCAGCAGCAACGCGACTTTTGAAAATATGATAAATAGTATCCACACCATTCTGCATGCGCTGTGCTTCGTTAGCAGTCAAATTGCGTGACATGGTCGGGAAATCGGCATAAGGCGCATTTTTTACCTCGTCGAAATTCACACCCAGTTTGTTCTTCATCAATCCTTCTATGCTAAACAACATGCTGAATACACCGATGCTACCTGTAATCGTATTAGGCATCGCAAAAATGCTATCCGCCTGACAAGAAATATAATAACCACCTGAAGCTGCAACATCACCCATCGAAACGATTAATGGCTTTTTCTGACGGAGCAATTGCAATTCGCGCAGCATCACTTCTGAAGCCAGCGCACTGCCACCCGGAGAGTTTACGCGCATTACTACAGCTTTTACTTTATCGTTTTTGCGGAGCGAACGGATTGTTTTCACAAAATCTTCCGATGCAATCTGATAATCATCTTCCTTACTACCATCTACAATATCACCTTCCGCAAATAACACAGCGATTCTGCCATCCTCTGATTTACCATCAACTACAGACTTGTCATTGTATTCATCGAGCGAAACATAATTGATCTTTTCATCAGCTTTCAGGCCCATTTTGGAGCGCATACGATCCTCCACTTCGTCCCAATACAGCAAACCGTCTACAAGTTTGCTTTTCAACGCATCAGCCGGAAATTGAATAGAACCATTAGTTGCCAAAGCATGAATAGATGCCGTATCTGTACCTGCATGCTGCGCGGCTGCATTCAAAAATTCGGCCCAGATGCCGTTTTGCAGCGCTGTGATCTGCACGCGGTTAGCATCGCTGATTTTATCGGCACGGAATGGTTCCGTAGCACTTTTGAATTTACCCGCATAGTAAATTTCAGGTTGTACTTCCAGCTTGCTCAGCGCATTTTTAAAGAAAGTCAGCTGAGAAACCAAACCCTTCACTTCCATACTGCCCACCGGATTCAGATACACGCTATCAGCCACACTCGCTACGTAATAAGCTTTCTGCGGAATATTTTCGCCGTAGGCATAGATGAATTTTTTGCTGGATTTAAACTCAGTCAGCGCCTGCCGCAGCTGCTGCAATGTAGCCCAACCATTGGCAGTGCCATCCAGCTTAATAAAAATGCCTTTGATATTGTCATCCGTTGCGGCTTTCTTAATCGATTTCACAACATCGTACAAACCTGCATTGTATGGTTCATCATTGCTAAACATGGAGAACGAATTTGTTTCTCCCTGTTCGTGCATCGTCCTGTCCAGTTCTATTTTCAGAACAGAAGCAGTCATTACTTTTTTCTCTTTTTCTGACGATACCGTTTTTGATACCAGGCCGGCGATAATGGCTATAAAAATAACCACCATCACTACTCCCGCCACAATCATGGCCAGCAGCGAGGCAAAAAACATCTTAAAGAATTGTTTCATCTAGTGTTGTTTTAAATATTACTGTTTACAAATCTAAGTTATCATTCTCAACTATCTTTACATCTCCAAATGAATGAAGTATACATTTTATTAGGCAGTAACGAAGGTAATCGCGAAGAAAAGCTCGGCAAGGCTGTTTCGATTATCGCCGAAACCTGTGGACCGGTTATCCGAAAATCATCTTTATACGAAACCGCAGCCTGGGGCCTGGAAGATCAGCCAGACTTTCTGAACCAGGTTATCTGCATTAATACTCAATTCAGTCCGGAATCACTGCTCCAAAAAACACAGCAAGCCGAACTTACGCTTGGTCGCCAACGCCATATAAAATGGGGACAGCGCACCATAGATATTGACATCCTGTTGTACAACGAAGCCGTTGTGCAGCAGCCAAACCTTATGATACCGCATCCTTTTTTGCAGGATCGCCGGTTTGTAATGGTTCCGCTGGCGGAAATTGCCCCTGATAAAATACACCCACTGTTACACCAATCGATGAAAGAACTATTGAAAAACTGCCAGGATCCTTTGCCGGTTCGCCTGTTTCAAACAGGAAACCAACTGGATTAGCGATGCAATATAACAGCCGGATGTTCCCTGGAACTACCGTTGGTAGGGGGATTTCATGATTTTTAATGAAACTGTTCAAAATCAGGCAGATTATTCGGAATTTTGCAAACCAATTCAGCACCTGGGGATTTTCTCTTATGGATTACCGTTACATTGCAGTAGAAGGAAATATTGGCGCAGGTAAAACAACGCTGGCCAAAATGCTGGCCGAACATTACAATGCCCGCATTGTGCTGGAAGAATTTGCGGATAATACTTTCCTGCCAAAATTTTACCAGGAACCAGAACGTTACGCATTTCCGCTTGAATTATCTTTTCTTGCCGACCGCTACAAACAATTGAAGGAGATGATCACCACCCCGGATCTTTTCCAGGAAAAAATAATTGCTGATTATATATTTATTAAAAGCAAACTCTTCGCCCGCATCAATTTAAAAGATGAGGAATACGAACTGTTTCAGAACTTGTTCAATATCATTGACCCAAACCTTGCAGCACCTGATTTACTGATTTATCTGCATGCGCCCATAAGCAGCCTGCAACGCAATATTCACAACCGTGGCCGCGACTATGAACAGCAAATTCCGGATGAATACCTTGAGAAGGTGCAAAACGTATATCAAACATATCTGAAACAAGATATTTCAAAGACACTGATTATCGATATTTCAAAAGTGGATTTCCTGCGCAATCCTGATCAATTTGCACAGCTTACCACCTTTCTTGATAAAAATTACGACTTTAAATCACATTACCTTGCAATCGAATAATCATGAAAAATCACAACCAGCCAGTATATAAAAATCTGATATGCATAACATTAACAACAGTTTAATATAAGTTTGTATATTTCTTTTACTTTTTTTAACTTGACTGTTGTAAATTCGCAATCCTTTTTAACGCTACTCGGGAGACTTATATATTCTTTGCGGATGATTGAATAATTACCTCTGGTAAAATAATTTGTGTATGGAAGCTGGTATGGCAACTGCTAAATCTAAAATCAATTTAAAAAAATCACTCCATGAACACTTTGGCTTTGAAGGCTTTAAGGGTGATCAGGAAAAAATTATCAAAAGCATTTTATCGGGGCAAGACACATTTGTGATCATGCCTACCGGCGGCGGGAAATCGCTTTGCTATCAGCTGCCGGCCCTTTTGAGCGACGGAATCGCAATTATCGTATCACCACTAATCGCCCTCATGAAAAATCAGGTAGACCTGATTCGCGGTTACAGCAGCAGTGATCATATTGCCCATTTTTTGAACTCTACATTGAGCAAAACACAGCAGAAAAAGGTAAAATCCGACATTCTCGAAGGACATACCAAAATGCTGTATGTCGCACCGGAAACGCTTACTAAGCAGGAAAATATCTCCTTCTTTTCAGATATCAATATTTCTTTTGTAGCTGTCGATGAAGCACACTGTATTTCGGAATGGGGGCATGATTTCCGTCCGGAATACCGCAAGTTGCGCGATATGATCGAAGAGATCAATCCAAATCTTCCGATTATCGCACTCACGGCTACTGCTACACCAAAAGTGCAGGACGACATCGTAAAAAACCTGTCGCTCCGCGAACCGAACGTATTTGTTTCCTCCTTTAACCGTCCGAACCTTTATTACGAGATTGTTCCAAAGGGCAAGAAAGAACAGGTGCTCAAGCACATGGTCAAATACATTCACTCCATGAAAGGTAAAAGCGGTATTATTTACACGCTCAACCGTAAAACGACGGAAGAACTGGCATCTACATTGCAGGCAAACGGCATCAGCGCCGTAGCTTATCATGCCGGTCTGGACGCCACTACCCGCGCCCAACGCCAGGATACGTTCCTGATGGAAGAAGTGGATGTAATCGTTGCGACGATTGCCTTCGGTATGGGTATCGACAAGCCGGACGTGCGTTTCGTAATGCACTACAACATTCCGAAGTCGCTGGAAAACTACTACCAGGAAACAGGCCGTGCCGGCCGTGACGGACTGGAAGGCAACTGTCTGTTATACTATTCTTATAAAGATGTACAGAAATTAGAACACCTCATGCGCGACAAGCCGCTGAGCGAGCGCGAAATGGGAGCTCAACTGATTTCTGAAACATTGGCTTACGCCGAAAGTGGCGTTTGTCGTCGCAGGCTTTTACTGCATTATTTCGGGGAGGAATATAAAAGTGAAAACTGCGGTAAATGTGACAACTGTCTGAATCCAAAAGAAAAACTGGAAGTTCGCGACAGCACTAAAATTGTACTCGACACGGTTAATGAACTGGACGAACGTTTCAACATTGACTACGTTGTAAATATCATTCTCGGCAAGTCCAATCCGCAAATTCAAACATTCCGCCACGATAAGCTTAAGTCTTTCGGCGCCGGTCTGATCATGAAAATGGATGCAAATTTCTGGCAATCTCTTATACGCCAGATGATGCTGGAAGGCATGATCCGTAAGGATATTGAAGAGTACGGCCTGCTGAAAATGACTGAAAAAGGTCATAAATTCCTTAAGAAACCATATTCGATTATGGTGGCGCTGAATCATAACTACGAAGAAGTGGCCGCTGTTCAGGAAGAGGAAGAAGTGGCCCTGGGTGCTGCTGCAACGCTGGATACAAGGCTATTTGACATGCTGAAAGATCTGCGTAAACAAGTAGCAAAAGAAAAAGGCCTGCCTCCGTTTGTGATCTTCCTCGAAAACTCGCTGGAAGATATGGCCACCAACTATCCTACTACGCTCGAAGAACTGGAAAAAATCCAGGGAGTGAGCAAGGGCAAGGCATTACGCTATGGCCGGAAGTTTGTAGACCTGATCGCTGGCTATGTGGAAGAGAATGAAATTGTGAAACCAGACGACTTCGTCATGAAAAGTGTGGTGAACAAAAGTGGTATGAAGGTGTTTATTATTCAAAACATCGACAAGAAAATTCCGCTGGAAACCATTGCGAAAAACAAAGGACTGAATTTGCAGGATCTGCTTACCGAAATGGAAACGATTGTTGCCAGCGGTACAAAGCTGAATCTTGATTACTGTATCGAACAGGAACTCGACGAATACGAGCAGGAGGATATCTTCGATTATTTCCGCGCCAGCCACGACGACAACCTGGACAGCGCTTACGAGGAGTTCAAAGACCGCGATGTAAGCATCGAACAACTGCAAATGATGCGCATCAAGTTCCTGAGTGAATTTGGAAACTAGGCCTCGGCCTAGCCTGCCCCCTCCTTCGGAGGGGAATTTCCGAAGCGATTACTAGCTTAGACAATTAAATAATTCGAATCCCTCGCAATATTGCGGGGGATTTTTTTGCCGTCACTATTAGCTTTTCCCGCAAAGACGCAAAGCTTTGTCTCGCGGCGGCACTAAGGCGCAAATCCTTATTATACCAATTGAACTTCAAAAACGAGATTAAAATTTTCCGCTAAATCAATTTTACAGAAGTGTTTTCTGTCACTTTTGCCTTGAAGCAAAAGTAACCAAAAGTTCAAGGCTTAAGGAAACTACGGCTAAAATGAAAAGGCATTTCGCTGCAATTATTAAAGCTTACTATGCGGCTTTATACCCCTTCCTGGCCATTCTATAATTGATCTGTGTTGCTTCTGTTCACCATCATAATTGCGGACGCTGTATGCATTTCATTTTTTAACGCCTACGTTTCCTTAGGCCGGTCGTGTTCCGTAAATCCATCTTTACACAATTAACCGTGCTTTTTTTGATGGTCAATTGGTATAAACGATTTCCATAGCAAACTCACTCGCGTTCGTTATTTGACTTTTCACGTTTGACCATTCACCATTGACCATTCATCATTGCCCATATTTAATGCTTTCATAAAGAAAATTCCTTCATCTTTGCGGCCGAATTCAATTAAGGTCAGCCATCTCAGTTATTAATCCGCGGATGAAAAAATTTTTACCAGCAACACTCCTGCTTACGTCTTTCGGCGTGCATTCTCTGGCGCAAGTAGAGAAAGCAAACCATTTTAATATCCTTAAAGACGAATCAAAAGATACCGTAAAACGGTTTAATCTCCATTTTCAGACCACTTATATCTACCAATATAAGCCTCAGATGACGTCGCCATATGAGAGCACGAACAGTTTGATTGGTAAAGAAGAAAAAGAAAACTCACTGACTGCGACCATGTATCTCAGCATCCGTCTGTGGAAAGGTGCAAAAGTTTTTGTGAATCCGGAAATTGCGGGTGGTAGCGGTTTGAGTGGTGCATTGGGTATGGCCGGTTCATCAAACGGCGAAACAACACGTGTGGGCAATCCGGCGCCAACACTTTATCTGGGTCGTGGCTATCTGGAGCAAACCATCGCGCTGAGCAAAGAAACCGAAGTACAACAGGATGATGCCAACCAGCTGGGCGGTTACGAACCAAAAGACTATCTGCGTTTTACTGTCGGCAAATACGCCATGGGCGATCTTTTCGATAATAACGCTTACGCCAATACGCCACGTACACAATTTATGAACTGGGCGCTGATGAATAACGGTGCCTGGGATTTTGCTGCAAACGTTCGCGGTTATACTTATGCGTTTGCAGCAGAGGTGCAGAAAAGCAACTGGAATTATAAGGCTGCTATCGCAACGCTGCCAAAAGTGGCCAATGGTGCAGAACTAAATACAGACTTAAGTCAGGCATACAGTTTAAATGCCGAAATCGGCAAGGCTTATAAATGGCATGGCAAAGACGGTAATATCCGGGTTTTAGGATATCTGAACAATGCCGACATGGGCAGTTATAAACAAGCGATTTCCAGCAGCAGTCTGACAGATACACCAGATGTTACTGCAACCCGCCAGAACGGCCGTACCAAAACAGGTTTTGGTATCAGCTTCGATCAGGTATTGAATAAAAACCTCGGGCTTTTTGCACGACTCGGCTGGAACGACGGCAAGAACGAGAGCTGGGCATTTACAGAAATTGACCAGACTGCAAGTGTCGGTTTGAATCTGGACGGCAACATGTGGCATCGTGTGGATGACTATGCGGGTGTTGCGTTACTTGTAAACGGCATCTCTAAAGACCACCGTGATTACTTAGCTGCCGGCGGTTATGGTTTTATCATCGGTGACTCGAAATTAAACTATGCTCCCGAAGGCGTGCTGGAAATGTACTACAATTTCAAACCAACGGCTTATCCAATCTGGTTTTCAGGAGATTATCAACTTTGCATCAACCCGGCATATAATAAAGACCGCGGACCGGCGAATATTTTCTCGTTCCGAGTGCATGTTCAACTGTAACATTCTGGCGTGTTAAACGATCTATATAATGCAAGACTTTTTTGTCACGCATTAAAATTTGTCATAACTTCACATCGAAAATCGCCCGGCGATGAAAGCTATTTATCTAAAATACCGCCTGTACATAAGAACTGTCTTATGCTCCATAATGGCCGCCTTTGTAATAATGGCCATTGTTAACTTCGACGATATCAAAAACAGTTTTGACAAAGGTCGTGGCAAAGTGAGCATCGTTGCACACAGCACTAAGGACTCTATGTTTAAAGTGCCTGAAAAAGTAGCAGTGATTACCGGCGTTGTTTACAGAGCGCTTTTCGATTAAAGAAATTTCAACAAACACTTATAGACAAGAAGGCAGGAACGCATCGTGATGTTCCTGCTTTTTGTTTTTAGGGCGGGCAAACATCTATATTAAGCGAGCTCCCTCGTTGCCGCAGAATAACAAACGCAGCATGAAATCTTCAAGCTGAAATCTTCAATCATAAATAAAAAAGACCCTTTCGGGTCTTTTTTATGCTTTATTCAGTTCGCCTTTTAATGAATCAATCACCTTCACTTCTGTAGCATCTACACCGTGGAGATCTGCGAGATAAACAGAAACCCAATCTGTGAGGTGAACGAAGTAAAATATTTTCTCCCAATAGCTCTTACCTTGTGAGAATATTTCTATGATTGTTGACGTATATTTTTTGATCACTTTTTTATTGCTGTCCATGCGCATTTGCACACGGCTGTAATCGCTCTCATTACGCAGCATTACAACACCAAGGTTGTCGTTCTTATCGCGCCAGCCAACCAGTTCATTGTGGTTCATTTCAGGAATCACATTGTGCCATGCAAGCATTTTGCCGTTCTCGTTGATTTGTTGACGAAAACGTACCGCCACGCCTTCAAAATTCGGAGCTGTATAAATCACGGGAATTTTGCCATTCAGCTTTTTCGCAATCGCTTTTGCAGATTTCTGAATCGCTCCGGTTTCATTTTTGAGCAGTTTTATACTGGCAAGAATATCTTTTTCAAAATCTCCTTTCAGTAATTTATGATACTGTAATGCAAACAACACCTGCACGATTGAATAGCCGAGACACGCACGTGGTGGCATACCTGCAGGAAGCAAAATGCAATCTACTTTTTTCTTTCTTGCAACTTCAGCCACTTTACCGCCAGATGTAACGCACACTATAGTTGCTTTTGCTTTAAGTGCCTGTTGCAGGCAAGCTACTGTTTCCTCCGTATTACCAGAATAAGAAGAAACAAGCACCAATGTATTTTCGCCAACGAATGCAGGAAGCGTGTAATCTTTATTTACGATGAATGGTATCGCCGCTTTGTCGCCCAGGAAATTTTGAATAATGGAGCCGCCAATACCGCTACCACCAAGGCCTGTAAGTACGATGTTCGAAAAAGTTTTGCGTGCAGAAAGGAAGTGATAGTTTTGACCGATGATCAGGGCTTCTTCCAACTGTACTGGAAAATCTGCGATTAATTCCTTCATTTAGACGTATTTCAATGGCCAAACATAATGAAACTGGGATAAAAGGTGAACAAATTGCCGAAAACTTTTTGCTAAATCTTGGTATGACGATGCTGGAGCGCAATTGGCGGCATGGTAAAAAAGAGGTGGATCTGATCTTTTCTTGCGGTGAAACGTTAATTTTAGTCGAAGTAAAAACCCGCAGCAGTTTTGATTTCGGATTCCCGGAAGAAGCTGTAAACCCGCGTAAGCAGGCATTTCTAAAGGAAGCTGCCGCCGCATATTTTGACGCCAATCCCAATTTTTCTGAGATACGTTTTGATATAGTGAGCGTTCTTGTAGCGAACGATCACATCAAAGAAATCCTTCATTTTGAGGATGCGTTTTATTGAAATTTTAACAATTTTTCGACCGCATCCGACTGCTAAATTTTCATATCCCAACCATCCATTCGTTTGTTGGCTTCTATTGCGCGAAATAATTCTTTCAAAAACGGAGCAGCTCTTTCATCTAAACCTTTGTCTTTAATGGTACCATCTTCTTCGAAAATATTCTGCGCCTGCGGACATGGAAACATTGCAGGAATCACATTTGCGTGAATTTTCCAAAGGCTAAACAATAAAGATGTGATCACTTGTGTGCCGCCGAAAACGCCGTTAGACACCATAGAAATGCCGATAGGCTTGCGTTGCCACTCGCGATAAAGCAGATCTACAACGTTCTTTAAACTCGCCGGATAACCGCCGTTGTATTCAGGCGTTACAATCAACACGCCGTCTGCTTTACCAACTTTTCCCGAAAACTCCAGTGCGGATGGAATGGGATCTTTCTGAAATTGCAAGCGCTCGGAAAACAATGGAAACTGATATTCCATCAGATCAAGAATCTCCACAGTTGCCAGTTGGCGGCTTTCAATATAATTTTTGAAATAAAGCGCTACTCTGTGGCTTACGCGTCCTACTCTAACGCTGGCTGAAATGATGGCGATATGCGGCATAAGGCTGATTTACCATACAAACTACGAAAAATGTCTGATGGCTGATTTGTTGATCGCGGATTTATATTCCGTGTGCAATCAATGTCGTTCCCTAAAAATAGCCTCGATTTAACTACTTGTTTTTTCTTTTGCTGTAGCATCTCCGTTCTCCTACTTTTTTATGCAAAAAAAGTAGGCAAAAAAGGGCAGCCTAAGCCAGATCACTCCGTGGCTTAGGCAATCGCCCGATTAGGCTACGTAACTACTGTACTGCCGGGCTAATTACCTTGAAAAATAATCCAGTTTTAATGAACATTATTCTTAGGCAACGACATTGAACGGACCGCGGGGCCTTCTTCAGCTCATCCAAAGAAAGAGCACTCCAAAGGCAGATGCCTGTACAATAAAATTGACAGCCTATCGGAGATCTGATTATTCTGTGGAAACGAATTTCAATCCAACGATTGACGCGATCAGTGTAGCAATAAAAAACAAGCGCCAGAAATCCGCCGGTTCTTTAAAAAACAGCATACCTATGATTACGGTACCAACAGCGCCTACACCTGTCCAGACGGCGTATGCAGTGCCCATTGGCAATGTTTGTGTGGCTTTATAGAGTAGATACATACTCATGGTCAGACTTACGAAGAACCCGACCAACCAAAGCGTTGATGTACTACCGGTGGTTGTTTTTGCTTTACCCAGACAAGTGGTAAACCCTACTTCAAATAATCCCGCAATGATGAGTATGAGCCAGTTCATATTTCTTAGATTTTTCTGAAATGCAAAGTTGTGGCAGTTTGGCGGGAAATAATTTTACAAATGTTAAAAAGCCTTTCAATCGCCGATGCCTGATTTCCTGATCGCTGATTTTTAGTTGCATTATTTGCTTTCTGCAGCGGGACAAAGGTGCAGTGCGTATGTCAGCGACCAATATTATCAGGAATATCTCCTATCGTCGACATCACAAACACAACAAGTTCTTGTTGTAAGAGAAGCAAAATCGCGCTAAGACACCCCTTCAGACGATGGAGGTGTTGGGGTTATTTTTTTGCGGATGCGGCTGAGCGTTACTTGTGTAACGCCGAGAAAAGAAGCTATATGACCGAGCGGCACACGTTGCAAAAGCTCAGGACTGTGTTCCAACAGCGCGTTATATTTATCCGTGGCCGTCTGAAGCAATTGACTAATGAATCGTTCTTCTGTTCTTACCAGTTCCTGTTCAGCCAGCTTTCTTCCCCAGTTTGCTATTTCACTGTTCTGCTGATACAATGCATGAAGTTCTTCATGCCCGATTGTGTACAAAACCGAGTCTTCCAGCAACTCAATTGATTCGTAACCTGGTTTGTCGTAAATGTAGCTATTGTAAGAAAGCACGAAATCTCCTTCCTTGCCAAACCAGAAAGTTAGCTCCTTATCTTCTTTGTAACAAAATGCCCTCGCAATGCCCTGCGCTATCAGATAAATATCACTGGCGGTTTTGCCTTCATAAAAAAGTATGGTTCCTTTTGTGAGCTCCACCAGTTCCCATTGTGCAATCATAATTTGCAGCGCATTTTCCGATAAAGGATAAATGGCCTGAATAAACGTTTGTATCGAAGCTGGATGGTTCACGATCGGCAAGTGTATTTCTACACAAAGAAAAAGAAAAAAGGCCATTCCATGAATGGAACAGCCTGTTAGGTTTCAATTGTTCAAAACCCCAAACCGATTTTATTTATTCATCTTTACCACTCTTTCGTTTTTAAGTAAATGTCCTTCCATATCCGTAATGCGAACCATGTATACACCATTGGCAAACGGAGTAATATCGAGCATTGTAGCATCTGCAGCACGTGCCAACATACGGCCGTCTACATGATACAATTCAATATTTACTCTTTCGCTGGCGCGCACCCAGATTGCATTAGTTGCGGGGTTAGGATAAATGGAGACAGTTTTTGAGACAGCGTTTACGTTGCTCACATACACGCCCGAAACGGGAACTTGTGTAGATGTGACCGTACATCCGCTCGCGTTGCCTACAGTCACGGTGTAGGCACCATTGGCGGTAGCAGTCCAGGTGGAGGTTGTAGCGCCTGGAATCAGCTGACCGTTGAGGTACCATTGGTAGGTTGTATAAGGGCCAGTAGCATCAAGTACAAAATTATTAAGCGTTACAGTCGGCTGTTGTGGCACCGGATTTACAACTACATTGGTTGTATCGAAATAAGAGCAACCATGATTTGGCCCGGTGCTGCTGTCTGTAGCTACTAAATAATAATTCATAGAGGAAATCGGAGAAACCGCAATAGTACTTCCTGCGAGTCCTACCGGATTCCAGTAATAAGAATAACCGGCATTAGCGGAACTAGCAGTAAATCTCGCGGTATCCCCAAAGCAGATTGTTGCATTAGCAGGAGTAATATTTACCGCAGGTGAGGTTGTAACCGTTGCCAGTACTGGTGTACGCGCACTTTCGCAGGCAGCAGAAACCATCCAGTCATAGAAATAATAGTAAACAGTAGTCGCGCCCCCGTTGGTACCTGTTATTGATGCAATACCAGGCAGCGTATACGGATAACTTACTGTTGTGCTGGAATTATTATCGTAGTTAAAGCTGATAGCCGGAGATGAACCTAAACAGAGTTGCAAACCTGTTCCCGCAGGAACGTTAATGTTGAGCGGAATGCGCGTTTTCACACCAGGAGCGGCAGTTGCGGTCACGTTTACGTTCACGGTCTGCAAAGTCGTTCCCGCAGCGTTTTTCAACACAACAGGGAATGAAAGATTCGTACTACCAATCGGATAAATGGCTACTGACTCCAGCGTGAATGGTACCAGCGCATCAAATTTAAGACCAGATGCGGAGTTGGATCCTGTAGTACCATTAGTATTTACCTTTCCGATATAACCTTCACCAGAGCCACTTACAGCAGAAACGTAATAAGTAGTATTCGCGGTGATTACTGGCGTAGTAAACGAAGCACCGGAAGCAAGATTCGCTCCACCTGTCAATGAATCATACCATTTCAAAATTGTATTACCAGTACCCGTTGCCTGCAAAATTGCAGCACCCGGGCCACAATGAGTACCTGGAGTTGTGGTCACCACCTGTGGATTAGAAACGATGACACTGTCGTAAGGTTGCAGACAGGTAGCGTTTGCTGTGTTCTTAATGCGTGCATGGAAAAACGTAGTACCTGTTACGCCTGTAAAATACGCGGTGTCTGTTGCACCGGTAATTGCGGCGTAAGTAGTGTTATTTGCTGAGCTTTCCCATTGAATGCTACCCGGTGCATAACCTGCTCCAGGATTCAGTTTCATACGTGCGATACCATTGATACAAATCGTATCTGGAGATACCGTTACAGAAGCAGTTGCTGGCTGCACCCACACTTTTCCGCTATCTGCACCCGTACAGCCAGACGTAGTGCTTGTAGCCATTGCCGTGTACATGGTAGCACCTGCCGTAGCTGTTTTAGCATAAACTGTAGCTGCTGACGCACCATTTACATACGGTATTGTTGCGGCCGCATCGGTAAACAAATTGGTCGATGGCGTCCATACATAAGTATCATAATTGGTAAGCGGAGAGGAAACAGACATGGTTGCAACACCATTGTTACATACCGTTTGCGCAGCACTTACAGAAAAGGCCGGAGCGCTGTTACTTACTGTGGCTACAACAGGTGTACGCGCGCTTTCACAATTTGTAGTGATGGCCCAGTCATAGAAATACCAGTATTGGCCGGAAGTAGAACCATTGGTAATGGATGCTACGCCTGGTATTGTGTAAGGAAATGTAATAGCACTGCTCGCGCTGTTATCACGAACGAGCCCTGTTATACTACCCGTTTTTGCAGTAAAACGCAATTGATATGCGTTGCCTACGGCTACAGGAAAATTCAGCGGAACAATTGTTTTTATACCAGGAGATGCGGTACCCGTAAGATTTACCGTTGCGGTCTGCAATGCAGTACCCGTCGCATCTTGCAACACGATTGTTACGGTACCGGCGCCGGTACCAACCGGATAAACGGCTACAGATTGTAACGTAAATGGAACCAGGGCATTGAAGACCGGACCACCTGCTGAAACAGAATTGCCATCATAGCCTCCAGAAAATGCCTTACCTATTTTTTTGACAGTTGAACCATTACTTGCGGAAACATAGTAAGTGATTGTGGTACCAATGATAGGCGTTGTATAAGAAGTACCTGTGGCAACTGGCATGCCACCTGTTGCAGCCGTATACCAGTTGATTGTGGCACCCGTTGTAGCAGCAGCAGCAAGCACTACAGTTCCGGTACCACAGTGCTGATTAGGTGTAGTACCTGTAATTTGTGGCGCATTAACCGTCACAGCTGCAGTTGTGGCCGTAGCCATGGTCGTGCTGCCACATTGCAGTAATGCTTTGTAATTATTATTAGCTGTTAATGCTGGCGTTGTGTAAGTACTTGTGGTTGCTCCTGCAATATTGGCAAACGTACCAGTATTGTCGTCTTTCTGCCAGGTCACGGAAAGATCAGCCGGGTCTGCAGAAAGTGTGAGTACTGTATTATCACCGCCGCAGATAACTGCCGGAGATGCGATTGTTGTGAATGCCGGAACTGCATTTACTTTATAACTGTTCGGTACTGGTGTATTGCCGATAGCTGTCGCACCGGAGAGATCTACACTTGAAGGGCAATACCCAGTACTAAACGCAATACGGTTGTTACCGACATTTACTGTTGCTGCTGCATCCTGAGCCACTATAAAATAAATAATGGAATCGCCTGTGGCCACCGGTGCAGTCAGTAAAGCATAATTCGGAGTAAAACTAAAATTCGGACCAGTACCTGTAGCGGCTACATATTTCCAGCCACTGAAAGAACTCACGTTATTGGCAGGATAAGTACCAAATGCATTGTTTTCAGAAGCCTTGCGGTAGTACATGCGCGGTGCAGTACCTGCTGCAGCATTAACGCCACTTGCATCTGTAATGTTGGCTGTAAGCGACGGAGCGGTAGTACAATAAAGCGTGGCCGGAATCGGTGTATAGGCAATTGCCGGACCTTCGTTATCGGTTACCGTACCCGTGAACTGCAATGCACCGGCATCTGCCGGCAACGTACGTGTAGTACCTGCATAATCGGCAGCGATCGGCGCATTGACACCTGCTTTCTTAGCCAGTGAAGCACCCGAAGGAACCCATGTATAAGGGAGACTGCCTGCAACCATGTTATTTTCTGCAGAGGAAGTCTGATCTCCGCCTACGAAATTTTTATAGTTACTGCAAGTGCTGTTAAACGTCGGATCATTTGTAAGGCTGAATGCATTTACCAATGGATTAGCTGTTCCTTCTCCATACAAATAAGAATTCGCAACCATTGGCGCATAATAAATATTGCCGCCAGTTGCCGGTAAAATATTAGTTGGGGAAACGCCGGCGGTTCCTGCAGATTTGGAAACTGCAGCAGTAAAACCCGTACCAGCCGGTACTACATTTACATTGATAATATTATTGCGAAGATCAAGCGCTGTAATACCTGTGACATAGCTCAGCCCCCGTGCACCAAAATTTGCCCCACTGGTACCGGCGGAAAAATTGATGGTGTTGTGGTACACTTTATAAACCAATGCAGCACCATTGTTCGCTACATTCAGAGAAAGCCCGATGATACCTGTCCCATTACTATAACCAGTGCCGACACTGATATTAGCGAAGGTATTATTATAGATCATGGCACTGTCGCGGCCGGTAGTCACCTGCATACCAGTAAGACTACCAGAAGTACCGGCGATTTTCAAACCGGAAGCTATGTTATCATGAAAACGAATAGTACCATCTGTACAAGAATAGCCGATCAATATACCGGTATTGGTGCTGAGATTGGCGGCGATATTATGGTTAATATCCGGCGTTGCCAAAGCACAAGTCATACCCGTAACATTACCAGATGCGGTTACGTTGCTGATCGTATCATTGGAAACCTGGCTATTAAAACCGCCGCCAACGCCGCTATTACCGCCAAAAATGAAAAAGCCGGTAAAGGCACCCGCGCCGGACAGCGTTACTGAATCAATCTTATTATTTTTTACAGAGAGTAAATACTGTTGCCCGCAGCTTACCTGCATTCCGTAGGTTGCTGTAGTAATGCTTGAGGTTAAGTTTACGGCCTTATTATCCAGGATATTCATCTGTCCTGTGCCAGTACCGTAAATATAAAATGGCACCAATGTTCCACCACCAAAGAAATTGTGGATCACATTGCCGCCGATGGTTACGCTAGGTGAATTACCTGTATAAATATTAAATCCGTAGAAGTTATTGCTGGCATATACATCACGGATTGTATTACCCGAAACATTCACCGTTGCATAAGTGGAAGATGAACCTGGATAAAAACCAAAAACTGTGCTTGATGAAGCCGCGCTCATGGTATCGCCCGCGATCACATTTCCAGCAAGCACATAGTTTGCATTAGCATCAGAACCGCTGGTGCTTACTGCATACATGGATCCACCAGAACCCTTCTGAGAGAATGTATTGCCGGTAATGGTCAGATTACCCGTACAACCTGTGGTAACATTTACACCATATTGTGTAGCTGACTGAGCAGCCGGAGATGTAAATGTATTTTGCGCAACGACCATGATAGAATCGTTCGTAAATGTTACCCCGGCAGCGGCTGTAGCATTACCGCCAAAATTGATGGTATTGCCAGCAACAACGGTGTTACGGTCATACAACGTAGCACTCGCCATACCAATATTGTAGATACCACGCTGTGCTGATGTGATGATGTTTGCTGTAAACGTATTGTTGATCTGCGCATCGGAAATGGATGCACCGGTAGGACTCAGAACCGTAACATCGGTTGGAATATGGTTGGCCGCATAAATCGCCGAGGAAACAGCTGCTGTGCCCATTGCGAAATGACAATTGGTCACCGTCACATTCTGGCAGCCGTCATAGGGCAATGTATTATTAAGCTTCAGCAACGCAACGCCCCACTCCATCTGCGTTGTGGCAGTAGTATTGGCACTACTCTCTGCAAACCAAAAATTATCGATTGCTACGTAATCGGTACCCGCGATTTTAAAAAAACCGTCGGTAGTACCCGTACCCATGAAAGCGTTGATGGTATTGCCATTGCCATGTATCACGATGGTTTTAGCGGAAGAAACGGAAGCATTCAACGTGGCGCTACCTAATACATAACCGCCCGCAGGCGCAGTTTGCGTATTACTGGCTGTAACATTGATGGTCACGCCTCCTGTACCAACACCCTGCGTATTCAAGGCGGTGACAACCGAAGACAGGTCGGGGTAAGTGGTGCTCGGTACTGTAACAGTGCCCGACAACTGTGCGTACGTCTGCGAACTGCCCACCAGCGTCAGGAGCGCAACCGCAGCTATTCGAGTACAATAATTCATAAGCGGATTGTTTAAGTAGTTTAAATGAAAAAAAATGAACAGAAGGGTTCTAGCGTATAAGGGTAATGTCTCCTTTTAATTCTATTAGTTTATTTCTTGTACCTAGTTCAAATCTTATCGTGTACATGTAAACGCCTAATGGTGCAGGACTGCCGTCGATTGTTCCATCCCAGCCGGTCTTATCATCTGTGCCGGCATATACGAGTTGTCCCCATCGGTCAAAAACCTGCAGCGCAAAACCATGCACCGGACAGCCGGCCACGGTATTCATTCTGAAATGATCATTTTTACCGTCGTTGTTCGGAGAAAACGCGGAAGGCACATTGTAGGTACAATCACAAAAAGGATCATAAGCAAGTGTCATCGTACCCATTTGTGTGCAACCAAGTTTCTCTACCGTTACCGTGTAAACGCCGGCAGCCTTGGTTTGCAGCGATGTGGATGTTGCACCCGTACTCCAGTACACCGATGCACCGGCAACGGTCTGGGCATCCAGCGTTACCATTTGTCCTTCGCATTCTGTTATATCATGTAATGTTTGTTCGGGCAAGCTCACAAAATCAAGATGGATGCTATCCGTTTGTACACAGGTTTCTGCTTTTACCGTCACTGTATATTCCCCAGATTGATTGGTGGTCAATTGACCGCCGGTGCTACCGTTCTGCCATAAATACGAAGCATTTTTATCTACATCTGAAACTTGCAGCGTTACCGGTTTATCATTGCAGAATACGGTGTCTTTACCTAATGAGAAATCAACGTTGATCTTTCTGATGGTGAAACTGTCTTTGCGCGAATGGCAATAATTATAGTTCAGCAAAGTATATTGACCTGCATCGAAAACTTTTTTAAACGTGTCGGTACTTTGGTCATTCCACCAATAGCTACTGTAGCCACTTTGCGCCAGCAGTGTGATTGTATCTTGTTTATTGGAACAAAGAAATGTATCGCTGGTAACCAAAACGGTATCGGGTGGCAAAGGATATACAACTCTGTTAGGCAAACCACCCCGTGCAACTGTATTTGGCATAATAGCCATACCGCTGCGCTGATAATTACAGGCTGTACCGGCAGCATTTGGATTATGAATGATGCCCAGTGAATCTTTTAGTAAACGGGCGAGATAAATTTTTCCATCAGGCCCCAACTGCAAATCCTCGCCGGAACCGGTATGCGGATCAATTACATTCTGCGAACTATTAATCACGGTTGCAGTCCAGGTGTTGACATCATATTGTACCACATAACGACCACTACCAAAAACGAAGACAGAGAGATACAGTTTTGTGTTATCAGGAGAAAAGCAAGCACCGAAATATTCATCGCCGTCGAGTGAAACCGGGTTGGAAACGTTACCTGTTACAGGATCAAACTGAAACACTTCCGCACCCGGACCATAGCCCGCTACGTTACCAAACGTGGTTGTCATAGCGATCTTATGCCGGTCGGGCGAAGACTTCATAATGCCAAAAGAAATTTGCGTAGCCGCCTGCGAATACTGGTACCCCGTCTGCGACACGACCGGCGTGGGATTAACGCCACCTGTACGGGTTATCTGAAATGCTTTGAATTTAAAATCCCGGGAATAAACCAGCACCCATACATCACAATTATCTCCCGCTATTGCCGTCATTTTTTCCTCCAGATTATCTGCCAGATGAATGTCCATCTGAGCTGTCACGACATCGCCCAAACCGTTATTGAGCGTCATGTCCACTACACAATAGGTCAATATACAAGGTGTACCGGCATTGCCATTTCCACCAAGCGAAAAAACATAGTACTTATTTGAATCATCGAGCACCGGCACGATCATGGAACTCTGCGCGGCAAAATCTACAAAAGGGATATTGGTGATACCCGCGCCGTGCGGCATCAAAAGATTATTCCGGTTCCAGATTTTGAGCCCATTGGTATAAAACAAAAGCTGACCGGTTGTACGCGAAGCCACAGATGCACAACCCTGATTGGCAACCATGCTGTTTTGGAAAGGAACAGGCGCGCCATTATTAAAATCCAATCCACCGCCGGAACCAAAAGCCCATTTATTATTTTCCTTTTGGGCAAAGACCGGCAATGTGCACCAAAAACACAGCAACAACAAGAGGATTTTTTTCATCGGAACACAGCTTTGCAGGTACATTTAGAGTGGTGCTAAACGGTTTGTTATCACCATTTACCAACCTTATCAAAATTATCTGCTGTCCTATTGTTATGTAAGCGTGCCGTTACTCAATTTAGAAAATGAGTAAAAGCGCAGGTTTATAGGTATAAATACTTATATTTAGCTGAACCTCCCCAAAATTAATGACGGGACCAATATCCATAAGACCCCTTTTTCCGGCAGCGTTCCGGAGATTGTCCGCAGTACTCTATTTGTTTCTGCTGGTTCCTTTTTTCGTTCGCGGCCAGTCCGGCACGCCCCTTAAAGAAGGTGTGAGTTACCGGTTTGCACCGGATACTACCGCTATTTTACAATTGATAGAGCAAGGGAAAAAGTATGAATTCAAAGCTTCAGACAGCGCATTGCTTTTTCACCGCGAGGCACTGATCGCCAGTCAGGCGGGTGCCTACAACTATGGCATTGCCTATAGCTTCCTTCGCATAGCGGCTTTCTACCGGATGAAAGGTATTTACGACAGCACATTATATTATACAGAACGCTCACTGTTGTATTCCATCAGACTTTCCAACGATCGGGGATTAAAAGGAAAAATATACAACGAACTGGGCAGTTATTATTATTTCAGAAGTCAATATCCGCAGGCAGCCTATTTTTATTACAAAGCATTGCAGGAAATTGAAACCAGCAATATGATGAGTCCGAAGGCCAAGTCTCAGCTATACACAAACATCAGCTGTTTGTGGATTGCCATGAAGCAGGAAGATCAGGCGCTGTTTTATTTACAGCATGGAGAAAAAGAAGCGCTGGCAAATCATGATACGATTTCGCTGATCCGGATTCTGAATAACTGGGGCGGATTTTATTCGTCTATTCACCCCAACTCTGCAAAAGCGCTGACTTATTACGATCGTTCATTTCAACTGGCGCGCAAACTGGGCGATAAAATCCAGACGCAAACAGCAGCGGTCAACATCGGTAATTATTACCAACGCAACCATCAACCAGAAAAAGCCATCGCTTATTTAAGTGATGTGATAGCCAATGACAAACAGCTACCAAGCTATCTTGCCATAAGTGCCCATCTTTATTACGGCGCGACACTGATTGATCTGAAAAAATATGCTGCTGCCAAACCTTACCTGACGGATGCTTTACAGCAGGCCCAGGCAACGGGTTATGCATGCCATCAGCAGGTACTTAATTATTTGCTGGGAAAAATTGCCGCGCAATCCGGCGATGCCGTATCCACATTCCAATACATGGACCGAAGCTATATGCTCGCCGATAGTCTTGATAACGCAGACAACAAACAACTGAGTTACGAGCTGGATTCCAAGTATAAAGCTTCTGAAAAAGATAAGCAGCTTGCACAACAACAATTGGTTCTGGAACGACAAGAAAACGGTATCCGTCAGCGAAATATCTGGATATGGGCCGTGACCATTATATCGGGATTGCTTGTTGCAGCGATGATCAGCTTCTACCGGAATTTCAAAAGAGCTCGTCTGTTGCAGGAATCATTAATCAATAACCTGCGGCAAACTCAAGAAATAAGCCAGTTACGGGCACAGATTAAAGGCGAAGAATCTGAAAGAAGCCGTCTTGCAAAAGAACTTCATGATGGTGTAGTCAGTCAATTGCTTACCATAAAACTTGGGCTCAACATGTTGCGCAATCGCAACGAAAAAGGCATTCAGCCAGACGAACTTAACGATACACTTACGCAGCTCGACGATACTGCAACCGAAGTTCGAAAAATGGCCCACAACCTTATTCCTGATGCTGTTTTACAAAGCGGGCTCAACAATGCGGTGGCTATTTTCTGTGATAAGCTCAGAAAAAGCTGTGCAATCGATATTGATTTTCAGCAGGAAGGAACCGTCCCCTCGTTGCCGCCAGAAGTAAGCCTGTCGCTTTACCGGATGGTGCAGGAACTACTGCAGAATGTGGTGAAACATGCAGAGGCAACGGAAATACTGGTGCAGATCAGTTGTTGGAATGGCCTGCTGGGCATTACCGTTGAAGACAACGGCATCGGGATTTCCCGCACTGCCGTTCAGCAAGGCCTGGGGCTGGAAAGTATTCGTACAAGAGTCCGTTCACTCGCCGGACAAATAGATATATCAAACAATAACGGAACTACTGTTTATCTTGAGTTTGAAATTCATTCATTGTTAAGTGGAACAAATTATGCCAATAAGGGTAATCATTACTGATGACCATCTATTACTCATCAAGGGTATAAAAGAAGCGCTGGAAGCGGATAAAGACATTGAAGTAACCGGAACCTATACAAACGGAGCACAATTACTTGAAGCACTCAGACATCAGCAACCTGATGTTTTGCTGCTCGACATCCACCTGCCTGATAATAATGGCAGTGATCTCGCCCTCAATATTCTCAAACAATACCCCGATCAACGAATCCTGATTCTTTCGGGAGAAGGCTCTGCGTTTCAAATCCGGGAAATGATGCAGCATGGCTGTATGGGCTATCTGCTGAAAAGTACTACCAGTCAGCCGATCTTAGTAGAAGCAGTAAAAGAAGTCGCCTCCGGAAAACTATTCCTCGACCCGACGGTGAAAGATCAGGTGCTTAATCTCATGATCCGCGATCAGAAAGCGACAAGTAATACACCCAAAAAACTGACGCGCCGCGAAAAAGAAATTCTTCAGTTTATCGTAGACGAATGCAGCACACAGGAAATTGCCGACAAGCTTTTTCTCAGTCCACGCACCGTCGAAAACCACCGTTTTAATATTCTCCAGAAACTTGGCGCCAAGAATACCGTTGCTTTGGTGAAAATTGCACTGCAGATGGGATTGACGGAATAAATTAAATAGTCAAAACCTCCAGTTGCAGACTGCTCTTGTCCATTGTCTTGCGGCTTTTTTGAATTTTGACTTTTGAATTTTGACTTTGCATTCCCGTAATTTAGCAGGATGAATCGCATCGACCGGATATCGGCTATTTTGATACAGTTACAATCTCGAAAAGTGGTGAAGGCACAGGATATTGCCGATCGCTTTGAAATCAGTCTGCGTACGGTTTACCGCGATATCAAAACACTGGAAGAAGCCGGCATTCCCATTATCGGCGAAACGGGCATTGGCTATTCTATTATGGATGGTTACCGCCTGCCACCGGTAATGTTTACCCGAGAAGAGGCGACGGCATTTCTCACTGCGGAAAAACTGGTGGAGAAACTAACCGATCCTGTAAACGGGGACAATTACAAATCGGCGATGTACAAGATCAAATCCGTGCTTCGCTCAACCGAAAAAGATTTCCTCGAAAATATTGAAAACCACATCGAGGTCATCAAACGTAATAAGCATTTAAAACAACAGCCACCGGAGCAAAATGCATTGCAGGCGATATTGAAAAGCGTGAGCGAAAAACGCGTGATCACCATTCATTATTTTGCGAATTACAAACAGGAACATTCCAAAAGAAATATAGAACCAGTAGGAGTTGTTTATTTTGAAAATGCCTGGCATTTGATCGCTTATTGCCAGCTGCGCAACGATTACCGCGATTTCCGGCTGGATCGTATTTCACGGCTGATGCTTACAGATGAATCATTCGCCAGACAGCACATGACGCTGAAAGATTACCTGAAAGAGTATTTTAAAGACCGGAACGATCTGCAGACGATCATCATTAAAGTGCGCAAGGATGCGATGCCGCATATTGAAATGCAGAAATATAATAACGGCTTTGTTTCGCAGACAGAGGAAAATGGCTGGGTGGAAATGACTTTTATGACGCCGTATCTGGAAGGTTTTACACGTTGGTATATGATGTTTGCGGATGTTGCAATACCTATACAACCGCAGGCGCTGAAGGACAAAGTGCGGGCGATCACAGACGCAATCAGGTGTCAGTTATGAATGCCAAGAGGAAAACATAAGTGTTAATCCTTCGACTCCGCTCAGGATGACAAACACAAGTAACTCGTGAGTGGTCAGTGGTGAGTACCCCACGTTACGTCATTGCGAGGGACGAAGCAAACTGCAAGAGAATGAGTGAATGACAAACGCGAGTGGGATACACATTACGCGGGATGTCTCCTACCGTCGACAAACACGAAGAAGTCTTCAACATTTTTGACTTTTGATTTTTGAATTTTGATTTTCTATGAAAACATCTGACCTCATAAAATTCCGTTTACACAACCTGCATATATCACAACGTGTGCACGAAACGCCGGCTGCTATTGTTTCTGAATTAGGTGTGGTACAGGCACAGGATTATGCCGCCGCTAAATGGGCGATCGGATCAAGACTAGAAGGAAGTACAGATGCTGATATAGAAGCTGCGCTGAACAATCGCTCTATTGTGCGCACCTGGGCGTTGCGTGGCACCTTGCATATTGCTTCGGCAGCAGACGTACGCTGGATTTTGCAACTGGCTTCTGCACGGATGACTTCCCTCTATGCGAGCCATTATCACCGGCTGGGATTGGATGCTACCGTGATGACTAAGAGCATTAAGCTACTTACCAAAGCGATGGAAGGCGGAAAACAACTGACACGAAAAGAGATCGCAGACTTATTGGAAAAGAAAGGTATTGCGACCGGTGATATGCGTCTTTCCTTTATTCTGCTGCGGGCTTCACTCAACGGCATTATCTGTTTTGGCGCACGCCGTAATAAAGAATTTACCTTTACACTACTGGATGAATGGATTAAACCAACTCCGGAAAAAACACAGGAAGAAGCAATGGCTTCATTAGCCCTGAAATATTTTACCAGCCACGGACCAGCCACTACTCAGGATTTTGCCTGGTGGTCGGGATTAACGCTTACTCAGGTAAAAACGACGATAGGCATGATCGCTTCAACGCTGGAAGAAATAACCGTTGACGGACAATCTTACTGGATGCACAGCAACCTCGTCTCGCCCAAAAGCGCCAGCGGAACTTTTCTATTAGCAGGCTTCGAAGAATACCTTCTTGCATATGCCGATCGAAATCTGATTCTGGAAAAAGAACATAGTCCACATGCGATCGGCAAAAACGGATTATTTAATCCAACCATCATTACCAACGGACTCATTACCGGCGTCTGGCGACGTTCCCTAGAGAAAGACGGACTGCACGTCAGCGTCAAATCTTTCCATACCTATACAGAAACGCAAAAACGGGCCATTGCTACAAAAGCAAAAAGCTTCGCAAAGTTTATGGAACAACCGTTGATAGACGTCAGCTACTAAAAACGTACACATTCGCTTATTGGGCGATACAAAAAACTGTTCTATTTTTGTGGGATCAGGCTATAGTTGGGCAGGTAGCGGCGCAGCAACTATAGCAATCACTAACTGTTTTCCGAAAACTACTACTGTGCCGCACCGTACCAAGTCTTTCCGTATTACGTCTCCGCGTACTTATATCCGTGAGCGTAAGTTCATTTTCCATATCTGCTGCTATATCCTGCTTATTATCCTGATCTATTATATTACCATCGTTGCTTCTGTGGCGCTGGCGCATACCGCCGCCCACCGGATCATAATGATGATCATGCCCATGCTGCTGATCATTGCAACAGTGTCTTATATTTTTATCGTCACGAATAAAGACGTTAATCAGAATGCGGAAAAACAGGCTGAAATTGCAGAACTGGCAACGGAAAAACTCAACGTAATTACAGCCGACCGGAATTTATTTTATAGTTATATACACGATTTGCAGCATCCGTTGCAGCAATTATTCAGCTATCTGAACCTGCTGGAAAAAGACCCGGAACGATTTCAAAACGTTACACCACAACTAAAAAATGTAAGCACGCAGTTGCTCTCCACCACCCTGCGCTTGCTGGAGGCTACCACACAGGGAGAAAGCATTCGCGAATTGCTGAAAGAAGAATCGTTGCAGATTACGGATTGGTACCATTCACTCACAGATTATACCTACCAACTGGCACAGCAACGCAAAGTTTTGTTTACCGCTCAAATCAGTGACGATGTGCCCGTATATATGCTGGCAGATCCGGAAAAACTCACACGACTGCTCCACAATATCCTCGATAACGCCATCAGACATACACCGCCCGGGAAGAGCGTCTCATTGCACTGTTTCGTTTCAGGCAAGGAACTGTTCTTTCAGATAACAGACGAAGGTTGCGGCATTGAGCCAGAACAGCTGAATTTATTGAATCAACCACTCACCGGAACGTTTAAAGGCGGGCTTTCGATTGCCCGCCATATCATAAATCAAATGGATGGCCGTATGAATATCAGCAGCACCGAACAAAAAGGAACAACCGTTTTGGTGTGTTTGCCGATCCGGCAGTAAGCTTGTGAATGGTAAGTTGTACGTCTGAGTTGTAAGTACTATGTTATAAGTAATAAATGCCATTAGAAGACCCTACAACTTAAAACTTACCACCTACACCCTCCAACTATTTACGCTTTCTTCACAGCCTGAGGCGTCCACGACCCATTGATCATTTCATCCTTCGGCCAGTAAACACGCATCATTACATTGAAATTTCCTTCCGGTGCCGGCAACCAGTTCGACTCTTTTTCCTTACCCGGATTGCTGTGTTGAATGTAAATATCAACAGAACCGTCTGCATTTGGTTTCAAGCCGCTGCGATCGCCGATCGTAAAACGATTGATCGGATTTGCAGTCATGTAACCTGCGGGATCGTACATTGTCAATGACCAGAATGCATTTGCCGGAGGCGTTTTGCCTTTATCAAAATGGATTACATAATTATTAGCGCCGTCCAGCTTGTTGCCATCAGCATCAAACGAGCAAGAAGGATAAATCGCATCCTGCGGCAAATTGGCGCCGAGCCCCAATACTGCAATGAATGCGCGTTGCATATAATCGGTACCATAGATGCCGGTTTTCATCACCGGACTCCAGCCAGTACCAGCTTTGGCGTCACCCAGTTTGTCATTAATTGTTTTAAATGTTGCAGCTGGAATTCCTTTCACAGCATCTGTAATGCCAGCAGGCAATTTCGCCAGATCAAACTTTTTACCCGGGCCGAAACCAATTGTTGCAAACTGATCCATTGCTGCTTTATCCGCTTCCGCAGGCGGGTTGGTCACCATCAGATCATTCGCATAATTAAGCATCTGATCAACTGGCATTTGTTCTGCCACTTCATTCGGACTGCCTTTTGGCAGGGCAGGATCCGTCACCGGCGCAGGCGCGGTATATGGTTTACCCCAGGCACTGAGCGGCGTTAACTGAAACTGTTTCTGAATTGGCTGTACTATTTTTTCGCCATCTTCTTTGCTGTTCACCTGCGTTCTGCCAATGATCCAAACCATATCTGTAGGTGCTTTGATCTGTTTCATTCCTTCGGGAACGGTGCCCGTCCATAGGGGTCCTGTAACGAGGAAATTACCAGCATCGGTTCCTGTTGTTCGTTTACCCGGTGAAGCAAATACGTTGGTATAAGCGTCCAGCATCGGCAACATATAATAGCGCCCGTTGGTATTCGGGACGGTAAGTACCAAAGGTTCCTTAGCGAGATTGAGCCACGCCGAGGAGTAATAAGTATCACCGTTGGGACGAACTACATCACGGAAATTCGCATCCGGAAATTGCGACATATGGTAAAACTTATTTTCAGGCACCTTAAACTTACCCGCGCCATCCGTCAGTTGCCTGCGGCTGATATCCATCAGTACCAACGGGAGCGCAAATACATAGGCGTCCCTCACCGTTTTTAAAACGGTACTATCGTTGGTAGCTGGCGATTCGGCCGAGGTTGTGTTCTTGGATCCATTGTTTTGTCCGCATGCAGTCAAGAGGCTTGCAGCGATCAAAATGCTTACGATTCTCTTCATAGGTGTTTGTGTGTTTGGGGGTAGACTATTTCTTTTTCATGGTTTCCTTCAGATACTGTCTCATAGCCTCTCTATTGGCCATGTAAACATCATACTGATCAGCGCTGAGAATCGGTTTCATCGCCTCATCTTTGGCTTTGGAATCAGATTTCATTTCTTTAGAGACCTTGGATTTCTGCATTTTGTTTTTGGAGCTCTGCATCTTGTCCACATTTCCCATAAGTTCCCCGGCAAATTTCAGATTGACGTCATACACTTTTGGTATTTGTTCATTAGTAAGATCCAGTTGCGCGATCATCATTTCTGTCTGCAGATCTGCAAGCTGTTCGGTACGGTGTTCCTGCCAGCTTTTCAGTTGATCCGGTGTAAGCATTTTTTTCAAAGCATCGTTCCGTGTTTTCATTACAAAGAGTATTTGCTTAAACAAAGCGGGACCACGGAATGTAGTATCATTTTGGGCTTTGACACCTAGCTGAACCAACGAAGATGCAGCCATCTTATTCATACCAAGCGCATTCGCTGTTTGATCAGCAGTAAGATTTAAATACCCCAGATCGTCGGTCATCGCTTGTGCCAATTCGTTGACTGCCTGTTGCGCTTTTGCATGCGGCGCGCTCAGTAATGCAAAGCAGCACAGCAATACCACTGCAATTCGTCTGATGTTTTTCAGAATCATAAGATTATATTTTGGATTAAGAAATAGTGATAGAAAGACAGCCATTTCATTTTTATGGCCGCCGAATTAAACGTTATTAATTACGACTGCTGCTGTTTTCCGTCAATTGACGCATTACGTCATCCAGATTAAAGCTGGCAGGTTTCTGACGGACTGGAAATTCTTTGAAGCTGCTCAGCCATTTGGCCACAATGACTTGCGCGGGCACAAATAAAAACATGCGATGTGCTTTCCAATCGGGATACCAGGAAGAATAAGTGGCACGTTCAAAAGGATCGGCGCGTAAATTGTAAAGATTGGGTGCCCGTAATCTTGTGTAATCATTATCCCATATATGCAATCCCTCGGCATACTGTTCAATAAAAGAGACTTTCCAGTTTTTCACCCGGATCGCAAAAAGATCGCCATCGTCGCTCCAGTAAAGGAATTCCTGACGCGGAGATGTTTTAGTCTCACCTTTGAGATACGGTATCAGATTATATCCGTCGAGGTGTACTTTAAAATTCTTATCGCCCACTTTGTAGCCTTTGGCCACTTCACTTACCAGACTAGTATCGCCTGCGGCAGCCGCAAATGTTGGAATAAAGTCTTCATGCGAAAAGAAATCATTGATAATAGTTCCGGGTTTAATCACACCTGGCCATTTGATCAACGTAGGCACTCTATACCCACCTTCCCAGTTGGTTGCTTTTTCGCCGCGATAAGGTGTGCTGCCACCATCAGGCCAGCTCATCATTTCCGCACCGTTATCCGAAGTATACACTACAATTGTGTTATCGGCAATGCCCAGCTCATCCAGTAATTGCAGAAGCTCGCCAACGTGCCCGTCGTGTTCCACCATACCATCAGCTTCTATACCCAGACCTGTTTTCCCCTGACTTTCTTTTTTCAGGTGGGTAAATACGTGCATGCGGGTCGAGTTATAATAGCAGAAAAATGGCTTGCCTGCCTGCACTTGCTTTTTCATCCAGTCTTTGGCGGCACTGGTAAATTCGTCATCAATCGTTTCCATACGCTTGGTATCAAGTGCACCGGTATTTTCTATCCGCTGCTTACCTACTCTGCCATATACAGGATCTACTGTCGCGTCGTCGGTAGTAGTGGCATAACAATGCATCACACCACGCGGACCAAATTTTTTGCGAAAAGCAGGATCTTTCGGATAGTCTTCATTTTCCGGTTCTTCTTCCGCATTCAAGTGATAGAGATTCCCGAAAAATTCATCGAAGCCATGTACTGTCGGTAAAAATTTATTGAGATCTCCAAGGTGGTTCTTTCCAAATTGGCCGGTCATGTAACCGAGGCTTTTCATAAAATCACCCACACTGGGATCCAGCGGACTCAAACCAATATCCGACCCTGGCAAACCCACTTTAGTAAGTCCGGTACGGATTGGCGACTGTCCCGTCACAAAAGCCGCACGGCCTGCAGTACAGCTCTGTTGGCCATACCAGCAGGTAAATAATGCGCCCTCTTTAGCGATCCGGTCAATATTCGGCGTCTGGTACCCCATATCTCCTCTGTTATAACAACTAGGATTGTACCAACCAATGTCATCGCCCATTATGACAAGAATATTGGGCTTCTTTTTCTGGGCAAAAGCGGCGGTGCTCAATGCCAGCATCATTAACGCGAACCCGCATCTGGTAAATAACTGAGTCATACATGCATGCTTTAAAATGAAGAAATGTCAACTTCAAAAAAGGCTATCAGCTAAGGCTCGTCGAAAAAAACAACATAACAATATAAATATAATGCATTTACTTATATATTAATATATCATTATCGGTAGGCAATAAATGCGGGGATGCGCATATATTGACGAACATGGGAAGTTTAAGGGTACAAACATTAATTGATCGCCAGACATGCGCTGCAAATCCAGGATTAGGAAATCAGCGATCAAAAGCTTCCGGTTTAGTGCTATAGTTCTACAAAATTTTATTTTCTGAAGCCATAGCTTTGCGTTGCAGAAGTTTTGCATCTAAGTGATGCACGATTTTTCCGCTAAAGGGAAATATATCGTAAGTCAGGCTCGATCGTTCCTTTGGCGCAATAAATAATACAGCAGCAGTAAAATATTTAGATGGAAACCCGATAACCTCGTTTATTCTCCCAACGGAGGTATGTAAGATATCTCCCGCGAGACCGTACGTCTGTGCGGTCTTTTTTTGTAATGGTCAATGGTGAACGATCAATACACAAAGCGTCGAAGTCCCTAACTTAAGGAGTTTAAACTTTTTTGACCATTGACCATTGACCATTGACCATTGACCATTGACCATTGATCTATTCAAAAAAATCAAGCAGCGCTTTTTTCACTTGCTCGGTCTGCTCCTGTACCAGCCAGTGTTTGGCATTAGTAACCGTCACTTCCTTTACATTATTTGCTACGAGCTTTACGTGATCTTCAAGAAATGAAGCCGTGTGGTATTCTCCTGCAAGTGCGAGTACAGGCATATTCAACTTATTTTTCGCCAACTCCAGATTATCTTTTTCGTCTTGCGGAAATGCTGCAAACCATTTAAAGCTGCATTTTATAGAACCTGGTACAGAATAAGCCCGGACAAATTCCGCAGTTTCCTCTTTCGTGAATGAATTTTTATTGTACTCCATCTCTGGCCAGAAACTGGTCATAAATGTTTCTTCTCTTCCTGTGACAACATTGGCAGCAGCAGGCCAGGAAAAGAAATTCCACCACCATGCTTTCTGTCCATAGGACGTCCATACAGGCTCTATGCCAGGCAACAGCGCATCAACTAAGGCTAACTTCGTTACATCACCCGGGTATTGCGCCGCGTATGCATACGCCACCATGAAACCTATGTCATGGCCCGCCACACTCGCTTTGCTATATCCAAGCTGTTTTACCAGCTCATGAATATCGGTTGCCATTGTTTTTTTATCATAACCTCCTTCTGTCTTTTCAGATTCACCTAAACCTCTCAGATCGGGTGCGATCACAGTAAAGTGTTTGGAAAGCTCAGGCAACAAGCGGTTCCACATATACCAGTTCTGCCCGAAACCATGTATTAATACCAGTGCATCGCCTTTTCCTCCGATCACGTAATGGATTTTTATGCCGTTCACGTTAGCGATCTTGCTTTTGAAATTGGCAGGTGGTGACGCTGGCTTCTGTGCATTGGAGATGAGGCTGGAAAAGCTGACCAGCAGCACAAATAGTATCCGCACGATTTTTTGTTTCATGGCTGTGTTTTTCGAAAACGAATTTACACATATATAAAACATGGTTAATAAAAAACTAATCTACCATATTAAAAAGAGGGCAATCCAATGTGAGTCCCACTTTCAAAACATTTAGGACTGCCTCGTCCTAAAAAAGGTTGACACAAAAACAGTGTAGCCATAATGAACAAAGGACAATTCAGAGTACCTAAGCGGACTCAGAAAGATTACAGTTTAGCCTTCAAACTGCAGTTAGTTGATGAGATA
>NZ_QKTW01000003.1:170297-402084 GCF_003236175.1 Taibaiella soli | reverse complement strand
TGCTATCGGAATTGAACCGCTTCTTTCTTTCAGGCCTTTAACCTGCGCATCTTTTTAACTTAAGAACTGTGTTATCTTTTTGTTGCTTTCCGCCGCGAAGCGGGCTGCAAAGGTACGCTTTTTATTTTCAAACTTCCAAATCTTTTTTCAAGATTTATTTTCACAACTCGTTCAGCCTCTGTTTGAAACAACCGCGCCTTTTAAAGATCTTCTTTTTTCTTTGCCACTTTTCAGAAGCGGAGTGCAAAGGTAGTGTTTGTTTTCAAACTTCCAAACTTTCTTTGAAAAAGTTTTTCAAGTCTCGCTTTCGCCGAATCGCTTGCTGTGCAAGCTTTTCAGCCGCTTCATCACCTCTGGCAACCTCTTTAAGAACTGTCCCGTTTTTGTTGGGAGTGCAAAGGTAGATAAAGTCTCTTCACTTCCAAATGTTTGGCGCAAGTTTTTTGATGAAAACCTCCTTGTAATGGACGGAATGCAGCACTGTGGCCTGGCATGCGTTTCAAAATATATGTCGGCGTCCTTTGCAATGAAGCAAAAGGCACACTATTAGCCTTCTTATATAGCATAACCATGTAGTCTGTTACTTTTTGCTTGAACAAAAAGTAACCAAAAATTCAAGGCTTAAGGAAACTACGGCTAAAATGAAATGGCGTCCAGCTACAATTATTGAAGCTTACTATCTAGCGCTAGGGCTGTCCCTGGCGAAACTATAACTGAGCTTCGGAGCTCCGGGCACCACCATAATTGCTTTACGCTGGAAGCATTCCATTTTTTAACGCCGGAGTTTCCTTAGGCCGGACGTGTTATGCAAGCGAGCTTTACTGCCATACACCAACATTAGTACGCTAGTCTGCTATTTTTTTGCTTGCACCAAAAAGCGCTTTCTTCACCCGATCACGCCGGGGTTCAGACAGTCGCCCGATTTAACCACATTGCTACTGTGCCGCCAGGCAAAGGCTCCTTGACCTCAGATTTCCCAGTCCCGACTGCTGGAATTGCAATTTGCCTATGTTATGTAGTAGTGATTGCATATTATATATACTGCAGAATAGCGACCGGAACGATGAAATGATAGCCCTGATGGTAGCGGCTACCCCACAGCGAGGTAACGAGCGAGGAGTAATAGCGGACAGCAGGACGAATGCTGATTGGAAAATTGTGGTTTGGCTCCTCTACTGTGATATTATATATAGTATAGGGTTTCGTGTCGGAAAATCAGTGGTTCGGCGATTCGAATGTTTTATTGCCAATTTGCGATGGAGGTTTGTCGTTGATGATTATTCTGTTATTTTTATTAGCGATTCCGCTCTATGAATAAGATATTTCGTCCTTTTTATCTATTCCTGTTCCTATCTCTTTATGGTGTTTCAACTGTTTTGGCTCAGTCAAACGGTGTGGGCTTTCAATATTATCAGAGTCTGATTTATGTGCATGTGAAGATTAATAACAAGCCAGGACTTGTGTTTTTGCTGAATACCGGGGCCAATACTTCGGTATTGAACACGCAGACTGCTAATATTATAAGGCTGCCGGAAGTGCGGGAAGACAGTGTGGAGGGAACTGTGGGCTATGAACGGGTGAAAGTGCTCCGGATAGCGAAGATTCAACTGGGTGATGCGCGGGTGGATAATATGGAGATTACGAAAAGGGATCTCAGCAAATGGCCGGCACCGGATCAGAAGCCTCTGGACGGCATTCTGGGTACGGATTTTTTACGCCAGTTTTATGTGACGATTGATTTTAAAGCGCATAAGCTATTATTGACGCCTAAAAAACCTTCGGTCAAGTATCTCTATAATTTTCCGTTTGAGATGGAGGATAACATCCCGCAAATGAATGTGAAGCTGAACGATTCAATACGGATTCCGCTGCGCTATAATACGGGTGTGAGTCTGGTGGGGAACCGCGATATCTTTATTAATATATCATACGATACCTGGCGCAAACTTAAAAACCTGGATATGACACTCACAACAGAAAGCTATATGACCGGGACTGCAGTGGGTGGCAATGTCTATTTGCCGGTGGTGCAAATCAGATCGATGGAGATCAGCGATTTTATTGTGCGCTCACCTTATGTTATCATTCAGCCGGAGGAAGGATATTTTAAACGTCCGGACGCTGTTGGCTTTTTAGGCAATAACTTTATGGAGAAATTTGAAAAGGTCTGTATCAACTTTAACGAGCAGAAGATCTATTTCAACATTCCGAAGGCCAGAGCGGCTAACATTGTGGTAAAGAAGCCAATAAATAAGTCGACCAGGAAGCGAACTTAAGATGAAATTTTGGTTACGGTTAAACATCAAGCATAATGATCAGTCCAATAACCTTGATGAATATGAAAACTATATTTACTTTTTTACTTATTTCTCTGTTTTGTTTTGTCAGCGTTGCACAAGCCCAATCTTACGCTGTACGCGGCCGCGTGTTGGATCAGCGCGATAGTTCTTCGGTAATCGGCGCTACTATTCAGTTGATTTTTCAAAGCGACAGTGCTAAAAAATCCGGCACCACTTCTGATATAGACGGTTATTTCCAGATTCCGAATCTTAATGCAGGCAATTATACGATACGCGTTTCTTATCTCGGGTACGCGACACAGGAACGTGCCGTGCACATTGTAAGCGGAGATATCAATGTAGGTACAATCCGTCTGAAAGCTTCCAGCAATGTATTGCAAAACGTAGTGGTACAGGCGCAACAAGTGCGCGCGCAACAAATGGGCGATACCACTCAGTTTAACGCTGGCGCCTATAAAACAAATCCGGATGCATCGGCCGAAGACCTCGTCACCAAAATGCCGGGCGTTACTTCTGATAACACTGGTGTGAAAGTAAACGGCGAGACGGTACAGACTGTATTGGTAGATGGCAAACCGTTTTTCGGGGATGACCCTAGCCTCGCGTTGAAAAATCTACCGGCAGAAGTCATCGACAAAATTCAGGTGTTTGACAAACTAAGCGATCAGTCACAGTTTACGGGTTTTGATGATGGCCAGTCGCAGAAGGCAATTAATATCATTACCAAACGTGGCAAGAACATTGGTGAATTTGGTAAAGTGTATGCGGGTTATGGCACAGACGACCGTTACAGCGCGGGCGCCAGCATGAATTATTTCAACGGTGATCAACGCATTTCCCTCATCGGACTTTCAAATAATATCAATCAGCAAAACTTTAGTGCAGAAGATCTGCTGGGTGTAAGCGGCGGTAGCAGCGGCGGACGTGGCGGCGGCTATGGTGGCGGTGGCGGAAGTCGTGGTGGTGGCGGTTCTTCGTCAAGCAACTTTTTAGTTGGCCAACAAAATGGTATCACCAAAACAAACTCAATCGGCCTGAACTATAGCGATGCGTGGGGTAAAAAGATAAAAGTAACAGGTAGCTATTTCTTTAATCAGACAGATAACACCAATAGTACACAACTGACGCGCAACTATTTTACCAATAGTGATACGGCAGCGCAGGCATACAACGAACTCAGCAATACGGAAACCAAAAACTACAATCATCGCTTCAATGTACGTTTTGAATACACGATCGACTCATTTAACTCGCTGATCGTAACCCCAAAACTGAGTTTCCAGAATAATCAATACACGACAAATCTACTAGGCGCCACCACTTTAGGCGACGCTCCTGCAGGGGCGACGAATAATCAGAATATTTCCAACAACACTGGTTACAGCTTTTCTAATAACATACTCTTCCGTCACCGCTTCGCGAAAAAAGGAAGAACGGTTTCACTGAATATCGGTACACAGCTGAACGAAAAAAATGGAGATGGCAAGTTGTATGCATTAAACCAATACATCAATGATACTACCCTGCTCGATCAGCAATACACTGTCTACAGCAATGGCTACACGGTTTCGCCAAGCGTTGTGTATACAGAACCTATGGGCAAAAAAGGCCAGCTGATGGTGAACTACAGCCCGTCTTACACCAAAAACAAATCAGATAAAGAGACGTACAATTTTGAATCGGCAGATCAGGCTTATACAGATTTAGATACGATTCTTTCCAACAAATACGACAATACTTATATCACACAGAAAGGTGGCCTGAGCTATCGACTGGGCGATAAGAAAATGAACTTTATGGCGGGTGTGAATTACCAGTACGCCACGCTGCAGGGGACACAGGATTTCCCGTACCCATTAGATATATCCAAACCGTTTTCTTCTGTATTGCCGCAGGCGATGTTTAATTACCGCTTCAGTCAGGGCACAAACCTGCGCGTTATGTATCGCACAAATACAACCGCGCCGAACATTACGCAATTACAAAGTGTAGTAGATATCTCAAATCCACTTTTGTTGCGCACTGGTAACCCTAATCTGAAACAGGATTTCGAAAACACACTCACCATACGCTACGGAAAAACAAAATCCGGCGGCGGCAGCAATTTCTTCATCTACGCATACGGAAGTTACATCCAGGATTATATCGGTAACGCTACCTTGATTCCGACCAAAGACAGTGCATTTTCCAATGGCATTACTATCAATCGCGGTAGCCAACTGACTTTGCCAGTGAACCTGAACAACTATTTTACGGGTAAAACATTTGTTACTTATGGTATTCCGGTTGGCCTGATTAAAAGCAATCTGAACCTGAATGCAGGTATTAGTTACAGTCATGCTCCTTCCTTAATCAACAACGTAGAGAACTTCTCTAACAGCACGACAATCAACGGCGGATTTGTGCTGAGTAGTAATATCAGCGAAAATGTAGACTTTACATTATCGTACGCCGGTAATTACAATATTGTGAAGAACACTATTCAGACGCAGTCAGACAATAGCTATTATTCGCATGTTGTAAGTGCGAAGCTGAACTATATTCTTTTCAAGCGCCTGGTGATTAATACCAGTCTCAATGAAAACCTGTACTCTGGTTTAGGCAGCGCTTATGATCAGAACTTCTTCCTGTGGAATGCTTACATCGGTTATAAATTCCTGAAGGATCATTCGCTGGAGGCACGTGTAAGCGCATACGATATCCTGAATCAGAATAAAAGCATCAGCCGCAATATCACAGACACATATATTGAAGATAGCAGAACGCAGGTGCTGACGCAATATTTTATGTTTACAATTACGTACACACTGCGCCATTTTAAAAGTGGTGGCATGCCTACTAATACTAATAATAACGGCGGTCCAGGTGATATACATGCGCCGGGCGGACGTCCTCCATATGGCGGTGGCGGACCAGGCTACTAACACAATTCAAAAGTCGAAATCAGAAAGTCGAAACGCGCGTTATTTAATTAATGCGCGTTTCGACTTTTTGCCACCGGCAGGGATACCCCAGTTGCGCTGAGTTGCGTCGCAGTTCATCCTGAGGCAACGAGGGATCTCGCAATAATGTAGGCACACACTACGCGGGCCCCTTCCTTCGTCAGGGTGACAAACACGAGTACACAAACAGAAACAAAAAATCACGAGCAAACACATTAAGCACATTAAACAGATTCGCCACATTGATCACATTCCCAACACTGTTTCTTGCGTTTATTTGTCATCCTGAGGAATCCGTGAGGAGCATTATTAGTGCTACTATTTTGCTTTGCCCATTGTCATTTGTCCATTCTTCCTCGTTTCCAATTAAAGAAACCGTAATTCTGATTGAAGCGGAGTAGTTTCCCGATTGAGAAATCATGTTTCCTGTTTAAGAAACGCCATTTCTCTTTAAAGAAATGACGATTTCTATGCAAGAAATCACATTTCTGCATAACGCATTCACGTTTCATGTTTGAATTTTCACAAATTCACCATTGACCATTGCCCATTGACCATTGATCCGTATATTTAATTACCATAATTAAGAAGATATGCTCTTTACGGGAAAAACATTTTTTATAACAGGCGCAAGCCGCGGAATTGGAAAGGCAATAGCTTTAAAACTGGCTAGTGAAGGCGCTAATATTGTGATCGCAGCAAAATCTACAGAAGAAAATCCGAAGCTTGGCGGCACTATTTATTCGGCAGCTAAAGAGATTGAAAAAGCAGGCGGTAAAGCATTACCAGTACAATGTGATATTCGCAGTGAAGACATGATCATTGAAGCGGTACAACAAACGATTGAAACTTTCGGGTTTATCGATGGCGTCGTAAATAATGCTTCTGCAATTTCGCTTACAACTACAGAACAAACAGAGACAAAACGTTTCGATCTGATGCATGATATCAATGTGCGCGGAACATTTTTAGTTACCAAACATTGCATTCCGCATTTGCGCAAATCAGACAATCCGCATATTCTTACACTGTCTCCGCCCATCAGTCTGGATCCAAAATGGTTTGGCCCGCACGTAGCTTATACGATGGCCAAATACAATATGAGCATGATGACGATCGGCTGGGCAGAAGAGCTGAAACATTCAGGCATTGCAGCCAACTCACTCTGGCCGGTAACAACCATTGGGACTGCAGCAGTACAAAATCTGCTGGGCGGCGATTATCTTACGCAACGCAGTCGCAAGCCAGAGATATTAGCGGACGCGGCTTTCCATATTTTTAAACAAGACGCTAAAACATACACGGGCAATCTTTTCCTTGATGAAGACGTGCTGCGTGAAGCCGGCATCACCGATCTCTCGATGTACTCAGTGAAGCCGGGCGGAGAATTACAAACCGATCTGTTTGTAGAAGTTTAAATTATTTTGCAACGAATGGAAGCACTTATGCTTCCATTCGTTTTTTCACCCTTTGCAGGTGACATTTTTACCAAAGCCATTCCTCATTTTTGAAATCAAAATCACCACCTTTTGCAATCTATACTTTCTCTTCAAGGTATCTCTAAAGCCTACGGCCCCATTCAGGCACTGAAGAACGTTTCATTTGATGTGCCGCCGGGCAGTGTGTTTGGCATTCTTGGTCCCAACGGCAGTGGCAAGACCACCCTGCTCGGCACCGTCCTCGACGTTTTAAAAGCTGATTCGGGAAACTACAACTGGCTGGACAATACACCATCTGAAAAAGCACGTCAGCAAATCGGTTCGCTGCTTGAGACGCCTAATTTCTACCATTACATGTCTGCCTTCGATAATCTGGAGATCAGTGCATCAATCAAGCAACGTGGCATGGATGACCGGCTGCGCGTATTGCAGCTTGTAAATCTTCTGGAACGCAAGGACAGCAAGTTTCAAACATTTTCACTCGGCATGAAACAACGGCTGGCAATCGCTGCAGCCTTGCTTGGCAATCCGAAAGTACTGGTACTGGACGAACCGACAAACGGCCTGGATCCGGCTGGTATCGCTGAAATACGCGAACTGATCCGCCAGCTGAACGCCGGCGGAATGACGATCATTATGGCGAGTCATCTTTTGGATGAGGTAGAGAAAGTTTGCACGCACGTGGCGATCCTGAAAAAGGGTGATCTGCTGCTAAGCGGTCCGGTAGACGAAGTATTGCACAACGAAGATCAGATTGAAGTACGCGCCGCAGATATGAATCTACTCTTGCAAACGGTAAAAGAACTGCCGGGCATCGGAAATATCATGCAACAAAACAATACGCTGCAGATTAGTATCACAGATGGATTAACGACAACTAAGCTCAACGAATATCTGTTTTCTAAAGGCATTGTGGCGTCGCACCTCTCACTGAAAAAGAAAAGCCTCGAAAGCAGGTTTATGGAGCTTACTTCGTGAATGGTCAATGGTCAATGGTGAATCCTTGTGAAACGTGAAAAGTGAAAAGTCAAAAGTCAAAAATCAAAAACTGATCAATTGACAATGCTCATGAAATGATAAAAGGCTTCGACTTCACTCAGTCTGACAAAACGCGAATGTCAACTGTTCATTACCGACTACAATTAAACACAGCTTTATACCTGATACTTTATACCTGATACTAAAAAAGAGAAAATGAAACAACTTATGGCCATTGAATGGCTGAAAATAAAGAAATACCGCACGTTCTGGACGATCATGCTTTTGTTTGGCGCCTGCGTATTGCTATGGAATCTTGGTGTTACCACTGGTGTCTTACGTCTGGGCGGAGACGGAATTAATCTGCTGGGCAGTTCCAATTCTTTTGGAGGTATTTGGGATACGGTCACTTATTACACGAGTAATTTTGTTTTAGTTCCTGCTATTTTTATTATCATCGGAATCACCAATGAATACCAGTTTCGTACCAACCGGCAGAATGTGATCGATGGCTGGACCCGTCTTCAGTTTTTTCATGCCAAATGGTATATGATGAAATCGCTGGCACTGACCGTAACGCTATTTGTTGCCGTAATGGGCCTGGTAATCGGGTTAATCACCGGCGCCTCTTTTGCGTACATCGGCGACAACATTGAGAAGCTGGTATACATGCTTATCCTCTGCGCCAACTATTTTGGCTTTGCCCTGATGATTTCAGTATTTGTAAAACGCAGTGGCCTTGCTATTGGTATCTTGATGTTGTACTGCATGATTATTGAAATGATGCTGCATTTTTTCTTTCTCTTCAAACTAAAACTGCCATTCCTCGATCTGCTGCTGCCGCTACAAAGCAGTGATGAGCTATTGCCTTCGTCTACGTTTAATGCCTTGTTGAAAACAGGAAAATTCGGATATCAGCCACCGACGCTCACCTATGCGATTGTTTCCTGTATCTGGATTTGTATCTATTATTTAATAGCCCGACGCAGATTGATGCGCAGCGATTGGTAAATTTGCAGTATGCAATTAGACAATCGACCTGTTATTCTTGTTACAAATGATGACGGCATTACTGCGCCAGGCATTCGTGCGCTGGTAGAAGCTGTAAAAGACCTGGGTACTGTGGTAGTAGTGGCTCCTGACAGCCCGCAATCGGGCATGGGGCACGCCATTACCATTGGCAAGCCATTGCGTCTCGACCGCGTTTCTGTTTTTGAAGATCTGGGCATCGAGGCATATCAATGTTCGGGCACGCCCGTTGATTGTGTGAAACTGGCACGCGATAAAATCTTAAAGGGCAAACCGGATCTATGTGTGAGTGGCGTTAATCACGGCAGCAACGCATCTATCAACGTAATCTACTCGGGCACCATGAGTGCGGCTATGGAAGCTGCTATTGAAGGCATTCCTTCTGCAGGTTTTTCGCTACTGGATTACAAGTTTGATGCAGACTTTACAGTTTCTAAAAAAGTAGCACACACTGTTGCAAGCCGCATGCTGGAAAAGCAAATGCCGCCGAATATGCTGCTCAATGTGAATATTCCGATAACCACGCTTGGTGAATTTAAAGGCTTAAAAATATGCCGCCAGGCGGATGCTAAATGGGCGGAAAATTTCGATCACCGCATTGATCCGCGTGGACGAGATTATTATTGGATGACGGGACAGTTCGTAAATATGGATTCGGGCAATGGTACCGATATTGAGGCGCTAAAAGAAGGTTATGCATCTATCGTTCCGATCAAGTTTGATTTTACCGATACGATCATGAAAAGCTGGCTGGAAAAGGAATGGGGTGATTAAATTAAAAAGGCAAAAGGCAAAAATCTAAACTTGCGAGTCTTTTAAATTAGCAGATCAGACATACATAAGAAGGCCGGAACGATTGTTCCGGCCTTCTGCTATAGTATTATCAGCGTTTCAAATCCCGTGGTCCCTTCCCATCGTGCCAATGACACATTTAAAATTGAGTTCAATTTCAAGGCTCTTAGTTTGGCAGCACAGTAGCGATGAAGCTCAATCGAGCGACCGTCTAAGCCACGGAGTGATCTGGCTTAGACTGCCCTTTTTTGCCTACTTTTTTTGGCATAAAAAAAGTAGGAGAATGATGGTTCGAAGCCAGATTTGAAGGCCTATTGCTAAATCAAGATGTCATTGTCTTTTGATTATGGGCGCCATATAATTAGTCAGGGGGACTAAACGCGAGTGGGTTTCCCAACACGAGCGTTGCCCATTCCCCATTGACCATTCACGACATTACCATTTCTTTTTAAAGTCTCCTCTGCTAAAGTATTTCTCAATGAGACAGTAAAGCACTATAAAGAAATACCGGCTTCCCATTTCGCGTATCTTCAGATTGGAAGTACCATGTTTTCTGTTCTGCCAGGAATTTGGCACCACACTAAAACTATAACCACGCACAACCGCTTTCAGCGGCAATTCTACCGTAAGGTTGAAATGCGGTGACATAAAAGGTTTGATACCATCAATCGTCTGACGTGAATAGAGCTTGAATGCATTGGTACAATCGTTGTATTTGAGCTTAAACACAAAGCTTATCATGTTGTTCACAAAACGGTTGATGTATAATTTCTTCTTCGGATAGTCAATCACCTTTCCACCTTTTGCAAAGCGGTTGCCGAATACACAATCAACCTTCTGCTCCAGCATCGTATTGTAAAACTTAATCAGATCCTGCGGGGAATCCGATAAGTCGGCCATTACCACAGCTACACAGTCACCCGAAAAATTTTCCAGTCCTTTGCGCACCGCATAACCAAAACCGTTGTGTGGCGGATTATTAAAAATGGTGCGCAACGTTGGTACTGTTTGCTGGAGTTCCGTTATGACTTCAATCGTATTGTCTTTTGAATTATCATTGATCACAAGCAATTCGTGATCGATATTATTTTGATGCAGCTCCTGATAAAATGCTAAAATAGTATCCGGGAGATTCATTGCTTCGTTGTAAGCAGGAATGACAACACTTAGTTTCATCTGCTACACACGACTTTTTAAGTTATCAAAAATCTGCGTCAGCGTGCTCTCCAGATTGTATTTATACTCCCATTCCGGATAATGTTCTTTAAACCTTGACACGTCAGAAATATACCAGATATGGTCGCCGATGCGATTGTTTTCCGAGTAGGTATATTTCATTTTCTTGTCCGTAATCTTCTCGCACAGCTCTATTGCCTCAATCATCGAACAATTGGAAAAACGTCCGCCGCCGGCATTATACATTTCGCCGCTTCTTGGCGCTTTGTAAAAGTTCCAGAACATATTCACCAGGTCCCAGGCATGAATATTATCACGCACCTGCTTGCCTTTATAGCCGAAGATCGTGTATTCATTACCTCCAATAGCACATTTCATCAGGTAAGACAGAAAACCGTGCAGTTGTGCACCAGAGTGCTGCGGGCCTGTCAAACAACCACCTCTGAATACCGCAGTTTTCATGCCGAAATATTTACCATATTCCTGCACCATCACATCTGCTGCTACTTTGGACGCGCCAAAAATAGAGTGCTTGGATTGGTCGATACTCATCTGCTCATCGATTCCGTTTTTAAAATAACGGTGTGTTTCATCGATTTCCCAGCGTTTTTCGTGTTCTACCAGTGGCAGGTAATTTGGCGTGTCTCCATATACTTTATTTGTAGACGTAAAAATAAATACCGCTTCCGGGCAGTGCGACCGCGTGAGCTCCAGGAAATTCAAAGTACCGTTGGCATTAATCGTAAAGTCAGTCAGCGGCTCTTTCGCAGCCCAATCATGACTTGGTTGTGCAGCAGTATGAATGATGAGTTTGATATCTGTATTGTACGCTTCAAATATGTGTTGAAGACCTGCATAATCTCTGATATCAAGGGCATAGTGCTTATAATTGTCAAACTGATTTTCCAGTCTTTCCTTATTCCATTTAGTAGACGCCTCCGCGCCGAAAAAATAAGCACGCTGATCGTTATCAATCCCAATGACCAGATCCATCTTATCTGCCAGAAAGCTTACGCTTTCGCTTCCGATAAGACCGCCGGAACCCGTTACAATTGCAATATTCATGGTTAATTCAGTATTTTTTTGAGCTGAGCCTCGTTTTTATTTATCCAGTGAAAAATATCTTCAATAATATTAGTAACAGTACGGCGCGGTTGCCAGCCGATATGTTTATGAATACGGGAACAATCGGTGATGTATAGCGGGATATCGCCTTTTCTGTTTTCCGGCTGCGATGCAGCATTTACTTTATTTCCAGTAACATCGGCACAAATATCTGTCAGCTCTTTCAGTGAAACACTAGTCAAAGAACCACCGCCGACGTTAAATGTATGTCCGCCTACTTTGTCGAAATTGTGAATCTCATAGTCTACCAGATCAAAAAGATCAAGGATGTGCATCACGTCTCTCACCTGCTTGCCTTTGCCACCATAGCCGAAATAGGCTACATCATTTTTCCAGTAGTGACGCGCTACCCAAAGCGTAATCACGCCCTGATCTACCTTACCCATTTGATATGGCCCTGCTACAACGCCACAGCGATTGATGACATAGTCCACGCCAAAAAACTCGCGGAACTCTTCAATCATTAATTCAGACGCCAGTTTCGTGGCGCCATATATAGACCGGGCTTTATTCAACGGAAAATCTTCGCTAATACCTTTTTCAGTAATGCCCGCAAGCGACTGCAGCTTCGAAATTTCAAAACGGTTATCGCCTTCCGTGTAGCTGATATTTTCTAAATGTTCGATTGGATAAACGCGGCTGGTAGAAAGGAAAATAAATTTTGCCTGATGCTTCGCTGCCAATTCCAGCGTATTAATAGTACCGCTCAGGTTTGTATTGATGACATAATTGAGTGTGGCATCCATGCCTGCCATTACGGAAGGCTCCGCAGCGGCATCAATAATGTAGTCAATTTTATGCTCGAAGACCAGATCTTCTTTATTGCGGATATCCCCATGAATAAATTGTACCCCGGCGTCTTTGAGCCGGACAATATTGAGTTCAGAACCGCGACGTTTCAGATTATCTAACGAAATAATTTGGTAATGCGGGTATTTTTCCTTGAGTTGGATCGCCAGGTTGGAACCAATGAATCCGCAACCACCGGTGATGAGAATGGTTTGTTGTTGCACTTGTTGATCTGATTAGCTAACTGTTTATTATAAATTGCCCAGCAATGTAGGTAATTTTTGTTTTATAACAATTCCATTCTATGATATTCCTAATACATTAATTATCAATTCAAAACAAGAAACAAACAGATCCATATAATAGCGAACAATGACAATTCATTTTTTAGAGAATATATAAGCCCGGAAATTAATCGCCAAATAAATACAGGTGTGTCAATTCAATATTAAATTCCTTACGAACGGTACCATTTTCCTACCAACGGCAAATCGGGAAACTGATCATGGAACGCACAGAATCAAATCAAAGTTGAGCCTGGACGAGGTATAGTTTTACTTTAATCTTATTGTCGACACCCGATAAACGATCTGTCAAAAACGTCACCGATTTTACATTTGCGCCAACGTGATTGAAATCCGTCGTCAGGTGCTGAAACAAGCTGGCGTCACCCGGAAGCGCATACGCACCAGCCATTAGGTCTTCATTGTTGTGTAACGGCGGAATAAATCGGAACGGCGCCAACGTATCTGCAATCGCATCGTTCAAATGTATTTTCACAGTCGTTGCAGGCGGCTGAAATAAGAACGTCTGAAGCTTTCCGACGCTACTGTAATTAACAGCTGCATTAAATACAACGACACCTTCCTGATGAGCCGGAATATTCAACGCCTGGCCGAAAGATACAGTCGTATCCAGCAGTAGTACACGTTTCCATTGTAACGGTACCTGACGTTTGGTGAGTAACAATTGCTGGTCTGCTGCGTTGCCTGCGTATTGATAACGGCTCCATATCGTCCATTTGCACAACGGATCATCCCAAAACGGATTCCGGTCATCTACACCGGCGCCATCATAAAAAATGGTATCGGGAGCGTCAGCGCCGCTGTAGTAAGCCGTGTTGATGGAATCAAGATGTCTGGACACAGTTACGATCGATTGAAATGCCGGACGATTATGCCAGTTATCGTTACTATTTGTCTTCTGATTGATGCACTGATTAATGTAGTAATCGTAAGAACCGCCGCTGGAAAGATTTTCTGGTTGTTGCTGTCCCATTGCGAAAACCAATTGCTTCGTGTAATTGAACAGCGGTGCAGGTTTGAAGGTAAAAACGGGAATATTGCCCTGATATCCTTTTATAAACCGTACGCCGCAAATTCCCAATACAGCCAGCATCGTAATCGCCCAAAATCCGCCCACTATATTCCGTATGTCCGGTGTTACGAGATACAAACAAAAAACGACGAGCGGCGTTAAACAGAGATATTGATTGAAATGTTCACGGTCGAATCTTGTAAAGCCTTGCTTGAACAGGATAAAGTACAGAATAAAAATATTGGCGAACAGCAACACTTCCGCAATGCGTTTGGCTGCCAGACTGCGAATGGACAAGTATGCCAGCAAAAGGATCAACACAACCGAAAACACAACACCAATGTAAAATACCCCGCGATACGCAGTGGTAAAGTAATACATAGAATGCGTGTAGTAAGCAACGGTATCAAGCGAAGTCTGAAAATAGGAAACGTAAGAAACATGCGTCAGACTGCCGATCAGCATGCTCGCACCTAACATTAAAATCAGACTACCCAACAGTGTACTATATTTTCTAGTGCTGATCAAAAGATACACAAGCGTTGGCAGAATAAAGGCGACCGACCAAAGTGTATTTAATTTGATGAACAATAGCAACGCAATGTTAATCGCTATGATATAAGCCACCCGGTGACGCGCACTATCTTTATACAACAAGATCAACAGCAGCACATTTGATAACTGTAATAGCCAATTGACCTCCCAAAGACTTACCAGCAGCCCGATGCCATATATGCAGGCCATCAGATTGCTGTATTGTTTGAGTAATATTCTGAAAACAACAAAAAGATTAAACCCTATATAAATGTCGAACGCGAATTGCAGAAACCATAACGAAAATGGAAAGCTCCGCGCTGAAAGAATTCCCAGCGGACCGTAAGTGTAAATAACGTCTTTACCCCAATGATAGCGTTCAAAATGAGCCGAGAAAAAATGCAGTGCCCATTTCCATCCGTTATCAACCAGCGTCGTTTTATCAGAAAGATCGTTGTAAAAATCTCTGGGAAAAATAAAGACCAATGCGATGACAAATAGCAGACAGGGAAGGTATGTTTTCTTCAAAACGTCATGTTTGAACATATAACGAACAGGTTTTCGGGCAGGCAAGGTAATTAATAAAAATTACCGGAAGAATATCGTTGCATTGCGAAAAAACAAACATTGCAAAACTCCTGTAAAACGGCTCTTATAGACGCATAGTAGTCTTTTTCGTTTTTTTCCTACTTTCGCAGCGATAAGTTCTTTACTTTATTTCATTATCAACCGGAAAGGTTTTACTTAATGTAGATTAATAGGGAATTGTGTGAAAATCACAAGCTGTCCCGCAACTGTAAGTAACCAGATAGTTTTTGCCGCGTATGTCCACTGTCCCGATAAAATCGGAATGGGAAGGATGGCAGAAATGTTACAAGCCAGGAGACCTGCCTTACCGGAATTGACAATGCTTTCGCGGATTGAAGCAATGGTCAGGCAGATATGTTGGTAACCACCGCAAAGGTGCGCCTACTCCTGTCTTATCTTTTCTGATTTTCTTTCACCGATCGCATTGCGGAATGGAGCATGGAGCTTTTAATTGATTTTTTCATTTTAAAAGCGTCAAAATGCGCACACACAACTTAGGCTACCCGAGGATTGGCAGCCAACGTGAACTCAAAAAAGCCTGCGAGGCTTACTGGGCTGGAAAAATTACGGCCAGTCAATTAATGCTTACCGGTCAGAAGATCAGAAAACAAAACTGGCAATTACAACAAACAGCCGGTATCGATCTTATTCCGTGCAATGATTTTTCCTTCTATGATCAGGTGCTGGACACCAGCTTGATGGTAGGTGCTATACCGGAAAGGTATCATGCGCTGCTACAGGAAAAGCAAGTTCCGGAAATTGATTTGCTGTTTGCAATGGCTCGTGGTTATCAAAAAGAAGGTTATGATCTTACCGCGATGGAAATGACTAAGTGGTTTGACACCAACTACCACTACATTGTACCAGAATTCGCAGCCAACCAGCATTTCAGCCTGCTTTCACATAAAGTGATCAACGAATTTATCGAAGCAAAACAAAATGGCATCGCTGCAAAACCAGTATTGTTGGGCCCCGTTTCATTCCTGCTTTTAGGCAAAGAAAAAGAAACAGGTTTTCATCGCCTGGATTTAATTGACCGTTTGCTACCTGTTTATTTTGAGGTACTAAAACGACTGGACGATATCAATGCACATTATATTCAATTCGACGAGCCTTGCCTGGCGCTGAATTTGAACGATAAAGAACGGAAAGTCATTACCGATACTTATCAGAAAATCAAAAAGCAGTTCCCGCATCTGCATCTGATACTCGCCAGCTATTTTGAATGCTATGGCGAAAACCTTTCCACTGTTTTACAATTACCAGTAAATACACTGCACCTCGACCTGGTTCGATGCCCTTCGCAGATCGATGACATTTTCGCTTCCGGATTACTCAACGACAAACTCAATCTTTCATTGGGCCTGGTAGATGGCCGCAATATCTGGAAGAACGATTTTGCACAATCGCTGGAATTAATCAGCAAAGCAAACACGAAAGTACCTGCGGACCGCCTGTGGGTGGCGCCTTCTTGTTCGCTACTCCACTCGCCTTGCGATCTGGATCTCGAAACAAATGATGATGCGCTGAAACCTGAAATTAAACAATGGATGGCTTTCGCAAAACAGAAAATAGACGAAGTTGTTACGCTGAAACGTCTGGCAGTAGAAAGTGATAACGATGCGTTGCAACAGAAACTACAGGACAATACAGCGGCGCTGAAAGCGCGCAAAACATCGCTGGTGATTCATAATAAAAAAGTAAAGCAACGCGTAGCTGCGATTACAGAGGAAGATGCCAATCGCGAAAACGAATTTGCGACCCGCAAGCTGAAACAACGTGCAGCATTAAATTTACCGATGTTCGCAACAACTACAATCGGCTCGTTTCCGCAAACAACGGAAGTACGTAACTGGCGTGCCAATTTCAAAAAAGGAATCATCAGCAATCAACACTACAATGATTTACTGAAACAGGAAACCGAAAAAGCGATTCGCTGGCAGGAAAGCATCGGCATGGATGTGCTGGTACATGGGGAATTTGAGCGCAATGATATGGTTGAGTATTTTGGCGAACAACTAGATGGTTTTGCATTTACAAAAAATGGCTGGGTACAGAGTTATGGCAGTCGCTGTGTAAAACCGCCGGTGATTTACGGAGATGTGAGCCGCCCATTTGCGATGACGGTAAAATGGAGCGCTTATGCTCAATCCTTAACCGAAAAATGGGTAAAAGGTATGCTGACCGGTCCTGTTACAATCCTACAGTGGAGCTTCGTCCGTAATGATCAGCCGCGCAGTGAAACTTGCACACAGATTGCACTCGCCATCCGCGATGAAGTGGTTGACCTTGAAAACTCCGGCATCCGTATCATTCAAATCGACGAACCAGCTATCCGCGAAGGCTTACCGTTGCGCAAAGAAAACTGGCAGGAATACCTGCATTGGGCTGTGCGCGCATTCCGTATTGCGGCCAGTGGCGTACAAGACGAAACGCAGATCCACACGCATATGTGCTATTCGGAATTTAACGATATCATTGAAAACATTGCTGCGATGGACGCGGATGTAATCACTATTGAATGCTCGCGCTCACAAATGGAATTGCTCGATGCTTTTGCTGATTTTAAATATCCGAATGAAATAGGACCAGGTGTTTATGATATTCACTCGCCGCGTGTGCCTTCAAAAAAGGAAATGACTGACTTATTGAAAAAAGCAAAAGCGGTGATTCCCGCCGAACAACTTTGGGTGAATCCTGATTGCGGATTGAAAACGCGTCATTGGGAGGAAACACAAAAAGCACTTATTGAAATGGTCGCTGCTGCGCAGGAAATGCGCCTTCAAATCTAAAAGCTCAAAGCCGATGGTCTGAAGTTGCGTTCTGCGTTGGGGCTTCGACTGCGCTCTGCCTGACAAATCAGTAATGAATGGTGAAACATAAATGTTGTCAAACAAAATGGTGATACGTGGAGACGTTGCGTGCAACGTCTCTACGTAACCCACAACGTAAAACGTACAACTTACGACCTATAACTCATAACTTTCAACGTCTCAAATCACTCATATGACGTGCAAACACGAAGTAAAAAATTGTCCCCGCTGTAACGGTCCATTTGAATGTAAAGTGGGTGATATCGCGCATTGCCAATGTATGACGGTTACACTGACAGATGAGGAGCGTACGTTTCTCGGTGAACGGTTTGATGATTGTCTTTGCGCCAACTGTATGCGAGCGTTGAAAGCTGAGTTTCACAGCAAACTTTTTCACGACAAGCTGGAACATATTTCCGCTTTGTTCACAAAGCCTAAAGACTAGGTCAAAAGCTTACCACAACTTATTAATTAATACCTACAACTGAACATTCAGAAATGACAACTGAAGAAAAAATTACACAATCGGAAACTCGCATATTTAAAGCAGTGTTTCCCAGTACTACCAATCATTATGACACACTATTTGGCGGCACAGCCATGCAACTGATGGATGAAGCAGCGTTCATCACCGCCACCCGATTTTCGCGCCAGCGTATGGTTACCGTCAGTAGCGACAGGATTGATTTCAAGAAACCGATTCCTGCAGGAACGATCATAGAATTGATTGGTCGCGTTACGTATCTCGGTAATACGAGCCTTAAAGTTCGAGTAGATATTTTTATTGAACAGATGTATACAGAGCACCGCGAGAAAGCAGTAAGTGGCGACTTCACTTTTGTTGCGATTGATGAGGACAAAAATCCGGTGAAGATTTTGAAATAATAGAGCGCGCAATGGTCAATGGTGAAAGGACAACAGTGAATGGTCAATGGTGAATGGTCAATGGTGAATGGTCAATCATGTAAAACTTAAAACGTATAACTTAAAACATACAACTTAAAACGTAGCACTCCTACTCCAGACATATAATTTAAAACACCCAACTGAAACCCGCCACCAGAGAGGCATACATGAGGAAACATTTCCACATGACACGACAAATTCTCAATTTTTCAGGATAAATCGTCAAAATTCCGCCGTTAGTAGAAAAACCATGCCGTTCGTCAAGGAAATTCGTTCCGAACGAACGGCGCGGCGTTTCTTTGTGGAAGATTTTATTGCAGTACCAAATAAGCCTTACAAAAATACCTAGTTAACCCCGAATAAATTTTACCTGACAACCCTGGATTTTGCCTACTGAGCCCTGAATAAAGTACCTATCAAATCCGAAATTAACGACCGTTAGACCCTCAGTAAAAAACCTGTCAACCCGCAAGAGCGACCTGTCGACCCGTAAGTAATTAATGAACCCGGAACCCTATTTTTCTTCCCTTTTCCGAAAAACCTTTGTACTTTATTCTAACGCGGACCAGTAGGCTCCGCGTTTTTATTTTTGGGGGAAATTGTAGCGTATGACGAACTATCAGGGATCAACCATCCACAATCAACTATCAATTGTCAATTGTCCACTGTGACCTGTAATTGCTTACTTTAGCATCCATTCCGAACCTGATAAATATTCAACAATGAATGATGCTATAAAACAGCTGGCGCCTGAACCGCTGTGGTCTTATTTTACAGAACTGAACGCAATTCCGCGTGCATCTAAGAAAGAACAAAAAGTGGTGGCCTGGATGAAAGCTTTCGGTGAAAGTCTGAAGCTGGAAACAACAGTAGACGAAGTAGGCAATGTAATTATCCGCAAACCTGCGACGAAAGGCATGGAAAACCGCCAGCCAATTGTAATGCAGAGCCACCTCGATATGGTGCATCAGAAGAACCGCGACAGCAATTTCGATTTTGATACGCAAGGCATCGAAATGTACGTAGATGGTGACTGGGTGAAAGCAAAAGGCACAACACTCGGTGCAGACAACGGCATTGGCGTCGCCACAATCATGAGCATTCTGGCGTCTGCAGATATTGCACATCCTGCGCTGGAAGCTTTATTTACCATTGATGAAGAAACCGGCATGACCGGTGCATTATCTCTGAAACCAGGCATGCTGCATGGCAATATCATGCTCAATCTGGATACAGAAGAAGATACAGATCTTACCATCGGCTGTGCCGGTGGTGTAGATATTACTGCACAGGGCGATTACGAACAAGTAGCACCAACGGGCAACACTGCGCTGCGCATCATGGTAAAAGGTCTGACTGGCGGGCACTCTGGCGGTGACATTCATCTGGGTCGTGGTAATGCCAACAAGCTGATGAACCGTATTCTGTTTAATCTCACCAAAGATTTCACAATTGGTATCAGCAGCATCGACGGTGGTAGCTTGCGCAATGCCATTCCACGCGAATCAGTTGCGGTTGTTACAATTGCTGATAAAGATCAGGCTGGCGTAAAAGAATCCATTCAAAAGCTGGCCGCGACTTTACAAGACGAATTCAAAACTACTGATCCAAACCTGGCAGTAACAGTTGATGCCGAATCTATGCCAGCAAAAGTTATGTCGGCCGATTTCCAGTATAAAATGCTGCGTGCTGTGTATGCCTGTCCATTCGGCATTTATCGCATGAGCCCTGAAATCAGCGGACTGGTACAAACATCTAACAACCTTTCCCGTATTCTCATCAAAGACGGAAACTATAGCCTGCAATGCCTTACACGCGGCTCTGTAGACAGCGAAAAATATGATCTCGCAGACGCTATTTCATGCGCTTTTGGCCTGATGGGTGCTTCTTCAAAATACAGTGGGGAATATCCGGGCTGGCAACCAAAACCGGATTCTGCAATTGTGAAAGTGATGAGTGATCTTTATAAACAATTGTTTGGCGAATCCGCACACGTCAACGCGGTACACGCTGGTCTGGAATGTGGCATCATTGGTGGCAATTATCCTAAAATGGAAATGATATCCTTTGGTCCAAACATTTTCGGCGCACACTCTCCGGACGAACGTGTTCAGATTAGCTCGGTACAGAAATTCTGGAAATATTTGCTGGAAACATTGAAGAACATTCCGGAGTAAATTCAAAAGTCAAAACCTAAAAGTAGTGACTGCGATTAAATAGCTTGATACCCAAAAGAGGCATCTTACGATGCCTCTTTTTTATTATAAATTACCAATTGCCGATCGCTGATTTTTTGATCGAATGTGTTTAACCAGTGCGATATGTTCTAGCACATTACCCAGATCTTATTTCTGTGCAATTGCTTTTCTCTTCAGTTCCGCCATCTGCTGTCGTACCTGTTGTTCGTAGGCGGCAGTGCTTACAGAGTCTGAGATTACCAGCACTGTTGATTTACGTTTCATGAATTTGCTATCCAGATAATCGGCTACCGTTAATTCAGCTTTATTGTTTCCACTCCGCCATACATACCAGGTAGTGTCCATCGCAAAATGTGCAATTTTACCCATTGTAGGCACGTACTTGGCTATGGTATCTTTTTTCGTAACAATCCTTGGCTGTCCATTTTTCGCTGTCATTACTTTATAAACCATAGGATCTGCATCCGCCGTAAAATTGATCAGCAATCCGTTGTGAAAAATCATTTCAATATGCTGCCACTGGCAGAAATTCGCAGCAGTTCCACAGCCCCACATTGCGAGAATACGATAACCAGGAACAAATCTTGCTACGGCCCAGCGCGCAGAATCTGATTTCAATTTTAAAGTAGTATCCCTTATTAGCTCAGCAGTGTAATTAAATCCTAACGGCGCTCTTCTGTTTTTCCAATTCTTAAACGGCTGCTGCCCGAACTGATATTCTTTGTTCCAGTCTTTCCAGCTTAGGAGCGTCGCATCTACATTCTTCTCTCCTATCATAAAAGACCGCATGCCAGATGGTGTAGGTATATCTTCCGTATGTTGGGCAAATGAGGAAAAGCTAATAGCAAAAAACAGAAGGATAAGGGAAGTGTACTTCAATTTGAAAGAGTTTTAGTTGATACTATAACGATACAAATAATATTTTATTTTACTACTATTTTATCATTATTAAAAGTGCCAAACGAGATTCCGCACATTCATCACATTCGACATGTACAACACGTTCCCTCCAAATCATCGCTCGAAAAATCAGACATCAGACATTTATGCCTAATTTCAAGTAACAAATCCCAAACGATGTCCATAACAAAAATCACAGCAACGGTAGAAGCCACCAATATCGGCGATGTTTTTACTACACAAATGAAGGTCGGCGATCACATTACGGTTGCGGACGAACCGCTGACCATAGGCGGTAAAGATGCGGGTCCTTCGCCAGCGGAATATTTATGTATGGCACTTGCTTCCTGCACCGCCATTACGCTGCGTATGTATCTGAAACGAAAGGACTGGAAAGTAGAACAGATAAAAGTAAACGTGAGTCTGGTAAAAGCCGCAGATGCAGCTTCTGGCGTCAATACATTTTACTGCCGTCTCGATCTGGGCAATGACCTGACTGAAGAACAACGCACGAAATTGATTCAGATTGCAGATGCCTGCCCGCTGCATCGCTTGCTGGGCACACCTAGTGAGGTGGTGACAGAGATGGCACACACAATCGCTGATGTCTGATTTCTGTTTCGCTTTGACGATAGGAGAAGTCCCGCAGAATTTGGATCGACAATACCGGGTTATTCCAAATTACGCGGGACGCTTCGTTCATCAGAGTGACAAACACGTGTAACCAAACTTCTGGCAATGCGCCGGAAGTTCTTCTCCCTTAAGAGGAGCCAGAGGAGGTGAAAAGATGCGCCCACTTACCAAACTTCTCACTCACATCATCGAGTTTAAAAGGCTTCAGTAAATAGTCATCCATACCAGCCGCATAACAGAGTTCTTTATCTTCCTCGTATACACTCGCCGTCATTGCAATGATCAGCGGACGATAATCACCATCATAAATACGTCGGATCTCACGCGTAGCCTCGATGCCATCCATTTCCGGCATCTGCATGTCCATTAGAATGAGATCGTAAGGTATGCGTTCTAAGGCTTCGACCGCCTCACGTCCATTCGCTACCACATCTGCGTTGTAACCCATTGTTTGCAGCACTTTCGTAATTAGCTTCTGGTTGATTACATTATCCTCTGCTATAAGAATATTTATCTTCATTGGTTTCAATTCTCTGCTTTCCGATGTAGTAATTAATTCGGAAGCTTTTGTGTGCCCCAGCGCTTTGCCCATTACTTTGAGTAGATAAGAATGTTTGATTGGCTTATCCAGTATCGCTGTAAACATGGCTTTATCATCAGCCGTCATATGATTGAACCCATATGCCGAGCTAAATAAAATCAACGGCACTCCTGCAATTTTCGGATTTGCCTTTATCTCTTTAGCAGTACCTATACCATCTGTAACCGGCATCAGCAGATCAATCAGTGCGATATCATACTTTTTCTCCTGCATTGCCGTAATCGCTTCCGGAACGGTTGCAAATGTATCGATCGCGATATTCCAGTATTCAAACTGCTTTTTAAGAATCAGCAGATTGATTTCATTATCATCGAGCACCAGGATTTTACGGGTGCTTAATTCCTGCAATGGCAGCGGTTCCTGTACTTGTACTGACGGTCCATTATTTTGCAGGACGTCAACGGTAAAATGAAAAGACGTACCCACGCCTTCTTTACTATTTACCCAGATATTTCCCCGCATCAGTTCTACCAATCGCTTGGAAATGGCAAGCCCTAAGCCGGTGCCACCATAACGTCTGGTGGTGGAAGCATCTACCTGAGAGAAATTGCGGAATAGTCTGTCAAATTTATCAGCAGGAATGCCTATACCGCTGTCCTGTACTTTAAATTCCAGCTCTACCCTGCCGTCTGGTGTGCGTTTATTGAGCTGCACAGAAATGTACACCTGCCCTTTTTCGGTAAACTTGATGCCATTTGAAACCAGATTCACCAGTATCTGACGCATGCGCGTAATGTCGCCGACAATCTCAGCAGGCACGTCCGGCTCTATCAGATATAGTAAGTCGAGTTGTTTTTTATTGGCTGCCACCGAAAGCAGGTCGAAAGTTTCCTCGATTACACTGCGTAACACAAACGGCTGTTGCTCCAGTTCAAGTCCGCCCGATTCAATTTTAGAAAAATCGAGTAAATCATTGATCAGCGTCAGCAGTGTATCGCCGCTCAGGCGAATAGTATCAACAAAATCTTTTTGTTCGTCATCGAGCGTTGTATTCATCAGCAAACTGGCCATCCCAATCACGCCATTCATCGGCGTGCGGATTTCATGACTCATATTCGCGAGGAATTCTGATTTTGCTTTATTCTCTTTATCCGCGCGTTCGGTTTCCTGATGCAGTTTCACGTTGAGGTCGGTAAGATGTTCATTCGCCAGATACATCGACGTGATATCTTCAAATACCCAAAGCCAGCCTTTCAGATATGCTGAATTAATCGGCACGCAAGACACATTCAGAATATGCTGCTGCGGCTCATCAAAACGCCAAACCCAGTCTTTTACAACACCAACGCCCATGCCAAACAACGCCATTGCCCGTTGATTGATCTCATCAATATTAGTGGCTTTACTGCGCCATCCGGCCATTGTTGCCGCCAGTATTTCCGGTTTCTGCGGACCAGGATGATCCAGACCAATCATACTTGCAGCATGCGGATTTACCCAGCCGTCTTTTCCTGTATTATCAATAAAGATTACCGACTGCGGAATCGTATCGAGGATTGCGTTAAAATGGACTTTTGTATTATCCAGGGAAATGCGCAATTCACACTGCCAGAGCAACTCGGCAATCCGGTTGCGCGCATGCGTCATAAAGCTTTGCAATTCCTCATCGACGGAGATGTTATGTTCCCAGCCCAAAAAGAAAACAGCCTGAAGATTTTCTTCATTGACATAAAGTAAACATGCACTTCCGATATGATTAAAACTACCGGAGAATAAGGTTTCCAGCATGCGCTGATCCTGCAGGAGATAAACGTCGGCATCGCTGTCGTGAAATAATTTTCGCAACGGCTGCGGATTTACTATCAGATCATTCCATCTAGGCGGATTAGCATACACCGACCGTGCAGTGTAGTTATCATCTATGCGGAATATCAAAGCAAGGTCTGCTTTCGCAATATCTTTCAGCAATAAAATAGCTTCCTCCAGGACTTTAACGGGACTATAATTCATCGCCCATTTGCCCGTCCGGAGCATAAAATCTAACGTTTGTGTCTGCCAGTTGATCAAGGCTGCCTGGTATTAATTTTAAAAAACTGCTTGCTAAATAAATGAACGTACCGCGTCAATTACTTCCTGCGGTGAACTGATCTGCGGAAAATGGCCCTTCGCTTTTACCTTCGTCAGCTTACTTCCCACAATTGCGTTATTCAGATAATCACCCACACTTTCAGGAACTGCCACATCGTGTGTTGTCTGCAAAATAAACGTTGGAATATTGACGCTGGATAAGTCGCCTCTGTGATCGGTCTGGAAAATAACTTTAGCAACAGACAATGCGATATCAGGACGTACAGCCGAAAGCGTTTCTGCAAACTGTGCCGCCAACTCAGGGCGATCATGATTATCCATCACGAGTTTGGAAAAACCGCTCACCCAGGCATAGTAATTTGTATCCATGGTCTGATAAAGCGCATCCAGACTTGGCTGATCAAATCCGCCTGTATATTCCGGCAGGTCGTTCAGGTAACGTGGTGATGCGCCTAACAGAATCAGTTTCGAAAAATGCTTTGGCGATTTAATGGAGGATAGCAAACTCACCATACCGTTTACAGAATGCCCAACATAGTTGACATTTTCCAGCTGATATTCCTGCAGAATATCGAGGAGATCTGTTACGTAACCATTAAGCGTGCTGTAGCGCGCCAGACTAAACGCATTTATATCAGATTTACCACCGCCAACGTTATCGTACAACACAATGCGATAATCGTTTTCAAATCCTTTCACCACTTCCGCAAAAGAAGTCTGATCTGTTCCAAAACCGTGTCCGAATACTATTGTCTGGTCTGCACGTTCGTTTCCCAGAATACGAACGTTATTTTTCGTAGTAATATTCACTGTATACTATTTTTAAACCGTAAAAATGCTCTCCATCCTAAAGATAAGACACAGAAACAATACAATGATTACACGGTGATAAAGAATAACCGAAAATTGCCTTATAAATAACAAAAATTAGGGAGCGTTGGACGAATTCGGTAAAACTTACTTCCCAAAAGTGTTCGGGCATATTTTTCAACTAAGAAGTTCGAATATCCCATCAATTAAGCCCTTCAAACTTAAAAGCTGCGGCATCTTTAAACTGTCTGGATGCATCACCGGAATAGGCCTCGTTATTGACCAGCGACAGTTTTTTCACCTTTGCTGTTTCCGAGAAGTCTATGTTTTTAAAATCAACCCAAAATGTATTTGGCGTTAAAACCGATTCGAAATAATAAACCTTATTCTTGCTGTCCGCAACCGTTCTCCAGCGCGTCGATGAAATATTCGGCTGATCAGGAGTAGTTATACCAAAAGGAACTGAACAATTGCGAATCACACTAAACATTGACGCAATCGCAATGCGGGTATCGGCTGTCTGCGGAATAGCGTGTACATAAAACGATGCGCGCACAAAACGATCTGCTGCCCGATTGGTACCGGGCAACATGGTAGTCCCGCCTATCTCTTTCCAATATTCATTTAACGCCAGTTGCTTATCAAACGCCGGCGAATTAGTCATGACCTGATAAGAAGGGTCATGATGAATCACCAGCTTACCGCCGATGTATTCAAAAATGGCATTATCGCCCGTTGCATCGGAAAGGGAAAGATGTAAAGTCGTCAATCTCGGTTGACCAGGAACGTTAGCGGTTACAATCGTAAAGTCTTCTTTGCCCAATGCTGTCACCGCTTCGCTTACCGTTGTAAAATTATCCAATACATACTGGGCCCATGCTGCTATGGAGAGTCCGGGCGTTTTACCATTCCATTTAGGATATTCAGACTCCGCCAACCAAAGGACATTTGCCACCAGACCTTTCTCGTTCATACCGTCAGTAGTAGAGATGTCGTAACCCGAGGCTATTACACTGCCATATTTTGATGTCCATTTTATTGAAGCTGGTCCTACCTCACCACTGCGCTGCATGCCTCGCGGAAAAACCCATAGATTGCTGCGTACGTCTTCACTCCAATCCATTGACCTGGCAGTAATAACTGTCCCTTCCGGGCCTTTATACACCACGCGGGTACATGCGTAAGTCGGATACGCAAATAAAACAAACAGGCACGCCGCCATCAGATGGTTGAATAGTTTGCTTTTCATAGCATAACAAAAATAAATAATAAATAAACATTCCAACCCACAAAACGGTTTTACAACGCGAATGATATCAACTTTTGATTTTTGCCTTCTGAATTAAAAATCGGCGATAACTTTAAACAATGGCAGCTTTCATGAAATTGCAACAGTTCTACGAAAATGTGAACCAACAATTAGATTCGGTTCACAGCGAGATCGGGCATTTCAATATTTTCAAAGTAGAAGATATGATGCTGCCGGACAATAAGCCTGTAACATACAGCCGGCGTAGCTTCTACAAGGTAAGCCTGGTAAACGGGCATAGTAAAATCCACTATGCAGACCATACTATTGAAACTAATGGAACGGTACTGGTATTTACCAATCCTTTGATTCCTTTCTTCTGGGAACGTATCAGCGAAAAACATACGGGCTTTGTTTGCATTTTCACCGAAGATTTCTTTAGCCGTTCAGGAAATCTCAAAGACTATCCGGTGTTTCAATCTGCCGATGCGGCGGTAATTCCGCTCAATAAAAAAGAGACAATACGTTTCCAACGCCAGTTTGAAAAAATGTTTAAAGAATTGCAAGGCGATTACGCATTCAAATATGATCTGCTGCGAAATCTGCTTTTGGAAATAACACATGATGCACAAAAAATGCAACCAGCCCAACACAGTCCCTACGCGGCTTCCAACGCATCGGAACGTATCACAGGGCTTTTTGCCGAACTGCTCGAAAGGCAGTTTCCAATAGAACTGAGCAGTCAGATACTGCAACTGAGCACACCTGCGGGCTTTGCAAAGCAACTGAATATTCACGTCAATCATCTCAACAAAGCGCTTAAAGAAATAACCGGACAAACTACTTCACAACTGATACAGGAACGAATAGCGAAAGAAGCAAAAATCCTGCTCAAGAGTACCAGCTGGTCTATTGCCGATATTGCGTGGAGTCTGGGCTTTGAAGAAGCCAATCATTTCTCTAGCTTTTTCAAAACAAAAACCGGTCAAACACCCAGAAATTTCAGATCGTCATTACCATAAAAACCGCCAACAACTCACAACGTTCCGCCTGATTGATTTTTGTACTTTTTGCTTTCGATTTGGTATGGCCTGCTTTGCGTTCCGTCCGAACTTTGCCATGTAAAACACAACAATATTTTTATGTGGACAAAGCAAAACATACCGGATCTCTCCGGCAAAACAGCGATGGTAACCGGCGCCAATACAGGCATTGGATATGAAACAGCACTGGCGTTATACGAAGCAGGCGCAAATGTAATACTTGCATGCCGCAGTCAGGAAAATGCAGATAAAGCACTAAAATCTATACTAAAGTCAGGCGGAAAAGGATCTCTGGAAACCGGGATACTGAATCTCGCTAATCTGGACGCTGTTAAAGCGTTCGCAACAGATTTTCTAAACCGGCACAATGAACTGCATATACTCATCAATAATGCAGGTGTAATGATTCCACCGGCTTCTAAAACAGATGATGGCTTTGAATTGCAGTTTGGGGTAAACGTTATCGGACACTTCGCACTTACCGGCTATTTATATCCGCTGCTGAACAAAACGCCAGGCTCGCGAATTGTAACTGTCAGCAGTCTCGCCTACCTCCGCGGCACTATTGACTTTGATAACCTGAAATCCGAAAAAGATTATGATCCAATGCGTGAGTATGCGCAAAGCAAACTGGGCAATGTACTTTTCTCATTAGAATTGCAACGCCGGATAACACAGACTGGCGGACAAACTACTTCAATTGCCGTACAACCTGGCGCTAATAAAACAGACCTCTCACGTCACATGAATGAAGCAGAATATGCTGCTGCATTAGATCGTATTGGTGAATTGATGGAGCCCTGGCAGGGAGCACTGCCATCCTTGTATGCTGCAACTGACCCAAATGCAAAAGCTGGGGCACTTTATGGCCCTGATAAAGATGGTGGTTATCGTGGCTATCCCGGCGAAGCAGTTATAGCTGCAAATGCGATGGATGAAACAACAGCAAAAAAATTATGGGCATATGCCGAAGCGATGACGGGTATTTTGGTATGATAAGTTGACAAGTAAAAAGTTACTGCATTCCTGATCCTATTAATAGAATGCAAAAGGACCGTCCTCAGCAGTAATGAGAACGGTCCTTTTTTCTTCAAGCGATTTCTTATTCCTTGATCTTCTGTAATGATTCAATTACTGCTTCGATCAATTCAGAGGAAATGGTTTTGCTATGTTCAGCTGCATTGATGGCTCGATAATTCATTTCATCGTCCTTTTCAAAAACCAGTTCCTGTCCTTCAATGATCACATAAAATTTGTACGCATAGCCAAATGTCACCAGTCTTCCACGAAAGGTCAATTCCTCCTCCTGATAAGACACAGGCAAATCAAAAAAATGCTCCATAAATATAATCGGGCGCAAATAAACCTAAATTCTGGCTAATAGCTGATAGAATTTTTCCACCCAATCGTAAAAACACAGATGATCAGCACATTACGCATGAGCGTGAATACATTAGACTGTTGATAGGTTAAAAAAAACAGGTGTGTAAATGCTGTCTGTTCGTGACACCATAAACTTTCGGCGCATTATTTAATGTATGCCGTTTTGTACACAATCCGTTGCCGCGCCAGTGTAAACACTTTCCCATTCACGGTCTGCTGCGATTCTTTTAATAAGACGACCACCAACAAACAGGTACGGTATGATTTGTTTTGTATGCGCATGCGATAATTGGCATAGGTGACACCCGTACGAGCGCCAACATCAGCAACCCCATTAGTGGCATCAACAGCCTGCCCATGAGTAAAAAGCTCTATCATAGGCTCGGAAACGCTATCGTCTTTACGACCTGCATAAAGAAAAAGAACAGCGGAATCGGCATTAGCGGTATTACTGCTGTTAAATGTAAATGTATAATTCAAAGGAGAAATAGAATCTGGCAACACGCCGGTAAACTCCGGAAAGCTGCCATCCATGCTAACAGTAGCTGCTGGAAATGCATTACTTCCGCCCACTTGCCATTGGTTTGTTCCTGTATCATTCCAGGTCACAGCATTATTATACGAAATATAATAATTGAAGTTATTGTTTGTTGCCAGACTTACGGGAGATCCGTTGAGCGACAAACTGCCTGCTGAAATATAATTGTAGATGACATTGCCATTGCTGAATTGTGCCTGCGCACTCAGCCTTGAAATCGGCGTCATAAAGCCGTTTGTGTCGGTCAATGTGCCGGTAAGTTTATTAATCTGCAATACTGCATCTCCCGGTTTTCCCCACACATGAATCAGATGGGTCGCGGCGGTCCCCATTTCAAAAAGACAGGAATCTTCCAGACTAGGCACCTGAATTTTCGTTTGGCCAAGATTAGAATGGGACTTGTGGCAGGAAGTCAGCGTTACAGTCAACACAAGAGCTGAGAAAAAAAGAATACGATTGGGCATAATAGAAGGTTTTGGTAACTAAACGCAAAAAAGAAAAAATAAATTGCCTGAAAATTCGCAGCAGAGCCAAATCCGAACGATTCAACAAGTACACAAATCCCCAGCTTCACAAAAATACAGACATCAGATGTCTGAATGGATTATTTTTTTGTCCGATCGGACTGCTTTAAAATCCGCACCTGAACGAATTTTGTAACAGAGATTCAAAACGGGGGTTATGAATCTCTATTTCGTAGTTTTGGGGTTGTGAATAGAGGTGTCTTCCGAAAGACACCTCTATTATTTTCGATGATATCGTCAGATTAACGCTCCGCTGTTACGATCAAAGCACTTGATGGTATCGATAAATGGTCTTTACCATATACTTTAGTTATCGCATCTACAAACCGTTGTTTAATCTCCGGTATTTTATCCGGTGCCCGCTCGTTGAGAAAATTAATAATTGGTGTACCGTCAAACAATCCCCTGGCGGCGTTTTCAGCGGAGATGTTAGATCCACTGAGTGACAAATCTTCTATTTCGACACTACCGAAACCCGCATTCATTACGTCTTTTCGAATCTGGTCTTTATCATAGTAGGAAAACGGAATATTGAAAAAAACAGGCGGATCATTTGGGAAAAATATTTTCACAGTATCATTTGCTATCTGCGCAATTTCATTATCAGCAAGAGATTTCCAGGTCGCGAAAATGAACTTGCCACCGCTTCTTAAAACACGGAATGACTCTCTAAAACCTTGTATTTTGTCAGGATAAAACATTACGCCAAACTGCACCACCACACAGTCAAAGGACTGATCCGCAAACGGCACCGACAATGCATCCGCTATTTCCCAGCGAACATTCGAAAGCCCACTGAACCTCTTTTGGGCAAACTCTAGCATGGCGGGATTTAGATCAGTTGCCGTAATAGATGCACCTGGCAGTTGTTGCGACAGATATTTTGTTAACCGCCCGGTACCACACGCAATTTCCAGCACAGCTGAAGGCTGCAGCAAAGCTACTCTGTTACTCATTTCTGTTGCATAAGGCTCAAAAAACATTTCTCCCATCCCATCGTCATAATTGACTGGAATTGAGCCTGAAAAGGAAATATTCTTAGCACTTTGTTTCATGTCGCAGATTTGTGATACGAATTTACGACCAAATGGATCATTATCCCGTCTGATTGGCCACTTCCACATACCAATTCTGACCGAATTTTGTATCAGAAATTCAAACGGGGGTTTAGAATTTTAAAAGTCGCTTGGGCGATTTTGCTTTCGTAGTTTTTGGTTAAATGAATAGAGGCGTCTGGGGAGACGCCTTTATTTTTTTCATCTTTTCCTTTTTTTGAAAAGAAAACATCAGATGTCTGAACGGATTGTTCTGAGATGTTTTTTTTATGTTCGGTTAAATGGCAAAGGAGAGATTATTCTAGGTCTCTCTTGCTTTTGCTCGAAGCTTTCATAATTATTGTCAGACAGGCTTGATTCCCCTGGCATAATAAAAGATAATCAGACGCTAAACCTTCATCGTTTTACAGAGCCTCAATGGAAAGGCTCGTTGAACGTGCCTTGAAATCATATTCAGACACCATAATATGTCCCTCCTTAGCTGGAAAAATAGACGTATAAGTATTGCCATCATTGCGCGGAATGCTGCGTACCTGTTTGTTTTGTTTTACGTCGAAAATTACGATGTTCCTCGGCTCGTACACAATGATGTAATTGTTTTTCGTCTCCGTGCTGTTCACAACGCCAAAATCGTTGTTGTCACAAAAAGCCGCATAATTTGCAGCTGCCGGATGGAATGCGTTGCGTGTGGAAGGAATATATTTCTGAAAGCTAACCATTCCTTCGCGGTCCTGCCTGATCACCACCGGATCTTTCACTTTACATCTTTGCGTGCCGCCCAGAGTAAGAATAAATATCGGAGGAACGATCAACGGTGCAGTCAGCACAGAGGCTATAATGCCGCCGATATTTGTTTTACGGTAAAGAGAATTACCGGTAAAATAGGTGTTGCCTTCATAATCTTTGAATGATTCTTCAAATACGGCATAGCAACGCTCGTTCCTGAAATAACCTTTGCGGGAAATATTCGCTTTCGAATTATCAGACCAGTAGGTATATACTTCTTTAAATTCATTGGATTTTCCGTCGGTAGCATTCATAGTAAATACGCCTGCGTATGCGCCGGTGGAAAGATGTTTTGCACTGATGAATTTCGCTGCTCTCTTTTTAGCAATAATGCTGCCAGAGATATAAGGCCTGCCGCTTACCGGATCGTTTTCAAAAGAAATCACTTTCAGCGGATTGTCTTGTTTGTCTTTCAGGTCACGGGTCGGAAACACAGTGCTGTCAACCGTTCCATAACCAAACACTTTGTAACTGCCCTCTACAGTGTAGTATTCTTTACAAAGGAAGAAAACATCCTGATTAGAAACCAACATGCGATAACCTTCTGCTTTTTCTGTTATTTTTTTGCTCCAGGTTTGTTCCCCGGCCGTGTTGTAGACGAGCAGATTTTTACCGTTGCCATCACCGTAAAAACAAGCGAAACCTTTTTGCGGAATATTGCTCAGCTGCACATCATGTTTTAATGCCTGAACAGATGTCAGTTTCCCTCTGCCCACTCTCGCAGCAGGTGGCACATACACTGCCGTATGACTCATTATCAAACGGTTATCTTTCGTATTGATAATTTTGCCATCCAGCCCCAGAAACTGCATGTACAGTTCATCATCGGCAACACGTTCTGCTTTGTTGTATTCCTTTTTAGTTTTGAATTCCTGGTGGTACATGTTACTCTTAATGTACGCGAGACAGATAACATCCTGCTCAAACGCTACGGACCGAAGGGTCAGTTTTTTATTTTTGAAATTCACGGTACCGATATCGTTCAGATTCTCGTCCATGATTGTGATCTTATAACTGAAGGAATCCTTATTAGTTTTTTCGAGCTCTGTAAAAGAGAGATAACCCACCAGTGTATTATCCTGATGAATAACTTTTAACTGAGTAGAAATGCCTTCGCCCACTTCTTTAAAAACTTTCTTTTGGGCATAGGTTCCGAAGGTTGTCAGCAATGCGCACATTGCGAAAACGAACTTTTTCATTTTTTAGGAATTATAATTGTGGAAATATTTATTTGTCAAATGACGCAGCAAGCTCGCAGTAAATACTGCTTTTGTTAGCGCTGATCAATGTGCGCGCAGCTTCCTTTTTAGCATCCTCAGAGCGATCTGTACCTAATGCAAGTGTGTGCAAAAATGCTTTCAGCGTCTGCTCATCAGGTCCCGCGGTGGCCCAGCTTGTGTGTTCCTGCATCGTTTTGGCATACTGCTCCAGGCTTTCACGCGGCATTTGCTCCAGCATATTCTGCAGCTCGTAAAAATTGCGCGAAATATATTCTTTTTGCACTACGCCGATTGCTGTAAAGCGGTGCAACTCTCTGTCGGAATATTGCAGACTGGAAATAACATTGCTAAACATTATATCATACCACGGATCTGTATTGCCTTTGTCTTTCTCCAGCATAATGCGGTAAAGCACGTAGGTATAGTTTTCGTTGTTATAGAGATTCCAAAGCATCATTTTATTAGCGAGCATTCTGACAGCGGGATCTACGGGTGTAAAATTTCCGTTGGGCATCGTTTGCGCACGTGTCGCTTCATAGCGTTGTTCACAATCTGGGTGCGTTTTCAGCGAATCTTCAATACTGGTTGTGTCTTTAAAATTATAAGCTTTCGTAGAAAGTCCTCTGGAACGACGCTGCGTCCAGGATTCATCAAAAGCAACATTATATGCAGTGAAGTAGTTTTTCAAAGGTTGTTTCAGTGGTTGCTTAAATTGCATATCAGAACTGTCCAAATGCAGAAACAGCGAAGCGTCAAACGATACATTGCATCTCTTCAACAATACCAATGCCAGCGAATCAGCCTCGCTTTCGCGATAGCGCTGGTGCCTGCTGCGACTGAAGGAATAAGTTTCGTACACTTTTTTCAACCGGGAAAGACGACCGTATTTTGAATCAAGCACTGCATTCAGCGAATCTTTATATGCCTGAGAAGTCAGCCACTCGGCCCGCTGACGGATGATATTATCGACGTGATTCAGAATGTTATGCGCCAGTTCATGTGCAATCGCAAAAGCGATTTCCTCGCGCGTATGCGCATACACGATGAGACCGAGGTTTACTGCGATAATATTGTTGCCCACAGCGTAAGCATTTACCGAAGAACTGCGGTCTATCAGCAAAAAAGGCTGCGCAGGAATCGCACCAGCATTGGCATTAACTAATTGTGAGACGATACCCTGTACATAGTTATATACTACCTGGTCGTGGATATAACTATTGTCCGAAATGGACGAGGTAAGAAATTGAGAACGATCATCCCAGAGCTCCTTGTATTTTTTCTGGGTTTCTTTCTCTCTGAAAACAACAGGACAAGTCCAGGCTTTCTTCAGCGAATCTTTTTGATTTTTATAATAAAAACTGGAAAGATCATGGTACTGATACAGGCTCTTGCTTTGAGCGCTTGCCTGCAATACAAGCAATAAGCTGCACAATGCCAATGAGGTCAATAAACGTAAATTCATAAGGTTTAGCTGCCAGTTTCGTGTGGTATGTTACAAAAACGGACGCAAAAATAGGGTTTCAATTCCTATATGAAAAATAGCTAAGATCGTCGACTTACTTCATTTCGTCTGATTGGACCTTAATCCTGCCCGATTGGCGTTTAAAAAAAAATGTATCTATCCGAATTTTGTATCAGAGATTCAAACAAAGGAGGTTTCTATAAATGATGTGTTTTTCATGGTTTTTGGTTAAATGTTTCATTGAAATGTAAGCAGAGAGGCGTCCCGTAAGACGCCTCTCTTTTTGTGCATCGATTATTTAAAGAACAAGTAAAGAGACGCCATAGACGTCTCTTTACTCATCGCATTTAAACTTTACCATTCGATAGGGTCATTATAAATTTTATTTCGCCAGAATTCAGCGATCTAATAATTTAAAGTCTTTCTTTTCTTTAGCATAGGAAATAATCAACCCTAAACCGCCGCCGATAGCAATCATTGCGAAATACAATACTGGTTCACGGTCATCTACCATATCAGAAACAGTTGAACCTCCCACCACCTCATGTGCGACATGTACACCATGCTTCATAATGATGACATCGAGAATATAGGCGGCCAGCAGGCCCATTCCCGCTCCGGCCAGCAGCAGGCCGTATTTCAGGCTTACATAGGCGGAAGGTCGTTGCTTTCGTTCCTTAGGATTAAATCCATGTTCGATCAGCGATAGATTTTCTTTTGTTCTGAAATAATAAATTCCAAAGATGGTAGCACAAATGGCAAATGAGACAGCAATTGGAATCATAGCTTCTGTTGCGAGCATAATATTTCTGTTTAATTTGTGATTGTTATTTTGTTGAGCAGTCGCCTGCAGGCTTCTACAGATCTAAGACGCAACAGGCAACAAAAAGGTTACAGCCGGAAAAAGATTTCTTCAGGTGTAACCAGTTTCCGGCAAACAGCGTCATATAGCCATAGATGAATTCGCAAATCCAGGACAACGATATTATTCAGCAAGTATTAAACGGGCAGAAAAATGCCTATGCAATACTCGTGGATCGTTATAAGAACTACGTGTTCACGCTGGTTTTGCGTTATGTAAATAATCGGGAAACCGCAGAAGAATTGGCTCAGGACGTGTTTGTGAAAGCGTTTCGTTCACTGGTCGATTTTAAAGGTACCAGCAAATTCAGCACCTGGCTTTATACAATTGTCAACACTACTTGTCTGTCTTATTTACGGAAGAAGCAGGAAAATGTGCATTTTTTCGAAGAAGCCGACCTGGTTCACCTTTCAGAAAACCGCGCAACAGCAGATCATTTACCGCTGTCAAAACAAAATTACCAATTGATACAACGGGCGCTGGAGCACTTACCGGCAGCCGACGCTCAATTGCTTCAGTTGTTCTACCTTGCAGAGCAGCGGATAGACGAGATCGTATTAATCACCGGAATCTCCGCAAATACCGTAAAAGTAAAACTGCATCGTGCACGAAACCGATTGAAAGATATATTGGAACAGCATTTTAAAGAAGAATTAGAAACCTATCGATAAGCCCTCATAAAAAAATTGTCATGCAGCAATATGAAATAGATCAGCGGATATGGGCCTATATCGACGGCCTCGATACTGCAACAGAAAAACAAAAAACAGAAATGTTGCTTGCGACAGATCGCGCCTGGAAGGAAACTTATGAGCGCCTTTTGGCAATGCAATCTTTGCTTAGTGATAAAAATTTACTGGATGAGCCATCCATGCGTTTTACACAAAACATCATGGAGCAATTGGCGACTGTTCAACCTGCCCATAAGATGCAGCCTTTGGCGAAAAGCTGGGTTGTAAAATTATTAGGTGCTTTTTTTGTGTTATCGACTATTCTGTGGGGCGTCCTGTTATTTACCACCAAAGGAACGGGCAATACGCAAATATTCCATTGGGAATTCAGCAGCAAGGAAAATCATAATTTACTCTTCTTTGGCGCCGCCATCTATATTGTAGTATTACTTGTCTTGGCCGACCGCTACCGAAGTTTCCGCAAACAGATACATAAAACAAATCCTTCCGCTTAGGGAAGGATTGTTGTTTATCGCAGCGATTATTTTACTAAGTCTAAAGTAAATTCTTCCATACTGTGCAGCTTCACATCGGCAATTGCAAAACGCGGATCATTGTAATGTGCAGCATCCGGAACCACAATCGTTTTCATTCTCGCCGATTTTCCCGCAATCATACCATTTACTGAGTCTTCCAGCACAGCACATTGAAGCGGCGTAGATCCCAGCTCTTTTGCACAATGCAAAAACACACCAGGATGCGGCTTGCCTAATTCAACAGAATCGGCGGAAGTAATACAATCAAAATAATGAGAGATGCCAAAATAATCGGTCAAGGCCTGTATCATGCGCATCGGAGAGGAAGACGCCAATCCGATTTTATAATTATTTGCTTTCAGCAATTCCAAAGCTTTTTCAATACCCGGCATCACGCGGCCACGTTGTTTTGATAATTCTATAATATCATCAAGGATTTCGTCGGCCACAAAACTAGCAGTTTGCCCTTCCCATGGATATTTCACCGCCCAGTAATCCGTTACTTCATAAATGCGGAGACCAGTTGTTTCTTTAAATCGTTCCGGCGTGATCGGAATCCGGTGTTTACCGGCAATGCGCAGCATACTTTCGCCCCACAGGGGCTCTGTATCCAGCAATAATCCGTCCATGTCGAACAATACGGTATTTATCATAAAGTCAAAATTCAAAAAGTCAAAAAAGCTGAAAGCAGAAAGCTCAAAGCAGAAAGCACCCCTTGTTAAATCAAATAGATCGCGTTGGGCGTTCTCCTCCTTTGGAGGAGTTAAAGGGGCCTTTATGCCGCCGCAAAATTACGGACAACCGGGCAAAAGCCGAAAGCTTACAGCGCAAAGCGGTGTTAATTCCTGATAACGGATGCAATTAATCTGTTGATTGTGACCGATATGGTAACTTTCCGATGAGGCATCCCTGTAGAGAATGGCCGTATTGGGTGACTTTTCGGGTGAAATTTTCAATAAAAAATGGCTTTGAATGGTGCCAAAGATTATTTTTGACCGCAAAATTCCAATTCTTTATGAAGAAGCGCAATGCTTTTTATGCTTTTCTGGTAGGTGCATCGCTGCTTAGTGCAGGTGCACGCGCTGAAGGCAACATTAAATTTACAGAATATGACATGCCCAACGGGCTGCATGTAATCCTCCATGAAGATCACGCTACTCCCATTGTAGCGATGTCTGTAATGTACCATGTTGGTTCTAAAAACGAAGATCCGCAACGCACTGGTTTCGCTCACTTCTTTGAACACCTCTTGTTTGAAGGCAGCGAAAACATCAAACGCGGCGAATATATGAAGCTGGTTCAGGCAAACGGCGGCGAGCTGAATGCCAATACTACGCAAGACCGCACTTTTTATTACGAAGTATTACCATCTAACCAGCTGGAACTGGCTTTATGGATGGAATCTGAGCGTATGCTGCACGCCAAAATCGACACGATCGGCGTAGAAACGCAACGTAAAGTGGTAAAAGAAGAAAAGAAACAGAGCTATGATAACCGTCCTTACGGCCAATTGCTCAATGTTGTGTATGAAAACTCATTCACGGTGCATCCGTACCGCTGGACGCCGATCGGTAAAGAACAATACATCGATCAGGCTACGCTGGGCGAATTCATGGATTTCTACAAAACATTCTATGTGCCAAACAATGCAGTAGTTGTTATCGGTGGTGATATCAACATCGAGCAGAGCAAGGCGCTGATCACTAAATATTTTGGTGATATTCCAAGAGGCACAAAAGCAATTCCTCGTCCAACGGCGGTAGAACCTGCACAGACAGCTGAAAAACGCGTTACTTTCTATGATAACGTACAGTTGCCTGCAGTTTTGCTTTCTTACCATACACCAAAAATCGGCACGGATGATTACTATGCGATCCAGATGCTGACACAACTGCTGAGCCAGGGCAACAGCTCTCGTTTTCACAAAGAAATCGTAGACAAACAACAAAAAGCTGTTGAAGCAGGCGCTTTCGCATTGCCAAACGAAGATCCTTCTCTGGCTGTAATGTTCAGCATTGCGAACATGAACGTAAAACCAGCTGAACTGGAAAAGGCAATGGAAGATGAAATCGAGAAAGTAAAAACAACACCGCTTTCTAACGAAGAATATCAAAAACTCATTAACCAGGCAGAAACTGATTTCGTAGCTAAAAACCAAAAAGTACTGGGCGTGGTAACTAACCTCGCTACTTACTGGACATTTGAAGGCAACGCGAATCTGATCAATACAGAACTGGACCGTTATAGAAAAATCACGAAGGAAGATCTGCAGCGTGTAGCTAACAAGTATTTCACGAAAGAGAACAGACTGGTCGTTTATTATTTACCTAAATCTGAAGAAAAAAAATAAGCGATTGTTCATCTGATCACAGCTTTCAAACTAATTATTTATGAAAAAGATCACGCTCTCTATACTTACACTCGCACTGCTTTCTTCTGTAAGCCGCGCACAGACTCTGGATCGCAGCATTCGCCCGAAAGCAGGTCCTGCTCCTGAAGTAAAACTTGGTAAAACTGAAACATTCACACTGTCTAACGGCATGAAAGTTTTCGTGGTTGAAAATCACAAACTGCCAACGGTTGAATACTCTATCCAGCTCGATATCAAACCAGAACTGGAAGGCGATATGGCTGGTTTCCGCGACATGTTCTCTGAACTGATGACCAGCGGTACTAAAACACGTTCTAAAGACAAACTGAACGAAGAAATCGATTTTATTGGCGCTGATGTATCTGCAACTTCTGAAGGCCTGAACGGTAGCTCACTCAAAAAGCATCAGGACCAATTGCTGACGCTGATGGGCGATATCGCTATGAACGCTGATTTCAAACAGGAAGAACTGGATAAAACCAAACAACGTACACTTTCTGGTCTGGAAGCAAGCAAAAACGAACCGGATGCGATGTTGAAAAACGTGGCAGCAGTCCTCAACTACAGCACGAAACATCCTTACGGCGAAGTTTCTACAGAAACATCTGTAAAAAAGATCAGTCTGGATCGCGTAAAAAAATACTATAGCACTTATTTCCGTCCAAATGTAGCTTACATGGCTGTAGTTGGCGATATCACAGCTGCTGAGGTAAAACCATTGCTGGAAAAATATTTTGGCAAATGGGCTAAAGCAACCGTTCCGGTAGCGACTTATGCAAAACCAACTGCGCCGGCAACAACCGGCGTTGAATTCGTACCACGTGACGGCGCTGTACAAAGCGTAATCAATGTTACTTACCCAATTGATCTGAAACCTGGCACGCCGGAAGTGATCAAGGCTAAAGTAGCAGGTACTATTCTCGGTGGTGGTTCACAGGGTCGTCTGTTCCTGAACCTGCGTGAAAAACACGCCTGGACTTACGGTTCTTATTCTTCTATTACTGCAGATGAGCTGGCGGGTAATTTCACTGCATATGCAAAATGCCGCAACGTTGTTACCGATAGCTCTGTTGGCGAAATCCTGAATGAGATGAACCGCCTGAGCGTAGAAAAAGTAGATAACGAATCACTGCAGAACACCATTGCTTATATGAGCGGCGGTTTCGCAATGAGCCTGGAAGATCCTGCGCGTATTGCACAATTTGCGATCAACACAGAACGTTACCACATGCCAAAAGATTACTATCAGAACTATCTGAAAAATCTGGCTGCCGTATCTTCTGATGATGTAATGGCTATTTCTAAAAAATACATCACGCCTGCAAACGCAAACATCGTTGTAGTAGGTAGCAAAGATGAATCTAAGAAACTGGCTAAATACTCAAAAGATGGCAACATCGCTTATTTCGATGGTTACGGTCGTCCGCTGAAGGAAACCGCTACTGCTGCAGCTCCTGCCGGAGTAACTGCTGATGCTGTTTACAATAAATATGTTGCAGCTATCGGTGGTGAAAAAGCGATCAACGGTCTGAAAGATATGAAACTGGTAGCTTCAGGTTCTATCCAGGGACAAACGCTGACTTTTACTTCTATCAAAAAAGCACCAGCCCAGATGTCAATGGTAGTTGCGATGGGTAGCATGACTTTGCAAAAAATGGTTGTAAACGGCGACAAAGGTTACAAAGTAGAACGCGGACAAAAAGTAGATCTTACAGCTGATGAACTGAAAGATCTGAAACAAGAAGCGGATCTGCAAAGCGACCTGCATGCTACGCAATATGGCATCAAACGCACTTTGAAAGGCATGGATAAAGTGAACGACAAAGACGTTTATGTGCTGGATGTAGTAAACGCTAAAGGTGATAAAAGCACTGAATACTATGATGCGGCAACCAACTTCCTGGTAAAAAAAGTAGAAATGTCTGAACAAGGCGCAGCTACAACCGAATTCGCAGATTATCGCGAAGTACCGGGTACTAATGGTTACAAGGTTCCATACTCGGTTAAAATCCCGGCTGGCCCTAACATGTCTATCGATTCTAAAGTAACTACCGTAGAAGTGAACAAAGGCATCGCTGACAGCGAATTTCAATAGTAGATTATTCTTACCGGAATAAAGAAAAGCAGGCCATTGGCCTGCTTTTTGCTTTCCATTCCTTAAATTTAGTTCTATGGATTTTAACGTAAGAATTCACCCTAATAAAGTACGACAGGTACTTTTCCTTTCACTGTTGTTACTGATCCTGGTGGTGCTCTGCATTCATTTCTTCTTTTTGCTGAGTGCATTGCTGGGCGCTGTCACGCTCTATGTGCTGTTGCGCAAGGCAATGATACGCATGACGCTGCACTGGAAATGGAAAAATGGACTGTCTGCACTTTCATTGATGTTGCTGTCGCTCGTTGCCATTGTCCTTCCGTTTGGCTGGCTGGGTTCCATAGTCATTGACCGTATTTCCCCTTTTCTCCAGGACCCCAACGCCATCAATCATTTTTTCACCCAAATTGATGGTTATTTACAACACCAGTTTCATTTCAATATGCTGGACAAAGAAAATCTGGCAAAAATCACAAATGCGATTACCGGTCTGGCGCCGACACTACTCGGCTCTACGCTCAATATGCTGACCAATCTGATAGTCATGTATTTCCTGCTCTATTTTATGCTGACCAGCATTACTTCATTAGAAGCATGGGTTCGTAAAAGCCTTCCCCTACGGCAGGAAAATAAAATATTAGTGCTCAGTCAGGCTAAGGCTATCATTTCAAGTAATGCTATTGGCATTCCCATTGTAGCGGCTTTACAGGGATTACTGGCTGTGCTTGGTTATTATCTTTTCGGCGTATCAGATCCAGTAATGTGGGGCATCATGACCGGTATCTGCTCCGTGATTCCATTTGTAGGCACTATGGCTACCTGGGTGCCGATTGCAGTGTACACATTAGCGCAGGGGCACGTTGGACAAGGCGCCGGGCTTATTGCCTGGGGATTTATCGTCATCGGCCTCAGCGATAACGTACTCCGGTTGATCCTGCAAAAAAGGCTGGTCGATATCCACCCGCTCATCACCGTATTCGGCGTAGTGGTTGGCCTGGATATGTTTGGTTTTTGGGGTGTCATCTTCGGACCATTGCTGCTTTCCCTGTTTATCTTGCTGGTACGTGTATACATCAATGAATTCATCAACGATGAGGTAACGGTAGAGGCAGTAACGGAAGATTCCGGGCCGGATCAGAAGGAAAAATAAACGGGGGCAATGAGCTCTCTTCCACTTATCCAGCGGCATAGCGGCGAGGCGCATTGGTAAAAACCAACAACCATCGCCACCGCGTGGATTTTCTTAAATAAGCAGCAAACCGGGTTTCTGAAGTCATAGCTTCAAACTGGCACATAATGAAAAAGAGCCCTGCAACGCCGTCAAATGACCGGAAATACGACATCCGGTATCTGCGCAGTTCTAGATGGTGGTCCTTTGAACTCGGCCGTAATATACAATTTACCCGACAATAAATTTGTTTTTTACATATACAATGCCGTTTTTTTATAGCTATCTAAATCTTTTATCCCCACGTCGCAAAAATCTAACATATCACGCGTTGGGATTAATCTGAGAATTGTAATTTAGCAGCCGCTAACTTTTAATACAACAACAAAAAATAATCGATCCTTCATGGCTAAGATCAAAGTAGCAAATCCGGTAGTGGAACTGGACGGGGATGAAATGACCCGAATTATCTGGAAATTTATCAAGGACAAACTGATCCTTCCATATGTTGATGTAAACATCAAATATTTTGACCTCGGCGTGGAGCACCGCGATGCTACCAACGATCAGGTAACTATTGATGCCGCAAACGCAATCAAAGAAGTGGGCGTAGGTATCAAATGTGCTACCATCACTCCGGACGAAGCGCGCGTAAAAGAATTTAACCTGCAACAGATGTGGAAAAGTCCGAACGGCACTATCCGTAACATCCTTGATGGTACCGTATTCCGCGAGCCAATCGTTATTCAGAATATCCCGCGCCTGGTTACTAACTGGGATGCTCCAATCATCGTAGGTCGTCACGCATTCGGCGATCAATACCGTGCTACCGATTTCGTTACAAAAGGAAAAGGTAAACTCACTATCAAATTTGAGGGTGAAGACGGTACCGTAATCGAACATGAAGTATACCAATTCAAAGGTGATGGCGTAGCGCTCGCTATGTACAACACAGATGAATCAATCCGTGGTTTTGCACGCTCTTGCTTCAACATGGCGCTCAGCAAAAAATGGCCGCTGTATCTTTCTACAAAAAACACCATCCTGAAAAAATACGATGGCCGTTTCAAAGATATTTTCGAAGAAGTATACGAAGGCGAATTCAAAGCTGAATTTGACGCTGCAGGCATCACTTACGAACATCGTCTGATTGATGACATGGTAGCAAGCGCACTGAAATGGAACGGTAACTTTGTATGGGCTTGTAAAAACTACGATGGCGACGTACAAAGCGATACTGTAGCACAAGGTTTCGGTTCACTGGGTCTGATGACTTCTGTTCTGGTTACACCTGACGGTAAAACAATGGAAGCTGAGGCTGCACACGGTACGGTAACACGTCACTACCGCGATCATCAGAAAGGTAAACCAACGTCTACCAATCCAATCGCATCTATCTTCGCATGGACGCGTGGTCTGGCATTCCGCGGTAAACTGGATAACAACCAGGAACTGATCGATTTTGCAAACGCTCTGGAAGCTGTTTGTATCGAAACAGTAGAAAGCGGTAAAATGACTAAAGATCTGGCTGTTTGTATCCACGGCAACAACGTGAAACACGGCGATCATTATCTGTACACAGAGGAATTCCTCGATGCACTGGATGCGAATCTGAAGACAAAACTGAACAAATAATAAAGTTCACTAACTGTAAAAGCGGTTGTCTCAAAAACTAGAGGCAACCGCTTTTTTATGCCCTTATACCCGAAATATATACCCTCACTTTTATGTTCAAGCAGGTTTTACAGGTAGATCAAGCACGATAAATTATTGATTGTCAAAAGTCCGGCATGATATTTGATATTGTATCAATAGTCCATGAATTCTTAAAATGCCAATTCCTGTATATATAATAAATTTAAAACCTGATGCAGAGCGGGTAATTCATTGTATCAATGAATTTGGCGGCAGATCTGAATTTTCAATTCAGATTGTACCTGTTTTCGAGCATAAAATTGATGCAATCGGATTTTGGAATACGATTATTTATATACTCCAAAATCTAACTCACGAAACAGATGAATATGTGATCATCTGTAAGGACAGCCATAGTTTCACCAAACATTATTCTCCAAAACAATTGGCTGAGTGCATAACAATTGCCCAATCTTATGAAGCTGATATTCTAAATGGATGTTCTCAAACAATTGACTGCTCAATCAACACCGCGGCAAATGTTTTTAAAACGGACATCTTTTCTGGGATACAGTTTACTGTGATATTCCAGAAATTTTTTAAAACGATAATAGCGGCGAATTTCGTCGATTCCGCAGACTATAAAATTTCTATGTTGACGAAAAAAAAGTTTTTTATACACCCGTTTATATCAGTTGAGAAAGATTTTAGCTATACCGTTAGTTCTAATAATTTTTTCAATCAAAATGAAGGTTGATAATACTTGTTTGCCTTATTATTTCAGTTATGCTGCGACAAATAAAAGTGTTCTCTGAAAATGGGATTGTTCTGGAATTGACAAAAACATTTACCAAAAATGATGCAGCATTGATTAAAAAAATATTTGAAACTAGATTAAAAGAAAACTGCAAACATATTAACCTCCTGGTTAAGGTCGAAAATGGAGCTGTAACTAGTCTCATAAAATTCAAAGCCTTTCTTGAAGGCTTCCTGTGGGATTTTCTACACGCTGATAAAATAAATTGTTGTGCAATAGTGGCACCTGTTGAGTTACTCAATTCATTATTTGAAATTGAGTGCAAAATCCTCAGCTTCAAAAAAACGGCGTTTGAAGAAAAATATTTTGAACAAAATCAATTAGACGAAGCAATGAAATTCCTAAAATCGAATCGAAGTTCTTTCAATATGGACTAATCGAAAAGTAGAATTTAAATATTCATCGCAATTACACATTTAAAAACAAAAAATGCATAATCAAAAAGCAATTAATTCCAATAACAAATTATTAGCAAAACTCCCTGTCCGAATTAAATAGCTTTGCAATATCTTTTTCCCACCACGAAAGCCGCACGCGGGCGCGATTACGCCCATTATTTATATATAATATTATTTTATTCATTTTGAAAGTCGTAGTAATAACAGGCGGTACAAAAGGTATTGGTTATGGGCTGGCAGAAGCATTTCTGGCCAGAGGATGTTCTGTAGTAATTTGCAGCAGGTCGATACATTCAGTAGAGGCAGCTTTAGAAACTTTACAAGAAAAATATACCTCTGGTAGGGTTATTGGCATGGCATGTGATGTCGCCAACTACGAAAGCGTAATGGCACTTTGGAATCTTGCAACAGAAAGTTACGGCAAAGTACATATATGGATTAACAATGCCGGCCAGAGTCATCCTCGAAAAAGCATCTGGCAACAAACACCGGAACGGCTACGGTCTGTCGTGGATACAAATCTGCTTGGTGCAATGAACGGTTCTTCTGTAGCAATAAGAGGAATGATGGAACAAGGTTTCGGCAACTTGTACAATATGCTTGGCTTAGGCAGCAATGGCATGAAAGTAAAAGGCTACGGACTTTACAGCAGTACTAAATATGCAATGAGGTACTTCACAGAAACGCTCATAAAAGACATGGCAAAAACCAATGTGCAAGTGGGCACTATTTTACCGGGCATGGTACTGACTGACTTACTTGTAGGTAACGATACGGAGGACCCGGAACAGATTAAGAAACTGAAATGGATTTTCCGCGTATTGGCGGATAAAGTGGAAACAGTAACACCATGGATTGCCGATCAACTTTTACTCAATAACAATACCAACGGCAGCCAGATTTCATGGCTGACGAAACAAAAAATATTTTTCCGTTTTCTAACTGCCCCCTTCCGGAAAAGAAATCTGGACATTAATTAAATGCCCACCGGCTCCGGCGTTAGGCTCCACTTTTGTGGGAAGTACACTCCCGAACTCCTCCTGCCCATTATGCCCGTTGAATTAATTTTTCGCCTTCACAAACTCATCATAATAAAATACGGCGCGGATTTCTGTGTACGTAATACTTTCGTCGAGCTTTGATTTGATAGCCGAGGCTGAATTATCTTCCGTTTCAGCCATCACTTTCAAAATCTGATCTCGCACCGTATCAGAAACAAACATGGACACGCTGATCTCTCCGGTTTTGATGAACTGCAGTAAGTGACCTTCAACCGTACTATTAGAAAGACCACGCTCTGTTGCAATTTCATTGATCAGCTTACCTTCTTTAAACATATTATAGCTGATCGTTTTACTATCTTCTTTTGGTTTCTGTTCCTCTTCCCCACTCCATGCTTCCACTATAGGCGGTACCGCTTCTACCAGTTTTATAATGGTTTCCGGATCTGCATTTTCGCTTAGTCCCTTCGCAATTATTCTGCCTTGAGTCATTTGGCGTTTTCTGCGCAACAAGCCATGTCGGAGTGCTTCAAGTGCACGCAAATAGGCTCTTGCGTTTTTACGCACTTTTATTTCGTCATAATGTTTCTGCAGCGAATAAAGAATTTCTTCATCAATCAGCTTCGTAAAATAAGCGATGGCAGCATCCGTACGTTGCAGCAGTTGCGTAAAATCCCCGTTTGCCGTCGCAGCCAGAAAATGTATCTGCTTCACAAACTTATCTCCCGTGGCCGTTGCGTCTGAAACCCGCTCCATAAAGCCAGCCGACCATTGCATGGCCAATTGTTTATCGGCTAGTGCTCGGTCTTTATATGCTTTATGATGCTCTTTCACTTCATCCAGTAAATTATTCCAGTCAAATAGCAGCGAGAGCCTGTCAAGCAAAAAGACAGTCTGATCCTGACGCAGCTGTTGCTGTATCAAATCTTCTGCCATTTCGGTATCGTAAAATGCAAGAATGCGCTCATCAGTATAAATGGCGTCACTATTGATTTTCGAATGCAGTACCAAACCTTTCAGCGAAGTAAGACGGCTTAGTGCCACATAAACCTGTCCTGGCGCAAAGGCAGATCCTGCATCCACAATTGCTTTCTCAAACGTAAGCCCCTGACTCTTGTGAATGGTAATTGCCCATGCCAGACGAACGGGATATTGTGTATAACTGCCGACTTCCTCTTCTTCTACCTTATCATCTTTTTCATTGTATTCGTAGCGAACGTTTTTCCAGATTTCTTTTTCCAGCAAAAACGCATCATCGCCAGGTGCAAACCGCACGTAAATGCCATTCTCCGTAATACTATCGATTGTGGCCAGTTTGCCGTTGTAAAAACGTCGTGCTTCGCCTTTATCATTTTTGATAAACATGATCTGCGCACCTTCCTTCAACTGCAGATCTATGTCTACCGGTAAAGCTTTATCGCTGAATTCGCCTTTTATAGCACCGGTAAATGTGTGTGATTTTCCCCTTAACCGTTCTAATTCCCGTTGATTGACCTCATCCGCCCGGTAATTATGCGTGCTGAGCAAAATATATCGGTCCTTCTCATTTGGGATAAAATCCGGACGATAATAAGCATTGAGTGTATCTAAATCCTGGCGTGTAGCGCAGTTGTTACGTACGTTATTGAGCAGATGAATGAAATCTGCATCATTCTGACGGTATATTTTTTTCAGTTCAATAAACAAAGGCGTCGCCTGCTGCATCACGTGCGCGTCGAAGAAAAACGGACTTTTATAATAACGGCTCAGAATCCCCCACTCTTCATTTCCCACTACCGGCGGCAACTGAAACAAATCACCGATGTAAACAACCTGCACGCCACCAAATGGCTGTGTATATTTTTTCCGGAAATGACGCAAAATGAGATCTATAGCGTCCAGCATATCGGCCCGCACCATAGATACTTCGTCAATAATCAGCAATTCCAGTTCCTGTAACAGTTTCCTTTTGTTACCATTAAACCGGATATTTTTAAATAAACTATGCTGATCAGTCGCTGCATCAGCCGCTCCGTCGAAACCACGGCGGGAGCCAGGAATAAACGGACCAAACGGCAATTGAAAAAATGAATGCATCGTAACGCCGCCTGCATTGATTGCGGCTACGCCTGTTGGCGCAACAACAACTGTATTCTTAAGCGTTTGTGCCTGAATTTGCTTCAAAAATGTAGTTTTCCCCGTTCCGGCTCTTCCGGTGAGAAATAAATGCCTGTTGGTATGATGTACATAAGACGCCGCGAGATCAAACAGCACGTTGCGGGATTCATTCATGGGTGTAAATATACTAATTGGCGATCTCCGGTCATCAAAACTGCCTCCGGTTTTGTAATATTGCTGGCGCAAAAAACGGTTCCAATATTTCTTTTATGAGCGAAAAACTACACGAGGACAAGGTTTACGAAAAACTGGATTACACTGGCCAGACACACCGGTTTCATGAATTTATTTCGTGTTCTTTTTCTGGCTGCAATTTTTCTGGAACTGATCTTTCCGACAATCATTTTCTCGACTGCAAATTTGAAAACTGCAATCTGAGTTTAACGAAATTTAAAAACGCTAAACTCAATAATATTCGTTTTGAAAACTGTAAGATCACAGGTGTTGATTTTGCTGTTTGCAACGATATGTTTTTGTCGATGAGCTTTGGCGGTTGCATTCTTGATTATGCAAATTTTTCCGAACGCAAACTGAAAAAAACCTCGTTTAGCCATTGCAGCATGAAAGAATGTGATTTTACGGGTTCTGATCTTTCACAATCGATATTTGATCGCTGTGATCTTTCAGCTGCAATTTTCCAGCAATGCAACCTTGAGAAAGCTGATTTTCGCACAGCTACTTATTTTATGATTGATCCGGAGCGCAACCGCTTGAAGAAAGCAAAATTTTCGACAGACGGACTTGCAGGATTACTATACAAGTATGATCTGGTAATCGAGTGATTTTTCATGCACGATAGCAATTCTGCTGATGAACGGAGCGTCGCAACCAAAGTCCGATCGATGCTTCCGGAGCTGATGCCAAAAAAATTTTTTACCATTCCAGTCGATGAAAATAATAAGGGCAATCGAAATCGATTGCCCTTTATTCATGCTTCGTTGGGGAGCTTAATTTTTTACGAATTGTAGTGTCTGTGTTTCACCCGCATCACTTGTCACTTTCATAAAATAAGTGCCTGGTGTAAATCCGGAGCAGTCGACAGATGAATAAGATGGATTAAACATCTTTCCTGTGTATACAATCTTACCTAAAATATTATACACTTGAACTGTCAGCGCAGTTTCGGAAGTTGTAACGAGATTAATATTGTTGCTGACCGGATTTGGTGCGATTGTTACAGCAAACGGAATCATGTTCGCAGACTTCAGTGCGATGATCTTGCTCGATGTTTCCGTACCGTCATTGTTACGCATTCTGAGCCTGTAGTAATTAATATTTCGTGCAGGGTTATCATCAGTAAACGAGTAACTATTAGCACCACTGCCTACTGCAGTAACTTCTCCCACTTTATTGAAATCAGCACCATTGGCAGCATATTCGACAACAAATGATTGTGCATCTTTTTCTTCCAGTGTGTTCCAGTTCAGCTGTGCGTGGCCATTTATGATGTTGCCTTTGAAATCACCAAGTGTAATAACCAATGGTGCAACAAACGGAATACGATAATCCTCAACTTCACCATCGCTGAATGCGCCGCCAACATCTGATGTGGTAATAGCTCCTGTTGTGAGGCGGATACGAGCGTATGTCTGCATTGCACCGCCGGCGCCGGACAACGTAACATTATTCCAGGTAAACGGAACGCTGCCGCTGGTGGTAGATGCAGGTACGGTAGCGGTTATCGCCTCCGAAGGATCAAATGTACCGTCACCATTCCAGTCAATCCAGCAAACCAGATTGGCATCGCGGCCGGTGTTGTTGTTAAAGGTTGTAATAATAGTGTAAGATGAAATTGTCTGCGTTGTCAGCAACGGCGTATTGATAATTGCCGGCACATTAGCAACACCATCATCGTTAATATCGAGATTGGCGGCTGCTGATGGCTGCCCATCGAGCTTTGGCTCGTTGGTATTTCCCAAAGACAATCCCGGCAATACACCATGCGACGGACCACCAGAAGCCAGCAATGTTTTATAGCTGTCCGGATCATCACCAAAGTCTGATTTTACGGATACAATGATCGGGCTTACTCCGGAACGTTGTTGACCAACATTATTTGTTTTAGGCCAGATCCCCCACATACAGAAGAAATCTGTAACGAGATCAGTAGCTGTAGTTGGATTAAAAAATACCTGGCTATTTAAATCATCTGGCTGCAGATTGTTAACATTTGCGGTTTGAATATAATAATTGCTCGCTGGGATATTTGCCGCTGCGGCAGCCGAGACGCTATTGGTCACCAATGTGCGCCAACTATGACTGGCACCAATGTTTATCTTGCGAGCCGTCAAAACTGGTGTAACCGTCGTCGATGTAGTTTGTGTATATGGAACAAAAGCAGTTCCATTAAATGCCATGGACGATACCCATTCTGCATTACCACTAACACCGGGACCATTATACGCGCCATCAATATCTAGCGCCAGGAAATTGATATTTGCGGTTGGGCGGTCAAAATAAACATGAAACCCGATGCTGGCGGCACAGTTGTTTGCCTCACCATTATCAATCGTCTGGGTGTTGCCCTGAATCACGGTAAATTCTGAAGAATCTTTTGATCCGGTATAGGCTGCCAGTGTTTTTCCGGTAAAGGTACCGCCCATATCGTGACCTGTCCCCTTAGTACCGCTTGTATCTGTGTGTGTACCACCGCCGGTGCTGATTTTATCAACTTTTACAATTGTGCCGTCCGGAAGTTTTGTGCCGCCCGGCATAGAGTTGATAATAGAATAGAGAGGAAAACTGTAATAATAAGTTTGCGCTTTTGTTTGTGAACTAATACCAAGGAATAGGAGTGGTAAAATTCGGGGGAAAATTTTCATAATTTTTTTCTTTGTGTTACCAGAGAAAAATCAAACCCTGTGCCAATTTAGAATTTTGGCGACGGCGCCTGCCGTCCATCACACAGATTATACATTATGACAATTTACATTAACAGATGCAAATACATTACGAGAACAAAACAAACAACATCACATAATTTATTGATTTTTAAATATTTGAAAAAATTTCACTCCTAAAAAAGCAGCGTCTTCAATTCCTTATAACAGTACTGCAAAAAATCAGGTTATAAAAAAAAACGTTTGTAAAAAAAATATGAATTTCTTCGGAAAATATTCCGCTTAAGCAATTTGCTACTGTCAATAAAGTACAAACAAACGATGCCCGCAAAATTCTGAGTCTCGAAAATCGCAGGTAAAAAATGAGATAAAAATTTAGTTGGGTTGGTAAAAATTAAGCGCTTCCGAAAAGCGAAAACATCAAAAAATAGGAAACAAAAATCACTACGATAAAAACGATAGCGTATGTGAAAAGCCGCTTATTCAGGCGCCGGATCATAAATCCGTTTTCTGCTAATTCTTCACGGGTGCCTTGCTTCCGGCCCAACTTCACAATCTTGATCACATGAAGCAATATGGCAATTGTGTAGGCGATAAACAATGCAAGCAAATAAAGGGTGAACATGCGTGGGCAATATTTCGTTTAAATGGTGGTTCTTTCGATGGTGATGTAAAAATAAATTTAATTCGGCAAACTTATAATTCGACAATTGCGGATTTAGGCGATCGGTCACCGCGCACATCGATTTACGCGATTCTGCCCGTCGTGCTCATTCCCGGATGCATCAGATTACCGAAGTGTCAAATTGATTATTATCTTGTTGCTTCAAAATCTACCACATGAAAAACATTAAGAGCCTGTTACTTACAGCGCTGTTCTTTCCGCTATTAGCCAATGCGCAAAAAACGCATACCAAAAACGACCACTCCCACACCCACGAAAAAAAACAACAAAAAGATCAGACAATCCGCGGTGTCAGCTTTGATTATTTCAAAGCTTCTGTTTCAGATTTCACTGACAGCACAAAAATGCCATTAGCAGATAGTGCCTGGACGATGTGGAAAACAGAAAGATGGCCAGACCTGGAAAGTTTCTTCACACGCAATAATCTGAATGGTGGCTGGCCTCCAAACCGTGGTGCAGTCAACATGAAAATCACGACGCTTTCTGCCGGTGTCCTCGTAGATCGCTATGGCGGATATTATGACGCAGACAGCGTGTTTCAAGACAAAGGCACCTTTGTATCAAAAACAGATGTACCGTTTCCGCAGCGTGCATTGCCAGAAAAAACACTCAGCTCACCGCACCGCGTGTACAAAATTGTAAAGCCGATTCCGAACGTAAAAGAAGGTCAGATCATTCCGTGGTTCAGCCAGCCAGGACTCGGTACTCAATATGAATTACCATACACCGTCAACGATCTGAAAAAAGAGGGTTATCTTCAAGAAGAAAAACAATAGTTATGGTTCGGAAATTAGCAATAGACAAAAAACTGATCTTCGATGGTCCTGAAACAGAACTCGGCAAAATGCAGATTTTGCTGGACAATGTCGACGTCGACATTCATGAGCCGATTCGTTTTGTTGATTTTGGAGACAATACCTTCGAAGGCTTGCGTGACAAATTAAATCCGGAAGACTTTTTCGGCATTGCGAAAGATGGTGCGTTCCAACCAGATGAAGGTTTTCTGCATTTATATAAAGGTTCCGAAGACATGCGTCTTTATTACATCAGGAAACATAATGTTGTGATTGTTTTTGCCTACGGCGAATTTCAACCAACAAGGTACCGGCTCTATTTTGAAGGGGCCTGGGAAATAACTGGTGAACGCTGATTTCCGAATTTTGAAATTCTTAGTTTTATAGAGCCGTTGCACTGCAGCGGCTCTATCTGTATACGCGGGCAATGCATCTCCAACAGTTTTGAATTTCAGGGTCAACGATCAAACGAAAATAATTTTGCTTCGTTATTCTTTTTGCCCGTAATCAGATCATGAATAATATTTGAAGCAATCTGGCTGTAGATAATTCCATTGCCACCGAAACCCAATGCAAAGTAAATATGCCTGTTCGTACCATAATTTCCGATATAAGGCAAACCGTCTTTGGTAGTAGCAAACACACCTGCCCAGCGAAAATCCGTTTTGAAATTAATATGTGGAAAAAGCTTGCAGAATGATGTTTCCAGCGCTTTCGCTTTTAAGGACAATGCTTTGTTTCTTTTTTGTACCGAAGTAAAATTATCATCTTTACCGCCAATCAAAATGCGATGATCATCGGTAGTGCGGAGATACAAATAAGGCGTTGCAGTTTCCCAGATCAAAGAATTCTGATGCCAGAATTGTTTTTCGGCAAAAGGCTCACTGACGATAGCATAGGTGGTCGACAGCTGATCTACCGGCCTTGCCAAATATTTATTGGACTCATAACCGCAGGCAATCACCAGCTTTCTCGCGGTTATGCTGTACCCATCGCCGGTTTTCACCGATACACTTCTTTTATTATTGGTGATTGAAATTATTTCTGTGTGATCGTAAACTTGCAGACCGGATTTCAAACCGTCAAGCAGTAAAGCGTGCGTCAGTCCATAAGCGTTCACAACAGCACCATTTGCAGAAAGCACAGCCGCGGCCTTTTCAAAGCCATACCACTTCTTCACATCTTCCTGCTCCAGCCATTCTATATCGATGCCAATATTTTTACGCAGCTGATATTCAATTTTCAGATCCTTATAATCTTTCCTATAAGAAGCATACTGTAAACTGGGACGCGTTTGAAAATCTACCGCAGCAAAGTGTTTGCTCAACTTTCCGATTTCATCGATCGCACGAATGCCTAGCAAATAACTCTCTTCTGCGTTCCGCTGCCCTATTTTCGGGATAAGTTCGCGCAGCGGCACATCTATTTCATATTGCAGTAAAGCTGTGCTGGCAGCTGTACTACCCATACCTACGTGTCTTTTATCTACCACTACTGTTTTTATACCTGACTTGCACAAACGCCACGCAACAAGCGCTCCACTGATGCCCGCACCTATCACGAGCACCTCTGTATGCAAATCTTGTACCAGCGAAGGATAAGTAGCGATAATGCCTTTTTCCAATAGCCAGAAAGGATAGTCGGTTCTTAAATCCATAGCGCTGATTTTGTGATCGCTGATGTCTGAATTTGGTCCTAAGAAGTAAAGACGTTGCTCGCAACGTCTTTACAGAATACATTTCATTGTGTTCACTTCCGGCACCTGACAACCAAATCGGGAAATCAGCTATCAGCCGTCGGCAATTAGGCAGCTCTTTGCTGATCGCGCATGTTTCTGATACGATCATGTGAGCTTTTCAATTCTTGTTTTTGTTTTGTAACCAGTTCTCTCGCTTCGCTGGAAAGACCATCTTCTGCAAGTGCATTACGATATGCGTCCTGTGCTTTGTCTTCTCCGTATTCACAAGCTTCCAGCATTGATTTACGATCATCACCGGCGAATGTAGCTTTTACGCCCATCCACGTCCGATACAGTTTACCGGCATTGGTGGTTTCATTATTCGCTGCAGCATCTGTATGCACATATGGTTGTAATTCTGTAACATTTTTGCGGCTCTGCGCGGCCATTTCATCAAATGTCATCGCAAGATCGGAATCCTTTGGATCAGTCAATTGATCTTTTGCTTTCTGATAACCTTGAATACGATCATTGTTGATCAACAGCAGATCGTTCAGTACTTCGCTGTTTGCTTCATTTGTTGTTTTCATAGTTAGTTGTTTAAATACTATTAATAATTTAAGTTGCTCCGGTTCTATTTTACTTTGTTCAGCATTTTTTGCGCCTCATCAAGATGATGATGTAATGTTGGCAATTGATCTGCGGCAAATGCTTTGATGTCTGCATCTGTACCTGATTTTGCTTCTTCCTCAAAAGAGCTGATTACGTCTTTGTGACCATCCACCATTGCTTTTGCATATGCTTTGTCAAAGTCTTTTCCTTTCTTTTCCTGCATTTTATTTTTCTTGTCCTGAGACTTATCAGAAAGTGTTTCTGGCACTGCAAGGTTTTTTGCAGCAGCTAATTTTTTTAACTTCTCTCCAACAGCTGTATGATCTGTCACCATCATACTACCAAAATCTTTTACTGCCTGATTCATACCATTAGTTTGTGCAACATTCCCCAGCTCTACTTCCAGCATACCTGCGTCAGCAGCATTTACTACAAAGTTGGCATCTGACTTAGTCAGCGAATCAGTCATAGGAGCAGGAGGCATTGCCTGCGGTGCATTCTGGCTATCAATCATAGCGTTGTTTTCGGACTTAGCTTCTTTTACACTGTCTGTAGAACCGCTATTGTTACAGCTGGCCGTAATCAATAATGCCGCAGACATGCTTAATAAGATGAATGATTTCATAATGATGTTCTTTTTATGGGTTAAAAATTTTAGACACTATGATGGTTAAAAATTGATGCCAAGGCGAGAATCCATTACCTACACAACTTTTCAGAATGCTTATTACCATAAGTATATGCATCACTACCGCAGCGGTCTATGGTTTCCCCATTTTTGGGAATTAACTCCGGCTGCAACCACGAAAAAACTATGGCACAATTTTACAGAAGAGCAAGATCAAAAACATTTCAAGCGTAAAAACAAAAAAGCTTTCTGCTGATGAAACAGAAAGCTAAAATCTAATTGTGAATAATGGAAAAACAATAAATGCTACATTCTTTCACGCGCTTAGTTGACCAATTGACTATTGTCGGCGGTCATTTCTTCTCTTATATTACCGAACTCATCAATCCACGAAGGAAGGCTGTAATACAGTCTGCGACTGCCTGCGGTATGATACCCGAAAATGACATCCCTCTTCTGAGCATGCAATATCTTTTGGTACATATACTGTTTTGGATTAGTAATATTATCCGGAATCAGATTGCTAGCCATCAGGGTTTCTTCGATTTCCTCTCTGGTAAGCGGGCAACCGGCTGTTGCAATGATATCCGCGATAACAATATCCCAATCATTACTATAATACCATTTTCTTTTGGACTTATCGCTGCATGATAGTTCCTGTGTAAGCTTGTTAATTTCTTTATCAAGCACCATGAGCGCATAATTATACTGGCTGATGACTTTCTGAAACTGAGCCTGCTGGCTTTTCTTCGCTGCTAATCTCTCTCTCAGGTTATTTGCCGGATTTTCTTGTTTCATAACACAAGTTTCTGCTTTAGTGTACGAATACAAAGATCCTCCAGATGCGGAAAAAATACCGGTCCGAAAAGACATTATAATTAACCAAAAAGACATTTCGGTTGGAACTCAAAATGATGTTGCAGCATAATACTCATGCTAGTACGAACTACTCTACTGGAATTTGATTCTAAAGTGCCTGTCTTTCACTACGGCATCTATAAGATGCCAGTTCGTGTCATCATCAGCCGTTTTAAGAATATCCTTTGGCAAAACATTAAAGGTGTTTTGAAATTGCTTGGTGAATTTGCCGCTGTTTAAAAAGCCCACCATGCTTGCAACCTCCGCAACAGAATATTTTTTTGTCAACAGTAGTTCCCGGGCCTTATCCATACGGCGTTGTTTATAGTACGTGTAGTAACTGACACCAAATGTCTTTTTAAAAAAATCCTTGAATTTGGTCGCACTCATGTGTGCCTCAGCAGCTACCGTTTCAATAGTCGGCAAAGGTTCGTCAAACTGTTGTTCTATCCTAAAATTGATATCAAGTAATGCCCGGACATCTTTTAAGTTCGATACGCCCGTTATTTCTCCCGCATGTTTTCCTATTTCAATCTGCAGGACTTGTGCAATAAGTTGCATCACAATTCCTTTCAAATAAATTGCCAGAGCATAATCTGTTATATCAATACGGCTGAGATCATCTGTCAGCTTTAGAATTTTATCGTTGCAAGTTCCGTACAACACCAGCGGCTTTGTTCCAAACAATCTTTTCCAGGTTGCTGCATCTACCTTAAGATTATCTACGGGAACATTATCGGTAAAAAACTTCCGCGACATGTGTAAGATAATATTGTCCAATTGACAAACGGGCATATCCGTATGTGCCATAGTGTTAGAAGACATTACGATATAGGAGTTTTTCTCCATTAGCCCAATGGGCGTTATGTCGTTACCTTTATCATTTACATGTAACCGTTGCCCCAGCGCCCTGTCAAAATAAAAGTGATAGTAAAGCTCTCCTTCACCGAGATCATGAAAGACTTGACAAGGCTGCTTTATTGATAAATTTACAAGCGTAATGCTCAGACCTTTATCAACAGAAAAATTACGTAACTCCCCATCCCATACATCATTTTTAATTTTGAGGAGATCATTACTGTAATGCACCTGGCCTTTCCACTTTTCTTTGATTTCTTTTGCTAAATCTGTCAGAAATGCGTCTGGGTTGTCGACGGTCAACCTGACTGGAGAAATGTTTGTCATGGGTAGCTATTTTCAACATTAGCAATTTACATATAAATATTGCTAATATCAAAATATATCTTCATTTAAACTCAGCCATTTAAAAGCAACAGCAGCAAACAAGCACAAGCCAGCAATGCACCACCAAAGTACAGCAAAGCCAAATTGCTGCGCCAGCCACGGTCCCGCGCCCATTCCCGCAATCTGCGCTATAGACCATGCTACAGTATACAATCCTGCGTATTGTCCACGGTTTTCAGGCACACACCTGCTAGTCCAGAAGGAATTCATAAACGGCATTGAAAAAATTTCACCGACAGTAGCCAGCAAAACCGATGCAACAGCGACTACATAGCCATTATGCAACAAGTTAAAAACCGCATAGGATAAAGCTATCATGATGACGCCATAAACGATATAATACAGGTTATGCCGCTTGCCTTCCAATGAGTAAACGGTCACCATTTCGAAACAAGCTATCAACACACCATTTATGCCCATTACAATACCAATGAAACTTTCATCGAGACGAAGCTGCTCTTTATAAAAAAGCGGAACCGTGCTGAACAACTGAAAAAAACAGAATGCAAAAATGATGGTCAGCAAGATGAAAATAATATACACACGGTCTTTATAGGCAGAACGTACGACCTCCGTTTCGCTGTGACGAACGATTTTCTGAACGGTTGCCGTATTCTTGGAAGGTGCCAGAAATAACCATAGCAACGCCGCCGCAGTAATATTGCTGATCCCGTCAACCCAGAACAATAAATGATAATTGTGCGAAGCCAGAAAGCCGCCAATGGTGCCGCCTAAAGCCCAGCCGAGATTAATAGCAAGCCGATTCAGCGAATAAGAACGTGTTCTGTTTTCTTCTTTGCTGTAATGTGCAATGGCAGTAGCATTCGCCGGGCGAAAGGATTCATTGACGACACTTAGAAAAAATGTGGTCACACAAATCAGCGGATAGCTATCGATCTTACCCAACAGGATAAACATCAGGCCGCCGCCTACTAAAGCATACAGCTGAATAAAATAAAAGCCGATCTTATCAGTAAGTCTACCACCAATAAATCCACCACACACTGCACCTGCGCCAAAAATGGCCATCACCAGACCGGCTTTGCCCAAGCTGACATGTTTGCTTTCGGTAAGATAGAGCGTCATAAACGGCACCACCATGGTACCGCAACGATTCACCAGCATCACGAAGGAAAGGAGCCATGTAGAAGGAGATAAGCCGCTGTATGCATTACGGTATAAACGCAGCGCCTGACTCATGTCATCAAAAATACGAAACTAAATGTGGGGAAGGTGTTTGATGTGGGTAATGTGTTTTAAAATGCGACAATACAATAATGGAATCTGGGAATGTGTTTTAATGTGATTAATGTGTTTTACAATGCGCCGATGAAATATGATAACTATACTTTTCCTCGCGTGTCATCAATTTCGCATTATGCACATTAAAGTGAAGAATGCAACGGACAAACACATTCAGCCACATTCATCACATTAAAACACATTATCCAATTAACGCATTGCGCTAACGATAATCCTCAACCGTGAGTTGTTCTTTGCAGAAAAAATATTCCCGCACATCGTTCGAAGCAACGATTACCAGACGGTTTTTAGCGTATTGTTCCATCCAGTTGGTATATTGTTCTACCCCAGCCTGATCCAGATTGGTGCATGGCTCATCGAGCAACAACATCGGTGTATCGGCGAAGATGGCTTGCGCGAGTTTTACGCGTTGTTTCATGCCGGAAGAAAATTCTCCGATAACGCGGTCTGCGGCCGCTTGTAAACCGCACAATTCAATGATGGACGAAATGCTGAGACCCGGCAGCATTTTTTTAAAAGAGAAGTGAAATTCTAAAAATTCGTGGAGCGTAAATTCCTCGACGATTTCCATGCCCGGCGCACAAAAACTGATGTATGGAAACAGATTGCTGTTCTCAATCAATTTATCATTATCAAAATGGAAAACTTTACCGAGGGAAGGATTCTGCATGCCGGCTATAATGCGCAGCAGTGTGGACTTTCCGCTACCATTGGCGCCTAAAAGTGCATAGGCGCCGGGCGCAGAAAAAGTATAGTTTATGTCTTTAAATATCCAGTGGCGCAGAAAGCGTTTACTGGTATGCTCAAGAGATATCTTCATTGTGGCGGCGCGTATAACCTCTCATAATACCTCGTCCGGTTTCGCGGATAAATGTTACGATTTCATCACGTTCATCAGACACCGGAACTTCAGCTTCGATAATGCTCAGCGCTTTGGAAACATTGTAACCGCGAACATACAGAATACGGTAAATGTCCAGAATATGATTGATCTGATCCAGGTTGAAACCACGGCGTTTCAGACCTACCGAATTTACACCTACATAAGAAAGTGGCTCACGTGCAGCCTTTACGTAAGGCGGCACATCTTTGCGCACCAGCGAACCGCCAGTTACGAAAGCATGTGAACCAATGCGCACAAATTGTTGCACTGCTGTAAGCCCTGCGAGTACTACGTGATCACCCACCTGAATATGGCCGGCGAGCGTAGTATTATTTGAAAAAATACAATAATCACCGATTTCGCAATCGTGTGCAATATGGCAATAAGCCATGATCAGACAATTGTTGCCGATCTTGGTATGATTGCGGTCTGATGTACCTCTATTGATCGTTACACATTCACGGATCGTACAGTTATCGCCGATGATCGTAAGTGTATCTTCTCCTTTAAATTTTAAATCCTGCGGAATACCGGAAATAACTGTGCTTGGAAAAATGCGGCAGTTTTTACCGATACGTGCGCCCTCCATAATGGTGACATTGGAACCGATCCAGGTACCTTCTCCGATCTCTACATTTTTATGCACTGTAGTGAACGGATCGATCTTTACATTAGGACCGATTTTTGCGTCGGGATGAATATATGTAAGTGGATGGATCATTTTTTGTCTTTTCTAATGATTTGCGCCACCAGCTCAGCTTCGGTAGCAATTTTATTACCTACATATGCAGTACCGCGCATTTCGCAGATTCCGCGACGGATCGGGCTCAGTAATTCCAGTTTCAGGATCAGTGTATCACCAGGTACAACTTTCTGTTTGAATTTTACCTTGTCGATCTTGAGGAAATACGTGTCGTAATTTTCAGGGTCTGTATAATTATTCAGGCCAAGGATACCACCTACCTGCGCCATTGCTTCAATCTGCAACACGCCCGGCATTACCGGATTACCCGGGAAGTGACCCTGGAAGAAATGTTCGTTGAATGTAACGTTTTTGATACCTACCACATGCTTATCGCTCAGCTCAATGATTTTGTCAACGAGCAGGAACGGATATTTGTGCGGCAACGCTTTTTCGATAGCGGTGATATCATAGATCGCGGGCTGATTCGGATCATAATGCGGAATATCGGAAAGGTGTTTATTCTTTTTGATATACGCTTTGATCTTACGGGCAAACTCCACGTTGGAAGCGTGACCCGGACGGCTTGCGATGATATGTGCATTGATAGAATATCCGATCAGCGCCAGATCGCCCACTACGTCCAGCAGTTTGTGACGTGATGGTTCGTTCGGGAAGTGCATCTGGATATTGTTCAGAATACCTTCGTGTTTTACTTCGATAGTTGGCTTGTTGAAAACAGTCGCAAGACGCGCCAGTTCTTCTTCTGTAACCGGTTTATCCACCACAACGATCGCATTGCTCAGGTCACCACCTTTAATCAGATCGTGCTGCAGCAAATATTCCAGTTCGTGCAGGAAACAGAAAGTACGGCAAGGAGCAATTTCCGATTTGAAATCAGAAAGCTGTTTCATTTGCGCGTGCTGCGTTCCAAGAATCGGAGAATTGAAATCGATCAGTGTAGTGATCTGGTAATTACTGGCCGGAACGGCAAGCATATCCACATTCTTTACAGGATCGTAAAAATGGATATTCGTGTCGATCGTGTACACCACTCTTTTTGCTTCCTGTTCCTGGATGCCTACGCGTTCAATTGCTTCGATGAATTGAATAGCGCTGCCGTCCATGATTGGAATTTCTGGTCCGTCGAGTTCTACCAGCACGTTGTCGATGCCGAGACCTACGAATGCAGAGAGCAGGTGTTCGATAGTGCTTACACGAGCGCCATTGTGCTCGATAGTAGTGCCACGTGATGTGTCTACCACATAATCCACGTCAGCTTTTACGATTGGCTTTTCCGGTAAATCAACACGCTGAAAACGAATACCAAAACCCGGATTAGCAGGTTTCAGCGTCATGTTCACTTCCGAACCGGTGTGAAGGCCCACGCCAGACAGTTCGATATTTCCTTTGAGCGTTTGTTGATTTTGAGCAGAGGTATTTGACTGCACAGCTTATATAATTTTTTATCCTTTCTTAAATAATGGTGTTCAATCCGATTTTTACTTTTCCTCGATGCCGTTTTTTTCTTTCAGCATATCAGTAAGTATCTGTACCGTTTCTTCCAGTTTAAGAAGGCGTTGTTGTAATTCCGGCAAATTTCTAAAAATTGCCTGACTTTTTAATGAACTTTTATAATCGAAGGCTGGTGAGCCGTTCAATGCCGTATTGGGAGCGGTTGTCGATTTTGACAGTCCGCTTTGCGCATTCACTTTGGTACCATCAGCCAGTTGAATATGACCTACGATGCCAACTTGTCCGCCTACAACGCAGTTTTTACCGAGTTTCGTACTGCCTGAAACACCGGTTTGTGCTGCAATGACTGTGTTTTCACCGATTTCCACGTTATGCGCAATCTGAATCAGATTATCCAGCTTCACACCTTTGCGGATCGTCGTTGCCCCCATTGTTGCGCGGTCGATCGTTGTATTCGCACCAATTTCCACATCATCTTCAATGATCACATTACCGATTTGGGGCACTTTTTTATAAGAACCATCTTTTTGCGGCGCAAAACCAAAACCGTCGGCACCGATGATACTGCCTGCGTGAATGATCACACGACTGCCCAGCGAACAACCATTGTAGATTTTAGCTCCCGGAAATACTTTGGAATCTTCGTTTATTACAACATTGTCGCCGATGTAGCAACCCGGATAAATTTGCACACGATCTCCAATCATCACATTTTCACCGATATAGGCAAATGCTCCTACATATACATCTTTACCGATTGATGCTGTTTTGGAAACAAATGACGGCTGTTCAATACCGTTCTTTCCACTACGTGAAATGATCTCATTGTATTTTTCCAGCAAAAAAGCAAAGCTGCTGTATGCGTCTTTAACTTTAATAAGCGTAGGATTAACCGGCCCCGTCAGTTCCAGTGAGTCATTGATGATAATAACAGACGCTTTGGAAGTGTAAAGGAACTCTTCATACTTAGGATTTGCCACGAAACTCAGCGATCCATCTCCCGCTTCTTCGATTTTTGCAACATGACTTACTTTAGCCTCAGGATCTCCCTGAATCTGCCCTTTTAGAAGTGTTGCTATTTGTAACGCTGTAAATTGCATGAACCAACGAAGTTATAACTTATTGCTGATATTAATATATTATGAAAACCTTATAAGGCTTAGCCTTGCAAATAGCAAATGTAGTTTTTATGTACGGGCCTTGCAAGCGTTTGGTTCACAAGTGCATTTTCCACTTCTGAAATGTCGCGGACGGAGCCGTCTTTCATCGCTATCTGGATATTCTCGTCGTTGATATCATAGGTGTTATTAGAGGTGGTGCCGGTGAAGACGAAATAATAGAGGTCTTCCGGTAGAATTCCATATTTCTTCATGGCAATCTCCTGTTTTTCAGCCAGCATATGATCTAACGGCGCTGAACTGAGCATTACTTTGTAAAGTTTCCGCTCAATCATCATTTTACACAAAAGCGATAATGTAAAATCATGATGCGTCTGCCAGACTTTGATCGCACTGACGATATCGGCATCATCCAGCTGGCAAAACAACTCGAGATGCGCCGGATCTGATTTGAAGTTCTCGCCATCTACTTTATTGTAAAGGAAGTAATGCAACGCTGGGGTACAAAACAGATTTTCCCCATTCTGCGCCAGATATTTTGCCCTGCGGAGAATGTTATTAATAAGATTCTCAGCGCCCAGAACGGTTTTATGCAGATAAACCTGCCAATACATTAATCTACGGGCGATGATAAACTTCTCTACCGAATGTACCGCTTTCTCCTCCACCATCAATTCGTCCTCACGAACGGTCAACATCTGCAAAATGCGGTCGTAACCAATTACTCCTTCCGAAACGCCGGTATAAAAGCTGTCCCGGTTGAGATAATCCATACGGTCTACGTCCAGCTGACTGGAAACCAACTGATGTAAATATTTGCGCGGATAAGTATGCTGAAATATCTGAACCGTCTTGGAAAGTAAACCACCGGTAAGCTCATTGATACGCACCATAATCAGGCGGGAAATCGTTTCATGGGTTACGCCGGCTACCAGGCTGTATTCCAATGCATGCGAAAAAGGTCCGTGACCAATATCATGCATCAGGATTGCCAATCGCGCTGCCACACATTCTTCTTTGCTGAACTCGACACCTTTTGCCCTTAATTCATCCAGCGCTTTTCCCATCAGATGGCAGGCGCCCAGCGAATGATGAAAACGGGTGTGTACCGCTCCCGGGTAAACCAGACTCGCCATACCCATTTGTTTCACATGCCGTAAACGCTGAAACCACGGGTGCTCTATCACCTGCATCAGTTCCGGCTCCGGGAATTTCAAAAACCCATACACCGGATCATTTATAATTTTTCCTTTCAAAAGTCGTCAGTTGTAAGTTGTCAATTGTGAGTTACACACATTTTGCGAACTGTCAATTGTCAACTGTCCATTGTCAATTGAATTTATTGCCCGTAATCATCCACACCAGGCACAACTGGCGCCTGCTCATTTACGGAGCTATCATTAGAGCCACCAGTATCATTTAAACCAGAACGTTCCAGACTTGTAGGATCAGTGACATTACAATCATCGAAACCTTCTGGCTCTTTAAAACGAATGTCTTGTTTAATATCGAGCGATTTGTCGTTGTAAACGCGGTTCATGAAGAACGCCCAGATTGGCAATGCAGCAGCAGACCCCTGCCCTAATGCCTCACTACGGAAGCTCAAAAAACGGTCATCACAACCTACCCATGCACCAGCGAGAATCTGCGGTGTGTATCCGATAAACCAGGCATCTGCCTGACTGTTGGTTGTACCTGTTTTACCCGCAATATCTCCACGCAATCCGTACATCGAGCGCATACGGCGGCCAGTACCGAAATCAACCACGCCACGCATCATCTTCACCATTTTGAAAGCGGTGTTCGGATTGATGATTTCTTTCTGAACCGGCACAAAGCTTTTCAGCAGGTTTCCATTTTTATCTTCAATCTTGGTGATGTACAATGGCTGTGTATTCATACCGCCCGAAGGGAACATGGTGTAAGCACCGAGCATTTCATACAGTGAAATATCAGAAACACCCAAAGCAGACGCCGGTACCTTATCAATATTAGCCTGAATACCACATTTATGTACAAAATCAACGAACGCGTTGATGCCAACTTGCTTCAGCAAATACAGCGCCGCGTTATTGATGGAGAATGCAAGCGCACGACTCATGGTTGTCTGTGTAGAACTACCACCACCTGCGTTATACGGAGTTTTATAACCGTCAAACAACTGAGGTAACGTCGAAACCGTTCCGCAAGGAGAAAATCCATTATCAACTGCGAGACAATACAACAAAGGTTTGATCGTAGAACCAACCTGACGTTTGGTATTAATATTTACGTGATCATACTGATAGTAATCATGATTGATACCACCTACCCATGCTTTTACCTCACCAGTATAAGGGTCCATGGCCATAAAGCCAGCCTGCAGGAACATCCGCATGTACTTGATCGAATCGATCGGGCTCATGACCGTGTCTTTCAAATGCGTTTTATTCCAGGCAAAAACTTTCATTTTGATAGGCTTCGCCAGTTCCTTCAGGATCTGATCATCAGCCATCCCCTGCTCTTTCAGGTCGTCATAGCGATCACATGATTTGATCTGTTGCCCAAGTGTTTTTGAAGCAGTCGCATTTTTTGCCCAGATACTGCCATCTTTATAACCAGATTGTGCAATGAACAATTTCTGCAACTGTGTCATATGCTGTTCTACTGCCTGTTCGGCGTAGCGTTGCATGCGCATATCAAGCGTGGTGTAGATTTTCAGACCATCTTTATAGAGATCATAGCTTTCATCACTACCAGGTTTCTTAATATCCTTGAGCATTTTCTTTACATCCTGTTCCACGACCTGACGGAAGTAAGGCGCGATACCTTCATGGTAATCGATCTTGTGATAATCCAGCTCAATCGGCTTTTTCTGCAATTCACTGGCCTCGGCACTGCCGATCTTACCATTTTTTGCCATCAGCGCCAGCACCGTATTACGACGGTCCAAAGCACGCTCAGGGTGTGTACGCGGATTGTACAGCGTGTTTCCTTTCAATGTTCCCACCAAAACAGCAGCTTCATCGGCCGTCAGCTTATCCGGTGTTTTATTATAAAAGGTAAGCGCGGCATTTTTGATACCATATACGTTATCCGGAAAAGGAACAGTATTCAGATATAAAGTAATGATCTCGTTTTTAGTCAGATTACGTTCCAGACGCACCGCCATTACCCATTCTTTCAGCTTAATGAAAGGCATGGTAAAAATATTGGCATGCTGGCGGCCAAACAGGTTTTTAGCCAACTGCTGGGTAATCGTAGACGAACCACGTTTGCCCCCTTTCAGCATATACAAAGGAATGGCAACCGTCGCAATCGGATCAATACCCGAGTGATCGTAAAAACGTTCATCTTCTGTTGCCACCAATGCATTGATGACGTTAGGAGAAATCTCGCTGTAGTTACTATTAGACCGGTCTTGTACAAAATAACGACCCAGGAGAGTGCCATCCGCCGCATAGATTTCAGAAGAAAGTGCACTGCTCGGATTTTCATACGCCTCTTTCGGCGGCATATAGCCCAGCAAGCCGAAATTGATCAGCAGGATAAAAACGTTAAAGCAAACAACACCTATAATAAATGTCCGCCACAATATGCGCACCGAACGCTTCATTCGTATATATTTTTGAGATTCAATGATCGGGCCAAAAAGCCATTGCAAAACTACTTTTTTTAATTGATGGTTGATAGCAACCCTTTCGCAGCGTTTAAAAACTCAGAAAGCTGCGTTTTCCACACAAAAACACAATCATTTACTGGTTATTATCTTCCGGTTGCACAAAAAAGCTCACGCTCCTCAGCGGGTTCAGGAACGCCCTCATGCGGACGCCGGCTTTCATTTTAGATTTCACGGTTTTTATAAAGCCATTCATAAACCCGTCGAGGAATTGTTTTTCCTGAGTTGTCAATTCCTGTTTGGCATATTTCTGTTTCAGATAAATGATCATAAAACCTGTAAAATTCGTACCAAACTGCGGATCAATCATAGTGCGGGCATACTGCATCGGCGTCTGATCTCCACGTAAAAATCCAAGTTGATGCATGTAGAAACTCATTCCCCGATAACCCCAATATGCTTTACCGCCATCAGTCTTCGCACCGCGGTAGCGCGACACATAATATTTATAGATCAACGTTGGTGCCAGCAGGCAGAGCAGCAGCAGCGCTGCCAATATGATACCGATGACCGCCAATACATGTTTTACAGAGACAGGCTTGGCCGGCGGCGGCGTTTCTGGTTTTGGTTCTGGCGTAGCTGTATCCTTCCGTTTCAGATACACTTCATCAATCGGCGCCGGGTCCGGGAAACGTTTTTTAAGTGCCAGTGCAGTCTCGCCATTTTTCGCTTCCATATTCTTGAAAGCTTCCGCATATGAAACAGCCGTTCCTTCATCACCTTTCTGCACCGAAGCCAGAGGCACGTCCACACTATCCCGGCGAATGGCCGCAATGTGCACATCCATCGTTACCGTCAGCGCGGTATCCGGTTTATATTCTTTGTCGTGAAACACAATTTGCTTCACTTTCATCACCATTATTTTCTTTGCCGTGTCAATATCCTGCACAATACCATCGGCAGCAAAATATGCTTTCGGCGGCTGTGTTGGCGGTGTCTGATCGGGCTGCGGACTTTCCTGCGCATCGCTGTTGCCCACGGTCGTATCAAAATCAAGCCAGCCATAACCCGGAAAATAAACCTGCACCCAGGCGTGCGCCTGATCGGCATAATACCAGTACCAGCCTTTGTTTTTATCACTGCGGTCTACCGTCAGGAATCCTACTGCAATACGCGAAGGGATTCCCAGTGAACGCAACATAAACAATGTTGCACCGGCATAATAAGCACAATATCCTTTATGCCCTTCAAACAGGAAGTTCATCAGTTTGGATGCATTCGGAATGTCCGGCACACCCGGATTATCCGTGTATTTAAACAGCGGTTCGCCATTCTCATCTTTTGAAAGGAAATAATCCCGGATTGCGATGACTTTATCAACCGGAGTTTTCGCATTTGCGGTTACCTTTTGTGCCAGCGCACCAATGCTTTGAAATTTGGCATCACCCGGCATATGGGTATAATATTTCATGAAGTGACCATCCGTCCCTTCATAAGTCAGCACTTTGCGCAACACCTCAAAACGTTTTTCCTGAAACTGGCGAATCTGCGGATCAGGTGCATTGTAGACAAAATAGGCGCTGTTGAGCTCACTCACGTAGCTTTTTGCCCGGAAAGCCGATTTGAACTCCTCTCTGAAATCCTTATCAATAGTGATCGGCTGTACGAAAAATCCGGTGCTTGGCGCGAGGTATGTATTTGGCGAAAGCTTTTTGCTATACACTTCCATTTCTACCGTCCGGCGCAGTTTTTCGCCCAGGCTGTTACCAATTACAGTAGAATCTGTTTTGGTTGCAAACAATGGCAACGCCGATGGATTCGGTTCGAACAGATCGTTTTTCGGAATGGTAGAATCGCGCTCGAATGTTTCGGTGAGCGTATCAAATTTGGTATAGTAAAATGCGGTCAGGTAAAGCGGATTCGGAATATCGGTACCCGGAAAGAAGTTATCGATATGCGCACAAAACAAAAGATCATTGCTGCGACCAAGACTACTGCTCAAACGGGAATAATCTTTCAGATCAAACGTTCCGTCTTTGTTTTGCTTCAGCATGCTGTTCTTCCCTTCTTTACCGCCGCCACCGTAATTATCGATGGTTTCTTTGATCGTGCCGCGCATCAGGTAAAACACACCAGCCAGTAATGCTACTGCCAGCACACTAAAAAAGAATAAGCGTCGCGTAAGAAACCACCAGAATTTTTGCGACTTGTCTTTATAGTTATAGATCTGCTCAGCGGTAAATACAATATAAACAGCATACAGTACCACCGGCGCAAACAAGCGTAGCAAGCCGTCTACGCTGTCTATGTTGGTTTTTGCAATCAGGAAAATACAACAAATCAAAACCGTAGCCGCAATTCCCACAGACCAGTAACGCAACCTGATAAAGCCCCAGCCGATCAGCCAGCCAGCGGTAAATAATATGGAGAAAACAAGAAATTGTACAGAGATAAAAAACGCATCAAACTCACCAACTGCCATACGATCCAAACCTTCATACACCGCGAAAAGCCCCAGCATCAGCACAATAAACGTGGGCAGAAAACGAAAGCGGAATGCATATAAAATAGCGCCGCCAGCCATACCAGCTACCAGATAAAGCGTCTGGTTGATTTCCTGATTGTTGAGAATGGTATAATAATGATTGGCCCCCATCAACAGGAAATAGCCCACCACCGCGGTCGGTAAGATCAGAAACAGGAGCTTGGCTAAAAATTCGTTGAATGGTGTCGCGCGCTGGATGTTCATAGTTCAGTCTCAGTGGATACCGCAGTTCTCTTGCTTTTAAAACGGTAGTATTCAAATGTAAAGAATAAATGTTGTAGGAATTCTTAAAAATCGCTGATTTCCCGATCGCTGATCGCTGATTTTGTGAGTGGTCAATTATGGTCGATTGAGTGGTGACGACAATGTTACATATCACATTTTACATTTCTCACATTCGTCCTATTAAAACCATCCTAGTATTTTTGCCACCCTCAATCTAAAACAATGAAGAAGCTACTTCTCTGCCCTGTCTGCGCTATCAGCCTTTTATCATGTAAAAAGGATGACGGTCCCTCTACCGATAAAAATAAACTCTTAGGGAAATGGTCCCAGACATTTGATGTATCAACCATCCCGGGACAAGTGCCTGACACCTTTTACTACGACCCCAACAAGCCATTCATCTGGGACTACGAACCAGAATATGTTATTTCAATCGTTCCCAACTCTCCACCCGACACCAGCAAATACTCCCTTAGCGGAACAACTTTGAATTGGCTGGATTCTAATGGAAACGCCTTTCTTAAACAAGATATAGATGTACTCAACGATACAATGCTTGTATTAAGCCAACATAGCACACAAGGGGACGTCCTTTCTGTGCTTAAAAAAATGTAATCGGCGACTCCACAACCAACCATTTTAAAAAACACAAATGAAGAAATTAATCCTTTCCGCTATTGGCCTGATGACTTTGCTATCTGCTTGTAAAAAGAACGACAACAATAATCCTACAATCGATAAAACCCTGTTATACGGCAAATGGGTCGAAACTTTTGAAGTATTAAAAGAGCAAGGGTCAGCTCCGGATACGCAATGGCAGCCATCCAATCCATTCCTCTATAACTACACAACCGATTACCTGGTATTTATGGTAGCTCCCCCTTACGATTCTATCCGATACACAGTGAACGGAACAACTTTGAACTGGCTGGATTCTAATGGCAATATCTCCTTCAAACAAAATATCAATGTTCTGAATGACAGTATGCTTGTACTTAGTCAGCATTATACAACTACGGACATCATCGCAGTTGCAAAACGACTTTAGCATCGCTGATTTCCCGCTGGATGATTTTTGTGAGTGGAGCGTTGCCAATAGTCAGTGTTTGCGTCTTTGCTCCGCAGCATCTTTGCGGGAAACACTCCGGGCATTATCGATTTGCCGGATTGCCCTACTTTTGCCCACCCAATCTAAACTTTTGTGAAAAAACTAATCTTGCCCGTTATCGGTGTTGTCATTTTATTAGCAGCATGTAAAAAGAACGGTTCTGACGATATAACAATCAACAAAAATAAACTATATGGCAGATGGTCTGAAGTACTCGACATAACCCACCATAAAGGCTCTAATGTACCTGACAGCACATTCTTTGACCCCAACCAACCGTTTATCTGGGTCTACGATTCAACCCATTTTGTGCGGATCGGTTACAGTCAGATTCCGGACACGGGACTATACACAATTACCGGAACAACGCTCAACTGGTTCAGCGGTCCCGGAACGAATCCTTTCTATAAGCAAAACATTGATGTGCTCAATGATACCATGCTTGTGCTGCATTATAGCGATACCAGCAGTTTACAAGTTATTTCGTTTTTTAAGCGGCTGTAGCCGCTTCATCCGGAGCCGAACTACGGAATTGTCAAATTAACCTGTTATTTTGTCCCCTTAACCTTAATAAATAATGAAGAAATTAATCCTTCTCTCTATCGGTATTATCAGCCTGTTGCCCGCATGTAAGAAAAATGACAGCGATGATAATTCCTCAAAAATTATGGGCAAATGGACAATGGTGCAAGACCGGAGTGTCACTACCGTAAATGGCGTTGACACCCGTGATACCCTCAACTTTGCATCCGTTTGTTATGCAGATTTTCATTCAGATGGCACAGTGTATAGTTATATGAAAGATACCACGGCACCATTTCCAGTAGAAATAAGCGACACCTTGCAATACCGTGTTCAGGGAAATACACTCTATACCGCAACGGCCGGAGATTGGCATGCGAGCGATATCATTACACTGACAGGCCAGCATCTCAGTATACGTTCACGTGACACATCTGTTACCAGCGCGGGAACTGAAATAACAGTAACGGAATCTGATTTGATTAAGTAATCGGATAACCAACTTATATGAAACGGCCGCTTGTTCAGCGGCCGTTTTGCATTTTATTCCCGTTTCAGGTCAAAGTGAAACCTGAAGTTTAACAAAGTCCCGCCGGAAGTACTCCTCCCTAAAAGGAATCAGAGGCGGCCGAAAACCAGCCATCAGCGATAAATAACCAACTTTCGCCGATTAGACGTATTTTGCCGCGTTTTTTAAACATCAGCAAATGTTAGATCAAGTCAAAATAGTTACCGTTATTGGTTCCGGACAAATGGGCAATGGTATTTGCCACGTTTTTGCACAGAAAGGTTTTAAAGTGCATATGATGGATATCAACCAGACTGCACTCGACAAAGCACTGGCTACTATCGGTAAAAACATGGATCGCCAGGTTGCGAAAGGCGGACTTACAGAAGCGGACAAAGCAGCTGCACTCGGCAACATCGTTACCTATACAGATATGGCAACAGCAATCGCCGATGCCGACCTCGTCATTGAAGCAGCTACTGAAAATGTAGATCTGAAACTGAAAATCTTCAAACAACTCGACGAACTGGCTCCGGAAAAAACTATTCTGGCTTCCAATACATCTTCTATCTCCATCACTAAAATCGCAGCGGCTACCAAACGCCCGGCAAAAGTGATCGGTATGCACTTCATGAATCCGGTGCCGGTAATGAAGCTGGTAGAAATCATCAACGGTTATGCAACAGACGCAGCGGTATCTACGCTGATCCACGATCTGTCTGTATTTATCGGTAAAGTGCCATCTGTAGTAAATGACTACCCTGGCTTCATCGCCAACCGTATCCTGATGCCAATGATCAACGAAGCGATCATCAGTCTGCACGAAGGTGTAGGTGGTGTCAACGAAATCGACACAATCATGAAACTTGGCATGGCGCACCCGATGGGCCCGCTGCAACTGGCTGACTTCATCGGTCTGGATACTTGTATGAACATCCTGAATGTTATGTATACAGGCTTCGGTAATCCGAAATATGCACCATGTCCGCTTCTGGTAAATATGGTACAGGCTGGTTACCTCGGCGTAAAATCCGGCGAAGGTTTCTACAAATACACTGCAGGCAGCAAAGACCTGGTAGTGAGCGACCGTTTTACGAAATAAGAACACTCTGTTCAGCAGAATAACTAAATAACAGAAATCCCTCCCGGTATCGCGGAGGGATTTTTTCTTTCTTTTTGTTACCGGCATCGTAGCTCCGGTCAAACTCCCTTGCGTCGCACACTGCATCGTCCGGTTTACTATTCGGCAGTTCCCAATCGGCGTTCTTTACACTTATCCAGCTCAGAGCTACGAATTCCTGGCTCAGAGGTTAAACGTTCTACCTTAAAGGTTCAAATTCCTACCTCAGAGGTAGCAATTCCTGGCTCAGAGGTACAACGTTCTACCTTTAAGGTTCAACATTCTACCTCAGAGGTAGAAAATCCTAGCTTAGAGGTAGAAATTCCTACCTCAGAGGTTCAACATTCTACCTCAGAGGTAGCAATTCCTACCTTAAAGTTTCAATATCCTACCTCCGAGGTAGCAATTCCTAGCTTCGAGGTGGGAATTCCTACCTTAAAGGTTCAACATCCTACCCCAGAGGTACGACTTTCTACCTTGAAAGTTCAACATCCTGGTCCAGAGGTCGGAATTCCTGGCTCAGAGAATTGATAAAACATAAAATTGAACAGTGATTCAAGCGTTGAAGGGTGCGACGCAACTCAGCTTAATAGCGTATTAGAGCTGGCTCCAAAAGATATAATAATACCCTATTCGTCAAAACCACTGCGCCCTGCGGCTTTTGGCAACGATGATTTTAAAATTATTTTCATGCGATTTTTTCTGTTTATTTGCGCCCGAATTAGTCAGCTCTCATGAAAAAAATCTTGATCCTATTAGCATTTAAATAGTTGCCAAAATATAAAAACAATAAAACACACAAACCGAAAAATGAAACACACATTTTTGTTATTCCTTATCGTGCTCCTTCCTATTTACTCCTTTTGCTAAAATCAATACGATTATCCAGTTGATAAAGAAACTGGCAAAATTACTTATCAAAACACGGTTAAAGTAAATGTTCCAAAAGAAAAGCTTTTCAAAAGAGTAGCACAATTCCTACTCACACAAAATTTTGATAGGGCGGAAAACATCCGGTGCAAGGACAAATCTCACATTGATGTTCAGATAATAAACAAACCAGTTCTTTATTCAGATGCAGATGAGGGAATTTATATTGGAAACGGATTTATAAATTTCGAGTATAGAGACAAAGAGCGTTTCGTAGTTACATTTAAATATAAGATAGGAGTAGAAAATAACCAGTACAGTTACCGATTTACCGACTTTAAAGTACTTGAATTCGTGAGACCTCCAAGAAATAAAAGTAAAGGCAGAACAAGTAGTTATATGGGTGCATCGGGAAACAATGCTTTCGGGTTAAGTTCCTCTTCCGGATTCGTGGAGTTCAGCGCAAGTGATGTAAGAAATTTCCCACTTGAAGAGTTTGTAAATAGAAGTAAGTATGACAACAGCGACCCAATATTCATAAAGGCAATCGACAATCTAAAACATCAACTAAAAACTACTTTGGTGGGTGAATTTTAAAACATTTCTATCTAAATATTTGCAAGAAGCAGATGCCTTTAACGCATCTGCTTCTTGCATTTACCCAATTACCGCTTCATCGCGAATACACCACCCTCCCATTCACTGCCTGCACATGCCGCGCGTTGTTGCCTTCCATTTTTTCTACGGTCATAATCTGATCTTCGGAAGCTTCTACAATATGTTTCATGATCACCCATTGCACCGCTTCGGTAAATGGTGGTGTAGTCAGTGAACCATTGTACGTGTAGTAAGATTTTTCGCCATTGCTGGTAAATTGTTTGACCAGATCGTCCAGATTTACCTGACCACTTTTCAATTCCGTCTTTCCACCTTCTTGTGCCGGAATCTTATCCAGAAATTCTTTGAGGAATTTGTTCTCCGCTCCCATCCTGAACAGCACAGCAACCACAACGTATGCATCCTTGCCGCTTGTTGAATCACGCGACACATTGACGATATGCATTTCCATCGGATAAGTCACGCCATCCATCAAATGCTCGGAGGGCGTATGAAAATGGAATTGTTTGCTTGCATAATCTTTGCCATTGAAGGTGCACCGGCTGCCCGCTTTAAATTCCAGTTCAATCGTATGACCGAGATTTTCTGCGGCTTCCACTTCGGAATGAAACGTAAAAGAGATTTTTTCTTTGCCCACTTTATCCGTCTTGTCAGAAATGATATCAATCGGCGATTGTGCGCGACTACTGGTGTTTCGCGGAAAGGCATACCCTTGTTCTGTTTTGATCTCGGCATCAGGCGCCACAGATTTCACTTCATTATTACCGGCGACGGTGTCTATTGCATGATGGCCGCGAGTAGCAACTACAGACGTTTCCTTATGTTCCTGACCGGAGCTATTACAGCCTGAAATAAGAATCAAGGCAACACCAATTGCAGCGGCCGACATTTTGCAATGTTGTATAGGTATCATAAGAAAACCGTTGAAGAATTAAGTTCAAGCCATCACCATACAAGTTAAATATTTATAATATAAAAATAAAAAGCATTTTGTCGTCAGCGGTGATCACTCCGATCCGGCGAAGTTGCGACGCTCCGTTCATCGGCGGTGCAGTTATTAAGCATGGTCGGTGTTACTTAAATACTGTGAAATCAAAATCTCCCAGAAACTGATACTCCTCCATAATATCTTTCCGATACGCTTTATACAAAAATGTCTGGAACGTTTTTTCTATTGAGTCTCCAACAGCTAATTGATTTCTGGCTGAGGAGTAAAATTTAATCCAAAGACCGTTTCTCATTTTATAAGCGGTAAACCTTCCATCGTCAGAGGAAGAAACAACGACCGAATTGCACTTTTGGGCGTAAAAGTCCTCTTGATTGCGGCTTTCTTTTATTGGCATTATTACGGCGGTCCAGATCACGGGGATTACCATGCTCGCTATTATAAGAATTTTCAGCGGCAACGGCAATCGACCAAAGGAAACGCCGCCGTCATTCATTTTTGGTATCAATTGGGGTATCTCTCCCATAAGCAGGAATAAGCTTGAAACTATTCAGTAAAATTAATTACTTCCTCCGCGAAATCAGATCCCCACTTCCTCCTTCGTCGTCATCAGGATGACCCGTAGGATGTGGGTTAATGCAGGCAATCAATAGTAGTACTGTCGATGAACGGAGCGTCGCAACGAATTTTAATCACAGACCGGAAGCTGGCAACATAAAGATTGACCATTTGCGAGGAAAATATTCGAAGCCGCATTATGGCGCTTTTAACCGCTGGAGATGATTTTGACGATCCATTAAAAACAGCATGATCAGCCAAAACAGAACTGAACCGATGATGTATAGTTTTACTGACAGATCCCATTTTTTATATTGTTCAAAGGTCTTGTCAAATTGATCAAAGACTTCTTTATATTTCCCTCTGCGATATAACAGAAGATAATTTACCAACCCAATTATTGCCATGAATATCAGAACTGTTCCCTTAGCAACATTCCGTTTCAGAATTTCGTCCTGCATCGCAAACATTACCCACACCGAAAAAATGTTGATATAGATGAGCATCACTGTAACCATAAATGCGTAGAACGCCGGAATACCGTTTCGCTCTTTTCTTCTGTAAAAAGAATAGATTTTATAATTAAGGTAGTAGTACCACATTATCATTTATTTCAAAACCATAAAATCAAAATCGGCAAAAAACTGATACTCTCCGGCAATATCCTTTCTGTATACTTTGTACAAAAAAGTCTGAGGTTCCTTCACAATGGAGTCGCCGAGCGTCAATTGATTTTTTGCAGCGCAGAAAAAGTCTACGTACAAGCCATTTTTAAGCTTCCACGATGTAAACCTCCCATCATCTGAAAACGACACCACAAGAGAAGTGATTTTTTGGTCGTAGAAGTTTTTTATATTCCGATGTTCCTTGAATGGTTGTATAACAGCTGCCCAGATGACGCAGCCTACGATGGCCCCTGTCACAAGAATTTTCAGAGGCAACGGCAACCGGCGAAAATGAGCGCCATCATCATTCATTTTGGGAATCAACTCGGGTATCTCCGTCAAGGGTTAAAGATTATGTGGTAAAATTAATTATTTCCGCCGCGAAATCAGATCCCACATTGTTAGGAGTGTTTCCAACATTACGCGGGATCCCTCTTGCATCGGGATGATAAACGCGAGTAAAACATGTTATAACGAGAAAGACACTCTTGCGAGTGATTGTCCTACGCGCGCAACTGACGTTTCACGTTTGACGTTTCACCCTATTCACCATTGACCATTCACCATTCACGCTTTTCAAGGATTTGCAGTACTTTGCAGCCGTTAATCTGAAAATATGCAACGCGACACCGCTTTATTTGATCTCATCCACGAAGAACTGGAACGCCAGCGTCGTGGTCTGGAACTGATCGCTTCTGAAAACTTTACCAGCCAACAGGTAATGGACGCGATGGGCAATGTAATGACTAATAAATATGCTGAAGGTTATCCTGGCCGTCGCTACTATGGCGGTTGTGAAGTGGTAGATAAAAGTGAACAACTGGCGATTGACCGTGCAAAAGAAATATTTAATGTCGCTTATGCCAACGTGCAGCCGCACAGCGGTGCTCAGGCAAATGCTGCCGTGATGCTGGCTTGTCTGCAACCGGGAGATACTATTCTCGGTCTGGATCTGAGCATGGGCGGTCACCTGACACATGGTTCTCCGGTAAACTTCTCTGGTAAATTATATAAGGCGGTTCACTACGGTGTAAAGAAAGAAAACGGCCATGTGGACTATGATATGATGGAAGCGCAGGCGCTGGAGCACAAACCAAAGATGATCATCTGTGGTGCTTCTGCTTATAGCCGCGACTGGGATTATACCCGCATCCGCCAGATCGCCGATAAAGTAGGCGCGCTGGTACTGGCTGATATCTCCCACCCTGCCGGTCTGATTGCAAAAGGTTTGCTGAGCAGTCCGTTTGAGCATTGTCATATCGTTACTACTACTACGCACAAAACACTCCGTGGTCCTCGCGGCGGTCTCATCCTGATGAAAAAAGATTTCGAAAACCCTTGGGGACTTACTGGTCCAAAAGGCGAAATCCGTATGATGAGCGCATTGATTGATCTGGCTGTATTCCCTGGTACACAGGGCGGTCCGCTGGAACATGTAATTGCTGCTAAAGCAGTTGCGTTCTTCGAAATCCTGTCGGACGAATACACCGTTTACGCAAAACAGATCATCAAAAACGCACAGGCACTGGCGAAAGCATTTATCGATAAAGGCTACGATATCGTTTCCGGCGGTACTGATAACCACCTGCTGCTTATTGACCTGAGAAATAAAGGTATTAGCGGTAAAAAGGCAGAAAACACGCTGGTAAAAGCAGATATCACCTTGAATAAGAATATGGTTCCGTTTGATGATAAATCTCCGTTTATCACTTCAGGTATCCGTGTTGGCGTTCCCGCTGTTACTACCCGCGGCCTGAAAGAAGAGCATATGTCTCAGATCGTTGAGTGGATTGACAAAGTGCTGATGAACGCTGACGACGAAGTGCTGATTGACGCAGTAAAAACTGAAGTAAACACATTTATGCTGCAATTCCCATTGTACTAGTTTGATGGTCAAGAGAGTACCCCTCATTGACCAAATAAAATAAAGAAATCCCTGATCGCAATGTCGATCAGGGATTTTTTTGTGCACTGAAGACGAATTATTACCAAAAAGCCATAAAAACAGGCTCCCGGACCAGAATTAACTGTTATTCCGTCGTTAAACGGAGCTGTCGTCAGGCAAAATTCATTTTGTTAAATGTTAACAAACCTTATTAACAAAACTTATAAAACCCGCCACAGTCAATAGTTTTCATCGATAAAAGCAACCATAGAACTTTTTCGGTTTACAATTCATTTGCGAGCTATTAACCAAGTTTTTATATTAAAAAATACCATTATTTCTAGGTCCGTTTTGGGGTTGTTATTTCGCACTGTCAATCAACGAAAGCTTGACAAAACATTAGAAACAAAGCAACCAACCAACAAAATGCAACCAAAATTTTTTACCCACGTTTTTGCCACTCTGGCGTTAGCAACTGCAACATTCGCAGCATCTGCTCAAACTTGTCCTACTGTAACGATCGCACCAGCTAATCAGATTTCAGCATCTACTACCAGCGGTTATTCTTTCTCTGGCAGCGGCAAAAAAATCGGCATCGTAAATACGGGCACCGGCACCCTGACATTCAGCGGTAACATCAGCTTCCAATCAAAAGATACATTGTACATCGGTGCTAACGTAGTGCTGAACAGCTACATCAGCGGTTTTACCAACGGATGTGCGATCATCAACTGCGGTAATGCAAACATTCAGAGCTTCAGCAGCCAGGGCGGCCAGATCGACAACTACAACTCGATGACTGCAGCCTATATGGGTCTGACTAATATTACGGTAAACAACTACGCTAACCTGACTACCAACGGTATGAATGTGAGCAACAACAGTATCGTAACGAATACAGGTACGCTCTTGATGCCAGCTTACGCTTCAGTAGCAGGTAGCTTTGTAAACAACGGTACTGCAAGAGTTGACCAGATGGATATCACCGGTACTTTTACTAATAAAGGTCTGCTGATTTCTACAGGCAGTCAGTTTTCTGTAGGCAACAATGCTACTTTTTCTAACAGCTGCCGCATGGTGGTTACCAAATTTGTAAACAGCTCAAACAACGCTGGTAACTACGGTTTCCTTTGGGTAACTGGTTCTGGCTGGGGTACCTACCAAAACAGCGGCAATATGATCAATGCCGGTTATCTCCGCACTGCCACTTTTGTAAATAACGGTACTATCGTTAACAACGCAACGAACAGCAACACAAACAATATCAACCGCAAAGGTTATATCCGTATCGAAGGTGGCTCTGGCAGTGATGAATCTCAAAATAACGGTACCATCACCAACGGTTACATCAGTGATGCATACAATCACTACAATATGGATATCCCTGGTACAAACAACACCGCTACCGTTTATCCGATCAACGCTTATGATACAACCAACTATCAGACAGCTTCTTTCCTCGTACTGAATTGCTACAGCAGCTCCAACAACAGCGGCAGCGGTGCTACACCACTCCCGATCCGTCTGGTAAGCTTTACAGGTAAAGCAAACAATAATTACAACGAACTGAACTGGACTGTTGCCGATGTAAAAGACATGCAGAGCATGGAACTGGAATATTCTGCTGACGGTCAAAATTTCGAAACACTGCAGCTGATCAGCCTCGAAAACGCCGGCGTGAGCAACGAATCATACAACTATCAGGATTCAAAAGCTACAAATGTTGCACTGTACCGTATCAAATTCACAGACAACAGAGGGCTGGTAACTTATAGCAGCGTGGTTCGTCTGCAATCTGAAAACAACGGCAACAACACCGCTGCTACTGTTTCATATGCACCAAATCCATTTAGCAGCAACCTGTCCGTAAACGTAACACTGGGTAAAGCACAAAGCGTTCGCCTTGAAGTAATTGACCTGTCTGGCAAAACAATTTCAGCAACTGTTGAAAACAGAGAAGCTGGTACCAATGCATTCAGCATCAGCGGTCTCGAAAATCTGACGCCAGGTATTTACCTCCTGCAGGTAACAACCGGCTCCGAAGCTTTCAAATACAAAATCGTAAAACAATAAGTCGTTAAATAAGCAGCCCCTCTTGAAGCATGGAGCCGTCTTCCCCGAGACGGCTCCTTTTTATTTACCGTATATTGCAGCTTAGATTTTTATAACAAAACGCACACAATAGGAAACACTATTTTTGTGTTCTAATTATTTGTAAAAGACGGGTTTTGGCTAATGGCATGAGATTTGTACTAATAAGTTCCGGTACTTCAAAATGCTCATTTCCGCCTAAAAGATTAATTTTTTGATGAAACGACTCCTGCTCTCTTGTTTTTGCATGTGTACAGCTGTTTTGCTATTTGCCGACAAGCCGGTACATGCCCAGAAGAAGAAAAAGAACAAAGAAGAAAAAAAAGAGATCAGTATCTACGATATTGACACATTATCGCATCCGATTCCGAACAACAGGGCCAGTTTCCATATCAACATTGATAAAGAGCAGAAACATGCCGATGCAATGGATGGCAAAGTAGACGGCGTGATCGTTTATGCTGCTGACACTACGCTGACGGCCATGCTTTCCCGCACCATGCTGCGCGATATTGACCAGATTCAGGTAATGATCGAAAACATGCCGGTGAATAATACCGACAAGATGATGGAAAACCAGACGCGTATCCGTTATCTGCGTGCAGTACTTTCGCTTGTCCGTTCTTTCAACAACGATGCCAGAGTAGATGCCGTTTATTACAAACGTACAGTTGCCAATCTCAAACAACTGATCATTGCCCGTAACGAAGACCGTTTAATGGCCTTCGTAAAAGACAATACCAACGAATACACACTGGCGAATGCCGAACTACTGGACGGATATCCGGATGCCCGCAACTACCTGTTTACAGAAATGGGTAAGCAAAATCCGAAAATGATGATAAAAAGGCTGAGCCAGTTTGCCAACGAACCGTTTGCCGATGATATCATTGCATCTGCTGCCCGGGTGGTACCAAATGAAGTGTACAACTACGCGGCTTCTACCAATTATACTTTGAGCAGTGCGGTGAAACGCTGTAAAGACCCGCTGGTGCAAACAATTGTACGCATCAATGCTGAATCAAAAGCGCCGCTGAAAGCAATGCCTTTCCTGAGTGATATCTACAACAAACGCAAAACGATTGCGGAAATTGACAAAATCACTTCAGATCCTGATCTGTTTTACAAAAACCTAGTTCGTCTGAAACTGCAGAATGACAGCCTGGGCGGCGATACCTATACTGACGAATTACAATATCGCGGTCTGAAGTATGTGCGCGACATGAACGATCTGCATGAATCTCCGGATGCTGTCCGTTTTAAATGTATTGACGGTTTTACACCAGAAGAATTATACTTCCTGATGGTTTATGGTCAGGATGAAATTTATACCAGCTCTTTCCTCGGTACGTACAAACGTATGATGGAACGCATGAAGCCTGCAAAAGGTGATGAATTGCTGGCGAAAGTGCACTATGACCACTTCCGTACGTTTATCCGGATGTGCGCAGGTTACAACACACTAAGCACTTTCCTGCAGACAATGGATGAAAGCCAGAAAAGCGCATTGATGAAAGACTTCGTTGCTGATCTGGAAAAGGGCAAGGAAAACGAACTGGAAGACGCCGTAGATGTGGCCGACGCTTTCGGCAGTATCGCAGACTCTACGCTTTCTGATTTCCTTTTGAATCAGGTTCGTGCCAACTATGAACGTTGTGCGCAGATCAAAAGTAAAAAGGGTGTGATTGTTTATGGACTCCTGGCAACACTTTTTAAAGGCTCTCAGGGCGGCGACAACAATGTAGGTAATGTATCTGCGGAACTGAATCTTCCGCCAATCAGCCTGGTGCCTTATAAAAGCCTGATCAATGATTCGGGAATTGTGTACGAACAGATATTCTTCTTCGGAGATGATGATGGTAAAACTGCGTACACCGGCTTTATGAGCAATTTCAAAGATGGCAAATGGAAAGTAACCAATGATAAATATTGGACGACCATTACATCCACTCCGGCGGCCGGCAAACCTGTTGTGATCTATGCCAACCTTCCAATTCCGGAACCGGGTGATGAAGAAGCACAGGATAAACTGGCACAATACCTGAGTGCCCGTGATATTCACCCGACGGTTATTATTCACCGCGGTCACAGCTATCACCTGCCGCTGACAATTGATAAAATGGCACCGGAAAACAAAATAGTCATGCTGGGTTCTTGCGGTGGTTATCACAACCTTGCAACCGTACTGGATCATTCTCCTGAAGCACACATCATTTCGAGCAAACAAACCGGTTCTATGTCTGTAAATGAACCAATCATTAAAGCGATCAACACACAGTTGCTGGGTGGTAATGATATTGACTGGGTGGCCATGTGGACTAGCCTGAGATTGTATTTCGACACCAAACCTGCCGATAAAGACAAGTTCAGCGACTATGTACCGCCATACAAAAACCTCGGCGCGATCTTCATTAAAGCATATCGCAGAATATCAAACAGTACTGAACGATAATACTAATAAACGACCGTTAAAACAGGGCCAGTCTTCACAGATTGGCCCTGTTTTGCTTTGGGGCACAAAATGTGACAATTGGGTATGTCCAGTGTAAGAATATCTACAAAAATGATAACGGAAAATTTATCCTGAAATGCACCTGAATCCCTATCCTGTTCAGACTGTAGAGCTTACAGTCTTTTACAAATAACTTTAATTTAATTTCTTTCTATAAATCAACTCTGGCACAGGTTTTTTAACTAATAGCGTACAAACCTATGATGAATATGTGAAGACAATATTTACCTAACACTAAAATCTGAAAACTATGTCACAGAACAAGCAGAATCCGCAACAGAACCAAAATCAGAATCCTGAAGATCAAGAACAACAAAAAACGCCTCAGGATCTTGAACAACAACAACAGCGTTCTAACCGCGAAGAGGGAATGAAGACAGACAAACAACAGACTAACAAAGAAAACGATCAGAGAAAAACCGACGATAAGTCACAGAGTGAAAGAGCAAACAGGCCAATGCCTAACAATCCCAATCAGGGACAACAGCATGGCAACAGACCTGCTTCACGATAAAGAAATTTTTTAAAATGTTTTGATGTGTGTGGTTATGAAAAAAGTGCGCTATTCCTAGCGCACTTAACCTTTTATACCATAGTGATGAATGAGCGAAAATGTGGTGAATGTAACTGTACTCCAAGCTCACCTATCGCGAGAAAGTTTCCCGCAAAGACGCTAGGTAGCAAAGAAGCAAAGCACTCATAGATCATCACTCAGAAAAAGGTATAGAACTCCATTTCAGTGTACGCTTCGTTCCGCAGCGTGACAAACACGAGTCACAAACACGTTACGCGAGCTGTGAATCACCCAGAGACGCCCCTTCAGGGGATGGGGTGTTTATAATGTATTCGCTACTTTCCGTTGCATATACTCCATGTACGGTATCCCGATGACTTTACTTTCCAGCCAGCCGTAATAATTGAAGTAGAGAAAATACAAATTTTTTACCGGATCATTTTTGTAGGATTCCAGTTTTGTCAGGAAGCCTTGAATCAATTCCACAGCACTGTTTTTAGAACGTGCAGTCGGCAGTCTTTTCAGAAATAACATTAACTCCTTTTCGAACGGATGCAGTTTTTTGCGTGAATACAGCAAGTGATAAGCGGCCTCTACAGCATTATCCAGCCGGTACCATTCCTTTTTTTCATAAAGCACCAGTAAGTGAAAAACCAATGTAAACAACATAATATCTTCCCTGTTCACTTCCCTGCTCAGCGTTTTACATTCCAAGAGAATTTCGTCAGCGTCCTGCCATTTATTGAGCACAAAATAAGAGATAGCTACAGAGGTCATAATCGGCAAGGTTTCCGATGGCGAGGTAACCTGCTGCGCGTGTTGTAATATTTTCTTCGCAGCATCATCAATCAGCATTCCGACTTTATCGTAGCGAGCAGTTTTATGATGAATTTTCAGCGTGGTATTAAAAGAAATAATTTGCCATTGCTTCTGGTAAAATTCATTTTTAATGTGCAGATCGGCCAGACGCTGATAGGTGTTAAGATCATGTGCGACCTCTTCCACTTCCTGCATCGCGAAGCTGTTGTAAAAAGTGGTATTGGCTGCACTCAGAAAATAGATAGGATATGCATTGATGAATGTTGGATTATTTTTCCAGAATTCAAGCAAGCGCGCACTATACTGACGACATTCAGCAAACCGGAACAACATATACTCACCTAAGGCAAGCGCATTGTGATAAAGCGCCATTGTCCAGCTATTTGGCCGACGGCTATCCATATTTAGCGAAAGCAGGGAATTGTGGATTGCTTTCACCTCCTCCACCTGCTCGTCAGTAAAACGCAGCAATGATATTTTCTTTAAAACCTGCAGCTGTTCGAAATGAAAATATACCTGTTGCTGTAAATGTTGTTGCTGCAGTGTTTCCCGCATTTGAGCGGTGATATCGATTGCTTCCGTTTTATATTCTTTATACGACTTATAGTCCAGCATACGGTTTTGCATTTGCAGTAACTGTAGCTGTACGTCGAAATGTTCAAAATATTCGGCCAGCTCCCAGGCTTTTTTGAGCAGTCGGCGGGCAAAATGCAACAGTTTTTTTTCCAATAACTGGTCCAGCTGAATAATGATAAAACTGAGCTGGACGTTGATATCTTCGTTGCGCTTCATAAACACAATAGAATCAAGCACATCCTTCGTCAGATAATTTTTGAGACTGGAAAATTGTGCCGGATTACTGATACCGAGCTGTTGCAACGCCTTCTTCTCATCCTTGAGTTGTTCGCGATCAATCAGATCAAAAAGCCGGAGGTGCAATGAGTTGTTGTTAGCTGCATGACGTTTAGCCAGTTTCTTGTAATAAGACTTCTCGTTGCCGCTCAATCCCTTAATTAAGAAGAAAAGGTCATTATTTGGTATAGATGATGCCATGCGCGAATGAATTAGTGCCAACGTTTCCCTCTGAGATATAAATTTAGCAAAAAAACATATAAATATTATCCTTGTGTGTCAATATTCTATTATTATTTCAGGGAGTGTATTGCGGGAACTGAGTTCTAAAAAGAATATCTGAAAATAATTTTTATTCGTAGAAACTGATCCTATTTTTACAGTCCTGTCGGCAAAATTTTAAGACAGATCTAAAAAACGCAAAGCCAGTCCCTGTAGTACGCACTACCACCATGTTTACCATCAAGCTGCTTTGCCGGTGCTTATGCTCCCAGTACCGGCATTATCTGGCGATAAAGATTGGAATAGGCAAAATATGACGTACCGAATCGATGGTTTCTCCCAGCAGCCAATCCTTAATGCCTTTGTGTCCGTGACTACCCATGATGAGCAGATCTGCATTTACATCTTTACTGATGCGGGCAATTTCTTTAGCACGGTCATAAAAGCCCAGCATACCATTAACGAGGTAACCTTTGTCTGCAAATAGTTGCACATATTGATCCATGCGCTTCTGATCCTCGACAGTTTCAAAATCCTTTACTTCGGCCCCAATCATCTTTGCAGAGGCGCTTTCCACGATATGCATCAGTACAAAACGTGTGTCATCATGTGCCAGTTGCCAGGCGTACTGAATGACCTGTTCGTCTTTCTCTGAATAATCGAGCGCGAGTGCAATAACCTTAAAAGGCTGCGGAGACGCATGTTGCAGCTTGTCCATGATAATCTCTCCGTGGATATTGATGGAATGCTCTTTCCGGCGTAACACCAGCGGATATATAAAGGTAACCAACAATAAGACACAGAGCGCCGCAAAACCAGCCCAGATCAGCATTTTCAATGCCAGATGCGAGGTCAGTATTTCCCATTTTGCAATGGCATCATATACCAATTGCAGATTCAGATAAACGATCACACAAGCGACCAGCCAGGCAACAGTTTTCGTTACAGGACCAATGGCAAACTGTCCCATGCGCTTTTGATCGCTGACGAAATGGATCAGCGGAATCACCGCAAATGCCAGCTGCATACTCAATAAAACCTGGCTGAACACAAGCATGCTATCCACCTCTTTGTCGCCCATCCAGAGAATGACGATGACTGCCGGAATAATGGCCAGCAAACGCGTAATCAGGCGTCTTACCCAGGGATTGAGACGTAAACGCAAATAACCTTCCATCACGATTTGTCCGGCAAGCGTGCCCGTCACTGTAGAACTTTGTCCCGCAGCAATCAATGCAATGGCGAATAAATGAGACGCCCATTTGCTACCTAACAAAGGCGCCAGCAACTGATGCGCATCCTGCAAAGAAGCAACGCCAAAATGTTCTGTTTTAAAAAATACCGACGCGGCCAAAATGAGTATCGCAGCATTCACGAAGAAGGCCATATTCAGCGCAAGCACACTATCAATAATATTAAACTTGATGGCTTTTTTGAGCGAAGTCACATCACGTCCGATTTTGCGGGTTTGCACCAGCGCCGAATGCAGGTAGAGGTTATGCGGCATTACCGTAGCGCCGATAATACCGATAGCTATGTACAATGCTGCGGAATTGGGCAACGAGGGTACAAAACCTTTCGCTACATCACCAAAATCAGGCTTCGAATAAAACATCTCAATCAGGAAGCACAAGCCTATTATAGAAATAAGTGTAATGATAAATGCTTCCATTTTCCGCATGCCTAACCGCTGCAGATATAACAACAAAAATGTATCCAATAATGTCACTGAAACGCCCCAGATCAGCGGCAGACCTATCAGCAAATTGAGGCCTATGGCCATACCAAGCACCTCAGCAAGATCACAGGCAGCAATAGCAATTTCCGCCAGCACGTACAAAATGAAATTGATACCTTTAGGATAAATGGCTCTGTTGCACTGCGCCAGATCGCGGCCCTGCACAATACCGAGGCGCGCACTGAGTGATTGAAGCAATACAGCCATCAGGTTACTCATCAGCAATACCCAAATGAGCTTATAACCGAACTGACTGCCGCCCGCAAGGTCGGTGGCCCAGTTGCCGGGGTCCATATAACCAACGCTGACGAGGTAAGCCGGACCAAAAAAAGCAAAGATTTTACGCCATTTACTTTTGGCTTTGGAAGGGTCTATACTTTCATGTACGTCGCTGAGTGAGGTATGTGTAATTTTAGAGTTCATCAGCTCTGATAAAATATTTTAGACAAACCTAAATCTTTATTTGCTAATTAAAGTTTAAACTTCAAAAAATTTATGCCTATGGTGACGACGGTAGATAACACTAAGATTGGAATTGTCCTGCAGGAGATACAAACAAACACAGACAGCAACCGACATAATGAACTCTTTAGAAACTTAGTGCAATCGCTGCGGCAACGCGGCCTACCGGGCGTAACTGATGGTGTAAATTATATTGCTGACCGGCTGGAAAATGAGAGCCATCTGCGAGAGGCATTTTCGAAAATGCTCAATACGCTACTCAACCAGCGCGATTGCCATACCTTGTTTACACAGTCTGGCATTCCTACAGGATCTGGGTTTTCCGCACAATTTTTCCGCCAGCTCAAACACAGAATACTGCCGCCGCTCGCTGATAAACGAAGTCTGAATTATCTTTTGCAAAAAGCATTTTATAAAAAGAATGATTACCGTTGGGTACAGCAAGTTCCGGATGAAGTGTGGATGCGGTTATTCAACAATATTCAGATTGAGGTCTATGCGCCAAATACCCCTTTGCGCACTTATCTGAACAATGCGCTTACAATACTCTCCTATCGCGTGTCTTCGCTGGGAATGGAAGATGATATCAACAAGCGTTTTCTCAGCGATCAGAATCTGCAATCGCCGTTTCTGGAGCAAAACAACCTGACGCTTCAATTTACACAACTCGACAATTCAGCCACGGAGGCATACCGGATAATGCTTTCAGACAACATTATTAATAAGCTAAACGAATGCGAAGCTGTTTTAAAAGAAATCAAAGCAAATAGTCATCGCTTCGGTACCAGTCTCGAGCAAACATATCTGCTTGGGCGCACCAGGCAACAGGTTCAGCGTATGCGTTATATCGTATACCTGCTCAGTAGTCATGATGATCACCAAGAAGAACTAAAAACAACAGTTCAATTTTTTAAAGAAATCATAGAAGCGGAAAATCGTCGCCATAATATATTTGATCTGCTACAGCAAAACATCGGTATGCTGGCGTACCAGATTGCAGAGCACAAAGGAAATACGGGCGAACATTATATCACTATTACACGCCGCGAGTATGTGACATTTTTCAATACCGCAATGGGCGGTGGCGCTATTATCTCCGTGATCGCGATGTTTAAAACATTGTTGCATCATGTACCTTTTGCTCCGTTCTGGGAGTATTTCATGTATGGACTCAACTACGCAATCGGTTTTGTATTGCTACAGGTCACACATACAACGCTGGCCACCAAACAACCTGCCATGACGGCTTCTACACTCGCCTCTTATCTGGATGAACGTAAGTATAAAAATCCGCTGGAAAATGTAGCGCAGTCATTTGTACTGGCATGGCGCAGCCAAACCGCTTCATTTGTCGGCAATCTGATTATTGTATTTCCACTCTCCTATCTGCTCGCATTCGGCTGGCATCATTTATCGGGACATAAACTTGTAGCAGGACAGGCAGCCTGGGATTATTTAAATAATCAAAACCCTACAAAATCGCTGGCCTGGCTGTACGCATGTTTTACAGGTGTGTTTTTGTTTTTATCCGGATTGGTAATGGGCTATGTGGATAACAAAGTCCGCTTTAGCAATATCGCAGCACGTGTCCGCGAGCAACCGCTGCTGACCAGGGTTCTGAGCGGCCCAACAAGAAATAAACTGGCCAGTTATATTGATCATAACCTGGGTGGATGGGCTGGTAATATTTTCCTGGGTTTTGCACTTGGCTTTGCGCCGGTGATCGGAAAAATATTTGGCATCCCGTTTGATATTCGTCACATCACCATCTCTACTGCGCAGTTTGCAATGGGTCTTTACGGCTTAGATAATCAGTTGCCGCTTCGCGAATTGATTACAGTAATCATTGGCGTACTGGGTATCGGTTTCTGCAATTTCATGACAAGCTTTGGATTGGCATTCTGGGTGGCACTGCGTTCGCGCGGTTTGTATCTCCGTCATTACACAAGACTGATTCCGCTGGTGCTGCGTCATTTCATCATGCGGCCCTGGGATTTCTTTATGCCACCGAAAAAAACTAAAAGTTAAAAGCTTGCACGTATTTATCACCTCGAACAGAGTCGAAAGGCCACGCGATGGCACAAAGCTTATGTTATCATATTGGTGCGAGCGTTTTGAAAAACCATTGATGTCTACAGAATTCTGCCTGATTGTATCGGGTCTATAACTGATGACGATCGCGTGAAGGATAGCAGCGGAAAGCCCGCAGCGCAGCGAGGACTTGCAGCGGATAGCCTGACCCGGAGGGACACGCCCAATTTTTTTAGGGCGCGGGCGTTGCATTCATCGCACAAGAGCGACTGTCAAATGAAAAAAAGGGGCTATCTCAAGACTGAGATGACCCCGTACATACAAAGCGTCTTTCAGGCTCAAAGCCCAAAGCTTAAAACTGCTCCTATTATGTAATAACACGAGGGCTTTAAGCTTTAGGCCTTAGGCCTATCGTTTAATTAGTTTTTCAATTTTAACCATGATATTATCTCCGTTACGGATTTGCATCAGATAGACGCCACCTGGCAGATTTTTCAGATCAATATCAACTGCATTGTTTTGCTGAATTAATGCTTTACCCTGCAGATCTGTAACTGTTACATTCACTTTGAATGCTGCAGTGATATGCACACGGTCTTCCGCCGGATTCGGATAAACAGAAACTGCAGTCGGACCTGAAATACCTGGTATACCTACGTTGTAATTATAAGGAGCAGATTCCGCTTCACAACCATTGCTATTTGTGACAGTTACGGTATAGCTGCCTGCCTGCGTCGGTGTATAATTCTGACCAGTAGCACCACTGATTGCATTGCCATTCAGATTCCATTGGTAAGTAGTGAATGTACCGGTTTGGAGCTGCGTGCCATTGTCCGTAACCGTTGGCGTTGGCAATGGACTTACAGTAACATTTACCGGCGTGGAAACAGCCGAACAAACACCTTGTGTCACTTTCACCGTGTATGCACCTGCATTATGTACGGCATATGTTTGTGCCGTCTGACCAGCGATTGTGTTGCTGTTAAACATCCATTGATAAGTGTACCCCACACCGAACAGTGCATTCAGCGTTAAGCTATCACCCTGACAAACTGAAGAACCTGTGGAATTGATAATAGCTTGCGGCACCGGCGCAATATGAATCGCTACAGAATCGATCGCTACACAACCGCTAGTATTGTCTGTTGCCGTAACATGATAAACCGTGTCTGTTGCCGGAGATGTAATGAGTGTACTGCCAGTAGCTGAAACAGGCGCCCATGAATAAGTGTAGCCACTGTTAGCAGAAGTTACCGTCAACGTATCGTTGCTGCCGGCACAAAGATCAGGCGCTGAGCTTGCATGAAGCGCGATAGCCGGAGCCGGTGTAACCGTTGCTACAACTGGTGTGCGCGCACTGATACAACCAGGCGTTACCGACCAGTTATAAAACCAGTAGTATTCCGATGTAGTCGTAGTACCGCCAGTTGCGCCAGCTGTAATAGAAACAGAATTGGAAGCGGTTGTATATGGGAATACGGCATTGTATTCGTTGTACAATTTCGTAATGCCAGTTGCAGTCATCGCCATTTTATAATTACCTGGCGTCAAAGAAATACCTACCGGCACCGTTTGTGCGACGGCAGTAGTTGGTGCTGTAAAGTTGTACACAGGACCTGTTGCCACTACGTTATTAGACATGTCCGTAATAACAATCTGCAAAGTTGCAGGACCTGAAGTAGTAGCGTAAGGATACATTTTCACACTATTAATCGTAGCCGGATTATTTACCGCAAACACAAGTCCCCAGCCAACTGTAGCCGTATAAAAACCAAAGCCAGAGTTATTTGCCGGAGGCGCCGGTGTTGTTTCCGCGATATTGCTGCTTGCGGCAACATAATAAGTAGTGCTTGCGCCGATAGTTGGTGTTGTATAGCTATTACCAGTAGCCAGTAAAGTACCGCCGATAGCAGCATTGTACCAGTTGATCGTAGTACCGGTAGAGCCGGTAGCACCCAAAGTCACCGTACCGAAGCCACAGCGAGATGCAGGCGCAGTGCTTGCTACAGTTGGGTTTGTAACAGAAGCCGTAATTGCAGTAGAAGTAGCCACCGGGGTACCACTACAGCTCAGGACTGCCTGATAATTTGCAGTCGCATTTACAGTCGCAGTATAGTTCGCAGTAGTCGCACCAAAAATATTGTTGTAACCACCACCGTTATCTTCCTGCCACTGGACCGTAAGACCGGTTGGCACAGGTGTGATACTTAAGTTAGTGGTACCGCCGGTACAGAAAAGCGTTTGTGAAGCAGTAGCAGTGTAAGCAACCGGTGCAACGATTCTGTAACCACTGGCCACTGGTGTAGCACTCAGCGGACCGGCAGCAGGTGTAAGATTGACACTTGATGGGCAATAACCCGGTGCAAAACCAACATGACTTACGCCTACCTGAATGGCAGCAGTAACATCTTGTGCCACCACGAAGTAAGAGATAGAATCATTTACCGCCGGTGCAGATGCCAGTTTGTTGTAATTGATCGTGAAAGAGAAGTTGGGCGCAGTGCCTGTTGCTTCTACATATTTCCAGCCGTTGAAAGAAGTGCTGTTATCTAAAGGATAGCTGCCGAATGCATTATTCTCTGAAGCTTTTTTGTAGTATAAACGTGGTGCTGTTCCTGCCGCTACGTTGACACCTGTTACATCAGTGATGTTGGCGCTTAATACAGGAGGTGTAGTACAATATACCACAGCTGGCAAAGCAGTGTAAGTAATTACCGGTGGTGCTATATCTACCGCCGTGCCTGTAAACTGCAGTGCGCCCGCATCTGGTGTATTTACCGGACGTGTTGTACCTGCATAATCGGTTGCGGTTGGTGGAAAATTTGTTGGAATACCACCGCTTTTTGCATAAGAACTACCTGCAGGCACAAATGTACCAGGCACAGAACCGGCTACCAGATTATTTTCTGTGTAAGACGTCAGATCTTTACCCATAAAGGTTTTGTACGCACCGCAAGATGTGTTGAAATTAGGATCATTTGCAGGACCAAAAAGGTTGGCCATACCTGCGGCCGTAATACCTTCGCCATAGTACAAACACTTAGGACTGGTATTTGGCACATAATAAATATTACCACCGCTACCTGCATAAAGATTGGCAGGCACTGTACCCGTCGTACCATTATTGCGGCGTAAAGCTGTCGTATAGCCGGCACCCACGGGTGGACAATTAATGTTGAGGATATTATTGCGGAGATCAAAATAAATAGAGCTGCTGCTATAATATACACCAGCGGCGCTAAAATTCGCACCGGTTGTGGTCGTTGTGGCAATATCAACAGTGTTATGATAAATCCTGTATTTACCTCCACCAGACGCATCAATACCATACAACGCCGGAGCAACACCAGTACCTGAAGTGCTGAAACCCGCGCTCACCGTGAAACCAGAAATGTTGTTATTATACGCCAGACCGGTATCTGTATTGCTGCTCATGCTAATACCATAAGCGCCACCCGAGGTACCCGTCATATTCAGGCCATAGATCCGGTTGTTATACACTTGTCCTGTACCACCAGAAATATTCACACCATAAAGGTTGGTAATACCTGTGTTTGTCATGTTGCTGATGATATTGTCATGCACCAGTGATACTACAAACGCAGCACCAATGCCATAACACGTGGCAATACTGGAAGTGTTGGAGATTGTATCGTTGGCAATAATACTATTCGCCCCCCCGCTCTGACCATTGATACCGTAGATCTGACCGGCACTCTGCGATGTGGCATTTGAGGTCATGTTCTGGATCCGGTTACCGGTGATATACACCATTCTGGTTGTGGCTGCACTTCCATAAACACCATACATAGAACCGCCGGTCGTAATGTTATTTACATAGTTGTTCTGAATGTAAGTATTACCCAGGCCACTGCCATTCGCATAAATACAGAACGTCTGCACATTGGTATTGCTCAATGCGATGCCAGTTACACTGTTGTACTTAATATTGATGTTCGGCGTAGCACCCGAAGTAACGTAGATCATATCATAAGCAGCTGTTACTGGTGGAAAACCGCCAAGAGAAGCAGATACGCCTGAACCACCGGAAAGATTGCTCACCGTGTTTTTCACGAAATTGATCGTATCCATCGCCAGCGATGCAGCGTGATAGATACCGTACATATTGCCCGTCGTCATTGTGGCGTACGACCAGTTGCTGAGCGTATTATTACTTACTTGCAAAGTGGCACCCACTGTATTATCAGCGTGACCAGCGTTGTAGATACCAGCTAATGTCTGTGTGGTACCTGCGCTCTGCATATTCGTAATGATATTACCAGTTACCGTTGCATTTCCTTTACCTGTGCTCAGATAAATCGCGTAAGCATTGTCGGCATTTGTTGCGGCTGTGCCAATGGTATTGTTGGAAATATTTACCAGACTATCGTACTTCACTGCAATACCATAACCGTTTGTGGAGGTACCGGTGAAAGTGACCGTATTACCTGCTGTAGTACCATACACGTTATTATAATCGTACACGCCGGCCGCATTAAAACCCGTCATGCTGATACCGCGGTGACAGTTGCTGATTGTATTGCCGTAAAAATTATTGTAGCTGTTGGCATCTCCCGTCACAGCCGATGCGGCGGCGAGCGCCGTTGTGCTGGAAGAGACATGTGTGTTCCCATAAATACCTGTTACTTCCGTTGCTATGGTACCTAACGAAATAGTACTGTGACTGATTGTAACATGCTGACATCCATCATACGGCGCTATACTATTGAGTTTCAGCAAAGCATAACCCCATTCCATTGCGGTGGTAGCAGTGGTGTTTGATGCACTTTCCGAAAGATTAAGACTATCGATGGTCAGGTTGTCGGTTCCGAGAATTTTGAAAATACCATCTGTTGTACCCGTTCCGGTAAAAGCTGTGACCGTGTTTCCTTTACCGTTGATAATAAGCGGTTTGGTTGGGGAAACAGTGGCATTCAACAATGTGCTGCCGAGCTGGTAACCACCGGCCGGTGCCGTTTGCGGATTTCCCGGAAGAATGTTTACGGTGACGTTTCCGGCAGTACCCTGCGTATTGAGGGCGCTGACTACAGACGCGAGATCAGGGTAGCTTGAACTCGGAACGGTGATGGTTCCGCTTAGCTGGGCCAAAGAACGCATGCCCGGCAAGGTCATTGCCATTAATAGGGCGCAAAGACGTAGTCTGTAACTCATAAGTTTGGAATAAATAATGAACAAAGGGGAGATCCTATCAGATCATTTCAAATGTATTTACTCGCCAAACCGAGCCATAGAGTAGAACTACTCCTATTTTAAATAACAAAAAATTTAAATGAACTTCTATCTTTAATCCCTTCATTTTACCTGAACGTGAAAGGCTGATGCGGAAGCTGTTTTATATATTTCTCCTGATCTTTTCGCTGGTATCTGCCAGCCGAAACGCCATGGCTCAGGATTTTAAAAAAGTGCGGCAGCAGACATTTACGGATGTGCAACCTGCGGACACTGTCTACATCAAAAAACTGATCAATGCGGGCATGAAACTACGCTGGATAAAACCAGACAGTTCGATGGCGCTATTGCAGAAAGCAGAAACACTCAGCACACAGATTCATTACATCAATGGTATTGCAAAATCGCTGATGAATATGGGCATTACAGCCATGAGTCAGGACAACTACAAGCAGAGTTATATTTATTACCAGCAGGCTTATCCTTATTGTAAAATATCCACCAATAAATCTTATCTCACAACGCTGTTTATCAACATCGGTACAACCTACTATTACCAGGGTTTGTACGACAAAGCCGCTGCAGTAGAATATTTCACGCTTCAATATCTGAAACAGCGAAACATCATTGATGCCAACTATGCGATCCTGTATGCCAATATCGCCGCGGTGATGCTCACTTCAGACCAATACCAGAAAGCACTGGATTATACCAGAGAAGGTGAAGCCGTAGCGCGGAAATACAAATTGTACAATCCCCTCACCTACATACTCAATAATAAAGGCACAGCTTATCAGAAACTTAATCAACCACAACTGGCCTATCAGAATTTTTCGGAAGCGCTGGAAATATCGCGCCAGCATAAGTTTAAAGAGGAAGAGCAAGCGCAGCTCAATAGCCTCGGCGATTTAATGCTGGATGCCAATCAACCGGAAAAAGCACTGAGTTATTTTGAACAATCGCTGCGCGTCAGCGACAGTACCAATCCACTTTTCGGCTCTATCCAACCGAATTATCATATTGGTCTGGTACAACTGAAACTGAAAAATTATCAAAAGGCGGAGGAAGCTTTACGGAAAGCGGAAAGTCGTTTGCGTCAATCCGGCATTCATGACAACGAAGCCGATATTTATGAAGCCATCGCAGATCTCTACGAGCAAACCGGCCGCTATAAAGAAGCGCTGGAAAAGTATCACGTGTACACCAAACTCAAAGACAGTCTGCTCAGCAAGGACAAAATGAAAGCGATCGCGCAGATTGAAATGAAATACAATTCTGCCCAGAAAGATAAATCGCTTGCAGAAAAACAATTACTTATCAACACACAGCAAAATGAACTGCAGCAGAAAAATATCTGGATCGCGATTGCTGCGGGCAGCATTGCTTTGCTATTCCTTTTTATCATCGGTATTTATCGCAACTATCGTAACAAACAAAAAATACAGTCGGACCGCATTCATATCCTGCAACAACAACGCGAGATCCTGCAACTGAAATCCATCATGCATGGTGAAGAACAGGAACGGACAAGACTTGCACGCGAATTGCACGACGGAATCGGTGGCATGCTCGCTGCCATTCGCATGCACTTAAGCATGACACAAAAAAGAGCAGCAGATGGCAAGAACGTAGACGCAGAGCCAATCCTGCACATGATAGACGACACAATAACCGAAGTAAGAAAAACCGCGCACAACCTGATGCCCGATATATTACTTCGCCATGGGCTGATACAATCGCTTCGTATTTACTGTGCCAATATCAGCTCGGGAACGGGCCTCCATGTGGACTTACAAGTGCACAACGAAATCAGTGCATTCGATACTTCTGTAGAACTGCACATCTATCGCATTGTACAGGAACTGATCCAGAATATTATCAAACATGCGCAGGCTACTGATGTCACTATTCAGATCCGCCAATTGGAAGATGCGCTAGTAATCATGGTGGAAGATAATGGTACCGGATTTGACACAGACGAAGCCGCGGGCGGCATCGGTATGAAAAATCTGCAATCGCGTGTACAAACATTACAGGGCATTTTTTCGGTAGAATCAGAAAAAGATCACGGCACTACGACCTATATCGAATTCAACCTTCATGAACTCTTAAAAACAGCAACCGTATGAACATCCGCATAAATATTGCAGACGATCACCTGATGGTCATTAATGGCATTAAAGACATGCTTTCGCACTATAAGCACATTGAGATCGGGCGCACTTACCAGAATGGCACGGACCTGATGAATGGTCTGAAAGAATCATTGCCGGATGTACTGCTGCTCGACATACAAATGCCCGGTCAAAGCGGTGATGAACTAACGCCTTTAATTGTAAGAACATATCCTTCTGTAAGGATACTGGCGATCACTAATTTCGACAATACACTGTATGTAAACAATATGCTGCAAAACGGCGCGCTGGGCTATTTGCTGAAAAACACCGACGAACAAACGCTGGTTACTGCGATTGAAACGGTTTACCAGAACAAACAGTTTCTGAAACCGGAAATGCTGGAAAAGCTAAAAGAGTTTCGCAGGCAATTGAAACGTCAGACGTCTTCCAAATTTTCTCTAACACCGCGCGAAAAACAAATCCTGCAACTGATCATCAACGAATGCAGCAGTCAGGAGATCGCTGAGCAGCTAAACCTGAGCCTCCGTACTATTGAGAACTATCGTCTGAATCTTTCATTAAAGCTGGAAGTGAAAAACATGGCAGGACTGGTTCGAAAAGCGATTATGATGGGACTGGATACCCCTAACCACTAAAGGGGAATCTCTGCGCGATTATTCGGTTCCAGTCAGAAACAACTGACACCCCAATGACAATCCCTACCTTGCCTTCCCGTTAAATAAATTAGCATAAAAATTTATCTTTACGGAAACCTAACCAAATGCCCCTTCGATACATTTTCATCCTTTGCCTAAGTGTTTTTTTCCTGCAGTCAAACGCACAAACACCTTACCGCTGTCTTATTCCCGGTGATACTTCTTTTTTTATAAACCAAACGAGCCACTACCTCCGCGCTATCACCATAGACAGCGTCGCTTCATCTGGAAATGATACGCTGTACTATCCATTCCAGACCCTAAGGGGACCTTATGAGAATCAGGTATTGGACAGCAACGGCGGCAGCTGGCTGGGCAAAAATGTAATCTCACAGAACGATGGGACCTGGCTTTTCGACACCTATTGGGGTGATACCATTACTCTTAAAACGCAGGCTGATCTCGGCGATAGCTGGACATTATACAATGACTCCACCAGCCTTTCTTACACCGCTACCATTTATGCGACCGATACTTTTTCGTTTGGAGGAGTTTTAGACAGTATCAAAAAAATGCACATCTCAGCCTATAATAACGGGATCATCAATCCGCATGATTCGCTGGATGGTCTGGATATTTGGCTCAGCAGAAACCATGGCTTTGCTAAAGTGTTTAACTTATACCTGTTCCCGTTTCACGCACCCGGACAATCAATAAATCCTTACCGGGCTGATCTGTATATGGATATTTCCAACGAAAATCCCTACTCCAACTGGGGAAAGGCATATACCAGTTTCGACTACGTGCATTACGTGCGCCCTACTAATGCCAACATCTATGACGTTCATCCGGGAGATGTTTTTAGCTATACGCTTAAAAACGGCAACAACTATTATAACTATTGGTACACCGATGATACGGTAACGAGCATTAATCTGACGGCGGCAGGAGTTGAAATATTTGTAAATAGAGGAACTTCTCATTATACACCGCAGGGCTACTCACAGGGCAATGGACAAACTACGTACACCTGCCAGGACTATGATCAATTCAAAAACTTTATTCCCGAACATAATAAACCATGGACACTCGCTTACTATCCGGTCGATAATTTTCAAGGTTATACCAACATCGGCTATCATTTTACCAATATCGATTTTGAACCGAATCCGAGTGGCTACGAGGTAAACACTTTTGAACCGTGTTCACGTTTGGGTTATATGGACCCAATTACCGGCATCGGAGATGTACTCGTAGGCGGTTGCTATGGTGCAGACCCCGACGGGCAGTGGAAAAGTTACATGACATCTGCTTTTAAAAGCGGACACTACTACGGATTAGGCATATCGGAAGTGCATTCAAATAGTTCGGTCAATGTTTATCCAAATCCGGCAAACAATGAATTGCATCTTTCGCTGCCAGCCAACTTGCAAAACATAAAATGCCACATCAGTGATATTACCGGCCGTACCATGTTGCAACAAGAAATTAGTTCATCGAAAAACACAATCGATGTAAGCACACTTGCTGCTGGTCTTTATATTCTGACGATGAACAATGGCAATGAAATGAGTTATCAAAAAATAGAGATCGTGCATTAATAAGCGATTTAAAAACCAACAGTATGAACCTTAAACATCTATTTACACTTTGCTTTTGCGTATTCTTCCTGCAGTCAAACGCACAAACACCTTACCGCTGCCTGATCCCCGGCGATACATCCTATTTTATCAACAGCAATAACTATTTGCGCGCAATCACGATAGATAGTGTAACGACAGTAGGCACTGATTTAATATACCACCCTTTCCGGACCTTAAGAGGCCACTACGACCAAAATCAGATACTGGACAGCAACGGCGGCAGCTGGCTGGGCAAAAATGTAATCGCACAAAGCGATGGCACCTGGCTTTTTGATTCTTACTGGGGCGACACCCTTGTAATTAAAACAAAAGGCATTGCAGGCGATAGTTGGACCTTGTACGATGATACTTCAAGCTACTCTTATACGGCTACGATTTATGCCGCCGATACATTTTCGTTCTCGGGCGTTTTAGACAGCATCAAGAAAATACGCATCACGGCCTATAACAACGGAACGGTTAATACAACTGATTCACTGAATGACCAGGAAATATGGCTCAGTAAAAATCACGGCTTCGCAAAAGTGATAAACCTCTATATGTTTCCATTTCGTCAGCTCGGCTGGTTTGGCGATCTCTATGCCGAAACTTCCGGTGAAAATCCATACACCTATCCTACCAGCAATCCTGGTATTGCTTTCGGGTATACCAACTACCGACGACCAACCATCGCGGGCATCTACGATGTTTATGCGGGCGATCTTTTCCAGTACGAGTACACTGTATTTGGCAACAAGGTTGAATTTTTCTCCGATTCTGTAACCAGCGTAAACCATACCACAGGCGGTATTCAGATAAACATCGACGAAACCATTTATCAATATAACGCTAACGGCGGTGCTTCTTCGATAACGCATTCACAGATACAGTATCTATACCAGAACTACGATCTCGCAACTTATCATATTCCGGAGCATGATAAAACTAATTTCATTCACTACTATCCGGTGAAAGATTTTTATGGCTATTCCAATAGTAGCTACCAATTCGATGCGACTAACATAACACCTACGGCAAATGGTTATGTCGTGGTCACCTTTGAACCATGTTACCATATTATACAAGCCTTAAACGGCATTGGCGATCTTGATCGTGAAGGTTGTTACGGCGTCGGATCCGGAGGGCAAGGATGGAAATATCTCATGACTTACGCACGCAAAAACGGCCAGTCGTACGGAACTTATAATCCAACGGGTGTAGCTGCAATCAACCAGGTCAATGCAGCGATCAGCATCTACCCTAACCCGGCTAATAATGAAATCCATTTCGCGTTACCTGCTAATCTGCAACACATAAAATGCTGCATCAGTGATATTACCGGTCGTACCATGTTGCAACAAGAAATTACTTCATCGAAAAACAAAATTGATGTAAGCGCACTTGCTGCTGGTCTTTATATGCTGACGATGAACAATGGCAGCGAAATGAGTTACCAGAAAATAGAAATTGTACACCCATAGCTCCCGAAAGGGGAATCCGTTAGGTGCCGGGGATAAACAAAGAAAGCTGCACATCACCGGCACTCGTGCTGAGACGCTCCTTCTTTGCAACAGTCAAAAAAGACTGGGGATAAGGGCTAATATGAAATACAGGCGATGCTTCGTGTCTGGATGCAACCACTACGTGCATATCCGGAGCCACTTCATTAAAAAGATTCAATACCAGTTCCGGATTATTGTTGTCATGAGAAAGATGCGACAACAATAAATGTGACATAAACGATGGACGGTTTTGCACAAACACTTCTCTCGCCTGTGTGTTCGACAAATGCCCTTTACCATTGGTAATGCGGCTTTTCAGGAAGTAAGGATAACGACCATTCGCCAGCATTTCTTCGTCATAGTTAGACTCTAAAAATGCAGCATGACACCGTTGAAAATGTGTCGCCAGATTCTGACAAGGCACACCGATATCCGTAAACACACCAATCGTCACATCATTTCCCGAAACCGTAAAACTATGCGGATCGGCTGCATCATGTGCTTTTGAAAACGACTTGATCGATAATCCGCCGATGGTTATTATTTCATCTGTCTCAAAAAAAAGAATCAACTTTTTATCCAGGTATAATTTACGGCTGCGCAAAGTTTCTTTCGTGATATACACCGGGATGCCGTATTTCTTTACCAACGTCGGAATACCAGAAATATGATCCGAATGTTCATGCGACACAAAAATTGCCTTCACTTTGTCCATTGAAAGACCAAGCTGTTTCATACGCAACTCTGTCTCCCGGCAAGAGATACCAGCATCAATAAACACCGCTTCACGGTCGTTGCCGATATAATAGCAATTCCCGTTACTACCTGAGTTAAGCGATGCGATATAAAGTGACATAGAGCCTGCAAAAATGGTGAAAAAAGCTGAAAGCTCAACGCCCAAAGCCTAAAGCTGGCTCCTGTTTTCAAATTTAAAAAAAGCACATCAAAAACATTCGACATCAAAGACATTAGGCATATTAAACATCTACAAAAACACAAGCACATTAATCACATCAAACACATTATCCACATTTCAAAAAAGCATTATACCTTAAACCATTAGCTTTCACCCATATTATAATTAGGTTATTTCTCCCCATTCCCAGCCGTAGAGGCGGTTATTGTCCCTTCCTTTGCTTCCAGGGCAAACCATTTTTAGTTTATAAATAATTCTTTTCTGTCGTGAAAAAATCACTGTTATTATGGGCTGCATGTGCGGCTACATTCCTGTTTCCTCAATATCTTTTTGCATGGGGAAAAACCGGCCACCAGATTGTTGCGGAAATTGCAATGGCGCATATTTCAGAATCTGTAAAACAAAAAGTACAAAATTGTCTGGGAACTACTACTCCGGACGAAGCCAGTGTATGGATGGACGAAATGCGATCCAATCACGATTATGATTTCATGAAACCATGGCATTATGTCAACGTGGAAAAAGGAAAAGACTATGTTCCAAACAACGATGAAAATGTGGTCAACCAAATCACTATTGCGATCAACGAACTAAAGCACAAAAAGACCATCTGCAGCGAACAAGCAAAGACAGACGTAATGGAACTTTTTCACCTGATCGGCGACTTACACCAACCATTGCATGCAGGTTATGGCGCAGATCATGGCGGCAACAATGTGGAAGTAACCTTTCTTTCAAAGCCATCAAACCTGCACTGGGTTTGGGATGATGAAATCATTCAGCAACAAAAAATTGCAACAGCAGACGTCGAGAAATTGTACCAAACAATGTCAGCAGAGGAAATTGCAAAAATGAAAACAATTGATGTGGTGCGCTGGATGAATGAATCACGTGCACTACTCGGTGATGTCTATAATTTTCAGAACAACGCTATCGATGAAGCCTATTGTACACGCAATAAAACCATCATTGAAAAACGCTTGCTGCAAGCGGGTTTACGTTTGGGCGCTGTGCTGGAAATATTATTCAGCGATGCAGCAGCGGTACAACAAAATACACAGGTTGTTGCTCCGGGAAGCAATATTTCCGCGGAAGAAGCGATGCAACATATCGGGCAAGAGGTCACTGTATGTGGCAAAGTATTTGGCGGGAAATTTCTCGAAAAATCAAACGGTACACCCACGTTATTAAATATTGGTGCAGCTTATCCAAATAGTCGGTTTACAGTCGTCATCTTCGGCAGCGACCGTGGTCTGTTTTCTTACAAACCGGAAGAATATCTCGACGGGAAAAATATCTGCATCACCGGGAAAGTGAAGGAATATAAAGGCAAAGCGGAGATCGTTGTATCTAAACCGGAGCAGATCAAATTCTCAGATCACTAATGAAACCGAATTTCGGCACACATTTATAGCAATAAAAAGACTGGCTCAGGTTCTGAGCCAGTCTTTAAATACCTTGGTTTAGTATGCTCTCTTTTTGACAAAAAACTTCTGATTTAAGTCTCCTGAGAAATCACTTTGTTCTACTTTGGCGCCTACGGTGGTATTTACGTCTGAACCGCCTGCAATCTGCACATATCTACCGGTATTAAGGATGCGAATGTATATACTGGTATCTGCATTCCCTGTTGGCTGAATGATAAATCTTTGATTATCCAGCTCCGCGCTTGGCATAGACACAATTGGCATCCCCCATGTAGCTGCCGTGCCTTGTAAACTCCAGAACTCATTAATTAAAGTACTCGGACTGATACTACCCCACTGAATTCTATAGGTATTGTAAGTACCCGCCGCAAAATTTGCAGGATTAGTCACCGAACCCGAATAAACAATTGTCAGATCTGCGTCAGATGATGGTTCATTACCCGGCCATGTCAACTCAGTTTGCTGCAATTGAACCCCTTCAGGTACAATGGTAATCGCTTTGTTAGACAACTTTGAAACGATATAAAACCCGTCTGCCAGTCCCGACTGTGGCAATAAACTCATACCAGAGTACACACCACCTACAGCGATTGACCGTTTGGTGTCTCCATTTTTCTCTCCCTGATTATCCGTCCCCATTCGATCTCCCTTGTTACAAGAGATTATAAAAAGGCCAACAGACGCAAGCAATGCAATTTTCAACAAATTTTTATGTTTTCTCATAATCTGATCTTTGTTACGTAAGCTTTAATATTGGATAAAATATAGACGGTTTAAATTGCGCATGCCGCTTCCAACCACTTCGCAAAAAGAGGTTGTTTCATACCGTTAAAAACAACGAGGTTATCCCTATCTCACGTTAATAAAAAACTTCTGATTTGGATTTCCCGAATAGCTCCACTGTTCCACAACAGCGCCAGAAGTGATATTTACATCCTGCGTTCCTCTGATCTGCAGATATTTCCCTGAGAACAAATTGCGGATATACACGCTGCTATCGGCAGCGCCAGTTCTTTGAAAAACAAATAGCTGACTATCCTGATCAATCCTCGACCATACAACTGCGCTGCTACCATCCTGCCAGCTAGACAATACGTCCCAGAAACTATTAGTAAGTGTATTTGGATTCATGCTGCCCCATTGAATTCTGTAGGCCGTATAGCTGCCAGGATCGAAATTCGCAGGATTAGTTACATTGCCATAATAAGCGATTGTGAGATCCGCATTTGATGAAGGCACTGTACCAGGAGACACCAGCTCCGTCTGCAGCATTTGCACGCCGATTGAACCCGGATTGGTAAGCGCTCTGTTCGATACTTTGGAAACAATGTAATACTGGTCCTGCACACCAGATTGTGGCAACACGCTTATGCCTGTTGTCGCACCAACCCTGGCGGTGGCACCTTTTACATTTTTCGGATTTTTTACTTGACTGTCTGTCGCCATTCGATCTCCTTTGTTACAGGAAACGATGGATAAAGAAATAGACGCAAGCAATGCAATTTTCAACAGATTTTTCTGTTTTCTCATAATACTAGCTTGTTATTAAAAAATGAGCCGAAAGCCCTGAAATTTTATTAAACAAAATTTGACAGCGTGTGGGGCTTTTGAGGTAATTGCAATTGCTTGACGTAAAATGATGCCGCAAATGTTATTCGTTTGCAAACGTACAGGAGCACATCAGAATAAAAAAGACTTTTAGAACGGTTGAAATGGATATCAAAGCCGCATTGCGTCATCTAACTAGGAGGTGGGGATTTTCCTAAAAAATAGATTTATTTGATATGCTAATAATTTATCTCCACACACCGGATCATCAAAAAAACAAGTTTCATTTTCGGGTGGAATTAAGTGTTGTGATAAAAAATGTCCAATTGTTTTATTAAGAACAAAACAGCACCGTCTCGTATTGTGAGACGGTGCCGTTTCTTTGTTCGCAGAGATACATTCCTTTTAATTCATCACTTCCAATCAATTGTTTTCGACTTCTTAACTTATTCATACCGCAATGCCTCGATCGGATCTAATCTAGCTGCTTTTTGTGCGGGATAATAACCGAAGAACACACCAGTCAATGCGCAGACAAGAAAGGAAATAACAATAGACGTTTCCGAAATAATAACCGGCCAGTGCAGGAACGATGAAATAAAAATCGATGCAGCGATGCCGAGTATCACACCAATCAAGCCACCCGTAATACTGATCAGAATAGCCTCAATCAGGAATTGAGACATGATATCAATGCCACGTGCGCCAATCGACATACGCAGCCCGATTTCGCGTGTGCGTTCCGTTACGGATACGTACATAATGTTCATAATTCCGATACCGCCAATCAGCAAAGAAATACCAGCTACTGCTGTCAGTAAAACCGAAAGCATACCACTCGTTGAACTCAGCGTTTTAATAAGATCTGCCTGCGTGCGCACCACAAAGTCATCATCCTGACCTTCGCGTAAACGATGGCTTTCACGTAACGATTTGGAAATTTCCTCAGAAGCCAGATCCGAAACTGATTCAGTTCGTGCCGATGCATAAATAGCGTGAAAATAAATAGTAGCCAGAATGCGCTTTTGCACAGTTGTGTAAGGTGCAATAATAATATCATCCTGATCCTGACCAAAGGTATTGTAACCCTTTGGCGACAATACGCCGATTACTTGCAGGGGAATTTTATTGAAGCGGATGATCTGCCCGATAGGATCCACATTAGGACCGAACAGATTATTCACCACTGTTTGTCCCAGCAAACAAACTTTTGCAGAAGTCCGTACATCGTTGTCTGAAAACTCAATGCCTGAATTGACAGAAAGTTTACGAATATCAAGATAAGAAGGCGCCACGCCCTGAATCGTTGTCGGCCAGTTGGCGGTACCTTTAATTGCCTGCCCGGATGCCGAAGCCGCCGGCGAAAATTCAGTGGCATCAGTCACATCGCGTTTCAATTTTTCTACATCGGCAATCGTAAGACTTTGTATGGAAGACGCGCCCAGACGCACACCACCGCCGCCGCCGGGCAGATTATTGTAGGGCATAATGGTGATCATATTGGTGCCCATTGCCGACAGGGAAGACTGAATACTGTCTTTGGATCCTTGTCCGATCGACATCATGGTGATTACCGCACCTACTCCGATAATAATACCAAGCATGGTAAGCAGCGCACGCAGCTTATTTCTCAGCAAGGCTTTTAAAGCAATTTTTATGAGGTTGAAAATGTTCATCGCGTCAATTTCTAATAGTCATCGGAAACAGGAAGTGCAGCTAAAGCATCTTTAGCATTCTTTTTATTGGCATTCGGTGAGTCCTTTACCACTTTTCCATCACGCAGAAAAACGGTACGACTGCTGAATGCCGCGATATCTGGTTCGTGTGTTACAAACACGATTGTTTTTTGGTCTTTCTCATTCAACTCCTGCATTAATGCCATGATCTCGTAAGAAGTACGCGTATCCAGGTTACCGGTTGCTTCATCGGCCAGAATCATTACAGGCTCATTTACCAATGCCCGTGCGATGGCCACCCTCTGTTGCTGTCCACCCGACAACTGGCTGGGCGTATGATGTTGCCTGTCCGCAAGCTTCACTGCTTCCAGCGCATGCAGCGCACGTTCTCTGCGTTCTTTTCCGGAGATCTTTGAATTATAGAAAAGTGGCAATTCTACATTTTCCAGCGCAGATGTCCGCGGCAATAAATTATAAGCCTGAAATACAAAACCTATTTTAAAATTGCGCAGTTTTGCCAGCTGATTCCGGTCAAGCGTTTTTACATCAATACCATCAAGAAAATATTCGCCGGAAGTTTGTTTGTCCAGGCAACCCAGCAAATTCAATAAAGTTGATTTACCCGAACCACTGCTGCCCATGATGGTTACAAACTCACCTTTGAGCACATCAAAAGAAACACCTTTGAGCGCGCGTACTGTTTCGCTGCCCATTACAAACTCACGCTTGAGGTCATCTATTTCAAGGATTTTATCACTCATTTTTTTCTGCTTGGGAATTTTGGCATAAACGGACTGGCTGATTGTCCCTGAGTCGTAGCCTGAGCTTTGCCACCGTTCATATCCGTTACTACAGAATCCGTTTTATTTAATCCACTCAAAACCTGTACATGCGTGTTATCATTCAGTCCTGTTGTAATTTTCTTTTGCTGCAGCACATTTCCATTCAGCACCCAAACTGTTTTTTCATGACCACCTTTTTCTACTGCTTCTTTTAATGGCTCTACTTTATAATCTCTTCCGGGATCTGCCATCAGTGTGAACTTGGTGGCTTTTACGGGAATCAGTAATGCGCTGTCTGCTTCTTTCGAGAAAATAGTAATCGTTGCAGTCATGCCTGGCATCAGTTTTTCGGAAGAATTATCCACATTGATCAATGTCGGATAGGTCACGACGTTGGAGGAAACTGTCGGATCGATACGGATCGTACCGACTGTTCCGTTAAATACATTATTCAAATAAGCATCAACGGTGAAAGTAGCTTTCTGTCCTACCGATACGTGACTGATATCTGCTTCGTCTACACTTGCATTGACTAACATTTTGGTAATGTCTTTCGCCAGAACAAACAAGGTCGGCGTACTGAAACTAGATGCTACCGTTTGTCCGACGCTGACATTGCGCGAGAGCACAACACCGTCCAGCGGCGAATAAATCTTTGTGTACGCTAAATTCTGATTCGCAGATCTTAATTGCGCAGTGATGCTCGCCACGTTTGCTTTAGCAGCATTGAAAGTGCTAGTCGCATTATCATAGTCCGATTTGCTGATAGCGCCTACTTCGTATAGTTGCTTCTGACGGTTGTAATTGGCAGCCTGATAAGTAAGACTGGCCTGCGATTGCGCCAGCGAACCTTTAATCTGATCGTAAGTAGCCTGCAATAACGTAGGATCAATCTCTGCAAGCAACTGGCCTTTCTTCACTTTATCATTAAAGTCTACATGGATCGATTTGATAATGCCCGACACCTGCGTACCCACGGTTACCGTATCTACAATCTGCACTGTTCCTGTGGAAGTGACCGTTTCCGCGATATGACCAACAGTAGGCCCGGCCAGCGTGAAATGAACTTCCTGCTTTTCCTTTTTCAGAAAGAAGAACCATACCAGGAACAACAGCACTGCGGCAGTAATAGAATAGATAATTATTTTCCTTTTCTTCATTGTTCAAATACTTTTCGTTGGTTGGATTCGCTTCTGTTTAGTTAAGTGTGAATGGTTCGCCTTTATAGAACTTGTATATCTTCAATGACATGGCAGCGTTGTATTTTGCCTGCACGAATTGCTGCAGCGATTGCACATAAAGATTGCGCTGCTGTATGTAACCCACCATATTCAATGATCCTATTTTCAGTTCTTCGCTGGAAATCCGGAATGCCTCCGTATTGTAGACCAGCTGCTCTTTTGCGCTTACATACTGATTCTGCGTATTCACCGCATTGATGTATGCCTGTTCTACAGTCTGTGATAAAGTAACCTTCGTATTCTGCAAATCCAGCTCTGCCTGTTTGATACCGATTCTGGCCAGTGCGACATTTGTTTTGTTTACACGACGTGTAAAAATGGGAACAGATAAATTCACACCGGCCTGTTGATAAAAACTGTTGTCGAGCGAAAAGCCTAAACTGTAGGATGTAGTATTGCCAATATTGGTACCAATACCACCTGACAAACTAAGTGTCGGTAAATAGCCTGCTTTTGCTTTGGCCAGGCTTAACTCTTGCGACTTTAGCGACAGTTCACTGATCTTTACCTCTGGCCTGAAATCAAGTGCCGTTGCTTGTACGTCCTGCAATGGCGGTAGTAATTCCAGAGAAAAAATAGTATCCGGTTTTACGATATCGAAATCTACTTCGGACGGTAGTAGTAATAATTTTTTCAGCGTTAGTTTATCTATACGTTCAGTACTCTTTGAGGTGACCAGATTATATTTATCCTGGGCCAGTTGCGCTTCGAGCTGTATCACATCCTTTTTAGCCGCACTTCCCACAGCAAATTGCTGCTGCATTTGTTCCAGCTGCGCCTGTGAAGTTTTAATGAGGTCTTCGTTATAAATGATCGTTTCTTTATCCAGCAATATGTAGAGATATGCCTGCGTTACCTGCAGCTCCACGTTATTGATATTTTCATCGATGGAAAGACCAGCGGTTTGTACGGCAATTTCTTTTTGTTGAATATCCTTGCGTAGATAACCTCCGTTAAATAAAGTCCAGGCAGTATTTACAGAAGCGGTACCAGTTGTGGATGTTGAGGATTCTTGCGAAGGATTAGCTATTCCGGCGCCGGTGTGATTCACGCTAAAACTTCCGTTGCCATATAAATTGGGCAGTAAAGCGGATTTTGAAAGAAGTAGATTCTGCTGACTGCTTTCTTTGCTATAGCGTTGTGTGTTAATATTGTAATTGTGCGTGTTGGCATATTCGATACAATCGTTGAGATTCCAGACACTGGGCAATGTATCTGTTGCATCCTGCGCACCGGCAATTGTTGCGGCCCAAAGCAGCGTTGCGCTTATACCATATTTCAACCAGCCATTTTGCATCATTTCCTTGATTCTTGCTTTACAGTTCTCAAAACAAAGGAAAGCCGATCCATTTACCTGCAAAAAACAACTATACCAGGAGTAAGGGATTACCGATAAACTCCCGGTTTTTACCGCTGAGATCGCTGATGGCTATTATGCGGCGGTAGATTTACGCAACGCCGTCGGCCTAAGGAAACTTGGCGTTAAGAAATGAAATGCAGACAGCGTTAAGCAATTATGATGGTTACCAAAGGTTCAATGCCCGGATATAGCCGGGCTGGTAAATTGCACAAAAGCTGCTAGTAAGCTTTAATAATTGTAGCTATATGCGTTTTCATTTTAGCCACGTTTCCTTAAGCCTTGAATTTTTGGGTTACTTTTTGTTCAAGTAAAAAGTGATAGAATTCGAAGATGAATTAAAGCCGGTACAGATAAATCAAGGTAATACTGCTTGCTGAAAATCAAACATCATACCCACGCCCATCCTTCAACTCCACTCAGGATAACATCGCACGGGAAGCTTTCAACTTCAACGGCAATAATTGACCCGCGAACGGTAAACACTCCCTGTACATCGAATAAAATAGCCGGTACGCAGCTATTTCTCTAAAATTGTATTATGAATACAATTGCTACCAAACATCGCAGGGCCCGACACTATGTGTTGCTGTGGACCATTGTGGGCATTGTATTTTTATTGCTGCAGCCGCTTACCTGGGGCGTAAAACTGCCAGAAGTATTCTGGACCAAACAGGTTTATCATTTAGTGATACTCATTGCACTTTATTATGCCAACACAATTTACGCCGCACCTGCATTGCTTTTCCGGAAGAAGATCTGGTTGTTTATACTTTGGGCATTTGTGAGTGTCACCTTTGTTACACTGCTGGGACAGTGGATCAATGACCATTTACACTTTTACGAGGCCATGTCCACCGCACTGGGACGACCACCACACAAGCCCGGCAATTTCGATGGTTTTATGATGATCACTTCGCTGTTGATCATGGGCATCAGTACTTCTATTGTCGCCTATGAGCGCTGGCAACAGGTTACAGCTTTGCGTGAAGAATTGGAGAAAGAAAAAATCAGTGCGGAACTTGCCTTTCTCAAGGCGCAGATCAATCCGCATTTCTTTTTTAATACACTCAATAATATCTATTCACTTTCCTACATCGACGTCAATGCTTCGAGAGACGCACTGCAAAAGCTTTCCCGCATGATGCGCTATGTATTGTACGAAGCACAGCACGACACGACTTTGCTGAGCAAAGAGATTTCTTTTATTGACGATTACATTGAACTCATGCGTTTGCGTTTGAGTGAAAACACGCAGGTACATTATGTCAAACCGCAGCATTTTAAAGACGAAGCAATTGCCCCCATGTTATTGATGCCATTTATCGAAAACGCCTTTAAACATGGCGTCAGCAATATTGACAAAGGAACAATTGATATTATTCTGGAAGAAAACGATGATGTTTTTTCGATGACGGTGAGTAATCCGCTGATTGCTGCAAATCCAAACAAAATAGAGGAAGACGGAGGCATCGGTTTGCAGAACACCGTACGCCGGCTGGAACTGACCTACCCTGGCCGCTATACTCTGGAGACGAAACGGCAGGACGAGCAAAAATATATTGTACATTTAAGTATAAAACTGAGCTAATGTTGCGCTGTATCGCCGTAGACGACGAACCGCTGGCGCTTCGCCTGGTGAGTTCATACATTGAGCAAACGCCTTTCTTAGCACTGGCGGGCAGTTTTTCTAATGCAGTTGCGGCACTCGCTGCAATTCGCAACGATGATATTCAACTCGTTTTTCTGGACATTCAAATGCCTGATTTAAACGGCATAGAACTCGCGCGGGTATTAGCCGGCAACGCAAACACGCCACGCATTATTTTCACTACGGCATTCAACAATTTTGCAATCGAAGGATATAAAGTAGACGCACTCGACTATCTGCTCAAGCCTTTTAGCTATGAAGAATTTCTAAAAGCAGCAACCAAAGCGGAGCATTATTTTGATTTACTGCACAGCCAGAAAACAGCTACACCCGAAGACAATTTTATGTTTGTGAAAGCAGACTACAAAATGGTGCGTGTCGATTTTGAAGATGTCGTATATATTGAATCGCTCAAAGATTACATCAAAATTCACCTTGCTGAAGGCAAAAAGCCTATTCTCACATTAAGTAGTCTGCGTTCTATCGAGGAAAAATTACCACCGGCAAAATTCATCCGCATTCACCGCTCTTTTATCGTAGCATTGGATAAAATCGATTCCATCACCAAAAATTCCGTTCACCTCGGCGATGTAAATATTACAGTTGGCGAGCAATACAAGGATGTGTTCAGAGATTTGATGAATCGATGGCTTTAGTAATTGACAATGGACAGTTGACAATTGACAGTGCCTGCGCTTTAACTCTATTTTACGCGAAGACGCAAAAGGCGCCAATAGAATGTTTTACTCACTTTTGTCCCGATGAAAGAGGGAACTCGCGATAAAATGAGTCTACATAACGTGAGACGTCTCCTTAGGTCGACGTGATATGAAAAAACACCCGCGCGGGTCACCCTGAGCGGAGACGAAGGGCGCTCACCGACCATTATCATTAACGTGCAGAATGCTTCATTTTTCGCAGTGACGCGAGTAAAACACATTCCCCACATTAATCCACATTCAACACATTAATTGCCGAATTAACGTTTCTTCCCTCTCTTCTTTGGCTTGCCATACTTCGCCATCATTTTATCCGCATGGCGCACCTTCACATTCACCTTTTTATTCTTCGCAGATTTTTCGTGGAAAGCACCCTTTGTGTCTTCAATGTTTGGAAGTTGGATGAGACTGTTGCGCATAGATACTTTCGGAATCTCCGAGTCAATCAGCACATCAGATATTACGAGGCCGTCCGGTAATTCCACCACAGGAATTTTATAATTCATCAGCGCTTCAATGTTCTCCTGCAGCTCTTTTTCCTTTTCGGTTATAAACGCAATGGCGATACCTTTTTTATCTGCACGGCCAGTACGGCCGATTCTGTGGATATAGTTTTCTGGCGCTTCCGGCAAATCAAAGTTAATTACGTGTGTTACTTCCGCAATATCAATACCACGCGCTACGATATCCGTAGCAATGATAAACCGGTAGGTACCATTCTGAAATTGTTTTACTGTATTGAAGCGGTGATTCTGTTCTTTATTGGAGTGAATAACACCCAGACGTTCCGGAAAAATCAGATCCATACGTTCGTAAAGATCATCAGCCAATTGTTTGGTACTGACAAATACCAGCACTTTGCTCATGTCCTCATGACGGCGCAGCAACAACTCCAGCAAGTTTGCTTTCGTATTGAAATTCGGCACATCATATTCCATCTGGTTGATGTTTTCCAGCGGAGTACCTGCCGGTGCAGCTTCCACTCTTTCCGGATTCTGGAAGAAAACATCCATCATAGTATCTACATCCTCTGTAATCGTTGCCGAAAACAGAAGGTTCTGACGTTTTTCGGGCAATAATTCCAGGATACGGGTAATCTGGGTACGAAAGCCAAGATTCAGCATTTCGTCCATTTCATCGATTACCAGTTTCTTGATATTTTTTGTTTTCAGATGCCCATTCAGGATCAGGTCCATCAAACGGCCCGGCGTAGCCACTATGATATCCGTACCGTTTTCGACTGCTGCAGCCTGAGGTTTCATATTCACACCACCATAAGCGCCCATCGCCTCAAGGCTCATATATTTTGTCATTTGCTTTACCGTTTCCAAAACCTGAATAACCAGTTCACGCGTCGGTACCACAATCAGCATTTGCGGAAAACGGTCTTTTGAATATTTCAGCAAACTCAGTGTAGGCAACAGATAGGCCAGTGTTTTACCAGTACCGGTCTGTGCAATGCCACATACATCTCTCCCCGACTTAATGATCGAAAAAGCTTTTTGCTGGATAGTCGTAGGATGTTGATATCCCATATCATCCAGCGCATTCAATAACGGAGTCGTCAGGTTCAAATCTTCAAAAGTCATGGCGCGAAGATAATCTTTAATGTGGGGAATGTGTTTTAATGTGGGCAATGTGCTTGTTCAATGCGACAATTCCGCAGAATGTGTGGAATGTGTTTAATGTGCTCAATGTGCTTGTTCAATGCGATAATTCCGGAGAATGTGCGGAATGTGTTTAATGCGCTTTTTAAATGCGATAATTCCGACTAATACGGAGCACTGTTTGAATGTGAGAACTGTTTCTCTCAAAAAAACACATTACCCATATTTACCACATTCAATCACATTAAAACACATTCCCCACATTTAAACGTATTTTTGCGGCATGAGTGCCTCTGTTTTCTTAATAACACCTCCTTTTACACAATTAAATACCCCCTACCCGGCTACAGCGTATCTGAAAGGTTTTCTGAATACTAAGAATATTTCCTCTTTTCAGGCCGATCTGGGTATTGAGGTTACGTTGGCGTTATTCTCCAAACAAGGTCTTACTCAACTGTTTGCAGCCATTGACGAAACAAAGGAATGGTCTGAAAACATCCGTCGTATACTGACGTTGCAGGATGATTATATACAAACAATCGACGCTGCGGTACAATTCCTGCAGGGAAAAAATCCTACGTTGGCGCATCTGATCTGCAAGCGAAACTTCCTTCCGGAAGCTTCCCGTTTTGCCCAACTCGACGATCTGCACTGGGCTTTTGGCTCAATGGGCATCCAGGACAAAGCCAAACATCTGGCCACTATGTACCTTGAAGATCTTTCTGATCTGATTCAGGAATGTGCAGATGCCCATTTTGGTTTCAGCCGTTATGCCGAGCGTTTGGGCCGTTCTGCGAATAGCTTCGACGAACTCTACGAATCGCTGCAACAGGAATACACTTTCATCGATAAAATTCTGATCAATATCCTCGCGGAACGGATGCAAACGGTACAACCAAAGCTGGTAGCCGTTTCTGTCCCTTTTCCGGGAAATTTGTACGCTTCTTTTCGCTGCGCGCAATGGATCAAAAAAAATTATCCAGATGTAAAAATCGCCATGGGCGGCGGTTTCCCGAATACAGAGCTTCGTTCCTTATCCGACGAAAGAGTGTTTGAATTCTATGATTTCATTACGCTCGACGACGGAGAAGCGCCGCTTGAAAACCTGCTGGCATTCATGGAAGGTGAAAAACCACTGCAGGATCTAAAGCGCACGTTTACGATTGCAAACAGTTCAGTCACTTATATCAACAATGCATCTTGCCACGATTACAAACAAAGTCAGGTCGGAACACCCGACTACAGTGATTTCTGGCTCGATCAATATATTTCAGCCATTGAGGTGGTAAACCCGATGCACAGCCTTTGGAGTGACGGTCGCTGGAACAAACTAACCATGGCGCATGGTTGCTATTGGGGAAAATGCACTTTCTGCGATATCTCGCTCGATTATATCAAAGTTTATGAGCCAATTGCCGCACAGATGCTTTGTGATCGCATGGAAGAGATCATGACACAGACCGGACAAAATGGTTTTCACTTTGTAGATGAAGCGGCACCGCCTGCATTAATGCGTGCACTCGCACTGGAAATCATTCGCAGAAAACTGACAGTAACCTGGTGGACAAACGTCCGCTTCGAAAAAGCTTTCACTCGTGATCTTTGTTTGTTGCTGAAAACATCCGGCTGTATTGCAGTTTCGGGCGGGTTGGAAGTAGCCTCTGATCGTTTACTGGGATTGATTCAAAAAGGAATTACCGTTGCACAGGTGGCAAAAGTGAATCGTCATTTTACCGAAGCCGGCATAATGGTGCATGCCTATCTTATGTACGGTTTTCCAACGCAAACAGCACAGGAGACAATTGATTCGCTGGAAATGGTTCGTCAGATGTTTCAGGCAGGCATTCTGCAATCTGCTTTCTGGCACCAATTTGCCATGACTGCACATAGTCCCATCGGTTTAGACCCTGCATATTACGGCGTGCAAAAAGAAACCGAAACAATTGGCACATTTGCCAACAATGATATTGTACACGTTGATCCAACCGGCGCCGATCATGATACATTCAGCTATGGACTGAAAAAATCATTGCTCAATTATATGCATGGCGCATGCTTCGATTATCCGCTGCAAAAATGGTTTGATTTTAAAGTTCCGAAAACCAAAGTGGAACCGGATTATATCGTTAAAGCACTGGAACAGGATGAAGACATGCAGGCAAAACCAACAACGAAAGTAGTTTGGCTCGGTAAAAAACCTTCTTTAGAAATTACTACCAAATCTAAAAAAGGAGCCACCTGGGAAGTTGCTTCAATGACCTTCCAAAGTAAGAACGACGTGATGAACATCAAAGTAGAACCAGAGAAGGGAACCTGGCTGGCAAACATGTTACTGGATTTATCCGTCGCTAACGCGAAAACCTTCACACTCCAGCAAGTAAAGGAAAATTACGAATCTGCGGGCTTCGATGACTTCGAACTTTTCTGGGATAATAAACCAGTGAATAGTTTGTATAAGTTTGGACTCTTAAAGTTGTGAGTTGTGAGTGAGTTCCGTGAAACGTGAAAGGTCAAACGTCAATTCAAATCGTGGGCTTCCCGCAAAGAGGCGTAAGGGCAAAGACGCAAAGCACTCAAATCTTGTCATCCTGAGCGTAGTCGAAGGATGCTCGCAATGGCACTATGGTTCGACTACGCTCACCATGACAAGCGCGAGTGACAATCAATTCCAACAAACTTCCGGTTTTTGACTTTTTAATTTACCAGGAAACATAAACAGAAATGTTCCCTACTGTGTGATGATGGAATGTACGCAGATCATTGTTCTGAAGCATTGGAGCGATGATATTCTGCGAGAATGAAACACCTATGTTTTTCCAGGTGAGCACAGCACCTAATCCAAGATTTCCTTCCACACCCCTGTTTGCATTAGAAGCCGTTTCAATTCCGTCTGTAGCATTGTAATAAGCTGATTTACCTCTGAATGCAGCGCCGTCGACGAGCGCATTATAACCGAGCCAGCGTACTTCCGGACGCATGAAAAAATAAAGTTGAAATTGTTTTTTGCCAGAAAACTGACCGATGGCACCATCAAAATAGGGGTTCATTTTCCCAATGCGAATAGTACTATATGCGGAAAGCCCATCAGTCATTGTCCCCAATGTTCCTGTGCCACCACCAATGATTTCCAGCCAGCCTCGATGTTGAAATAACATTTTCTCCGCTGCGAAATTAAAGTTGACCAAAGCGGCATTTGGCAACTGATACTGCCAGCCCATCGGCCGGTCATTGCCAATAATCCTATGCACAAGGATTTGTGTTTTATCCGCCATGGAAGCTGGTCCCATAACACCAACAAGTAATTCGGACTGCAGATTGTATTTTTTAACAGGATTGGAAGAATGGAGGGAATGTGTGGCAAACAGCGCGCCTGCATAAGGATAATCGTCGAGATCGGGTTGCGTTTTCGTAATGTATTCCGGTGTAAACATCAGCTGCATCGCACTCCAGCCAAACGTATTCACCGCATCTTTCCCCGCTTTGGGCAGCCATCGGTCCAGAAAAAATCTCGACTTATGATCTTTAGTATAGTAATAATCAAGCCTTAAACCGTTTGTATAGGCATCATCAGAAGCTTCGCTTATTACATTCAACAAATCATTATCTTCATAGGCTCGGATCATGTGATTCTGTGCCTTGGTGGTATTTGCTGAAACAAAAATTATAAACAGCAAAACATTGAGTATCTTTTTCATATCCCGCGCTTAAACCTGTATTCACCCATAAATTTTATCGAACTGCCAAATCAGACTTTTCGACTAATATTGTATTTTGGTCAAAATTACGACTGATTAAACAGCTAGAATATCTATTGACTCTATCCTGTTATAATGAATTAATTAAAAACGCATGCCAAAACAATTTCGCTGGTCGGACGAGATCGAACCGCATAAAGCAAGAACGAAAGAGATTATTAAACAACACCCGGAGATCCGTACGCTGATTGGACGCAACCCGTACACGGCACTGGTGATCGTACTTTGTGTAGCATTGCAATTATCGCTTGCCTATTTCCTGCGGGATGTGTCGTGGTGGTGGATTTTTATTGCCGCATACCTGATTGGTGCTTTTGCTTGTCACACCTTATTTGTGTGTATTCATGAATGTTCGCATAATCTGATTTTTAAAAACAGAACGCTTAATACGATTTCCGGCATCGTCGCCAATTTACCACTCGTATTTCCAAGTTCTGTTTCATTTCAGAAATACCATTTAAAACACCATTCATATCAAGGTGTGGAAGCGCTTGACGCTGATATGCCATTCCGCTGGGAAGCACGCCTGATCGATAACCATGTAATCGGAAAAGCGCTGTGGTTGTTGTTCTATCCGGTGTTTCAACTGTTGCGCCCGCTACGTATGACCAAAGAAATTTCCATTTTCGACGGATGGACGCTGGTGAACTGGATTGTACAGTTTAGCTTCCTCGCTGCAGTAATTTATTTCGGCGGAGCCAAACCAACTATATTCCTCGTAGCAAGTTTCTTTTTCTCCATCGGTCTGCACCCGCTCGGTGCCCGCTGGATTCAGGAACACTTCCTTACGCACGGCGAACAAGAAACAAAGAGTTATTACGGTCCGTTAAATTCCGTAAACCTCAACGTTGGTTTTCACAATGAACACCACGATTTTCCATCCGTACCATGGAATAAATTACCGAAGATTAAAAAAATGGCCGGCGCTTATTACGATCATCTCGGCCACCACACGTCTTATACAATACTATTGTTCCAGTTTCTATTTGATAGAAAGATTTCGATTTACTCGCGTACCGCAAGATCGAAACGGGGGAAATAAGCCTCCTCTAGCTCCTTCGAAGGAGGAGGAACTCAAACGGTCGGACGACTCCAAGTCGTCTGACCGTTTGAGTCTAGTGATATCGCTTTTGTGCTTATAACAGGTTTGGTCAACGGCGCGAGCATTAAACGCGAAATCAGATCACCACTTCGCCCCTATGGGCCTCATCGTGATGACCGTGTTTTTGTAAGTCCATTTCATTAAAAGAAAACGGTCAAACGAATGAAATCGTCTGACCGTTTTTAATTTCAAGACATTGTCGAATTGTCAAATTGACAAATGAGACTACCAGCGATCATCCTTACGCTTGTTGTTGCCTGAATTATTGCCGTTGTTATTCGATCTATTGTTGCTATTGGGTCTGTTGCCGTTGCTTGATCGGTTGCCGCTGTTCGGTCTGTTCCCGTTATGTGGTCTGTTGCCATTATTTGGTCTTGATCTGTTACCAACAATTGCATCAGGTCGCACAACCACATCTTTATTTTTCGGCAGATTGATTCTCACCGTGTTTGTACTTGCTGCAGGAAATGGATGATTATCGACCACCGGGATCGGGAAACCAATCAGCTTTTGAATGCCTTTCAGATCGCTCATTTCCTCATCGTCACAAAAGGAAAGCGCCATACCAGATGCACCCGCGCGGCCTGTACGACCAATACGATGCACATAAGTTTCCGGTACTTCCGGCAGTTCATAGTTAATTACCTGCGGCAATTCATCGATATCAATACCACGCGCTGCAATATCAGTTGCAACCAACACACGGATATCACCACTCTTAAAATTGTTCAACGCACGCTGACGCGCATTTTGTGATTTATTACCGTGAATTGCTTCCGCGTAAATACCAGATTTCGTCAGTTCTTTCGCCACTCTATCTGCGCCATGTTTGGTACGTGTAAATACCAATGCACGTTCGCGCACGACATTTCTCAGAATGAAATCCAGTAGCTTGCGCTTGTCTTTTTTATCAACGAAATAAATAGATTGCTGAATCGTTTCTGCAGTAGAAGAAACTGGCGTCACTTTTACTTCGGACGGATTTACCAGAATAGCATTTGCCAGTTTCTGAATTTCCGGCGGCATTGTAGCCGAGAAGAAAAGTGTTTGTCTTTTAGGCGGCAGTTTCGCGATTACTTTTTTCACATCATGAATGAAGCCCATGTCGAGCATACGATCTGCTTCATCCAATACGAAATGTGTGATATCGCTCAGACTGATGTAACGCTGATTCATCAGATCGAGCAAACGACCTGGTGTTGCAATCAGAATATCTACACCTGCTTTCAAAGCCTTTACCTGATTGCCTTGCGGCACACCACCGAAGATCACAAGATGATTCAGCTTCAGATTTTTACCATACGCGGTAAAGCTATCACCGATCTGAATGGCGAGTTCTCTCGTTGGCGTCAAGATGAGCGCCTTTACTTTCTTTGGACCCTGCGTTTTTTCTTCGCTTAATAATTGTAAAACCGGTATGGCAAAAGCCGCTGTTTTTCCGGTTCCTGTCTGCGCACAACCGAGCAGATCTTTTCGTTGCAGTATTACTGGAATGGACTGTTGTTGTATAGGGGTCGGCTGCACGTATCCTTCAGCCTTCAGCGCGTCTGCTATCGGGCTGATGAGATTTAATTCCTCAAACGTCATTATTGTATTTCAAGTATTGCGCCATCCTGTAACAAAACAGCACAGCGCCTGTTTAAAAATCAGAGTAAGATATGCCTACTCAATAAAACTAAAGCATGCCCGAGAGCATGCTTTAGGAATGTTCAAATTATATAACTTAATTAGATAACTCGCACATTAACGGCATTCAAGCCTTTTTTGCCATTTTGTACTTCATAGCTTACGCGGTCGTTTTCACGAATTTCGTCTTTCAGACCTGAAACGTGTACGAAAATGTCTTGACCACCATCTGCTGGTTTAATAAAACCGAAACCTTTGGTTTCATTGAAGAATTTAACTGTTCCTTCTTGCATTGTAAAAAATTAAAAACCGAAGGTAAGTGTTTTTATTATTAAAAACATTACCGAAATGTTATTCTTTAAATTTTAATAAGATATATTTTTTACCACTTTGCAGGCTAGTACATTACAAATCAATCATTTGAGCTAAAAATCGACCACACTGGAATCCAAAATACGTTTCCAATCTGGATGACGTTTTAAGTAAGCTCTAACAAATGGACACACCGGAATCAGTTTTAAGCCCCCTTTTTCGATATGTTCCAGCACTTTCTCGATTAATGCGGAAGCAACTCCCTTCCCTTCCATAGACTCGGGCACTTCTGTATGCACCAGCGTAATACGTGGCTTATCAAGCTCATAAATCAAAAAGGCAAACTCGTTGCCGACATGCATTTCAAAACGGTGATGCGCTTTATTGTCGACCAAAGGCAGGTCTTTGTATGCGTCGTTCATAAGTTGAGTGTTTCTTTAAAATTAGCTATTTATCGCTGATATCTGATTTCAGATCGCTGATTCCGTGTCAATGCGAGCAACTAGAAATTTTCTCACGGCGGCACTACGCTATACTCAAAAACACAAAAATCACACTGATAAAAAATCCCGCAGCGACTTTGTGCCGTTGCGAGATTTAATTGCGTTATTGTGCTGATCGCTTCATGCTTCGCGAGGACGCGAGCAACCAAAACAGGTAACGTGGGAAACTGGCGACTGACTACTCACAAATCAGACATCAGCGATCATTACTTCAGCGATCCATACTTACCGCTTTGGAATTCTTTAATGGCCTCAAAAATCTCTTCCTGTGTATTCATCACAAACGGTCCGTAACTGGCTATTGGCTCGTTGATTGGTTCACCGGCCAAAAGCAGGACTACGCTATCTGTTGTTGCTTTAATTTCAATTTCCTCGCCTTCATTTTTAAACAGCACGAAACTGTATTCTGGTGCATTCGTACCATTCACTTCCACGTTACCGCTTATCACCAGCAACGCGGCATTTTGAGCCGCCGGAATTGAAGTGCTTGCAACGCCATTTTCATTCAGTTTGATATCAAACAAACTCACGGGCGTATATGTTTCCGCAGGACCTGCTGTACCGTTGAAATTTCCCGCAATTACATTCACGATACCGGCATTATCAGGCAATGTCACTTTACCCATATCACCGGCTGTGATGGATTGATAATGTGGCGCTGTCAGTTTATCTTTTTTCGGAAGATTTACCCACAACTGCACCATTTCAAACGGACCACCCTTGCGTGAAAACTCCTGCTCATGGTATTCTTTGTGCAAAATACCGGCTCCTGCAGTCATCCACTGCACATCCCCCGGGTTGATCACGCCACTGTTACCTGCGCTATCGTGGTGTGCTACACTGCCTTTGTAGGCGATCGTTACTGTTTCAAAACCTTTATGCGGATGCACATCTACGCCTCTCAGTTTTTCGGACGGACCGAAGTCATAAGAAGGATTAAAATCCAGCATTAAAAACGGACTGATTCTGCGTTGCAGATTCAAGCCACCCGGAATGTAATTATATACTCTGAAGCCGTCTCCCACCATTCCGTATTGAGCGGGACGGGCAAATATGTTATCGATTACTTTTTTCATGATCGTTTTTCTTTTTGTTGTTTAAACTGCATCGCCCCCGTTAAGCTACGGTTGCGACGCTCCGTTCATCGTTCTGTTCTCTATTCTATGATGGTTATATTGCATTGTGCGTTTGCAAAAGCATTATCAGTAAACGAATAATTATTATTCGCTGCGTTGTGTCTGATAATCGCTGCTTCAATTTCTGTTTCCAGCGAATCCAGATTTACGCTATCCACAATCAGCATATCATTGTGCTGAATGCTGAAGATCCGGCGCATTTTGCGGGTTTCATTTTCATCAATATCTGCAGCCAATACAACCAAGTCAAAACTGTGATGGTGATATTTTTCAATCGCATCTTCATCGCCCGAAGCGCCTGTTGCCATCCAGTCTGTGTGGTTATTGATCTGTTGCATCATCACCGGAAGTACGTTTTGATCTTTGCTTACTACCAGTATTTCTGTTGTGTTCATATTGCCTCCTTTAAAAGACAATACAAATTTACAACGTCACAATACCGACCCCCAATAAGATAGATTAAGAGAAAAACTTAAGATAGATTAAGAGGTGAATGGTGAATGGTCAAACGGTTAAAGCATTAAAGGGTTAAAATGGGCTTTGCATCTCCGCTCATTATACATCTTTGCGGGAAACCTAAATAATAAAAGCCGTAAAGCCACTAATGACCTTACGACTTATAGATGTACTCGTTTTGAGACGCCCCTTTAGGGGATGGGGGTATGACTCACTTCCACCAGAATATTGCCTGGCGCGTGAAGATAAAAGCCGTATGAACCGTGCATATTTCTCGGCGTATGTTCGGCGACTTCGCCACCGGCAATCAGCTCCTGATATTTCTGATCTACCAACGCTGCAGATTCTACGAAAAAGCCTACATGAAACGCATCCGGAAAACGATTGTTACCCAGGCGATTGAAGGCGTTAGTCGAGATAACCATACAGAAGCCATCGGCACCGTAAAGCACCGCCAACGCATTATCGCCTTTTATTTCGGCGCATTTAAAATGAAAGTATTGTTCAAAAAACTGTACCGTTTCTTTTACATCGGTCACAGTGAGATTAATGTGATTTAGCTTCATCTTTTTTTACTTTAAAAAAGAATGATTGTTCTTTTATTTTTTAAAAAATTTTAAGGTTTCAACGCAATTAGTACCTGAGCCAATGCTTCTTTCACCTTTTCTTCCGTCAGGGCAAATTTCTTTCCCGACATGCTTCGTTTTTGCTGGTTGAATTTCAGCAACTGGTAAAGCGGCGCATACGCTATTGCCCAGTACACTTCTTCTGTCAGCGGTTTCAATTGTTTTTTCTCAATGGCGTTCGCACAAAATTTTCGCTGTATCAGCGCAAATTTCTGTCCCTGTTGCCCCATCGCTTTTTCGAATAACGGCGAGTAGCGGAGCTGTTCAATGAAATGGATTTCGACCGGATGTTTGATATAATATTCCAGCCTGTTTTTCCATTGAATCCGGAGCCCTTCTGCAAAGTCAAGATCCTCATGAAAATTCCGCAACATTTGCTCCTCCATTTTCGCGATTACCCCTGCATACACCTGCACCAACAGATCTTCCCGGTTCTTAAAGTTTAGATAAATGGTGTTGACTGATACGTTGGCCGCTTTTGCGAGCTTATGCATACTGAGGCCGTCAAAACCATGTTTTACAACCAGTTCCATCGTCTTCTTACGAATGAGCTGTTCTTTCTGTGTGTCTTTTACGCGCATTAATGGCAGCAAAGATAAAAGAACGATTGTTCTCTTAAAAATTAAATATTTGTCACCAGTGAGTAAGTCTTCTCCAACTCTCTGCAAAAAAATATTCAACGCGAATTGATTTCCCGCAAAGACGCATAAAGAGCGTCAACTGTCCACTGAAATAAACTTTTTCATCACCCGGCAGTCTAAGAGGCAGTTTTAAATCACAACTATGGGCTTCTGCCCATTCTTTTTTGTAAGTTCTAGAAAACAATGGCCGGAATATTCTTATTCCGGCATTTCCTTTTTTATACTGCTATAAACGGAAAACGGGACGCACTGGCGCCCCGGTTCTCATGGTTTTGGTGAAGGTAAAAATACTAGACGGTTACTGCTTCGGTGTGTGTGGCTGCGTTCTCGCGAACAGCTTGTGCGATTTTCCCGAAATCTAAATTTTTCATCTGCGGTCCAAGCCCAATCGCTTTTACTGCAGCTTCATGGTGCATTTCGTCCAGGGTTTGCCCGTCCGGGTTATTGTTGTTTAAAATGCTGGTATATTCTCCTGCAACGGTTGGTATTCCTAACATAGAGTCATATGCAATGGTATGCTGGTAGCCCATTTGTACAATAAAGCGGGCAACGTTTGTAAAGTAATTTTCGTACTGCGCCATTCCAGTGGAAAGATTGAGCTGGCCAAGGATATACTGAACGCCTATGCTGTATTTAAAATCCGTAGTGAAATCAAAACTTCCCGTGATTGGCGTCCACGGCTGTGCCTGCTGATAATCATTATTAGTTACTACAGGCAAAACGGACCCCATCGTTACATTGTAACTTCTCAAAATAGCACCTGTAGCGAGTATACCCAAAGTTACATCTTGTGGCGTACCACCTTTTACAGGGGTAATATAACTGTCGTACAATGTAGGCACAGTTGATAATGAGGTTTGCATCCAACCCTGTGGTACAACATCGAGTGTATTATATCGGCTTGTATAGCTAACAATAGTTGGTAAATAAGTGGCGAAGTCTGCGTTACCCGGTGTTGGGCCTGCAGTTGGCCATGCCGATATTGTAGTTACTTTTTTAGAAGTATTCCAGTTCAAACTGCTATCCGACTGGATATTCGACAAATACAGTGCCATAGCCGGAGACAATGCGCCACCCAGGCTATGCCCGCATACAGCCAGTTCGAGACCGGTTCCGGTACCAGATTCAGCCAGCAGATTACTCAAAGCAGTGATCAAGGTATACCCATTGCTATCCTGCATACTCAGCAATTTCTCCAACCCGTCGTTAGTGCCGGCGGAAATAGATGCCCCGGAAGGAACTGAAACATTGTTGCCCACAACAGATTGCCAGCTGACGGTTGTAGCGCCATTAAAATCCTCAGTAAGCCAGCCGTAAGAAGAATCTATATTGGTGCCTGCAATAGCTACGATAATCAGATTATTCAGAGGACTATACACCATCATCATGGCATTATCAACCACCACCGAATTTGCATCAGGTGTATTAGAAAACACAATTGGTCCCCAAGCCAGCGTCCAGTCAGAACCGACGCAGTTTGTGATCGTTGTATCGTTCATGCAAAGCCCTACAATCTTAGCAACGTATGCCTGTAATGCAGACTCACTGTTGTAAGCCTTTATACCATATCCAGCATTGACAAATTTGGAGAAACTGTGGATGATCTGTTCTTTCGGGTACGGAATAGATTCCTTAAACGGCGCAATCGGCGTTTGTGTGGATGTACTGGTGCTCATAACCCCTGTTTTAATGGTGAAACTGTGAATCGGTAGGGCAAAACAAAGACAATCCGCCCATCTATAATCAGGTAATTTTACCTGATTTTACCGCCTAAACGATTTTTTGCCGGTTCGGGCCACCATCGTTATTTTTACGTAAACAACTTTACCACTAAAACAATTCCATAATGAAGAGATTCTTATTCATCATTGCACTGTTTGCATGTACTGCGATAGCGCATGCCCAAACAATGGAATGGCCTGCACTTAAAACCTTTCACGGTGTGATTTCACAGACCTATCATCCAAGCGAAGAAGGTAACCTTGCTCCGGCAAAACAAAGATCCAAAGAGATTTACGATGACGCCAAACAACTGGCTACGTCCAGCGTTCCAGCGGCTTATCAATCGCCCAAAATGAAAGAAGCACTGAGTAATCTTGAAAAAGAGGCAGCAAAATTCAATGACATGGTAACTAAAATGCGTCCTGATCCGGAAATCAAAAAACAACTTTCTGTAGTACATGATGCATTTCACGAAGTTGCCGGACTTTGTAAAGAAGAAAAACACTAACTGATATGGAAAAAGAATACTGGTATCTGGTGATTGGCCTGCTGGTGGCCGCTTTGGTAGCGCAATCTGTACGATTGTTCCTCACTGCGAAAAGAATCAACAAACAAACCAAATTATTGCCACCGCCGTTTCAATCGATCTAAAAGGATTTTTCTCGCAACGACACCAGGCCACGGTGGTGTTTTATAAACATCTTTCAGGGAAATAATTCAGAACAGAATTTTACAATACAACGCTTTGTGTCGTAGCGAGCGCCGTGAGAAAGATTTTTCTCGCGGCGTCACTTTTAATCAGACTTCCGTTTATCTTTTTTCTTTAACTCATAACACCATGCCGAACGAAAACGAAGACCTCACGATTTACATTGTGGTAGTTAACCACGAAGAACAATATTCTATCTGGCCAGCCGATCGTGAGTTGCCACCAGGCTGGAAAGCTGAAGGCTTTAAGGGTCTCAAAGCAGAATGCCTTAATCACATCAAAGAAGTATGGACTGATATGCGTCCACTGTCGTTGCGAAAAGCAATGGGCGATAGTTAAGTGCACAGTGAACAATTGACAGTTGTCCACTTTTTTTACACTGATTTTATTTACACGAAATCAGATTGCCACGTCGTCCTCACAGCGTTGCTGTTTGAGAACTCCTCGCAATGACCCGTGTGGGGCACATTAAACACATTGATCACATTTCACATATTCCATTACCGCATTACTTCCCAATCTTAAACTGCGCCGTCAAATAAAAACTACGTGCATCAGACGGAATAATACCGGGACCAGGATAACTATCAGCACGACGTGTGAAATACATTTGATTCATGAAGTTGTTGATCGTTCCTGATACCGAGAAATTTTTATTGATGATGTATTCCGCAGAAAGATCCATGATTGTGTAAGAAGGAATCAGACCGTTAATTGCATTGCTGGTGTAAACGGCATTCGTGGCATCGGTGTACTGATCGCTGGTGTAAGAGAACTGATAAGATACACGCAGTTTACCCGTTTTTACAGCTACACCGGTTTTGAAAATTACGTCTGGCGCCAATTCCACTTTTTTACCTTCTACCGCAGGGTCTTTGCTATTAATGTAACGCGCATTAATCAGCGAAAGATTCGAAAACACCGTCACACTCATTTTTGCACCACTACCTTTTATGAGTCGCCATACATCCGCTTCTACAAAGGATTCCATACCCAGGTGGCGCGACTGGGAAACGTTTGTTCTGTAATTATAAATATTGTAGCTGGCCGAATCTACACGCAGTATCGTACCAATTTTATTATCATAATTAATAAGAAACAAATTCACATCATAACTCAAGATGTCTTTGATACGACCACGTACGCCAAGGTCTGCGGAATAACCTTTTTCATCTTTCAGATTCGGATCTACCTGTAGATTTGGATTCACCACGCGCATATCGCTGAAGTTGATCGCCCGGTAGTTTTGAGAAAAGTTAGCATAGAACTGTACGTGTTCCTGCGCATTGTAATTCACACCGAGACCGCCCAGAATAAATGCCCTTGAGTTTTTACGATAGTCATCGTTACGTTGACTGTAAATGATATTGCCAGCAAGGTCTTTGTTCACTGTATTATAAAATCCATCTGCCTCAGTGATGATTTTTTCAAAACGTACACCTGGCACAATGCTCCATTTTGGCGATACACGGAAGATATTTTCTGCGAAGAAAGAAAGATTATGATTCGGGAACGTGTATTTAGAATACTCCAGCGAATCCGGATTATTAAACTGAAAATCAGATTTAGCACCGCCTGAACCATCATTACCCAAACCTTGTTCACGCTGCGTATGACCTTCATAGTAACGCATACCAACGAGCAATGTCGATGGATTTTTACCGAGGTTATAGCTATACAACAAACGGCTTTCATTACCCCAGTTGCGATAGTTGTCTGTCCACAAATCACGGTCACCACCGGGATCTGCACGATTAATATAAGTAAGAATACCAAGCGCAGAGCGGCTCGCAGCCAATCCGAAGAAACGAGAGTTGAATTTAAGATGATCGGAAATTTTATAATCAAGCACTGCAGCAGCAAGATTCCATTTCACTTTAAACCAGTTGCGTTCACGAATAGATTGACCTGGATCTTCTGCAAACATTTTATCAGTAAGGCCACCAGGTTGATGCGCCAGATAATCCATGTAGGTGTAATTCAGCGTTACGGTCATTTTTTTGTTTACCTGATAAGCCGCACCCGCATAAGCCGTATTCACATCAAACTCTGAATTAGGGCGCCAGCCATCACCTGATTTATGCTGATAGTACGCGTAATAATTCAGCTTTTTATAAGTACCGCCAATGCTGTTGAATGTATTAAAAAAGCCCCATGAACCACCAGTGGCACGGGTTGTAAATTCAAACTGTTTATCTTCCGGACCCTGATTGATTTTAAAATTTACCAAGCCGCCAAACTGCGTGCCGTATTGCAATGAGGCAGCACCGCGTACAATCTCAATTCTATCTACCGCTTCTGTTGCCGGCGAATAGTAGCTTTCCGGATAGCCCAGTGCATCCGCACTCATATCATAGCCATTTTGGCGTGTATTAAAATTCGTCACACGATTAGGATTCAAACCACGACCGCCAATACCCAATTGGATTCCCGCACCGTCATTTTCCCAAATATTCAAACCTGCAACTTTCGCATAAATCTGACGACTGTTATTGGTTGCTTTGTTGGCGGTGACATCGCTAAGCACTACTACTTCGCTTTTCTTACCAGCATAAATCGCAGTCCCTTCCACATCTTTCAGACGGGTAAAACCAGTAGAACCATCTTTGCCAGCCTTCACTTCAACTGTCTTCAACTGACGCGCATCAGCATTCAGCTGAATGTCTAATACGAGATCATTTGCGACATCTATTTCTTTTTTCTCTTCGTGAAAACCTACAGCAGTAAACGTTATCGTATAATGTCCGGTTTTTACACTGGTCAATGTATAACGACCATTTTCATCACTGGTTATATGATGGGATGAATGAGGGATAATGACAGTCACAGCTGGAATTGCTGCGCCGTCTTTGGCATTCGTTATTTTACCGGTTACAGAAAAAGCATTTGCATTTGCACCACACAAAAGCACTATCATCAAAGTAAATGCAGTATAAAGAAGTTTCATTTTTCTATTTTTTCGTTTGAAATGGAAGTATCCATTTCTTGCTTTGAAAGCTTTCGTATTCCTTCGCGAGGTCTACGGTACTGTCAATAAATAATCTGCTGCCGCTTCCATTAAGCGTTACATAACTTTCTACAGTGACGACCGGGTCTTTAATACCTTTCTTTTTATAGGTTTCCGAAAGAAAGTGCGCGTATTGTAAAATCATATCCGGCTGTGTTTCCATCATCTGCTGCTGCATCGGCGTGAGATAACGGGCATTGTCAATCTCAGACCTGCCGCCGGTTGCCGGGTCTTTTACGTAGAAAAAAGCAGTACCACCTTTCTCCATCAGCATCACCCGCCAGGAGAAACGATAGCCTTCTTCCGTCCACAATAAAGTGCCTGGATATAAGAGATAGCGAAACGGAAGTATCAGCTGGAAAAAGAAATAAACCACCAGCATGCAGCACATCGCATTTTGCACAGCGGGCCTCAAATGCCATGCCACAACGGGTTCTGCAGCATTCTTCTTTCCGAAGGTGTTTCGTACACGATTGATTAGCTGCTGATGAAATTCCGATGAAAAGAAAACCATCGTCACACAGATCATGATGTATGGAAACATACCAATCTTGAAAAACCATGCAGTGAATACATGAAATACCAACACAAAAATGTAAGCGTACTTCGTAGTGCTTTTCTTCAGCAGAAAAATCCAGATCACGAGATCAAAGATCGCACCAAACCAGCTAAACGCATAAGCTACCCAAGACTGAGTCAACAAACCACCAATCACTGGTATCTGCGAATGCGCAGGCAACCAAATGCGTAACGGCATTGCCTGTATCATCCATTCGTAAGTGAGTTTGGAAACACCCGCGAAGAAATAAACGATACAAAGCTGCGTTTTGAAAACGTTGATCGTCCAGCCGGAAACATGCGTTACTTTCAGAGAAGGCTTGCGCAGCACGTCCAGTGAAAAATAACGATTGGCCGGAACGAGGAATAACAGAAACGCAAAAATGCTGACAAAGTAATAGTGGTTGAGGTAATAAGTCTTGTCGAGCAATTCAACATAACAGAAACAGAGAAAATAAATACCAACGGCCAGACGGTAAAACAATCCCGTCATGATGCAAAAGCAAGCGATCGCCATCAAAGCAAAAATGCTGTACATACCGGCGGCCCCCATTGGTCTGATCCATTCCACAAAAGAGAAAAAATATTTGGGCGCGATATAAAAATCATGCACCCATCCTTTCAGCACAAAACGGATAGTGCTGATAAGCATTATTGCCCCAAATGCTATACGAAGTACAGCAAGTGGAGCAATAGGTTGATCTTCTGTGAATGAAGTAAAAAGCCTGTTGGTAAAATTGCGCAACATTATTAGTCGCCGTCGTTATCGTTATAAGTAATCATTACACCCAACGCCGAAGGCATATCTGTCTTCAACAATACGAGTAATTTCTGTACTTGTGTATAAGCGGTTCCTGCATTAGCACTGGTTACGTTTGCAGAAAACGGATCAGATACAGCTTGCAGCGCACCGATTGTTGCATCAAACTGTGCTTTGATTGCATCGTTCAATGTACCACCGTTATACTGCGCATTGATTGCTACCAGATAATCATCGAGGCCCACACCATCTCCCGCGGAGCTTTTACCAAGATATATATTCTGAATCGCCTGAACCTGCGCTACCATCAGCGAAGCAGAAATACCATTGTAGTAAGCTTCTGTTTTTTCAGGAAATAACTGACCCATACTTTGCTTACCCATCGGAATACCCATTTTCGCATTTTTCAGCACGTCCATGTCGAAATCCATTTTATTGATCATCTGACCAAGCGAGCTACCCACATCTGTACCCGATGCGTTTACAAAAGCGGTGATAGCTGCTGCACTGCTCCAGCTTGCGGACACTGCACTTACCATTGATTTCAGATCAGCGGAAACATCAGCGAGGTATTTTTTTCTGTTGGTCGCATTGGCATCGGTCGTATAAGCTGCAAGGATATCAGCGCTTGTAGTGCCCGCACCGAGCAACAGATAATCGAGCGCAGGAAAACCTTTTGCAGACAGATTAGAAACCGCAGACAGGCTGTAACTGCCCGCAGCAATATTTTGATTGATCAATGTTACACTTGCCGGAAATGTATTCGCATTTACATTGAGCAAATCCTGATCTGCGAGACCCAGTTCCATTGGCTCACAAACTTCCCATTTCTGATATGCCGAAGTGAGTTTGCTTTGTAATGCCGCCAGCTTCGTACCGTCTGGCGCCTGATTGAAATCTGCGATGGCAGCATCAAGATCAGTCACAGCGGTATTCAGGTTTTGAAAACCCGGCGCAACGATATTATTTCCCCAATTCGTCAGCATTGCTTTTCTGTCGAAATCCGGCGTTGATGTTTTGTTATCGTCGCTTTTTTTATTGCAGGAAAAAATCGCAGTAGCAAGAGTCAGCGCGATTCCGGCAGTAATATATGAGGTGAAACGTTTCATACAAAAGTGTTTTTCTAAAATGGCAGAAAGCTGATGCCCCGGAAGGCAGCAGCTTTACTGTTCTGTGTTTTTAAGGACAATTAAAAAACATTAGATAATGTTCTTCACTGAGTCGAAGCCATAAATGCTGCTCAGCGTGTTGATGATGTTGTTAATATCAGCGGTAGAAATGTTGTAAAGATTTGTACCATAGTAGCCAAGTACCCGTGTGATCTGCGCATCAGAAATTTTCTTCTTCGGATTGTAACGCATAGACGCAACAAATGCCATTGATTCAGAAATGGTGCTCACCGCTTTAGTGAGATCAGAAGCCAGAATCAGTTTCACTGCATTCAACTCATGAATTGCTGAAGCAGCCTGCATTTTTTCGTAAGTTTCGCAGATAATTGTGATCTGAGCATCGCGAGTTGCCATGTCTTTGTTGCTGATCGCAGCGCGGCCAGTCAGGTACGCAGTCATCAGTGCATTGTTGCAATGGATGCCGCTGTCTACCTGAGAAGAATAGCTACCCCAGTATTTTACACCGGTTTTGTTTGTAGGAAAATCTACAGGAACCATCCACAGACCGAAAGCGAGATCCCAGTTGTGCTCCATTGCAGTGCCTTTACCGGCAACTACTGTATTATTATCTACGCCGCTGCCCATTGTAGCGTCGCTGAATGCATTATTCACGATCTGATAGGTGATCACCCCCATCAGCGTTTTAGAATAAAACTGGGCGTAGTTGATACCATTTGCAGAAAGGAGATATTTTTTAGTAGCGTCTGCAGCGCTTGCACCGACACCTGCAACGCCATTAGCCGCCGCTTGTGTAGAATTGCTTGCTACTTCCAGGCTATCCATATAAGCTTCCATATCAGTTTCTGCTTGTGCAGGAAACCATGATTTCAGGTTAACGGTAGCAGCATTGTTAGCAGCAGCAGTAAACGGACTGTTTACGTTTGCCAGCATATCTTTCAGTTTCTGAGCGCTTACTACAGTACCAGAGGTGGTACCAGTTTTCATAAGTGCCTCGATTTCAGCAGACATGCTAAAACGCGTCGTTTGGTCTGAAAAATCTACGTTAGAGAAATTATAGGTAGCTGGAATAGTGTAAGTTGGCGTTTTTGTGCCTTCACTGTTGTCTTTTTTACAAGAGGCAAAACCCGTAGCTAAAAGCGCTAATCCGGCGATGGTGAATAAATTCTTCTTCATTGTAGATGGTTTGTTCTGATTTTGGACCGCAAAAATAGGGGTTGCATTCACCATCCATTTACACAATCGGGAAAAAACCATTTATGAAAACGGAAATCAAATCGATAAACCATTGATTTTTGCCGCCAAATGACAAATCTGTGACAGCCGGCGGGTAGGCCTCCTCTAATTCTTCCAAAGGCGGAGAACTTCCTGCACGATTCATTTCCTTCCTTCCGCGGGATGCCTCATTGCTTCGGCATGACAAACGCGGGGCAGGTTTCACGCAAACACGCATAAGAAGAAAAAACGCAAAGGCTTCTCTCACGACGGCACGACGACGCAAAAGATATTTTATCACAACTTATTACACGTTTAACTATTGAACGACGGCCAGGAGTAGATAACGACCGATTTAACCATTTGCCCATTTAACCAATTAACCCCATTACCGCATTAAAGAAAGCCATCCTTCCACAAAACCCAAAAACTCATCTCTGTCAGGTTCTGCGTGAAGTTCATGAAATGCGCCCGGCCATTTTTTATAAGAAATGAATTGTTTCGGTGCGTTTGCAGCAAACTGATCTGAACCTTTGATACTGGTAAATTCATCAGCATCACCATGTATCAACAACGTAGGTATCTGCAGTAAATTCGCATGTCCGATACACCATTTACCATTTTGAACCATTTCATATGCCAGCTGCAGACTTACTTTATCAAAATGCAATGGATCGTTTTTAAAAGAACTGACCACTTCCGGCAAATGCGAAATTTTGTTGAGGTCCACGCCCTGACTAATACGATAGTCAGGCGCTAGTTTACTTAATACGCCAACTGTTTTCGTCAACAACAAAGAAGGTTCACTTGCAAGAATCAATGCGGGAGCGGAAAGCACAGCGGCCAACAACTGCGGTTGCCGCTTCAATAAATAGCCTGCTAATATGCCGCCGCCCATACTGTGTCCATAAACGACAACCGGCTTACCCCATTCTTCTTTTACGTAATGAATAAATGCATCGAGACAATCGAAGTAAAAATCGAAACCTTTGGTCGTGCCCCTCTTGCCTTCGCTGTTTCCGTGACCGTATTGATCTAATCCTGTTACCAGGTAATTCTGTTTAATGAAATGTCGTGCCAGGTAATCATAACGTCCCATATGTTCACCAATTCCATGCACAATTATTATTACGCGGTCAATGGTTTCCGGTTCCCAGGTAGAACCTGCCAGCCGGACGCCTTTAAAGAACCATTGAAACGTATTCATACGCTAAAATTAATTGAGAATGGACAGTTGACAGTTGACAATGCTCGGGTTAATTTTCCTTTTTAGCTAAAACCTAACTTAAAGTTAGTTGACTATAGACAGTTGACAATTGGCAGTGCCCAGATTATGTACCCACTTCACAATTAGTGCTCACCTTGTCAACCTTTTAAGCCATTATTTTAAAAATTTATAAAAACCCTGCTGTCTGCAAAATGGCGCAAAGACGCATTTCTCCAATAATCTTCTGCTGATGAATGAAGGACACTGTCAATTGTTCATTGTCAACTGTCAATTGTAGTGCTTATTTTCGCGCTCCTGTTTGGTAAAATTTTATGAGACAAGACATACAGAACGCATTACAGCACTACTTCGGGTACAGCTCTTTCCGGCTGCATCAGGAGGCTATTGTGGAGAATGTACTGTATGGTAATGACGTAATGGCGATCATGCCAACGGGCGGCGGTAAATCTATCTGTTATCAGTTACCGGCGCTGCTTTTACCTGGTATTACGGTTGTTATCTCACCGCTGATTGCATTAATGAAAGACCAGGTAGATGGGTTACGTGCCAATGGTATTTCAGCGGCTTATCTTAATTCTACTTTACATCCGCAGGAACAATACGATGTATTGCAGGCAGCACGTCACGGGCAAATTAAACTACTCTACATTGCGCCGGAACGACTGCTGAATAATGAACAGAATTTCCTGAATTTTCTTTCACAGATTCCGCTTTCGCTTTTCGCCGTGGATGAAGCACATTGTATTTCGCAATGGGGACATGATTTCCGTCCGGAGTACCTGCAATTGGCAGCAATTAAAAGGTATTTCCCGAAGCTGCCGATTATTGCACTGACAGCAAGCGCTGATCAGATTACGCAACGCGATATCATGGAAAAACTCAGCCTGAAATCGCCCGCACATTTTGTATCAAGTTTCAACCGGCCGAATATTCATTATTTCATTCGTCCGAAAAAAAATACACTGCAACAGATACTGGATTATCTGCACGATCATCCCGACGATAGTGGCATTATTTATACGCTTTCGCGGAAAGGAACAGAAGATATTTCCTCGAAACTAAAAGCGCACGGAATTTCTGCTGAATTCTATCATGCCGGAATGACTGTAGACGAACGCAGCAAAGTACAGGACCGTTTTCAGAAAGATAAAACCAAACTGATGGTAGCCACCATCGCTTTTGGCATGGGTATCGACAAATCGAACGTACGGTTTGTGATGCATTATGATGTGCCGAAAAACATGGAAGGTTATTACCAGGAAACTGGCCGCGCAGGCCGTGATGGGCTGCGCAGCGATGCGTTGCTGTTTTATTCCGCCGGCGACATCATGAAGTTGCAAAATTTCATCACCGTAGAGGATAACAATGAGCAAACGGAGGTATTACAGCGGAAGCTTACGCAAATGAAAAATTTTGCGGAACATGAAGGTTGTCGTCGTCAATATATTTTACAGTATTTCGGAGAACCGGCCACTGCATACTGCGGCAGTTGTGATTATTGTCTGGGTAGCCTGGAGCACAAAGAAGCCACCGTTGAGGCGCAAAAATTATTATCTGCTGTAGTGCGCACAGGCGAGCGTTTCGGAGCAAATTATCTCATCGATCTTTTGCGCGGCAGTAAAAGTGATAAAATCCATGCGGCGCATAAAGAGCTGCCTACTTACGGCGTTGGTAAAGACACGACGAAAGAACAATGGCAGGAGATTATCAAACAAATGGTGCAGCAGCAATTGCTCACACAAGACAGTAGCGATTTCCCTTCTCTTCAACTCAACAGTGCGAGTAAAGCGATTTTACGCGGCCAAATGCAAGTGATGCTTGTTTCCAAAAAAGCGGTGCAGATCACAAAACTGGCGGAAGAGAATCACACCTACGATACTGGCTTACTGCGTGCACTGAAAGCGGTACGTCGTATGCTTGCGGATGAAGAAGATGTGCCGGCTTATATGATTTTGTCCGACGCAACGCTTACAGAGATGGCAACGTTTGTACCATTGAGCATGGACGCGATGCGCAAAATTTCGGGTATGGGTGATTATAAACTCAACCGCTATGGTATCGCCTTTCTTGGCGAAGTACAAGATTATGCAGATGCAAATAAACTGATCAGTAAAATTCACCTGAAGCGCCCGAAGAAATCCACTACGACTGTGACGCGCTTGAGCAGTTCAAGCGCTGCGACCAAAACGAATTCGCAACAAGTGACGCTGGACTTGTTCAAACAAGGTCTTGACATTTTTGAAATTGCCGATAAACGCGGCATGTCTCCGAGCACTGTTGAAAACCATCTCACTTCTTTTATTCTCACCGGTGAAATAAAAGCGGATCAACTGATTCCTAAAAGCAAGCTGAAAGAAATCCTTGCTGCATTTAAAAAAATCGGTCATGCGAAGACGCTGAAAGCTGCAAAAGATATGCTCGGCGATGATTTTTCTTACGGTGAATTAAGAATAGCGCAAAGACAGTGGGAACGGCAGGAGCTGCAATAAGCCTCCTCTAGCTCCTCCAAAGGAGGAGAACTTCCGGCACGATTTTTTCTCGTGGAATTCCCACTCACATTTGTCACCTTAAACAGAGTCGAAGGGTTCTCACGACGGCACTATGACACGAAGCATATTTGTAAACACTTCCTGTCAGGTACTCGCATAATTACTCGCGATTGTCACCCTGACGCAGGAAGGGTCCCGCACTTTGTAGGATCACTTTACTCTTTATTTCCTTTGCGTGAAATATTTCTCTCGCAACGCCACGACGACATGGTCTTTACCGATTTCCTACTGAGACGCGTAATGGGCCAGGCAACATAAACATTTCAACTCCCATTTTTGTAAGCTTTGCTCCCTTATTTCCTTTGCGTGAAATATTCCCAAACTCACCGATTTGCGCCGTTGTGCCTCCGCGAGCAATCCCCCACTCCTTAAAAGCCTGACACACAACAAAAAACAGGTCACACAAGCAAATCAGACATCAGAAATCAACAAATCAGAAATCAACGTAGGCATGTTTTTTTAGTAACTTTAATTAAAACGAATCGTTATGCGTGCCATTTGGACAGGGACCATTGGCTTCGGCCTCGTCAATATTCCCATAAAAATCTACACGGCCATTCAGTCGAGTACTTTGGATCTTGATATGCTCGACAAGAAAAATCATGCGAACATTAAATTCCAACGCGTCAATGAAAGTACCGGGCGCGTGGTAGAATGGGAGAATATTGTGAAAGGCTATAAATACGGTGACGAGTATGTGGTGCTTGAAGATGCAGACTTTGAAAAAGCGAGTCCGGAGAAAAGCAAAACAATCGATATCAATGAATTTGTGAAAGAAGAAGAAATCGATGCTAATTTCTTCGACACACCTTACTACTGCGAACCAGCAAAAGGCGGCGAACGAGCTTATGCATTGCTCGCTGCGGCTTTGAAAGAAACGGGCAAAGTAGCTTTGGGGACATTTGTGATGCGAACTAAGGAAAATTTCTGCATGCTGAAAGCTGAAGGTGATCTGATTGAAGTAATCAAGCTACGTTTCCCGGAAGAGATTCGCGCCACAACAGAGCTAACGCTTCCTAAACAAACAGAAGTGAAACCCGCTGAATTAAAAATGGCGGTATCCCTGATCACACAACTCACGCCGAAAAAATTCAACATCGATAAATATAAAGACACTTATTCTGCTGCATTAATGAAAATAATTGAGGCAAAAGCGAAAGGTAAAACCGTGTCCCAGCCTAAGTTTAAGATGGTGCAGAGCAAGTCTAAAGACCTTATGGACCAACTGAAAGAAAGTCTGGAAACGCGTAAAAAAGTAAGAGTATGAGCCTGGCAAAGTATAAAGAGAAACGGAATTTTGAACAGACGCCTGAACCAGAAGGAAAAACCGAAAAGGCGGGATCTGAGCTCAGTTTTGTGGTGCAACGACATCATGCAAGCCGACTCCATTATGATTTCAGACTAGAATTTGACGGCGCTTTAAAAAGCTGGGCAATTCCAAAAGGACCTTCGCTGAATCCTGCAGACAAACGATTGGCGATGCAGGTAGAAGACCATCCTATTTCTTATGCAACCTTCGAAGGAACGATTCCGAAAGGTAATTACGGTGCAGGGAACGTAACGGTCTGGGATCACGGCACCTACGAACCGATCGATGAAAAAGGAAAAGTAATTACCGCTGCTGCATTTCGAAAAATGCTGGAAGGTGGCAGTATCAAATTCAGGATGAAGGGACGGAAACTTAAAGGGGACTTTGCATTGGTTCGTTTGAAAACTGATGATAAAAGCTGGCTACTCATCAAACACAGAGATAAATACGCCACCGACGAACCTTATGACAGTGAAGATTTTGCTACTAAAGCGGCGCTAGTGTACACCGAAGGTCGTGCAGTGAAAACAGCTGCAAAAAAAGCTGCCAGCAAAAAGACGGTCGCCACAAAAACTGCGGTAAAAAAAAAGCCATAGAAAAACCGGAACCGCTTCCACCGCGCGTTCCGCATTATAAGCATCCATTCGCAGACACCAAGCCAGGTAAGTATAAAGACTTCATCAAACCCATGCTAGCAAAGCTTCACGACAAAGCATTCAACGATCCTGACTGGATTTTTGAAATTAAATGGGATGGCTATCGCGCGATTGCAGAGATCAAAGGAAATAACTCGCGCCTGTATTCCCGCAACGGTCTTTCATTCGAAAAAAATTATCCGATTGTTGTAGATGCACTTTCAAACATTGAACATAATTGTATTCTCGATGGTGAAATCGTAGCGCTCGACGATAGCGGTGTGCCACGCTTTCAATTGCTGCAACAATATGGCACAGATGCCGATGTTCCGCTCAAATACTATGTTTTCGATCTGCTGAGCCTCGATGGAAAATCTACCGAAGGCTTGCCTCTAAGTGATCGTAAGGAGCTGTTGAAAAAATTACTGCCCAAAGATCAGACGATTGTCTATTGCGATCATGTAAAAGAAGACGGCATCGATTTTTTCAACGAAGTAAAAAAGGTAGGATTGGAAGGAATGATTGCGAAACGCTGGGATAGTACTTACCATGAAAATAGTCGTGGTGGCGATTGGCTCAAGATAAAACACATGCTTACGGATGAAGCCGTGATAGCGGGATTCACCGCACCGCGTGGCGGCAGGAAATATTTTGGTGCGCTTGTTCTAGGTGCATTCGAAGAAGGTAAATTGAAATACATCGGTCATACGGGAACGGGGTTTGACGATAAAACATTAAAAAGTTTGTATGATCAATTAAAACCCTTAATCACTGACACAAATCCTTTCGGGCTAAAAGTAAAAGTGAATTCACCGGTAACCTGGGTAAAACCAAAACTAGTCTGCGCGATAAAATTCACAGAAATAACCAGCGACGGAAACCGCCGTCATCCTGTATTTGAAGGATTACGCACCGACAAATCTCCCAAAGACGTAAAACTGGAAGCGCCGGTTGCCACAGAAAAAACAGAACCTGTTACAGCTAAAAATAGTACTATGAAAACACTACCTGACACGGGTACAAAAAAAGTAAATTTCACCAACACCGATAAAATATTCTGGCCCGATGAAGGCTACACGAAAGGTGACGTGATTGACTATTACAACCGGATGTACAAATACATTCTTCCCTATTTAAAGAATCGTCCGGAATCGCTGAAACGTAACCCGAACGGCATTAATGGACAATTCTTCTATCACAAAGATGCTGGCGAACACGCACCTGATTGGGTGGAAACATTTAAAGTACATTCAGAAAGTAATGATAAGGACATTGATTATATCGTTTGTAATGACAAGCCAACGCTACTCTACTTAGCGAATCTTGGCTGTATCGAAATGAATCCATGGAACTCGCGTACCACAAAACCAGACAATCCAGACTATTGCATTCTTGATTTAGACCCGTCAGACAACAATACTTTTGATCAGGTGGTACAAACCGCGCTGGCTGTGAAAGAGGTGCTGGATAGAGCAGGCGTAGAATCCTATTGTAAAACATCAGGTTCCACAGGTTTGCATGTGTACATTCCGCTCGGCGCAAAATATGATTATGAGCAATGTCGTCAGTTTGCACTCATCATCGCACAGATGACCAACGACCTCGTACCCGATTTCACTACGCTGGAACGTTCACTCAGCAAACGTCGAAAGGATCAGCTATACATAGATTATCTGCAAAATAAAAAAGGACAAACTCTTGCTGCAGCATACAGCATTCGTCCCAAACCGGGTGCCACAGTGTCTACACCACTCGATTGGAAGGAAGTAAAATTTGGTTTAGACCCGCATCAATTCAACATTAACACCATTCAGCAACGTGTTGAAAAGAAAGGGGACTTATGGCTGCCTGTATTGAAGAAGGGAATTGATATGAGGAAAACACTAGGCCTCCTCTAGCTCCTCCAAAGGAGGAGAACGCTCACCGCGTCCTTCGCACCTACCATGCGACATACATTTGACGCGGGACGTTTCGTTGCCTCAACATGACAAACACGAGTGACCACAACGCAATGCTTCGACTACGCTCAGCATGACAAACGCGAGCGCGCACACAGCACGAAACAGGTGCTAAGCCTCCTCTACTCCTCCGAAGGAGGAGAACGCTCACTGCGTCCTCGCACCTACTATGCAACATACATTTGACGCGGGATGTTTCGTTGCCTCAACATGACAAACACGAGTGACCACAACGCAATGCTTCGACTACGCTCAGCATGACAAACGCGGGCGCGCACACAGCACGAAACAGGTGCTAAGCCTCCTCTAGCTCCTCCAAAGGAGGACTCCCGAAGCGTCCTTCGCACCTACTATGCAACATACATTTAACCCGGGATGTTTCGTTGCCTCAACATGACAAACACGAGTGACCACAACGCAATGCTTCGACTATGCTCAGCATGATAAACGCGAGCGCGCACACGGCACGAAACAGGTGACAATAGTTATTCATATTTCATTTACGACGTTTGACTTTTAGTTTGGCACGCCTATCAACCTATTAACTTTTTAACCTTTTCCCTTATTAACCCAATTATCGCATTCCCCACATTCATCACATTCCCGCATTAAAAGGGCCAGCCCTAAGAATAAGGCCGGCCTTCTTTGAACATCTACAATTAATACTCAGAGGGAATTAGTTGTCAATTTCTTCTTCACTATGTCTTGTAACAAGAATAAGTTTTGAACTCAATTGCTGTGTTACCAGTCTTTTCTTAGAGGTTTTACCGAAGCCTAGTTTATTCATCATACCGTCGATAATTTTGTACACCACCGGCACTACAATCAGCGTCAGGAACATCGATGAAATCAAACCACCAATGATTACCCAGGCCAGACCATGCTTAATAGCACCCGTACCACCTGCAGCCATTGCAATCGGAATCATACCAATCACCATCGCAATCGTTGTCATGAGAATTGGACGGAGACGTGCGTTGTTCGCGTGAATTAGCGCCTCATCTGTACTCTGCCCTTCTGCTTTCATCTGGTTCGTAAAGTCTACGAGAATAATCGCATTCTTCGCCACCAGACCAATCAACATAATAATACCAAGGATCGAGAAGATATTGAGCGTGTTATTTGTCAAAGCCAATGCCAGCAAGGCACCAATCAATGACAACGGAATCGAGAACAATACGACAAACGGGTGCATATAGTTATCATACAGCGCCACCATAATGAGATACACGAGCACAATAGAAATCAGCAAAGCCACGCCGAGTGTACCAAACGAATCGCCCTGATTTTCTGCATCGCCACCAAACAGGTAACTCACACCAGCCGGACGTTTCAGCACATCCAGTTTCTTCTGAAATTCTGCAACCACCGTACCAGAAGGACGACCTACCAATTGTGATTTTACAGAAACAGATGCAGTTTTATCACGACGTTCTAAACGGCTTGGACCTGAACTTTCTGTTACAGAGGCGAATTGCGACAGTTTAATCACTTCACCTCTGCTGTTTACGAAACTAATATTCGCAACGTCCGCAAGATTCTTACGATTGAAGTTGTCAAACTTCAGGTTGATATCATATTCATAGTCGCCCTGGCGGAATTTCATTTTCGCATCATCAGCAGTACCACTAAATGCGGTTTGCATTGTACCACCAACCTGATCCAAAGTCAAGCCCAGTGCAGACATTTTATCACGATCTACTTCCACACGGATCTCAGGATTACCATCTTCTACAGAAAGTTTTACATCACTCGTACCGTCAATTTTCTTCAATTCAGCCATCGCCACTTTTGCAAAAGCCATCGCACTATCCAGATCTGCGCCCATTACCACCAGTTCAATCGGTGCATTCTGCGCAGTACCCAAAATACTTACCGGCGTGGTTTTCACCTTAGCACCTGTAAGAATAGCACTCAGTTCTTTTTTCATCTGGGCCGCATAAATATCCGAAGTCACGGAGCGTTTTTCTTCCGGAATCATCTGCACGTCGATCTCTGCTTTATAGGCTGTAGATTGTGATGCACCAAAACCATCTTCACTTGTCTGACCAACAGTCGTGGTCAACGCGATGATTTCTGGTTTCTTCTTCAGATAAGCTTCTGCTTTATAAGCCATCTGGTTGGTTTGTTCTACAGATGCATCTTTCGGCAATTCCAGTGAAAGGATAAATTCACCACGGTCGCCCTGCGGAATAAATTCACCACCGATATAGCCTTTACCTACCAGCATAAACGAAGCCACCAGCAGCACGATAGAACCAATCATCACATAACGTTTGTGGTTCAGCGACCATTTCAAAATACCGCTCATCCATTTTGTGAATGTATCGAGTTGTTTTTCGAACCAAAGAATGAATTTCTCAAACGCATTCTTACCCGTGATATGCTCCAGCTTACCGAAACGGGATGACAGCAAAGGCACGACCGTAAAGGAAACCAGCAAACTCAGCAACGTAGAAGTCATTACCACCACACAGAATTCACGGAGGATTTTTGACACCAGTTCGTTCGTCAAAGAAATCGGCAGGAACACAATCACAATTACGAGTGTGATAGATGTTACGGTAAATCCAATTTCTTTCACCCCTTCGAAAGCCGCACGTACTTTGTTTTTACCCATTTCCATGTGGCGATAAATATTCTCGAGTACCACAATCGCGTCATCCACAAGGATACCTACCACGAGCGAAAGACCAAGCAGAGACATCAGGTTGAGTGTGAAACCAAACATCTTCATCGCAATAAACGTTGCAATCAATGACATCGGAATCGCAATCATTACAATGATCGCATTACGAATACTATGGAGGAATAACAACATCACCGCTGCTACGAGCACAATCGCCAGCATCAGGTCATGAATTACCGCATCAGCCGACTCCAGAGTAAATTCAGAAGAATCTTTTGCAACAGTAATTTGCAATTTCTGTGCTGCATATTCATTCTGCAAACGATCTACTGCCTTCTTGACTTCTTTACTTACTTCTACAGCATTCGCATCCGATTGTTTCTGGATCTGCAATACAATAGAGTTCGTCCCATCCTGACGGGCAATACGCTCCGCATCTTTTTGTCCGTCTTGAACATCAGCTACATCCTGCAAACGAACTTGCGTACCATCGGGGTGTGTCGCGATTACAAGATTACGCAGCTGTGCTACGTCTTTATATTTACCAGAAAGGCGCACCAGAATCTGGTCATCAGATGTTTTCACTTTACCAGTTGGGAAGTCCATGTTGGCATTCGTGATAATCTGGCGCAATTGCAGCAGCGAAATTTTATAAGCGTTCAGTTTGTCTGCATCCACGCTGATCTGAAACTCGCGTTCCTGACCACCAATCAGTGAAACCTGCGCCACACCCGGAAGGCGTGACAGTTGCGGAGAAAGGCGTTTATCCATCAGGTCGTAAAACTTGTCGCTTGGCATATTGGCCGTAGCCGCAAGCGTCATAATCGGAAGATCGTCGAGCGAGAATTTATTGAGTGAAGGCGTTTTTGCATCACCTGGCAGTTCTGAAACAATCGTATTGATTTTACGTTGTGCATCCTGCAAACCAAGATCTGCATTGGCACTACTGTTCAGCTCCACAATCACGGACGATACCCCTTCTGAAGATTTGGACGTAAGCTTCTTCACGTTTTCCATAGAAGCGACCGCATCTTCAATTTTCTTTGTTACCGAAGTTTCCACTTCACTTGGAGAAGCGCCCGGATAGATCGTGGTAATGGATACTACCGGAGAAGAAAACTTTGGCAGGAGCTCATAATTGAGCGATTTATAACTCAGCCAACCCAGCATTGTGAGAATGGTAAACACCACCACCACTATGGTTGGTCGCTTGATTGAAATTTCTGTGATTTTCATCTGAAATCGTTTTTGAAATGATGAAAAGGATTATTGTTTTTGCATCGTTACTTTCACACCGTCTGCCAGATTCACCTGACCGCTGGTGATCACCGTTTCGCCTTCTTTCAGACCATCACGGATTTCCACTTTATCACCCATAATGCGACCAGCAATAACTTTGCGTGTTTTAGCAGTACCATTATCGAATACAAAAATGCTGTTACTGTTTACACCACCATAGAATGCAGTACGCGGAATCAAAATCGCATCTTTTTGTTCTGGCAACATAAAATTCGCCGTTCCGTACATACCTGCTTTCACTTCCTTGCCGGCGATATTTGTCACTTCTACTTCTACCGGATAGTTCATGGAATTATCACCTTTCGAAGCAATAAACGTGATTTTACCATTGTACACTGCTTCTGGGAAAACGTTTGAAGTAACTTTTACATCTTGTCCGCTCTGCAGCTGTACAACTTGTAATTCAGGCACAGCCACGACCAGTTTAAGTTTGGACACGTCTACGATTTCAAACATTTTGGTACCCGGAGAAAGATAAGCACCCACTTCTACCATCTTATTATTGATTGCTCCAGAGATTGGCGCTTTGATATAAGAATCATCTACTTTACGGCGAGCTGCTGTGTATCTTGCTTCTGCGTTATCGTATTGCAGCTTCATATCGTCCATCTGTTTCTGGGTAACACCGCCGCTCTGAAATGCTTTCTCATAACGTTCTTTGTCCACCTTAGCCTGACTCAAGGCAGCTTTTGCAGATTGCAGATCAGCGTTCGCTACTTCATTGTCGATGCGGGCAAGCAACTGTCCTTTCTTTACAACGCTACCCTCTTTCACATACAACTCTGTGATGCGACCTGAAACTTCGGAAGGAAATTCAATTTCATGCACCGGTGCAAACGTACCATTAGCCAGAATATTCTGATCAAATTTAGTTGGCGCAACTTTTTCTGTGAGTACAGGAACTGCACCGTTATTGCTTTCTTTAACGAGCTCAGTACGCTCGTTGTTTTCTTTTTTATTAGCGTTCAGTTTCCAGAAGATCAACACGATGGCTGCAATCACCATTGATCCGTATAGCAATGCTTTTTTCATTGTAGTATTTATGTAGATGAGTGGATTAATTATTTAAAAGAGTTTTGATATTGCCGGTTGCTTTCAGCGTTTCCAGTTCTGCCAGTTTGTAATTCAGCAAGGCCTGCGTGTAAGCATTCTGCGCGTCTTCAAAAGAGTTTTCCGCATCAAGCAGATCGGTCAGTGAAGCAATACCCAGGTTGTAGTTTTGACTGCTGGACTGATATACTTCATCTGCGAGTGAAACGTTTTCCTGCTGCGAACGAATTGCATTCAGCGTATTGTATAAAGTAAGTTTGGCACTGTTATAACTAGCGTTCAGTGATATCTCTGTATACTCTTTCTGCTGCGCCAGTTTCTTCAGCGCAATTTTATCCATCGCAACTTTAGAACGGCGATTAAAACCATCAAAAATCGGCACACTCAATCTCAGGCCAAACGCGCCGGTCCCGTACCATACATCACTACCGCCATTCTTGAACATATCACCAAAACTGTTGCTCATGCCATTGTAAGAGTAGTTGGCAAAAGCTGATAACTTCGGATAGTATTCTGCCTGACTGGCTTTCTTCTGCAAAGTGTAGAGGTCTTTTTGTACGTCCAGTATTTTCATCTCCGTGAGATTGCTGAGATTAAACGCTGCGACTGCTACGTCACTGCTTACTTTTTGCTCAATGTCTTTCAACGGTATTTCTGCAATGGCGATTTCCTGCCCTGGCTGCATACCCATCGAGAGTTTGAGATTATTGCCAAGAATCACCAATTGGTTTTCCTTTTCAGTCAGTTGTGTTTTTGTATTGGTCAGTTTTACCTGAATACGCTGCAGATCTATTTTACGCGCCAGTCCACTTTTATATTGACCGTCAGTAGAGGCAACCAGTTTTTCGAGATTCTGAATCGTGATGTTCAAAATTTTAATGCTTGCTTTCGTCGCACAGATCTGATAATACATCTGCGCCACCTGATTAATCACCTGTTCTTCGGTGAGCTGTGTGTTCAGCGTATAATAATGACGGCCCGTTTCCGCAGCCTTTAAAGCCGTAAATACACCAACGTTCAATAATTGCTGGCTTACGTCTACACTCGCTGTTGGGTTATAAGTGGTACCCATTTGCACAGCTGTTGTGGTTCCTGGATTACCAGTCAATTCGCCCGGCAACACAATCACTTGTTTTTTGAAGTTGTCGGTAAAATTGGCATTGCCATTTACCTGCGGTAATGCCTGCGAACGTGCCTGCACTACTTTTTGATCGCCTTCCAGCTGCTCATACTTTTTAATGGCGATATTCTGGTTATTGTCCAGTGCAAAACGAAGACAGTCTTGCAACGAGAGCACTTGTTGGGCATTCGCCATACCCGCCGACAATAGTGTTATTGCCGCAATCAAAAGGAATTTCAACCGTTTCATCTGATTTTGAATGTTCAATTCTGCTTTTATAAATAATAGTTGATGTATATACAATAGATATATCAACTATTTTTGGTCAAAAAAATATGCCGTATCCCGGCCGCTGTTCTGTCTCTTCCTCACCTTCGGGAAAAGATGCTCTAAAAAATATTAGTTGATACGCATACAATAGATATATCAACTATTTAAGGTCAAAAAAATCAACTGTCTTCCAACAGCTTGTGCATTTCTTCCAGGTGCTTGATAAACGATGCTTTTTTCTCCTGAGAGAGATTTCCGAAAATGATGTGTTCAATCTTAAAGATTTCTTCTTCAATCTCTTTTGCAAGGCTCTTGCCTTTCGCGGTCAGATGCACAATATTCTTTCGTTTATCATGCGGATCCTGTGCTACCTGCACTATTTCTCTTTTCAAAAGCGAAGAAATACTTCTCTGAATAGAAGATTTGTCGCGATCACAACTATCAGCGATTTGCTGCTGCGATTGGTCACCCTCGTAAAACAACACCATCACCACTGGCAATTGCTCCACCTGAATCGGAAATCCATTCTGGGCGATGATCTTATTAGCCTTGTTAAACAAAGCTTTATTGAACATTCCCATGTGGAACAAAATCGAATCAGGAAAGTTTTTTACCGATTTCATATGGCAAAGCTATAATTAGTTGTGGTATCAACCAAATTTAATTCGAAAAAAGTCAAAAGTCAAAAGTCAAAAGTCAAAAGTCAAAAGTCAAAAGTCAAAAAAATGCGAGTTGCACGTTTCGTCAACACCATGCTTGCCCACTTTTGTCATGCCGAGCGGAGTCGAAGCATATAACATTAGAGCCAGCAACACAAACACATTAAACACATTCCCACACATTAAACACATTCAGCACATTCCTTAGTAACTTTGAGTGGAATGATACAGGATTCTTTCAACAGGGCACATAATTATCTACGGATTTCGCTTACAGACCATTGCAATCTGCGGTGTTTCTATTGCATGCCAGAAGAAGATTATCATTTCACCCCTTCGTCAAAACTCATGCAGGCCGACGAAATTGAATCGCTGGCAAAGGTATTCGTAAATCTCGGAGTTAATAAAATACGCCTTACTGGCGGCGAACCACTGGTCAGGAAAGATGCGGCTGATATCATTAATCGTCTCGCAAAATTGCCGGTAAAGTTGACACTCACATCGAATGGCAGCCGCATTCATGAATTTATCGACGTCCTGAAAAATGCAAACATCGGGTCCATCAATATCAGTCTGGATACGCTGAATGCAGAAAAATTCAAACTGATTACCCGTCGTGATGGTTACGATCAGATCCTGAAAAATATACAGCTACTGCTCAACAACAATATCGTTGTAAAGATAAATGCGGTGATGATGAAAGGCCTTAACGATAACGAAATCAACGACTTTATCGGCTGGACCAAAGACACGCCGGTACACGTTCGATTTATTGAATTCATGCCTTTCACCGGCAACCGATGGACAAGCAACAAAGTATTTACCTGGCAGGAAATAATGGAAGTCGCAGCGCAACGTTTTCAATTTGAAAAGATCAGTGACGATCCGAATGACACGGCGAAACATTACCGCGTTCCGGGCCATGCAGGCACCTTCGCAGTCATCAGTACCATGAGCGCACCATTCTGCGGCACTTGCAACCGTATGCGCCTCGCAGCTGATGGTAAAATGAAGAATTGTCTTTTCTCCAAACAGGAGACAGATCTGCTCACTGCGTTACGAAATGGTGAAGATGTGGAAAAACTGATCCATGAGTGTATCTTACAGAAGGCGGAAGCACTCGGCGGACAATTCACGCCAGACTTCAGCCATATTGAAACACAGACTATTCAAAACCGCAGCATGATTGCTATTGGCGGTTAAAGCCAAATATTATTTATGATTTCTGTAGCAGAAGCAAAGAAAATTATTCACGATCATACCCAATCGTTGACACCAGTAACTATGCCGTTGAAAGAGGCTGTAGGAATGGTTTTGGCCGAAGACTGCTTTGCAGGTAGCGATATTCCGGGCTTTCCCCAATCTGCGATGGACGGTTATGCGTTTGCATTCGACAGCTGGAAACAGAAAACTTTGCTTTTGCAAGGTGAAATCCCGGCCGGTCGTGGCGATGCACCTCCACTGGAGGCAGGAACTGCTGTTCGAATTTTTACAGGCGCTGCAGTTCCGGAAAATGCAGACACTGTAGTGATGCAGGAAAAAACACGGGTTGAAAATGGACAACTCATCATAGAAGATGATTTATTGGAGAAAGGCGGAAACGTTCGTCCGAAAGGATCTGAAATGATGTCCGGTGCATTGGCCATTCCGCAAGGCAATGTACTGACAGCCGCGTCTATCGGTTTTCTGGCTGGTCTCGGAATTCATGAAGTCAATGTCTATCCAAAACCAAAAATATCAATCGTTGTTACCGGAAATGAATTACAACAACCGGGACAACCGCTCGAATTTGGCCAGGTGTATGAGTCCAATTCATATACGCTCACTGCTGTTTTGCAAACGCTGCATCTTGAGGCAGCAAGTGTTGTATATGCTGCAGACGACCTTTCTACTTTACAAGAAACATTAAAATTCCACCTTGAAACATCTGATGTTTTACTAATCACTGGCGGTGTTAGTGTAGGTGATTATGATTTTGTTTCAAAGGCGTTAGAAAACTGCGGTGTAGAAAAACATTTTCATAAAATAAAACAGAAACCAGGCAAACCATTGTTTTTTGGAACGCTTGGAAATAAGCTTGTATTCGGGCTTCCGGGCAATCCATCTTCTGTACTCACCTGTTTTTATGAATATACATGGCCAGCTCTGGAACAGATGATGCATATGCCGCATAGCAAAATCATCGCGCGGGAATTGCCATTGGCTCGAGGTTATACCAAGAAGCCAGGCCTTACTCATTTCCTTAAAGGCCTGCTGCTTAACGATGCCGTCATTCCGCTTGATGCACAGGAATCTTACCGTATGCGATCTTTCGCAACTGCCAACTGCTTTATTATTCTAGAAGAAGAAGGCACCGAGTATCATACCGACGACATTGTAACTGTACATATCTTACCCGCATAATGGCAACTTCACTGATACTTTTTTACGTACTACTTTTTCTCGTAGCATTTTTATATGCGTCTGTAGGTCATGGCGGCGCCAGTGGGTATCTGGCACTCATGGCCGTTTTTGGAATGGCGCCAGAGGTTATGAAACCAACCGCTTTGCTGCTAAATTTGTTCGTATCAATGGTTGCATTCGTGCAGTTTTACCGAGGCGGACATTTTAAAAGCAAGATATTCTGGCCATTGGCTGCTGCGTCTATTCCCGCTTCGTTTTTAGGCGGACGAATGACCGTAGACGGCGCATCTTACAAACGAATCCTCGGCGCATTTTTATTTATTCCGGTTATCCGCTTTTTCTTTTTTCCGAACATCAAAGTCAACGAAATCAAAGAAAGCAATATTTATCTGTCATTGTTGATAGGTGGTGCTATTGGCTTGCTTTCCGGCATGATTGGCATTGGCGGTGGTGTTATCCTATCCCCGGTTTTACTGCTTTTGAAATGGACCAATCAAAAACAGGCTGCAGCAATTAGTGCGTTGTTCATATTTGTCAATTCACTCGCAGGCCTGGCCGGGCAATTAACGAAAGGAATTCATTTCACCACCGACATGTACCTTTATGTAATCATCGCATTTGCGGGCGGATTGGCCGGTGCTTACCTCGGCGCATTGCGCTTTAGTCATAACGTGATCAAATATTTACTGGCCACGGTTCTAGCAATTGCCGCCTACAAGCTTTTATTAACTGGTGCTTAAATCAACACAATATGAAAAAGGTACTTATCCTGCTATCGTTTGTTTTATTGCAAGACGCTGCTATCGCCCAAAAGAAACTAACACCGACAACATCATTTACCATTTCGGGCAATGTAAAAACAGAAGCAACAATCACACTCAATGCGCTGGATACTTTTAAACAAGTGAACATTGGCGATGTCAGTATTAAAAACCATTTAGGCGAATCAAAATACACACACGAAAAACTAAAAGGCGTCTTGCTGAAAGACGTACTGAAACAGGTTGTGTACACGTCTGAGTCGCCGAAAGTGCTGAGCGAATTTTATTTTACCTGCGTAGCCACGGATGGCTATAAAGTGGTGTTTTCCTGGAATGAGCTATATAACAATCCGCTTGGAGATCATGTGTATGTGATTACGGAAGAAAATGGTAAAAAGGCGAACGCTGTTGATGACCGTATTGCCATTATTTCCACAACAGATGTGAATACCGGTCGCCGCTATGTAAAATGCCTGTCTAAAATCATCGTAAACCGGATACCATGACAAGCAATTCGATTATAGCTTTTGGACAGATCGCCGAAATTGTAGGGAATAACCTTTCCATCGACACACCAGATACTGACTCACTGAAAAAGATCCTGGAAAAAATGTTTCCGCAGCTGCAGTCATTGCGTTATCAGATTGCTATCAACAAAGAGATTATTTCAACCAATACAGAAATTAGTGAAGGCGCACAAATCGCTTTACTGCCGCCATTTTCCGGAGGATAACTAAAAGAGAATTTATCATGAAGGAGCACAAGACCAAAAATATTTTCATGCAAGGACCAATCAGTCCTTCATTTATTGCAGATAGTATTGCTAAACACAGCACCAAAACTGAAATTGGCGCACATGATATCTTTTTGGGTCAAGTGCGTGCCGATGAAGTGAATGGGCAAAAAGTAAAAGCAATTGAGTATACTGCCTACGAAGAAATGGCACTGGAGAAAATGCATATGATCCGTGAAGCCATTTTTGAAAAATACAACCTTACTTGCATGCATATTCATCATAGTTTAGGCGAAATTGCTGCTGGTGAAATCTGCCTGTTTGTATTTACTTCATCTGCGCATCGCAAAGCTGCTATTGAAGCCTGCAACGAGGTAGTTGAGAGAATCAAGGCGGAACTGCCGGTTTGGGGTAAGGAGATTTTTGAAGATGCCACGCATCAATGGAAAGTGAATCAGTAGGTCTATACTTCGACTACGCTCAGTATGACAAGCGTAACTACGCTTCCACCAATAGACGGTAAATAAGTAATGCAAGTTCGAATCTCGCCGTCTCCGCCGCAGGGCGCACGGCGACTAGCCCCCCTAAGACAAGTGAGCGGTAGCACAAAGAGCGAGCGAAACAAAATAAAATACAATGGTCAATATCACACATAAAAATACCAGTCTTCGCAAAGCCATAGCCACAGCGGTTGTGAACGTTTCGAAACAGGAAACGATTGATGCAATTCAAAACAAACAAATTCCGAAAGGCGATGTGTTTGAATTTTCTCGCGCAGCTGGATTATTCGCAGTTAAGAAAACATCTGATGTTATCCCTGATTGTCATCCGCTACCGGTTGAGTATACTGCTATTCGCCACACAATCGACGGATTGAGTATTCTGATTGAAGTGGAAGTACATACAATTTACCGGACCGGCGTTGAAGTAGAAGCGATGCACGGCGCAGCCATCACGGCTTTGACAATATATGATATGCTAAAACCGATTGATAAAAATGTGGAAATCGGAACAATAAAACTAGAAAGTAAAAAAGGTGGCAAATCTGATTTTAAAGATGAAGTTGCATTGCGTTGCGCTGTCATCGTGTGTTCGGATAGTGTGTCTGCTGGCAGTAAACAGGACAAAGCCGGACAGGCTATTATTGAAAAATTGACGCAGTATAACCTTACTGCCGAACGTTATGAAATCATCGCGGATGAATTTGTATTGATCCAGGAAAAAGCTACACAGCTGGCAGATGAAGGTTTTAATCTGGTGCTGTTTACCGGCGGCACAGGCCTTTCGCCAAGAGATGTCACGCCGGAAGCCATCACTCCCATGCTCGACCGCGAGATTCCAGGCATCATGGAAGCAGCACGCAGCTACGGACAGGAGCGCATGCCTTATGCAATGCTTTCACGCGGTGTAGCGGGATTTATTGATCAGACTTTGGTAATCACAATGCCCGGTTCTACCCGCGGCGCAGAAGAAACTATGGACGCGCTGTTTCCTTATGTGCTACATATTTTCAGAGTGGCAAAGGGAATGCAGCATTAACCTCCCTAACCCTTCTAAAGGAGGGAACTCCCACCGCGAGCTAGAAACATTTAGAGAACCGGATATTTATTCAGAATCGGGAGTACTCGCGCAGAAATTCCGCTTCAGGGGTTAGGGATTTTAAATTTTATTTACAAGCAGAGAACTCTGAGGAGTGCTCGCGCAAAGACTCCCCTTCAGAGGATGGGGGTTTGATTTATGTTTGGTTTAATTCTTTCCGGCGGACAAAGCAGCAGAATGGGCACTGACAAAGGTTTGCTCCCTTCGGGTAATGGTACGTGGATAGAACATAGTTATGCGCTACTAAGCTCATTGAATATCCCTGTAAAGATTTCGGTAAATGAACAACAATTGGCTGCTTACCAAAAGGTAGTGCCAGGTGCGGATTTCATAATAGACGAAAAAGAATTGAATATTGGTGGTCCGTTAAAAGGTCTGATGTCTGCGCATCATCAATTTCCCGGAGAAGATATTTTTGTACTTGCCTGCGATATGCAACGGATGCAGCCAAATGTGCTACGGACCTTAGTTTCAGCTTCGCTAGAGAAAAATCACGCAGCCTATATCTATCAAAACGGAGCACAAGCAGAACCGCTATGTGGCATTTATACAGCAAAGGCTATGCAGCAAATTGATTCGTGGTACAATGCAAATGATTTACCGAAGCACGGATTGATTTCCATTTTACTTCGCCTGAAAATTCCCTTCCTTTCAGTTCCTGAAAATTGGCAGCCATTCTTTGAAAATTTCAATTCGCCAGACGACATACAAAAAATGCCTTTGTAATTTTTACAAAGGCATTTTCTATTTAAATAACTATTAAGACTAAGCGTTGTTGTTGTTCTCTTCGTTATTATTAGCGTCGCTGTTGAAATTACGATCGCGGTTAAATGTTTCACGACTGAAGTTTGTATCGCGATTAAAATTCGTGTCGCGATTATAGTTATTATCGCGATTGTAATTGTTGTCGCGATTGTAGCTACCACGGCTGTTGTTGCTATCGCTGCTCCAGCTGTCGCGGGTGTTATCGCGATTGTAGTCGCGGTTGTAACCACCACCGTTGTTATCACGATTGTAGCCACCACGGTTGTTATCGCGGTTATAGCCACCGCCATTATTGTCACGATTGTAACCACCGCCGTTGTTGTCACGATTGTAACCACCACGGTTGTTATCACGGTTGTAACCGCCACCGCCATTATCACGGTTGTAGCCACCACCATTATTATCGCGATTGTATCCACCGCCATTATCGCGGTTATAGCCACCACCACGGTTATTATCACGGTTGTAACCACCACCACCACCGTTGTCACGGTTGTAGCCACCACCGCCACCAAAGCTTCTGCGTTGTCCGCCACCGTTATCACGGTTGTAGCCGCCACCGCCGCCAAAGCTTCTGCGTTGTCCTCCGCCGCCACCCTGGCCGCCTTGAGGTTTAGCTTCTTTTACCGAAATAATCTGACCTTGCAAAAAGGTTGCATCCAGATTATCGATTGCATCGTATCCATGAAATTTGTCTTCCATTTCAACAAAACCAAAGCCACGGGATTGACTCGTAGCAGGATCCATAATAACACGGGCTGAGGTTACAGTACCGAATTCTGAAAAAAGATGGCGCAGGTCATTATCTGTTGTTTCCTGACTTAAATTACCGACGAATAAGTTCATAATGATATTTTTAAACAATTAATGGGATTTCATGCACAACAGTTGTATATAGATTTCTTGGCCCTTCTCGGCTAAATGAAAAATCATAAGTTCCGGATAGGGGATGTGATTCATTTCCGCCCACAAGTTAATTCATTTCAAAATAATTTCTGGACTTTTTATCACTATACCAAACCACTAAAAAAATAATAATTAGTCAATTTTTGCTAACTAATTATCTATACGCATTATTGTCAATATTTATGACAGATATAAATTTTCATTTTACGAAGACAAAATATCTGCAAGTCATCTAAAACAGAAGCGCCGCCCTATCTTATCAATAGTAGCGGCGCTTATTAAATCATTACATTACAATTAAATAGTAAACTTAATACCTTGCGCAAGTGGCAACTCTTCACTCCAATTAATGGTATTAGTCTGACGACGCATGTATGCTCTCCAGGCATCTGACCCGCTTTCGCGACCACCGCCCGTTTCTTTTTCACCGCCAAACGCACCACCGATTTCAGCACCGCTGGTACCGATATTTACGTTTGCAATACCACAATCGCTGCCTTTGTGAGACAAATACTGTTCTGATTCGCGCATATTCAGCGTCATGATCGCAGAAGAAAGACCCTGCGGTACCCCATTTTGCAGTGCAATCGCCTCTTCCAATGTTTTATACTTCATGATATACAGCAGCGGCGCAAATGTTTCGTGCTGCACGATCGGCCAACTATTATCCACTTCGTAAATACATGGTTTTACGTAACAACCGCTTTCATAACCTTCGCCGCTCAGCACGCCACCTGCTACTACAGCTTTAGCACCCGATTTTTTCAGTTCGCTGATTGCAGTGAGGTAGTTTCCAACCGCATCTTTGTCAATCAACGGACCTACGTGGTTGTTTTGATCCAACGGATCGCCGATGCTCAGATTTTTATAAGCTGCAACGAGTTTTTTCTTGAATGCATCATACACGCTTTCGTGAATGATGAGACGACGTGTAGTTGTACAACGCTGACCTGCAGTACCAACCGCGCCGAATACTGCAGCACGCATTGCAATCGTCAGATCTGCATGTTGTGAAACAATGATTGCATTGTTGCCACCCAGTTCCAGCAAAGAACGACCGAGACGGCCACCTACTGCAGCTCCCACGGCTTTACCCATACGAGTAGAACCTGTAGCAGACACCAGTGGAATACGTGTATCATTGCTCATCCATTCACCGGTTTCACGACCGCCGATAGCGAGACCGTTTACACCTTCCGGAACGTTGTTTGCTTTAAATACGTTCGCTACTATTTTCTGACAAGCGATAGCTGTCAAAGGAGTTTTTTCTGATGGCTTCCAAACGCATGTATTACCACAAACCCAAGCCAGGAAGCTATTCCAGCTCCATACAGCTACAGGAAAGTTAAATGCGCTGATAATACCAACAACGCCAAGCGGATGCCATTGCTCATACATACGGTGCATCGGACGCTCACTGTGCATTGTCAAACCGTACAACTGACGGGAAAGACCCACCGCGAAATCCGCGATATCAATCATTTCCTGTACTTCACCCAAACCTTCCTGAAGGCTTTTACCCATTTCATAAGAAACGAGCGTACCGAGTGCTTCTTTATTTTTACGGAGTGCCTCACCAATCTGACGAACTACTTCGCCACGTTTTGGAGCAGGCCACATGCGCCATTCCGGGAATGCAGCTTCAGCCTGGCTTACCACAGTATCATAATTTTTACGATCAACGCCAGTTACCGCAGCAATGCGTTTGCCATCTACCGGAGAGAATGATTCGATCGCTGCTCCGTTTGATTTGATCCATTTGGTACCCGTGGCAGCGCCTTCGTTGACTTTGTCAATACCGAGCGTAGTCAATACTTTCTTAATATTCATAAACTATTATGGTGTTTGTTTGGCGAGTGGGTTCATCGTTTGAAAATGCCCCTACTCCTAAACGGTAGTTACTAAATTGAGTTGCAAAAATAACTTATTGCCCGGAAGTATACATAAACGGCGTATTGAATACGTCTATTCCGTCAAAAGACAGATCTCTGGCAGACATAACCGGTTCCTGTACACCCCAGTCAAAACCAAAGCTGTTGTATAAAATTCCGGTATCGTTTGGCTGGCTGTACTCAGAAGAAACAAGATAATAAGTCACCGCATCGTCGGTCAGAGATTTAAAGCCATGGGCAAAACCTTCGGGAATGTAATACGCTTTATGATTTTCAGCGGAAAGCTCATGTGCAAAGTACTCACCAAATGTTGGCGAGCCTTTACGCAAATCAATAATCACATCCAGGATAGCACCCTGCGGACAAAACACAATTTTGGCGTGCTGATGTGGTGGCGTCTGAAAATGCATCCCGCGAATCACATCTTTTTTGGAGATGGAAAAATAGCTTTCCTTCAGTTCAAACTGAATGCCATATTGCCCGAAAAGACTTTCATTAAATGTTTTGACAAAAGCACCACGCACATCAAAAAACGCTGGTAGCGTAATTAATTTGGCGTCGGTAAGAATGTTTTCTATCATAAAAATCTGCGAAACTTAGCTTCCAAAATACTGTTCGATCTGGCGTAATGTTTTTTCCTTCTGCGAATGCTGCTTATCTGCGTACCATTCAGCCGTCCAGTAGATGGCAGAAGCCGCGTTCAACTTTGGATGCCATTCCAGCATCGAGCGGACTTTAGCACTGTCAAGCAGAAGCAGTTTTGCTTCGTGCGGCGCATTCGCCGGTGGATCTATTTCATAAAATCCTTCCTTGCCATAAGCGCTCAAAAATATTTTCGTCAGCTCTTCTACTGTTTTTTCATCGTTTGCATCCGGGCCCACATTATAAGCGCCCGCAAAACGCTGCGGATCTTCGCTCATTTTTGCGCCGAGCATCAGATACACCGCCAATGGTTCCAACACATGTTGCCATGGGCGCACTGATTGCGGATTACGCAAAATCACTTTTCCACCTCTGTCCAATGCCCGAACAATATCAGGAATGATACGCGCTTCCGCATAATCGCCGCCACCAATCACATTTCCGGCACGTACCGAGGCAATCGCTTTTCCGTGTTTCGCATATTGTTCCGGATTAAAGAAAGAACGTTCATAAGAAGAGATGACAATCTCCGCAGCCGCTTTACTCGCGGAATATGGGTCATAACCACCTAATTTATCATCCTCTTTAAATGGTAACCCACGTTCCGGATTTTCATACACTTTATCTGTTGTGATAATTACACCGGTACACGGATTTTCCAATCCGCGCATAGCTTCCAGCACATTAGCAGTACCAATTACGTTCACAGCAAAAGTATCTACTGGTTGCTCATAACTCCTGCGCACCAATGATTGTGCCGCCAGATGAAACACAAAATGCGGTTGAAAACGGATCATTTCGCCCTGCAACGTATGCAGATCACGGATATCAGCAATTACGGATGCATAGCAAAGATTATCACCGCCGATCTCGTTGTACAGATCACCTTCATTTTCTGGTTTCAGCGCATAACCTTTTACGTCAGCACCCAGCCATTGCAGGATCTGCAGCATCCACGCGCCTTTAAAACCGGTATGTCCGGTGAGAAAAACACGCTTGCCGCTGTATATTTTTTTGAGGTATTCAATATTCATTGTGAGTTGTCAGTTGTCAGTTGTGAATGGTGAATGGTCAATGGTCAAAAGTGAAACGTCAAAATCGCGAACAATTAAAGAAATTCTTCGACTTCGCTCAGAATGACAAACACGAGTTACAATCTTCAATCACAAATCTTCAATCACAAATCTTCAATCGCCAATAAAATTACCATTTCTTCCAAAGCGGCTCATTTTGCCACATTGCTTCCAGCTCTTCCTTATCACGGAGCGTATCCATACATTTCCAGAAGTCGTGATGCTTATAAGCTGCAATTTGTCCGTCGCGCGCCAGATCGTCTAATGGCTGACGTTCCCACATGATATCGTCTGCATCATCGTGCAGATATTTTGCAATTTCAGGTTCAATCACGAAATAACCACCATTGATCCAGGTTCCGCTATCTGCCGGTTTTTCTTCAAAGCTGTTGATGGTACCATCGTCTTCCATTTTCAGCACACCAAAACGGCTGGTAGCCTGAATGGCAGTCATGGTGCAGATTTTACCAGTGTTTTTATGGAATTTTACGAGCTCATCGATATTTACATCTGCCACACCATCACCGTAAGTCAGCATAAAAGTTTCATTACCTACATAAGGCAATACCCTTTTCAGGCGACCGGCTGTCATGGTATCCAAACCAGTATCTATCAGCGAAACTTTAAATGGTTCTGCGAAATTCTGATGTACTTCCAGTGAGTTGTTAGACAAATCAACAGTCACATCGGCGTTATGCATAAAGTAATTGACAAAATATTCTTTAATCATCCAGCCTTTATAACCGAGACAAATCACAAATTCATTATGGCCGTAAGCTGCATAAGTCTTCATAATATGCCAGAGGATCGGTTTACCACCGATTTCAATCATAGGTTTAGGGCGCAGTGACGATTCTTCTGAAATACGGGTTCCACGTCCGCCGGCGAAAATAACAACCTTCATCAGGACATTTATTTTTTAACTGTGTACCTGACAAAAATATAAAACTAGGCCGTTTAGTCTACGGCTTTCTGGGGCGAATTGTTCTTTTATTAACAGATATTCAGAGAACCCGCCGCTGAATATGCTATTTTTGTCCGCCGAAAATGCATCATATGAGCTTATTTGACAAGATTCAGGCGACAGCCGATTTTATAAAACAACGTATTTCTGTAGCGCCTGAGGCAGGTGTAATCCTTGGCAGCGGCCTTGGCGGACTGACCGAACTGATGGAAACAGAACTGGAAATTCCCTACAATGAGATTCCAAACTTTCCGGTTTCAACGGTGCAAGGTCACGCCGGAAAAATGATTTTTGGCAAACTGGGCGGCAAACAAACTGTGATGATGGCTGGCCGTTTCCACTACTATGAAGGCTACAATATGGATGAAGTGACCTTTCCGGTACGAGTAATGAAAGCGCTGGGTGTGCACAGTTTATTTGTATCAAATGCAGCTGGTGGCATGAATCCTGAATACAAAGTCGGCGATATCGTTATCATCCGTGATCATATCAATTTATTCCCCGAACATCCGCTGCGCGGCAGAAACGACGAACGTCTGGGCGTGCGCTTCCCGGATATGAGTGAACCATATACACTCGAACTGATTGCGAAAGCACAGGATATTGCGAAACGTCAGGAATTATATGTACAAACCGGCGTGTATATTGGTTTGCAGGGGCCAACTTTTGAAACACGTGCGGAGTACAAATGGCTGCACGTAATTGGTGGCGATCTGGTTGGTATGAGTACCGTTCCGGAAGTAATTGTAGCGATTCACAGCGGTATGAAAATTTTTGGCGCAAGCATCGTAACAGATCTGGGCATCCGCGATGAACTCAATAAAATCACACACGAAGAAGTACTGGCAGCCGCAAACGAAGCGGCTCCAAAACTGGCGAAGCTGATAGCGGAGTTGGTGGGTAGTTGCTAAGTTCGAGGGGTTGCAACGTAATATTATATAGAAAAGAAGGGCTTCTTACGAAGCCCTTCTTTTCTGGCGCAAGCGTTAGCGCAGCGCTCTCGTGACGTGTTATCCAAGCAGTCTTCTGACTGCTTCACGTATTCTAGATACCAGTCGGGAGACTGGGAGATTTTATAGACACGAGAGTCCTTCGGAACTCTCGCGCCAGTGATTAAGCGTTATCGTACGCCGCCTGCAAATCTGCAATTACAATCTTTTTCATTTTCATCATCGCCTGCATTACCGCCATTGACTTCTTAGAATCTTTGTCATTCATCATGCGAAGCAATGGTTCCGGAGCTACTTGCCAGGATACGCCGTATTTATCTTTCAACCAGCCGCATGGCCCTTCACTTCCGCCGTCGGCAATTAATGCATTCCAGTAATAATCGACTTCTTCCTGTGTGTCTGGTTCAATGGCAAAGGAAATGGATTCTGTGTATTTAGCTTCCTGACCCCAGTTGAGGGCTACCATATTCATCCCAAAGATTTCGAAGCTGGCAGTCATCACAGTACCAGCCATCATTGGTGAGTTCTCCGGATATTTTTTGACTTCGAGCATCTTGCCTTTGAAAACGGAAACGTAGAATTCAGCTGCTTCTCCGGCTTCTGTATTGAACAGTAAAAATGGCGTGATCTTAGTTCGCATAGTTTTTAGTTTAATAAACCAAAGATAGGTATGACTGTTTTAGCAAATCGGGTGTGAAGCAGACAAAGGATGGGTGAATTGCGACGATACCCCTAACCCCTAAAGGGGAGTCTCAACACAAGTATGTTTCCCCCCTCCTTACGGTCTGCTCTGAACAGTACGCATAAAAGCCAAGACGCAAAATCATACTAAACTAAGCCGAAGTCTCACGGCGGCAGCGCAGGTTCTAATCGAATTCTAATCACATCCGAAAACCATATCTGACATAGATTTAACCGTCCTACATAAAAAATGCTCACGCTGAGACTCCCCTTTAGGGGTTGGGGGTGAATTACGAATTCCGTACTTTTAGGAATGCGCCTTCTGCTCATAATATTTTTATACTTATTTGTTTGTCAAAGTTCTTCCGCACAGCAGTCACTGAATGTAAAATTGCTGGGCAACTGGAATGATACAGGTCATATCCGGATCAATATGGCTGGTCAGCGTTATAACGATGTCTGGGGATTTGTATTAAAAGGAAAGGAATATGCCGTGATTGGCTCTACAGAAGGAGCACACATTATCGATATTGACCAATGTAAACAAGTGGCCTTCTATCCGGGACGCGCAGCGGGCCCAACTATCATTCACCGCGACTATAAAGTTTACAAACATTATCTCTACGCAGTTTGCAACGAAGGCGTGAGCACTTTGCAGATTTTCGATCTCAATTACCTGCCCGATTCTTTGCATCTTGTGTATGAATCTTCTCCCTACGATTTCATGGGTTGTAATAAAATCGCCATTGATACGGTAAATGCAACGCTATACGCCGGCACCGCTAAATCTTACACTTCGGTAGATCAGATGCGGGTGTACGACATCTCAAATCCGGCAAACCCTGTTTTGCGGGATCGCTACAGAAGCAAGGATAATATCCATGATATGTTTGTGCGCAATGACACCGCTTATTGCAGCGCTTCTTATTATGGCTATGAAATTGTGGATTTTACACAACCCGGCAATTCCCGGAAGATCGGCGATATGTCATTTTATCCTTATCAAGGCTTTAATCATTCCAGTTGGGTAGAACGTGACGGAATCGGCGTAATGACGGACGAAACTTTTGGTATGCCGGTAAAAATTATTGACGTCAGTGATGTGGTAAACGCTCATGTGATCGGTACTTTTTCACCACGGCCTGGCGACCAGACTTGTATTCCACACATCCCTTACCTGATCGGCAAATTGGCTTTTGTCGCGTATTATTTCGACGGACTTCAGATTTATGATATTTCCAACCCGGATACGCCCAAACAAGTAGGTTTTTACGACACTTATCCCGGCCCATCTTTCAGCGGTTTTGGCGGTGCCTGGGGATGCTATCCGTTTTTCCCTTCGGGTCGTGTAGTGGTCAGTGACATGCAAACCGGACTTTATATTCTGGATGTGCACGATGCAACCGGTTGGCCCCAACAACAGAATGCAGCTTTTTCTGTATACCCCAATCCCGCCACAGACAAGCTTTTTGTGAGTTTTCCATCAGCCGAAAACGCCGAAAATGTGGACATTAATATTTACGATATTGGTGGAAAAAGAATTTTCAGCCAGCGGTTTCCGGCAGCAGACTACGCCTATCAACCGATTCAATTAACTTTGCCCGGCAACTGGGCTAAAGGAACTTACTTTGTAAAGATCTCCACAGGCAGCCAGTCGCACATCAGCAAATTCACAAAATTGTAACCATTGCTACAAAATAGACCGCCGGCGGCCTTTTTATATATTGTTTGTTTTATCTCCCTGTTTTTAGCTGACAGCAATACTGTTTTGGCTCAATTCAGCAGTACGCCTCCGGGCTCCCCGGTCACGCTGAGTAACGCACCACAACGCGATACCACCAGCAAAACCAATACCAATTCCTGGCATGACGAAGTGGCCAATACCACATTCCGCACACAATATTCTCTGAAAGATTATTACCCGGACACAACGCTGCACACTTTTGCCCGCAGACCGTTTTCCCAGCCTTGGAACCGCGATCTCGGCAACTCCGGCAGCCCGTCGCGCAGCCTGATGTTTACGCCGACTAGTATTGCAGGTCCATCATTGGGTTACCACACTTTCGACGTCTACCGCTTTCGCCTGGACAGTCTCTATTTTTACAACACCACCAAGCCATATTCTGAATTTACTTATCAGCTGGGCAGCAAACTCGAACAAATGACGCGTATTGCCGTTGCAGACAATATCAAGCCCAACTGGAACGTTGCAGCGCAATATCGCAAAACATATTCACCGGGGTATTACAAAATACAGCGGGTAAATGACGATAACGCGAGCCTTTCAACGCATTATCAAAGCAAAAAACAGAACTACGAACTGTTTGGTTCAATTGTATATAATAAGGAACAGCAGGACGAAAACGGCGGTATGGTTTCTGATTCATTCCTGACACGCAGCGACTACAGCAACCGTGCGACTATTCCCGTGGCCTTTCAGAACGATGCTTACAGCGCTACCCGTTCTTCGGTTACTACAAAATTCCGCGACTGGGGCTTTTTGCTGAACCATGCTTACACATTTGGTCGTACAGATACTTTGTATAACCAGGATTCTTCACAATATTATCTGAAACTGAAACCAAGATTCAGCATTGGCCACCGTATGCAGCTGACCAGCGAAAAATACGAGTACAAAGACCTTCGCCCGGATTCAGCACGATATACATCATTGTTTACCGACCAATATATTGCGCCTAACGACTCCGTGTTTATGGAGCAGAAATGGATGAAATTTGAAAATGCGCTTACACTCAATGGTTTCGCAGGAAAAGAAAGCAATCCGCTGATTTTCTCGCTGGGCGCAGGTAACCGCATTGATAACTTCGAAACTAACTATGCAGTGGGTACCAGCTCCCTCAGCATTATCAGCAATTACCTTACAGGAAGCATTAAAAAAGAAGCGTTACAGCCAGGTCAATGGCAATACGAAGCCAATACTCAGTTTTTTGTAACCGGCGATGCGGCCGGCAATTTTAACCTGGCGGCGAATGTCGGCAAAAACCTCGGCGGCAACTGGGGCAACATAACCATTGGTTTCCAGCAGCAACTGGCAAACGCGCCGTACAATTACACAATTCATCAAACGAAATTCGACACCCTGCTTACTTCGTTTGATAAAGAAAGCATTACGCAGCTTTACGCTAGTTTATCCAGCCCGAAATTCCGTTTCTCGGCGGGCGTCCGTAACTATATTATCGGTAATTACATTTACCTGAATGAAGCACAACGTCCAACGCAGTATGCATCTCCTTTTAACCTCACTGAAATATGGGTGCGTAAAGTATTTCGCTGGAATATACTCGTGCTCGACAACGAATTGGTCTACCAGCAGGTAACTGGTAGCGCACCTGTACATGTTCCCGCACTTTTAGGCCGCCATCAATTTGGTGTGGAAGGAACATTATTTAAGAACGCACTGAGAGCAGCGACGGGCATTATGGTGGAATACCATACCAGATATGATGCGGATGGCTATTCGCCTTTCTTTAACCGTTTTTACTATCAGAGCAGTTATTCTGTGAGCAATATCCCGGCCATATCGTTGTACTTCAACTTTAAGGTAAAGCGTTTCCGCGCTTATGTAATGGGCGATCAGCTTAACCAGATTTTCTCCCGCAATATCATTATTGCACCGGGTTATGCCGCGCAAAACGCGATGATCAGATTTGGTTTTACCTGGACACTTATAAATTAAATACCCCCATCCCCCGAAGGGACGTCCCAGCGCGACGGATATATGAGTACTGAGTGGTGAGTTGTCAGTTTCAAACGCGGGGAATTATCCATTGTCCATAGAAAACGCATTAATCACATTCCACATATTGAACACATTAACTCTTTAACCATTTAACACATTCATCAATTACCCTCCTTTCTTTGATAAATAGCTATTAACTTTGCGAGGCGTCATACCTCCGGTGTGAGCGATTGGTGTATATTCAACTTAAAATAACCAGCAATAAATACTTGAAAATGCAAGACTTTTCGTACGTGATGGGCTCCCATCCAGCATACATCGAGTCGCTGTACAGTGATTATGTAAAAGACCCTGCAGCTGTTGATCCTGAGTGGAGAAAATTTTTTGAAGGCTTTGATTTCGCTTATGCAAAATCTCCTTCAAACGGTTCTAATGGCCAGACGTCTGCTGCTACAGATAAAACTCCGGTGAGCAATGAGCAATTGGCCAAAGAATTCAGCGTGTACAACCTGATTCGCGCTTATCGTAAAAAAGGCCATCTGGAAGCCACTACCAATCCCATCCGTCCAAGAAAAGACCGTCATCCGCATCTCGCACTGCAGGATTTTAACCTGAGCGATGCAGATCTCAAAACAGAATTTAATGCGGGTAGCTTCATCGGCCTTGGTAAAGCAAAGCTGAGCGATATCATAGCCCGTCTCCAAAAATATTATACAGGCAACGTAGGCGTTGAATACACTTATATCAACGACCGCGAAAAATGCCAGTGGGTAGAGAAGAATTTCGAAGCGATGATGGAACGCAAACCATCTATCGAACAACGCAAACGCATTCTTCAAAAGATCAACGACGGTGTGATCTTCGAAAAATTCCTGCACACAAAATATATCGGCCAGAAACGTTTCGGTCTGGATGGTGGCGAAAGCACTATTCCGGGTCTGGACGCCATCATCAACGCTGCTGCAGCTGCTGATGTGAAAGAAGTGAATATTGGTATGGCACACCGTGGCCGTCTCAATATCCTGGCTAATACCATGGGTAAAACTTACGAACAGATCTTCGCAGAATTTGAAGGTGTAATGCCTGCAGATATGACGATGGGCTCTGGCGACGTAAAATATCACCTCGGTTTCAATTCAAACGTAAAAACACCAAGCGGCAAGGAAATTAACCTGCAACTGATGCCAAACCCTTCTCACCTTGAAGTGGTAGATCCGGTCGTAACAGGTTTTGCCCGCGCTAAAGCTGATATTTTATACAACAAAGAATACCACCGCGTACTACCGATCCTGATTCATGGTGACGCTGCGGTTGCCGGTCAGGGTGTGATCTACGAATTGCTGCAAATGAGCAAACTCGAAGGTTATTTCACCGGCGGTACCATCCACTTTGTGATCAATAACCAGATCGGTTTCACAACTGATTTTGACGATGCACGTTCTGCAGATTACTGTACGTCTATCGCATCAATGGTGCAGGCGCCGGTATTCCATGTGAATGGCGACGATCCTGAAATGGTGGTGAAAGTGTGTGAACTGGCCGTTGCTTACCGTCAGGAATTCAACGAAGATATTTTCATCGATATGGTTTGTTACCGTCGTTACGGTCACAACGAAGGCGATGAACCTAAATTCACACAGCCACAGCTGTACGCACTGATCGACAAGCACGCGAATCCACGCGAAATGTACACGCAGTTCCTCCTGAAAAATGGTGAAGCTGATGCGCAAGACCTCGCGAAAGAAATGGAAAAACGTTTCTGGGATGATCTGCAACAACGTCTGGACGAAGTAAAACAAAAACCGCTTCCTTATACTTATCAGAAACCGGAACTCTGGTGGCAGCAACTGCGTAAAGCAACTGCCGAGGATTTCGATCAGTCACCTGCAACCGGCATCTCCGAAGCAGATGTAAAACGTCTGGTGCCTGCGCTGATGAAATGGCCTGAAGGTTTTAAACCACTGCGTAAAGTTGAAAAACTGCTGCAGGATAAAATCAAGCTGTTTGAAACAGAAGGTAAAGTAGACTGGGCTACCGGCGAATTGATGGCTTATGCGAGCCTGCTCACGGAAAACCACGATGTACGTCTGAGTGGTGAAGATGTGAAACGCGGTACGTTCTCTCACCGTCACGCGGTGATTTATGACGAAGCAACCAACAAGTCTTACAACCGTCTGAGTGCTCTGCAAGAAAAACAAGGTACTTTTCATATCTACAACTCACTGCTGAGTGAATTTGCAGTACTTGGCTTTGAATACGGTTATGGCATGGCGAATCCAAATAACCTGGTTATCTGGGAAGCGCAATACGGTGACTTTGCAAATGGTGCACAAACAGTAATTGACCAATACATCTCTAGCGGTGAACAAAAATGGACAACGCAGAATGGTCTGGTAATGCTGCTGCCGCACGGTTATGAAGGCGGTGGACCAGAACACTCCAGCGCTCGTCTGGAACGTTTCCTGCAAATGTGTGCGGAAAACAATATGGTGATCACCAACATCACAACTGCGGCCAACTTCTTCCACGCACTGCGTCGTCAGATGGCATGGCAGTTCCGCAAACCATTGGTAAACTTTGCTCCGAAAGCGAACCTTCGTCACGCACGTTCTTATTCTACCATTGAAGAACTGACAAAAGGCGGTTTCCAGGAAGTGATTGATGATCCGAATGTAAAAACAGCGAGCAAAGTAAAACGCGTATTGCTGTGTACTGGTAAAATGTATTTTGACCTGAGCGAAAAACAACTGACAGACAAACGTGAAGACGTTGCTGTTGTTCGTCTGGAGCAATTATATCCATTGCCGGTTAAACAACTGGAAGCAATCCGCGCGAAATACAAGAAAGCAGAATGGATGTGGGTGCAGGAAGAACCACGCAACATGGGTGCACTGGGCTATCTGGCGCAAACATTTGAAAACTTCCCGATCAGCTACCTCAGCCGTCCGGCAAGCGCCTCAACTGCTACTGGTTTTGCTAAAATGCACACTAAAGAACAAAACGAACTGGTTGAAAAAGCATTTACGCTTTAATAACTATTTCCGATATGAATGTAAAAGAGACTGTCTTAAAAGCAGTCTCTTTTTTTATGTTCCTTAAGCAGTGCTTTGGCTATCTTATATAAGACATGCACGTACGCAAGTAGTGCATTCGTTTACGCAAATAGTGCACTGCTTTATGCAAGTAGTGCACTTCCTTACGCAAGTAGTACAATCACTTATGCAAGTAGTACACTCACATACGCGAGTAGTGCACTCCATTACGCAAGTAGTACAATCCATTATGCTAGTAGTGCACTCACATACGCAAGTAGTGCACTCCATTACGCAAGTAGTACAATCCATTATGCAAGTAGTGCACTTCCTTACGCAAGTAGTGCAATCCATTATGCTAGTAGTACAATCCACTACATAAGTAGTACACGGCCTTATGCAAATAGTTTACTTGTTCTTACGAGAGAAAGGCAACATCCGGCAAAATGGACAGGACCCTAAGCAGTCTCTAAGTTGGATGCTGGCATTATTTATGTGTTTTTTTAACATAAATCAAAATCCAACGCCATGACTACGCTTTTCGAACAGGTAAAAAATGCTTTTGGCGATGATTTCGTTATGAAAGCCGCTGGTGCTTTAGAGGAATCTGATGCCAGTATTCAACAGGCGCTGCCTGGAGCCTTATCCGCTGCTTTTACCCGGCTCGTCCAAAAAACAGATAATGTTGCAGGTGGCATGGATGTGTATAATATGGCTAAAGAAGCGGCAGACAGCGGCGCGGCAACTAATCCGGCTACCCTGCTTACCGGCGGTGATTTGCCCGGTATTTCAGAACTCGATACGGGTCTTTTTGGAGATAAGCTTGCTGGCATCGCTAAGGCGCTTTCCAGCTTCGCGAATATCCAGCAATCATCTGCTGTTTCCCTGCTGACCATTGCAGGTATCACAACACTAAGCATCCTCGGTTTGCATATTCGCGAGTACGGATTGTCTGCAGCGGATCTTGGCCATATGATTCAAACACAGAAAGAAGATTTGCTCGCGACCGTTCCTGCGGGATTTAATCTGGTTGGTGGGCTGGGCATTCGAGACACTACCGCAATGAGCGCAGAAACACAGGATACAGCTCCCAGCCCGGTAGTTTATAATAATTCAGTACGCCACCATACCGCAAGAAAAAGCACCGGTTGGGTCGTACCAATGGTTTTCCTGCTGATCATTATTACATTCATCTGGTACTTTACAAAAAGTTGCAATCAGCGCAGCACACAGCAAACTGTGCCTGTTCCGAAATCTCAGGAACCTTAGCAGGCTCAAAGCCTAAAGCTTAAGGCTGCTATGAGTTACCAAACAAAAAAAGGTTGTGCAAAATGCACAACCTTTCCATATTATTTGCAAAATGGTCAGACGACGCTAAGTCGTCCGACCGTTATTGTATTTTGTAGAGACGTAGCATGCTACGTCTCTATGCTCCATCAGTTTTTCACAATCTGCTTCGCAGCAATTTTGTTACCGTTGTTATCTGTGATCAACAAATAGTAAACGCCATTAGCAAATGAACTCATGTCAATGTCTTTATTCATCGATTGCCAGTTGCCCGATGCATTGAATAGACGAACACCGGTGATACCGATGATTTGCATTGACACATTTTTGCTACCGATGTTTCCATCAACATGCAGTTTACCTGAAACAGGATTCGGGTAAGCAGTGATTCCTGGAGATGTAGTTTGAATAGTGGTTACAGCGGTTTCCTGCGGATCGTACTCTTCATAGTAGTAAGTTTCAACAGCGGACGGCGCTGCCTGGTATTGATGGGTTGATGTGTCGTATCTAAAAGTATTAACGAGAGCAACCAGATCGTTTGTGTTGTAATTAATATTGATACTATCAGAAGTCCACCAACTATTCGTGGCTGTGTTCCAATTCTGACGAACTTCACCGGTCCAGTTGCCAACACCGTTTAAAGTGAAGAAAGTCTGATATTGCCCTACAAGCACGTTATTCTGAATTGAAAAATACCCGAGATAGTTCGGTATGGAACTGCTTCCAGAATAATCAGAAACGTTGACACCTGTGTTATTCCATTGACCGTTGTAATAGTTTTGACTAAACGATTTCGTAATAAACCCGTAACTGTTGCAGACAAGAGAATCACGCGACGTTGGCACCTGCCATGAGTTTGTAATTGTATCTCCTAAATACTGATAGTGAAATGCAAGCTGCCCGGAGGTATTAGTGAGCTCTACATCCATAAGAAACGGCCGGAAGGCACCAGCAGTATTGTTCCAGGTAAGAATAATGCCAGAATCAGCACCGTTTGCACCGTAGACATACCGTTGTATACCGCTATGCCAAACACTATCATATACTTTCCGGTGTTGATTATCATAAGTAGTGTACTCCGAAAATCGATAAGTCATTGCCGTATCATACCACTTCGTAAGAATGGCGTCGCCTGCATTATCATAGGTCTGAACAAGGTTGTACTGATTTTTATGATCAATCGTTTTGACCGCGTGATTTTGGTTATCGTAAAGGTATTCGCGATCAATAGTCTTAAAGTTAGAAGGCAAAATAGTTTCCCATACAGCATCTGGCTGGCTGTTGTTGCTACCACCACTTGCATAAAGATTATCAATAAAATCTCTGAAGGCATCCCCTCTTCCACCAGAAAAAGATGCATGCATTGTATCAGTCATCGTATTTCCCGGAAAAGAGTATTTGCTGTAACCGACGAGTCGCTGTGCAGATCCTGTTGTTTTGTAAACCACCTGTTTAGACATTTGCTTTTCAAAAATCGCCTTTAGGTGTGCCGGCATTGCGTCGAAAGGATTATTATGTTGTGCTAACGCAGATAGGCTCGTTACTCCGAGCAGGATTGATAGAATTGTTTTCATTATTATTTTTTAGGTGGGGCAAAAGTATAATTATTAGCTCAACGCTCAAAGCCTAAAGCTTAAGGCTGCTATGAGTTACCAAACAAAAAAAGGTTGTGCATTTTGCACAACCTTTCTACTTAATTACCGGCAAGCTTTAAGCGTTATGCTTTAAACGTTCGGCGCAAATCAGTTTTTCACAATCTGCTTCGCAGCAATTTTGTTACCGTTGTTATCTGTGATCAACAAATAGTAAACGCCATTAGCAAATGAACTCATGTCAATGTCTTTATTCATCGACTGCCAGTTGCCCGATGCGTTGAATAGACGCGCACCGGTGATGCTGATCATTTGAACCGAAACATTTTTGCTACCGATGTTTCCATCAACATGCAGTTTACCGGAAACAGGATTCGGATATGCGATGATTTCGGAAGATGTAGTGTGGATGGTGGTTACAGCGGTTGGGGTGTAATCTTCGTAGTAGTAATGTTGCGTAACGGAGGGACTTGTGTTAAACCGATTGCCGGTTGAGTCGTAATAAAAATCGTTTGTCATTGAAATAAATTCAGAAGTATTATACACGATATCCAGACTATCATCATTACTCCAGCTGCTCGTCGTCGGATTCCAGTGTTGAGAAACTCTTGACTGCCAATTTCCAGCACTATTTAAGCTATAAAAATCCTGGATGTCTGGTACAAGACTATCACCAACATATTCTGTTTCTAAAATGGGTAAAGGATTATTTCCAGAATAACCGGTAACAAATTTTCTTGTAGTCCAGGTACCAGTGTAATTAGTCTGATCTATCTCCTCTGCAACAAAACCATTGCTATTGTATATAAAAGAGTCTCGAATATACAAGCGCCATGCGTGGGCGGCTGTGTCATAATTTCCTAGAGAATAGAAAATCTTTTGCCCCAGACTATTATAAACCGAAGCTTCCATTTCAATCTTTGACCAAATAGCCGCTGCAACATGCCAATTATAATATATTATGGAGTCGTAGCCGTTTGATCCATAAATATAGATCGATTTTTGCTGATTGGGAATGCTGTCATATGTCTTCCGATTTTGATTATCATAAAAGCAATACTGTGAGTGTTTATAGATCAGCGTTCCGTTGCCACTGCCGACTGTATCATAAAACTTCGTAATCGTATTATTCCCCGAATTGTCATATGTCATCTCTTGGCGAGATTGAGACCTGTAGTCTGTATATACCGTTGCATGGTTTTGCGCATCGTAAAGATACACTTGATCTACTATCCTTAAATTCAAATCATCTACCCAAATTGAATCTGGCTGAGCAAATCCGCCCCAGGAGGCCATTAGATTATCGCTGCAATTACTGAACGCATCTCCTCTCCCACCTGAAAATTTCGCATGCATCGTATCGGTCTGCGTGTTTCCAGTGTAATAACTATATCCAATTAATCTCTGAGTCGCGCCGGTTGTTTTGTACACGTCGCGAGGTGCCATTTGTTTTGCGAAAGCCGTTTTTAAACGTGGAGGCATCGCCTGGAGAAGATCTGCGCGTTGTGCAAATACTGACAGACTAAGCGCACTTAGCAATATCGATAGAATAGGTCTCATTAATTATTTTTTAGGTAGAACAAAAATATAATTATTGACTGAAAGCCCAAAAGCAGAAGCTATAGGCTTAAAGCTTTCCCAGCACGCGTTAAAAGAACAAAGGCCGTGCAACAAATAGTTACACGACCTTTCAGTTTATTTGTAACATGGTCAGACGATGCTAAGCCGTCCGACCATTATTGTATTTTGTAGAGACGTAGCATGCTACGTCTCTACGCTCAATCAGTTTTTCACAATCTGCTTTGCAGCAATCTTATCTCCATTTTCGTTTGCGATCACTAAATAGTAAACACCACTAGCAAATGAACTCATGTCAATGTCTTTATTCATCGACTGCCAGTTGCCCGTTGCGTTGAATAGACGCGCACCAGTGATGCTGATCATTTGAACCGAAACATTTTTGCTACCGATGTTTCCATCAACATGCAGTTTACCGGAAACAGGATTCGGGTAAGCGGTAATTTCTGGAGATATAGTGTGGATAGTGGTTACAGCATCGGGAACGGTATAAGCTTCATAATAAAACCGCTCGGTTTTAGTGGGACTAAACTGACCGGAAGCCTGATTGTAAGAGCGAGTATCCATTTGAGTAACCAGATTGAAACTATTGTAGGTATAGTCGACTCTTTTATTAGGTTGGCCGAAATTATGGGAGACGGTATCCCAGCTAGATGTATAGACAGTATCCCAGTTACCAACACTATTGCCTACGCAATCATTTTTAGTGTATCCTTGCCATCCTCCGGCTTGACTGTAGCTGTTATAGAATTCGTATTTGCTGTAAAGCGGATGATTACCAGTATAATCATAAACTTGCTTAATAGTATATTGCCAAACCTGAGTGCTGTTGTTCAGCGATTCGCTAATGGCAGATGTCAGAAAGCCATTACTGTTATACGTACAGGTGACTCTGCCACTCTGATTCCAGCCATTCGAAGCATTTCCGTTATAACTATAATAATTGGTTGGGAGTCCCGCATTATTATATACCGCAACCGTTTTGTAAGCAGTCTTCCATTGTCCCGATGTATTATCCCAGACATAATACATGAAAGAATCTACGCCCTGACCGTAGACAGACACCGTTTTCATATACTGCCAGCTACTATCGTAGAGCCTCCGGTGCTGGTTGTCAAAATTGCTGTAGGTGGTAAGGTGTCTCGGCGGGTTATTATTGAGTGTATCATAATAATCCAGTACGATGGGATCACCGACATTATTTCGCGTATAAACATTCAGACGGTGCCCCAGGCTGTCATATTCAGTCGACAAGCTGTCTTTCCCGTCATACGTGCACAACATCAGATTTGTACCAAAAGTAGCAACCGTGTTGACGATATCGGGTTTCGAATAGGCGCCACGATCTCCACTCGCATTTTCATTACAATTGGCAAAAGAAGAACCGCGGAATCCGGAATAAGTTAACGATGAAGTATCGTCAATCACTCCATTTTGCATGTTACGGCTGCTGTAACCGATAAGACGTTGTTTATCGGTGGTTGTTTTGTTCAGGCCACCAGTCAGGCCGTTGCTGTGGGTCGAAATCTGCTTCTGAATAATTGCCCTTACCAGTGGCGACATTGTTTCTGAAGGATCAAAGCGCTGCGCAAATGCGGATATGCTCAAAGTAGTGAGCAAAATTGATAGTATAGGTTTCATCATTTCTATTTTATTAGGTAAGGCAAAAATATAATTATTAGCTGAAAGCTTAACGCTCAACACCGAAAGCTTAAAGCTCAAAGCCTAAAGCTTAAAGCTGCTACGAGTTACCAAACAAAAAAAGGTTGCGCATTTTGCACAACCTTTCCATATTATTTGCAAAATGGTCAGACGACGCTAAGCCGTACGACCGTTATTGTATTTTGTAGAGACGTAGCATGCTACGTCTCTACGCTCCATCAGTTTTTCACAATCTGCTTCGCAGCAATCTTATTGCCGTTTTCGTCTGCGATCACTAAATAATAAACACCATTCGCAAATGAACTCATGTCAATGTCTTTATTCATCGATTGCCAGTTGCCGGATGTATTGAATAATCGTGCACCAGTTATACTGATGATTTGCATTGAAACATTTTTGCTACCGATATTTCCACCAATATGAAGCTTGCCGGAAACTGGATTTGGATAAGTTGTAATGTCGGCAACCGCAGTGTGAACAGTCGTTACAGCATCGGGCACGTTGTAGGTCTGGTAATAATAATTATCGCGCTCCAATACAGTCGGATCGTAAGCACCGGTAGTATAATCGTAATAGTAAAAATCCATTTCGGTTATATAATTGAAGTTATTGTAGGTAAAGTCGATTCTTGCAGATGAATCAAAACTATTAGCATTACCCCACTCGAATGAATGAAAGGCACCCCAATTACCCGCACTGTTGATCGTACAGTCAAATTTTGTGTCGCCTATCCAGCTACCATTCTGATCCGTATAATAAGCTTCGTAAGTATTGTACAACGCATTGCTGCCAGTATAACCAAAAGCTTCTTTATAATCATTAGCCCAGCCAATGTTTGCATCAAAAGTCTCCGAAAGTGTTGTTGCTAAAAAACCGCTGTTGTTATACGTATAAGTAGTTCTGTAAGCAGGGTCCCAGCTGTTGGCACCAGCTTGATATGAATACTCGCCGGTCATCAGATTGGCGCTATTATAAGTATGAACGATTTTACTGGTAGGAATCCAGACTGACTGCGTGCCATCCCAATAATAGGAGAGGGCGGAATCAACACCTGGGGCGTAACCGTACATTGTTTTAGTAAGCCCGTCCGTGCTGTCGTAAGTCTTGCGCTTTTGATTGTCGTATTGACTATAGGTCACCATGTGTGTCGGCTGTCCTCCCGATGTATCATAGATGTCAGTAACAATAGCATTATCGGCGTTGTCCAACGTATAGACCATGCTAAATGGGGCCATCGCATCATAGATAGTCAACACGCTATCGTGGCTGTCATAAGTGTATCTCATGTCTGAATGCAATGCGCCCGATGTAAACCGCCAAACAGTATCCGCTTTCGAATAGCTGCCGTCGTATCCGTTCATATTGTCCAGACAATTGGCAAACGATGAACCACGAAGACCGGAGTAGCCCAGATAAGTACTGTCCACATCGCCAGTCATTAGATTCTGTGCACTAAAACCAACAAGCCGCTGTTTATTGACAGTTGTTTTGTTCAGGCCATGTTGTGCTGCCAGTTGTTTTGCCAGAATCTCTTTGACCTGCGGCTTCATGTGGCCGGTCATTTTCGTGTAAAGGGGATTGTTGTTTTGCTGCTGTGCAAAAGCGGTTGCGCTCGTTGCGCAAAGGAGGATCGATAGAAACTTCATTGAGTTTTTATTTAGGTAAAAAAAGAAAACGCTGCTATAAGGTCGGGCGAAGGTATTCAAATTCATTACAAAGCTGAAAATGTAAAACTTAAGATTAAGCTAAAAGCATAACGTCTAAAGCTGAAACCTAAAAACGTAAAATCATTCGTTTTATTATAAATGAAAAGGCCGCACAGCAACTGTACGACCTTTAAATATGCATTCGGAAACATCAGACGACTTAAAACTGTCTGATCATTATTGCAATTCGTAGAGACGTAGCATACTACCTCTCTACAGCCACCTAGTTTTTCACGATCTGCTTCGCAGCAATTTTGTTACCGTTGTTATCTGTGATCAGCAAATAATAAACACCATTCGCAAATGAACTCATGTCAATGTCTTTATTCATCGACTGCCAGTTGCCGGAAGTATTGAATAATCGTGCACCGGTAATGCTGATGATTTGCATTGAAACATTTTTGCTACCGATGTTTCCATCAACGTGCAATTTACCGGAAACGGGATTTGGAGATGCAGTTATTTCGGGAGATGCCGTGTAGATGGTGGTTACAGCGGTTGGATTGTATTCTTCGTAGTAGTAATGTGCCGTATTGGAAGGACTTATTTCAAACTGATTAGTAGTTGAATTGAAGTTATAAATATCCAGCTTGTCAACAAGATCAAAAGAGTTATAGACCAATTGATGCTTTGATGCACTACCCCACGTCAATGCATTGTAATCCCACTGCCAATCGATGAAATAATCCCAATTTCCTGCGCTATTTAGAGAAAATGAATCCTTTTGCACACCTGCCCAATGATTAAGGAACTTTGTATAGGATTCCACGTAATTATACAACGGGCCATTACCCGCATAATTATAGATGAACTTATAACTACTATCCCAAACAGTGCTTCCTGAATTAGTCATGCCAACATAAGAAATTAACCATCCGTTGTTATTGTAGATACCCGTGTCTTTTAAAAAGTAAAACCATGCACTGTCACCAACGTTCCAGGAAAACCCTCGTGTCAACGTTACTCGTCCTAAGGCATTATAGCCATACACAACTTTCATTAAAGGCTTCCAGACTCCTCCGGTTGTATCCCACGAGTAAGAGGTCGTAGAGTCTATCCCATTTGAACCATAAACAGACACAAGTTTTGAGCCATGCCATGAACTATCATAGACATCTCTATTCTGATTGTCATAGGAAGAGTAATTCGTATAATCATAGGTTAAAGTTCCATTTATTGTATCCAATTTATAAGATTTGGTCTGCACAGCATTGCCAGCTGCATCCAAAATGTATTCATCCTTTCTACCCTTAATTTTATCAATCTTACTCAATACGTAATCATGACTGTCATATAAATATATCAGATCATTGACATAGCTATTAGCAGCAACATAGTTTTCCCATATTGTATCCGGTTGTCCAAAAAATCTATATCCATACATATTTTCCCGACAACTCGGATAAGATACACCGCGCCCGTTTGAATAAGCTGCATGCATCGTGTCAATTAATGTATTTCCCGGAAACGAACGACTACTATAGCCAATCAATCGTTCTGCCGTCCCCGTGGTTTTATTTACAGCATGGGTTGACATTTGTTTTTCGATAATAGCTTTTACACGTTGCGGCGTTGCCTGGATTAAATCTACATGCTGTGCAAATGCCGACAAACTAAGCGCACTTAGCAAAATCGATAAAATAGGTTTCATTAATTATTTTTTATGTAGGACAAAAGTATAATAAAATCAGAGAGCCTAAAGCTTCCCAGCGTGAGTTAAAAGAACAAGGCCGTGTAATACTGCACAGCCTTTGTTTATTTTTTACGAACTGGCTTCTCCTTTAGCCACCTAGTTTTTCACAATCTGCTTCGCAGCAATTTTGTTACCGTTGTTATCTGTGATCAGCAAATAATAAACACCATTCGCAAATGAACTCATGTCAATGTCTTTATTCATCGACTGCCAGTTGCCGGAAGTATTGAATAATCGTGCACCGGTAATGCTGATGATTTGCATTGAAACATTTTTGCTACCGATGTTTCCATCAACGTGCAATTTACCGGAAACGGGATTCGGATAAGTTGTAATCTCAGTAAATACAGCATTGACAGTTGTTACAGCATCGGGAACATTGTAGGTTTGGTAATAATAATTCTGGCGCCCGGTGACAGTTGTGCTTATGGCACCAGTAGCGGTATCGATTTCATATAGGTCCGCCGCTGTGATATAATCAAAACTATTGTAAATAAACCTCACCTTGTTGTTTTGATCCCAACCACCAGAAGAGTTATTCCATTGAAAGTTGTAGATAGTATCATAGTTGCCGGCGCTATTCAATGTGCCAATAAATTTGTAGCTGTGATCTAATTCAACATAAGTTAATAATGGGTTGTTACCATTGTAGCCAAGCGCCTCATTTTGGTCGTTTCCCCACGTACCACTCGTTGCGTCGTAGAGCTGAGTATTTTCCAATATCACAAACCCATTGCTATTGTAGGTGTAGTTGGTTCTGGAATATGAATCCAACACATTAGATCCGGGCGCTGTCGAAAACTGATAATGCAGCGTCAGCAAACCAGCACCACTGTAAATATTTATCTTTTTAGTTTGAGCTATCCAGGATGATGATCCATTATTCCATGTGTACCCAATCAAGGAATCAACATTCTGACCGTAACCGTAATTGGTTTTACTTCCCTGAAATGAACTATCTAAAGTGATACGGTTCTGGTTGTCGTAGGTGAAGTATTCCGATGAATGGTTTACTTGAGTGCCCACAGTGTCGTAGAAATCCGTAACAATAATATTACCTGCATTATCTCTCGTATAATCCCAATGGTTATGAAGGTAACCGCTCAATGAAAAACCCGCCAGACTATCGTTGTTGTCATATGTGTTTCGCGTATCAGAAATCAATATGCCGTTTCTGATTTCCAATACCTGGTCAGGTTTGGAATACGTTCCATCCCAGCCACGCCAGTTTTCCTGACAGTTAGCAAACGAAGAACCACGATAACCTGAATACGCTAAATAAGTGCTGTCTTTATAACCATTCCGAAAATCATTAATGCTATACCCTACGAGGCGTTGCTTGTCTGTTGTTGTCTTGTTTAGTCCATGTGGAGCCTCCATTTGTTTCGCCAGAATCTGCTGAAGCTGTGGGCTCAGATGGCTGACCATTTTAGAATAGGGAGAGCTGTTGTTTTGCTGTTGCGCAAAAGCTGTTGCGCTCATTGCGCAAAGGAGGATTGATAGAAACTTCATTGAGTTTATTTTTTAGGTATTGGAAATGCTATAAGGTTCAAAACGAAGATATATAAAAAGCGGAACGCTCAAAGCCAAATGACAATTACCTGTAAACAAATGACAATTGTCCAAAACAAAAAGCCGCACAGCTGATGCTGCGCGGCTTTTAATTTATCATTCTGATTACTTCGGAGCGGTATTGTCCCGCTTCTACAAACACTATTCAACAACCATCTTCAAAGTACCTACGGTGTTTTCAGCATCGAAGCTGAGGAAGTAAATTCCTTTCGCCCAACTGCTCACATCCAATTGTTTTTCGTTGGTGCCGGCGGAGAAAACAACATTGTCTTTATACACAGTTTTACCTACCATATCCACAATCTTCACAGAACCGTTGCCCGCTTTTGCTGCCTGAAATTTAAATGTCATTGTTGTATGTCCGGGATTCGGAAATAAACTCATAGTACCCGTCACAGCTGCATTGGCACCATTTATACCAGTAGAAGTGCAACCATTCGGTGAGAAACTCACCATAATAGAGCTACCCGCAGAACATACATTTTCAAACTTCGGTGCAGTCACTGCAGCATATGTTACGGTACGCGTAGCGCTCAATGAAGCGGTAGATGCAGTGCAGCCGGTTGAATAAACACAATTGTAATCAAACACGCGTACGGTCATTGCCTGCAACGGTGAACCTTTGATGTTTGATAACGGTACGGTGTAAGTACCATTACCAGCGAGACCTGTTACTTCGTACAATATAGTGTTGGTACTGCTCAGCACTGTTAAGTACATATGATTAGCACGACCTGTATAGCCAGTTACGGTTACGCTCAATGTTCGCACCGATGGTGTATCAAGCAGATCACAAGAAGTAGCACTGGAACTTTGATCGGTTAATGATGCATAGCTGCCTAACTGTGTACTGCCGATAGAAAAAGCACCTGCTGTACCGGCAGTCTGCGTAATGTTATTGACTGGCTTTGTATTTCTGCTTACAAATGGTGTATAATAATCGGTAGTAGTTCCTGTACAGTTTGCAGGAGCCATAACAGTCAGTGTGGCACCTGTTGTTGCATTGATGCTACTTGCATTAGTGGCGGTGAAAATATCGGTTGCCGCAGCACTGTTAAAGGCTGCCTGTGCCGCGCTGATACTGGTAATAGGTGCAGCTGTGCGCAACCATGATACCGTTTGACAAGAAGAAATATTTTGCGGCGCATTCGCAGCAATCGTCAATGTATAAGACGGATTCATACAACAGATCGGCATGTTTTCAACCGGCGTGATGCCATTACCCGGCGTTACGCCTTGTGCAACGGTTGCGCCGCTGATGGTGCTGGTACAGTTGTTGGCATCTTTTACCGAAACAGAAAATGTACCCGGCGTGGAAATATTAGTGAGATTCTGTGTTGTCGCACCATTCGACCAGGTATAAGTATACGGTGCTACCGCAAAATTATTTGCGGCCAATGCCAGCGTTACGCCGCCATTATTGTTACAGATCGGTGTGGCAGTAAGTGTACCACTGATGATCGATGAAAGGCAACTGCCGTTAGTGGCACTATTACGAATAACCGCACCCGGCAGCGGACCAAAGCCGTTCGCCAGATCAATGCCATTATTGGCCAGGTGACAATAGCTCATAATTGTTCCGGCCCAGTTTGAATTCACTGTTGTATATGTCGTCGGACAAGTAGAACAAGTATTAGTAGATTCAGGCGTCCAGCAATCATCAATGGCACCGCAGGTATTGTTTGGTCCTGTATTCCAGCCGCACCAGTGTGTATGATGAGAGCCAAAATTATGCCCGGTTTCATGCGTGATACATTCTACATCCCAGGAAAAAGTAGGTACCGCGGAATAGCTGCCATGCACGTCCGAATAGCCATAGGCATTGTTCCGATTACACAAAACATTTACATAAGCCACACCGCCATTACCCTGATTATCGCGCTCAATCAAATGGGCCAGGTTACCATCGAAACCATTGTTCTGGCTGTTCCAGTATGCCTGAAACATATACAGTGCCGCAGAGGAACCTGTAGTCGTTGGATAATCGTCTGCCGTTGTCCAGACATAAAATGACTTAAGTTCTACCGCAATATTTTCATTCGCATACAAAGCCTGCACCTGATTAAAAAGGCCGGCTATATAAGTTTGCGTATTAGCCAATCCACCTTTGTACGTGCAGAGATTGTTGGCCACTTCCCAGTACAGCTGCACTTTTTTACAGATTGTAATGGCAGTGGTGCGCTCCAATCCTTTTGTATCGCCGCCGGGTGTGGTCACATCATCACGCGTAGCACAAGGGGTACCCGGATGCTGCATCGTCATCTTCCGATCATTGTAGAAAATATAACGGCCGCTGCTGTCTTCCATTTTACCTACGATAAAGTTTCCTTCATCATTCGCAAAAAGAATCATCACCTCACCATTACCACCAACGCTTAAAGTAGCCAGTGATTTTTCAACGCCCTCTATAGCGCCCTGGTAATGTAATCCCTGGTCGAAACTGCCAATTGCGTGCCGGCCGTTTTTATCAATAAATCCTGCGTTTACATCTTCGGCAAACGGATTGGAACGCAGTAATGAAAGCACATAAGTCTTTCCTGCACTATCGGTCAGACTCAGCTTTACTGCCTGCGGCTTAGTAGCGTACAATTGACTGATGGCTGCCTGATCTGGCCGCAACATCGTCGCCTCTTTTGTAATAGACGGAATGGAACTATTGTCCGCCTTGAATAAAGAAATGTTTTGGAAATAAGTATCGTGAGCTTCAGCGTAATGAACTTTTGCAGAAAGTACATTCACATTGTCTCCGGCTTTAGCGCGCGTCAGTCCCAATGAACACACGGCGCCCAGCAATGCAATTAGATAGCATTTTATGCGCATCAACGAAAAATTTGAAAAATGAATAAGATGGTTAAATAGCAGGTTTTAACTCCCAGGGTTTGTACTACAAATTCTGTACTATTTTTTTCACGCAGGAGAAAGTATTGCCCAAATCCGCATCATTAACGGATTTCAGACTAAATATAAAAATTCTAAAATATGGGTATTCCTGTCAGCTGCAACATCCAACTTTAAAAAATTTTAAAATATGGAACAAGCATTCATATATAAAAAAATTATCGGCCCGCTCAAAACCTTTGCTGTGGCGAATTTTGGCCGTAGACATTTTTCCCCAGATATGCTACCCGCCAACGAAGGATTGCAAAAAATGTAGAACCCGCTGCCCGATCGGCTTTTACCGATATTTAAATTGAAAGGCTCAAAGCTGAAAACCTAACGCCGAAAACTGAATAGAGCGGCCATTAAACAAAATATCTAATCCACAAAAAAGGCCGCACATTGCTGCACGACCTTTAATTTGATATCAGGAGAAGCTTCGAGCTTTAGGCGTTCGGCTTTAAGCCTGGGTTTTATGCTTTAATAATCTGCTTCGCAGCTATTTTATTTCCGTTACCATCCTTGATGAGCAAATAATACACACCGTTCGCAAATCCACTCATGTCTATGTCTTTATTCATCGACTGCCAATTTCCACTAGCATTGAATAAACGGACACCGGTGATACTTATAATTTGCATTGAAACATCCTGATTCCCGATATTCCCACCGATGTGCAAATTACCCGAAACAGGATTCGGATAGGCCGAGATTTCCGCAGCTACTGCATGAATAACGTCTACAGCGTTAGGAACGATATACGTTTTATAATAGTAGGTTTCCAACTGAAACGGATTTGCTTCAAACGAACCGATTGTATTATCGTAACGATAGGTCTCCAAAGTGGAAATCAAATCAAGATTGTTGTAAGTAAAATTTATCCGGCGTGAAGTGTCCCATACGTTGGTAGTATTATTCCAGGCAAAGCCATAAAAAACATCCCAATTCCCGGCATTGTTTGTCTGACAGGCAAATTTATTATCCCCTACCCAGCCAGACGGTGTATTCTCGAGCGTTTCGTAATAACTATAAAAAGGATGGTTACCGGTATAATCAAAAATCTCTTTATTGACATCTCTCCAGCTATTGTTTAAGTCATCATAGATGCTGGTAAGTGCCAAGGTAAGAAAGCCGTTGGCATTATAGGTATAGCTGACGCGGAAAGCGGAATCCCAGGCATTGGACCCGGCCGGACTAAATTGATAATGAACGGTAGGTGTTCCTGCGTTATTATAAATATCCAGAGCCATGTAAGCCTGCTCCCAGGCGGCTGTAGCAGTAGCCCAGGTGTAGTGGATGGACGAGTCAACGCCCTGACCGTAAGCGTAGTTTGTTTTGTTAGACTGATCCGTGCTATCGAGAATTTTACGGTTCTGGTTATCGTAAGCACTGTATGTCGCCGTGTGGGTTATTTGATTGCCCGTGGAATCAAAAGCCTCTGTAATAATGGCATTACCAGCGTTATCTCTCGTATACACCACTCGGCTATGTATCCCAACATAATAGACACTCAGCAGACTATCATGGCTGTCATAAGTATAGCGTGCGTCAAATGACAACCCACCACCGAAAAAAGACCATAATGTGTCCGGCTTCGAATACCTGCCGTTACGTCCCTCCATATTTTCCATACAGTTAGCAAAGGAAGAACCACGATTACCCGAATAACCGAAATACATACTGTCGTTGGCGACGTTATTCTGAAAATCCCGAAGGCTGTAGGCGACCAATCTTTGCTTGTCAAGGGTTGTTTTGTTCAGACCATGTGTAGCCATTTGTTTTACTAAAATCTCTTTTAGCTGCGGCGACAGCTGGCTGGTCACTCTGGAATAAAAATCATTGGTCTTTTGCTGTGCAAAAGCTGATGCGCTGACCGCGCAAAGGAGGATCGATAGCAGTTTCATTGGTTTTATGTTTAGGAAAAAAAATCAGGATTCAAGTCCAGACATAACGTCGCAATAAGCTGTTTTGTTGTTACCGAGCTTACAAATAGTCGATTTTATCCGTTAGCAAAAAAGGTCGCACATTGCTGTACGACCTTTTATTTAATATTCAGAGAAGCTTTGAGCTTTATGCTTTCAGCCAGATTATTCCCATTTAAACACCCTGCCGGCTACCATATAACCCACAACGCCCCAAACGAGCAGAATCAGAATATCCCATTTTACTTCCCAGATACCCACACCTTCAAACGCAACTTTCCGCATCGCATCATTCAGATAAGTAAGCGGGAGCGCCTTACTGATTGGCTGCAGCCATTTCGGAAAATTATCAATAGAGAAGAATGTACCTGCAAGCAGGAATTGCGGTAATGTAATCAGGTTGGCCAATGGCGGGATGCTGGATTCACTTTTAGCGACACCACTGATGATAAAACCAAAACCCATGAACACCATAATGCCGATTGCACTCAGACAAAGCAGCTGGAAGAACGTCCAGAAACCATGAATCAATGTATAATCAAAAGCATAGTAGCCCACCCCGATGATCACAACAGAAGTGATGAGCTGAAATACCATGCGGGCAATACCCTCGCTTAGTACAATCACCTCTCTGCGCACTGGTGTAGCGAAAAATCGTTTCAGCACCAATGTCTGGCGCATATTAAAAAACACAAATGCAGTACCGAAAATACTACCGGCCAGCAGGGAAAAACCTAATTGTCCGGGCAAAATGAAATCGATTGTTTTAAACTCACGGACTTCCGCCACATGAGTGTCAATTTTGGCCAAAGCATCCGTACGCTCCATGATTTCAGGATCCTGGCGCTGCGTTACTTCTTTCAGAATACTTTGCAGTTGCGGAATTTTATCCATCTGTGAAGAAGCAGCCTGTAAAACGACTTTATACTGAGGCTTCGTTCCTTCAGGTTGTTTTTGGACATCAATCGTGGCCACAATATTCCCTTCCTGGAGATCTTTGGAAACAGCTGCAGTATCCGGCTCACTTTTCCACTTGAGTACCGGCACATGTTGTAAAGCCTGGAAATACGAATTGGTCGTATCACTGCCCGGAGCTGCCGCAACGTGAATGCTAAAGCCTTTGCCGCCACCCAGAAAACCAAATACTAAAATGAAAATCAACGGAAATGCCACACCAAAAACGATGGACGAAGGACTTTTGGAAATTGATTGCAGACTGGCTTTTACCATTGCTCTCAATGCCCTCAGATTGCTATAACTGGCCATTTATGTAAAAATAGAGTGCAAATATACTAATTCGGTAATGCGGTGATGCGATAATGTGACAATGCGATAATTAATGTGGAAATGTATTCAAATGTGACAAATATGAAATGCCGACACGGGTTGACAGCAAATGATTCATTCAATGTCGACGTTGATGCTTATAGTATCGGCATGGACTCTTTTAGTGTCTGCGTCGAATCTTTTAGAGTCGATGTCCACTCTTTTCGCATCAACTTTGACTCTTTTAGTGTCTGCGTCGAGTCTTTTAGAGTCGATGTCCACTCTTTTCGCATCAACGTTGACTCTTTTAACCCCGACGTCCATTCTTTTAGAGTCAACGTTGACTCTTTTAGACCCAGCATTGACTCTTCTAGCGTTCCAATGGCACATTTGGCGTGAGTTAATCGAGCAATCCAAAGCCATCCGGAAACAATACAAAATCATAAATTTTCAATCCTCATTCGTTCAATGTCAATTGCCCATTGTCAACTGTCAATTCTTTAGTAATTTCCCATCAGCAACAAGATCATGCAATTCCGCTTCCAACATATTAAATTATTCGCCCTTACCACCCTGTTCCTTTGTGCAGGCTTTTCTGCTTTTGCAGCAAAGATTTTCATTCCGATGGATGCCGAAACGCAGACCAATCATCTAAAAGCATACGGTATAGCCTATGCAGCGCTGAAGCAAGGCGTTGAAGTAGACTGGCTGCTGAATTATAAAGGCGGTAGCTTCGGCATGGACGAGACCGAAAGTATGGAACGGCTGTGTAAGCTCCGTGGCGTAGATTATCAGGTTATGAGTGATGCGCAATATGGTGGTATTCTCAATGAAATTGCAAATCCAGACTTCAATGGCGATGTCATTAAACTGGAGAAGGCACCGAAAATAGCGGTCTACACTCCGCCAAACAAACTGCCCTGGGACGATGCGGTAACTATGGTTTTAACCTACGCAGAAATACCATACGATAAAATTTACGACGACGAAGTATTAGACAATAAACTGGCTACTTACGACTGGCTGCATTTGCACCACGAGGATTTTACCGGGCAGTACGGAAAATTCTGGGGCGCTTACCGTGGTACGGCCTGGTATCAGGAGGATGTGCGCACACAGGAAGCCATGGCAGCCAAACACGGATATAAAAAGGTTTCGCAGCTAAAACTGGCCGTAGCCAAGAAAATTCAAGGATTTGTGGCCGGTGGCGGTTATCTCTTCGCAATGTGTTCCGCAACGGATAGCTATGATATCGCGGTAGCAGCACAGAACACTGATATCTGCGATGTGCCGTTTGACGGCGATCCGATTGCACCCAACGCACAGCAGATGCTGGATTACACGCAATGTTTCGCTTTTAAAGATTTTAAACTATCGGAAAACCCTTACGAATACGAATTTTCCAATATCGACAATACGAATTTCCGCCGCGTACCAATGGAAAGTGACTATTTCTCTCTGTTCACGTTCTCTGCGAAATTCGATCCGGTACCAACAATGCTTTGTCAGGACCATACCACTACCATCAAAGGTTTTATGGGCCAGACAACTTCTTTCCGTAAGGAAGTGCTCAAAACAAGTGTGCTGGTTATGGGCGATAATAAAGCGGCAAACGAAGCCCGTTATATTCATGGAGAATATGGCAAAGGTACCTGGACATTCTACGGCGGTCACGATCCGGAAGACTATCAACACGCAATCGGTGATCCGCCAACTGATCTTTCGTTACATCCAACGTCGCCAGGCTATCGTTTGATCTTAAATAATGTTTTGTTTCCTGCGGCGAAGAAAAAACCACGGAAGACATAAACGCCCCCATCCCTGAAGGGAGTCTCAACGCGAGCCACCATTCAAAGCCTGCACTCGCGATTGTCACATCGACAGTCGGAGATGTCCCGCGTAATGAGGGCCATCTTTGTCACTCTGAACATAGTCGAAGAGTACTCACAACGATACTACACAAAACAAATAACGACTGATTTAACCAATTAACCCATTAACGACCATGCCACGCTTCTTCAAACGTTCATTAGTTGTTGTTACCGTTCTTTTCGTGATCATGAACATAGTAGCGGCCTTCCACGCTTATAAGTTCACACATTTCGCTACTGACATCCGTAAAAAAACAACTAAAGAAGAAGCCATTTCTTTTTCGGAGAAATGCAAAATTCTGTTCTTCGGAATTGACCTACCACGACCGGTAAATAAAGTGCAACCATCAGTGCCTTTTAAAACGATCACGTTGCAGAGCAATAAAAAACTGGAATGCTGGTGGCTGCCGACAGCAAATGCAAAAGGAACCGTAATTGTTTTTCATGGCTATGGAAGCAGTAAAGCAGGCATGCTCGACAAAGCTTATTTGTTTCAGCAAATGGATTACAACGTGCTGCTGCCCGACTTTATGGGTTCCGGCGGGTCCGAAGGCAATCAAACAACCATCGGTTATAAAGAAGCAGAGAATGTAAAAACCTGCTATGATTATATTCATGAAAAAGGCGAACAAAACATTGTCTTGTTTGGCACTTCAATGGGCGCAGCATCCATTCTCAAATCATTGCACGATTGTCCACTTGCGCCAACCAGAATTATTATTGAATGTCCGTTCGGCAGTACTTATCAAACAGTAAAGGCGCGTTTTAAAATGCTGCATGTTCCCGCTTTTCCAATGGCCGGGTTGCTCACATTCTGGGGCGGCATGGAGAATGGCTTCAATGCATTCGCGCATAATCCGACTACATACGCCAAAAGTGTACATTGCCCAACGTTATTACTTTACGGAGAAAAAGACGAGAAAGTAAGTCGTGCCGAGATTGATGAAATTTACCAGAACCTGCAGGGGACAAAGCAACTGCAAACTTTTCCCGCAGCGGGCCATGATAATTATCTGATTCAATATAAGGATCTGTGGTATCAAACTATCAAAAGCCTCCTCTAGCTCCTCCAAAGGAGGAGAACTCCAAACGCGAGCACCTGCCTCGTATTTTTAACCTTTGCAACTTTGCTTCTTATGCATCTTTGCGGGAAACCTCGTCGCGTTGAGATTTCCCCTCGCGGGAAGTGCCCTAGCGCTGAGACTCCCCTTCAGGGGTTGGGGGTCTGGCTTGTTATGATTATTTTAGAAGAAATTTATTCCGCAAATGAAACTGCGCACACTCTGTACGCCATTACTTATGATGACAATAGCAGCAAACGCTCAGAATAAGGCTGCCTTCACAGGTACTTATCCGGCGACGAAAACAGTAACACAGACCGATGAGTTTTTCGGCAAGAAAGTGGCTGATCCTTACCGTTGGCTGGAAAACGATATGGCTGACGATACCAAGGATTGGGTAAAATCGGAAAACGAAGTGACGGATAAATATCTGTCGCAAATTCCTTTCCGCAACGTCATCAAACAGCGTCTTACAGAACTTTGGAACTACGAAAAATATACTGCCCCGTTTAAAGAAGGTGACTACACTTATTTCTACAAAAACGACGGACTGCAGAATCAATACGTACTGTATCGCCAGAAAGGCAACAGCACACCAGAAGTGTTTTTAGATCCGAACAAATTCTCTGCCGACGGCACCACATCGCTAGCCGGCATTGAGTTCTCAAAAGATGGTTCACTCTGCGCTTATCAGATTTCTGAAGCCGGTTCCGATTGGAGAAAAGTATTTATACTGGACACCAAAACCAAAAAGCAGATCGGCGAAACTATGGTGGACATCAAGTTCAGCGGTCTTTCATGGCGCGGCAACGAAGGTTTCTATTATAGCAGTTATGACAAACCAAAAGGCAGCGCGCTTTCTGAAAAAACGCAAGTGCACAAACTATTTTTCCATAAACTCGGCACCAAACAATCGCAGGATGCATTAATCTTTGGTGGTGAAAAAACACCGCGCAGATATATCGGTGGCGGCGTTACAGAAGATCAGAAATACCTGGTAATCTCCGCGGCTAATGCTACTTACGGCAACGAGCTTTACATTCAGGACCTTTCTAAAAAAGACGCACCGATCGTGCCAATCGTAACCGGTTTCGAGAATGAACAAGATGTCGTTTATGCCGAAAATGGCAAACTGTATCTGACGACCAACCGTAATGCACCTAACCGCAAACTGGTAGTTACAGACGCAAACAATCCAACACCGGAACATTGGAAAAACCTGATTCCTGAAACAGAATTTCCACTCACCGTTTCTACAGGTGGTAAAAAATTCTTCGCACAATATATCAAGGATGCCGTTTCTCAAGTGTTCCAATACAACCTGGAAGGCAAAAAAGAAACCGAAATAAAGCTCCCGGGATTGGGCGCAGCAAGCGGATTTAGCGGCAAGCGTGAAGAAAAAGAAGTGTACTATACTTATACATCTTACACGGCGCCGGCTACCATTTTCAAATACGATATCGCTGATGGAAAAACTACGCTGTACAAAACTTCCGGCGTGAAAATAAACGGCGATGAATTTGAAAGCAAGCAAGTTTTCTATCCGTCAAAAGATGGCACGCTGGTTCCGATGATCATCACTTACAAAAAAGGCATGCAGCTCAATGGTAAAAATCCGGTGATGCTGTATGGTTATGGTGGGTTTAATATAAGCCTCACACCTTCTTTTAGCGTAAGCAATACGGTGTTTATGGAAAACGGCGGCGTCTATGCCGTAGCAAATCTGCGCGGTGGCGGTGAGTATGGCGACAAATGGCATAATGCGGGCACAAAGACTAACAAACAAAATGTATTTGATGACTTTATTGCCGCAGGCGAATATCTGATTAAAGAAAACTACACCAGCAAAGATTATCTGGCAATCAGTGGTGGCTCTAACGGCGGTCTGCTGGTAGGTGCGTGTATGACGCAACGCCCGGATCTGTACAAAGTTTGTTTCCCTGCCGTTGGTGTATTAGACATGTTACGCTATCATAAATTCACTGCTGGCGCGGGTTGGGCTTACGACTATGGCACTGCCGATGACAGCAAAGAGATGTTTGATTATCTCTACAAATATTCTCCGGTACACAATGTGAAAAAAGGTGATTGCTACCCTGCTACAATGGTTATGACGGGCGATCATGATGATCGTGTGGTTCCGGCACACTCATTCAAATTTGCGGCAGAATTGCAGGCTGCTCAAAGTTGCACTAATCCAACGCTGATCCGCATTGAAACCAAAGCGGGCCATGGTGCTGGCAAACCAACTTCCATGCTCATTGACGAACAAGCCGACAAATGGGCATTTATGCTGTGGAATATGGGATTGTCTTATAATCGCTAGTTAAGTCAAAAGTGAAACGTCAATGGTGAATGGTGAATGGTCAATACCAGAATTATTGTTCACTCGCGTCAAACGCCAAACGCGGGTCATCCAGAGAAGGAGGAACGACGACGTAGGGATCTGATTTCGGGCTGAGCAAATTACTCGCGCTGAGTCCCGATCGCTATCGGGAAAGGGCATCACCTCCCAAAAAAAAGAGCAAATAGCTAACACTATTTGCTCTTTTCTATTTCAGCAAAGTCTAATCCACGTTTTTGAATTTTGACTTTTGCCTTTTGACGTTAAAATTTATTTCATTGTTTCAGCATCCTTCAGGAACTGCGCCAGACCGAGGTCAGTCAGCGGGTGTTTCAACAGACCGAGGATTGATGGCAGCGGACAAGTACAAACATCAGCACCAGCTTCAGCACATTTAACGATGTGCAGCGGAGTGCGGATAGATGCAGCCAGAACTTCTGTCATATAACCCTGAGCGTTGTAGATATTCACGATCTGCTCGATCAACGCAACGCCATCCCAGTTACCATCGTCGATACGACCGATGAACGGAGAAACGTAAGTAGCACCAGCTTTAGCAGCCAGGATCGCCTGACCGGCAGAAAATACCAGCGTACAGTTAGTTTGGATATCGTTGTCCGTAAACCATTTGATCGCTTTGATACCATCTTTGATCATTGGCACTTTCACCACGATATTTTTATGAATAGCAGCCAGTTTCTTACCTTCTTCAACGATTTCTTCGAAAGTAGTACCAAACACTTCAGCACTTACCGGACCGTCCACCATTTCGCATATTTTCTTGTAATGCTCAACGATCGCATCATGTCCTTTAATGCCTTCTTTGGCCATCAGTGACGGATTGGTCGTTACACCATCCAGAATACCTAAATCGTGTGCTTCTTTAATCTGATCGAGATTAGCAGTATCGATAAAAAACTTCATACTATATGAGATTTGTTATTTGTGATTTATGATTGTTTAGCAAATTCCGCTTTCAGGTTTTTGACCGTTGTATTTTTGGTAGCCGAAAGAATTTTTGTCAATTCTACCGACTCTTCCAAAAGCAAAGAAAGCTTATCTACGTGAATTATTTCTAAATCTTTGATTGCATCCAGCCAAAAAGATGATTCGTCGATCTCTTCCAGTGCGATATTGAGTTTTGAAAGAAATTGCTTTTTAGACTGCGCTCTGGTCGCTGCTCTGTAATTCGCAGCAGATGATAATGCGGACCTTAGTAATTGTTTGGAGATAATCTGAGATGTGACGGTATTGGGCATTGACTCACAAACCCTCACGCTTCTATAAGCAAACGATTTTAGCCTTTCTCTTAATTCCTGTGGCGTCATTATCGTAAAAAATTGTTTCACAAAAAACGTCAATCACCAATCAAAAATCTCCAATCGCCAATAAAAAAAACTGGCAAGTTACTCACATCGCGCCGCTACGACCACCTACCCTTGCTACATTCCTGTCCTGGGGGATTCAGTAGGAGCTGGCCGTATAAGACTTGCCAGGGCTGCAAAAGTAAGTAACGTTTTCATAACACCAAATCTTTTCGAAAAAGTTTATTGTATTTTTTATTTCAAAATACTTTTAAAATCGATGCAACCAGCACTGGTACTGCTATGGAGCATCCGTTGCGTCGCACGTTGCATCTGCAGTGCTGCTATTAAACAAATCCAATTTATAAACACAAACGCGAAATCGGATTGCGACGTCGTCATTCCTCCCCCTAGCAACAACCCGTAAAAAAACAACACTAATCAGACGACTCGAAATCGTCCCTCCAACATGGACATCGTTGTGCCGCCGAGAGCGCCGCGAGAAAGTTTTGAATTTTGAATTTTGAATTTTAAAGAACTTGCCCTTCAAACGTCCACGTAAACGGACGGATGAATGTTCTAAGATCTTTCAGCGCAGGACAGTCAAAACTGCGTACTTCTGCTTCTGGCTTTACTTTCTCGTCGATATTCACTTTTTGAACAGACATTTTCTTTGTAGCAAAATTGATACTCACTTTTTCCATTTCACCAGAAACCTGTTTCATGTCTACGGCATCGTAACCGATCAATTCAAAGCGCGCGTTTTGATAACGAAATTTGTACGAGCAGTTACAAGTACGTGCACTGTCTTTCGCCCACACATGAAAATTAAACTGAACCATATCATTACTGATCCTCATTCCCTGAAAAGGCTCATCAGCTGCAGGCTGATCGTGCGTTAAAATGAACGTATTGCTTTGCAGCACCAGATTATAAACATTCGCTGCACTATCCTTAAATGCAATCATCAGAATCCGCGGATTGGCATCCACTCTGCTTGAGTCTTCAGCCATCATTTTATTTTCAGGATCGGTGCATTGCAGCACCATTACGATGTCTTTTCTGTTATCATGATTCAGATCGCCCCAGGCGGTTTCCATCACACGCCAGTTCTTAGGTACAAATTCCTTAATATTTTTTGCGTTGGTTTTAATCGTCGGGAAGTCGATGCACTGCCCTACAGCGGGCAATAACAGGAGGAGCATTAACCAGAAATACTTCATACTGTTCTTCATAAGCAAAAACAATACCAACTTTCGGGCACAAAAAAAGAGCAGCAAGGCGCTGCTCTAAAATAAAACATTTTATTTTATTGTTATAAAATTGTAGCTAAAACATCTTCCAGGATGTCTGCAGTCTGTTCTTTGCTGTTTCCTTCAGCATAAACGCGCAGTAAAGGCTCCGTTCCGGATGCACGCAGCATAATCCAGCCACCGTTATCCAGATGGTATTTCACGCCGTCAATTGTTTCAATTGTATTGAACGTGTATTTACCGAACTCTGTATAACCTTTATCCAGCGCTTTCTTAATGATTGCTTCTTTTTTATCGTTTGCGATATGGAGGTCATTGCGATCGTAAACAAAAGTGCCCACCACTTCATAAACCTCTTCACAGAGCTGTTTCAGCGTTTTGCCGGTTTGTGTCATGAATTCATAAATCACGAGACCGTCGTAGATGCCGTCACGCTCGGGGATATGGCCTTTTACCGCGATACCGCCGCTTTCTTCGCCACCAACCAGCACATCTTCATTAATCATGATTTCGCTGATGTATTTAAAGCCGATCGGTGTTACTTCTACCGGTAAGCCATATTTTTCAGCCATACGTTTTACGCGGTCAGTAGCAGAAAATGCAATCGCTACTTTACCAGTCATACCTTTGTACTTATGCAAATAGTGTACGAGCAAAAGAATGATATGGTGCGCATCCACGAAGTTTCCGTCTTCATCATACAAACCGATACGATCTGCATCACCATCCGTTGCCAGACCAATTTTCAGTTCTGGGGTATTGCGGATTGTTTTGGATAATTCCTGCAAATTGCGATCCAGCGGTTCCGGAGCTTGTCCGTTAAAACCCGGATTATTTTCGCAATGCAGCAAAACCGCGCCTGGCAACAGTCTGCGAACTACGTTCTGACCTGCACCATACATTGCATCGTAAGCCAGTTTGAACGGAGAATTATTCAGTTCATCGAAGTTGAATTTTGTTTTCAGATATTCGATGTACATATCTTCCAGATTCACATATTCCAACAAACCTTTCTCTTCCCAGTGAGCGAGGTTTTCAGCAGGAATCTTCACTTCATCTTTGATCAAAGCTTCTACCGCCGCGATATCTTTCGGGCTGGAAGGTCCACCGTGTGCGCCTTTCAATTTATAACCATTATAAGATGGCGGATTGTGCGATGCGGTAATCACCACACCTTGCTGTGCGTTCATTTTCAATACACCCAATGAAATCATCGGCGTAGAGATGAACCCTTTTGCCAGATATACTTTGATGCCGTTGGCACAAAGTACTTTTGTTACCATTTCGGTAAACAGTTCACCACCAAAACGGCAGTCGTGGCCTACAACCACTTTTGCTTCTTTATTGCTGGCAAGCAACCAATCAGCCAGAGCCTGGCTCACGCGGGCTACGTTGTAAACAGTAAAATCCTGCGCGATGATGGCGCGCCAGCCGTCGGTACCAAACTTGATTTTATCAGCGGTCATGGAATGTCTTTTTATTGATAGTTTTTGTGATTTTGACTAATAGCGGGCCGAAAATATTGCATTTTTTCGGCAGGTGGCAAAAATAAGATTGAAATATTAAATGGAGATATAGTTGATAGTTGCTATTTCGTAACATTTCTTTAAGCGTTCACTTTCTTAATTTTACAAAAAATTTGAAGCCATGTCTGAAAAACTCCTTTCGATAAATCCCACCAATGGTTCTGTTATCGCTTCTTACGACATCTTCGACGAACAAAAAGTAGAAAAGGCAGTAACGCTCGCGCACAAGACTTTTGATAGCTGGCGCAAGCTTTCCTTTCGTGAACGTGGTACTGTTCTGAAAAATATCGCAAAAGAACTCCGCAAACAGAAAAAATATCTCGCCGAACTGGCCACAGCAGAAATGGGCAAGCCGATTGCGCAAAGTATTGCCGAGGTAGAAAAGTGTGCCAATACACTGGATTATTTCGCAAAAGAAGGTGCCAATTTTCTGGCAAACGAAGTTATTGAAACGGATGCCCGCAAAAGCTATGTGAGCTTCCAGCCACTGGGAACAGTGCTCGCTATCATGCCCTGGAATTTCCCTTACTGGCAAGTGCTCCGCTGTATGGGACCGATTCTGATGGGTGGTAATACGATGTTACTGAAACATGCATCCAATGTAAGCGGCTGTGCTTTAGCTATTGAGAAAGTGGTAAAAGACGCTGGTGCCCCGAAAGGCATTTTCCAGACGTTATTATTGCCATCTTCCCGCATCGAAGCATTGATCGGTCATCCGGCAATTGCTGCCGTGACACTGACGGGCAGCACGCATGCAGGCAGTAAAGTAGCATCCGCGGCTGGCAGCCACCTGAAGAAACTGGTGCTGGAACTGGGCGGCAGCGATCCTTATGTAATTCTGGATGATGCAGATCTGGATCTCGCAGCGAAAGTTTGTGTAGAAGGCAGACTCGTAAATAGCGGCCAGAGCTGCGTTGCGGCTAAACGTTTTATCGTGGTAAAATCGCTGCGCAAAGAATTTGAAAAACGTATGACGGAACAAATGAAAGCTTCGACCTACGGCAATCCGATGGATACCTCAAGCAGAATTGGACCAATGGCGCGCGTAGATCTCCGTGATGAGTTACATAAACAAGTCGAAGCAAGCATTGCGAAGGGGGCTAAACTGCTTTGCGGTGGCTTTATTCCGGAAGGCGACGGCGCGTATTATCCGCCAAGCGTGCTGACTAATGTAAAAAAAGGAATGCCGGCTTATGATGAAGAAATGTTTGGTCCGGTTGCTGCAATTATCGAAGCGAAGGATGAAAAGGACGCAATCCGTCTGGCAAATGATAGCATCTACGGTCTCGGTGCTGCAGTATTCTCCAAAGATCGCAAACGTGCGGAAATGATTGCTGCAACTGAATTGAACGCCGGCAGCTGTTATGTAAACGCGCAGGTACACTCTGATATGCGCATGCCGTTCGGTGGTGTGAAACAAAGTGGTTATGGCCGTGAGCTCGGCGAATTTGGTATCCGTGAGTTTATGAATATAAAGAGTGTGTTTATTCATTAAGATGTGAGCGGTGAGTGGTCAATTGTGAGTGCTCGTAATTTTCCAGGGTTGAGTAAAGTTGATCCTCCCAATAACGAAAAGGCCGCTAACACTGGTGTTAGCGGCCTTTCTTTTAAAATACAGAAACGTTTCAACACATCAACACATGAACGTACCGACGTGTCAACTTAAAACCCAAACATTTTCTTTGCGTCATCCAGATCTACATCACCGTCGCCATCTTTATCAAGGCCAAATTTAGCCGCGATACTGCCGAGACCACCTGCACCGGAAAGGGATTGTGTAATCTGCGACAGATTAAAACCACCGCCCTGGAATTTTCCCAGCACTGATTGCAGCACATTCGGAATAAGACTAGATGCCACGTTTGACGCGGCTCCGCTGCTCAGTCCAAATTTCTGCATGATACTATCGGCAAAATTGCTTTGCATTTGTTGCACTGCCGGATGATTCGGATCCTGCAGCATATTATTTACTTCACTTGTTTGTCCGTTTTGAACCATATTTTGGAGCATTGACATAACAGAGCTGCCGGCTTCGTTCATTACGGCCTCGTTATGTTCATTTGGCACATCAGCGTTATTAACTACTGCGTCCTGTCCATGTTGTTTGATCATTTGCATGATTTCTTCGAGCATAGTGTTTGTTTTTGTTGTACGTAATTTAGAAAATTAAGCTTCGATCTGAAAACATATTTTCCGGCGTTGCTTTAAATGATTGTTTCCCTTTGGCTTCCACCATAAGAATTATGCCAACTATCTGATAATGCTTGTAATGCGGCAAGAAACCCTCTTGTTTTGCGCTCTGCCCTCCGCAGTCCGATTGTCACCAATCGGAAACTCAGGGCCATACCCTTCTGTACCAGAGACTTGACTTTCAACGCCAGCCTTACCGAGATCTGCCGCTACTTTTTGCGCTCGTTCCTGCGACAATTTTTTATTGACAGCCACAGTGCCGGTAGCATCAGAATAGCCGCCAATCTTAATTGCTATCATTGGATAAGCTTTCAATATGGCTGCGATATTACCGATCTCTTCTTCAGCGCCTTTTCTATACGTGAGCATTTTAGTAAACTGTACGTTATAGAGGTTAATCCAGCCATTTTTTATCCCTTCGGGTGTAGTATCCAGACCGTTCCGCAGCACATCCTGAATATTGGAAAGCAGGAGGGCCTCAGCACTGTTATTCGGAATATGCATTACTGTTCCATTCGGCAGTTTTTTGCCTATTATATCTCCAAATACGTACTGGAGTGTGCTATCAGCATCCAGCTTGAAAGCGGGCATTTGTGGTTGTTGAGTGGGAGCTGATGCAATGGAATCAACTACAGGAACAGTTGTATTAGTTGCTGCTTCATATTTACAACCTTTTGTACAAAAGAAAATAATTCCCACGAGCAATAAAGTGCCCAAAACAAACCAAAGCAAACGATTACCATCATCTTTATTCTTTTTCCCCAGAGCCCTCTCGACATTAAGTGAAGCCGGTGCCGCATTAATTTCAGCATTCAGGCTGTTGATACTAGCAGTAAATGAACCGGCGTCAAGATTATTTTCCGCTGCATGTTTTCCGAGCATTCCCAGACAAAGAGGTGCCGCCCATTGCAGCAATTTGGTTGCAGACGCGGTTGTAATATTATTCTGATGGCCGATATTCTGTGCGAGACGCTCCATATTCTGGTGGCCGAATAAATGTTTGAGGATATCCGTACCGAGTGCTGCCTTATTGCTGTCGTCAAACCAATGGAGAACGTGTTTCCACCAGCTATTATCATTGGCTTTTCTTGCGAGGTCCATCAATTGCGTCCTGGCACTGTCCCCTTCACTGGTTTTCGAGGCAAAGCCGCGTAAAATGGCCGACGTCACATGCTCCATTGCTTTTTTCAGATCAGGTAATGCCTCCCCCGTCTGCTCAGACATCTGCAACATTGACTCATTTGTAAAAAGCGCTTCAATCGATTGTAACAATTGCGATTTCATACTTGTTTCGTTTTTGAGAAAGTATTTTTCTCTTCCTTAATCAATCGCCGTGCCAAAAAAGCGTTCACTACCGAATTTATTAATGCCCTATTCTCGGAAACCCACCCTAGAGCACGATAAGGGAAAACTTGCTAACTACTTCCCCAGTTGTCCACATACCGGCATTTACTAAAAAAAGCTATTTTTATCGCAGTCAAAAAACAAACGATTATGCTTACATATCTGGCGCTCGGCGATTCTTATACGATTGGTGAACTGGTTCCGAAAGAAGAAAACTTCCCGCATCAATTAGTACAATTGCTACATAAGGAAAAGACGGAAGTAACCGAACCCGTAATCATTGCAGTAACTGGCTGGACAACTGACGAGCTCGCGGCATCCATCCGCGAACATGCCCTGCACGAAACATTTTCGTTTGTGACATTACTGATTGGTGTCAATAACCAGTACCGCGGTCGTGACCTTGATAATTACAAGAAAGAATTTACCGAATTGCTCAATCAAGCAATTGTGTTCGCAAACGGTCATACACAGCATGTTTTTGTCCTCTCCATTCCGGATTGGGGCGTAACACCGTTTGCCGAAGGCCGTGACCGTGCGCAAATAGCCAAAGAAATTGATGCTTACAATGCTGCCAACAAAAACATTACGCTGGCGCATAAATGCCATTACCTGGATATCACCGACAGCACGCGAAAAAACGGCACCAATCCTGAGTTTCTCGCCGAAGATGGTTTACATCCTTCCGGAAAAGAATATGGCGTTTGGGCTGAGCGTTTGGCTCCTATGGTTGCTAAGGCGTTAAACCCCTAGCCACTGAAGGGGGACTCTCTTCGCGGGCAGCTCAATATTTTAAAATGTTAAACCCTCCGGGCGTGTAATAAGCGAATTGGTTAATTCGTTAATTTGCACGCCATTACTTTTTTTACTTTGGTTGAATTTACTCCCGCTGTAACTCCCCTTCAGGGGTTGGGGGTAATTTCGTAGTTTTGAATTGAATGAAACGCTACCTCGTTATACCATTAATGTTCCTTTATCTGCTCGCTGTAACCGGCGTGGTGGTGAATGCACATTATTGCGGTAAGAATCTGGTATCGTGGAATGTGTTCCTGAAAGCCAATCCTTGCGGTGGATGTGACGACGACAACGGGAAAGTTGTTTCACACAAATGTTGCAAAGACAAGCAGGTCAATGCAAAGGTGACGCATGATCAAAACAGCGTCTCAATCAATCTGCAACTTGATGCAGCAGCTATTCACCTGCCGGCAGACAAACCGGTAATCGTTTTTGGCGACCCGGAAGTTCCTGCTATTCGAGAAATTGCATTTACACACCGTGCCAATGCCCCACCCGGACTCTGGCAAGATATTCCGCTTTATAAATTACACTCCCGCTTTACTTATTACGGATAATGATTGCTGAAGCCTGATTTAAGGCTCTTTCCCAACGTGCGCTTTATTCAGGCGCATCTACTTTCAATCATTTATTCATCAGCTCAATAAGTAAACAATTATGAAACGTTTTATCGTTTTTCTCCTCGTTATAATTTCTTCATTTTCCATTGCGCAAGCGCAACAAAAAGATATCTCCACCGAAAAAATGCGCGTGGACGGCAACTGCGAAATGTGTAAAAAACGCATTGAAAATGCAGCTTACATTGGCGGTGTAAAAGAAGCTGTGTGGGATGAAAAGACACATATGCTGACCGTAACTTACCGTCCGTCTAAAACCTCAATGGATGATGTAGCGAAACATATCGCCCACGCAGGTTATGACAACGACAAGGTAAAAGCCACCGAAGAAGAATACAACAAACTTCCAAAATGCTGCGCTTATAAGACTGCTACCTGCAATCATTAATGCAGCGTCTTATCTATTTATCAGCCGCTCTGCTGAGCGGGCTGCTGTTGCTTTCGCCCCCCAATGCTTCTGCGCAGGAAGCAGGGCGAAAAGTAACAGGAACCGTTTATGAGCAGGGCAAAGAAAATAAGACACCACTGGCCGGTGCCGTCATCGCCGCAATGAATAATAGCGCGGGCACTCAAACCGCTGCCGATGGCCACTTTGAATTAAGCGTTCCAGATAGCGTGCGCCAACTGGTTATTTCTTATACAGGATTTAAAAATGATACGATTACTATTTCAGGTTCACCGCTGGAAATCGTATTGGCACAACCACGCAGCTTACAGGAAATAGTGGTTCGCGACCGCATGAAAAGCACAGAAATAGGTATGCTGGGTGCGATGAAAACAGAAAAAATCGGTGCACGGGAATTGCTGAAAGCTGCCTGTTGTAATCTCAGCGAAAGCTTTGAAACAACGCCTTCGGTAGATGTTGCATTTACTGATGCTATCAGCGGTTATAAACAGATTCAGATGCTGGGACTTGCCGGTCCTTACACCGTCATTACCCGTGAGAATATTCCGGAAGTACGCGGACTCGCAGCTGTAACGGGTTTGACGTTCACACCGGGAACCTGGATTGAAGGCATGCAGCTGAGCAAAGGAACCGGCAGTGTGGTAAACGGCTATGAAACTGTTGCCGGTCAGATCAACGTTGAATTGCACAAACCTTTTGAAGAAGAAAAAGCCTGGCTAAATCTATACCAGAGTACACAAGGTCGTACGGAAGCAAATCTGGTGTATAATCACAAATTCAATGATAAGCTTTCGAGCAATCTGATGCTGCATGCCAAATCGCAGTGGGAAAAAGTAGACCAAAACAATGATGGTTTTCTGGATCAGCCGCTGGGCAATCAATTCGGCATTTTGAACCGTTGGTTTTACATGGGCAAAAACGGACTGGAAATACAAGGCGGCGTCAAAGCTTCCTTTATGGATAACCGCGGCGGTCAGTGGGGCTATGAAAAAGGAATGGAACAGGTACCAGGCAATCCATGGGGCTTTCAGCAAAAGACCAATCGTGTGGAAGGCTGGGCGAAAATCGGGAAAGTTTGGACAGACAAACCCTGGAAAAGCGTAGGACTACAGCTTTCAGGCCTATATCATCAGCAAGACGCACAATATGGGACTCGCGAATACGATGGAACGGAACGCAGTTTTTACAGTAATCTGATTTATCAAAGCATCATCGGCAATACGAACCATGTGATTAAAGGCGGTGCTAGTTTTCTGCTGGATAACTATGATGAAACCTTTGTCAGCAATCAATATACGCGCAATGAAGTAGTACCGGGCGTATTTGCTGAGTATGCATGGAGTCACCTCACCAAATGGAATGTTGTAGCAGGCCTTCGTGCCGATTACCACAATATGTATGGCACCTTTGTAACGCCGAGACTGCACATTCGCTACGCACCGTTTACCAACACTTCGTTCCGCGCATCTGCCGGACGGGCGCAACGTACGGCTAATATTTTCGCGGAGAGTATCGGTTATATGGCCAGCAATCGCCAGTTCATCATTGTAAACCCGCAGCCGGATAAAGCCTATGGACTGAATCCTGAAGTGGCCTGGAATTTTGGATTAAACGCAACGCAGAAATTCAAACTAAACTACCGCTCTGGTGCTTTTAGTGTGGATTACTACTATACATACTTCCAAAACCAGGTGGTGACTGATTTAGAAAACATGCACCAGGTTCGTTTTTACAATCTCGATGGTCAATCGTTCGCACATAGTTTTCAAGCGCAACTGGATTATGAACCAATCCGCAAGCTGGATGTACGCATCGCCTATCGTTGGTACGATGTAAAGACAACTTACGATGGTGTTTTGAAAGAAAGACCTCTGGTAGCGGCGAATCGTGCATTTATCAACATTGGCTACGAAACTAAAAATGACTGGAAGTTTGATTATACATTCAACTGGGTAGGAACCAAAAGAATTCCATCGGTAGAACATGCCAACGATATGGCTGAAACACAATCTCCATCCTATATTCAGATGAATGCGCAGATCAGCAAAACCTTCCGCAACAATCTGGAAATTTATGTGGGCGGTGAAAACCTTACGAATTACATGCAGCACGATCTGATTCTCGGCGCCAGCAATCCATACGGCGACAACTTCGATGCGTCAATGGTCTGGGGACCTGCGATGGGACGAAATGTGTATGTGGGATTGAGGTATAAGATTAAGTAAAAGACAACGGTTGTCTCTGCTTGGAGACAACCGTTTCTATTTGCACTTTGATCAGTCTCCGTTTAGTAAGCAAAAAAGGGCAGTCGAAACCAGATCACTCCGTGGTTTCGACGGTAGCTCGATTAAACTAGTTGCTACTGTGCTGCCGAACATTGGAATGCTACAGCTTAATCAACGCAACTATCTTTCTGTCTCCAATTCAAAGTGATTTACAGTTTAATAACTTTACAATCTGTATTACCAGTTAAATAGATTACTGCACAAACGATGAATGTTCGATTAATACCAGTAATAGAAATTTTCAGACCTGATGACTCCATTCCTTCACCAGGGAAAGGCCCGTCTTGGGAATATCCGGATGAATGGAGTGAATACAATCGGCTTCTCAATATTAAAGCTGGCTTCTCTGACAAGTTAGCGCCCTACCAAAAAGGCTCCCGGTTTTATAAGATTGATGAGATAAAGGATGAAGATTTGCTGGTAATAATTCAACTAGAAATCGAAAAACAAAAAGGTGATGATGAACCACTGGTTTTAGCACTTACTGGCGGATATATATTACAGGTGAATGGCGACAATGTATACTTTCCTCAGTGCTGTGGCGACTTAGCCAATATTGGTGCGTGGTACGAAATCATAAATGGTGCTGAACACCCATTTTTCGCAGGCCACCCTTCTCCCAAAATATCAGTCACTGGAGAAATGGTTCATTTTGATTTTGTCAACACCAATTACAGTGGAGAACATTTTACGCCTCCGCCAAGTGAAAAACAATTTCAATTAAAATTATCCGATTTGAAACATGCGTTGGATGTGGTAACTAAGGAACTGAAAATATTTGGATCAAGATTGCGATGGATAAACGAAATACACGGCCTAAACATCCAGGATATTGACAGGATACTTATATCCTCGGAAATCTAAAACCCTTTTATCTAACGATTTTAATTCACATTTTTCAAAACATCAACAATATGGACACTGACACAATGCGCGATTTTTGTCTTTCGCTGAAACAAACCACTGAAGATATCAAATGGGATCATCTCTGCTTTTGTGTAGGTGCGAAGATGTATATCATTACTGGCTTTGAGGATAATTCTCCTACTTCATTTAAAGTACCGGAAGAAGATTTTGATGCGCTTACATCCCGCGAAGGCATTGTTCAGGCCGCACATTTCGCAAAGCGGCAATGGGTAACGGTTATGCAGCGCAATAAACTCAAACCGAAAGAATGGGAACATTACATCAACCAGTCATACGAAATGGTGAAACAAAAGCTGACAAAGAAACTTCGCGGAGAACTTGGACTCTAAATCGCTGATATCAGCCGTGATTTTTTTCCGACAATTACCACATTAACATTTGATGTTTCACACCTAAAATTTGATGTTTCACATTTGAAACGTAATGTTTCACATTTGATGTTTGGCTTTTGATGTTTCACGGTTGGTTTTTGACGTTTTACGCTTGCCCAATTTCCCCAACTTTATTTGCAAGCAGGTAGTCTATAGATGTCATGAAGACAATTATACTCGCTTTCTGTATAGCCCTTACCCTTGTTACCCCCACGCAGGCACAAATGTATTTTACCCAGAACGGAGCCGGCACTATGGATGGCAGCTCCTGGACCAATGCTAAACCCGGCACTCAGCTTGCCCCCATGATGCGCTTCTTTTTATCGTCATGGCAATTGTGGGTAGCAGCAGGTACCTATAAAGTAAACACCAATGTCCGCGATTCTTCGTTTTTCATCAACAGCCAAATAAAGGTTTATGGTGGATTTGCGGGTACCGAAACATCCATCAGTCAGCGAAATATTGCAGCCAATCCAACCATTCTTTCCGGCAATATCGGCTCGCTGACAGATTCTACAGACAACTGCTATCACGTAGTTCAGTTCATGAATGCGGATAGTACAACCATACTGGATGGATTCATCATTGAAGGCGGTTATGCCGACAATCTGGCTAACTGGAATAATCTGGGCGGGGGCATCCGCAACTGGGCCACCAGTCAGCCGACGGTGAAATCGAGCCCGCAGATCAGCAATTGTATTATCCGAAATAATTACGCCGACATGGGCGGCGGCGGCATGGTTGATTTTGCAACCTATGGTCATGCAAATAGCCATGTCACAAATACCTTATTCGAAGGAAATATTGCAGGGACTTCGCTGTCCGGCGGCAACGCATCAGGCGGAGGTGGATTCCTTGCGCTGTCCTATCTGGTAAAAGGTGCTAATACCGCCTATTTCGACAGCTGTATCTTTCGGAACAATCTTGCTCAGTCAGGCGGAGGTGGCGCTATCAGCTTAGCTGCCAATGTCGATAATAATGGCACCCTTACGGTAAAAAATTGTACGTTCGATCATAACAAAGGGAATACCGGCGCGGTTTCGCTGTCTTCACTTTATGATCTGTACGATCCGAATACACACACTGCTATTCTGAAACAGTCGTTTGAAAATTGCAGATTCACGCAGAACATCGTGAGTTCGCAAGGCGGCGGGGTCATTACGACACTATACTTTAAACCTGCACAATCAACAATGAGCCTTGTCAATTGCACCATTGACAGTAATACCGGCGGCTTCGCACCAATATATGAGAACAACAACGCCGTTCATTCCAAAAACTTGTTTGACCGGGTAACGATACACCATAACGAAGGTTTTTATTCAGGCGGGCTTGCCATCTGGTCGCGCTCCGGAAGCATTGATACCACAACCATTAATAATTGCCTGTTGTACAACAGTGGCAAGGGTATACTTGTAGATGTGGAAGCGCTAGAAGGAAGCGACATCTATACCTTCATGAATAATACTACGCTGTACGATGATTCCGCCCGGCAGTGGCCCTATAATTACGGGTTGTTCAATAACGTGGCCGGCAACTCATCAGGCTCGGGTCCGGCACATGCAATTGCGACGATCAATAACAGCATTATCTGGTATAATCGCGGTAATCTGAACCCTGCTTTCAATATTTGCAAATCTTTAGCCATTACCAAAAACGGCTCGTTTGTGACGGCCAATATTTACACTAAAAATTCACTCATCAATCTGGACCAAAACGTTTGGCCGGTTCCTTATCCGAATGGACAACTGGATTATGGTACGAATATGGGCGGCAACGTCAGTGGGTATCCGCGGTTTCTGGATACGGCAACTGGGAATCTCCGCCTGGGCTGCAGCTCTCCGGGACTCAATTCCGGCAGCAATGCGCTTATTCCATCCGATATGCTGACAGATATTGAAGGCAACAACCGCATTCTGCACAATACGGTGGATATGGGATGCTACGAAACAGACACACTTCCTACGCCATTAGCAAATACTATTATTACTGTTGACACCGCGAATAGCAGCATCACCTGCACTGCCGGCTACAATATGCAACCGGATAGTGTTGTATGGCATTTCGGCGATGGACAAAACAGCAATGCGATGAACCCTACACATACCTATGCAGCGCCGGGCACGTATAATGTATGCCTGAAAATCTTTACTGCTTGTGGCATAGACGAAAAATGTGATAGCGTAAAAATACCAGACACCACATCCGCAACGCCGCCAACGCCACCGTCTAATACGGGTATCAATAATAACAGTCTTTTGAACAATATTTCCATCTATCCGAATCCCGCTCACGAACAATTATTCATTAGTGGACTGAAAGAAAGCGTAAAGGTCTGCATCACCTCGTTAACAGGTCAGTTATTGCAGACATCAACGCTTTCTGCAGGCAATAATCAACTAAACATTTCATCGTTACCGGCGGGTGTTTACTTATTGCAACTGAAAACAGATACTGGTGAAAGGAAAACAGTGAAAATAGTAGTGAATCGCGATGAATAATGCAGGTCTTCAAACTTATACGGAAGAGTTGAACAACTTGTACTGAAGAGTTACCCAACTAGTACGTACTAGTTGCTTAAATAGTACGTACTAGTCGGGCAAATAGTACGTACTAGTTTAAACCATTCAAACTCAACCCCTGTGAATCCAGGTCATAGCGGACGAGTGCTACCTTCCTGATAACAACCTACAGGGAAAACAAAAACGGTCCGCACAGCATATGCGGACCGTTTCTTTTATTCACGAAATAAAGCTCTATTCAGTTGTTACAATGAACGTGTAATTTTTGAGTTTAGCTACTTTATCAGACAGCGACAATGCAGTCATAGAGGTTGCTGGTTTCGCAAGCTGCAAACCTTCTACCATGCTCAGGAACGTGTTGATGTACGGCGATTTCACCGCATAACCTGCACCTTCTGCGCCCTGCAGTTTTGCATCTACAATACCAATTACGTTTCCGTTTTCATCAAACAATGGACTGCCGCTGTTACCCGGTTGTACTGCTGCAGAGAATTGATATTGAGAATTGGTGCCTTTATAACCGCTTTTTGCACTGATGATACCTTCTGTCAGTTTTACTTCTTCACCCATTGATGTAGTCAGCGGGAAACCAAGTGCAAAAGATTTAGAACCTTGTTCCGCTACCGAAGTACTGATCTGATAAGGTATTTCACCCAACGCAACGTTTTGATTTTTCAGTTTCAACACCGCCAGATCCAGGTCTGCATCAAAAGAAACAACATCTACACCGTAAGAAGTAGAAAAATCATTACCGATACCTTTTACCTGTACTTTCTTCGCACCTTTTACTACGTGGTAGTTAGTGAGCAGATAACCTTGTTTGCTGATGGCGAAACAAGTGCCTTGTTTCGGGCCATCGCTGTCAGCAGTCATACCTTCTGGAAGTTTACCGACAGGTTTTGCTTTATCCTCTTCGAATGTAACAGTGTTTGTCACATCTTCCAATAACTCCTTTCCTTTTTCCTGCTCTAGTGGTTTAAATCCAGGAAACGAGAAATAATATTTTTCACCGGCCTTTACATCAAGTGGTTTGATGGTACGGGATGGAGGTACCCCATCAAAAACAACAGTGATCGTCAGACGGCCTTCTGAATAAATTTTACATTTCAGATCTTCATGCGGGCCTATTGTGCCAACCATCTGATCGTTGATAAAAATAATTCTACTAAACTTGTCCTTTTGTCTCGCGGTTGTAAAATGGATAATGGAATAATTCTTCTTCTCTTTAGTTTCTTGTTTTTCCTGCGCAAATAAATTTAGGGTCGTTAAAAGCAAAAGTGCCGCTAATAGAATCTTCTTCATTGAGTTTTTAATTATGTGTTTATGAAAATCAAATGCAAAAGAAATTCATTTTATCGAGTTTACAATCGGTAAAAATACTGGTCACTGATTTCACTATCACGCATGTGAATGGATGATGAATAACACGACGCAAATAGCTGTGCCGTTTTGCCGCCCGCGAAAACAAAAAAATACACCCCTGCGCGAAATCAGTTCCCGACGTCGTACCTCGGGACAACCCGGATGGTGTGGGACACTCATCGCGCGAGTTCCCTCTTGCCAATGACACAATTAAAATTGAGTTCAATTTCAAGGCTCTTAGTTTGGCAGCAAAAAAAGAGACGAGCTGCGTTGCAACTCATCTCTCTTTATATAGTCTACACCCACATTGAGGTTTTGACTTTTGACTTTTGAATTTTGAATTTCTAATTACCCGTTCACCTCGATGTTCATTTTAGAACGCAGGTTAGAAGGGATTGCATTTTTGTGCAGGAGGAACGCAGTGGTTTTGTATTGTACATAAGCCTTGCTCACGTAGATATAACCTTTATAGTCATTCTTTTCACCCCATGAGTTTTTCACGATGTAGTATTCTTTGCCGGTCTGGTCTTTAGCCATACCTACAATGTGCATACCGTGATCGTCAGTTGTTTCGTAGTTTTCAAACGCCTTCTGACGCATTTCAGGCGTGATTTTACGTTCTGTTTTAGGACCATTGAAGAGTGCTTTCTGATCTGCTTCTTCCATATCTTCCCAATCTTTTTCAGGAACGAATGCTACACCATTTTTCCAGCTGAAATATTTTTCACTCACGTCAGTAGCCCATGCAACCGTGTAACCGTTTTTCAGCGCGTTGTCGATGATAGTAGTAATATCATCCATTTTCACGTTGTACACTTTTTGCATCGCCCAGTTGTCCTGAACCATCAGCAGTGATTTTTTGTAGTAAGGCATATCCGTGAAAGAAGAGATCTCTACATAATCAGCAGGATTGATACCTACTACCTGATCAGCGAACGTACGTGGCGTATATTCTTTTCCTTTCCAGGTAAATGTTTCAGGAATTGGACCGAGATATGCATCCAATACCGCGTTGAATGCTTTGTTCCAGCTAGAAGTCAGTTTGCCGTTCGGATTTTTTACGATTGCATCCAGCATACCTTTCAGCACCGCCTGCATTTCACCGAATTTATTTTTAGAAGTACCGTAGTTCAGACCAGTGTACACTTCCTGCGGCATTGCACCGTATTTCTGGTACATGTTGATTACATCATGACATTCGCCACCGTCGCCCCAGGAGAAATCACCGTGCATGCGTACATAAGAAACAGCTTTGTCTTTGTACACACAATGCGCTGTGAAAATCTGCGAAAGCTGCACCGGCGTTTTGCCCATGCGGATCATTTCGCTTTCTACGAATGAGTTGGTTGAGTAGCTCCAGCAAGTACCTGAGCTTGCCTGATTTTTTACAGAGGTAGTACCGAGATCAATAACTTTTGTAAAGGTGAACGCTTTTTTTGCACTGTCACTTTTGTTGTTGTCCAGTTTTTTAACCAGGTCATCCTGCGCAGTTGCCAGAAGTGGCAGAGCCGCAGCCATGAGCAGCATTAATTTTTTCATTACCGAGATCAAAATTTGAATTGGAAGCGCCCAAGGTACGAAGTTGTTGCGCAAATACGGCCATACTGGCGTTAAAATCCACCAAAAAGGGGGAATGGATCAGCTGACAGCGGATTTCTTGTGAATGGTCAATGGTAAATGGTGAATGCTTGTGAAACGTCAAAAGTCAGCTATCCTCTGACTGACGGTCATTTGTGAATTCCACATAAAAACACATAATTGTCAATTGTCCATTATCCATTGTCCATTGATTTCCAAGTTTGACATTTCACAAGCATTGACCATTGCCGCAGTTTTGACTTTTAACTTTTTACTTTTGACTTAAGCCCCGCCTATTTTGTTTTATATCAATGACAAAAGTTATTTTTGTAATTCGAAAAAAAGCTGCAGCGGCGTCTGAAACGGTTTCTAAAAATACTGCGTAACATATTCCTCGGTTTCGTAGGCTTGATCATTTTGCTGGTAATACTCATTAATTTGACACCAGTTCAGAATTTTCTGGTCAGCAAAGCCACGGAAGTCCTTTCGCGCAAGCTAAAAACAAGAGTGGAAATCAGACATGTACGAGTCGATTTTCTCAACCATGTATTGCTCGAGGGAATTTATATCCAGGACCATCAGCAAGACACACTGCTTTATGCCGATCTGGTACAAACCCGTATTACCGATTGGTTTTTCCTCAAAAAAGAAGTTCCGGTTATCAGCTATGTCGGTTTGCACGGTGCATATGCCAACTTATATCGTAAGAAAAATTCAGCCGAGTGGAACTACCAGTTTATCATCGATGCATTTTCCGGACCTAAAAAATCGACCGGTAAAAAAAGTGATTTCGAAATCGATCTGAAAAAAGTAGATCTTAAAAATGTTCGCTTCCGGATGGATGATGCCTGGGAAGGTGTGAATATGGATTTTGATGTAGGCTCACTGGATGTAGACGCCGATAAAGTCGATCTCAAAAAGAAATTACTGGACGTCAACAATATTGACCTCAAACAGTTTTCAATGGTCTATTATGACTACGAGGCTGGCAAACCCAAAGATCCCAATCGAAAAAAGAAGAAAAAGGAAATTGACACCACTGCTTTCAATACAGGCAACTGGCTTGTTTCGCTAAAGAAATTACAGCTGGACGATTGCGCGTTCCATTTCAAATCGGATGAAGACATTCCGGCAATTAACGAATTTGACCCGGCGCATATGGATATTACCGGCATCAATATCGATGTGCGGAATATTCACATCCTGAAGGATACCATACGCGGACGCATGTATCATCTTGCTGCCAAAGAACGTTGTGGCATTGAGATTAAAGATTTCAAAGCGGCCATTACCGTTTCGCCGAATGCTTCTATCTGCGATAGCCTGTATCTGGAAACCAACCATAGCAAGCTGCAGAATTACTACGCGATGCATTATACGCGCTTCCCTGATTTCACCGATTATATTGAGAAAGTGATCATGGTGGGCAGACTGAAAAACGCAACCGTAGATGCACGCGATGTCGCTTATTTTGCGCCGCAACTGCGAAAGCTCTACCCTGCCACGCTTAAGGTAAGCGGTTCTGCAGTGGGTACAGTGGCTGATCTGAAAGCCAAAGATCTGGATGTTACAGACGGCACCAGCACTATTAAAGGCGACCTCTCTATGAAAGGCCTGCCGGATATTTACACCACGTTCATCGATTTCGATAACGGTGAAATCATGACTAGTGGCCAGGCAATTCTTAAATACGCACCGGAGCTGAAACAGAATCCGAATGTGGACGTCCAGTCGCTGAAGTACGCTTATTTTAAAGGCAGCTATAAAGGGTATCTGGAAAACTTTGCAACTTCAGGCACGCTTACTACCAATCTCGGCACCATTGTCTCCGACATCAAATTATCACTGCCGGACAGTAAGAAAAAAACGGCGAGTTATGCCGGAACTATTAAAGGAGACAAGATCAATGCAGGTGTATTTTTCCGCCAGCCTGATTTAGGAACGATGACGTTTAATGCAACGGTCAATGGCTCCGATTTTGACCCGCATAATGCCCACGTCAATATCAATACCACTTTTGCGCAGCTGTATTATCACCAGTACAATTACACCAATATCACGGCTGAAGGGGTGCTTGCCAAAAAACAATTCACAGGTCAGCTATTGGTGGATGACCCTAATCTGGCTTTGGCATTTAACGGTAATATCGATTTCAGTCAGCCGCTGCCAGTGATTAAAGCCACGGCCAACCTGCTGAAAAGTAATTTGCATGCACTGCATCTGACCAAAGATTCGATCATGGCCAGCGCCGATTTTGACCTGAACTCAACGGGTAATACCATCGATAATTTCCTTGGCTCGGCGAAGTTGTACAACATCAATGTGATCCGCAACAAAAACCGGCTGGATCTCGATTCTGTTTATATCAACTCGAGTGCTTATGACGACACCAAAACATTTACGCTGCAGAGCAATGATATCACAGCGCACATTGTCGGCAAATACGAATTATCAAAACTGCCGCCATCACTGCAATATTATCTCGCAGGATATCTGCCTGCCTATATCAAAAAACCAAAGAACGCAGCGCCCAATCAGATCATCAGTTTCGATGTGACCACACGCGATGTGGACAACCTCCTGAGCGTGGTTGTACCGCAACTCCGCAATTTTAATAATGCCACCATTATTGGTTCGCTGAATACGACCACGCAGGAATTGATATTAAATGCTCAGATACCGGAAGGGCATATTGACAATGTAGCATTAGGTCATATTGAAATCAACGCTACCGGCAATTATCAGCAGCTTTCCGTAAAAACAGACATCGCCGCAGTAGTAGTGAGCGACAGTCTGGTCAATGTATCGCTGAATGCTAATGCCACACTGGGCAATGATTCGCTTCGCTTTAATATTGTTACGTCTTCGCCGCTGAGCTATGGTACTGCTATCATTAACGGACATGCGTACGCCTACAACGATTCCCTTTATCTAAATATTCTTCCTTCAGAATTTTACCTCGGACAAAATAAATGGCAGATAGACGGTGATAACAGAATTGTATTTGCGAAAAAATACCTGGACATCGACAACCTGCATCTGCATTCGGGCTTTCAGGAGCTTATGGTAAATACGCAAAGCACACCGCAAAGCCAGGAAATGTCGGCCGAAGTCAAAAACCTGGATCTGGCAACGCTGGGTGGCATTGCCGGATTATCTGCTTATCAGCCTGATGGCCGCCTTACAGGAAACATCACTGTGCGCGATCTTTTTACTAAAACATACGCTACGGCCAATCTCCTTGCTACCGATCTGAAACTCGGTGCAGACACGGTGGGTGAAGTGCACATCATCGGTAATTATGATGCTGTGAAAAAACAAATAGAGTTACAGCAGGAAACCGGTATCTACAACGGTAACGCATCGTTGACCGCAAATGGTATTTTCTCTTTAGACAGCGCACATTACCAGGCATTGAACGGTCAGATTAAATTTAACCACGCTTCGCTGGCTTGGATATCGCCTTTCGTAACCGGGCTGATGAGTGATCTCGGCGGTTATGCAGACGGCTCCGTTCAAATAAAAGGCACTTCTTTACAACCTGATATTTCTGGTCAGATAAAACTGGATAGCGCAAGCTTGCACGTAGATTACCTCGGTACTAACTATACGATTCCGACAGGTGTTATTGATGTCAACAATCAGGGCATTAAATCCGATCAGCTCACATTATATGACCAACACGGTGGGCAGGCCATTTTTAAAGGCGGTGTGACACACGACCATTTACGGAATTTCAAATTCGCAATGTCAGCTTCGTCCTCTTCGTTTGAAGTATTGAACTTGCGGGATTTTGAAAACGCCAATTTTTACGGACAAGTACTCGCCGATTTTTCATTGAGAGCCACTGGTCCTTTCGATGATATTACGCTCTCCGTGCGTGGTGCCGCATCCAAGCCATCGCATCTGTACATTCCAATTACAACAACTGGCAATACGGGCAGTTACAGCTACGTAAGCTTCCAGACATATGGCAATGACCAAACAATCGTAAAGAAGAAAAAAGGCATCAAATACAATATTTCCATAGATGCCCAGATGACCGATAATCTGGAAACAACGATGATCCTCGATCCGGCAACAGGCGATGAAATCAATGCAAAGGGCAACGGTAGTTTAAACATCAGAATAGCATCTAACGCAGACATGAGCATCACGGGCGCCTATGTGATTGATGAAGGAGATTATACATTTACGTTCCGCCAGCTTTTCTTTAAACGGAAGTTTATCATCAACCGGGGAAGCTCTATCGTTTTCACCGGGCCAGTTACAAGACTTAACCTTGATATTGAAGGTACGTACCGCACCATGGCACGCCTTTACGATCTCCTCAGCGAACAGGAACAGCAAAACCAGATGATTCCTTCCAGCGAACTGGCCGATGCGAAGACTGCACAAAACGTAGATGTAATTCTTCACATGAAAGGCTCGCTGCAAAAACCCGAATTGACGTTTAAGCTGGAACTGCCAGAGAAAAGATCAGTGGGCACCTATGCTTATACCAAACTGGAACGCATCAATCAAAACGATCGTGAACTGTTTGACCAGGTTGCATCGCTTTTGCTCGTCGGCACTTTCATTCCACCGGAAGGACTCATCGGTACCACTGCAAAAACCGGCGCCATCAACAACATGAGTGAGATTATATCGACAACTGCATCATCGCAGCTCACGAACATTGTAAATAAATTATTGGGCGATAAAAGCCTGGCCGTTGAACTGAAATACAAAAACTACAACCTCAGCGATCCTACTGTGGCAGGAGGCATCAATCGTAATGAACTGCGGTTTGGTGTTCGTCAAAGCCTGTTTAAAGAACGTGTCATTGTGGAAGTTGGTAGTATTTACGATTGGGGCCGCCCTACTTCAACCAATACCAGCACATCGAGTGCACTCACTCTGGCCGGCGATTTCCGCGTACAATATTTAGTAACAGAAGATGGCCGTCTGCGCCTGAATGGTTTCCGCACCAACAACTTCGATGTGGCCGTTGGCAGTTACATCACACGTGCGGGCGTCGGTATTTCCTGGCGCAAAACATTTGACAACATGAAAGAATTCTTCCATGGCGTACAATACAGCAACTATATCCAAAAGCAAACCGACCGCAAGCTCATGAAGATCGATTCCACTACCATCAAAAAAGCGGAATAATTTTTTGCAACGGACATTGCCGCTCCGGTCCGGCCTGAGTTGCGTCGCACACTGCAGCTTCAGAACATCAAAAAGGCTGCCCAAAAGGAAACAGCCTTCATATAAATTACGCTCGCTATTTTACCAGCTTCACCATCTTGTGTTCATTAGTCACTTCATCAGTCAAGGCAATGTAATAGTGCCCTGCCGGCCAATCTGACGTATTCAGATCAATAGTGGTGCTGCCACAGAAAACCGAAGTTTCAACGGACGCTATTGTTTTCCCCGTTTGATCACAGACATTAATAACCACCTTACCTTCAGTTTCGCGCTGTACCGTCAAATGCGCTGTAGTACTACTTCCTAAAGGATTTGGAAATAAGACCACATCCGTTCCATTTGATTTATCATTGTTTTTCAACACCACAATATTAGAATAGGTAGTATTGCCATCATTTTCCTCCATTTTCAAACGATAGTAACGATTCCCATTCGAAGCAACAGTGGTAAATTGATAAGTATTAGCACCAGCCATATTTTTAGCGCTCACCGATCCGATGGTTTTAAACGCAATAGCATCATCTGAATATTCTACTTCAAATTTGTCCATATTCACTTCATCCATCGTCAGCCAGTTGAGTACGTGTGCGTCGCCGGCAGCCCTGCCTGTAAAACTGATCAGCTTTAGATCTAACGGAATAAGGAAATTGATTGTATAAGTATTTGGGAAACCCCATAGTTTGGCGGCATCAGCAAATTTATAACTGAACTTCACCTGATCATATCCAGTGCCTGTAAACTTTACCATCAGCAAAGAAGGATCGTAATTATAGATTTGCTGGTTTGCTACAACAGGAATCCCATTATAATATAACGTTGCACCATCGGTTGGTACGGTGACGATGATAAGTGAATCTGTTTCGCCAAGGTCTCCGTCTTCCCAATCTGTTCCTGTAAGTGCAGCCGGGCTACCACTTAGATTGCCCACACCATTTAAAACCAACTCACTATTTTGTAAGGGCTGAGGAATATTATACGCGTCATAATCTGCGCTGGGATATTGTTCTATTCCAAAATTAATATCTGTAATATCTGAATTGCCTACCGCCACGGTGATTGCCCCGTCAACCAGACCATCACTTCCTGGCGAGTTTCCGATATGCTCCCCTGTAAAAATCCAAGTGGCGGCTAATTTAGCATTCTGTGAAAGCGCGCCTGTTATGCCCTGAATTCTGCTTACTTGTAACAGATAGGTCTGATTTGAAGGCAAATTGCTAATTTGCCAGTTTCCGCTGGCCTGCATTGCTGTGCTGGTAATTACAGTATCGCCTACTGGATCAATAACGTTGATATATAACTTTAATACAAAAATCCCCCCCATTCCAATTTCATTTACCGTGCTATCTACTAAACCATTTCCGTCGTCAAAAACATGACCGCTCAACGTCTGAAAATTACCTCCGAATGGTGTCGTGATCTGAGCATTAACCACTGATGTAAAAACGGCTGTTAAAAAACATGCAATCGTCAAACTTCTGAATAAATTGCTTTTCATAATAGACTATCTATTTACTATTGCCTTGTTATCAAAAGCTATGCCAATTATCAGGTTTTGAATACCATAATTACAATATATTATAATACACAATTCATTCTATACATTAAACTTAGAAACGATTCATTCAAGAAAATAAGCTTAGCAAATCACATTACTATTAAACACCTTTGACCTTATAGGCCAGGGTACTTGCATACGGAAAAATGCTGCAATCCATCAACATTAGAATTATCATCACACCAGTTGCTATTAAAACGACAGTGCTATCTGTAAGGACATAAAAAAAGAGCATTATTAAAATGCTCTCATTAATTTATTTGCTAACTTTTTTAAAAAACAGAAATTCTATCCGGCACTCACTTCTTTAAAGTATGTCTCCAGTTGTTTTGCAATTGCATCCCAACCAAAGCGGGAACGCACCACTTGCATACCTTTCTCACCAACTTCTTTACGCCGGTCTGTTGAATGCAGCAATTCTATAACGCTATCTGCAAAAGCCTTTGCTTCTGTTTGCATGATCACACCTTCACCAGAGGCAATACCTAAACCTTTAAAACCAATATTGGAGCACACGACAGGAATTCCCATAGCCATCGCCTCCAAAACTTTATTTTGCGTACCTGCACCGAAACGTAATGGCGCTACGACAACGCTTGCGCTGTTATAAACTTCAGCAAGATCTTTTACAAACCCGGTTACTTTGATATGATCGTTTGCAAGCGCCTGCACTTTTGGAATTGGCCGCTGGCCTGCAATTATAAATTCAAGATTTGGAAACTGCTTTCTGATTTCCGGCAATATCTCCGACGTGAAATACAACACTGCATCCACATTGGGTGCATAGTCCATGTTGCCGGTGAAGAGCAAAGTATGATTGTGTGTGTAATCGTGATTGCGCGGTGCAAAAGTTTCCAGATTGACGCCATTCGGCAGCAAATTAATATTGCTGACATGATGTTCATAGCGCAAATATTCCAGATCTTCCGATGAGCATACCAGAGACATATCGTATGACTCCAGTATTTTCTCATAACGTAACACCCGACGTTGTTCTACGTTTTCAAATGTGCGGGTCAGAAACCCACGTGGTATTTCCTTGCGGCGTTTCCAGTAAAGAGAAAATGCGTCTGGTAAATCAAGTATACGCGGTACATCTTTCCGCTGATACATATAGGGCGACATGCGCAGGTGTTGCACGTGGACTGCATCAAATTGCTCCTTCTTCAGTAATTCATCCAGCTTGCGCTTCATCTCACCCGACTGAAAATACAAAACCTGTAAAGGTTTGCTGTCCCACAATGCAGTAAGACATTGCAGCGCAGATTTCCATTTTGGCAGATAAATGAAATGAACTTCTTTGAAGATTTTTTTTAGCTCAGCTTCATATTGCAGATCTTCCTTCGTTTGCGCAAAAGTGAGCAAATGAAGTTCATGGCTATCTTTCAGCTTGGAAGCAAGATTGTATATCTTAAGTTTGTCTCCGCGATAAGGCGGATATGGCACACGATTCGCTAAAAAGAGAAGTTTCATCTGAAGGAAAAAGACTTATTTAAATTTCCGAATGGTTTACGGTAGAACGGTAAAATTGTGCCATAAACAAATATTGATCCTGGTCACTACTGCGTAACCAGGATCAACCATTCATTTACTATAACGCGATTATCGCAGAATTTCGTGTCCGAGCTTATCGCGTTTTGTTTGCAGATAAAACTCGTTATGCGGATTTGGTGCAATTTCAATAGGAACGTTCTCCACAATTTCCAGTCCATAACCCAACAAGCCTGCACGTTTGCGCGGATTGTTAGTCATCAGTTTTAATTTGGAAACACCGAGATGACGGAGAATTTGCGCACCTACACCATAATCACGCTGGTCATTTTTGAAACCCAGTGCAAGATTCGCTTCTACGGTGTCCTTACCTTCCTCCTGCAGTTTGTAGGCTTTCAGTTTATTCAGCAATCCAATACCACGACCTTCCTGATTCATATAAAGCACTACACCTTTGCCGGCAGCTTCTACCATTTCCATAGATTTCTGCAGTTGTTCACCACAATCACAACGAAGTGAATGCAGGATATCGCCGGTAAAGCAAGAACTGTGAACGCGCACCAGAATCGGTTCGTCTTTTTCCCACTCCCCTTTTTTCAAAGCCAGATGTTGTTCGCCTGTATTCGTCTGGCGGAATGCGATCAGTTCAAAATTGCCGTGTTTAGTCGGCATTTGCACACGCACTTCTTCTTCGATCAGAGATTCAGTAGCGAGGCGGTAAGAAATCAGGTCTTTAATGGAAATGATTTTCAGGTCGAATTTCTTTGCGATTTCCATCAGTTCCGGCAAACGAGCCATGGTACCATCATCGTTCATGATTTCAACCAGAACGCCAGCAGGTTCAAAACCAGCCAGACGTGCCAGGTCCACAGTAGCTTCCGTATGTCCGGTACGACGTAAAACGCCTTCGTTTCTTGCTCTCAGCGGAAAAATGTGACCCGGACGGCCCAGATCTTCCGGCTTCGTATTTGGATCGATCAGCGCCTGAACAGTCATAGCGCGATCATGTGCAGAAATACCTGTAGTGCAGCCATTTCCGATCAGATCAACTGAAACGGTAAATGGAGTTTGGTGTAACACAGTATTATCTTCAACCATCAGGTTGAGTTTCAGTTCTTCACATCTTTGCTCTGTAATTGGAGCGCAGATCAGTCCACGACCGTGTTTTGACATGAAGTTGATGATCTCCGGTGTGACATTGCGTGCAGCAGTTACAAAATCGCCTTCATTTTCACGATCTTCATCATCCACCACAATCAGCAATTTTCCTTGTTTTAAATCCTCCAACGCGGATTCAATTGTATCAAGCATATTATAAGCCCTCCGACTATATATTTAGGAAATGCAAAGTTACTATTTATTGGCGCTTTAACGGCATGTGATTCTCTATGGTGTGATAGCTTTTCTTTGACTTCCGAGGAGTTGCAAAAGCTTACCCAGTAAGCCATCCATGATATTTTTTTGATTATATACTTCTATCAGTAGCTGTTGCCCGGCTGTGGCAATATTTTCTGCCTTGTGTTTATGGTGCATAGCGTAGTAAATCGCGTCTGCAAATTCCTGTTCTGTATTGGCCATCAGATAATGAACACCTGGTTCGGCCGCAATACCCTGCATCCCTGTTTCTGTACTGATCACCAGCTTACCTGTGGCCATCGCTTCCATGATCTTAATACGAATCCCTCCACCTGATCGGAGCGGCACAATTAAAATCTTCTTATCGGCTATAAATTCGTCTGCATCTTTTACCTCGCCCATACAATGCACGCCTTTTCCTTGCTTCGAAAAGAAGCGCTCCGGCATATTTCTACCAGCAAAGGAGAATTGAAAACGTGGCATCAATTTATGCACCAGGGGCCAGATATCGTTCAGAAACCAGTCCATCGCTTCGATATTCGGCAGCCAGTCCATAGCGCCAATATGATAAGCCGTCCAGTGCTCCTCCACTTCTATATGCGAATCACGCAATGTAATACCAAACGGAGTCACCACCTGCGGTGTACGACAACCAGACTTCCGGATGATATCACCATCAGCCTGCGTAATCGGTAACAGCAAATCAAACTGCGACCAGATCTGCATTTCGAAACGGCGAATACGCTTCGCAAGATTTTTGAGATAAAAACGCTTTACCGGTTGCGATGTTTCTTTGGCAAGCCGTTCCCAAATCTGATATTCCACATTATGCAAACGCTGTATGGTAAGGGCATTGGAGACTTCTTTAATTACCGGAAGGTATACCGAAAGGTAAATGCTTTCCATTTGGATCACATCCGGTTTAAAATGCTTGATGATCGAAAGCAATTTTTTCTGAAAAGCAGCATTCGTGAAACGATCGGCATGTTCCGGCTGCGTGCTGAAAAAGAAATTATTCAGTGTTGCCAGCCATTTAATATCATTGTCCACATCTACCGTATCCAGTTTATGAATACCCGGATAAAGCTTGTGAATTTTCTCTTTACTCACATGATGTCGTGAAGTATTCATTGCCAGCAGATACACCTGCCAGCCTTCCTTCCGGAAACCTTCTATCATGGCGTCCATAGCGAGAGCGCCACCATCTTTGAGCGGATAAGGAACACGGTTGGTCAGTATCAGAATGCGCCGGCCTGTCATAATTAAACTACAAAAATAGAGGAGCCAGTTTAAAATTCATTCATTGTCTTTGTAATAGGCGCTAAACCTCTGCTTAAACGCTTATTTTTACAGCATGGCAGCCAAAAAAATGGTGTTTCTCGGCAGCAAACCTGTCGGATATAAATGTTTCGCTTATCTGTTAGAACATAAAGATGAACTGAATATTGAAGTTGTTGGTTTATTAACTCAAAAACGAAAAGAATTCGAAGGTTCGTATGATCTGGAAGATATCGCAAGGAAATATGACGTTCCTGTGATTGAAACGCTCCGTGAATTGCCTGATTGCGATATTCTGTACTCTGTTCAATACCATCAGATTTTAAAAGCGGAAGATATTGCCAAAGCAAAAGAAATAGCTGTCAACCTGCACATGGCGCCACTGCCGGAATACCGCGGCTGCAACCAGTTTTCATTCGCTATCATTGATGGTAAGAACGAATTTGGCACAACCGTTCACGTCATGGATCCGCGCATTGATCACGGAGATATTTTGTTTCAAAAGCGTTTTCCTATAAAAGATGATTGCTGGGTGAATGATCTGTATCAGAAAACAGAAGATGCTTCGGTAAAACTGTTTCAGCAAACATTGGCAGCACTGATACAAGGCAAATACAATCGCTTACCACAAGCTGCGCTGGAAGCCCGTTACGGCGCCTCACTCCATTTCCGCAATGAAATGACAGCTTTAAAACACATCGATCTTTCCTGGCCGAAAGAAAAAATACTTAAACACATCCGTGCCACTTCTATGCCAGGTTTTGAACCACCTTATTTTATACTCGATGGTCAAAAAATGTATATCACGGAAAAGCGCCCATGAGTAGCAAAAAGATTGTTCTGACTATTACTTCAGACCCCAATTACGACCAACGCATGAACCGCATCTGTACTTCACTGCACAATGCCGGTTATGATGTAACGCTCATCGGCCGGGAAAGGCCCAACAGCAAGCCCCTTATAGAGCGCAGCTTCCGTCAGATCCGCATCAAACAACGGATAGATCAGGGTAAATTATTTTACGCGATTTACAACCTGAAACTGTTTCTGCGTATGCTGTTCATGAAAATGGATGCGGTGTGCGCAATAGATCTCGATACCATTCTGCCTGTTTACTATATTTCAAAACTGCGCCGCAAACCTCGTGTATATGACGCACATGAGCTTTTCTGCGAAATGGAAGAAGTGGTGACCCGTCCTGCTACGCAGAAAATGTGGTATGCTATAGAACGCCATACGGTTCCGAATTTCCCTTACGGATACACGGTTAATAAAAGCTACGTAGATGAATACCGCCGCATGTACGGCGTGGAATACGCGATTGTACGCAATGCTACTGTGCTTCGTCCATTGACTATTCCTGAGAAAAAAGAAAAATACATTTTGTATCAGGGTGCTGTAAACCACGGACGGTGTTTTGAGCAATTGATTCCTGCCATGCAACATGTAGATGCGAAACTGATTATTTGCGGGGAAGGTAATTTTTATAAAGGCGCACAGGAAATAGCACAGCAGCTGGGTTTGCAGGACAAGATAATTTTCAAGGGTTATGTTCCGCCACATGAATTACCGGAATACACACTGCATGCTTCTGTAGGCATTACGCTCTTTGTTGCCACCAGCCGGAGTAATGAGCTGTCGTTGGCCAACCGCTTCTTTGATTACATGCATTCGGGCGTTCCGCAACTGGCAGCGCGTTATCCCGAGTATGAAAATATCAATCGTGAATTTGAAATTGCTTCGCTGTTAGATGAGATTACACCGGAAACTATAGCAACAGCATTAAATAAGCTATTGACTGATAACGCATATTATCAGCGCCTGCAGCAAAATTGCCTGAAAGCGCGCGAAATCTATTGCTGGCAGGAAGAAGAAAAAAGATTGTTGGCCGTCTATCAAAAATTATTTACCAATGCCTGATGCTGCGCGTAGCACGATTCGCTTCAGCGTTATTATTCCCGCTTATAATGCGGCAAAAACGATTGTGCGTGCTATCGAATCCTGCCTGCAGCAATCTTATCCACCGGCTGAAATCATTGTGGTGAATGATGCCAGCAGCGATGATACGGAACAAGTAATTCTCGCTGATTTTAATGATCGCATCCGGTATATTTCGCTGACGAAAAACCGTGGCGCAGGTGGCGCGCGCAATGAAGGACTAAAGCTGGCAACTGGTGATTTTATTGCATTTCAGGATGCGGATGATGTCTGGCATAAAGACAAACTGCAACTTATTGCTGATCAGTTATCGCAAAACGCATCAATCCGTTTTCTGTATCATCCTTACACATTGTCTTCCGTGGATTATGATGCCCGCAAACGAACGTTCTCTACTACAAAATATCCATTGAAAAAACTATTGTGGAGCAATCCTATCGGTACGCCATGCACAGTATTAATCAATGACGGTAAACTGCGGTTCAATGAAGATATGCGCTACATGGAGGACTTTGATCTTTGGCTGCGTGCAGGAGATAAATACGGCATCTGGTTTCTAGATCTTCCGTTAACGCAAATCAACAGGCCGATACTTTCTGAAGGCGGTCTCAGCAGTAATCGCTGGCGTATGCGTAAAGGGGAAATAAAAGCCTATATACACCTCTCCAAACGCAATCCTCTCTATTATCCACTGTTGCCATTTCTTATTGGATTTGGCTTGTTCAAACATTTCATCAAGTCATTCAGTCCGCCGAGAAGCAACTATTAACCCCCCAGCCCCTGAAGGGGAGTTTCAATACGCGTATGCTTTACCTAAAGTGCTATAAAAAACGGCCTGCAATGCAGACCGTTCCTCACAATATTTTCCACAGCTGCATTACAACCCGCTGTTTTGAATTTTTACTTTTGAATTTTGATTTCGCTACGCGATTCCAGCATGCGTCACATCTTTCATCTGGCCATGTTCTATACGCACCACTCTTGCAGGATATTTCTGGATAATTGTATAATCGTGCGTCGCCATAATAAATGCAGTCTGATAATCACGACAGATATTAAACAGCAATTGCATGATCTCATCTGTTGTATCCGGATCCAGGTTTCCCGTAGGTTCGTCAGCGATAATCAGCTTTGGATTATTGAGTAAAGCACGGGCAATATCCACACGCTGTTGTTCACCACCACTCATTTCATAAGGCATTTTAAAGCCTTTGCTTTTTAACCCTACTTTACTGAGTACATTTTCAATTTTCTCAGCCATCAGGTTTTTATCTTTCCAACCGGTTGCTTTCAGAACAAACTCCAGATTTTCCTGAACATTGCGATCTGTCAGCAGACGGAAATCCTGAAACACAATACCCAGATTACGGCGCAACAACGGAATATTCTGCCATTTAAGATCCTTCAGGTTAAACCCGGCAACGTTTCCGTCACCTTCTTTTAAATACAAATCACCATAGAGTGTTTTCAACAAACTTGATTTGCCGCTACCCGTTTTACCGATCATATAAATAAACTCTCCCTTCTGCACTTCGAAGTTTACATCAGAAAGAATTAGATTTTTACCTTGATATATATTAGCCTGTCTTAAGGACACGATAGAATCGCTCATAGCCTCAGTTTGTTTCCAACAAATATAAACGCTTAAACTTTAACTCGGTTAAGCGAATTGCTTAAAAATGTATAAAAATAGAAAGGGCGCTCTTTTCAGAACGCCCTTTAGTATTTCAGAAAAAGCAGTGATTAATACACTACCAGTTTTTCTGTGTTAGTACGGTTATTGCTAACTACCTGTACGAGGTACATACCTTTTACAGAAATAGCAGTTGCCGGAATTTCAACAGTTGTAACACTACCGCTCAGTTGTTGCTGTGCAGTGAATACTACTTTACCAGCGATATCAGTTACGCGGATCTGAGCAGTACCGTTACCACCTTTGATGTAAAGGTTAGAGCTACCCGTTGTTGGGTTCGGAGCCAGAGTCACGCCTTCTTTTTCAATTTCTGTAGGATTTACGCCTGTAGGCATAGCAGTGATCTGCAGACGGTCCATGTAGAAGTTGTTACCGGAACCAATGCCGTACGTAGCGTCAGCACCTGGTTTGTAACGGAAACGGAAGAAAGTTTTAGCTGAACGTGCTGCAGGAGGAATGTTGATGCTTTGCAGTGCCCAATCGCCAGGCCATCCCGGAGCAAAGAAGCCCTCGATAGTACCGTTCGTATGCAGTGTGCCTCTTGTGAGAGAAGTCAACAATCTCCAAGTGTTTGCGCAGTCTGTAGAGTACCAGATTTCCAGTGAGTCTCTCATATCTGCAGCAACAGTTGTACGAGATGCACTTGCACTCATAAAGTTCAGGTTACAATTAGCACCGTAGCGAGCGTCAGTAAGATTGAAAGCCGGTGTGAACAGATCATCGTAGTCACCTTGTGGCGTACCAGTCAGTTCAGAAGAGAACACATAGCTTTTGCTGCGTGTATCATAGTTGTTGTAACAGATCGCGCTATTATCGAATGTACCGATAGTAGAAGTAGACCATTTGAAGTTGTTATTGAAATAGTTGAACATTGGCCATTTGTCAAGGCTTCCGCTAAACTCTTCCACATAACCTTCCGGATCCATACCTGTAGTATCCGCTACATAAACAGCCTGACGTGAAATAGTGCCGGTGCCTGAAGTACCGTTACCTGTTGCAGTAAGCGTTACTGTTGCCCAACCTGGCTGAGCGAACTTGGTTGTTACTGTAGAAGTGCTCGTAGAAGAAGGATTCGCACCGTTAGTGAACTCCCAGTTGAGGCCAACGATTGTATCATTCCAGCTACGGTTAATGAAAGTAAAGGTGTAGTTGTTCGCACAACCGAATGCTTTATCAGATGCTAATTTATCACCAGTAGCAGAACCTGTGTTTCTCGCCAGGGAGAAATCCGCAACCGGAGCCATATCAGGCAGTGGTTGTAAAGCACCTGTAGCAAGAAGGTTTGTATCGTTAAACAGGTGATTACGTTGTGCTGTAGCGCTCAGCAAAGCAGCACGCATACGCTGACCCTGACCGAACGTAAACATTTTGGAACAATAAGTATAGTCCATGATGTTTTGTGCGTTGGTTGTATCAGGATAGTTCACGTAAAACGTTGCAGTACTATCGTAAGTAGAGTCGTTGATCTTCGGAGGTGCTACAGCCCAGGCTTCACCATACAGATTAAGAAACTGCTCGAAAGAATATGTTTTAGCATATCCTGTTGCACAAGTTGAATCGTACAGGTTAGCAGGCGTACAACCGTTACCATTGCTTGGTGGGTTGTGACCTTTTGTTGGCGGAGTATCATCTACGTCATCGTCACCACAAGCTACACCTGGTTGGTTCGTATTACCCCAAGGGTGAGCGAGGTTCAGACAGTGACCCAGTTCGTGCGCGATTGTATTATCAACCTGCGCATAACTTGCCAGAGACATTACACCATCAATATATGGGTTACCGGCGGCAGCTGGTGGCTGATAAGCGTAAGCCGCAGCCTGACCATTTGCAGCACTCATCGTACGGATAAACCATACGTTCATGTAAGAGTTTGGTGCCCACTGATCAAATTTCGCGTTGTCACCTGCGTTATATGATACATAAGAACGGCGACGAGTAATACCGCGTGTCGGATTACCGCTTGGATCTTTAGTAGCCAGGTGGAAGCGAATGTTTATTTTACCGATATAGTCTTTGGTTGTACCAGGAATTTTACCAGCGAATGTTGGAATAACCTGTGCCAGCTGAGCTGTATTGGTTTTAGAATAAGCCTGATTGATATCCTCTACCAGCGTGAAGATGGTGCTGTCCGGCAGGTATTCTGTACCATAGTCGTGCACTATGTGAAATACCAGTGGAATATCATAAATCGTATTCTCATCCACATTTGTAGTTCTTGCAAATTTTTGCAAGTTCATATGCTTCATGTTCTGTGCAATTTCCGCTTCCAGTTGTTTTTCATACATGGCAACTTCCGGATGCGCAGCTTTATACCGCTGATAAGCTTCGTCTGAACCGCACGGCAATTGTGCGTTGGCTGTACTTCCGATAAGTGCTGCCGCAGACATTAATAGTATAGCTTTCTTTACCATTTTGTGTTATTAAAAGAATAGATATCGTTGGTTAAAATCAAAGATAAAACTTCCCGTTAAAAAATTGATAAGAATTAGGAATTTGCCAATAAATTTATTATCTTATGACATTTCTCGATAATACACCTCTGAGAAAGGTTTCCGCGATTTCGTCATGTGTCGCAGCAACGACTTTACAGCAACAAGATTTCCACATTTGTTAGCAATAGACATATAATAAGAAAGCCATCTACGTTAGATGGCTTTCTTATTTATAAAAATCAAAATATTATTCATCTAGTTTCAAAACAGCCAGGAAGGCCTCTTGCGGCACGTCTACGCTACCAATCTGACGCATGCGTTTTTTACCTTCTTTCTGCTTTTCCAACAACTTACGCTTACGGGAGATGTCACCACCATAACATTTTGCAGTTACGTCTTTACGCATTGCAGAAATGGTTTCGCGAGCCACAATCTTCGCACCAATAGCGGCTTGAATTGCGATCATGAACTGCTGGCGTGGCAGTAGCTCTTTCAGTTTTGCACAGAGCTTGCGACCGAAATCCTGTGCGCGGCTACGGTGAATCAGCGCACTCAACGCATCCACTTTATCACCGTTCAACAGGATATCCATTTTGCAGATATCACTTTCGCGATAGTCGATCGGATGGTAGTCAAATGATGCGTAACCACGGGTAGAAGATTTCAGCTTATCATAGAAATCAAATACGATCTCCGTGAGCGGCATTTCGAAGATCAACTCTACGCGGTTCGATGTAAGGTAATTTTGATTGATCAGGAGACCACGTTTACCCAAACAAAGACTCATGATATTACCGATATAATCTGGCAATGTGATGATCTGCGCACGGATAAACGGCTCTTCAAACATTTTGAGCTTTGTCGGCTCCGGCATTTCTGTCGGATTGTTCACGATCAGTTTTTCACCGTTATTTAAATAGGCGATAAAACTTACGTTCGGAACAGTTGTAATTACCGTTTGATTAAACTCGCGTTCCAGACGCTCCTGGATAATTTCCATGTGGAGCATACCAAGGAAGCCACAACGAAAACCGAAACCAAGTGCCTGTGAAGTTTCCGGTTCAAATGTGAGGGAAGCATCATTAAGCTGCAGCTTCTCCATACATTCGCGGAGTTCTTCAAAATCGTCTGTTTCTACCGGGAAAATACCGGCAAATACCATTGGTTTCACTTCTTCAAAACCATTAATTGGTTCCGAACTCGGATTATTTACCAGCGTAATGGTATCCCCTACTTTAATTTCCTTCGCATCTTTGATACCAGTAATGATATAACCTACGTCGCCGGTTTTTACTTCCGTTTTCGGAGCAAGACCCATTTTCAGGATACCTACTTCATCAGCGCCATATTCATTATCTGTATGGAAGAACTTGATCTTGTCGTTTTTCTTGATAGAACCGTTGAATACGCGATAATAAGCGATTACACCACGGAAAGAGTTAAACACCGAGTCAAAGATCAATGCCTGCAACGGTGCTTCCGGATTGCCTTTCGGAGCCGGAATGCGTTCTACAACTGCAGCCATGATCTCTTCGATACCGATACCTGATTTACCAGATGCCAGTACGATTTCTTCAGGTTTACAACCAATCAGATCTACGATCTGGTCGGTCACTTCAGGGATCATTGCCCCTTCCATATCAATTTTATTGATCACCGGAATAATTTCCAGATCATTATCTAATGCCAGATAAAGGTTGGAGATCGTCTGCGCCTGAATACCCTGAGAGGCATCCACCAGCAGCAAAGCACCTTCACAAGCGGCCAGCGCACGGCTTACTTCATAAGAAAAGTCTACGTGGCCGGGAGTATCGATCAGGTTGATGGTGTATTTCTGACCTTTATACTCATATTCCATCTGAATTGCGTGACTCTTGATGGTAATACCTTTTTCACGTTCCAGATCCATGTCATCCAAAACCTGGGCCTGCATTTCACGCTCAGAGATCGTTTTGGTAAATTCCAGCAGGCGGTCTGCCAATGTACTCTTACCGTGATCAATATGGGCTATGATACAAAAATTCCTAATATGCTGCATTTGACTCATACAAGCCACAAAAATACATTAAAAACACGGGTATTAAAGGGTTTTCTGCCGAAGGCTGTTTTAAATTTTAGTGTGGTCTCCAACAGGCGCACAAAAAAGCCTCTTCTAGCTTATCCAAAGGAGAATGTCAATAGACAGTAACCAATGTTCAAGGCTAAAAGGAATCTAGGTTAAAATTTGCAGCATTTGCGAAAATTAAAGCTTCGGGGCGAATTGTGTACAACCGGTAGTCTCGAAGGAAGAGCGCTTCTAGCACGAGTAATTTAGATTCCGATCACTCACAACTGACCACTCACAAAATCGCAAATTAGCGATCAAAAAATCAGCGATTCGCATGGCACGGTTTTGCTCCCTCCTTTTTCCTGAACCACAAATGAGACACTATGAAAAGGATATTACCAGGCCTGCTCTTTGTGACACTTTTGTCATTGAGCGGATGCCAACTGATCGGAGACATTTTTAAAGCCGGCGTATGGTCCGGAATTTTATTGGTTGTAGTCGTTGTAGGGATTATCATTTTTATCATCGCCAAGGTATTTGGCGGCAGCAAATAAATCATTTCTTTTTTCACTATATAAAGCACAACATTATGAATAAGCTGTTGACAGGCGCATTGATCGGATTAGCCATCGGGCTTTTGATCGCTCCGGAAAAAGGAGATGACATGCGCACCGATATCGCCGACAAGGCCGACAAACTGAAAAGAAAACTCAACAAAATGATGGGCAGAACCGGACCGGAACTGAGCGACCTCAAAAACATACTAGGTGAAGAAATTGTAGGACTGAAAGACGACGTACGCCGCCGTATGCTCACCATCCTCGAAGAAAGTAAAAACAGCATGAACCATATCCGAAATGGCATGGCTTAAGAGCTTGAAGTTGCTGTACTGACGGTGAAGGCGCTCCCATAAAGTCTTAGACAGCTTTGGGATCAAGAGCAACCCTCCCGCTTTACAACCAACACTCCCGAAAAAATTCCGCATTGTTTGCGGAATTTTTTTTGCCCTCGAAAAGCTGAAAGCCTAAAGCACAAAGCTTAAAGCTGCGTTATCCCGGAGCGCGTTCTGCCTTAGGCTTTAGGCCTTTCGCCAAATTTAATCATTTGATTAAATTTTTTGTTTAAAACAATAGAACAATTTACATTTACTGCATATTTATAAGCTGATATGCCGAAAAAAGCGCCCATTGAAAAAGATGTTTCAGCAGAAGAAAAGATAAAAGAAGCTGCGCGGAAACTGTTTACCACCAAAGGTTATGCGGCGACAAAAACGCGCGACATCGCTCAGGAAGCGGGCATTAATCTGGCATTGCTCAATTATTATTTCCGCAGTAAGGAGAAATTATTCCACATCATCCGTGCCGAAAGTCTGCATAAAATAGGATTGGAGATAGTTCGCATCATTTATGAGACTGATACTTCGCTCGAAGAGAAAATTAAAAAACTGGTTGCCTATTATACCGAAACCTTGATGAAGGAGCCAGACCTGCCACTTTTTGTACTCACGGAAATCCGCAATAATCCAGAGCAACTTGTGGACACCATCGGCATTCGTGACAAAGTGATGAATTCTGTCCTCATGCAGCAAATTATGCAAGGCGTGATGTCTGGTAAATTAAGGCCGATCCATCCCGTTCACTTTATTATCAATACAATCAGCCTTACCGTTTTCCCATTTGTGGCGGGGCCAATGTTGAAATTAGTCGCCAATCTCAACGATGATTCATTTGCTGCTTTAACCACAGAGCGAAAAGAACTCGTTCCGGAATGGATTATGATGATAATGTCTCAACCAGAAAAAAAATAAACACGATTCGCCAAACAGCAATCTTATGCGCATAAAATATTACAGCATCCTGCTAGCGTCGTTACTGCTTTTTTCCTGCGGTAAAAAAGAACAGCAATTCGATTCTTCCGGCACGTTTGAAACGGATGAAACCATTATCTCAGCAGAAGCTACCGGGCCAATCAGAACGCTGGATCTGGCAGAAGGTCAGACCCTGAAGGCCGGACAAATGATCGGTTATATAGACACCACACAACTTTATTATAAAAAGCGTCAGCTGGAACGCCAGATAGGTGCGAATCTTAGTCAATTGCCAGATGTAGCCACACAACTCGCTTCCCTTCGCCAACAATTAAAAACAGCAGAGCACGAACTGAATCGTACGCGAAATGTGGTCAGCACGGGCGCCGCAGTGGGTAAAGAGTTAGATGACCGTCAGGCGCAGGTTGATCTGTTGAAAAAGCAAATTGCGGCACAGGAATCTTCGCTAAGTGTTTCTACCAAAACAATCACGCAATCTACCAGTCCGATAGTAGAACAAATTGCGCAGCTCAATGACCAGTTGCAAAAAAGCTATATCATCAATCCGATCAATGGAACTGTATTGACAAAATATGCGCAGGCAAATGAAATGGCTACCACGGGAAAAGCATTGTACAAAATTGCAGATCTCTCCTACCTCAATCTACGGGCTTATATCACCGGCAATCAATTTGCTCAGGCAAAACTTGGACAACATGTAAAAGTCTTTACCGATGATGGCAACGGAAAGTATAAGACATATGATGGCACCATTATCTGGATTGCAGACAAAGCAGAATTCACACCAAAGACAATACAAACAAAAGAAGAACGTGCCAATCTTGTTTACGCCATTAAAGTGCGGGTAAAAAATGATGGTTATCTCAAAATCGGGATGTACGCTGATCTCAATTTGACCGATCATGAAAAATGAGCCAAACATATTGCTGCCAGAAATTGCCATTCATTGCGACCAAATCAAAAAGACGTATGACAAGGGTGAAGTAATTGCAGTTGACAATGTATCATTTGATGTGAAACGCGGTGAACTATTTGGATTAATTGGCCCCGATGGCGCTGGAAAGACCAGCATCTTCCGGATATTAACGACGTTACTGCTGGCCGATTCCGGCGATGCTAGCGTAGATGGATTCGATGTAGTAAAAGATTACAAAGCCATTCGTCAGCGTGTGGGCTACATGCCAGGCAAATTTTCATTGTATCAGGATCTTTCTGTAGAAGAAAATCTAAACTTCTTTGCTACCATTTTCAATACTTCGCTGAAAGAAAATTACGATCTGATCAAAGACATTTATGTTCAGATAGAGCCGTTTAAGAAACGTAGAGCCGGCGCGCTTTCTGGCGGCATGAAACAAAAGCTGGCGTTGTGCTGCGCCTTGATTCATAAACCTTCCGTTTTATTTCTCGATGAACCCACAACTGGCGTAGACGCTGTATCAAGAAAGGAATTCTGGGAGATGCTCAAGAAGCTGAAGGAACAAAATATTTCTATTTTAGTCTCTACACCATACATGGATGAAGCGACGCTTTGCGATCGAATTGCTTTGATTCAGGAAGGAAAAATATTATCAATAGACACACCGGAAAACATTGTAAAAAGCTATCCGGGCAAACTATTCGCCATCAAAGGGAAGAGTACCTACCAGTTGATGCAGGGATTGCGGCAATTGGAAGACGTAGGCTTGAGTTATGCTTTCGGAGAATACATTCATCTGACGTTTAAAAAAGATTCGGCCGATAACGAAACTGATTTACGAAAACATCTACAGGAGACGAATATTGATGTAACGGAAATTAAAGAGATAAAACCAACGATTGAGGACGAGTTTATACGACTGAGCCTCCTCTAATCAATTGACAATGGACAATGGACAGTGAAGTGTCGCCCTTCGACTCCGCTCAGGGTGACAAACGAGGTACAGATGTCTTGGTAAGCAAACGAAGTACAGATG
>NZ_QKTW01000003.1:0-170157 GCF_003236175.1 Taibaiella soli | reverse complement strand
ACAAAGTACAGATGTCTTGGTGAGCAAACGAGATATAGATGTCATGGCGAGCAAACAAGGTATAGATGTCTTGGTGAGCAAACAAGGTACAGATGTCATGGTGAGCGTAGTCGAACCATAGTGTGTTGGCATCACATTATGCAGGATGTCTCCTATCGTCGACATGACAAACGCGGGCAAGAAGTCCACATTTTTTGACTTTTGAATTTTGACTTTTGAATTCGAACACGGTTATTAGTACAGACAAGCTTACCAAACGATTTGGCGATTTCATTGCGGCCAACGAGATTACGTTTGAAGTAAACAAGGGCGAAATATTTGGTTTTCTTGGAGCGAACGGAGCGGGTAAGACCACAGCGATGCGTATGCTCTGCGGTTTGTCCATCCCATCTTCCGGAAGCGCAACTGTTGCGGGGTTTGATGTGTACAAACAAACGGAGCAGATCAAAAAGAACATTGGTTATATGAGTCAGAAGTTTTCCTTGTATGAAAACTTGACGGTGCTCGAAAACATTAAATTCTGGGGTGGCATTTATGGTTTATCGAACAAACAGATCAAAGAGAAAGGCGACGATGTGGTACGTAAACTTGGCTTTGAGAAAGAAGCAAAAAAACTGGTTGGTTCATTGCCTTTAGGGTGGAAACAAAAGCTCGCTTTTTCTGTGGCAATCATTCATGACCCAACGATTGTATTTCTGGATGAACCCACCGGTGGCGTCGACCCGGTAACGCGTAGACAATTCTGGGACATGATTTACGAAGCAGCACACAATGGCGTTACTGTTTTTGTAACCACGCACTATATGGATGAAGCGGAATATTGTGATCGTATCTCGATTATGGTTGATGGCGTGATTAAAGCACTGGACACTCCTGAAAATCTCAAACAACAATTCAAAGCGGCATCAATGGACGAAGTGTTTTATGAACTGGCACGAGGGGCTACGAGAGCGGAGTAAACACCCCCATCCCCTGAAGGGGCGTCTCTGCGCGAGTACTCATGTAATTATCACAAAAAATATCGAACAACAAATGAATCGACCAAAACACAACTGTCAATTGTCAACTGTCAATTGTCAACTATAATGCGGCAATTATTAGCGTTCATACGAAAAGAATTTGCGCACGTATTCCGCGATCGGAAAACGTTGCTGATGCTGTTTGGATTACCGGTGGCGCAGATCATTTTGTTTGGATTTGCATTGAGCAATGAAATCAAGAATGTAAAGATTGTAGTGGTGGATAACGCGAAGGATATTGCATCGCAGGAAATCACACAGAAGATTGCAGCTAGTCAATACTTTCAACTACAGAAAACATTTGACGATGCGCATAAAATAGAACAGGCATTCAAAGAAGGAAAGATCAAAGCAGCAGTGGTTTTCCCTGTTAATTTTTACTCGGAATTAACGCATCTCAACAAAGCGCAGATACAGATCATCGCCGATGCCTCTGACCCAAATACAGCAACAACAGTTACCAATTATCTGACGTCCATCATTTACGATTACCAGACACAGCAGGCACAAAATGGTCAGGTACCTTATCAGATCAATGCGGAAACGACGATGCTTTACAATCCGCAGTTGAAAAGCGCTCCCAACTTCGTTCCGGGTGTAATGGCACTCGTATTAATGTTGGTTTGTGTTATGATGACCTCTGTAGCAATTGTGCGTGAAAAAGAATTAGGGACCATGGAAGTCTTATTGGTATCACCGTTCAAGCCGATTATGGTAATCATTGCGAAAGCAATTCCTTACCTCATTTTATCTTTTGTAAATGTGATTACGATTCTTCTGCTGAGTGTGTTTTTATTAGACCTTCCAATCAAAGGAAACTTACTACTGCTGCTCGGTGAAAGCATGCTGTTTATCATGACCTCGCTTTCTGTGGGTTTATTAATCTCTACCAAAACTTCTTCGCAACAAACGGCGATGATGATTTCGCTGGTGGGCATGATGCTGCCAACAATTCTATTCAGCGGTTTTATGTTCCCGATTGAAAACCTTCCAAAAGTTTTTCAATGGATATCGAATATCATTCCCGCAAAATGGTATTACATCATCGCAAGATCGGTCATGATAAAGGGTTTGGGCTTTCAGTCAATTTGGAAGGAAACACTAGTGCTCATAGGGATGACGGTGGTTTTGCTGGGCGTCAGTTTGAAATCATTTAAAAAAAGGCTCGAGTAAGTTTATATGTTGAAAGTTGACAAGTTGATACGACCTGCAATAAAACAAATGCAATGAAAATTAAAACACGAAATCAGATCGCCACGTCCTCCTGCCTCGTCCTCGCGATGACCGCATTGAGTGCTTATACATCTCATTTGTACCAAGCCGCGGGTCATTGCGAGGAGAGACCAAGCAGCGAAGCTGTGGGGTCGACGTGGCAAACTGATTTCGCGAAGTGTAAAAAACAACTCGTGAGACAACGAAACATTAACTGTCAATTGTCCATTGTCAACTGTCAACTTTAATTAATGAGAACGATAATCTTGTTACTGCAAAAAGAATTCCGGCAAATATTCCGGAACAAGGCTTTGTTGCCAATATTATTTGTGGCGCCAATCATGCAGTTGCTCATATTGCCGCTGGCGGCAGATTACGAGGTGAAGAACATTAACCTGACTGTTGTTGATCATGATCATTCTGATTATTCGCACAAATTGACTTCTAAAATCACCGCATCAGGATATTTTCGTCTGGCGGGTAATTTCAATTCCTACAAAGAAGCGCTGAAACAGATTGAAGGAGACGCTTCTGATCTGATCCTGGAAATACCACAAGGTTTTGAACGTGATCTGATTCGGGAAAATACGCAAAAAGTTTTTGTTGCTGTCGATGCGATCAATGGCATCAAAGCCGGACTGGGTGGCGCTTACCTCGGCAGGATCATCGCAGATTTCAACGGCGAAATACGCATGAAATGGACCCAACCAAACATGATCACACCAGGCATTGACATCGCTTCATCCAATTGGTACAATGTGCATATGGAATACACGCATTACATGGTGCCGGGAATTCTTGCATTGTTGGTAACGCTCGTCGGTGGATTAATGAGTGCCCTGAATATTGTAATTGAAAAGGAGATCGGAACGATTGAGCAGATCAATGTTTCGCCAATCCGAAAATATCATTTCATCATCGGAAAGCTTATCCCATTCTGGATTCTGGGCATGTTCATTTTTACAATCGGCTTATTCGTTATCGCAAGATTAGCGTACGGAATTTTTCCGATGGGCAGTATTCCAGCGTTATACTTATTCGTAGCCGTGTATCTCATCGCCTTACTGGGCTTTGGTTTGCTAATCTCCACCTATTGCAACAACCAACAACAAGCGATGTCCGTAGCATTCTTTTTTATTCTCATCTTCAATCTCATGAGCGGTCTGTTCACGCCAATAGATAGCATGCCAGGTTGGGCGCAGACGGTGGCCAAATTCAATCCGGTAGCTTATCTGATTGATGTGATGCGTATGGTAGTACTCAAAGGAAGCGGGTTCAAAGAAATAAAAACACAACTACTCACTATCTGTGCATTTGCATTAGTATTGAACAGCTGGGCAGTCATTAATTACCGGAAACGATCTTAGTCAATGTGTCTAAATGTGTTCAATATGGAAAATGTGTTTCCTCAAATTTTATCAAGCTAGTGAAATGAAAAATGGCTTAAAGATTGCTCCTTAAGCCATTTTCTATTTTTTTTAGTAAATAATGCGCAGCACATTAATCACATTCCATCACATTTATCACATTACTCATTATCTCGTCATCGCATTAATCATTTCCTATTAGTAAAATGCTGCGCAGCACATTAAACACATTCCACCACATTAATCACATTTTAACCAGCAACACATTCGCAGTCGCCACGACACCTTCTTCTCTGCCAATAAAACTCAGCGTCTCCGTCGTTGTGGCTTTAATGGAAACATCGTCAATAGTGAGTTCCAAAATGCCGGCAATTGCTTCCTGCATTTGCGGCACAAACGGTTTAATTTTTGGCGCTTGCAGCAACAACGTGCTATCTACATTCACGAGCTTGTATCCTTTTCCACGGATCAGATCATAACTACGTTTCAGCAGAATTTTACTGTCGATGCCTTTAAAGCTCATATCCGTATCCGGAAAGTGTTTACCAATGTCGCCCAACGCTAACGCACCAAGCATTGCATCACAAATAGCGTGCAGCAACACATCCGCATCCGAATGCCCTACCGCACCTTTTGTATGCGGAATCAACACACCTCCCAGCCATAGTTCACGCCCTTCCGCCAACTGATGAAAATCTATACCCTGGCCTATTCTGTACATTCTGTTGTTGTTTATTTTTTGCGTTACCGCTAAAATTATTTCCAGATATTCAATCCGAACTCTTCACCTGTTTCGTATGCTTCATCGTAGCCAGCGTCCATGTGACGCAGTACACCCATTGCAGGATCGTTGTACAGCACACGACGCAGACGTTCGTCAGCATCAGCAGAACCATCCGCAACAATTACCATACCGGCATGCAGTGAATAACCCATACCAACACCACCACCATGGTGGAAAGAAACCCAGCTCGCACCGCCAGCAGTGTTGATCAGCGCATTCAGAATCGGCCAGTCCGCAACCGCATCGCTACCATCTTTCATTGCTTCTGTTTCACGGTTTGGTGAAGCTACCGAACCACAATCCAGGTGATCACGACCAATTACGATTGGCGCTTTTACTTTACCAGTGCGAACGAGTTCGTTAAACAGCAAACCTGCTTTCTCGCGCTCGCCCATACCCAGCCAGCAAATACGTGCAGGAAGACCCTGGAACGCAATTTTATCTTTAGCCAAAGTCAGCCAGCGTTGTAGTCCTTTGTTTTCAGGGAACAACTCAGCCAGTGCTTTGTCTGTTGTATAAATATCTTCAGGATCGCCGCTCAGCGCTACCCAGCGGAAAGGACCTTTACCTTCACAGAACAACGGACGGATATAAGCCGGTACAAAACCAGGGAAATCGAACGCATTTTCTACACCACGTTTATCTTTCGCCTGACCACGAAGGTTATTACCATAATCGAAAGTGATAGCACCGCGTTTCTGCAGTTCCAGCATCTGACGTACGTGACGCGCCATTGTATCCAGAGAACGTTTGATGTATTCTTCCGGATTCGCTTCGCGCAAAGCATTTGCTTCTTCCACGCTCATATTTTCAGGGAAATAACCCACCAGTTCATCGTGTGCAGAAGTCTGGTCAGTCAATGTATCAGGAGTGATGTTGCGATCGATCATACGTTGCAGCAGATCTACCACATTACAAACAACACCGATAGAAATCGCTTCGCCATTTGCTTTTGCATCCAGCGCCATGTCGATTGCTTCGTCAATGTTATGACTCATTTTATCGATGTAGCGTGTATCCAGACGTTTTTGAATACGCCATTCTTCCACATCCGCAGCCAGACAAACACCTTCGTTCATCGTGATGGCCAGCGGCTGAGCGCCACCCATACCGCCAAGACCAGCAGTAACGTTGAGCGTGCCTTTCAGGCTACCGTTATAATGTTGGCTTGCCAGTGATAAGTATGTTTCATAAGTACCTTGCACGATACCCTGTGAGCCAATGTAAATCCAGCTACCTGCAGTCATCTGACCATACATCATCAGACCCTTTGCTTCCAGATCACGGAAATGTTCCCATGTAGCCCAGCGTGGCACCAGGTTTGAGTTTGCGATCAGTACACGCGGCGCATTTTTGTGCGAACGCAACACACCAACAGGTTTACCAGACTGCACCATCAGCGTTTCATCTTCGTTCAGATTACGCAGACATTCCAGAATTTTATCGAAACTCGGCCAGTTGCGCGCTGCTTTACCGATACCGCCATAAACGACGAGATCTTCAGGACGCTCCGCCACTTCCGGATCCAGATTATTCTGAATCATACGGTAAGCTGCTTCTGTTACCCAGTTTTTACAATGAAGTTCGGTACCTGTAGGCGCTTTAATCACGCGCTTTCCTGTTGCTACTGACATATAAAAAGGTATTTTATTAACGTTTGCGGCGTGAAATTAACAAGAACAGTTGACAAATGGCAGGAACGACCGATAATTCGGATTTTAGCCAAAATCAACCATATGAATCCCAATGATTAATTGACAGTTGCCCATGCGATTGCAGGGGGCATTACTCAATGCGAGTTTATTAACACAGTCTATATAAAACACAGTCATTGCGAGGAGGAGGCAGGACGACGTGGCAACCTGATTTCGCGTTTAAGTCAAAACATTTTGCCACCAGCATTTCATCTCCGTTCAAACATAGTTGCGTCGCTCCGTTCATCGTCAGTACTACTATTAAACCTTTCCCTGAGCGAAATCAGATCCCCACTTCCTCGTACCTCGTCATCGGGATGACTCGAGCGAGTATTATCCATCGTGAGTATTATCCCGCGCAAGTGTTTCCCATAGCGAGTTTCACATAATAAATGACACAAAAACACGGTCATTGCGATGAGTTGGCAAACAGCAAAGCTGTAGAAACGAAGTAGCAACCTGATTTCGCGCCGGGAAGAAAGATGGCTTTCCCGCTGGGCGGGATAAACTCAGACCTCACCATGATGCGAATGCTAAAACGTGGACTGTGGTAAAATAAGTGTCACCCTGAGCGGCGTCGAAGGGCGGTAACATAAGTCAACACTCCCATGGTTCGATTCCGCTTACCATGACACTCACTTTAACACAATTCGTATGTTGTCTATCTCACTTTTTGTCACCCTTAGCGGCGTCGAAGGGCGGTAACATAAGTCAACACTCCCATGGTTCGACTCCGCTCACCATGACACTCACTTTAACACAATTCGTATGTTGTCTATCCCACTTTTGTCACCCTGAGCGGCGTCGAAGGGCGGCAACATAAGTCAACACTCCCATGGTTCGACTCCGCTCACCATGACACGCATTTTAACACAATTCGCATGTTGTCTATCTCACTTTTGTCACCCTGAGCGGCGTCGAAGGGCGGTAACATAAGTCAACACTCCCATGGTTCGACTCCGCTCACCATGACAAACTGAATTAACTGTCAGCTGTTCGCTGTCAACTAAAAAAGCGCCCCCAACAATTACAGTTGGGGGCGCTTTTTTAAAATTTTATTCCTGCACAGGCGGCTTTGGTTGCTGCGGCGGCTGTTGTCTTGGCGGACGCGGCGGCCTTGGCTGCTGTGATTGATTCTGATTTTGTGCTTGCTTCGGCTCACCGCCAGCGTTACCTTGATTATTAGGCTTTTGCTGTTGCTGCTGTGGTTTTGGCTTTGGTACACCTTCCTGTTTTGACGGACGGTTTTGATTGTCCGGACGAGGTTGCTGCTGACCTTGCTGATTTTGCGGCTTTGGCTGATTACCGCCTTGTTGTTGCGGTTTTGCCTGTTGCTGCTTCGGTTGGTTTGGCTGACCTCCGGCTTGTTGCTGTGGTCTTGGCTGCTGAGGTCCTTGCGCTTTCTGCTGCTGATTTTGCTGCTTCGGCTGAACCTGGTTGCCACCACCCAATTGCTGTGCCTTCTGTTGTTTTTGCTGCTGTTGTTGCTGCTTCGGCTGACCTTGCTGCTGCGGTTGCTTTCCTTGTTTGTCGGAAGCTTGCTGCTGCGGTTTGTTGCCACCACTGCCAGATTTTTTCTTTTTGCTGGATTTCTCCAAAGTTTTCAGGCTAATTTGACCTACGTCATTCACGAAGCCAACATCTACCTTAATACCTTTTTTCTCAGCATTAGTTTCAATTTCCACCGGCTGCAGTTCATCCGGTTTAATACCTTGTTTATTAAGACTGAGTATTTCTTTTACGCGAGTGATCGACAGAGGGTATTGTTTATTGCTATCAGAATAGCTATACCACATCAGATTTTTAAAGATGTCCTTTTTCTGAAGGTTCGCTGTACCCTGAATAGTCTGTATAGATTCAGCATGATCCGGGAATATCCGAAGCGCATCCATATACGTATCCAGTTCATAGTTCAGACAGCATTTCAATCTGCCACACTGACCGGAAAGTTTCGTCTGATTGATAGACAAATTCTGATAACGTGCTGCTGTTGTATTCACCGATTTAAAATCAGTCAACCACGTACTACAGCAGAGTTCGCGTCCGCAGGAACCGATACCGCCTACTTTTCCGCTTTCCTGACGTGCACCGATCTGGCGCATTTCCACTTTCAGTTTAAATTCGGAAGCATACACTTTAATCAGTTCACGGAAATCCACACGCGAATCAGCGGTATAGAAGAAGGTAGCTTTTTTGCCATCGGCTTGTATTTCTACCTCACAAACCTTCATTTCCAGTTTCAGATGACGGGCAATGGCTCTGGAACGAACCATTACATCCTGCTCACGGTCTTTCTGATCGGAAAAATGTCTCAGATCTTCATCAGAAGCAGGGCGCAATACACGCTTGATGGCCGGACTGTCTTCCACGCCATTCTTTTTCATTTGCAGTTTTACCAGTTCTCCGGTAAGGCTTATCTGTCCTACGTCATAACCACCCACACCTTCTACAGCGATCATCTCACCTTTTTCAAAGATATTAGGAGTATTATTTCTATAGAAGTCCTTTCTGCTGCCTTTGTTAAACGTTACCTCAATTACCGGATAAGGTTTTAAGCTATCTTGAAGGGGTAAAGCGCTCAGCCAGTCGAAAACATTCATGCGGTTGCATCCACCAGTACTACATCCACCATTGCTCTTGCAACCAGCAGGTTTTCCGCTTGCGCCGGACCCACAATTGCCACATCCCATTGTGATTTATAAATTTATATAGACGGCCCAGCAAGTTCGCTCCTGTTCACAGATTCAAGACATATTATATCTGTCTTATCTCTACAACTTCTGTAACCGATTGTGAAAAAATATTACCTAGTCTGCGAATTTACAATAAAAAAGCCTTCTTTACTAGAAGGCTTTCTACAGATTGAGGAAAATAGATTATTGGACAAGTAAACGTTCTGTTTTTAATACCTGGCCGTTGTCCCGCACTACCAGCTGGTACATGCCCGCCGGTAGGTTGAAATCGTCTCTGAGCTGGTATTTGCCTTTTACCAGTTTCCCGTCATAAATAGTACGAGCCTTCTGACCCAGGGCATTGTATAAACATATATTCCCCTGAATATCATTTTTCAAATCGAGCATCACAGTTACCTGATCATGCGCCGGATTCGGGAAAATACGCACGCTATTCATCGCAGCAGTCACATTGCCAACAGATGCCGGCGAAGGATTTTTACGCATCACCAGCGTAAAATCCTGCGAGAACATGCCATCGCGAAGGCGGAAAACAATGGTTTCGTCTTTGGTGTAAGTAACCGGCGGTGTCCAGGTAAAGTTTCCGGTAATGTTGTTGCCGCTTCCTGTTACACCAAACATGGCAGGAACAGCCATCTGGAAAACACCTCCATATGCCTGCATCTGTAAATTAGCCGTACTACTTGCTTCCTGTCCGGAAATACTGAAATTCAGCTGTTGACCCGGATCATAATACACATAATAATAGCCATCCCCCGAATTCGTCATGTACGGAGACACCATTGAGAACGACGGTGTAGCACCGCCACCCGGAATCACCACATATTGCATGTCGCGGATGATCGTGCCAATTTGCACACCGTTCCGGTATTCTTTCACTTCGAAAGACTGGATAAAATTACCCAGCGTATTTGGCTGCCAGCTGATTTCTCCTGTAACCGGGTTCATTGTGAAAGGTCCTGTTGTTGCCCCGGGAGGTGTTGTGAAACCCGCGACACTGACCATTGCAGTGGGTGCCTGATAAGCGCCAATCGGCGTGTTTAATCCCCAGGCGATGGAATCGGCATCGGGGTCATAGGGCAGCGGATTGTAGGTGATTGGCGTATTGACCGGAAAATAGGCAACCGGCATGGCAAGGAAATCCGGCGAACTGTTATTAGCGGCCGCCGGAGCTTGAAAATCGGTGTAGAGCACCATGTTTTCATTGAGTGGCGCCGTTGCATTCTGTATCGCACCATTCCGGCAACAATTGGAGTATACAAACCGGTAAGTATTGCCAGGAACCAGATTGACATCATAAGTGTAAACGCCCACTTCAATACCATAGGGAAAGCTCGGAATCAGCGCCGTGCCTAATGTCCAGTTACGATTAACCGTAGTTTGCAGCACACCTACAAACTGATTGGTAGTTGCGCTGAGACTGTCAACATACAGAAAATCGACCGAAGTAAGCGGGATGCCCGTTGTATCGCGATAGAGTGTAATGGTTACGGTATAATTATTTCCAGAATTATGGGTAACAATCAGATCACCCCCCATTAAGTGAGTGGCACGCGCTGCTATAGAGCAGCTAAAGATGAGTAGCAGTAGTAGTGGTAGTAGTCTTTTCATAAAAAAGGATTTTTAATGTATTATCAGAAAAAAGACGAAGACCAGTCGTGATTAGTTGGGCATGAAAAAGCAAACCAGCTGCGGGTTTTACGCAACTGGTTTATTTATAACGACAAAACTTTACAAAAAATTTACATTTCTACTATGAGCTTACGCTGAATAATGTATACCAAACGAATGGAAAGCGCATGTAATTGCGTGCGGGAATGTGCATTCCGTTCAATAAAATAGATGCTTTGGGAGATTGTTTTTACCATTTCCTGCAGCACATCGTAGGGTAATCCGCGGGCGGCCAGTTTTTGTACGAAGCCAGCTTCTTCTGAAGGCAATGCAATAGGTACATCCGGCAAATACATGGCTCTCAGTGATTGTTCTAGCAATTGGATCACATAATTGAGAAAATTCTTCTGCTGCTCCCTACCCGCTTTCGACCATTCTTCCGCAAATTTTGCAATACCTAAACCATTGTTGGTGAATAAAACATTAAACCAGTTTCTCAACTCGGGGAACAGATCATTATCTGCGTGCTTCACAACGCGCAACGCTTCCGTATAACTACCGTTGGCCATTTGTGCCACTTGCGCTGCTTTACGTGGTTCGGCCACCATACTTTCGGTCAAAGCCAGTTCTATCTGCGCCGGAGTAACAGGCGTAAGGCGAATTAATTGAGTGCGGGAAAGAATTGTCGGTAAAATATCTTCAATGTTTTCCGCAACCAATATCATAATGGTATCTACCGGCGGCTCTTCAATAAGCTTTAGCAGAATGTTTCCTTCTTTGCCGAGATATTCAGGACGCCAGATGATCTGTATTTTTTTCCCGCCTTCGTATGATTTCAGATTGAGCACATCAATGATATCACGACATTCTTCGGCAGTGATATTACCCTGTTTGTTTTCTGCGTTGATGAATTGCAGCCAATCATAAGTAGTGCCATAAGGCGTATCTCTGATGAATTCTCTGAATTCGGAAATAAAATAACGGCTCATTGCTTTGGTGCCAGCCTTTGGCGGAATGCTCGGAAAGCTCATATGAAGATCGGCATGTTCCAGTTTGGCTACTTTCTGGCAATCGGCACAAACACCACAGCTATCGCTTCCGGTTTTGTTCTTGCAGAAAATATATTGCGCCAGCGCCAATGATAGCGGCAGTCCGCCGGTACCTTCGGCACCCGCCAGCAATAATGCGTGCGGCAGATGATCATGTTGCCACATTCCTAACAATCCTTCCTTTGCCGCTTGCTGCCCTACTACGTTACGAAATAACATACGGTAAAGATAGCGTAAAGCGTAAAGCATAAAGCTTAAAGCTTCTCATGGTATTGCATTAACCATACATTGCAAACTCCTGACCAAAAAGTTTACGAACGAAATACAGCATGGGCAGGCTTTATGCTTTGAGCGTTAAGCTTTATGCTTAAATTAGAACATGAAAAAAATTATCCTGAATCTCGCTATATCACTTGACGGTTTTATTGAAGGTCCAAATGGCGAATACGACTGGTGTTATGACGACCAGGACTATGGTATGGAGGAATTCCTAAAAAGTATTGACAGCATTTTCTACGGCCGCAGAAGTTATGAGGTACTGATGCAATCTGGCAGTAATCCGTTTGCAGCAAAGCGACAGTATGTTTTCTCCAATACGTTGCCTGCAGCCGAAGGTGCCATTGTAATTAATAAGGACATTCTGGGTGCGGTGGAAATGCTGAAACAACAACCGGGTAAAAATATCTGGCTATTCGGCGGGGCTCAACTAACGAATTATTTTCTGGAAATGGGTTTGGTAGATGAACTATTACTGGCTGTGCACCCTATTTTGCTTGGCTCCGGCAAAACGCTGTTCGGTGAACGCGCACACCGCATTCAACTGGAATTGCTTTCGAGCAAGGTTTATGATACAGGATTGGTGCAATCGAGATATGCGGTGAGGAAATAATTCAAAAGTCAAAAACTAAAAATGTGAGTGGTGCCCTTCGCCTCCGCTCTGGGTGACGGCCAGTTGTGAGTGTTTGGCGTCTTGCCCCTTACGCATCTTTGCAGAAACCCAAAAAAGAAAACGGTCAGACGACGCTAAGCCGTTTGACCGTTTTTTATAACTCATAATTTATAACTCATCACTCAGTCCGTGTCCAGGTGGTCGTTCGCCCGATGAGCGAAATGCCAACGTAGCCGCGAATATCAAGTGTACTTCCTTTAAAGGTCATTTTGCAATCGTAAGTCTTTCCATTTTTTGGGTCGTAGATGGTTCCGTCTTCGTAACCGGCACTGCCGTCTTTCTCAAAACCTTTTAAAATCAGCAAACCCATCAATGGTGTATTGCGCAGATTTTCCTTCGGATTTTTTTCATCTACTTTCGGCTTGCCATCTTTGTTTGGATCTTTCAGCCAGACGATCTTGCCATAATACTTTCCGTCTTTGGCCAGATAAATATTAACCTTGGCTGTTTTCTCTTCATTCAGCCACAAACCTTCCACCTGATCCTTTTGCGCGAAGGCACGATTGGTAAAACTGAAGATCATTACCAGCAGCAGACTGTACTGTAAAATACGTTTCCAAATTTTCATAGTTGTACGTTTTAAGTTGTACGTTATAAGGTAGAAAATCATTATTTCACACATTAACTCTCCATACCGCGATTCCAAACATTACCGATATTAACGGCAACAAACTTCACGCAAAGACGCACAAGCTTTAAGGTTTTAGCTTTTGTGACAAACGCGAGTGAATTCACTTAGCATACTCACAACTGACAACTCACCACTCACAATTAGTTCGCATCATCCAGTGAACCAGCGCCCGTAGTTTCTGAATTGATGGTCGGATGACCTTTGTAATGCACATCTCCCGCACCACTGATTGATACGTCCAGCTTTTGTTCTGCACTGAGCTCAATATCACCAGCACCGGAAACTGTAGTTTTTACTTCTGCAACTTTTAAGGGAAATGCATTGATATCGCCAGAACCAGTAACGGTATAACTAGCTTTCTGCACACTGCCATTCTCCACTTTCAGACTGCCCGCACCGGTAATGTCCACATCAAAATTGGAAACGCTTATGTTTTCAGCAAGTACATCACTTACGCCGGTAATAGCGAGCGAAAAATTATTGCCGGTCAGATTGCCTTTGATATCCACATCTGCGGAACCTGTAAGCGATAAATCTTCAATGGCAGGCATGGTAATATCGGCCACCACATCTTTATCAGTTTCAAAATTGGTAGCTTCCGGAATGGAAATATAAAGTGTGTTTCCTCTTACTTCCGTTTTAATCTCTTTGACAAGATTTTCATATCCGCTGAGCTGAACGGACGGTGTAGCACCATTTTGCAGATGAATAACCGCCTTTACAGGCGCAGAGATTTCTACTTTGGAAAACCCGGCCGTAGATCTGGTTTCGGACTTATCTTGTCCATGACCGGTAATGTAATTTTGCTTACAGGAAAGAAGTGCCAAGACAGGCAATGATGCAATCAGGAAAATACGTTTGTTCATAATGGTGTTTTTGAAAAAGGTTATGAAGAAACGTGCTGATGCTGCTTATGACTCGCGGTGTGATTGCGATCTCCACCACATAAAACCGAGTGTGCCGATAATGCCGAGTGGAATGAACGCAAGATAAACGATGCCCATGTTCAACCCTTTCGCGCCTTTTTCACCCAACTCACCGGCCGTTTTTGTACAAACCGAACAACCCTGAGCCATTGCTGCTCCTGCCATCAGCACAAACAAGAATACAAACAACACACGTTTCATCTTTGAAGATAGTCTTTTTAATTAATAATTGTCTTCAGCAAATTGCTTCGCAAAGGTACAACTCCCGTGATTATGAATAATAAGGAGCAATTAAAAGGTATACCAACACTCCGGTAACGCTCACGTAAAACCATAAAGGCCAGGTATATCTTGCCAGCTTTTTATGCTTCGCAAATTCTCCGGTTAACGAACGGTATGCAGTAAACAGAATGAATGGTAAAATGATCGCCGCCAGCGGAATATGCGTGGCAAGAATGAAATAGTAGATATAACGCAACGCCCCTGTGCCACCATATTTAGTTTCACCGGCGAGCAGATGATGTGCGATATAAGACACCAGAAAAAGAATGGACAACACCATTGCCGTCATCATCATTTTCTTATGCGCCTCGTAATTCTTTTTCTTCACCGCTATCAATGCAGCCACCAGCAAGATCGACACCATTGTGTTGATCACCGCGTTGAACGTAGCAAACAGATGTGGATTAAATCCAAGATCTACTTCCAACTTGAACTTAGACAAAAGTGCAACCGCAGCAAACACAACAAACGATACAACCAAAATGAGCAGACGTGCCTGCTTGTCATTCTTCTTTAATACCGGAGCTAACATTTTTCTTTACTGTTTGGATTAAAACTAAAGGAGTATTTCCGTTCTGGTGATTAGTGTTTCATCTTATGCGGTTTCTGCAGGTCTATCCAGCCGAGGTCTGTAGCACAACGCTGAATTTCCATACTATCGAGACCATTGTAATAACCGCGGATATAACGGTTACGATCTAACACTACGATTTGTTCCGTATGAATAAAATCATCAGCGCCGCCGTCACCCTGCCCTACGGAGAGATGCAATTGGTTTCGTGCAAAATCATAGATTGTCTTCTTGTCACCTGTTAGAAACCACCAATGATCATGATTCGCACCATAGCGATCTGCATACACGCGCAAAGCCTGGAAGCTATCGCGTTCCGGATTTACGGTGATGGAGATAATCTGTACCAGCGTATCATTATTCTTCATCGCCGTGCTTCTGAAAGCATGTTGCAACAAAGCCATATTCCTGGTCAACCGCGGACAAATAGTCGGACAGTTCGCAAAGAAAAAATTGATCGCGATCAGTTTTCCTTTAAGATCCTTATTCAACGATATTTTTTCCCCAAGTTGATTGGTCAATTCCAGGTCCGCCACCTGATGGAAAACCGTATCATATTCCATCTTCCCACCTACCACCTGGCTATCCACGCGGTCAGCCACATAGAAACGAGGCAGTACTATATGATCTTTAGAATAATACTTGGTTATCCAATAGAACGATAGCGGCAACACAAAGGCTGCCGCTATCGCTAAAATGTACTTGTAAGCTTTATTTTTCTGATTCATTATCTGAATCGTTTTTTTATTTAGTTGCTTCAGTAGTCTGAGCAGGCATACCTGCGCGTACGTGAGAATTCATGTGCAGCCAGAACGCACCGTCTGCAAGGAATGCAATGATAAACCAAACGAAGAATGCGAGTGGCATCAGAACTGTAGTAATGAAACCTTTCTTCTCGTCGCCAAGGTGCATAAATACACGTACGATCAAAAATGCTTTCAGCAAAGTCAGCATCAGGAAGACGAAGTTATAGAACGTCATTGGGATACCTGAACTGTGAGAGATCAAACCCAGACCTACTTCTACGATTGTAATGATAGAAAGGTAAAGAGTGATCATCAGGATACGTTTTACCTGAGCTTTACTTGCACCTGAGTTGATATCACCTTCGTGATGTGCTAATACACCAGAATACAATTTTGACTGATCTCCTTCGTATAAATGCTGAATATCGTCGGTATGATGATGTGATGACATTATCGTAAATATTTTAGTTAGTGATAAAAAAGATTAGAGCAGGTAGAAACAAGTGAATACGAATACCCAAACGAGATCTACAAAGTGCCAGTAGAGACCTACTTTTTCAACCATTTCGTAGTGACCACGACGTTCGTAAGTACCATTTACTGCATTTACCAGAACGAGGATGTTAAATACCACACCGCTGGTTACGTGCGCACCGTGGAAACCGGTGATCGTAAAGAAGTAGTTGAAGAAGTCATGTGTTGCTTGCAGACCGTGTGCAGGAATCATCGCCTGAACCGCTTCGTCATGCTTGAAGAAATGGTGGATAGCGCTGATTGGCGTAGAAGGATCTGTGAAAGAACCCCACCAGCCACCTTCGCTGTGCAGGTGTGTCCACTCCCAAGCCTGACAGCTCAGGAACGCAATACCACCAATGATTGTCCACAACAACCATTTAATAACACCTTTTTTATCACCATAATGGCCTGCGTGTACCGCCAGTACCATTGTTACAGAACTCAGGATGAGAATGAAGGTCATCAAACTCACGAACATCAAAGGCAAGTTTGCCTCACCCATGAGTGGGAATGATTTGAAAACCTGGTTTGGATCAGGCCAAACGGCGCTGAAGTATCGGGTTGTACCATAAGAGATCAGGAATGCGCCGAATGTGAACGCATCCGATAACAGGAAAAACCACATCATCATCTTACCATAGCTCACATTGAACGGAGAACGTCCACCACCCCACATCTTAGTTTCAGAAGCTGCTGTTGTTGCTTGTGCCATAGACTATTTAATTACAGAACGCAGAATTATGCGAGTGCAAATTTTGAAAAAATTTTATTGATTTACCAGAAAAAACACGAATAAATAAATCCATAATATATCAACAAAATGCCAATATGTAGCAACGATCTCTAAACCCGTTGCATTATAGACTTTTACCCGCACTCTAAACGCCCGGAAAAATACAATCAAAAGAGCAATTACGCCACCCAAGATATGCAATAAGTGCATACCAGTGATAATAAACAGAAAAGATTCACTCGGATTGCCGTCTACACGAACGGTTTTTGCCGTTTGTTCAACCACGCCGCTGATGTTTACTACCTGAGGCTGATGATATAATTCGTAGAAACCGATTGCCTGCAATACAGCAAATAAAATACCCAATACCAGTGTCGTAGAAATCAAAGCACGATATTTTGGCATTTCGCGTTTTTTAAACGCACGCAGCCCTAATGCAACAGTAACACTACTCAGTAAAATACAGATCGTAGATGCCCAGAAAATTGGCGGCAGATGGAAAATACGCCAGTTGTCCTGGCCTTTGCGCACCATATAACCACTGGTAAAACCGGCAAACATCATAGCGATGCTGCCCATTGCAATCCACAGTACAAATTTTTGAGGATGTATTTTCCTTCTTTGAACAGGAGATGAAGACATAGTACCTTCCATCATTCTTTTTTTAAAGCTTATCAAACAACAAAGCCAGCAACACAGTTGGCAAATAAATAAAGGAGCTGAACATTACGCGGCGCGCTGTCTGCAGATCATTTTTCCGATAAAAAGCAACCGAAGAAGCGAAGTAAAAAATACCTGCTGCAATACAAACATACATGCCAATATTGCCGGTAATATTTAAAGTACGCGGAACTATAGCCATCGGAATCAGTATCAGACTATAAAACATGCACTGTAATGCGGTGAATTTTGAAGTTCTTTCCTGAGAAGGCAACATGCTGATGCCCGCTTTCTTGTATTCATCATAACCAACCCAACCAATTGCCCAATAATGCGGAAACTGCCAGAAGAACTGAAAAAGGAACAAAACGATACCGCCTACGCCAATGCTTCCTGTAGCAGCCACCCAACCTAAAAGTGGAGGGAACGCACCCGGGAAAGCGCCAATAAACACGGCGATCGGATGCACGCGCTTCATTGGTGTATAGGCAAAAGCATATAATAAATAAGAAAGAAAACTAAGTGCGCCGGCCAGCGGATTAAAATAAAGGCCAAGTAGTAAAGCGCCGGAAATACCTGCAATTGCAGCCAGAATCCAGGCTTCTGTTGTTGAAATACGTCCGGTAGGAATCGGACGGTTCATGGTGCGTTTCATCAGCGCATCGCCTTCACGCTCAATGATTTGATTGATCGTATTAGCACCGCCCGTTACCAGGATACCTCCCAGAAAAAGGACACTTACTTCCTTCCAGGCAAATTGCGTATGAGGTGCGAGCAAATAACCGATTACGCTGGAAAAAACCACCATAAAACTCAGGTTTGGCTTTAAGAGCTGGCTATAATCCTTTATACGGTCCTGCACAGGCATATACCATTTAGAATCAATTGTTTCTTCCCGTAACATGAACAGCAGATAAAATGAAAACTGGCTGCAAAGGTAGGCAATAAGTTCTAAACGCCGCTATCCATTATTATTGATTCTGAAACTAATCTCACGCATCGTTTTACAATTAAAAATATATTACATTCATATTGAATAAGTAAAAAGCTAGTTGTATGACTGCAAAATCTACTCCAACGCCAGGTTTCCACCGCTTTCTATTTCTTTTTATTTATCTGTCGTTACCCAATCTATGTTTCGCGCAATCTGATCCGCCCTCAAACACCAAACCACACTGGTCAGGAGGAATCGGTCTTTCCTCAGGATTGTCTTACACGGGCTTTAATATGTATCTGATGCCGGAAGTAAGTTATGGCAAACATAATCTCTCTATCGGGCCGAAATATGTGGTCAGCGATAGTTATGTACCTTATAAAAATGTATGGGGTTATAATATCAACTACAGATATGACATCATGACCTATAAGCATTGGCGCAGCGGTATTTCTTTCGATTTTCAATCCGCTTTTTATAAACCAAATAATCCTTACAACCTAGACGTAGGTAACAAACACAACAAAATTCATGAAATGTTTGTGGTGCTCTCTCTGTTTTATCATTTCACCAAAGAGCGCCGCTATTATGTAGGACTTGATATTGGCAGCGGCTTTTTCTCTGAAAGTTATCATGACCTGGTCATCGGTAAAGTGAACCGGAATTTCGGCCGGACGAATATGGTCACCTTCACTATTGGCTATAAAATCTTCAAATAATGCGCATCCTGATTCTTTTCCTCGCTATACTCATCTGTGCTGGTTGTAAGAAAACGACGCGGAACTATGATAACATCAGCGGTGGTCATATCTCCGTGATTGGCCATGGCGGAAGTGGTTTTTCTTACCTTATCAATAATTATCCGCCCAATTCATGGTCATCGGTAACAAGGGCTATTGAATACTATGGTGCTGAAGGCTCTGAGATCGATATTCAAATGACGCGCGACACCGCAATTTTCATGTACCATGATCAGAACCTCGAGATATCGAGCTCCTGCATTGGTTGCCTGTACTCCTACGATTCAGCTGCGCTGTGCGATTGTATTTTCAAATCAGTGCAAGGCCAGATTCCGGGAGATCATCTTACACCACTCCAGGAAATAATTACCCATTTTCAAAGCAGAAGTATTAAACCAATGCTCTTTTTCGATGTGCACTCCAACAGCGAATGTGTGGACACAAAATTTGAAGAAGGCAGTTATTATTTCCATGAAATGAATGTGCTCAACAGACTGTTTGCCGCGGAAAATTGCTATGGCTGGGTGCATATACAATCAGGGGTAAAAGGCTTGATTACTTATGTGCACAATCATTGTCCGCAGATGCAAACATTGTTTGATTATTGCGCCGACTCTTCAGATGTGGACTTTGCGGCTGCAAACGGTTGTATGGGCGTGGCCGGCAATTCTTCCGATATGTCTGCCGACCTTGTGAAATATGCCCACCAAAAAGGCCTCAAAGTGCAACTTTATGGCGGGCAGGGAAAAAACGGCACAGTGGATGCGCTCAATAAAGCGCCTGATTATTATCTGGCAGACGATATTGAACTCGTGCAAAATATTCTCGCTTATTAAATCGCCTTCAGTGCATCTTCAATGCTTCTGAAAATCGGAATCAGCTGATGACCGGATTCTGAAAGATGATATTCCACATGCAACGGTTTTTCAGAGATAATATGCCGCTGCAGAAAACCTAATTCCTCCATTTCGCGAAGCGCAGTGGAAAGTGATTGTTTATTACTGCCTTCCAGATCCCGCAACAATTGATTAAACCTTACGGGGCCGTTCAGCACTTGTAAAAATATCTGTGGTTTCCATTTTCCGGAAAGTTGTTTTAAAAGGCGTGAAGCCGGGCATTCAGTGCTAGTGTTTTGGGTGGTCATGATTTTCTGACTAATTGTTATGGGTAATTGGTATGAATATATTTGGCCTTCCTTAGTTAAAAGTAGCACGTAATAAGTGCCAGCTTTTTACACTACAAGGAGGATTGAGCCTGCAATGCTACGATTTTAAGTTAATGTTTTGAGTTAAAAGACCCAGGCGAAACTTACAACGTACAACTCCTAACCTGCAATTACGTTTCCAGCCCCTCTTTTCTTTCTCTATGAAAAACTCTGTGGTAAATACTTTCTTGTATAGCCACAGCTATGCCATTCAAAGTCAAAAACCAAAATCACTGATCGTTGATTTCTGATGTCTGATTTTGGTTTTACGCTAAGAAACGTAAAAAGTAAAAGTCCAAAAGGTATCGCCCAGAGTAAGTGTACAGATCTTTTGTGCTTTTATGGGGCTCAACGTCTTTAGGGGAAATAATATCACCCGTCCTAATGTAGTCGTGAGAAAAATAAAAATCAGAGCGAGAAAAATCAGACATCAGCGATCAGCAAATCAGCGATTGGGCTACCAACTTCCAGAAGCGCCGCCACCGCCGGTATCGCCGCCACCAAAGCCGCCAAATCCACCGCCACCGCCACCACCAGAGTCTCCACCACCCCAGCCGCCGCCGCCAAAGCCGCCGAACCCGCCAATACCACCGATGCCACCCCAGCCACCGCCCCAACGGCGATAACCTCGTCCACTCATGTAATTTCCTCCTCCGCCGCCGCCGCCGCCGCGACCAGACATCCAGACGATGAAATAGATCAGTACGATAATAATGATGATAGCACCCGCACCAATGCCTTTTTTACCATCGCTGCGATTGTTGTAATTCGCATCCGCGGTGTATTCGCCTTTGGTAGCCGCAATGATTTTATCCGCTGCTGCGCTAAATCCTTCAAAATATTGTTGCTGCTGAAACCTTGGCTTCATTTCCTCACGGATAATGCGCCCGCAGACAGCATCTGGCAGGGCACCTTCCAGGCCATAACCGGTGGTAATGTTGATCTTATGATCTTTTACAGCGGCCAACACCAGCACCCCATTATTCTTCCCTTCATTACCAATCTTCCATTTTTTAAAAAGCGCCGTACCGTATTCCGCAGGTTCGTATACACCGATACTCTCCAACGTTACAATGGCAATTTGTGTAGAGCTGGTTTTATCATATTCAACCAGTTTATCCTCCAACTGCTGTACCTGATCTGGCGTAAGAATGTGCGCAAGGTCATTAACGAGGTGAGGTGGCTCCGGACGCGGTGGCAATTCATTGTCTGCCTGCGCCAGTACATTGAAACTGCACACGACGCACAATAAAAAAATTACGGCTGACCGGAGTGTATGTAAAAAAGATTGTTTCATTTAAAGGCGCTTACTTGCCAAATACAATTTCATCGGGCAATTCATTTTTGGCCACATCGGGATCATAAGGAAAATGCTGTGCCAATGCTTTACCCAATTCTTCAATGCAAAAGACCAGCCCTTCTGCAACCATGCCGCCGGAGAGATATTGTTTCAATTTCTTCGCTGCATCGTTCCAAAAGGCCGATCCGCCTGCTTTATCATAGATTTCTGTGTCACCCATTATAGCAAACTGCTGATGATCGAATGCAATGTAAACCAATACTGCATTTCTCCGTACGGTATGTATCATGCCGAGCTTTACAAATATTTCCCGGGCACGGTCCATCGCATCAACATAATCGCATTTTGACTCTATATATACCCGGATTTCGCCGGTAGTTTTGCTTTCTGCTTTTTTAATCGCATCAACTACGAGCTCCTGAACTTCGGGGGCCAGTAAAGCTTTTTTCTTCTTTCCAAAAGAGAACATAGAGCGTCTATAATGGGTGAACAATACAAACTGTGAGTTGTCAATTGTCAGTTGTGAATTCCCGACAATTCTTAACCATTTCTGCTAACGTCCACTAGAACTGTACCGTCGGCGCTTTTTGCGCCGCAGCGTCCGCTTCAAACATACCTTTTACGTGGAAGCCGAGCATACCGGACAAAATATTGTTCGGGAATGAACGAATAGTGGTGTTGTATTGTTGTACCGCGTCATTAAAACCTTTACGTGCTACAGTGATACGATTTTCCGTTCCTTCCAGCTGATCCTGCAGCGACAGGAAGTTTTGATTCGCTTTCAGCTGCGGATAATTTTCAGTCACCATGAGCAAACGACCGAGCGCCTGGCTCAATTCGCCCTGACGCGCCTGGAATTCTTTTATTTTTTCCGGAGACAGATCATTCGGGTCTACTTTCAGGCTGGTAGCGCTGGCTCTCGCCTGGGTAACCGCTTCCAGTGTAGATTTTTCGAAATTAGCTGCACCTTTTACTGTATTTACAAGGTTTGGAACGAGATCTGAACGACGCTGATATTGGTTTTGCACCTCACCCCATTTACTTTTTACATTTTCATCGAGGGTCACCATAGATCTTTGCAGGTTACAGGTGCCACATCCGCCAATCACTACTATAAGAATTAAAACGATTAACGCAATAGTTCCTCCTTTCATAGACAATCAAATTTTATCCAAACCTACGTGAATTTTATGATTCGTAAATGGTGAATTATGAATGATGTAAATATAAATTCTCCTAATTCACACAAAAAGGCGAACTGCCTGGCCGTTCAAGGATTTTCACCTATCCAGGCTGCTGGTTCGCCGTTGCACTTATTTTATTTAAGATTGGATATTTCTGATTTGCGATTGTCCCGTGCAGCTACAATGTTTTTGAACATTCGTCAACTACGAATTGAAAATTATCCCTTCGGATGTTTTGCATGAGACTTGGACGGAAAATAATAACGAGCCGCCGCACCAAACAAATTGTGTGGAAAGAATTCAACATCAGTCAAAAAATTGACCGCAGGACGGAAATCGCCACTTAAGCCCAATGGTATTTTCTTAAATACATATTCCACCCCACCGATACCATCAATACCTAAAATAAACTGGCTGCCACGGTAATCATCTCTGTCCCAATTTCCGAAATGCATGCCGCCACCAAAGAATATACGCCATTGCGGATCAGGAAGATTAATGTGATACTCAACCAAACCTGCTGCAGTAACGCTCTGGCCTTCCAGCGCTATGATACCACCGGCATTGAGCTGCGCTTCGATCGCCAGATTCTGATCAAAAAAATACTTTAAAGTAAAGCCGCCGCCGTCTGGAGTCATACGCAAACCGAGACCGAGATTACTTCCTTGCGCCTGTACATTTGACGCAAAAAAAACACCTGCGACTAACCCGGAAAATGCATAAGCAATCTTCTTCATATTGAATGTTTTGATGAATTATGAACTAAATACCTTCTGAAAATGATGCCATAAAAATAAAACAAGGATTTTTTTGGTGGCGGTCGATAAATTTATTGGCAGAGGCTACTATTTTTGCGGGCAAATAATGATTGCATGCAAGCCAATTTTGAAGCTACACTGGAATATGCGCAAAGCCAGGATCAGGTAGATTTCCTGTATCCGTTCCGTGAACGTTTTCTTTTTCCGCAACACAATGGTAAGGACGTTTATTATTTCTGCGGCAACTCTTTGGGCCTTCAGCCTAAAAGTGTGTCTTACCTGATGAACCAGGAACTGGAAGACTGGGCCAAATATGGTGTGGAAGGACATTTCCAGGCACGCAATCCATGGTTTTCTTACCATCACAACTTTTCTGAAAGTCTGGCCAAAATCGTAGGCGCCAATAAAGAAGAAGTGGTAGCGATGAATACGCTGACTGTAAATCTTCATTTGCTGATGCTTTCTTTTTATCGTCCTGAAAAAGGCCGTTATAAAATTCTGATGGAAGCAGGCGCTTTCCCTAGCGATCAATACGCAATGGAAACGCAGGTGCGCATGTATGGCTACGATCCTGAAGATGCGATTATTGAAATGAAACCGCGTGAAGGTGCACACATTATTGAAGAAGAAGACATTCTTGCTGCTATTCAGGAAGCAGGCGACAGCCTCGCTGTGGTAATGTTTGGCGGTGTGAACTATTATACTGGTCAATTCTTTGATCTGAAACGCATTACAGATGCAGCTCATCGCGTTGGTGCTTATGCAGGTTTTGATCTGGCGCATGCTGTTGGTAACGTACCACTACAGTTGCACGACTGGAACGTAGATTTCGCTTGCTGGTGTTCTTACAAATACCTCAATTCAGGACCAGGCGGCGTAGCGGGCGCATTCGTTCACGAACACCATGGCAACAACCCAAAAACATTCCGTCTTGCCGGCTGGTGGGGCAATGAAGAAAAAGGCCGTTTCAAAATGGAAAAAGGCTTCACCCCGCAAAAAGGTGCTGCAAGCTGGCAAATGAGTAATGCTCCGGTATTTAACATGGTCGCACATCGTGCTTCTCTTGATATTTATGACAAAGCCGGTATTCCTGCACTGCGCGAAAAAAGCCTGCGTATGACGGCTTACATGGAATATTTGCTGAAAGATATCAGTCATTTACCGTTTACGATCATCACACCGGCAGAAAGCAACCGTCGCGGTTGTCAGCTATCAATGCTGTTTGCAGAACGTGGCCGCGAAGTGTTTGATAAACTGACCGAAGCAGGTGTAATTGCTGACTGGCGTGAACCAAACGTAATTCGTATTGCTCCGGTGCCTTTGTATAATACTTACGAAGATTGCTACCGTTTTTACGAAGTGCTGAAAGAAATGGAATAAGTTTTAAACTATGAGTTATAAGCTTTAAGTTATACGTTAGCTTTGAGCTGTAAAAAAATAGAAAGAGTACGGGACGAACCGTACTCTTTTTGTTTATGGGTTATTGCGATGAAGAAAAAACGTAATGAATATTAACGGCGGAAATGTACGCCCACATAAACCATAAAGGCTCCATTTTTAATCTTTTGCTCGCTGATGTCCGAAATATTGGAAAGCCCAAAATTATAACGGGCGCCGAGCATAATGAAAAATGGCAGATTTACCTCCGCACCCGCCATTCCTGAAATGTCGGTGCTTTTAAACAAATCCTTCGCATCTATAGAACCACCGTCTTTTTGTTTGGCCGAAAGCAATAGATTCAATTGAGGACCTACGTAAACTTTTAACGGACCAAATTTCACCTGAGCGGCAACAGCTGGCAATGTGAGATATAATAAATTCAGGCTGGTATCTGATTTCATCTTCGTACCCCAGTTATCCACCCCCACTTCAGCACGGATAGATAATAAATTGCCCACAATCAGATAGTTCCAGTATAATTTTCCACCGACGGAGATTTTCATATTCTGGTCAATACTAGGATCTGCAGAAAACTGCGCACCTTGTACACCAATCAAAGCGCCAAATTCATGTCTTCCGCCCACCAACGGCTGGGCTATCGATTTTCCGGTAAATAACAAAAGACAAACGACGATCGAGGTGAGTAAGCTTTTTTTCATATACAGGCTTTTTGATTAAAATACATTGTAATATAAACAAATATATCCCAATTCAAAAGTCAAAACCTAAAAGAATGCGATGATCGGATAACGTGGGAACGCGATGATGAATGCGTTCAATATGGGAGATGTGTAAAATGCGAATACCCGCGATGGAATTCGCCTTCAGGGCTTGGGGTAAAAAAAAGAGTGGGTAGAAACCCACTCCCTAAACCCTATCACTATGAAAACAGAGTAAAGATATGATGGGGGTATGGATATAAACGTTTATACATTGTTAACGATAAATTCATTTTATAAATAATAAATATTTAGTTTTGTAAGGAAAGGTGCAACAATAAGTTTAAATGATCATTTCCTTCTAAACCTCATCTATTGCAACACCACTACATCTTGACAAAATAGTATATATACAATAGTTTTACAGTTACATTACCTTGAAGCGATTGTAGTTTTTTTGAACAGAAATGGCGCAATGTTGCCGGCTTTTAAGACAACGACAATAAAAACCTCCACCACGAATATGTTTGACTCTCCGGTATTGGATCTGGTGATCCTGCTTTCATTTACCTATTTCGTAGGCAGCCTGGTGCTTTCCGCCATTAATGAAGCGCTGGCAGGTTTCCTTGAGTTACGCCAGAAGCACCTCAGGCAAGCGCTGGAAAATATGTTCAATGACCCGGGATGGAAACCGTTCATCCGCAATCATTTTATGAACAGCCCTCATATTCAGGCATTGGTAAAAGCAAAAGGACAATTTCCTGCCTATATCTCCTCTTCAAATTTTGTACTGACAGTTGTTGAACAGATCAAAGCGGAAAATTATACGCCGGACAAAATCAAAGCAGGTATCCAAAACAGCATTCTACCAAAACAATTCCAAAAAGTGCTTTTAGATCTGCTGGCGCAAGCAAAAAATGACATTGCCACTTTCGAGAAAAAGCTCGAAGAGTTTTACAACAATGTGATGGACCGCACCACCGGCTGGTACAAAAAAGACATTCGGAAAATACTGCTGATAGTAGGCTTCATCATTTCAGTCGCATTGAACATCGATACGATCAAGATTGCAAATGACACACTCCGCGATCCAAAATACCTGAGCAAAACGGCCGATCAGATTGCAGCACATCTTTCGCAAATACAAGTGCAAAACGATTCAATCATCGTGAAAGACTCTGCAGGCAAAATATTTTACACCACTGCCGGAAAGTACAGTACTACTCCAAAAGATAGTATCAGCGTAAATACGCTTATGAGTCAGACACAAAACCTGAAAGTGGTATATGAACAATCTGCCGGTTATAAACTGGGCTACAACGGCGAGTTTAAAACTGAATGGAGTAAACATTTTCTGCTAAAATTACTCGGCGTTCTCATTACGACTTTTGCGCTGCAACTCAATGCCAGCTATTGGTTTGATCTGATGAACCGCGTAGTAAACATCCGATCGGTGGGTAATAAACCAGACGATTCTAAAGACAATACTTCTAAATAATCACAACCGTTACATCAATCAATACATCATGAGACCATTTTTCATTTTTCTGTTTTTGTTATTTTCTGCGACACTTTCATTTGCACAGAATGATAGTGCAGGCACACAAAATATCGACGGCGCAAATACACAAATGCCAGCCAATGCATCTACTGCCCCACCGCCGGTTCAAACGCAAATCAGCACAGCAATCGCAGATACAAACAATTCGTTCTTGCCGCCGCAGCCAACTGATCTGGCTTATAAACCGATGACGTATTTATTTGCGTTGCTTCCCGCAGCATTCTTTATTGTGCTCATGGTTGTAGGTCTTGGGGCATTGAAGAAATTTAATTTACGTGAAGCCCTTACAGAAAATGATGAAGCCAAAATAACCGTGGTAAATCCTGCCTATAATCCGGCGACATTAGTGCAAATGGCGTCGAAAGATGCGACCATGATTCCTTCGGTATTACCTGCCACAATTGAAATCACCAATACATTCTTCCGTCCGGATGCAATGCCAGCAGCAAGTGTAACAGTGACAGAAAATCCGGCAGCGGATGCCGATACCGACCAGCTCCCTGCGCCCCCACCGGCGCCTCCACTTACACCTGCGCCGGTAAATGATCTGAACGTGCCACAAATAAATACAGATGCGGGATCACTGACTACAACTAATGTAAATATTTCAATTCCGGCGCCTTCAACAGATGCGGCAACAGCCGGCACATCCGACACAGGAAGCGGAGATTCGGAGGCAAGCACTTCGGGAATTCAGGGTGGACAAAAAATAACTTCAATTACACCAAATGCAATACCTGTAAAACCAAAAATGACAGCGTCTGAATATGCAGATGCGATACAAAAAGTGAAAGGAAATTATCGCCCGAGCAGCAGTCGTCTGATTGCGTTTTTCTCTTCGGTGATTACGCTTACGCTCGCTACCTGTTTGAGCTGCTTTTTCATTTACTATTATATCAGCTTTGGCAAAGCACCTGATTTAAGCGGACTTTCGGCAGTACTGATTGCATTGGGTCTTGGTGTTGTTCCTTATGCTTCCAACAAAATTGCAACAGCAGTTACCAATAAAAAACCGAATAGTTACTAATAATTTTCACCATCAAAATCATCATTAAAAACACACCATGGACAAGTACCAAACCGGAAACGGAACACAACAGGTGAAACTTGCAGTTGATATCACAACAACAGGAATGGCCGCTACAAGAGCTTTTACGCTGACCGACACTACGACGACATCAGTAGCAGCTTCCAGCGATGCCACCGGCGATATTCGTCAGACGACTATTGGAACAGCCGCTAGTATTCAGGGATCTACACTTTCTATCACTACAAAAATCCACATCACGGGTAAAGATATAAACGCGCGCCAGGCAGAATTTAACGGCTTAAAAGCATTGTATGTACTAGATAACGGACAACAAGGACACGCAGAATATTCTTTCGACTTTAAGAACGATATCTACGGCGATTACACAGATGTAGAGCTTTATAAAAACATCAGTCTTTACTAGATCATGAAAAAATTATTTATCGTCGCTGGTTTATTGCTGGGTGGCTATTTAGCGAATGCCCAAACCACACCAACCTTCGATGTGAGTCAGCTAAGTGTTCCGCAATCCAGTGCTTTTAAACTGGTGGATGTTTCACCTACTTTGATAGAAACGCCAAGCACCCCAAAAGCTTTTACACTGGGTGTATTGCAGAATATTGAAAACTCCCAGGGATGGCCACAGAACTATTCTGCAGAGTTTACTCCCTACTGGTGGGTTTTACCAGCCAATAGAAATGTGTACAATTTTACCGGACTAAAAAAACAACACAACGATATTACCAATGCAGACGAATGGAAAGAAAATGCTTTCTCTTCCTTCAAATTCGCGAGTGTATCAATGGCTTTTGTGAATAAGGATATGGTGCCTGATACCTTTACCACTACACAAAAAGTATTTTCAGCGGGTGTCCGTACAACGCTGATTAAAATTCACCGCGCAGGTTATGCAAAAAAACTAGGTAATGCAATTGACGCCTGGCATAACACTGCCCTGGCTGAAATCGGCGATGACATGAACGACAGTATTTACAGATCGGCAGCCCGAACCGGTAATGTTCAATTAGAAGCATCGCGGTCGAAAGAGCTCGCGGGTATGAGAGACAGTCTTAAGGCTGCGAAAAAAATGACAGCGGATGCATTAGCCGCACAGGTTCAAAGTACGCTAGACGAGAAACCTATTTTCGCATGGGATTTTGCGGGCGCTTATGCGATGTACGGTATTGGAGATACGACCTGGAAAACGGGCAGACTGGGCGTCTGGACAACTGTTTCACTTAACCTTCCATTGGGCATTGGCGATTCCACAAAAAACTATTTTAGCATTGCTGGTTATGCGCGTTACATGTACGATGGTTATACGCTTGACAATGGTGTGGTCACTTCATCTAACGCAATTGATGTGGGTGGAAAACTTTCACTACAATTTGACCGTTTAAATATTGGTGCAGAAGGTGTCTACCGAAACTATTCTACAGGACCATCATTACAGTCACAAAGACTGGTTGGTTTTATCAACTACCGTATTGGTGACAACCTTTACCTCAACGGCACGTTCGGCAAGGATTTCGGCGTAGAGAAAGCGAAGCTGCTTACATTATTCGGCATTGCCTGGGGCTTCGGAAATGAACAAGCCAGCTTACCGCAATGATATTGACGATTGGTGATTGAAGATTTGTGATTGCTTCCCCATTTTGATTTTTACTTAAAATAAAATGCCCGCAAAATTGCGGGCATTTTATTTAGATCGAATTCAGAAAAATTATTGCTTGCTGAATTTCAGAGACTGTTTCCAGTCGTTACTTTCTACCTGAAGAATGTAAAAACCTGGAATCAGATTCGCCACATCGAAAGAGATTTTACTGCTCTGAAAGTCTTGTTCCGTAATGGTTGTAGCTAACTGAACACGACCCGTAAGATCTACGATTTTCACAGTAGCATTTCCTTTGGTGCTGCCACTCGTGTTTAAAGTCAGTACGTTTCCACTTATCGGATTTGGCACAATTGCCACGGCCGGCTGGTTAGTACGATCCACGTTTAGTGCAACTACATCCGAATATTTGTATTCGCCATTATTGTCTTCGATTTTCAAACGATAGAAAACTTGTGGTGCATTCAATGTTGTAATGTTTGCATCGCGATACTGATATTGTTTCTGCAGATCCGCAGTTGCCAGCGGTTTCATAGTGCTGATCGCCGTAAAGTCAGAACCGGAAACAGAACGTTCCAGCACAAAATCGCGCACGTTACTTTCATTCATTGTCGTCCAGTTGATCATTGCATCTTCGCCGGTCATTTTGCCGGTGAACGCTACGAGATCAAGTGGCAATGGGGATACACCACTGCCGATACCAAACGGAGAAAAGCTGGTGATACCGCTCAGTGTTTTGATATACGGATTAGCACCGGAAGCTGAGCTTGTTGCTCCTGGCGTCCAGCTATTAGTGGCATTGCTGTAGTGCGACAGATAACAAGCCGATCTGGTGAAGCCTGAAAGTTCTTCAGCCGTATTCCATTGTACCGTTAACGCTACATTAGAACCACCGGGGGTCCCTTCTGAAATTATCCAGGTACGGTTTACCGCGTTCGTAGTAAGTGGTGCAGAAGAAGGAACGTCATTGCTGTACGAACTATAAACGCCTCCCAACACGCCAACGCTGAAATTATCGGCAGTACCGCTATTTGTTAAACCCATTGGTGTATAAGACCCTACAACTGCCCCTATGGGCCAAATAGTCAAACCTGTTTTACCCCCCGTACCGACATTTTGGATCGTAAACCGGCCGGTACCATTAGTTACCGCATAAGCGGTGCTATTGCCACCAGTTACCGAAGCACTACTCGCCACAGTGAGATTGTGGTTGCCAAGCATTATGTAACCGCTCGTAAACGTAACGTTGTTGGTAACGGTCAAATCACTGCCCAGTGTTATAGACGGAGAGTTGGTTCCTGTAAGGCTTACCGAGAGACTTTTGATAGTGTTGCTGCCAGCCAGGTTCAACGTACCAATATTACCATTTACATTAGTCAGTAACATTTTAAGATCGCCGGTACCAGCACTCGAAAAGCCACCGATGCCGGTAATCAGGCTATGCATCGTTAAGCTACCAGAGGAGATATTAATAGTGCTGCCTGATTCGATATTAGTGCTGCCGTTAGTCACTACCACGTGCACGGCACCTGAAGTAACCATCTGAACATTGGTGTGTAAATTAAGCACTGGTGTTTGTGCATCGGCCTGCATACATGCAAGCAGCCCGACTGGTATAAAGAGATATTTTTTCATGGTTCAAAAATTGGAGGTGAAAAGAATAAAACTTTATACACTAAATGCGATACCAGTTTGTGCCGTCTGTAATAAACTGTGTGTTGTTAACGTTGCCCAAATTGACAGAAGTGGCCGGCGCACCCGCTGCATAAATGTTTGACGTAGAAGCCACATACAAAGTGATCGATCCGCCCGCATTTACCCAGGAAATATGAAGTATTGTCCCTGAAGTATAAGAATTAGCAGCAGGCAAAGTAACGGTAAACGTACCTGGTACCACCGTTTGAAAATTGAGCAGATAAATTCTGTTAGCCGACGCCGTTATCGTATAACCAGTACCACTTACCAGAGGTATTGATATCGGCTGCGATTGCGGCTGTGAAGAAGCTGGCAGGTTAGTCAGCTGAGAACCGTCAATCGCAGGAAGTTTAGCAGAGCCATCAAGTTTCACCAGGCCATTCGCCGTATTCACTGTAGTATTTCCAAACATTGTAACATTGGTAGATAGACGAGCATCAGCTACTGTACCAGAAGAAATATTGGACCCGTTCAAATTTGTGAGCGCAGAACCATCCACAGCAGGCATTTTTGCGGAAGCATCCAATTTTACTAAACCACTGGCCGCATTAATAGTATTGCCTTGAGTGGTCACATTCGCAATGGAAGTTTGCAATAAATTCCAAACCGGACTTGCACCCGTGCCAGAGTTGTAGTAAAAACCCGCTGGCGCATCTGTCTGGAATACCATCAAACCTGTTGCCGGCAAATAGATAGCAGCTTTTTGTGTAGAAGTCATGCGGGGCACCAATATACCTTTGGCAGTGCTGGTGAGGTCGAGGAGCGCAGAAGTATCTGCAGCATTACCAGTGCTGTTGATAGCTACAGACTGGGCTTCCGATTGATTTGCAAATCCGGCAGCAAATAATAATGCAATGGAGGTAACGATCTTTTTCATGGTTGTTTTGTTTAATTAATTAATGTTCTCTAAAATTGTTGTTTAGGTTGTTTGTAATTGGTTTATTCCCTTAAATTGTTTTTGTTTTATAAAGCCGAATAACGCGGCATTTTTTGCCGGTACTATAGAACCATCGAGGTTCAATATATTAATGAACAGTATTTCATTGTTGCGGCAGGCAACATGCATTTGTTCATTAAGCGTCAGAATAGTACCTGGAGCGGAATCATGTATCGCCGAACCGCAGTCTGCATCAAGAATTTTCACTTCCATCCCTTCGTAAAGTGTTGCTGCGCCCATATTCCAGGAATTACAGGCACGTATCAGATTTCTGATCTCCATTGCAGACATCGTTTCCCAATCTATGACGATATCTTTCAATGCAGGTCGTGCATCATAATGCGCACGTGTTTCGTCCTGAACTGTTTCAGACAATGTTTTACCTGTCAATAAATTTTGCAGAATGTAAACAACACCTTCCAGGAAAGCATTACTTAAAACAGCATTAACGTAGATGTAGGTAAAATGCGGTTCATTCTGAATTTCCTTTTGCCAGACAATGGCGCCTGCATCCAATTTCGGAACAAGTTTATGAATGGTCACGCCAATTGTTGGCTCACCGTTTTTCATTTGCCAGAAAACAGGCGAAGGACCCCGGTATTCAGGCAATTTGCCAAAATGGACATTGTAGACACCCTGAGGAATCGAAGGAAAAGCAGCGATTTTGATACGCTGGCCGTAGCCAACTACAAAAATGATATCTGGAGCAAGAGTAGAAACCCAGTCATAAAGCGACTGGTCAGCGGCATGTGTCAGCGGTATTTGCATTGCATGACAGGCATGCATTACTCCCTCTTGTTTATCGCGTGATTTTTCAAGAAATAAATGAACGTCTGCTCTGTTTTGTTTCAAAAAATACAACAGCGCAGTACAAACGTCCCCGTTTGATATAATTCCGATTTTCATGATAATGGTAAGGGGTTGCTGTAAAGTTACAGCAACCCCGGGTATTAGTTATGCCTAGCTTCTTGGCGGAAACACACCCTGAAGCGCAATAATATAATTGACAACCAGATAAGGCTGCATATTGTTATGTGGTACGCTGCCGCCGGTAACGCCGAGTGCCATTGGATTCATTGTCGTATTCGGTGCAGTAGTAGCGTAAATCGTATTACCGTTAAATTGCGGATCCTGCGAATTGGCCGGATAAGCGTTAGTTGGAATATCTACACTACCAGATTGGTTATTAGCAGCGATGTTGTGGTTATGTGCCGGCATTTCGGTAGTCAAAAGCGTGACGCCTTCTGAACCCTGTACTTCACCTTGTGCCCATTCCTGCAGACCGTTGCCCTGGCCAAATGCCACCGGAGCAGTACCACAAAGATTAGGCAAGCCAAAGGTTGAAGTACCGTTACCACCGTACATTGTTCCTAAAAGAGAAAACAATGCAGTGTTTTGTTGAATAGCCATGAGCTGACCCTGACAGAGCGCCCAGCCTGCTGGTGCAAAATTACCCGCAAACATGCGGATTTCACCTACGTATGGTTCCATGATATAAAGTTTTGTTTGTGTGAAATTGGTTTAGCTTCTTGACGGATAAACGCCTTGCAATGCGATACAGAAATTGGTTACCAGGCTTGGCTGCATATTATTGTGCGGCTGATTGCCACCTGTATTGGTGATGGCGCCGGGATTCATGATTACATTTTGACCCGAAGGAACATATACCGGAACACCGTTAAAAGTTGCATCCTGACTATTGGCGAAAAACCCGCCCACAGGATTGCCAATTGTACCGGGAGTGGTGATCGCAGCCACGACGTGGTTGTGCATTGGCAGGTTATTGATCTGCAGGGTTACGTTTTCTGTACCTGCATTTTCCCCCAAATTATAAATAGTACCGCTCTGTGCACGGCCGGAATTCAATGCTACGCGACCACGCATATCTGGTAATTGGAAAGTAGTTGTACCATTACCACCGTAAGTAGTGCCTAACAGGGAAAACAGCGCTTGGTTCTGTTGAATTGACAACAGTTGGCCATTGCAAAGCGCCCAACCTTTTGGCGCGAAGCCCATAGAGAAAATGCGAATTTCTCCTACATATACATTATCCATTATCGAATTTTTTTTGTTTGTGAAAAAAGCATTTAGCTACTACCCCTGCGTTGGGTAAACACCGGTCGTTGCAATGATGTAATTAATTGCAAGCGTAGGCTGAAAGTTCTCATGCGGTTGTGTGCCTCCAGATGGTTGTACACTTGCCGCATTCATCAGGCCATTCGTTGAAGTCGCATAATTAGGCGTACCATTAAACTGTGCATCTGTAGACTTCGCAGGAAAACCTTGAGCAGGGCTCGCTGCAGTGCCGTAATTGTTGAACGAATTAAAGCCGTGCGAGTGCGCTGGCATTTGCTGCGTGTTCAGCGTCACGCTTTCAGTACCAACTGTCTGGCCCATTACGCGGTTAGTCAGGCCGTTACCCTGTCCCTGGTGGATAGGTGCACGACCTCTCAGGTCAGGCAGCACAAATGTCTGCACGCCATCGCCACCATAAGTGGTGCCAATTAAACTGTACAGTGCTTCATTTTCGGAAATTGATAATGTTTGGCCGTTGCATAAAGCCCAGCCGATCGGCGCGAAATTGCCGCCGAACATGCGGATTTCTCCCAGATACTGATCCATGGAATTATTGTTTTGATGGTTAAGCGTTACGGTTTTGGGATCTTTCGTTTCTATCTTCTATTTCCTCCCCAGTAAATAGGACGATTCTTCTTAATTACATTCGTTCCTGACAGAAGTACTCATATGATCCGGATGCTAAAGTATAAATTACTTTGGAATTTAGTAGGACTGAGGGCTTTTTTTTTGATTAATTAAACTATATAAAGAATTACCAATCAAATTGCGTAAATAAGGGCACGAATCAAATACGTTTTCTAACGAAAATGCCCAAAATACATTAACAAACAACAAAATACGTACCCTCTGAGAAAACAAAAAGCGAAGCAGTATCTACTGCCTCGCTTTTTCTCCCCTATGTAAAGCCTGCTTCCGCTTCGGGGATTAGAAAATCGGTTTGTTACTTTCGCGCACTCAGAAAATATATTTTAACTCCCTGGTTATCACTCTTACACTTTGTCTTTGGTTTGTTTTCGTTTCGGCTTTCGTTACTTAAGGGGTTCTTTTATTCTTTAGTTAGTCGCTTCGTTTATTGTTTGGGCGCTTTCGTTTCTTTAGGGACTATCTTTTTGCTGCTATAATTAATTCGTTGCTTCGTTTCGGGGTATCGGTTTGTTGCTTTCGCGCTTTCAGTTTCCGCTTTCGTTATTTTAGTATTCGTTTGTTCTTTGGTTGCTGCTTTCGTTTCGGCCGGGTTATTATTTCGTTTCTAATTATTGCTTTCGTTATTGTTTTTCGCTTCGTTTGATAACACAAAGATGGATCAAGTTTTCACCATATGTGGTTAACGACATGTAAACGAATACCTTACCAAAGGACCGTTAACACGCTATTATCGAATAGGTGATTATTTATTTTATAATCCCCGATTTCCGGAACACTGTCAGCTCCCCTTAAACACAATACTGGCAGGCATTTCAAAAAGAATACAACTACAATATCTGAACAGTTTTTTCGCCGACAGAAATTCTTAACGGAGTTGTTAACGACAGACTTAAAAACAAAAAATAAAGCCGGTCCTTACGAACCGGCTCTGTATCCTTAATTTCTGCTAGCTTATTTCAAAGCCATTTGTTTATTATCAGCTTCGTTCACCTTGCTGATAAAGGTTTTGAAACTAGTATACTCTTCCGGCGTCACTGCATCCTTCAGATATTTCACTTCACGCGTTACTACGAGTTTATCCGCCTTTACGCTATATCTCAGATCATACGTCATAATCGGGCATTTGATTGAAATGTTTTTCGGCAGCTCCGCGAGTTTTTTACCCGTTGGCAGTTTCACCGTGATAATCTCTCTTTCTATTGGCGTTTCATTCAAACCATAAAGCGTGAGATTGTATTTACGTTTATCCAGAGAAACAAAATCTACCGATTTGAAAGACTCGGCCCAAGGCATTTTAAACACTTCCATGCCTACAATATTGCTCGTGAAATTATCTACTGTGAATTTGTAATCCATCACTACGCTGTCCGACAAGCTTTCCAGGTTCTTCAGATCAAAATTATCAATCTTCAGCGTTTTGTTGAATTCTGAAGTCAGATTACTGTTCAGCCCTTTAATGCGGTCATCTTGTTTGGTATCCACATAACCGGAACGAATTTCTGATGCTTCCGCTCCTGTTTTGTAAACCACGCGGCGAATGGATGCCTGTGAGCCATTAAAAGCAAGCGTAGTCTGTCTGTCGCTAATATTTGTACCACGAAGTTTAGAATCCAGCTTTACGAGCGAGGCATTGGTAATCACTTCATTTTCGTGTGGAATAAACAAACCGTTTGCATTGATCAGTTCGGAGCCCATCGCACCAAACGGCAGATGATTATCAGTCAGCTCCACGAGATAATTTTCGCCGCTGGCAACTTGCAAGCGCGCGATACAATGATTAAATCCGATGGTAGGCAGATCAAGGTTATTATCACCGTTATTTCGTGTATCCACGAGCACTAAACCAGCGTTCAATCCTGCTTCTTTACACATCGCCACAAACAGAGTTGCAAGATCTTTACAGTCGCCCTGTTTCGTGCTCAGCGTACGCGATGCACGCTGTGGCACCAGTGCGCTATGCAGGAAAGGAACGTTGCTGTAATGGCAATTTGATTCGATGTAATTGTAGAATACCTTGGCTTTATCCAGATCGGTTTGTGGCTTGTAAGTATCGAGCAGTTCTTTTACTTTTTCTTTTACTTCAAAATCTGCTTTTGCTTTTACACTGCTTACATCATTGTACCAATTCGCTACATAGTTCCAGTCAGGAATGGAAGTGATCACCAGCTTTTCTGCAACGTCTGCACGCGCAGGCATATACGGCTCTGGTTCCAGCGATGGAATATCTTTTTTCTCCCACACGTACATTTTGTAACCATCAGCGTCAGAGATTACAGGATCCAGTTTGGTATTGTATACTTTGTATTGGAAGGTTCTATCCGAAGGAACAATCAGGCTGTAACGTGCAATCTGCTCCGGATAGCTACCATTGAAATTAAAATCATCCCAGAAATGCTCCGCCAGTTTGCCGTAATAAGAATTTTCCAAACGGTATGAAATGTGAATTGCATCGCCTTTTTCAAGACTAGAGAAGACAAGATCATTATCGTTTGTTTCTGCCTGCACTTTGCTGCCGTCTTGTTTAAAAATTTCTGCTTTCTCTACAATCAGACGTTGTGTGTATGCATTGTAAGGCAGGCTCACTTCTTTGTAATCATCAATACCCGATTGCGTAACTACCTGTATCAGGTATTCCACATGTTCTTCCACAGCTCCGTTTTCCGGATACACTACCTGCTGTTTATCATCGAGTAGAAATACACCATTTTCCTTGATATCTTTTTTATCAGCTAAAGCTTGCTTGTACAGCGCTTCAGCATCATTTGGCCTGAAGTATTCGAACAAATCTTTCTTACCATCTAGTGTACGCAGTTTTTTACGTGCTTCATAGTTTGTGGGCGAATACATGATGGCTTTCTTCATCATCTCCTTCGCGTTGTCCTTATCGCCCATCGCATCATACATCATACCTTTATCATAGTAGAATGAACCAATGTATGGCGCTCTGTCAATCGCCTTCTGCTGCCATTCCAGAGCCGAACTGTAGTCTTTCATTTCATCATAGATATTGGCCAGTTTCGTGTAATAGCCAATGCCATACGGTGCGTCTTTGATGAGTCGTTTATAAATGCCGATGGCGTCCTCAACGTTGCCTGTTTTCAGATCGTTTGAAATCAGCAGCTCATACATTTTTACATTATAGTTTCGGTTCAGATAGTTTCTCAATACAGAACCGGCAGCGTTCAAATCCTTTGAGCCGTTGGCTTTGAAAAGATATTCCAGCGTTACAAAAGTGATACTGTTCGGATAATCGCGGTAAGCATCTTCAACTGCTTTTAATAGTTTATCTGACTCTTTTTTCTCGCTCAGCAAGTCTATTTCTTTAGCTCGTGTATCTTCATTTGAGCCATAAAGCGCAATCCGCTTATCCAGTATTTTGGAACAAGCATCCCAGTCTTCTTTGCCGGATGCATCATCATAGCGAAGTATCAGACCATACAGACTTTCGGGATCTTTGCTTTTAATGGCCTCCATTTCTTTAGTTACATCAGTACTGTTTTTATCGCGGCTCAATGCCTCAATGATGTACTCGGAAACGAGTGTAGAAGAAGGCGCTATAGCTTTAAGATTCGCAGCTACTTTACGTGCTTCGTAACGTTTATCGTTATGGTTATACACATTCAGCAACATGATTTTGGCAACCATGTCATCCGGATATTTAGCAGTACGTTTTTCGAAGAATTCCTCCGGTGTAAACGGTATTTGTTTTACTTCGTAAGGATCTGCTTTGGTATATGGCTTTGATGCGCCTGTTGCCGTCAGATTTGTGATGAGATGACCATTGGTGTCTGTGAAACGCACCATAAAATTAGAGTTGGTAATTTCACTGGCACCCAGCTGCAACAAAATGCGGTTGTAGCCTTTTTTCAGTTTGACAACATAGTTATACACATCGTTGTCTGTGTTTCTTTCCTCACTTTCTGAACCAACGAGAAAATCATTCACCCATATTTTCATCGAACCGGAAACGCCAACCATCATTACCACATCGCGATCTGTCTCGCTGTTGACGAATGTCTGCGAATAGATCAGCGAATTGGTGATGTCATATTGGTATTCGTTGTCCCACCAGCGGTCATTGCGCGGAACTGGCATATCAAACCAATATACCTGCGCGCCGGTCCTGTTGGTGAAATTGTATGTTTTATCAGGATGTGTGAGCACACCGTAATCTTTATTAAACCCGCTTCCGGAAGCATTTTCAAATGTACCTACCGTTGTCCACGGACCAATATCGGCCAGCTTTTTATAAGTCTCTCTGGCGTTTTCAATTTTACCCACATCCTCCATACGACTGGCAATTTGTTCGTAGGCAAATGAACGCGTGGTTTCATCCGCTTTCGGATCTTCGGCCAATTGTTCCAGGAATTGCTTCACTTCCTTGCTGGTAGCGCTTTCTCCGTAGGTAAATATTCCTGAATTGGATAAGGCATAAACATAAGCATATGGATTAGAGGAGCCATCAAAAAATGTTTTAAAATGACGAAAACCTTGTAGATAATGCCCGTTGCCAGCATCGATCAAAGCCAGAGCCAAAGAGGCTTTAGGGCCATCTTTTTCGTTTTTCTGTAATTTTTCAAAAACGGAAATCGCTTCAGCCCGTTTGTTTTGTTTCAGAAGGTCTATTCCCTGTTGATAAGATTGTGCAAATGCAGCTGTCATGGTGGACGCCACCAGTAGGGTCAATAATCCGAGACGTTTCATATTTTTCAAATCTAAAAATGCTTAATAGACTCACAAAATAAGCGTTTGCACGAATTTTAAAAGTAAATTTTTAAGGGTTTTTCAACCAACGTTTATACCTCTATTTTATTATCTGTCGCCTTAAATGAAGGAATCTGCTACCTTTGCGCGGCAACGTATCTCATGGCTGTATTTTACGATATCACAAAACTGCCCGCCTTTCACAATGCCGTGATTACCATCGGTACTTTCGACGGCGTACATCTCGGTCACCGGGCGATTCTCGGAGAACTGAAAAGATTGGCAGCAGAACGGCATGGCGAATCAGTGGTATTGACCTTTGAGCCGCATCCACGTAAATTGTTGTTTCCGGACCAGCCCTTAAAATTACTGACTCCGCTTTCAAAAAAAGTTTCGCTTATCATGGAAGCAGGCATACAACATGTAGTGGTAATTCCTTTTACGAAGGAATTCGCCAACCTTAGTGCCACCGAATACATCGAGCAATTTCTGGTAAAGAATTTCCACCCTGATTGCATCATCATTGGTTATGATCACAAATTCGGACATGACCGTACCGGTGATATTTCTTTGCTGAAGCAATATGCGGGCAAATGCCATTATCATGTAGATGAAATTCCTGCACAACTGATTGATGCCGCTGCTGTGAGTTCTACGAAAATCCGTAAAGCACTCAATGATGGCCGCGTTGCCGAGGCTACACATATGCTCGGCCGCCCGTACAGTGTTGAAGGAACAGTAATCGCCGGCGCACAGCGAGGCCGTACGATTGGTTACCCTACTGCCAATATCCGCCCATCTGATCCGGAACAACTAGTACCTGCAAATGGTGTATACGCTGTTCGTGTGCGTCACAATGAAACCTGGCTAAATGGCATGCTGAACATCGGTTTCAACCCTACGGTGACCACAGAGAAGATCCGCCATATCGAGGTAAACCTATTTGATTTCAACGCAGATATTTACAACGAAACGCTGGAAGTGGCTTTTATTTCCCGCCTTCGCGATGAAAAGAAATTCGGATCGCTGGATGAACTGAAACAAGCACTGCACAACGATAAAGAGACTGCAACGCAAATATTAACCCCCAACCCCTAAAGGGGAGTTACAGCGCGGGTATCTGCCTCCTCTAACTCTTCCAAAGAAGGAGAACTTCACATTACGTGAGATGCCTCCTGCGTCGGCATAACAAACACGCGTAATTGTTCATGTTTTACAGCATGAGTATAGTAAAACGAGGGTCACCCCTGAGCGGAGACGAAGCCACATTGCAAGATTCACACAACAACACAAGTAACTGTCCATTGTCAACTGTCAATTGATATTTTGACTTTTGACTTTAAGAAAGTGCCAATTCCATTTTCCCAATCATCTCTTTCAATAATTCACTATCGTCGGTAAGGTTATCGATACCAACTGCGTAAGTACTGTATTTAGCGAGCAACATCAGACAGCGTTCTACTTTAGGCAACGGACAACGCTGTGCGGCAGCCATGATTTCCCGCAAGCGGCTCGGATAAGTACCAAGTGCTGCAGCGGCTTCTTTCTCCGGCTTGCCTTGTAAAAACTGCGCCTGATACATCCGGTTGAAATGAGTATAAAATGCGCCAACTACTAACGGCATCGGTGCCGATTTTGGATTGGAAATAAAATAAGACAGCATGCGGTACAACTTCTCTTTGTTGCCACTCGTCAATGCTTCCGGGAATTCGAAAATATTGTAATCACGGCTGATACCAATGTATTTCTGGATAAGCTGCGCCGTCAGTTCTTTGTCTTCGGGAACGTTGATCCGTACTTTTTGTATTTCATTGGCAATTTTCTGCAGATCGTTACCGAGATAAGTTGCCAGAATTTCAGACTCACGATGACCAATTTTAAATCCGATCTGATCACCATATTGGTTAATCCAGCCAGGCACCTGCTCGTCTCTGATCTTTTCGGATGTGAAATAGAAACCTTTCTCCTTAGCCAGTTTCACGACTTTACTTCTTCCATCCGCTTTCTTAAAACGGTGTTCAATGAGGAAAACGGTTGATGGCGATGGTTTTTCAATATAGCCCGCTAATTCTCCGAAATCTTTCAGTTGTGATGCCTCTTTCAGAATCACCACCTGGCGCTCGGCAAACATGGGAAAACGGCGACAGGCGTTGACCACATCCGCCCAGCTTACTTCTTTACCATAAAGCACCATCAGGTTAAAATCCTTTTCCGAGGGCTGCAAAATCTGATCCTCAAAATACTCCGTGATCTGATCCAGATAATACGGTTCCTCCCCGTCTATCAGGTACACAGGCGCATATTGTTTGGATTGCAGCGATTGAATCAGTTTTTTAAACTCGGCGGTCATGGATGCAAAAGTAATGGTCAATGGTGAATGGTCAATACCCTATCCTCTGAAAGGGTATCATTGCGCGAGCATCCACATTTATTAAACAATATTTCAAATTGTCAGTTGCATGTTCTGAACTGTTAGCGAAGCCCGCGCTAAGACGCCCCTTCAGGGGATGGGGGTGTTTGGGTATTAATTATTTCCATCTCCGGAATTATGTTCCTGTAATTACTCATGCTCAGCAATACTTTCGCTGCGGTAGCCACATCTTGCGAACAATATTTTGCAATGCGCTCCAAATTCTGTTCTTTCCAGTACACATCTGCAACCATGCTACCATCAATATCATCTTTGGGTGAAGGAATACCGAAAATTTCCGCAAGAAGTCCTAATGAAGTAAAATGTTTGTGGTCTCCGAATTTCCATTGTTCCAGCGTATCGATGTGTGAAACTTCCCATGGGCGCTTTCCGCCAAGGTCCAGATATGGCGGCAACGGAATGCCATTTATCATCATTCTGCGGCAGATAAAAGGGATGTCAAACTCCTTAATATTATGGCCGCAAAAACGAAAATTGCGATGATTGTCTGCAAACTTTTTTACTGCGTCATTAAACGAATTTAGTAACGCAAATTCATCGTCTCCATGGATCGATTTGAGTAATAAATTCCATTCTTTTTCTTTTTTAACCAGGCAACCAAGGCCAATACACACTATTTTGGCGAATTCCGAGTAAATCCCCGCCCGCTCACTAAAAAGTTCTTCGTCTGTAGCACTTTCAGCATTCGCGTTTTTTATATATCTTGCTTTATGAAGCCAATGTTCCTGCAAACCCGGGGAAATTTGGGAAAATAATGGGGCACATGGCACGGTTTCTATATCGATAAAAAGGACCGCACTTAATTGGTCAGCAGTAAAATTCATTGAGCATATTTATAACTAAAAGTAAAACAAAAAACACGTTGCACATGAGTCAAGAAATGAATCAACCGACATCTCAACAAAACCCGTCAAAAGGTCCGAATCAATCTCCCAAAAGCAACACCAATCTCATCTTTGGGATTATCATTGCCGCACTCGCCGCTATCATTATCTATTTACTCATCGACAGAAATAAGCTTTCTACCCAGAATCAACAAATGGTCACAACGGTAGACTCTACCATCCTGGACCGTAACACTGTCAAGGGAGAATATGACGCCGCTCTGGCAAGACTGGATGACCTGGTTTCGAAAAACACTGCGCTGAACAAAGAAATCACTGATAAAGACGGTGAAATCGCAAAAATGAAAGCGGAAGTGCAATCAATCATGAGCAAGTCAAACGCATCTAAAGCAGAACTGCGCCGCGCTCATCAATTGATCGAAGAACTGAACGGTAAAGTAAAAGGTTACGAAGAACGCATTGCTGAACTAGAAGGCGAAAACAAAAATTTGACTGACGCGAATACGTCACTGACCAAAGAACGTGACTCCACAGTGACCGCAAACACAGGCTTGCAACAAAAAGTACGTCTGGGCGCGGTATTGCACGCTTCTAATATTCGCATGGTTCCAATTGATCTGCGTCGTGGTGGTAAAAAAGAAAAAGAAACAGAAAAAGCTAAACGTGTAGATCTTCTGCGCATTTATTTCGATATCGATGAAAACCGCATCGCCGAAAACGGTCCGAAAGAACTGTATCTGCGTGTTTCTGGTCCTGATGGCAAACTGCTGAGCAATGCTGCTTACGGATCAGGTATTACAACTACAGCTGACGGCGCGTCTCTGAACTATACGATGGTTAAAACGGTTCAACTGCAGCAAAATCAGCCAGTGAAAGACGTAACAATCGACTGGCATCAAGACAGCGACTACCAAAAAGGTACATACGCTATCGAAATTTATAACGATGGTTATAAAGTAGGCAGCGGCAGTGTAACACTGCACTAAGCAAACAATTTTCATAATAGTGTAAAAAGCCTCCACAGTATGCTGTGGAGGCTTTTTATTTTCCTGCTACTACATTAAATTTATTTACGCTAAATCCTAAAAAATGAAAAAAACATTACTATTTCTCCTTTCTGTAGCCTCTTTTATCGGCGTCTATGCACAGCCTGTTATTCATGGGTATGATGTAAATCCGGTGCCAGGAGAAACAATTGAAATAAAATCGAAAAACAATCAATCTTTAAATTTAGGAGCAAACGGGGCAAATCAAGCGTGGGATTTTTCCAATTTATCGCAAACCCAAGGTTACATTAATACAATTACATCTGCTTACTCATCGCCCGTTGGTACACCGGGGGCATTTTCATTCCCAGACGCGAACCTTCGCATTCAATACAATCCGTCAGACACTATTTATTATTATTACAATGCTGACAGTAGCAGCTACAAATACCTCGGATATGGGGATACTTCGGGTGGGGCCATTGGCTGGGTAACAAATCCTCGTTCGGTTTTTAGATATCCGCTTACTTACAATACGCACTATATAGACACAATTAATGAAATTTTTACTGCGCCGTCAAGTAACGACACGGAGACCACACACGGTATCATTGATCGCAATGTCGTTGCTTATGGAAGTTTGACGTTGCCTTCTGGCACATTTAACAACGTATTAAAAATAACTAGTACCACCACAGATACTACTTACATGCAACAAGACATTTACATAGATCTAACCATAGAAACCTATTGGCTGTATCCTGGCATTCACACGCCTCTACTATATTCTGAAAGTGATTTCGGGCAAATTTTTCATCCCAACGGATCGATAACGAATACGGGCGGCACTTCTTTCTTTTATGCAACTGGTACCCCAACTGCAGTCAACGAAATTGTCGCTAAGAAATACAAGGTTACCTGCTTTCCGAATCCCGCACAGAATACCGTCAATCTTGGTTTCGAGCTAAAACAGCCAGGCGATGTAGTGGTAAAAGTGATGGCTGCTAATGGTACCGTAGTGCTTAAGCAAGAAAATCATTATGGTCAATCCGGCGCCACAACACTACCGTTAAACATCAATCAGCTCGCCGCCGGCATTTATTTTGCAGATCTGAACATTTCCGGCGTGCATATTAATCAACAATTCATAAAAAATTAACCAGTTTTACCAACTGGATGCCAGCAAGTAAAGTGCCACTTAACATTAAATACGCGCTATGTTAACACAAACATAATACGCCTCCCAACTTTAGTTAACTTTACGTGTCCTATTATTGCGTCAGGAAATTATGGAAGTGCTACCAGGAAAAATACTAATCGTAGATGATGAACCAGATATCGTGGAATTCATCAGTTATAACCTCAAGAGCAAGGGTTATCATATTTCTACAGCTCGCGATGGTGTTGAAGCGATCCGCAAGGCTCGTGAATTTATGCCAGATCTCATTCTACTCGATGTGATGATGCCAAACAAAGACGGTATTGAAACGCTGAAAGAACTGCGTCAGATGCCAGACTTTGAAAATACGGCCATCATTTTCCTCACCGCTTTGAGCGATGAAAAATCAGAAATCGCCGGTCTTAAAACTGGTGCTGATGACTATATCGCCAAACCAATCAAACCGGAACTGCTGGCCACGCGTATCAGCGCTGCGCTCCGCCGTACCCGCAAAGAGGAAGATCAGGAGCAGAAACTCAATTTCGGCGATCTGGAAATCAACAAAACGAAATTCAGCGTTACTTACAAAGCGGAAGAAATTTCGCTCGCGAAAAAAGAATTTGAATTGCTGACATTGCTGGCTTCTAAACCAGGCCGCGTGTTTTTACGTAATGAAATTCTGCAACGCGTTTGGGGTACGGATGTAATTGTAGGTGATCGCACGATCGACGTGCATATCCGCAAGATCCGCCAGAAGGTAGGGATTGATCTGATTACAACGGTGAAAGGTGTAGGTTACAAATTTGAAATGGCGTAGTTTTAAACCATGTCTTTTCTTGATACAAAAAACCTTTCCCCAAGATTACTGTCGTTCATTACGGCATTAATCATTTCATCAGCCAACGCCTTACTCAGTCTTATTGTAAAATCGGAATGGTATTTACCGATTATAGTATTTGTGATCACTTTTGTGATCACTTATTCTTTATACTACTATACCCTGCAGCGTTTTATTTACCGCAAGATCAAACTGATCTATAAATTTATCTACCAGACTAAAGCAACCAAAAAAGAAGAGTTTTTCTACAACAATATTCTCCCGCAGAAATCGATTGAAGAAGTAAGCAAGGATGTGCAGAAATGGGCAACACAGAAGAAAGACGAAATTGAATCGCTGCAGGAAAATGAACGTTTCCGCAAGGAATTTCTCAGTAACCTGGCACATGAGTTGCGCACGCCAATCTTTACAGTGCAGGGTTATGTAGATACATTACTCGGTGGTGCACTGGAAGATCCGAATGTCAATAAAAAATTCCTTACAAACGCTTCCAAAGGCATTGATCGCCTCGTACAGCTGGTCGATGACCTGAATCAGATTTCCAAGCTGGAATCCGGTAAAATTCCAATTATCCAGGAATCGTTCGTTATCCAGGATTTAATTAAAGACATCTACGAAGAGCTTTCGCTGAAAGCAAAGGAAAAAAATATTCACCTCGAATTTAAAAAGGGCACAGAACGACCAATCGTCGTTTATGCAGACAAACCAAAAATCCACCAGGTGTTGGTCAATCTGGTTGAAAACGGCATGAAATACGGCTATGAAGGCGGTTCTGTAACTGCAGGCTGTTATGAAATGGATGAAGGACATGTCTACGTAGAAATTTCAGATGATGGTCCTGGTATCGGCGAAGAACATCTGCCGCGTATTTTCGAACGTTTCTACCGGGCCGATCGCAGCCGGGCCCGCAATATCGGCGGTACAGGTCTTGGCCTCGCTATTGTGAAACACATCGTAGAAGCCCACAATCAAACCGTTACCGTCCGTAGTAAACTCGGAGTAGGCTCATCGTTTGGGTTTACGCTGGATCATGGACGCACTTCTTAATGTGACGAATGTGTCTAAATGCGATCAATGTGAACCCACATGCACATTAATCACATTCAACATATTTAGCACATCGCCCATTTAACGAATTAACGAATTGACCAATTGCCCAAATAGCTGAATTGTCGTAATTTTGCAGCGCAATTACGCTCTTTTAAAATTCAGCTTAATATAATATGACTCCGCAAAAAATTACTATGGGTGCTGATGGAAAACTCCAGGTGCCTGACTACCCAGTTATTCCTTTCATTGAAGGCGACGGCATCGGCCCGGATGTATGGAGCGCCAGCAGAACTGTTATCGACGCAGCTGTAGAGAAAGCCTACAACGGAAAACGCCGCATCGAATGGAAAGAAATGCTGGCCGGAGAAAAAGCTTTTAACCAAACGGGACAATGGCTGCCAGCCGAAACACTGGATGTTGCCCGTGAATATATTGTTTCTATCAAAGGACCCCTTACTACACCTGTAGGCGGTGGTATCCGTTCCCTCAACGTTGCACTGCGCCAGGAACTCGACCTGTTCGTTTGTCTGCGTCCGGTACAATGGTTCCAGGGTGTGCCTTCACCGGTGAAGCATCCGGAAAATGTGGACATGGTAATCTTCCGTGAAAACACTGAGGATATCTACGCCGGCATCGAATTTAACTACGACTCTCCTGAAGCGAAAAAAGTATTCGCTTTGCTGCAGGAACTGGGTGTTTCTAAAAAAGTACGTTTCCCGGAAACAACTTCATTTGGTGTAAAACCAGTTTCTAAAGACGGTTCTGAGCGCCTCATCCGTTCGGCCATCGAATATGCTATTGAACATCACCGTCCAACTGTGACCTTGGTGCACAAAGGCAATATCATGAAATTTACCGAAGGTGGTTTCAAAAACTGGGGCTATGAACTGGCTACCCGCGAGTTTGGTGATAAAGTCTACACCTGGGCTCAATGGGAAGAAACTAAGAAAAACCTCGGTGAAGAAGCGGCCAACGAAGAAATCAAAATGGCAAAGGCAAACGGTAAAATCATCGTAAATGATGTGATTGCCGATAACTTCCTGCAGCAAATCCTGCTGGCGCCGAAAGATTTCGCGGTAGTAGCTACGCTGAATCTCAACGGTGACTATATTTCTGACGCGCTGGCTGCGGCTGTTGGAGGCATCGGTATCGCTCCGGGTGCAAACATCAACTACGTAACTGGTCACGCAGTATTCGAAGCGACACACGGTACCGCACCGCGCTTTGCAAATACCGACACGATGAATCCGTCTTCTCTGCTGCTGAGCGGTGTGATGATGCTGGAATACATGGGTTGGAAAGAAGCTGCGGATTCAATTGTAAACGCACTGAGCACAACAATCATGCGCAAACGCGTTACAATCGATTTCTACAACCTGATGAACGATGCAACCTTGCTGAAAACAAGCGAGTTCGCACACGAACTGGTTAAAAACCTCTAATCTATTTCTGCTTTAGATTAACTACAAAGGAAAGTCCGCCAATTGGCGGACTTTATTTTTTCATATTTGCGCTCAAAAAAAATTTAGCTTGGTAATAGCCGCTTTTGAAGAATAATGACTCCGCTGCTTCAAAAATGGCATGAAAATTGCGCTAAGTCATTCGTTATCTGCAACATGTCGCAGGAAAAGAAAAAAATCAAATATAAGTAGAAACCCCTGGTAACAGTTGTATTAAAACATATTACTTTCACATCATCAATCAGAAATTATGAAAAGAATCTTACTCATGTTTTCCCTGCTCATTACTGCAGGACTCGCGAAAGCACAAATTACCATCCAGGATAACATCATTGCAGCTGCCGGTGATACATTCCGCTACAGCACGCCGGTAGACAGCAACCTGTCATTGGCCACAGGTGCTAATATGAGTTGGGATTTTTCAACAATGGTTATGGACACACAAAATGTTCAGAGCTGGAAAACGGTAGCACAGGCAAATTCCGGTTTCATTTTATTTGGTGTTCCCACCAATGCTTTTGGTTTCAAACTGATTGACTCTATTGGCTTCGGCGGTATTACGGTACACGATCCTTATACATTCTTCCTGAAAAGAACGAACGGTTCTGCATCCAGCTTAAATGCTGTAGCCTACGGCATTACCCTCATGGGCCTTCCGGTAGCAGCAAACTATCAGGATGAAGACGAATGGTACATCTTCCCAATGAACTTTGGGAACCACGACAGCACCACTTTTGCATTTAGTGCTTCGGTACCTAGTGTCGGTTCACTAAAAGGTAAAGGTTACCGTATTTCTGATGTAGATGGCTGGGGTACTATTAAAACGCCTTATTATCCTACGGCTACCAGCTGTTTGCGCCTTGCGTCTACATCAGTGGAAACTGATTCTATCACTTACAACGGTGCTTCATTCGCGATCACCAGAAGCACAACCGATTACTACTGGCTGACTCAAAACGATCAATTCCCGGCATTGTGGATTGAAACCGCTACCGTTAGTGGCGTTACTGTTCCGATGTTTACCCGCTACCGTGATATCTACCGTACAAAACCTACCGGTATCAACAATGTAACTGTTCAAAAAGTAGCTGTTAGCGCTTATCCGAATCCGTCTAACGGCGTTTTCCACATCAATATTCCTGCAAACTGGCGTGAATTTGCAATTGAAGTATATGATATGAGCGGCAAACTGGTAGCAGCTCAAGGTGGTAAAGCAGATATCGACCTCAGCAAGCAAGCTGCAGGACAGTATCTGGTTCGCACATCTAACGGTGCTGATCAGATCGGCTTTACAACGATCCAGAAATTATAAGTCTGAAAATTCAAATAAGCTTTTACACATAGCCGCTGTTCACAGCGGCTTTTTTTGTCACCATAAATTGAACCGAAAGGTTCTCGCGGCGACACAACCGCTCGATGCTCCAAACAATCGGAAAGATTGCCATGTCGTACTTCTTCGCAATGATCCGTTTTTTGTATTACTCACGTTGAATTCTACAATCCCGTGTTGGGCGAGTGTCTTGTTACCTCGACATGACATGAAATTATATAACCCGTGCTTTTGACTTTTGACCTTTGACTTTTGACTTTTTAATTACCTAATTTTACCGCGTCAAAATCAGCACAATGCATTCCAACATTGCGTCGTATATCGATCATACAATTCTGAAACCAACGACTACAGTCGCCGACATCAAACAGCTGTGCGAAGAAGCCATTCAATATTCCTTCGCCGCAGTTTGCGTACCGCCGTACTTTGTAAAAATGGCCAAGCAGTTACTGGAGGGTTCGCCGGTAAAAACAGCAACCGTTATTGGCTTTCCATTTGGCTACAGCAGCGTTGGTGCCAAGCAAGAAGAGATCAGACAGGCACTGGCCGATGGCGTGGACGAGCTGGATATTGTACATAATATTGCTGCATTAAAAAATAACGACTGGACATTACTCGAGGAAGAAATCGGCTCGTGTACAAAGCTGGCACATAATGCCGGAAAAAAAATAAAGGTGATCATTGAAAGCGGCGAACTCACTGATGCTGAAATAATAGCCTGCTGCCAACATTATGCACCTTTTGGCATAGATTTTATGAAAACATCTACCGGTTATGCTCCTAGTGGTGCGTCCATCCATGCAGTGCAATTAATGCGATCTCATTTGTCGGAAAATATTGAGATCAAAGCATCAGGTGGTATTCGTAGCTTCGCAGCGGCTCAGGAAATGATTGACGCCGGCGCTACACGCATCGGTTGTTCGGCTGGTGTGCAAATAGTAAAAGAAGCTACCGCTCAATAATTCCGACCAAAAACATTTATTCATGCGATTGTTTCTAAGTTTTTTCTTTTGCCTTTGCTGCAGCGCTCTTACGGGCTTTGCACAGATGAAGGTTTCTTATAGCGCCAATGATACCGGCGGAGTTGTTATTCATGCAGACTCCAGGCTGGCACTTGTCACCAAAAGCCACGCACCACAGCAACGGAACTACATTCGCTCCACACACGGCTTCCGCGTACAGATATACAGCGGCAGCGATCGTGCTAAGGCATCCGAAATAAAGCTTGATTTTATGCGTCGCTTTCCCGGTATCCGTACCTATATGACATATGTACAACCGCAATTCCGCGTAAAAGTGGGTGATTTTGCGACGCGGGCAGAAGCACAAAAAATATATCAACAAGTCAGCACTTTATATTCCCCTTGTATGATTGTGCCAGACATTGTAGAATTAACCAACACACAAAAAGATGATTAACGAAATACGCCAAAAAGTAGAAGAACACTTTTCTGAAATACAGGCGATCCGCCATCATATTCATGCACATCCGGAACTTTCATTTGAAGAGTACCAGACGTCTAATTTCATTGCTTCGAAACTGACGGAATATGGTATCACCAATCAAACGGTAGTTGCCGGCACTGGCGTCATCGCATTAATTGAAGGGAAAAATCCGGGCAAACGTTGTATTGCACTTCGTTCTGAACTTGATGCGCTGCCTATTCTCGAAGCTAATAATGTAGCCTACCGTTCTCAAAACGAAGGTGTCATGCATGCATGTGGTCATGATGTACACACAACTTGCCTGCTCAGTGCGGCGCGCATTCTCAACGAAATGAAAGACGAATGGGAAGGCACGATTAAACTGATTTTTCAACCCGGTGAAGAAAAACATCCGGGCGGTGCAAGCTTACTAATTGCTGCTGGTGTATTGGAAAATCCGTGTCCGCAGGCAATCATTGCACAGCACGTATACCCTACGCTGCCCGCCGGTGTGGTTGGTTTCCGTTCGGGTCAATATATGGCGAGCACGGATGAAATTTATATTACGGTAGAAGGAAAAGGCGGTCATGCCGCTTTACCAAACACCACAATTGATCCGATTGCGATCGCTGCACAACTCATCACCAATCTGCAACAGGTCGTTTCGCGCAAAGCGAATCCTATTATCCCGACGGTGTTAAGTTTCGGACGCATCAGCGGCGGACATGTGAATAATGTAATTCCAGACAAAGTGGAAATTGAAGGTACATTCCGCACGATGGATGAAAAATGGCGCAATGAAGCGCATCAGTGGATTAAAGACATCACGCATCATACTTGCGCTGCATACGGGGCAACGAGCACGGTGGAAATTCCGAAGGGTTATCCATCTTTGTTCAATGACCCTGTGTTTACTGCACAAGCCGAATCATGGGCGAAACAATTTCTCGGCGATAACAATGTAAAACTGCTGGATCTCCGTATGACAGCTGATGATTTTGCATTTTACTCACACGAAGTTCCCGGTTGTTTTTACCGCTTGGGAACCAACAGAGGAGGTACTGAATTTACTGCGTCTGTACACAATGCCCATTTTGACATTGATGAAGATGCCCTGAAAACAGGCACTGGTTTGATGACCTGGCTGGCGCTGAATGCGCTGGGGCAATAGTGAATGGTGAATGGTGACAAACGTGAAACGTCAAAAGTCAACTCATTTAAACATACAAGAAAGCGCTCCGAAGGAGCGCTTTCTTCTTATATATAATTCACTGGCGCGAGCGTTAGCGAAGCGCTCTCGTGTCTATATTACATAGCAGTCTCTGACTGCCGATTGTCCAAACTGGCGAGTCTTCCAAGCTCGATTCTTGTTCAATGAATTCAGTCCGATTGTATCGGCACTAATTTTATTTGGGCGTGCCCCTGCGGGTCGGGCTATTCACTGCAAGTCCTCGCTTCGCTGCGGGCTTTCCGTTTCTATCCCTCACGCAACCTCCACTCGCGCCAGATTAATGATGCACATGCCTTCTGTGCCGGAATCGATGCACTAAATAATGTACGCCCCATTCCATCGCTTTCACCAAAAGAAATAGTACTATCAGAACTCCGAGTAACGGCAACCAGTTTCCACCTCCTCTCATAATGACTGATTTTTGTTATCCTAAATTTACGATAAGTGGAAATTTGTATTGCAAATTTTAACATCTATTAACCTTGAATGAATGTCGGATGTCTGATCGCTGATGTCTGATTTTCTATTGTACAACTTGCAGGTTGCCATTGTATAACCCACCTGCGGCATCGCACTTCCAGAGTAGGATAGTGAACTACCTGAATAACACAGCGTACTACTTGCGTGTGACAGTGTACTACTTGCACATGACATTGTACTACTTGCGCATAACAGTGTACTACTTGCGTAGGACAGTGTACTACTTGCGTATGGCAGTGTACTACTTGCGTATGACAGTGCACTACTTGCGTATGACAGTGTACTACTTGCGTAGGACAGTGTACTACTTGCGTATGACAGTGTACTACTTGCGTATGATAGTGTACTACTTGCATAAGGCATTGTACGACTTGCATAAGACATTGCAAGGCCCGCGTATTGCAATGCAATCGCAGCTTAGTGCATTGCACGACGCTTAACACATTTTGTACGAAAAAACTATTGATCTATATGACTATACACAGAAAACGTGTGAGGGATAGTAGCGGAAAGCCCGCAGCGAAACGGCGTGGAGCGAGGACTTGCAGCGGATAGCCCGACCCGAAGGGGCACACCCTACTTCTGAAGTTCAAAGTTCGAAGTTAAAAGCTAGAGATCAGCGGCCTTCCAGACAGCAGTAGCATTACAGCCACCAAAACCAGAAGCCGTTTTCAAAGCATAGTTAATCTTCGCATTTGTTGCGCTTCGTGTAATGTTGAGGGATTTTGGCACACCAAGATTTTCAAATCCGGCGGAAGGAATCAATTGCTGGTGACGCAGACTCTCGATAATCATTACGCTTTCCAGCACACCTGCGGCACCCAGAGTGTGTCCTACAAAGCCTTTTAAACTATGCAACGGAACATTGTTCATACCCAGCATATCAAATGCTTTTGATTCCATTTCATCATTGTAAAGCGTCGCAGTACCGTGTGCAGAAATCATATCGATATCTGAAGATTGTAAACCTGCCAGTGACAAGGCTTTGCTGATTGCCAAACCCAGTTCTTCACCAGTACGCGAAGGCCCTGAAATATGATTGGCATCATTGGAGGTAGCACCGGAAAGCAATTGCGCCAACGGTTCGTTGTGCAGTTCGGTGCTCAAAACTATTGTGGCTGCAGCTTCGCCGAGATTAATACCAGAACGCGCCACATCAAAAGGTTTGCAAGGTCCGTCTGCAACGGCATGAAATGACTGGAAACCGCTGAGTACAAATTTCGAAAAACGATCACAACCGGTTACGATTGCGTTTTTGTATTTGCCTGACTGCAACAAAGCTTGTGCATATTGTAAAGCCACTACGCCCGACACACAGGCATGTGAAATCACTACCGGTTTGGCCGGAATAGCCAGTGCTTTAGAAACCGCTTCCGCACTGTGCATCAGTCCGATTTTTTCATCAGGCACTTCGCCCAATAATTCAATATTGCCTTTAGTGGTAGAAAGAATAAAAACCGTTTCGTTCAGATCAATGATTTGCTCCAATTGCTCCAGCGCGTGCAATGCAGAATAAACGGCCATTTTCTCAAAAGCAGTCAGAGGCCAGGACGTGGTTTGCGCATGAACCAACTGCCAGGGCTGCGGATCTATAACAGCGCCCCAAAAAGGTGCATCTGCAAGCGATTGATCATGATGCTGCCGAATACCCGTACGATTGCCGGTTACCGCATGCCAATGGCTTTCGGTATTAATACCCAGCGCAGAAACTGCGTGCGTTGCTATAGCATAAACGGGAATCATTTTGTGTGCAGCCATTTCTCTTTCCATTCCTGCATAAACGGCGGAATCGTCAGCATCAACTCCATATCTTCTTTCGCCATGAACACTTGCACAGAACTACCGGTTGCTACTTTTTCATTTTTTACCGCATCAAAAATTGCGTAATGAAAAATGAGCTTGGCCGCGGGAGAATCATGGTACGTTGTTTCTAAACGGATGCGGTGGCCATAACGCAGAATGCGCTTGTAATCGCAGTTGATATTTACAATCGGCACTACGATATTCTGACGGTACAGATCCAGGTATCGGAGGCCGTAAGCTTCACCGAATGCCTCACGTCCATCCTCGAAATAACGAATGAAATGTCCGTGCCAGACGATGCCCAGCGGATCGGCTTCACTGAATTTTACTTCCTGTTCTGTAATATGAGTTAACGTCTTTCGCACGCTGCACTGCCGTTTTGAGGCGGCAAGATACGTTTTTGCCTCGGGTAATTGGTTAAAATGTTAAAGGGGAAATTGGGTGCAATGCGGATTAACAAATTATCAATCTACCCCTTTACCATCTTCAAAAAAAGGTAACACCTGATTTAACCAATTAACGATTTAACGGATTAACCTTGTGACGGCTGTGCGTGCCAGTACTGCGAAAGTTCGATATCTATTCTCAGGTTGCCGGCAAGGCGGGAAAGCTGAAATGGAATCGTATCATATTGCGCTACAATCTTGGTATCCATAAAAGTGGAGAAATAACCAAAATCAAGTCTGGCGGTGATACCCTGCATTTCGGCAAGCGCCTGCAGATTATTGAAATTTGTTTCGAGGAAAGACACCGCATCACCAACCATTGCCTGAAAATCCGTAAAATCTTTGTTGCTCACATCGAAGCCACAAAGTGCATGTTCGTATTTCTTCGGGCCATCTTTAGTGGTTATTACTTCCCCCTTCTCAATTTTTTTATACGGCTTCAGGCGAATTGATTCCGCTAAAGTATCGGTATTAAAATCTCCTGAAATCCAGAGTACACAAGGCATTGCTAATTAGTTATAAGTTATTAGTTGTAAGTGATACGTTATTAGCGCTGGTCGCCACTACAACCCCTGAAAATTATTCCCAGCTTTTGAAATTGGACTTTATCGTGATCAGGACATTGTAAAATGACTTTGCCCAATAATTGCGAAAACCAAAACCACCACTCTTTTCAATTTCATGCTCAGTAAGCAGAACTTTTTTTGTTTTCATGTCCACAAACGTCACCCACACAGACGCCTTTGCTGCAGATTTATTCATACCATCCACGAAAAACATCAGACCAATTCCAGTCTTTCCCTGAAAGTCATATTTCTTCACCAAATCGCCAATCTTTTGTTCATTGAGCTTCTGAAAATCGCTTTCATTCGTACTAAAGAAATCATGATCGGGAATTTTAGCATTGGCCTTGGCTGTTATTTCCGTCGCATAGCTTACGTCGGTACGATGCACCGCATCCGCTATATTATATTTGTCTTTTTCTTTGATGACAAGGTCATTCCAGCCTGGAAAATATTTATTACGCAGATCATCATTAGTAACAGTTCCTGCGTCATGATATTGGGTAGCAGAACCGATAAATACTAATTGGGAAAAATCAAGACCAAGCCACGTAATGGCGACTTGCTGATTAAAAATATCAGCTTTAGTTTCGGCGCGAAGATTTAAACTAAACACGCAGGCGACAAGGAGGGCAAGCAGTTTTTTCATGATTGTGTTTCTGTTTAGGTTTGGATAAATATCTTGAATTCGCAGCTCGCGATTTCGCGCTTGCCGCAATAAATCCTTCCGATGACCACATGTGCATTCATTACCTGATGCAAGAAAGAAATATCAGTTGTAATGGTATCACCTACTTTGGGCAGTTCCTTAATGTTTAGGCCTTTCAGCGCACCGATAAAACCAACAGGCGCTGGTTCATCTTTCTGCGCAGCTTTAAAACCTGTTCCTGCGGCGGCCGTCTGCGCCATGTTTTCCACGAGACCAGGTTCGGTAAAAACACCATTTTCTACAAACAGATGTCCTTCCCGGATTGTGAACGATGTTTGCGAAAGCTGTTCATCGGCACGCAGCAATTCATCCACCATTACAAAAGGCGGGCGCTGCGGTATATAAGCAAATATTTTAGGCTGATCCATTAGGCCAGAATTCAAAGTAGTTAAACCATTGCTCCGGATGATCTTTCAATCCCTGCTCCAGCAACTGCACATAATCTTCCAGCATGCGTGTGGCGCCTTCCATGCCGCGGCCCTCATAGGTTCTGGCAGCGTAAGGCGCATAAAAACTGTAATGAAAATTAGTTTCTTTAAAGGCAAATACAAAACAAACCGGCGCTTTCAGCTTAGACGCAAGGACAAATGGCCCGACCGGAAATTCGGTTTCCACACCTAAAAATGAATGTTTTACCGTACGATTTCCCGGACGGAAACGATCGGCATGCAAACACACAAATTCATTACGCTGCAAAGCGGCGCTGATCTCGTAAATATGCGAAAGGTCTTCGCGGATGTAAATAATATTGAAAGAACGCTTCGCATCAAAACGCTCCATAAAATCCTTGATCTGCTCAGCCTCACCGTCATACATCAGAATATTGATGGTTGACTCCAGGCGTTTCAGCATATGACCAGCCACTTCCCAGTTGCCCAGGTGCGCACTAACCAGCAATCCACCTTTTCCTTCTTTCACCATATCTTCCAGATATTCGATACCCGGATGACTAAATGTGAGCGGATTTTTGATGCCCGCGAGCACAATGATTTTATCGATCAGTGTCTGTCCGAAAATGAGCAGATTTCGGCGGATTAATCGATTAGTTTCGGCCTTGGTAAATTGTAACCGTTCGCGATAAAGATACCGGAGCGGACGAATGGCCGCCGGTACAAACAAACGATAATAGATGGTAACAAAATGCAGTAAAGCATAGGCAGGTTTGATGCCGCCGTGCTCCAGCAGCCACACAAAAATGGCGTAGCCGGTGGTGGATGCCCGGGACCGGCCTTCCCACTGCTTTTTATCAGGCATTGGCCACTTCCAGGCGATTAGCTACATAATTATAGAAATCCTGGATGGTGTGCATTTGTTGAAAATCTTCCGGTTTTACTTTAAAGCCGAAATTCTGTTCAATAGCAACAACCAGGTCAATATAATCGAGGCTGTCCAATTCTAAAGTTTCTTTGAGGCTGGCTTCTGGCGTGATGGCAGCTTCGTCCACTTCAAAATCTTCTACCATCAGGGCATTAATTCGTTCAATAATTTCTTTCTGGTTCATAATCCAATTTCAATCAGATCAACGCACAGGACCTTATCTGATCTCGTTTTAAATTAAATAAAACACTATTGGGTAAACAGTGTTTGGACCGCAAAGGTAAAAAATTCGGATGTGGTTATGAAATCGGAACCGCTATAAAGCAGAAGTCGTTAAAATAAAATATAAAATACTCATTCTAAAACAATTAAACTGCCAAAAGAGATCATAGTGCAGCGAGGAGAAAAGCAGCACGCTGTTTTACTTCTCTACCTTTGCCAAAAAAGAAAGAAGACGCTCTAACAGATTTCTGTCTTTGGTAATAATACGCGCAGTACCAGACATCTCCGGAGAAAATGGAATTTTTTTATGATAGCTTGTTACCAGTGAGTCGGGCAATGCCACTATAGCGCGATAAGTGGCCGCACCTGCTTCCTGGGTAGTTCCGGGGCTTTGTGGTATCATACTTACAGACGTTACTGTTCCTTTCAAATATCCATACTCATTGTACGGAAAATGATCCAGCAACAAATGTGTCGTTTGCGCCTTTTTTATTTTACCAAGCCCATTGGCAGAAAGTTGTACATAGGCCAGGTAATGAAATTTATCGGGGACAATTGAAAAGAGCGCTTCACCAGCATTTACCAATTCATTAGACTGCAAAGGTCTCAACCAATAAATATTCCCGGAATATGGCGCAGTGATCAAAAACTGCCGGCGCCACGTTGTCGTAAAATTCTGGAGATTGCGTATTTGTTCCCGTATTCCCAGTATCAGCGTATTTTCTTTTTCCTCTTTGTTATAAGTCATTTCAAAAAGCTGCTTACTGTTGTCGGAAATATTAATGCTGTTTTGTACCCTACCTCGCTTTTGCTGCTCCAGGCTTAATTGTTTCTGGCGCAATTTTGCTGCTTCATCAAAATACTCCTGCCTGCTGATTACTTTCTCATTGTATAATTTCTCATTAGCCTTAAACTGTTCGGCCGCTTGCTTTAATTCACTATTGATAAGCTCTGTCTCCTCTTTATTAATAACTGCCAGTTTTTGATACTGACTATTTTGTAATTGAATGTTGTCCATCCTTTTGCCAAAAACATGTTGTTGTTTCACCAACAAATACGCTGAAAGATTTTGCAGCAACTGATTATAAGCGGTCTGTCCGTCACCGAGCGATTGCAGATTCTCTATTGTAAAACGATTCAGTACAATCAGATCATTTTGTTGTAATGCGGAAAGAATACTGTCAATTCGCTCTTCCAATATCTGAATATTCTGCAACCCGGTATTATTTTCTATCTCTGCTATAACAGTGTTTTTCGCGACAAGATCATTTTCATGAATAAACAATCGCTCTACTCTGCCACTAGCCTGAGCTTTCAGTTCGATAGGCAATGGATCGGTAGTAACCATGACTGCCCCTTCCAGCACATCGGGATAATGTATGAAACCGGCGCCGGCAATCAGCAATCCAAGCACCACCATAATAATAGCTGTTCCTTTGCGCACCAGGTATCCGGGTTTGCTGGAAATAATCTCATCCAGGACGGGTGCGGTTTCTTCCTCGTTCATTAAATGCGCCGCAGGCAATTCATCTATGTTCGTACGGTTGTAAATCTGCTCTGGCATAATCTTTTAATTTCCCAATTCCAGTTGATTCTTTACCAGTTCATAATAATAACCGCGGTTGTTGGCCAGTGTTTCGTGCGTTCCTTCCTCTACAATTTCGCCTTCGTGTAACACCACAATTCTGTCTGCATTTTTTACTGTGCTCAAGCGATGTGCTACAACCACAACAGTTTTCCCGCTGAAAAAATGATTGAGATTTTCCATAATCACACGTTCATTATTCGCGTCCAAAGCATTAGTAGCTTCGTCGAAAAATATATATTCCGGTTGTTTATAAACCGCCCGCGCAATCAGCAGCCGTTGTCTTTGTCCCTGACTGATGCCATTTCCCTCCATCCCTATTTTAGTATTAAACCCTAATGGAAGTGATTCGACAAACGGAAGGATATTGGCGATGCGACAGGCATATATCAATAGTTCGCGATTGGGTGTTTCTTCCCCCACGGCTATATTGCGCATAATGGTATCATTAAAAATATAACCGTCCTGCATCACACATCCGCAATGGTCACGCCAGAAAGAATGACTGATTGTTTTCAGATCGGCGCCGCTACTTTCAATTTTATCAAAGCCGTTTACACTTCCATTTTCTCTGCTGATCTCGCGATATTTATTACCTCCGATTGAAATATTGCCGGAATATTCATCATAAAATTTGAGCAATAATTTAAGCAAGGTAGTTTTGCCACTGCCACTCATACCTACAATTGCCGTTACTTTTTTCTCGGGTATTGTCAGATTAATATTTTTCAAAACGGGAACCGACAAAGCGCCTGCGTAAGCAAAATTGAGGTTTTGCAAATGGATCGCTTTTTGTTGCGGCAAGATTTTCACCAGGTCGCTTTCAGAAGGTTCTTCATCCGGTACCTGATAAATTTCACTTAAGCGCTCTAAGGCAATTTTCGCATCCTGGTAATTCTGCGTAAAGCCGATCAACTGTTCCACTGGACTGTTCAGTTGCCCTATAATGTACTGAATTGCCAGCATAGTGCCGAGGGTCAGTTGCCCGTCCAGCACCAGTTTGGCAACAAAAAACGTAATTAGAATATTTTTCCCTTCGTTAATAAATAACGCACCTGCCTGCTGATACTGGTTGAGCGAAAGATTTTTAAAACTCAGTTGAAACAACCTCGCCTGCAGATGTTGCCAATCCCAGCGAAAAAAACGTTCGGCATTATTGAGCTTGATTTCCTGCATGCCCAAAATGAGCTGCGTAGTACTGGTATGTTCTTTGCTAGCTATAGAAAACCGCTTGTAGTTAAGTTCTCGCCGGCGAACCATAAACAGCTTTACCCATAAAAAGTACAAAAGGCTGCCCGCGACAAAAATACCGAACACAGGAAGACTGTATATGAATAAAACGATGGAGAACACAAAGAGATTAATCACCGAAAAAAGCACCGACAAACTGCTGCCCGTCAGGAAATTTTCAATCTGCTGCTGGTCTTGCAATCTTTGCTGAATATCGCCGGTCAGTTTGGTATCAAAATAAGAAAGCGGCAATTTCATGAGCTTATACCAAAATCCGGTCAGCAACGAGGCATTGACTCTTGTGCTGATAAAAAGCAGTAAACGGCTACGGATAAACTCCACCGCATTTTTTGCAATAAAAAGCATGAACTGTGCGGCCAGCACAATATAGATAAACTGCAGGTTGTGCGTATTGATACCAGTATCAACGATACTCTGGGTAAGAAAAGGAAAGATCAGCTGCAACAGACTGCCCACCAGCAACCCTAAAAAAACCTGAAAAAAATACTGACGGTGTTTCCGGATCTGAAAAAACAATAAGCTCCAGGAAATGCCTTTGCTCTTTTCTTCTTCCAGGTCGTAAAAGGCCTCTGTAGGTTCCAGTTCCAGAATCAGCCCCTCATTATTGCGCCCCTGCCAGGCTTCAAGAAATGTTCTCTTATCGACCCGTACCAATCCCTCAGCCGGATCTGCAATCAGAATTTTTTCACCTTTGTTTTTTCTGCTGTAATTCTGTGGTGGGAGCACCACAAAATGATTCTGCCGCCAATGCAAAATACAAGGCAATAAAGCATCGTCGTCCAATTGATCAAAACTGACGCGGGAACCGATTGTATTAAAGCCAAATTTTTCTGCTGCCTGACTAATCCCCAGCAAGGAAACCCCTTCCCGGCTAATATTGGCCGATTCACGGAGTTTGGTAATACTGATGTCTTTACCATAGTACTTCGCAATCATGCGCAGGCACGTAGGCCCGCAATCCATTGCATCATGTTGCTTGAAAAAAGGAAAAGACATCTTAGCTATAGGTTATAATTAGATAATTAAACTGTTGCGGCGGCAATTTGTGATTTCGATTTTTGAATCGCCAACTGCGACGAATAATATTTTTCGAGGAAATGGTATACCGCCAGTTCATACTTTCGTTGTTGCGCCACAAACAGCCGATTCATGTACATATGAATATAGCTGGGCAACCAACTTAACCATTGCTTCTTGACAACATTGCCTATAAGTGTTTCGATAATGGGCGCATTCATTTCGGACCGCATTTGAAAAACGGCTACCGCGTCGTCTACTTGATTGAAAACATCCAGTTCGTTGTTCATATGCGCAAATATATCCTTCTGATGCTGGCGATACTTTTCATTCAGAACTTTTTGCAACGAGGCATGACCGCCGTGCTCTTCATAGAAAGCCTTCTGCATATTGGAAAGCAGCTGCTGTTTTTCAAAAACTGAAAGACCAAAATCATTCAGGAACATGTCGATTCCCCTCAGCCCAAAAAGCATCCGATATCGCTCTGCATCTTCGCCATCGAGAAGTGCTAAAAACCTTAAAACACACAGGCTGTCATTATGAAATAATTGTTCTGCCTGCACTATGTAGTCGCCACCATACCGCTCCAACTCCCGAACATAAGTATCGCACACTATTTTTTGTATCAGCCCTTCGTCCTGCAATGGTGCAACAATGTTGAATAACGCTTCTTGTAACGCCTGTCTTTTTGTTGCATCCACTACTAAAAACCGGAGCCTGATATGCGCCGATTCATCACGATAGCGAATAAAGAAAAATTGTTCGAACCAATTGTTTTCAACGCCTTCTTCCACAAAAGGCAAAATGTATTCTTTTAGCAATAGCTCCGCGGTTTTGGTACCGCTGTATATTTTATAGTACACCCATTCACTGCCGGGCAAAAAGGTTCGCTTTACAGACACTTTATCCTGACGGATGTTTGTCTTATAGTTGGCTGCAGAAGGCCTACTCAGCGGGATAATAATTTCATTCACATAAGGTGCGCCCTGCTCATCATGCACCACGGCGTTTTCCTCTGTAAATAAAAACTCTCCGAGTTTAATACGTTTGTATTTTGCGAGATAGTGTAAGAACAATTCACGCCCCAGCGGTTCACGAAAATCAATTAGCAGTTCATTATCCCCTTCCGCGAAAACTACTTTATCGGGAATGTTCTGTTCTTTTTGCCATTGCAATACTGTTGCAGTTAGTACAACCGGGTCTCCCGGCAGATTTTTCAGATCGGCGCTATCTGCAATCCAACGGGCTTTGCGCAGTATTATGTTTTTATACATAACCCTGGGCAGATATTTCTTAGAATCAAGCAAGCCCCAGCTCCACGCCGCAGGAAATGCGAACCCCTGCATCTGCAGATCGCAGAGAAATTTATATACCGGCAGACTTTGAAAGTTATAATTATGTGCGGTAGTAAGTCGCGGTATCACCCGCTTGTTATTTTTTTTGCTCCATAAAACAATTTCGCCGCCTTCCACTTTCACCCATAGATCTCCCAGTTTAATCTGGTTCTCTTCGCTGGCACTGCTCAGACCAACATAAGGAATTTCAAATGCCCTCAACAACGGTCGCAAAATAATATTGCCAATGCGGGCCTGTGGCAAATGCGCTATTTCTGCAAAAATCACATCAGGGTCTTGTTGCTCCTCCGCCAAAAGCAGACTGCGGGTGAAGTCGCAAATCTCCGAATCGGCATAAGCAAACCGCCCTAATAAGTTGCCCGCAGATGGGCCGGCGGCGGTTACCAAATCGAGCATAAAATGCTGCCCATTCAGTTGGTCCTCTTTTTTATACAGGCTACCAAGAATCGCGCGGCTTTGCGCAATGCGGATGTGTTTATTACTGTCTGTAAAAAGTTTTAGATCTTCATCTGTGATTTCAATCGCTGCAGCTCCGTTCTTTTGCCAATCTTCGTATTTACGAAGCGAAAAAGCAGTCAGCAGATTCAACTCTACTGTTTGGGCGCCAGCTGGCCTGCTCACTGGTAATTCATCTATAAGCGGCGTACCGGCTGAAAGCTCATCCTTTACTGCACTATAACCTATGCCGAGATCTGCATCCAAAGCGATAGCTAGTGGAATAAGCTGGTCTTCGTAACGTGATAAAAACTGTGTTTTAAAATCTTCGAGCTCGGGGTGTTTTCCCAGATTCGCCATTGGCGATAATGCCTCTACCTGCTGCACAATTGCGTCGTAAAGTTCTTTGCTAAATTGTGCGGATCGAGTTGATAAAAAAACATCAGCCTGAACAATATCGTCGAGGCCAGACAAGTTCAACCCTAAATCGGCCACCGCTGCGTTGATATTTTCCAGGTGAGTTACATCAACCGACCGGACCTGAAAAAGCAATTGTAGCTGCTTTAATTTTGCCAGAAGCCCCTCCACACCGTTGATATTTTCCAGTTTAAACAACAACCGCGAAAACGGATCTTCTCCGGTGATCTCCGGTTCCAGCGCTGAGATCAGAACCTGTGAAGCAATGAGCTGTTGCAGGTATTCCCGTGCATCTGTCTCATCCACGCCTGTAAGCTCCTGGAGGATCCAGGTGAGCGATTGGAAAGACTGCGGCGTTGCGGCAGCCTGAATAATCGCATCTAAATAAGGTGTCGCATTCAGATTAATGAGTTGATATTTCCTGGTACTACGCTGCAAGTTGTACTCTGCATAACGATAACCGCCGGCTACTGCATAAAGACTGTTATTGACCGTAAAAGAAAGCTGCACCAATATCTCTGGCAGGCTTTGTAAAGCGCCAATAATATGCGAAACCAGATTCATATCCATTCGCAATGCAGTAAAATGATTTTCTTCTGATGCTAAAACAAGGCTAGTATCTCCTGCCTGAACTTCCGCGAGCGACAATCCCGCAAAACTTGCATAAGGCGTAGCTCGTGCACAGGCGCGCAGTTGATATTTGGCTATACTCTGCCGGAGTTTCTGCTGTTGTACCTTCGGCAGACTGTCTATTCGCAGATATTCACCATACAGCGCTTTAGACGAAAGATAAAGGCCTGAATTAAATGAGCTCTTTAAACTTTCAGTTGTTTCGTATGCTTTGGTGAAAGGATGGAGTGGCGTACGGAAAATAATCTTCTCAGTCATCATTGTATTTTTACTATTGGAGCATCACACAGTAATCCCAGGAATAATCGCCTGTGAGATAAGAAAGCAATACCAGTCCTACGCCTGTAGAACCTTCCAGCAAGCTTGGCTTGGCGATAAAGCCATCTTCTTTGGTATACATGGTGTATCCGCCCAGGCCTTCACCCGGAACCGCTGCAGCAACTGTCTGGCCTATCCAGTAGTCGGCAGCATTTTTAAATTCGGTGCAAGGATGAATCTGATTTGCTTTCATAAATAAATAAGCAATTCCTGCAGAGCCATGGCAAAAACAAGCGTCTTTGAGCGTAGTATCGTCGGAAGCAGTCATTTCGCTGCACTGTCTGATAATCGTTACGGCCCAGTTGGTGATTTCTTCATCGTGAAACAGCCGACCGTATTGCAACAGAATGTAGGCGGTGCTAAGATCGCTGTAACACCAGGCCAGCCGGCCACCATTTTTGAGAGGTTCCCCGGCGACGACTTCGTATCCGAACGTATATTTACCTGCTGTATTTACCTGAGATTTTAAAAAAGTTACGATGTTGGCAGCCAGCATACGCGCCTTATCTGTGGCGATATTTGCGGTATAACATTCCAGGCTGTATTTTAAAATAGAAGCCAGGCCGTGAGCCAGGCCAAGATCAACGATATCAGGTTCCTGAACATAAGTTTTAAAATCAAATGAACAGCTCATATTGGAAACACCATCGTTGTTAGCAAGCAGCGTGGTAAGGATTTTTTCATTCAGGGTTTCTTTTCCCTCAACAGAAGGAAAAACAAGACCTCTGGCTACGCCGATGGCGCCAAAAAGCGCATCATAATTTCCTCTGGCCATTTCATAAAGACATAAACCGGCCAGTGCTTCATGATCGATACAAATATCGGCCAGCTGCGCTTCGTCGATCAAGTCCAGGCGGTGACAAAGGAAGTGAAATAACCAGTGAACACCGGCTTTACCATAACAGAAATTGGGACTTGGACTGTCAAAAGAATACTGAACCAGGTCATTAATATCCTGCTCGAACTTTTCGTATTCGGTATTAAAATGCGTAGCGTACAGGGTTTTAAACAAGACCATGCCGCCACCGTCCCCGATCAGAGCCGCACCAGTGAGTGGATGAGCATCCAGATCAGCGTTTATATGCGCAAGAATTTGCCGGATATTTTCAGTCATAAGAGTTTTATAGCAACTGTTTCAAAAAATATGTCTGTGTCTGCACCAACGTCTGAAAAGAGAAATAACGGCTATAATTGAATAATTATAGCCGTTCCATTTTATTGACCAATGCAGATGCAATCGCTGTCAACTACTGGTTTATCGCTATATTGTACTGGCGGCGGTACGCTTTTGCAGCAGCCGATCAGGCTCCATAAGATACCACCACCTTTAATTTCATCCATCTGTTGACTCGTCAGATTTGAAATTTTCTCTTTGTGCAATTGCAGCTTAGCCGCATCTACTTTCACTTTTTTCATTGCTTTTATTTTTTTAGCAATTATGTTATTTGTCGCCATAACTGCGCTGCCATTTGTTTCGTGTACAGGCACGGTTGCTGTTTGCATTTATAAGCGTCGCCCATTACAGCTGGCGGCTGGCATTATTGCGCGCGCTTACATTCCACTGCAAATCGTTACATGCTGCAAAGGAAATTCAGGAACACTTCATGCCCGGTTTGATCATGAGACCATTTCGCAATTGAACGTCGATCGAGCATAAGCTTTCCGTCGTTGGCAACTGCACCCGCAAATATTTTGGCAATGTAGCCGACTCTTTTTTCTCAGTTGCCAGATTTATGTGAATCGCCTTTTTGCAGGGACTAATCAGCTTTTTTACCGTCGGCAGGTCTTCGCTCCCGCATATAACGGCTCTGAAAATGCGGTGTATGAGTGTCTTTGAGATAGAAGATGCCATCGCAGACATCGCTTAACCGGTAATTGCATTTATAGATATTCGTATCCCAATAACAGCGTTTAAATTGTTTTGACCACAACGATGCATCTATAATTGGGGAAAAGAATTGATTTTCGTTACCCGCAGCCATATATTGATGCACCGTTTCAGACGATGCAATTTTTGTCTTATTCAGCGCTGTTCCATCGTTCAGTATATGCCGGTTTGTCTTCAGCAGAAATACGGCAGATTCATCCATAAATGATTTAGACAAATAAGTTCCGATAGTAGCTTTTACTTCCGTTATCGGATCATGCAATGTCTGCTTTAAAACGTGCCCGTCATGCGCCCACACAATAATTTTCCAGTCAGCGAATACACTATCAGCCAGATAAGTCAGATTGCGCGCCATCATTTCATTTCTTGACCGGGAATAGTCCGCCATCGCTATCGAAACTTCTATTTCCCACGGCCGGTTTAGTACAACCAGTCGATCAATTTTTTCGTTTACGGTATTTGCAACCGGAAGGTTTTCTAAAAGCCGTTTGTAGTCAGCCAATAGCTGTTTACAATCCGATGTATAGTTTTTGAAAGCGGCCAGGCTATCTTCTTTGGGCGCTATCGTCGCCTTTTTCGTAAGTGTGTACAAGGACCCCCTCTTCTTAATTAGACTAAAGCGGATCGCATCCAACTGCAACAATCGATTATTAAAACTATCGCTCCAAAAATGACTTGATTGAAAATGACGAAAAAACGAGGTCTTCTGATAGTCTTCATAAAAATCATCCAGATGCTGCGGGTCTATTCCCCCAATCAGAAAAGAATGTCCGGGCTGGGAAGGTATCAGCAAATCCTCAGTCTCCGCATTTATCCAAAGTGGAAAAATTTTGGTGCTGCTATCAGGCCATAAAAAACTATTCATATTATCTCTAAAACCGTAGAATGCGGCATCCACAGCCGATTCGAACAATAATAGCACCCGTGGTTCTCTGGCCCGGTAGTTATTAATAATCTGGGTTTTCAGCTGGTTAAACTCTGCAACCTTGTGATCTTCTTCGCCCAAAAAAACAACTCGCTTTTGGTCTGCTATCTGATAAAAATAGTTGCTGTTTTTGATCTGCCCGATATCCATCTGTTCTGTTTGTGTGGTACTGCTGTCTATTGTGTTTCCAAAAGAATAACCAGCACCGGCAAGCAACAGCAGCAATACAGTAAAATGTTTAATTGACATAGTTTTCAAATTCATGGTATTTGCGATCGTTGAACAGTCTAATTAAGTCCGCACTGCTTAATTTTTATTCGTGCATATACTTATCCAGAAAATGGGAAGTATGCGTGTCCTTGATATAAAAAATACCATCGCAAAGTTCCGCTGGCCTATAATGACACGCGTGTGTGTATCGTTCCCAGTAATAGCGTTTAAATTGTTTTGACCACAGCGATTTATCTGTCAGGTAAGAAAAAAAACAGCTCTCGTTGCCCGCCGCCAGATACTGATGAATTGTAGCAGAGCTGGCAATGCCCATTTTTTCTATCCTTTCGCCATTGTTTTTAATATGGCAATTGGTATTAAAAAGAAATACTGTAGACTGGTCCATAACCGATTTAGGCAAGTAAACGCATATGGACTGCTTCACCCGCTCATCCTGATCTCTTTTCATTACATGTAGATCATGGGCCCAGACGATAATTTTCCAGCCAGCAAATACGCTATCGGCCAGATAGTTCAGGTTAGCCGCCATCATCTTATTTCTAAGTGCATCATAAATAAGCGGATTGAGTGAGACCTCGATGTCCCAAGGAAGGTTTTGAACAAGCACCCTGTCAATCTGCTCATTTGCGGTATGTCCTTGCGGAAGGCGCTTGACTAGCTGGCCATAATCGAGCAGCAATCTGTTGCAATCGGAAATAAAGTTTTGAAATGCACTGGAGCTTGAGTCCTTCGCTTTCCAATTTTCGTCCAAAACTATGGATCGCTGGCGCTGCAATACAAAACGTATAGAATCGAGGTACAACAACCGATTGTTTAAGCTGTCATTCCAAAAATGGTTTGTTTTAAAATGCTTGTAGAAAGGCGTTTGCTGATAGGTCTTGTAAAAAACGGAACTGTTATCCTGGGGATCTATTCCGCCAATTAAAAAAGAATGTCCTTCGGCCGGTTCCTTCAAAAGATCCAGGTTTTCTGTATTATCCCAGATTGGCATAATCTTGGGCGTACTGTCGGCCCATTGAAAATTTGCGGCGCCATTTCTGAAACCTAAAAATGCTGCGTCTATATAAGATTCAAAAAGTAAAACCACCCGCTCGTTCTTTTCTTTATAGGAACTGACGATCTGGGTTTTCAACTGATTAAATTCCGAGATTTTGTGGTCTTCCTCCCCTAAAAAAATAATCCGTTTACCATCAGCAATCTCATAAAAATACTCAAGATTCTTGACGCTGCGCATATCGAAACTCTTTTCCTGAAAAGCGCTGTCAGACTCTTTTCCAGAAGAAATATAAGCGAACGAAACAAAGGCTAATAATGCAGTAAAATACCGAAACAGCATAACAGGCAATTAATAAAAAACAAAAAACAACGGCTATAACTAAATGATAGCCGTTGCATGTTGACTCTGAAATATGGTAAAAATTATAGCTTATTTATTTACGCTACAGTTCATCCACAATCTAATTCTTCGGTGTACAAATACATTGGCTATCGTCGTACGTTCGAGATGTTTGAGGTGGTTCCACTACACTTTGGCAACAACCAATTAAACTCCATAAAATACCACCGCCTTTAATTTCATTCATTTGTTCATTTGTCAAATTGGAAACTTTGTCCTTGTGCAATTGCAGTTTGGCTACATTCAGTTCTACTTTTTTCATTGCTGATTCACTTAAAGCGATTCTGTTTTCCTGTCGCAATAAAACCGCGCTGTCATTTATACCGTGTACAGGCACGTCTGCTGTTTGCACTTGTAAGTCGCCCATTACAGCCGGCGACTGGCATTTCGCAGTTACTTTAGTACCTTCACCGATAGTTACATGCTGCAAAAAGGTATGTCAGTAACCACTTCATACCCGGTTTGGCCGCAAGACTAAACCGCAGTTTTAGGATTTCCGGTCGGTAGTACAGTTGTTATAAATGTACTACTCCGGCATCCTAAAGATTTAAACCGCTGCAACTAAACGGTACAGATACAATAACTATCTCTTCTAATAGTAGACGGACTTGGATCAGGCGTAGGATCAGGCTCTACTGTGCTTTTACAGCAGCCAATAAGACTCCACAAAGTGCCACCACCTTTAACCTCATTCATCTGTTCACTTGTCAGATTTAAAATTTTTTCTTTGTGCAGCTTCAATTTCGCCGCATCAATTTTTGTTTTCTTCATTGCTCTATTTTTTAGCAATTGTGCCCCGATAATCGTCAGAGGCTACGCTGTCATTTACGCCGTGTACAGGCACGGTTGCTGTTTGCATTTTTGAGCGCCGCCCATTGCAGCCGGCGACTGGCATTCGACATCTGCATCAACGTCCATCACAATATAGTTACACGCTGCAAAGGCATATCAGCATATATATCCTGCCCGGTTTGATCTTAGACCACCCGCTCATAACGTTTTTCCGAATGTAGCAGGCATTTTCAATTTCCCCAGACGTTTTATGTCAATCTGCTTTTAACAGGGATTAATCACTAGTTTAGCTACCACCGAGCGTATGTTTGCGAACCATCTCCCAGAGTTTTGTTTTATAGCTTTCTCCGACATTTATTACATCCTTAACATCGTTTAACTCTATACAGTTGTTTTCTATTTTCACGATTGCTGCAATGGAAACGATAAAGGATCTATGCACCCGCACAAAACGATCGTTTGGCAATGCAGCTTCCAGCTCTTTTAGCGTTAAGTAAGCCATCGTCTTTTTCCCTTCATGATAAATGCCAACGTAGTTCTGAAGCCCTTCGACGTGCGTGATCTTGTCGATGGCAATTTTCACCACACTGTTCTTTATACCGGTCTTGACATAAAAAAAACCTGTTACAGACGACGCTTCACTTTTTGTTCTTTTTATAAACCCACGCGCTTTTAACGCTGCCTTTAAAAATCGCGTATACGATATCGGCTTCAGCAAATAGTCGATCGCACCAATTTCATAGCTATTCAGCGCACAATCAGGACAACCGGTGGTAAATATTATCTCGCATTGATCGACAACTAATTTCGCCAGTTCAAGCCCGGAAATACCAGGCATGTCAATATCGAGGAACAACAAATCCATAGCACCATCAGACGCAAGTTTTAAAACCTCCGTGATGCTAGTCGTTGCAGCTATTAATGAGAATTGACCATGCCGTTGGATATGTTGTGTCAACACATCCAATGCATGCTCCTCATCATCTAAGATGACGCAGCGGATCATATAGCTATCGTTTTACAACAGGCAATGAAACCGTAATAAAATATTGCTGTTCATCTTCGACAACGGTCATCCGGTAGCCGTTATTTCCAAAGGTATCTTTGAGCTGAGACGCCACATAGGCAAGGCCAACACTCGTAGTTTTTTCCGCTATGCTACGCCGCTTTTTATTGGTAGATGCATAACAGATAGTGTTGTCGTCAGATTGTTTAATAGACACCTTTGCCGGATAATTACCATCTGAGAGATCTCCATGTTTCAGGATATTCTCCACCAGTGTAATAAAGAGAAATGGAATTGTTTTGAGATTGTTGTCAAATATGTCAAAATCGGTTTCCAGATAAAGCTTGTCGCTAAACCGGAATCGGGCTAAGTCAAGAACATTGTGAATGTGATCTAACTCTTCATTCAAAATAGCTAATCCTTCAGCATCATGCTTTCGCAAAGAATAATGCATGATTTCCGATAGCTTCATGATGCCGTCAGCTAATTCATCGGATAACCGTAATGATTTTGCATAGAAAAAATTGAGAGTGTTGTACAGGAAATGCGGCGTTATCTGACTCCGGAGTAGCGCGCTTTCTGATTCTGATTGTCTTCGTTTTCTCCCTGGCAGTTCTGAGACATGCTCATTTAATGATTTGTTGGGTAACTGCCGTAACGATTCAAAAGGTCTTTGTTGCATAAGGTATAGCGAAAAATTGAGGGTCTAAACTAGTTCTGCGAAAATCAGGGTTGGTGTTCCGCAGGGAGCAAATATAGAGCAAAATTAATTCGTTGTGCCATTCCCTTTCCGGCCTCAAATTAAAGGCTTCAAATTGCCACATACAAATTCAGCCCTACAGCGTACGCACAAGGCAAACATCACCCTCGCCCCGAAGGACGTGAATCGCTACAACCTATAATCTGTTATTATTCCCCTCTGTCAGAAGTGCATATCAATTACACTTTGCAACGGAATCACTGTTCCGCCTTTCAATTGCATGAATCTTTCGTCTACATACCAAACTGTCGTTTCAACGGTGCGTGGCCCGTTGGTGGTTTCAAAAGTAATCGCTGTTTTTCCTTTGAAGGAATTTCCCAACCGCACTGCATACCCAAGTTCTCTTAACCAGGTTTGAGTTTTATCAATAAAAGCAGGTACTAATTTATAGGTAGGAATTTCTTCTTTTGAAATGAGTGTTGCCATCGTAAAAAACATTTTAAGAGCACACTGAATTTACCAAAATAGGAGGTTCTAAACAAAAAACTGCCTATCAATTTTCATGACAGGCAGTTGTGAAAAATAGATCAGAGACCTATAAATTGTCATTATTTTATATCTAGCGGTACCGAAACCGTTATACTGAAGCTTCGCCCCATATTAAAGATGCCTTGACGGCCTGTTACATAGTTAATATCTGCGTAGCGCAAACGGCTTAAATGATTCTGATAAGCCACGTCGGTCAGGTTTTGCGCAGCCAGCGTGAGTGTAAACAAAGTGTTTTGTTTTTTACCTACGAAATCCATTCCAACACCAGCATTCAGCAATGTATAACCCGGCGAAGCGGTCTCTGTATTGTAAGCGGTGAACACATTATTCTGTGCAAAGTTGATATCGACGCCCACTTTAGCATACACATTGCGCAGGAAGCTACCCATTTTCTTTTGCTGCGCGCGCAGCTCTATCAGCCATCTCGCGGCCGGAATGTATGGCAGATTATGAGTACTGTCGGTGTTGTTGCTGGTTACACCGCGTACATAAGAAAACGTATTTTCCAGATGCAGCCAGTCAAACGGATGCGGATGCAGATCTACGTACAATTCGCCACCATAAAGCGTTGCATTGGTTTGATCGTAGATGAATGCGGGATAACCCTGATCATTGTTTTGTTCCGGAATAGAATCTTTACCCGATGCATTCAGCAGTTTGCGGATGTAAATAAAATTCTGGATATGGTTATAAAACACTGCGCCGTTTATTTGCACGTGATCAGAGCTCCAGTTGATCCCGATATCGCCCTGAAAGCTGGTTTCAGGCTTCAGCCCAAGATTACCGTATTCATAGCGGATGGTTCCCTCATGCACACCATTTGCTGAAAGCTCTGCAATATTTGGTGCACGGAAACCGCTCGCGAAATTGAATTTCAAAATTGTTTTTTCGGTCAATGCATAACTTGCGCCGAGACTTCCGGAGATGTTGGAAAAACTTGTGTTGAACTGCTGAAAACGTTGTTCACCGCCAGCTACAGGACCACTAGTTCTTTCACCACTAGAATCAGTATACAGTGCATCGCTGGTAATCTTGCGGTAATTGTAACGTAAACCACCAGACACAGACCAGCGTTTCCAATCTTTTTTTGCAATTGCATACCCACCGATATCAAACAAATTATAGTCTGGAATTAAAAACTCGTTGCCTTTGTTTTCGTTATGCTGCACCATGCCATTTATACCTGAAGTAACCTGCCAGCCTTTCCAAACGGGAAAGAAATATTTGAGGTCATAACTGTAAGTTTTCAACAAAAATGATAAACCCGGTGTTGTCGGATTTAAAACGTCTTCAAATTCTTTGCGTGAATTCTGTTGATAACCCAATGTCAAACCAATACGGCCGCCGTTGTTGAAATACAAATTATTTGCCCAGACTAATTTCTGGTGGTTGATCTGCTGCGATGGCGTAGCACGACTGTAAGAGCGACCGTCATCGTCTGTAACAATTGCTTCTCCCGGCACGCCGTTATCGTCTACTGCTTTGATAAATTTCCCTGTTGCACTATCACGCTCACCTTCTGAAATACCCAGAATCTGATTAAATGAGGTAAAGCTCAATTTCGATGAACCCCATTTTTTATTCATCCCAATCGTTGCACCAAAGTTGTTATTGTGATAACGTGAATCAAACACATAACCGTCGTAAGGATTTTTATAATCATGCGCCCGTTTACCTGTGTAGTAACCATTCCAGACGATGCCATTATTGTTGCCGCCGAGCTGTGCGTGAATCGCTTCTTGTCCGTTATTGGTCTGATAATTTGCAGTTACATTGCCACGAATTTTCCCTTCAGGTAATGGATCATCAGAAATGATATTAATCACACCAGCCAACGCGTCTGATCCATAGGCCAGGGAAGCCGGACCTTTCAGCACTTCAATACGCGAAACATTATAATCATCGATCTCAATACCATGTTCATCTCCCCACTGTTGCCCTTCCTGACGAACGCCGTCATTGAGTGTTATAATACGGTTGTATCCCAGACCGCGAATAATTGGTTTAGAAACCGCAGGACCTGTCGTTAACTGGCTGACACCGGGCAATTTGGTGATGGCATCGATGATATTCGTAGAGATGTTTTCCTGCAATTGTTTCATACGGATGCTCTGGATCGGCGTCACGCTTTTGCGTTCTTCCGTCGCCAGACTAGTTCCTGTAATCACAACTTCATTGCGTTCTAATACGGTTTCTTTCAGTTTAAAATCATGAGTTGTAACACCGCTTATAGTCACCGCTTCGGTGATATTCGCATAACTCAGCATGCGCACTTCCACCAGATATTTTCCCTGCGGAATATTTGAGATAACATAATCTCCATTACTGTCAGCGGTAGCACCAACATGCAGATCCGGAATAGAAATAACAGCGCCCGTGAGCGGTACATTCTGTTCGTCAGTAATTTTTCCCTTTAATTTTCCGGCATTAATATTACCTGCACTGGCTGTAAATATAGTAAGGCAAAGCAGGCCGCATAAAAGCAGCAGGCTTCTCAATTGATATAGCATAGTCTGTTTTGAAAATGTTGTACGATAAAGCACACGTATCCATTGATACCTGTGAAAAGTATTATTTCAGCAAAAGGCTATACTACCGGTGGCCCCCGGAGTGAGGTCCGTACAATTTTGCGCTGTACAAAATGTACTTGCACGGCGTCTTGTTGTGTGATAAAAACCGGTGCTATAAAAGAAATCCGTGGAATATGAATGGCACCGTCAAAAGGCATTAACTGAAAACTCAGGAAATCACAGTGATGGTGTTTGTTTTCGAACGCCAATCCATGCGGATGTTTGTGATCAACCGTATCCTGGTGATGCGCGAACGAGTGCACGAACTCCATGGGCGTCGTCCCGAACATCAGGATGATCGCCAGCCATGTAGAAAATACAATATGTGCAATTCGTTTACCCACCTTATATTGCGGTCTGAGTTTTTGCAAAGATATTATTGTCAATCAATTAAAAAACGTGAGAATGGGGGGATTTTACAAAAAGTTAAAACTAACCACTACTATCTGTTTGTCTTTTGCTTTAGCGCAAAATGCTTCCGCACAAAGGCTTAGCACTTATAACGACATTGGTTGGTACAATGTATTTGGCACCTTCAATATCAGTAAACATATTTCGATTATCCCGGAATTTCAGTGGCGCCGCAACAATATCATTACAGACTGGCAACAATTACTGGCACGCGCTGGTGTGCAATACCATTTCGATAAAGGTGGCACCGCAGCAATTTTGTATTGCTTTACCATGTCTTATCCAATCGGTGATTATCCCTGGGGACCATATCCGTTTCCGGAACACCGCATTACGGAGCAAGTTGGATTTACCGGCACCACAGGCATTTTCAATTTCAGTCACAGACTTCGTCTGGAACAGCGCTGGCTGGGACAAATCAACCAGAAAGGCGAAAGTGGAAAAGTGGAAAGCTGGATGTATCTGAACCGTGCACGTTACCAACTACGCACCGATGTGGCAATCAATCGCAAGAAAATCGAGGATAAGACATTTTATGTAGCGGCCTTTGATGAGATATTAATAGGCTTCGGAAAAAATGTAAATCAGAACGTGTTTGACCAAAACCGTCTTGGTTTGTTGGCAGGCTACCGGATGAATAAAAATTTCCGCTTCGAAGCGGGTTATCTGAATCAGATCGTACAACAACCGGCACCCGTAAACGGCCATCCGGTATATCAGTATAATCAGGGTCCGATTGTGAATCTTTATGTTACTAAGTAAGAGAATGTGACGAATGTGATTAAATGTGGTTAATGTGTTGCCAGTATTATAATTATACCGATGAAAAAATGTAAGTAATGTGATAAATGTTACCAACATTATAATAGAGGAAAAGGGTCGACGCTAATCGACCCTTTTCTATTTCCAAATTCCTAATTCTAAAATTTGAGCTGTTCAGAAATGCGTCCGACAGATTTATCACATTCACCACATTCAAAAAGCACATTCCCTACATTAATTACCGTATTAATTCGATAATCCCCGCAATTCCCTGTCCGCCACCAACGCAGGCAGTAATCATGCCATAACGTTTATTAAGGCGTTCGAGGTCATGAAGATTCTGAATAGTCAATTTGGCGCCGGTACACCCTAACGGATGACCCAAAGAAATAGCGCCACCGTTGATGTTTACTTTTTCCATATCGATACCCAGTTCGCGAATCACAGCTAAAGATTGTGAGGCGAAAGCTTCATTGAGTTCAATCAGATCAATATCGCTCAGGTTCATACCAGTTTGCTTCAGTACTTTCGGCACGGCCGCTATCGGACCAACACCCATAATGCGCGGATCCACTCCGGCACTGGCGCAACCTACTACTCTGCCCCATGGTTTTAATCCGAGCTGATTCATCAGACGTTCACTCATAACAATTGCAAAAGCGGCGCCGTCTGATGTTTGTGAAGAATTACCCGCCGTTACCGAACCACCTGCAGCAAATACCGCAGGTAATTTCGCCAATGCTTCTACAGAAGTATCTGCACGCGGCCCTTCATCTGTATCCACAACAAACGCACGTTCTTTTCTTTTGCCTTTTTCATCCACGTAAATTTCCTTTACGGTGATGGGCATGATCCCTGATTTAAAATAACCTTCTTTAATTGCGTTTAAAGCGCGCTGGTGCGAACGATAAGCAAATGCATCCTGATCTTCCCGCGATACTTTAAAATCACCGGCAACTTGCTCTGCTGTAAGCCCCATGCTGAGGTAATAATCGCCGTTATCCTGCTGGAACTGATAATTAGGCATCGTACGCCAGCCCGCAGTTGGCACCAGACTCATACTTTCGGTACCGCCTGCGATAATACAATCTGCCTGGCCTGCCTGGATTCTCGCTGAGGCAATCGCAATTGCATCAAAACCAGAAGCGCAGTAACGGTTAATGGTTACACCGGCTGCATGTTGCCCTACCGCTTTATTTGCGATAATACGGCCAACCTGTAATCCCTGTTCCGCCTCCGGCACTGCCGTGCCCACAATCACATCGTCGACCTGTTTGGGGTCCAGCTGTGGCAAAGATGCCAGCAATCCTTTGATAACGTCTACAGCCAGATCATCCGGGCGATAAAAGCGAAAGCCTCCGCGTTTTGATTTTCCGACAGCTGTACGGTATCCTGCAATTATATAAGCGGCCTGCATGGTATAAGTTTGATTACTCTCTAAAGTTAGGAAATGCAATCAAATATCGAAAGCTGATTTCGATTGTTTTCGCAGTGTGCATAGTCAAAATATATAGCTCATTTTTCCCTTGTATCTTCATGGCATAACTTTGTATAGTTAATTTAAAAAGAATTATGTCAGAGAAAAAAACAATGGTAATCGGGGCTTCAGAAAACAGAGAACGTTACAGCAATATGGCCATTCACCGCCTTCGCCAGCACAACCACTCTGTCGTTGCCATCGGCAACCGAAAGGGAAAGGTGGAAGATGTTGACATCATCACGGAACATCCGGATGTGCACGATATAGATACCATTACCTTATACCTGAATCCACAAAACCAGAAAGCTTATTACGATTATATCCTTTCGGTGAAACCCAAACGCATCATTTTCAATCCGGGGACTGAAAACGAAGAATTAGAGCATCTCGCCGAAAAAGAGGGCATTCAGACGATGGAAGCGTGTACCCTGGTGTTGTTGGGAACGGGGCAGTATTAATCAAAGAGTCAAAACCAAAAATCGCTGATGTCTGACTTGCCCCATCCGCAATGCTTCGGCTCCGCTCAGCATGACAAATGCATTACAGATGTGCGACCGCTCAAACATCTGACGTTTCACATCTGACGTTTCACGTTTTAACATTTGACCATTCACCATGCCCATTCCCTACTCAACCAATCACAAATCATCAATTATTAAGTGCCTTCTTCCAATACTCAGCCCTTTCTGCCAATCGCTTCATTTCAAAAATGCCATCGTGAATTTCTTCGTAAAAAGGAATTTGAAGTGGCGATAATTGCTTACTGCGAAACGTCAGTTCAAGCAGGATGGCTTGTATATGCGATTTACCACTCGTCTTCTGAAATACATTGCAGTAGTTGATTTCATTAATCGGAATCAGATGCTCTTCCATAACGCCCTCGTTCATCCATACAAGCACGAGCATTTTATTAATACGATCCATACCCAGGATGCGATTACGCCACTGCTGCCGTTCTGTAATGAAGAGCTTTTCACGGGTAGCCAGTGCCTCGATTGCGTTTATCAGCAGTTCCTGTTTCCGTTTGTGCATTCGGCGTCCTCGGAAAATAATGAGCACAACAGGCAATAACAAAGCAGCGCAGGTACCTGCGACAATTAGGAGATGATTATTCATGTGGTTTGATTTTTAGTTTTAAGCGGATTGATTAATAACGTCTTTGATAAAAAAATGGCGCAGGCCACCTGGCATTTTCCAGATAACTTCTTCGCCTTTCCTGAAGCCGATTAATGCGGTAGCTAAAGGCGCTAATACCGATACTTTCCGCTGCTTAATATCTGCATATTCCGGCATCACAATGATCAACTCGGAAGTCCGGTGCGTATCCAAATCTTCCACTACTACTTTTGAATTAATACCAATCCCATGTGCTGGAAATGCATCTTTCTGAACAATGATTGCGCGTTTGAGTTCGTGCGCCAGTGACATTTCATCATTTTCGCTCAGCCGGCTCATATACGGGCGCAGCAGCTGATAATCTGCTTCGGTAAGTACTACCGGATTTTGTCTGTCCATCATAATTTATGGTTTTAGGAAAAAAGAAAAACTTATTCGTCTTCGTCATTGAGATTCTGACATTCCTCTTCTTTCCACGCAGCAAATAACGACAGGATGCCCAGCGAGAGCACGGCAGATAACAGCCAGAGCTCCTCATGACTGCTTAATAATGCGCCGGTAAGTATCATGACATCCAGGCTGAATAATGCCCAGAGTACAATACTGCGCGCCGAAACTTTTGACAGTTTTCGGAACATAATTTTCCTGTTAGCGTAAAACGAAAATGGAATTGCGTTGAATGACGAACTCCCCGGACCTAATGAGATAATTGTTGGTTGTTAGCAGGCCGGGGCTTGTGTATTGAAGTCCTTAAAATTGGAGCAGTAATACAGTTTTTTGCAGAAACATAAAAAAGGAAGCACAGAAGCATTGACCACCAGGGTGGCTTCATGATTGCAAGGAGCAAAACATCGCTTGTTAATATGTGCGTTTCTCGTCTGCACGATTCTTACGAAGATGGACTATTAAATGTAACAAAAAAGTTAAAACGTATTTCTACTTATTTTTAAACACGTTCTAAAATCTTACAGAAGCCTGACGGAACAAGCATTGCAGCGCAATAAAACTATATTATTTTAGTACCAGAAATTATTCTCTTTTGAAGAAAAACAATCCTATACAACTCTCCATTCCCGAACCTTGCTCACAAGACTGGGATGAGATGACGCCCGACACGCAAGGTCGCCTTTGTGTGCATTGCCAGAAATCAGTAATTGATTTTACTGCATGGAACGATGCAGATTTGCATGCCTTCTTTTTGAAGAATAATCATTCTGTTTGTGGAAGATTTCTTTCGCGTCAACTAGATCGTAACATTCAGCTACCGGTGCAAAAACCAACAAATTTGTATCGTATTGCAATTGCATTGGGGCTAAGTTTGATGTTTTCTCAATTACCGGAAATGCATGCCAGACCGAAGCCACCGCTGATGGAGCAGAATATGTTTGTACAAGAAGTACCACAAAATGATACGACAGGAAGTGACAGTCTGGTGATCAGAGGGATAGTATTGGATGCCACGAAACAGCCCGCAATAGGCGCAATCATTAACGTACAGCAAAATGACATTTCCATTGGTGGCCAATTCACTGATATCGATGGGAACTACACAATCATATTTCATAATAAACCGAAGGGAAAATTTACGGTAACGGCTCAATATGCAGGATGTCACAGAACAACTATTACTATCGACAGCCTCAATCAAAACAATATCTTACTAAATTTTTCGCTAGAAAAATCTAGCAATGTATTGACAGGAGAAGTAATCATGAAATATGTACGTCCAGTAGCCGATCCAGCACGTCCCGGTACCAACTCAATATTTTCCCGCGAGCAAATCAACCACACAGCATATTAGATGAAAGCCCGAAAACGTTATTCTCTGCTTTTGCCACTGATTCTTTGCCATTTGTTTTGCAAAGCTCAGGACAAATGTGGCGTTGATACTATCAGAGGAAAAGTAATGGGCGCTCCGGGAGCATTGCAAAATGCAAAAGTGGAACTGTTTTATAAAAAGACAAAAATCGCTACTCAGTTTACAGACTCAAATGGTCACTTTCAATTTCTGGTCGCCGATGATGATGACAAACGTTTCTGGGTACGCACCACATCCAGGTTTTATCTGAATAACGAATCCTACGTTTATGCCGACGTAAGCTGGCGGCACTATATACGCATGGACATTGATCCCTATTACTGGCATATCCTATACTGCGGCTGGATTCTTCCTCCAAACGTAACCAGGCTTTATCGCGAGCAAATCAAAAACATGCCTTACTGAATTTTATGAAGCGCCAAACAAACTTCCGACTTTCGGTTCCGGAACCTTGCACACAAGACTGGGACGCAATGACACCAGATGCTAAAGGCCACTTCTGCGCGCATTGCCAGAAGTCAGTGATTGATTTTACGACATGGAGCGATGCGGATTTATATGCTTTCCTCTCAAAAAACATCCAATCTGTTTGCGGGAGATTTCAAGCAGACCAATTGAATCGTGCGATTCAATTACCGACACAAAAACCGACAAGATTATATCGCATCGCAATTGCATTGGGGCTTGGATTGATTTTTACGCAATTGTCTACAACACACGCAAGACCAAAGCCGCCACTGATGGAGCAGAATGTATTTACACAACAAAATGACACAACAGGAATTGACAGCTTTATTATTAAAGGAACTGTTTTAGACGCGACAAAACAGCCCGCTATCAATGCCGTAGTAAATGTCAAACAGTACGACAAAATCATCGGCAATAACGTCACCGACATTGACGGAAACTTTGAAATTTTATTTCCGCATATCAGCGACACGACAAACATCCTGTTGCAAGTTCAATACATGGGTCATCTTCCTGTCACCGTCCCATTTGATCAATCAAAAACTAAACTGAGCATATCGCTGGAAATGGGTAAACGACCGATCATGGGAGTATTTTATATGAGACCTCTTGTAAACAATCAACATCCTGGTCCCAACAGCACTTTCACGCGCGAGCAAATCAAAAACATGCCTTACTGAATTTTAAGCCATGCAATTTTCCCCTAAACGCAAAAAGGCGCTTGCGCGCCTTTCATAATTATTCTAGTCAAACATCAGATGTTTTCCATTTATTAAAATTCACTCCAATTCGCAATATGCCCCCTGATGTCGACACAACAAACGCATGCAATACTCACAACTGACTACTCACACAAATCTGAGGTTTTGACTTTTGATTTTTGACTTAGTAAGAATGCCCCATCCACAACGCGCCGCCAATGCTATCTCTCGAAGCACCTGTTACGCTGCTGTACACATTATTTTCTTCGCGCCAGCGCAAAGTGCCAATCAGCGCCATTACAACTGCTTCTTTAAACTTGATCACATTTTCATCAGGCACAATCACATTCACATGCTCACCCAACGCTTCCTGGATTTTGTGTACCAAAAACGGATTGAAAGCGCCGCCGCCGGTTACCAGCATTTTCGCAGGTGATGTTGCTACCCGATTTTGTGCTACCGCAGCTGCCACCTGATCAGCAATATGCTGTACCATGGTATGTAACATATCTTCCGTGCTATGGCCACTTTCCATCAATGACGGAAAAACCAGCTCCATTGCCATTTCATTGCTCAGCGATTTCGGACCAGTTTGTTTATAATAAGGTTGCTCATTTAAGTCACCTATTACATCCATCAATAAACTGCCAGAAGCCGCAAGGTTACCGTATTCGTCAAAGTCTTTCCCTAGTCGTTGTGCCAATGCATTTAGTACCTGGTTAGCCGGACAAACATCGAATGCCATGAGCTCTTCACCGTTTTTCACGGTCAGGTTTGCGATACCACCGATATTAAGCAGATAATCATAACCCGCAAAAAGCAGTTTATCCCCCACAGGCACAATTGGCGCACCCTGGCCGCCGAGCGCAACGTCCAGCGCGCGCAGGTCACTGATTACGGGAAGATCTGTAACAGCAGCAATAGCCGCACCATCGCCCAACTGAAAAGTTGTTTTTTCTTTAGGCTGATGAAAAATGGTATGACCATGAGACGCAATAAAATCTACTTTATGATCCAGTGCGTTTTCGGTAATAAACGTATTTACCTGTTCGCCGAGATAATGTCCATAGCGGGTATGTAATTTCAGGAAATCTGCAATGTTCAGTTTTAATGCGCCACGCAGATGGTTATTCCAATCCGTACTGTACGGCAGGCAAGCAACATTTTTTATTTCAAAAGACCATTGTCCGCGAACTTCTTCAAGATGTGTATAAACGATATCGAGGCCGTCCAGCGAGCTTCCGGACATCAGGCCGATCACTTTATAAATCATAGGCTGCAAAAGTACCTGTTATTAGCACGATGTCAAATGAAAATTAGCGACACAGCGATTGCAAACATAAAAAAGCCCGGAAAGAATTCCGGGCATCTTAAATCTATCACCATGAAAACATCTTTATGCAGGTTTGCTATTTTCTAATTAGTGTACCGCAATCTTTGTGCCAAACTTTCACGAAAAGCAAAAAAAATCCCGGAAGCGATTACTTCCGGGATTTTATATTGTATTTACTAACCGTTATTTCTTATGCAGTAACTGCAGCGCCTTTCAGTGCTTCAGCCATTGTTTTGCCGATGTTAGCAGGGCTTGCAACAACGTGGATACCGCATTCTTCCATGATTTTCATTTTAGCAGCAGCTGTATCGTCAGCACCACCGATGATGGCACCGGCGTGGCCCATACGACGGCCTGCAGGCGCAGTCTGACCAGCGATGAAACCAACTACTGGTTTACGCATGTTATCTTTCAGCCATTTTGCAGCTTCAGCTTCCATAGTACCGCCGATTTCACCGATCATGATGATACCGTCAGTTTCAGGATCGTTCATCAGCATTTCTACTGCTTCTTTAGTAGTTGTACCGATGATTGGATCACCACCGATACCGATCGCTGTAGAGATTCCCATACCAGCTTTCACAGTCTGATCAGCAGCTTCGTAAGTCAACGTTCCTGATTTGGAAACGATACCGATGCGACCTGGTTTGAAAACGAAACCTGGCATGATACCAACTTTCGCTTCACCCGCAGTGATAACACCCGGACAGTTTGGTCCGATCAGGCGACAATCTCTGCCAGCAGTGTAAGCTTTCGCTTTTACCATGTCTTGTACCGGAATACCTTCAGTGATACAGATGATTACTTTAATACCTGCGTCAGCAGCTTCCATGATAGAATCAGCAGCAAATGCCGGCGGTACGAAGATGATAGAAACGTCAGCACCTGTGTTTTTTACAGCATCATTTACTGTGTTGAACACCGGACGATCGAGGTGCGTCTGGCCGCCTTTACCCGGCGTTACACCACCAACTACGTTGGTACCGTATTCGATCATCTGAGTAGCATGGAATGAACCTTCCGTACCTGTAAAGCCCTGTACAATGACTTTGGAACCTTTATTAACTAAAACAGCCATCTTATCAGTTGTTAGTTGTTGATTATTTGTTTGCGGATATTCTCTGTCTTTTTCAAGACATAGCTTAACGCGGGCAAAATTAAGGGAAATAAGGTCAAAAGCAAATTTGAAAGCACGAAAAACGAATGCCGAAAAACTTTTTTTAATTGCGCGCCAACGAATTGACACTTTACGTCGTCTTATATATCAAAGGGCCCCTGTAAACCCTTTAAACCCTACAAACATACTTATAAGCCACACAAGCGACTCAATCTTAATAGAAAAAGAGCAGCGCCGTTGGCCTGCTCTTTTATCATAAAAAAATAAAGTACAGAGAAGTTGTAATGGGTATACACTTTTCGAATTGGGAAAAGAAGGCCGGATTCCTCCGGCCTTAACTATTTAAATTTAGTATTATTTTATTGTTTCCCTGAATTATTCTGACAATATTTTTACAATATCTGAATATCAACAGGTTACTACTCTATTTTTTAGCACGTGTAAAAGTGATCTCCATCGTTTTCATATCCTGGCCGCCAGGCATTACCATATACATTTCCATTTTCTGATGGTCATTATCGATCAGCTGAAATGTTTCCCGCACTTTCATATCATTGCCGCTGCTCGGGTCTACCATTGTGCCCATAAATTCAACTGTTTTGGTTGCAGCATTCCACTTCCCTTCCATCGTCATCATTCCGGTGCCCATATTATCAATCCAGTTGTAGACAAATACTTTCTTGGCATTGTCGTAGCCTACCAGCGAGCGGCCCTCAAACGGCATACCATTAAATGTACTTTTGTTGATCGATTCCTGATAGCGACCACCCAATATCATACGATTAACACAGGTACCCTTCGTTTTGGTAGGCGCACCCGTAGGATCCATCCACATCGTAATATCCGCATTCCAGTTACCATCCGATTTCGCCAGCATTTTTTGCATATCGCCCGGTGTCATATAAGCCTGCATTGCCTTCATCGAGGCATCGTCCATCTGAGCCAGTGTTTTTGTCACGGAAAGGCCGGCCACCGCTAAAAGAAGAAGTACGAGTTTTTTCATGATTTTGCTATTTAAATTTGATTTAAAGAAAAATACTAACGCGTATTTGGGACAAGGAAGACAGGAAAATAGGTTAATATGATCGTCGATTTACTACCGTAAATTATATTTACGACTAAATAAAAAACGCAAAAAGCCTTCAGCCTTTTGCGTAAATATATAAAAAATAAACTTTCTATTTTAATTGCGACTTATGCAATTTCTAACGCCCATCGTGAGCGCCTTCCTATTTCTGTAATTCTATTAGTTCAATCGCTTTTTTCAATTCTTCCTGCAATTCATCGTAACCAATTACACGTCCGATGCTTGACAATTCCAAAAAGTGCATACGCAGATTCTGATACAGGCGTTCTTTTATCTGGCTCTTCAATTGAATTATTTCCTTGGTGGGCTCCATTTGTTCCAATTGTTTATAGAGCATTAAAATATCTGTGTTCATCATTAGCTTCAAATTTTGATTGTTTAAATCCGTTAACGCTTTGGTGACTGCCCCTGCGCCTCAATCATACTCATTTCTTTTGCTTTTTTGAGAAAGTCTGAAGCGAAAATAAAATTATTAAGTTCCTGATCATCGCTGAAAACGATCTCCTTATTGGAACCCTCCCAACGTTTGTTGCCTTTATGCATGTACACAATATGGTCACCGCTTTCCATTACCGTATTCATATCATGCGTATTGATCACCGTAGTGATATTATATTCCAGCGTGATTTCCTTGATCAATTTATCTATCACGAGTGAAGTCTGCGGATCAAGACCCGAGTTCGGTTCATCACAGAAAAGATATTTTGGATTAAGTACAATAGCCCGTGCCAGCGCTACGCGCTTTTTCATACCGCCACTGATCTCTGAGGGAAATTTTTTGTTGGAACCATCAAGGTTTACACGGCTCAGCACTTCGGTCACGCGTTTACGCTTGTCAGCTTTCGATTGTTTGGTAAACATATCTAGTGGGAACATCACATTTTCTTCCACTGTTTTACTGTCAAACAGCGCCGAGCCCTGAAACAACATTCCGATCTGCGTACGTATCTCCTTCAGTTCTTTCTCTTCCATATCAACGATATTCTTCCCTTCGTACAGCACTTCACCCACATCCGGCGTCATGAGACCAACCATGATTTTCATCAATACTGTTTTTCCACTACCACTCGTGCCGATGATCAGATTTGTTTTGCCCGACTGCATTACTGCCGACACATCATTTATCACCAATTTATCGCCAAAACTCTTCCGGAGATTCTTTACTTCGATCATTCCACTGATTTATGAGTAACCAAAGATAAAGCTTAAAGCTCAAAGCTTAAGACCTAAAACACTCATTTAGTTCAGCGCTGAAAGCTGAAAGCTCCTCCTATTAACCTACAATGGCAAAACAAAGGAAAGCGTCAGGCTTCGGGCGTTGAGCTTTGAGCGATGAAAACGGGGAAATTACAAGACCGGGCGATGAAACACATTTCGTGGGCTTTTTCATGAAGCTCATTGGCCATTTCCATCATCGCCGGGTCCTTTACTTTTACCGCAGGATGTAAAACAACTTTTGTGAACTGTCCGCTGCCATCAGCATTTTCCTGCATAAAGCCAACCGCATTGTCTTGATAATCGATCACTATAACACCTGCTTCCGCACATAAATGCAGATACCAGAGCATATGGCAGGACGATAAAGACATCACCAGCATCTCTTCTGGATTATGCCTGGAAGCGTCACCCAGAAAAGCAGGATCAGAAGAACCCAAGATATCTGATTTTCCTTTTACAGAAATAGTGTAGGCACGATTATAAGACCTGTAGCTTTGGGTCCCCTCACCTATGTTGCCAGTCCAGACTAGTGAGGTTTGATATTGATGTTGCTTCATAAAAACGAGGAAAGCTCCAAGCATAATGCTTAAAGCTTCCCAATATTACGTTTAAAAACTCGGGGCCTAAAAGCTTAAGGATTTTAAGCTATCGAATAAGCGTCACTTCACCTTTATGTTCCTCCTCATGGCCAGTCATACATTTACCTTTGAAATAGTAGTAATAAACGCCCATCTCACACGGTTTACCATTCTGCGTACCATCCCATTCATCGTATTGATTGGAAGAGGTAAATATTTTTTGTCCCCAGCGGTTGTAAATATCCAACTCGTACCAAAGATCATTGCCATAGGTAAGCACATGAAAACGATCATTACGATTATCACCATTCGGCGTAAACGCATCGGGATACATAAAATTACAGCAAGGCTGGATATCGGTGTAGCGCAAGGTATCTGTTCCTATACAGTTGTATTCATTGGTGGCCACTACAGAATAGGCAGTTGGCACCAACACTCTGGTATAGAGCGCTCCGTCCGGATCGTAAGAAAGATTGATTGCGGGCTCCCACTGATATTTAATCTCGCTGCCGCCAGTAGCCTGGGCTTGCAGATAAATTTTATCTCCGTAACAAAGTGTCTCCGGTTTATTTAAAATGCTCACCTGCGGCTGCGGCCATACAGTCACCAGATGACTGGTTGAATCAGAACAGCCGTCCAGACTCACCTGCAGCCATACATTCTTTGTTCCCGATGTTGGCCAATGCACGAGATGTGGTCCTACTCCGGTAGTTGCATCCGAAGTACCGCCATCATAATTCCAGAGAAACTGAGAACCGGTAAATGCAGTAGTGTCAAATTGAATCAGTGAAGAATCATAAAGGCAGACATTCTGATAAGTAAACATCGCCTTTGGCGTTGCCTTTACAGTGATCGTTTCCATTTTCACCAGACTCGGACATTGATTTTCGATTACCTGCAGCGAAACTGTTTTTACGCCCGCCGTATCCCAATGCACATTGAAAGGTCCCGCACCGGAACCAATAATAGAATCGGCATTATCCCAGGTCCAGTAATATAAAGCGGGAGCACCGGCGCTTCCCGTAAACGTGACCAAAGCAGTGTCCACCGTGCAGATAAATGGCGGCATGGAAAAATCCGCGATTGGCTTTTCCGTAACGTAAACCTGAACCGTGTCTTTTATAGATTCGCAGACATTGTAGGTTTGATTGACCAGCCAGCTAAAAATACCGGGCGTTGCAGTAGATGGAACCGGCGCAGCACTCAGCGCATTATCGTTCATATCATACCAATGCACCGTGGCGCCAGGCGCAGGTGTGGCCACCAGCATCACGGGGGTATCATTCTTACAGTAATAAACCGGATTAGTCATCTCCGGCGAATAAGGATAGATACCAGAGTCCGCGATAGTAAGCGTTTTCACCGTAGCGCAAGGCATGTTCAGCGAATTCAGCACAATAGTATAAGTACCGGCCGCGATACTATCAATGATTGTACCCGTGCTGTCAACATAACTTTTTACTGTATTCCCATTTTGCGAAAGCGTTACCGTTCTTGGCAACAACCCATCAGTAACATTCAGTTTCACATACGCAGGATGCGCACAGCCTGTAGGCGCCAGAATCTGCATCGTATAATCAGGATGATTTACCACCTGCAACGTATACGCTAGTGTTTGCTGGCTCGACAACGGACAGCCATTATCTTTATACGTAACGAAAAAGTTATAAATACCGACCGGAACGCCAGCTGTGTTCCATGAAAAATTTAAGGTAGGCGCGGGTGTATTATTGTTTTGTGCGGTTACCGTCGCACCCGGCGGAACGCCCGTCCAGCTCATGTTGATAGTATCCCCGTCCGGATCTGTCGGCTGAATATTGAAGGACACTGTAGTGCCGCCCTGACACACGCCGACGATATTATTTCCCAATGGTACACCACCTGAAATAGAGCTCGAATTAACATTGCCGACAGGCGGATGATTATTACATGTTGCGAAAACGATAAAGGTCATTTCGCGCATGGAAGTACCTACCAGCACGCCATTTTTATACTCAAACACCTTATTGACCACCAGTGCATCCTGCTGCTGGCTGGGTGTAAAAGACATTTGCCCGTTGATACCGTTGAAAGAAAAACTGCCCGGCGTTGTGGCTAGCGGCTGCGTGGCAGAATAAGGGGCTATGTATGTTACTGTACCGTTTGCGACCAGTGCCGGCGTAAGACTAAAACTCAATGAATCATTATTGGGATCAACAGCACCCTGATTATATTGTTCCGCCGTATTGATGCAATAAAACGGAGTTGGCAGACTGGTATATTGTGGCGATGAATTGGCACCGGTTGTGTTATTCAGTGTTGCTTCCAGATACATCAGCGAGTTGCCACCGTTCACGATATTGGTGATATTACTGCTGCGACCTGCGCTCGTCTGAGTACCAAGTCCACCCGCAAACACAAATTTCCAATTGGCGAAACTACCATTCAGCTGCACCGTTGCATTGTAAACAAACTTTTTGATGCCCGGTAAAATCCCGCCGTTACAGGCAGAATTGCTTATTTCAGAGCTACAGATCGGCGTTACTTCATAACCGCCGTTTGACTCGAGTGCCAGAGTGGTTGTCTGATAATGGCCGGCATCGTTGCTGATATCAATAGAAGGAGTTGCAGAATAAAGCTGATTAAAAGTAGTGGGATTGGCACTGCAGTCACCGTAAAGCGTGAGCGAAATTTTGTAGGAATTACCGGAAAGATACTGATAGAGCAGCTCACCACCGTAAATATGCGTGGCGGACGCGGTTATGGAAAAACTGAAAAGTACTGCCAGCAAGAAAATGGCAACTTTATTACGCATAAAAGGTAATGTAAAAATGTATTGATACGTTCGTCTTATTTGAATTTAGGGAAGTACTTGTGTGGTTTTTTCAGGAATCGATGTACTTATCTAAAATTGATACGTACAGCCATTTTGCGAAGTCTGGTAAAACAGAAATAGTAAAAGAGCGATTGTGTGTCGAATGTGTTAAGCCATTGAATGCAGGGCAACCCTGTTGCCTTCAGAATCACGGATCAGCGCCCAGTAACCGAGACCAGCATCTGCAGAAACAGCAATTTTGCCCCGCAGTATGTCCCCGCCTGCTTTTTCAACCTGATCAAGCACAGGCTGCAAATCAGATTCACAATTGAGATAGATCAGTGCACCATTTTCCGATGGTAAATAAAATGAAGGATCATAGACAATAGCTCCACCACGACCTTCGTGACTGGCATCGTATAAAAAAAACGCCATCCGCACGCCGTTTACTTCGCGCGCCGGCATCTCATATTCAAGAATGGATTCATAGAATTTCTTTGCCCGGTCAAAATCACTTACAGGAATTTCAAACCAGTTGATCGCATGATTAGGCGTCTGCATGAAATCTACTTTTAGTACAGTAAAATAATGGAAAACAAACCATAAAAAATGTACACATTTGTTTTAATTACACAGTCTTTACATTTCTTTAAGAAAAGAGCGCGCTAAAAAGCCTAAATTTGTTGATTAGAGCGATTTACTTTATTATTTTTTAGTTTTTTCATGAAACATCTGCTGCCGTTAGGTATTCTGGCTTTTTGTTCTGTTGTGTTAATGGGTTGTCCGTATGAGTCACATGTACCGATTGGTTTGCCTACCATTCCTGTGGATAACCGCTTTGTGGGCAAATGGGGCAGCGAAGATGAGACGTACAATAAATATACCGTCGAGGTAAAAAACGCCACAGAATACAAAATCATTCAACGTTCCGTTACCGGCAATACGGCTCACTTCACAGGTTATCTTACCGATGTGAAAGGTGCTACGTTCATGAATCTTTTCTCCGACAGCACACAGACTTACTATCTATACCGTATCAATCTCGATCCGGGTGGTAATCGGTTTACATTGATGCCAATTTCAGAAAAACTGAGCGAACATTTTGGCAGCTCAGAAGCGCTCCGCACTTATGTAGAGAAGCACCTCAACCTCCAAAGTTTTTATAATCAGGACGATAAAGAGGAGTTTATCAAGTCCGAATAATTCACATTTTTTTATTTTGACAATGATGCCCGAATCGTTAAATTAGCAGAAATACTAATTTATGGGTACGAACATCATTAATGATCTTCACCTCCAGGTAAGTGAAAATCTAAATCTCGTGGGCCATTACAATCTGGACAAAGATGCCGATTGTTTTGTGATCAGTTACCATGTGGATGATGCTGCCAACCCTGCTGAACCGTACATACCGACGCGCTATTTTTTACGCAGGGTAGATGGACAGTGGGTAAATGGCAACTATGAAAATGACCATCGTTTTGAACCAGTGAAGGATCCGTACGTCGACCATATCCAGTCTTATCTGCTGAAAACTTACTACTAGCAACGAGCCAATCTAATTTACGGGAGCCTGTTTCAAAACGGCTCCAGGAGAGAAAGACAAAGCCACAGCACATGCACTGAGCGGCAATTCCGGTTCACTAAATGACAGCATGTGTGTACTAACCCGTTAATTTCATAACCTTTCCCGCAACATAACTGCATGAAAAAATCAATACTCATTCTGTGCGCCGCCGCACTAGTGGCTGGTTGTAGTCCATCTACAAAATTAGAAAACAGCTGGCGCGATCCTGCAGTGACGATTAATTCTACTACGTTCAACAAAATAATGATCGCTGCTTTATTGAAAAATGAAAGTACACGACGATCTGTTGAAGAACAGCTGACAGAAAGGCTTAAAGGGAAAGGATATCCATCTTACATGATGCTCATGGTAAAAGATATGACGCCCGAAAATGAGGAGAAACTAAAACAAAAATTCACCGAAAAAGGAATAGACGGCGCCATCGTTATGCGATTGGTTGACGTAAACAAAAAGGTAGAATACGTGCCCGGGTCCACAAGCGTTTCGGCTGCCTACGCGATGCCTTACGGTGCCGCTCCGTACGGCGTTAACCCATATACGTATAACGGCGGATTTTACGGCTATTACGGCATGAGCTATGCCTCGTATTCCAGTCCGGGTTATTATCAGGAAAGTAAAACCTATTATGTAGAGACCAGCGTTTTTTCTTTAAAGGATAATAAGCTAATATGGGCCGGTACTACTTCTTCATCCAACCCAGACAATCTCGACAAAATGATTCACGATATTGCCGGCGTTATCTCTTACCAGATGCGCGCGGAAGGATTCATCTCCACTAAAAAATAAACTTGGGCTGAAAGCACAAAGCTTAGAACTTAGAATTTAAAACTTAAAACCAAGCGTTAGGCTTTCGGCTTTGAGCTTTAAACGTTAGGCCCAGAGCGGCTGCTAACCCGAAGAGGGGGATTTGTATTAAAATAATCCAAATCCCTCAAGAGGGGGTAAGGTGGAGAACAACCATAGAAATAGCTTTGTGATAGAAAAAATCACCGTTATGAAAAAGCTATTCTTCTTCAGTCTGATCGCCGTTCTCTGCGCAACGATGCTCGCAATGTCAGCAACGGCCCAGTCTGTAAACGTAAAAGTAAATGCAGCCACCATCGACCCGGCTTCTGCAAACGACAAAAAACTGGTGTATGTAAATAACACCAACGCGCTCTCCTACGTTAATCTTCATGTAAAAGACAACCTTGCTTTTTTTGACAATCTCGGCGATTTTAATGCGCTGAAAGTACACGTAACTAATGCTGACGGTAAGGAAGTGGTAAACCAGACTATAAGCACTAAATACAATGCTTTTGATATCAGCCGCTTAGCCAAAGGCCTCTATTTTGTGACTTTAATCAATGAAAATACCGACAGCCGCAAGGCATTTACCCTGAACTTGTAATGCCCTGTTGCTTCTAACATAATAACAGGCTGTCATCAACATCGCTGGCGGCGCTCTTGTTTGATTGCAACGGCAGCCTGTTTTCCTACTGCATAAAGAATGGGAGATATATATTTTTCGTACCTTTAAAGAGCAAGTCTCTTATGCATCTTGCCAGACCCTCAGCATTTCATTTTTATCTATCGGATCTAATTCAATTCACTTTTCCAGATAATGCGTAAACAGTCATTTATGGATTTGCATTTTGATAGCGGAAATATACCTCTGGAAGGCAATAACATCCCTCCCGTACCAGGCGATAATTCTGCGAAAGAAAAGAAAAAAAGAAGTGGTGCATTATACGCTGCTTCTCTGTGGAGGAGTCCTACAGCCCATGCGGACCCACACAATCGTCACTCTTCAGGTTATGCCAATACCGGCACCAACATCTCTTACGAAGGCGCTACAGCACCAGGTTCAGGTGGCTGCGTAGGTACAGGTTATGCATCTGGTAAAGATGCACTGGACGAAAAATTGCGCAACGAATCTGACTATGCTCACATGAGAACAAAATCTAAGAAAACTGAAGAAGACGAATCTAAAAAAGACGACGACTACACGCCAAATAATGATGTCTAAAATCAAGAAACCATAAGGGGAAGTTGGTCGTGAACGATAAGGCCGCTGCGGATCGCAGCGGCCTTATCGTTTTTTACCGATGTTAACATCTCATTTGCATCAAAAAACAATACATGTGTATATATTGCAGTCAAATTACAGTTGGATTGCGTAGAAAGCCGCAATGCTACATGAACGAAAGCAACAATATTTTTCAAGGAAGAAAATATTGTGTTACCCCGACCAGTTATTGAGACCGCACACAGCACCGCTGATGCTTGAAGCCTTGTTGCGCCTGCAACCGTTTTCATTCATGTCTTGTTCCGATTACGAAAGCACCTTCTCGGACATTATCGTATGATCACCAATGTTTGTCTATGATCGTTCGCTTTGGCGTACCGATAACTATCTATTTTAAAAAATTTTCATTCGAGCAGTACCCCGAAAATTTCTTCAAAATGAAACGCAGCATCCAGTTGTCAGCCTTGCTGACAATACTACTCTGCATCTATATGAATGCAGCATGGGCACAAATTCCTTGCCCAACCGGAGCATCTATTACCAGTAATAACTTTTGTATCTACATCCAATGGGCGAGTCCAATCTCAACGACTCTTCTCGACTCGACAAAAATTGTCTACGTTCCAGGTCTTGGCGGAAATAAAGTAAGCAAATATGCATTCCAGCAGATAGCCACCAACAATACACTTATCGACGTATTTAAAGATACCTCCGGTCAAGGTGGTGGCGGCTCTTGCAATGCCAATACGAACAATATTTCACTGAATTCGCTGGCCGGAGCTATTATCAAATTTCTCATCGGCAATGACACGATTCAATGTTTGATTGCATCGCCTTTGCCAGTACAAATGGTGTCCTTCAATGTGTATCGGAGATCTGCAACTACGGCCGATATACAATGGATAACCGCCCAGGAAGAAAACATCAATTATTTCTCCGTACAACGCAGTCTTAACGCTATCGACTGGCAGGAACTTTCAAAATACAATCCGCAAAATGACAACAGCACTACTACGCACACTTACGACTACATAGATCAGGCGTTGCCAACGCAAGCCAAGGTTTATTACAGGATCGTCACCACAGATTACAATGGCTACTTAACTGATTCTAAAGTAGCAACGTTGAATATCACCACTGATGCCGACGGCCATGCAACTGTCTACCCGACCGTAACAACAGGCAGTGTGACCATTCAAACCTCCGATGTAAAAAGTACTTGCTCGATAACCTCTATGCTCGGCCAGATTGTACAGGTACCGATAGATGATGAAGGCACGGTTAAAATTGCAGACATGTCTTCACTCGCTGCCGGTATGTATTTGCTAAACATCCAATCTTCAACTGGCGATCATGAAGTGGTAAAACTGATGAAGTACTAGTCCATTTCTTTCACACAAAGAGAAGCTCCACGAAGCTGTAGGAGCTTCTCTTTTTTATCAAATGTAAAAGTCAAAAACAAAAAGTTGTGATCCGCTAAAATCGCCGAAGGCTATTTTCTCATCTTTGATTTTAGCTCGCAAATCTCAAATTCTAAATCGCCGATACTAGAATGCTTCTGCAAAGTTGATGTAGAAACCACTTACGCCGTGTGGTCCAAAGCCCATATCAAAACGAAGATTAGTATTGTTTTTTGAATCAACCCTGATGCGGATACCGCCACCATAAGAAAGATAAAAACCATCGAGTGAAAGATGCGAATACATGTCTGCTACTCTACCCGTACCGATGAATCCGGTAACACCGAAAATATTCCACACCGGCATACGGTATTCCACTTGTCCGTCCACCAGTACTTTATCACGGATTGCCCCCTGATAGTAACCACGCATTCTGCTATCACCGCCGAGCAGCGATAATTCATAAAACGGCACATCCCCACCTGATGCACTAGTATAGGCTTGTATCGCGATTACATGTTTCAGCCATGGATTAAAATATTTACGGCAGTCGAGCTGGAATTTAGAGAATTGATAATGACTGCCGAGAAAGCTGGGAAAACCGAGAAAGTTGGTAAATACAAATACACCTTTTGAGGGATTATAACGGTTATCGCGTGTATCATACGCGGCCGCAATACCCAAACCAATTTCAAAACCACCGTTTACACCCGTTACATTATCACGTATGAGAAAGCTATTGCTATCTGGTTTAATGGAGAAATAATCTGCCAGTTGAAATGCAACGCCAACGTATAAATGCGGCTTCACTTTAAACATCGGATTGGCCACAAACTGAAAACGATCATACTGCACCTGATGCGCACTATCAAGCGATACATCGTTACCAATACCCAATATATATTCTGGTTGCTTTTTGTAATTGACATACCCATTCACCAGAATATTATCATGATGCATGCTTAGCTCTGTCGAAACCGATGCATTGATTCTTCCTTTTGTTGACCAGCTTACTACTTCCGAAATTTTCGAAGGTTTGGACAGCGTATCTTTTTTCGATAAATGAATCAGGTTAAATTTTGCCAGACCAAAAATATTGCCAGCCTCACTCGAATAAGAATATAACGGAACAGGGATATACTTGAACAGGTTTTCCGCTTTCTGGTTAAAGCTATCGAACTTCGACACCTTCTTTTTAGCGGTGTCTGCCTGCACGGAGGTTTTAGCGCTGTCTATCTGGGCAAAAGACAGCAAAGCAGTGAACAGAAAAAAGGTGGTAAGGACTAGTGATTTCGGCATATATACATAAATATAATAATTCAAGTTTGATAAATACTAAGCGAAAATTGACAATTGGCAATTGATGGCTACTTTTGTCAGGCAAATTTTTTACCCAGATGGACCTGGAATTCAACAAAAACGAAGACGCAATGCGCCTGGCCACTAGCCAGATGAAACAGAGACATGCTCAGATCAGCCTCGGTGGCGGAAAAAAAGCCATTGAGAAAGCTCGTGAAAAAGGGAAAATGACGCCGCGTGAGCGCATTCAATATTTGATAGACAAGGGCACTGAATTTACCGAGATCGGTTCATTCGCTGGCTGGGAAATGTACGCCGAGCAAGGCGGATGTCCTGCAGGTGGTACCGTTGGCGGGTTAGGCTACGTGAGCGGCCGCCAGTGTATGATCATTGCCAATGACAATACAGTAAAAGCCGGTGCATGGTTCCCGATCAGCGGAAAGAAAAATCTTCGCCTGCAAGAGATCGCGATGGAAAACCATTTACCTGTAATCTACCTCGTAGACAGCGCAGGCGTTTTCCTGCCAATGCAAGATGAAATTTTCCCTGACAAAGAACACTTCGGTCGCATCTTCCGCAACAATGCAGTGATGAGCGCAATGGGCATTACGCAGATTGCAGCCGTAATGGGCAGTTGTGTAGCAGGCGGTGCATACCTTCCGATCATGAGTGATGAGACGCTGATGGTAGAGGGTAACGGTTCTATCTTCCTTGCCGGCCCTTACCTTGTAAAAGCGGCGATCGGTGAAGATGTGGATATTCAGACGCTCGGTGGTGCGAAAACACATACAGAGATCAGTGGTATTGCTGATTATAAATTTGACACAGAAGCGGAATGCCTGGATCAGGTGCGCCGCATCATTGATAAAATCGGTGAACAACCACGCGCTGGTTTTGATCGTGCAAAACCGAAAGAACCAAGCAAAGACCCGAAAGATATTTATGGCATTGTAAGTATTGAAAACAACAAACCTTACGATGTTGTAGAGGTGATCAAATGCATCGTGGACAATTCTGAGCTGGATCAATTTAAAGAAGACTACGGCAAGACCATTGTGTGCGGTTATGCGCGCATTGACGGCTGGGCAGTTGGTATCGTAGCAAACCAACGTAAGATCATTAAAAGTGGTAAAGGCGAAATGCAATTGGGTGGCGTTATATACAACGACAGCGCTGACAAAGCAGCTCGCTTTATTCAGAATTGTAACCAGAAAAAAATTCCACTGGTATTCCTGCAGGACGTAACCGGCTTTATGGTGGGTAGTCGCAGTGAACATGCAGGCATCATCAAAGATGGTGCGAAACTGGTGAACGCTGTTGCGAACTCTGTGGTTCCAAAAATCACTATCGTAATTGGTAACTCATACGGCGCAGGCAACTATGCAATGTGTGGTAAAGCTTATGATCCACGTTTTATCTACGCATGGCCAAATGCGAAGATTGCGGTAATGGGCGGTGAACAAGCTGCAAAAACGTTGTTGCAGATTCAGGTAGCTTCGCTGAAAGCAAAAGGCGAAACCATCGACCCAGAGAAAGAAAAAGCAATGCTGAAAGAAATCACGGACCGTTATGCGAGCCAGACTTCTTCTTACTACGCGGCGGCACGCTTGTGGGTGGATGAAATCATTGATCCGGGGGAAACGCGTCGTGTCATCTCTGAAGGTATCAACGCCGCCAACCATGCTCCTGTGGTGAAAGAATGGAAAGAAGGCGTATTTCAGGTTTAATAAATACGATTCTCGTTATACAGAAAACGGAGTGCAATCTGCACTCCGTTTTTTATTGTTATTGAATTTAGTAATAAAACCAGCATCTGACCGCTGGCATCTAACATGCGGGTTAAAGGGGCTGGTTAAAATTTAAATCCGATACGGAAACTGCCTTGCAGCATAATTTTACTGTGTGTTGGCTGGTTGTATGATTGCTCACTGAAAAAATGTCCGATACCGAGATCTCCGCCCACCTGTAGTCGTTTGGTAATGTCAAAACTAACAGACTGCGTAAACATGGCGCCAAACATGGAATAAGGATGAAACGTGTACGTCGTACTTTCAATGCCATTGGCTTCCGACTGCGTATCATGCGACCAGCTGCTCATTGGTTGCCCTTTTCCCGCGGCGAGCGCAGCCATGACAGAATAGTGCCAGCGTGACGTTGGTTTTGTCAGTTCATAACGCACACCAGCAATGAGAAAGCACACGCCCTTGAACGGTGCTACCTGAAAATTTTTACTGGCGTCATTATTACGGTAGCCGATACCTACAGTGGCGTTGATAGCCCATTTACCGCTGCGATCAATAATGCGGTCATAATTAAGTCCTGGGCCCGAATAACCATTCATGTCGGTGTGGCTGTACGAAAGTGTGTTTTTGTGAACAGGCGTTTTCTGAGAGAAAACAAGAGCTGTGCTGGTCGTGTTTGATTCCGGGTCTTGATCAGGAACTTGTTGCTGCGCAAATGCGGTGTTACAACCGAGCGCAATCAGAAGGGTCAATAGCTCTTTTGTAGGAATGCTCATAAGGTTTGATTTGGTTGACGGCAAATCTATATTTTGCAATCAAGCCATGGTAATGCCTTACAATAAGATTAACATAAGAAAAAGCTAATCAATTGACAATGGACAGTTGACAGCTACTCGTGTTTATTACGAAACAACCTGCCTCATTAGTATTGTAAAACACCACTGAATCGCGCCGGAATTCCCATTTAGGGGTTAGGGGTTTTATTTTCCGAAGATCATAAACTTCATCTGCACCTGCATGTAATTTCTGTTCACATATTTCGGGTCGATCCAGCTATTGATACCACCGCGATACAGCACCCCTGCCTTTAATTTTTTTGTGATATTGTACTCTGCTTTACCTGTCAAACCAACATCCATGTTCGGTATCAGTTTGATGTCGTCGACTTGCGGATTGTCTGAAACTACCGTTTTCATATCATCATCCTGCAGTTTACGTTGTACATCAGCGCCCACACCAACCGAAACTTTCCTGATCAGCTGGTAACCTATTGTCGGAGCAAATTGCAGGTAATATAAATTGGTTATCGTTTGCCCCTTTGGTGGCGGTTTCATATTGCCCAAAGGCTGGCCTGCTCCGGTACCGGTGTTTGTCCCCGTATGATCAGTACCTCCGTAACTACTTAGCGTATTATAATCCGTTGATGAATAGTTTGCCGTATTCTGCAGATTTTTACTGCTGATCACTGCAAGATCACCGTCCACAAAAAATTTACGCCCCAGTGGCTGATGTGCATTTACCCCCGCCATATAACCAGAAGACGCAGAACCGTAATTGACACCACCGGTTATACCCACACTTAATTTTTTCGTTCTTTTTACTTCGTCGGGATAATCGCCAGCGGGCATTGACAAGTCTACCTTATCGTAGTTTTTTTTCTGTTGCTCCTCAGTTTGTTTTTCAGTGGGGGTATTCGCAGCGATAAGCGGTGTTGTCGTATCCGCAGCTACGCTGGCAGGTTTATTCCTTACATATTGCACACATCTTATCGGAACCGGCGGCCCGAAATGTACCGTCGGTGCAGTATTGGCTGCCAGAGCAGCACTTACGTTACTATTTCCGCCTGCGTTATTTCCGTTATCATTCCCAACCGGATTGATCTGCTGATTTGATTGCCTTTTTGAAAAAGCCAAATGTGTTGCCGGCTTACGCAACAACCACAGACCTGATGTAATTAATGCCACAGCCAGCGCAGCGGCCATTCCCACCGCAGGTAAAACCCTGCTCTTCTTCTTATGAACATTACCTGCAGCGTTCAGATCAATAACCATACGCTCCCACTGGGCGGGTTTATATTCAAACTCGCCATCGTCAAATTGATCCCGTAGCAGATTGTCAAATTCGCTTGTGTTCATACAACGAATTTTGAGTGTTTGTTTTTTTAATTAATTCCTGCAAAAGATTCCTCGCCTGGTGTACATGCCAGTAAGAAGTGCCTTTGCTAATGTCTAATAATGCCGCAATCTCCTTGTGTGAAAAACCATCAAACACAAAAAGGTTAAAAACAGTACGTGTGAGCGGCGGCAGCGTCTGTATCATTTTCACCAGTTCCTTAAACGCCATCTGCCGCATCGTGTCATGATCTGAAGTGATCACATTTTCAGTAACCATCGAAGCATTCACCTGCATCTGCATGGATGTTTTCAGATAACGGCTTTTCAGATAATCCAGACAAGTGTTGATCGTGATCCGTTTCATCCAGCCTTCGAAAGAACCTTCATTTTTATAATCGCCGATACGTGTAAAAATCTTGAGAAAGCTATCATTCAGCAGTTGCTCTGCATCTTCCATGTCTTTTGCATAACGTGCACAGATTTTCAGGAACAAGCTGTAGTAATTTTTGTACAGCTGCTCCTGAAAAGCGCGGATATTATTCCGGCATCCGTTTATGATCTCGGTCTCTGTGTATGCCTGCATAAAAGCAGTAAAAGGGTCTACAAGATTATAAAGAATTACGGATGTATAGTAACCAATAATAATCCCATTCGGCCGGGTCACCTATACCCACGCTCGGGGTATACAAGAAAAGCCCCACTTTTGCATGATCCACGCCAATCGCATTTGCGGTAACACTTAGTCCGGCAATGCTATACCAGATAGAGGCAAAATTCTGGGACGGATCAAACTCAATTCGATTGGCACCCCCGAAATACTTCACTTTGGTAGAATCCGGTTTCAGGACGCTCAACTGAAAAGGTGCAAACTTATTGGAACTGTCCAGTTGTTGTGGCAGTATTCTTTGCCCTCCGCCCATCCAGATCACCGTTCCAAAAAACACCGTATCGCCCGTAGGGATATACTTTAGCGTGACGTTGCCAAAATCACCGGCCGGTTTTACAATTTCCTGAATCGGGATGGAATCGGCAACATAAGAGCCCGCAGGATAAGTAAAGATTTTTCCGCCTTCGAATTTACCGGTCTGATAGTCGACCTTCAGCATTACGAGTTTGGCGCCATCTGAAGATGCAGGCTTGGTGTCTGAGCTTTTTTTGCAAGAGCCAAGCAGTAATCCGCAGGCTGCAATGAGCAGTAATGGTTTCATAAATAGTCCTTTTTAAAGGTTATAAGTGTGCTAATGCGGTATCAATTCGACTGAGATATGCTCTGATGGCATTACTGAGATAAGCGGTATCGGGGTCTACAGACCAGTATTTTACGGGCGCAGTGCTACTGGCCTTGTATTCTATATAATAAGCTCCCTGGTCATGACAATCCGGACAACCGACTGCTGTATCCGGTTGATTTGTCATTTCCTGCGGAAAATTGTACAGCACTGCTGATGCTGCTACCCAGGCATTGGGTGAACTAAGCGGCACCCCGGCGAATAGAAGCGGCTTTCTGAATTGGACCATATTATCCGGATAAACAGATCCATTACTAATCTTATAGAACCTTGCGCAATTGGGTCCGCCGCACATACCGTAATATTTTCCGAAGGAGAAATAACCGGTTGCGTCCATCAGCAGCATGTTTCCATCCCCAAACAATATCGGCTGCTCTACAGAGCTAGCTTTCTTTTTGCAGGCAGCAAACAAGAGTATAACAGCAAAAATCCAGATAGCAAACTTCATAATCTCAATTTGAAAATGCGTAAATGTGCTTATTTGAAAACGTATCTTCTTTAAAAGACGAGTCAGGAAGAGAGAACCTTGGGATTTAGTTCAAAATTTTTTTTATGCAGTATCTTTCCACAGATTATCAACCAATAAAGCATACTATAATTTGCAGCAACTGCTGTTCCGGATTGTCTGGATTATATTCATTGTCTTTTTTCCGTTTATTCTGTCTGCGCAGAATAAGCAAGACAATGGCATGTCTAATATCCGGCTCAGAAAAATAGCAGTCGGCAAACGGGATACGCTTCAAATTGATTCTCTTTCGCTGGTTCCGGGCACCTTGCACATTACCGGTGTACCCCATGAAGATTACCAGATACTTTCAGAACGTTCTTTACTGGTCTGGAAGAAAAAACCTTCGGCAGACAGTATTTATATAACCTACCGCGTACTGCCGATTTCCTTTTCGCACGAATACGTCCACAAGACGGCTCATGCAATGGATTCCAATTTCGTATTCCTGCTGTATCATGAAAACGATTACAATGGCCCCGGCAGTAAAAACTTTGTTGATTTTAACCAGATCGACTATAACGGTAGTTACGGGCGAAGCATTTCTCTGGGTAACAACCAGGATGTGGCGCTCAATTCCCATTTCAACCTGCAGGTAAACGGCTATCTGCTCGACAGTATTAAAATAGAAGCGGCCCTTACCGATAATTCTATTCCTTTTCAGCCAGAAGGAAATACGCAACGGTTACAGGAATTTGACCAGATCTACATCCGCCTCAGCAAAAAGAAACATGATCTCTTATTGGGAGATTTCAGTCTGGAAAAACCACCGGGATATTTTCTGAATTACTACAAACGCGTACAGGGGATTTATTATCAGGATGAATTTAAACTCAATAAAAATATAACCAATAAAATGGGCCTCAGCGGCTCCATAGCGAAAGGTCAGTTTGCCCGGAACATCTTTCAGGGGCTGGAAGGAAACCAGGGACCATATAAACTTACGGGCAACAACGGCGAACAATTCTTTATTGTACTCGCCGGTACCGAAAAGGTTTTTATCAACGATAAAATCATGGAGCGCGGCGAAAATGCAGATTACATCATCAATTACAATACCGGCGAGGTAAGCTTCATGGCGAGGCAGATGATCACTAAAGATTCACGTATCCAGGTGGAGTTTGAGTATCAGGACAAAAACTACCTCAATTCCCTGATCTATGCGTATGACGAAATGCAGATCGGCAAAAAATGGAATGTACGGTTTAACGCATACTCCAACCAGGATGCCAAAAACCAACCTTATCTGCAGAATCTTACCGGCCAGCAAAAAGATTTCCTTACCACCATCGGTGACTCTATTCAGAACGCGTACTACCCTGTGATCAATCTGGATACGTTCGCCGCCAGCAAAATATTGTACAGACTTATAGATACCAGCGCAAACGGTATACACTACGATTCCGTATTGGTCTATTCCATAGATCCTACGCAGACTTTATACAACGTCTCTTTTTCCTACGTGGGCGATGGAAAAGGTGATTATATCATTTCCACCTCCAATGCCAATGGTCGCGTGTACGACTGGATTCCGCCGGTGAACGGTGCGCATACCGGTAATTACTCCCCGGTACAATTGCTGGTGACACCGAAGAAAATGCAGGTTTTTACATTGGGGACTACTTATCATATCGATAGTCTGAAAACCTTGAATGTGGAAGTGGCCGCGAGTAACACTGATCCGAACCTCTTCTCACCGATCGACAACAATACACATATCGGGATGGCCAGCCGCCTGCTTTATAATGAACAACGTTTTCTCGGCGATAAAGACTCGATGAAACACAGCAGGCTTTCCTTACAAAACACCGTTTCTTACGAATATGTACAAGATCGTTTTCAGGCCATTGCGCCCTACCGGAATGTGGAATTCGGCCGCGACTGGAACGTACCGCAAACCAGTACCAACAAACCAGACGAGCAGCTTGTAGGATTAGGCACTAAATTAATGGACCGGAAATTCGGACAGCTGGGGTATAATTTTGGTTTTTACCAACGCGGCAGTGATTACAAAGGCTATCGGAATGTGGTTACCTATGGCTATACCGATAAGCATTTCAATACAGGCTTTACCTTCAATCTGCTGAACGCAACAGATACCTTTCAGAAATCAGTGTACTTCCGGCCTTCTATTTTCGGAGAATATAAAATAAAACCCTTGGGCAATACCGCGCTGGGGGCACGCTATGACGCGGAAAACAACGCCATCAGGGATAAGTTTACCGACACGCTGCGCAATAATGCTTTTGCCTTCGACATCACGTCGGTTTATCTGCACTCACCCGGACAGCAGAAAGTAAATTTTGCCATCGACTACAACCGGCGCCGCGATCAGCTGCCCCGCGACAATCAATTTCTGCAGCAAAGTCATAGTGACAATGTGGATGTACGCGCTGGCATCGCGAAATGGAAAGATCACCAGATCAATTTTACGGGCACATATCGTAAGCTCACTGTAGACGACACTTTATTCTCCAATCAGAAATCAGAAGAAAGTCTGCTCGGAAGATTTACCTACAACGGCAATCTCTGGCGACAGGCGATCTCCCTTAATACGCTTTATGAATTTGGTTCCGGGCAGGAACAAAAACGGTCCTATACTTATCTGGAAGTACCGGCCGGACAAGGTGTGTATATGTGGATCGACTATAACGGTGACGGCGTGCAGCAAACTAATGAATTTGAAATAGCCATCTATCCCGACCAGAAAAAATTCATCAAAGTATTCACGCCTACGAATGAGTATGTGAAGGTGCATTATGTAAACTTTAACCAGAGCCTCAGCTTTGAGCCTGCTTCTATCTGGCGCAACCAGAAAACGACGCGCAAATGGCAGAAGTTTGTTTCCCGATTCTCCGATCAGGCTTCGCTGCAGATCAGTAACCGCCTGCTTTCTGACGTGGGGAATCTTGCCTATAATCCATTCTACAATCCATCAGATAAAACATCGATCATTACTGCTACTACCTCACTGAGCAATAGTCTTTATTTCAACCGCACCAATGCTAAATGGGGCATCGATTATAACTACCTCAGCAATGAAAATAAACAGCTGCTCACATACGGCGTAGAAGGCGGCAACAGCAGTCAGCATCTCGGCAAAATCCGCTGGAATCTCAATCGTTCGTTCACACTTAATATCACCGGCAAAGACGGCACCAAATCATATTCTTCCGCACTCGATGACGGCCGCAGTTATAAAGTGGCAATGTATAGTGCCGAACCGTCTCTGGTATGGCTGCACAGAGCCATCTGGCGGGTCACTACCAGTCTGAAATATGAACAGCGGGTAAACTCACCTGATTATGGCGGCGAACTTGCCAATATTGCCAGCGCCAATCTGGAATTCCGCTGGACACAACCCGCCACAGGCGCCATTCAGATCCGCGGTACTTATTCTGCGATTTACTACAGCGGCCAGCAAACAGCTCCGGTAACATTTGTTATGTTGGATGGTCTGCAAAGCGGTGATAACTTCCTCTGGTACGTAAACTGGGACCGTCGCGTAAGTAAAGGCATTGAAATTTCTCTGGAATACGAAGGCCGTAAGCCGGGCAGCGGCAATGTGGTACATACCGGACGAATGACATTGAAAGCGGTACTTTAAGACAGGCAATTGGCTAAATGGTTGAGGGGGTGATTAACCGACCGATTTAACTCTTTAACGAGTTAACCTGTTACCCTCTATGTGAGAACTAATTAACGGCCAGTCTTCTTTTCTTCATTATTCTAAAAACAAAATAAGCAACGCCGGCGAGCACAAGCAACGGCCAGATATACATGAAGAAAACAAAAACAGATTCTATCATTTCGACGCCATTGCGCAGACCAGACATCAGACGTTTAGACAACGGTGTGCGGGCAATATAATTTCCATTAGGCACAATCAATACATCCACTTTTGACGGCTGAAAAATATCGAGTGTGATCGTGGCAAATCGAGTGTTATCATCAATATGCATGTTATCAATCCGGTTGCTGATATCCTGCATTTTATCCGATTGCGAACGATCCGCTGCTGCTATTACATCCTTCGTACTTTTCGCATGCTGAAGCGCCTTATCATCCCAGCTTCCGCGCCCTTCCTGCTGCCATTGATTGGCCATATACTGATAGGTAACATCCTGCAAACGAAGTTGTCTGCGTTCCATAAAATCCACATATTGCGGAATCGCATCCAGCAGACTATCCACCATTTTTACAGGCACGCGCAACGTCAAATGTGCTACAGTTCTGTATTCCTGCACTTGTCTCAATGAATCTTCCGTATAAGGCTGCGTGTGTAATTCAGATTTCTGATTCTCCAGCGTGCTTTCACTAACGATACCACCAACAGAACGCACCATTTTTTCCAGCTTATCCGTGGTCTGAAAAACATCTTTTACGCGGCAATTAAAATCGGCAGTATGTACAATTTTCCGTGATGGATCAGTAAGATTACCTGCCAGCGCTGCAGACGCTACATCAGTACCGGCAACCGAAGTGGTATCAGTGCTCACAACCTCCGCTGCTTCACGATGAGATTCACTCCGGCCACAAGAAGCAATTATAATAGTCAACAATAGAACTGGAAAGAGAAGACGAAAGGATTTCATAAAAGGGAGTTTTTTATTGATCCTCGAATCCAAAGAAAGTAACCCATCTCCAAATGTTGGAGATTCGTTAAAACGTTAACTAGTTAAAGGGTTAAATAAGGCGTGGCACGCTCGCATCTTTGCACGAAGCAAACTGCACTTATTCTGTGACTCATATTTTGTGCGGCTACTTCATTCTTTACAAGTGACGCGCGTAATAATTTCGGTTCCGCCGAAAACAATTTCCATTCCGTGGACCAAACACATTTTCTACATTAATCGCATTCACCACATTACCCATTTCAGCTTTTAACATTTCCGCCACTTAACCAAGAAATTAACGTGTATAAAAATCATTATGAAAACAGTTTACATTTTAAAAATCAAAAATTATCTTTAAGGCAATATTAATAACGACTCAATTTCACCAACAAAAGATTCTTGCTCACCATCAATCATTTCTTATGAATTTCCAGCGATTATCGTCACCAGTCGCCAATATGCAAAACCATTACGAAGTCATCGTTATTGGTTCAGGATATGGAGCCGGCATTGCGGCATCACGCCTTTCACGCGCAGGCAAAAAAGTATGTCTCCTGGAAAAAGGAAAAGAGTTTCTGCCCGGCGAATACCCCAGCACCACGGGCGACGCCATGAAAGAAATGCAGTTTAACACCCCAGACGGCCGTATCGGACCGAATAACGGCCTGTTTGAATTCCATCTCAACAACGATATGAGCGTTTACAAAGGTTGCGGCCTCGGCGGCACTTCTCTGGTAAATGCCAATGTATCGCTCATTCCCGAACCACGCGTACTCGAAAAAGACAACTGGCCCGAAGCGATACGCAAAGACCCGGATTCTTACTGGAGAAACGTAGACCGTGCAAGACATATGCTACAGCCCAACCAGTATCCGGAAGGCAAAAACGGCTACCCGAAACTGCCGAAATCGGAAGCGATGAAGCTGTCTGCAAAGGGCATGGGCAAAGATTTCCGCTATCTCGATATCAATGTAACGTTTGAAAACCGCCGCAATAACGCCGGCGTTGACCAATATAAATGTGAGCTCTGCGGCGACTGTATGACCGGCTGCAATTACGGAGCAAAAAATACAACGCTGATGAACTACCTGCCCGACGCCCGCAACCACGGCGCGGAAATTTATACAGGCGTCGGCATACAATACATCAGCAAAAACGCAGATGGAAAATGGGTAGTGCATTATCTCATTGAGAATGCAGAAAGTAACAAATTCGATGCTCCTGACCTTTTCGTAACTGCGGATATGGTCATAATAGGCGCAGGTGCACTCGGCAGTACCGAAATCATGCTGCGCTCCAAAGAAAAAGGTCTGACGGCTTCTGATATGGTGGGCGAACGTTTTACAGGCAACGGAGACGTACTCGGCTTTGGTTACAACTGCGATGTACAAGTAAACACAGTCGGTTTCGGTCATCATAAAGTAGGTGAAATTCCCCCGGTTGGTCCATGCATCACTTCTGTAATTGATCTGCGCGAGCAACCAACGCTGGAAGACGGCATGGTGATTGAAGATGGTAATGTTCCGGGACCACTGGCGAGTACCATCACTGCATCGATGGCCACGATATCCAAGATCTTTGGCTCCGAACCGGCAGAATCATTATCCGAAAAAATGCAGCGCAAACTGCGCGAAGCCGAAAGTCTTATCCGGGGCCCATATCATGGCGCAATGAATAACACGCAGGCTTTCCTGGTAATGACACATGACGACGGTAAAGGTAAAATGGTACTGGAAAAAGACCGTTTAAAAATCCTCTGGCCGGGCGTTGGTAAAGAAGGCATCTTCCAGAAAGTGGATAAAAATCTGCGCGCTGCCACAGAAGCAATCGGTGGTGAATATGTAGTCAATCCGACCTGGACCAAAGTGATGGACTATGATCTCATTACCGTACACCCGCTGGGCGGCTGTATTATGGGTGATGATGCAACCAAAGGAGCTGTCAATCACAAAGGCGAGGTATTCTCCGGCACTACCGGAACTGATGTCCACAAAGGCCTGTATGTATGTGATGGCTCTATTGTACCGCTTCCTCTGGGCGTAAATCCATTGATTACAATTTCTGCGTTGGCAGAACGTTGCTGCGAAATTATCGCTCAGGATTATGGACTGACGATCAACTACGATTATAAAGATTTTGCGGTTCAGGGCGAAACATTGAAACCGGGCATTCAGTTTACCGAAACCATGAAGGGCTATTTCTCTACCGCAGAGAAAAGTGATTTCGAAAAAGGTAAAGATCTTGGCAGAAGCGCTGGTTCCCTGTTTGATTTTACATTGACGGTAACATCCAATGATGTGGAGACAATGTTGAAAGATCCCCAGCATCAGGCTACGTTGGCTGGCATTGTAAAGGCGCCGGTATTATCGCAAAGCCCGCTGACGATTACCAACGGCATCTTCAATTTGTTTGTCAACGCTGATACCGAAATCCCAACCAAACTGATGAATTACCGTATGAACATTCATTCAGAAGAAGGCAAGGATTATTATTTCTACGGCTTCAAACAAATACGTGATGATAAAGGTTTTGATCTCTGGAAAGATACCTGCACACTGTACATCACCGTACACGAAGGCACCGACGAAGCCAGTCCGGTACTCGGAAAAGGTATTCTGGTGATTGAGACAGCAGACTTCGCGAAACAGCTTACCACGATGAAGGTGCTCAATGCCGCATCTAAAATGCAGGAGCTGCGTGTGATGACAGATTTCGGAAAATACTTCTCCGGCTCATTGTACGATATCTATATCAAACCACATTTTTAATCTATCACCACCAATTATGACGCAACACGGAGCTTATTCTATTGTTGTCGATATAAAAAGCGGCATGCAGCAACCGCTGTATGACCTGTTGCAAAAAATCGACGACAGTGGTGTCGAAGACAACGATATTATTCCGTTTAAGAAAATAACTACCATACACTTTGCACGCTTCGTTATTCTCGATGCGTGCAAAGACGCTTATGGAAAGGATATTCCGGCGCAACTGGCATTTACCACCAACTATGATCTGCCGCTCAATAACCATATGCAACAGATGATTTCTGTTGCGGGTAGAGGCTTGTGGCAGATATTTTCGATGTGTGAAAAATTTCCGCAAGGTGCTTATAACGCTTCCATGCTGGAACTTTATCTTCAAAATCAAAGCTTAGAGGCTGATACATTTTACGTCGGTGTCGGTTACCGTTCGGTGCAACAAATTCATGAGGAACATGTATTACGCAATGCCATCAATGATTTCGCAGACCGCAACAGACAAAGCATTCAGCAACAGCCGGCAAATACTACACGACAGCAGATCATTGACTACGTTCATAGTAATGCCGATTTAGCATTCGCCAGAACACCAGTACCTAATGCCTCAGAAAAATGGAATGTCTCCTTTTATGGCAAACTGATTGGCCTTGCAATCTTATTCATCGTTTTGCTCCCGATCATTATTCCGTTTGTAATTGTATGGATGCTCATCGTTCTATCCATTGAGATCCGGGAAAAGCAAGTACCCAACGATCTTACCAAAGATCATATCCGCGAACTGGTTAACCGCGAGACGCAACTCGTACAGGCGCAGTTCTCTGCTTTGGGCAATGTAAAGCCCGGCAAAGTTCGTCTGGCTACTATGATGTTTTTGCTGCGCATGACCAATTTCCTGGCACCATATCTGTTCAGCAAAGGCAAGCTCTCCGGCATACCTACAGTGCATTTCGCGCGTTGGCTCATTATCAATGAAGGTCGTCAGATGTTATTCCTGAGCAACTACGATGGTAATTCAGAAAACTACCTGCGCGATTTCATTCATATTGCAGCGAAGCAATTAACACTGATGTTTTGCCATACTGAAGGTTATCCGAAAACAAGACTGATGATGTTTGGCGGCGCTAAGGATGCAGAAGGTTTTATGGAATGGGCACGTGCCAAACAGATTATTACGAACGTCTGGTATTCGGCAAATAAAGAAGTTTCAGTCGACAACGTTTACTCCAACAGTAAAATCCGCAACGGCCTTTACGGCACTATGTCGGAAACAGAAGCGAGCGAATGGCTCCGCAGTATTTAAAATAGCACACCATGCAACTCGAAATAAACGATATACAAGGTCTGGTCATTCGTGGATATTCCAATCTGCCTGCGGCAGACTTTCTCATACTGTCCATTACAGACGGAGCCGCTGCAAAAAAATGGCTGGCTGATATTCAGAAAGATATTACCCCAGGTCATCACAAACCAAAAGAAACCGCGATACATATCGCATTTAGCTTTGAAGGCCTGAAACAGCTGGGCCTCGATCGCAAAGCACTCGACAGCTTCCCGATGGAGCTGGAAGACGGCATGACGACAAGGCACAAGCAACAATTCCTCGGCGACTTTGGCAACAGCGCACCCGATAACTGGGAATGGGGCGGCCGTGCAAACGAACCGGTGCATATGCTACTCATGATCTATGCCAAAGATGCCGAAACGCTGAACGCATGCACCCAAACGTATATGGCGGGCTTTTCTCAAAACGGATTAAAACTATTGCAACATCTAGGCACCACCGTTTTGTATGAACGCAAAGAACATTTCGGATTTCGTGACGGCATTTCACAACCAACCATCAAAGGTTTGAGCCGCACAGATACCAATGAAAACTGTATTGAACCGGGTGAATTTATTCTTGGCTATCCAAATGGTTATAATCAGTTTACACCAAGTCCGTATGTTGCCGCCGCAATGGATCATAAAAACCTGCTGCCGCAATCTTCTGTAAACGGCATGCATGACCTGGGCAAAAACGGCACATACCTGGTGTTCCGCCAAATGAAACAAGATGTTTCTCTTTTCTGGAAATATATGGACAAGGCCACCCAAAATACAGACGGTACCAACAATGAACCGGCGATGATAAAACTCGCTGCGCAGATGGTGGGCCGCTGGCCAAACGGCACACCGATTGTAGTTTGTCCGGATGGTGAAATGCCGCATATGCAGGAAGATAATAATTTCGATTTCCGCAACAGTGATCCACACGGATTGAAATGTCCGTTTGCTTCGCATATACGCCGTTCCAATCCAAAAGATTCTTTAGATACAGATCGAAAAACATCAATCTCTGTTTCCAATAAACATCGCATTCTTCGCAGAGGCCGCTCTTATGGGCCTCCGCTGGCCGAGACATTAAAACCGGTCGATTGTCTCAACGCCACGAAATGCGATGATGATCGTGGTCTGCACTTTATTTGCCTGGGTGCCGATATCGGCCGCCAGTTTGAATTTGTGCAGAATGCCTGGATCAATAATCCAAAATTCAACGGTCTGTATGAAGAACGTGATGCCATTACCGGCAATCATCACAATCCGCAGGATCCACGTACCACAGGCGTTTTCGCAGTGCAACACCCGGGTCTTCGTGTACGACATACCGACATTCCGGAATTTGTAACCATACGTGGCGGAGCTTATTTCTTTATGCCGGGCATAAAAGCACTTCAGTATTTATCAAGTTTGTAGACGATGGCTCCAAAACCCACATTAGGTACTGAATATCCGCAGCCCAACGAAGCACGCGACACACAGGAAATTATCGACACCATCATTAATCATCTGAAACGTGTGTACGCTCCGGGAAAAACAAAGCGTCAGTTTCATGCTAAAGCGCACGGACTAGTGGAAGCAACGTTTACCGTAAACGCAGACTTGCCGCAGCACTTGCAATATGGCATACTACAACCGGGCAAAAGTTATAAAGCATGGATCCGTTTTTCTAACGGCAACACAAAAGTGGTAGACGACCGCAAAGCAGACCTGCGCGGTATGGCCATTAAGCTGCTGGATGTACCAGGTGAAATGCTGATACAAGACGAACGGATGCCGCAGTCACAAGATTTCTTGCTGGTGAGTTACCCTACCCTCATGGCGCCCAATGTGGCCGCTTTCAAGAAAAGCATTAAAGCGGTGTGTGGAGGAATGGCCGGTATGGCGCTGTTTGCGCTCAATCCAGGCAACTGGCCAGTGCTCATCCGTACATTACAATCAATGAAAAAAACCAACAGCCTTTTGAGTCTGCAATTCTGGAGCGTCAGCCCATCGCGCCTCGGAACCAAAGACCAGGCTGTGAAATATTCCGTTATTCCCGTCACGCCACCTGTCAATTCCCGAACAGACAAAAGCGACAAAAACTTTCTGAGAGCAGACTTGCAACAGACGCTGGACAACCAGGATTTCAGTTTCCATTTTATGATACAAATGCAGGAGGATGCAGTTCGTATGCCAATTGAAGATCCTTGTGTAGCTTGGGATTCGCCTTTTCAGAAAGTAGCTGTGATTACAATACCTAAACAGGATTTTGCGAATGAAAGCCGTGATTCCTTTGGTGAAAACCTTACATTTTCCCCCTGGCATTGTCTGACAACACATCAACCGCTGGGCGGCATCGCCCGCGCCCGTAAACTCGCTTATCACGCAATTTCCCTTTTTCGACTGAAGCAAAATAATGTCACCTAAATTTTAAAAAATGCAAACCGCGAGAAAATTTTTGATCTTTTTTCTGGGCCTTACGGCATTCATGCAATTCGGATTGGGCGCATGGATTCTCTTCGGCCTGGACAGTTTATTACGCGCCACACACATGAGTTTCAGCGAAGACCTTAAAGTGTTTTCTACATTTTTCGGTATCTGTCTTTTCATTTTTGCTTCACTCGGCGTAGTCGCTATCGGCTACAATAGGAAGAGTAAACCGGAAGCGATTTTTTTGTCCAAGTTCATTGGCTGGTGGATGGTTATTGGCGGCTTCACCGTAATCATGGAAATACAACGTTACGACCTCGCCATCGTAGACCTGGCACGCGGTATCGCTATTCTGATTTCCGCATACCTCGTTAAGAAAAAATAAACTCATACTCGAAGTTCGAGATTAGCTACTTATTGTTTGAGAAAAGAGACGCAACAAAGCGTCTCTTTTTTTCTCTCGCAACGGACGCGAGGGCATGACGATTGCGATTATTTACTCGCGCCTGCACCAGTGTCGCGCGCGATCCCTTCTACCGTCGGATGGCAAACAAAAGAACGCTCACCTACCCCAGCATGTCACACTTACGGGAAAAGTATCCCACAAACTAAAAAACTTATCTGCGCTAAAATCCCCATAAAGCAGTTAGGTGTTTGTTAATAATGAAATGTGGGTGTGTAAAAAAAATCACGCTCGAAAACAGGCCAGCTGACTAGGTTTCGAAGGCATTTAAAAAAGCCGCCAAACATAACTTAACCAATTGAAAAACAACAATTAAAACATTCACTACATTCGCCCGAAATATCAATTCAGAGATGAAGAAATTAACGTATTTCGGACTATTCTTACTGCCTGTATTTGGATCGTGTAATAAAGACAAGGCTGCAAATGCTACGGCAAATACCACAGCGAGCACGCTGACCACAGGTTCCTCCACCGGTGCCACCAATGGTTCTACCAGCGGCTCCACTACTCAGACCGGCGGCTGGAAAATCACTCAGTTCACACAAGGCGGCGTTGACCAGACAAGCCAATTTAGCGGCTACACGTTTGTATTTAAAACTACCGGACTAGTAGTGGTAACAAACGGCACAACCACTGTCAACGGAGCATGGCGTACTGAGACCGACGACCGTCAGGCTAAAATGGACATTGACTTCGACCATACAAACTTGTTTGAGGCACTGGACGATGACTGGACAATCAATCAAAACAACGCCACAACTATCCAATTACAGGATGTAGAAAACGGCGTTACAGATTTTCTCACTTTTACGAAAATTTAGCAACAACACTTACTACACAAACAAAGCCCTCACGATATCGTGAGGGCTTTGTTTGTCTGTAGTGCCGATTAAGTAAGTTGCTACACCTGCACGAAGTTGATGCACGTAACAGATTGCCTTTTCCGGATACAATATTATACTCCACTGCTGCGCGAAAATGTCCTTATTTTTTTGCGTTAACCTTGATAGTGTATGAGGAAACAATACCAGCAGTAACACCGGTGATCAACACATCACCAACATTAAAACGAGTCACCACCTGGCAATTGCCGTCTTTCGGCGTATTTACATTGGTGCGGCCCACTGGTAGCACACCCCAGAACAGCCAGAACTGCTTCCCTTTTGAATAGGTATAATTAGTTCCTGCGGCTTCGCGATAGTTACCAACATTCGTCTTAGTAGTCATGCAAGATGTAAAGCATGAGATGATTACTGAAAAAGCAATTACACCGGCCAGCGGTTTTCTTTTATTCATTTTTAGCAAGTTTTCCATACCTACTCCTTAAATCAAATTCTATGCCGGAATTATTATCCAATGCTCGTTTTAATCGCCTACCATTTTTGTCTGTACACTGAAACGGCGCTGGGAAGAGGCGAACGGCCTGAACAACTTAGGACGATGAATAATTGTACATTCGCCGGATTCACAACGTCAAAATTTTATCTTTTATGAGACGCTATTCGCTTCTTGCAATTACATTTTTTAGCCTCACAGTAACCGCTGTTGCTCAGGAGAAAAATATACAAATCACACCCGCTGTCCGGGCAGCATTCCAAAACGATTTCCCTGATGCACAAGAAGTGGAATGGAAACAAGAAAACTGGGATTATAAAGTGGATTTTGTGCAAAAAGAGAAAGAGATTTCAGCCATTTATGACGCATTAGGAAAACGCCTGCAAACGGAAAAAGAAATAACAGCAACCGAGCTCCCGGATGTTGTATTGAATTATGTAAAAGAACACGCCGGCAAGCCCGAAGGCGCATCAAAAGTCACAAAAGCAGATGGAACCGTTCTTTACGAAGTAGAAACAGACGAGGCTGAACTATTGCTTGATGCATCAGGGAATCTTTTGGAAACGGAAGTCGAAATTCCAGCATCCGCACTACCAGCCGACGCGGCAACCTACATAAAGGATCATTATAAAACAGCTGCAAAAGACATTTCAAAAACAACAAAATCTAACGGAGACATCAGATATGAGGTGGAGGTAAAAAACGCAGAATTGTTGTTTGATGCTAACGGACAATTTATCAAGGCGACGCAGGACTAATCGTGCCGTCTGACATCTAGTATCTAAAGATTATATTTAGGGCATGAACGTACGCCTCTCCAAAGAACAGAAAGTAACGATTCTAAATCAGGACGACATCTACAAAGTGATGCAACAAATACTGCTGCGCGAAAATAAAATTCGCCGCAATCAGGAACACTTTTGGGTTGTGGGATTGAATACAACAAACAAGATTCTTTTTGCAGAACTGGTGGCACTCGGCGCCACAGACATCGTGCAAGTGAAACCGCCGGAGGTCTTCAGGATGGGCATTTATAAACTGGCTACGAAAGTAATTCTGGTACACAACCACCCGAGCGGCGAAGTCTCCAAACCATCGAAAGCAGACATAGACCTCACCGACCGTCTATACAAAGCCGGCAAGATTGTACTGATAGAAGTACTTGACCACCTCGTCATTTCCGAAACCAGCTATTACAGCTTTCAGGAAAAAGGCCTGATGGAAAAAATCGCTAACAGCGGCAAATACGAACTGACGGACCGCAGCGAAATGCAGCTGCTGGAGATAAAGATTAAGGAAGAAATTGCAGCGGAGAAAGAACGATTCACTATTGCGGCGAAGATGAAGAAGGAAGGCTTTGAATTGGCTGTAATTAAGAAGATGACTGGACTGGGGAAAAAGGATATTGAGAAATTGTAAAAAGGGAAACGGGAAAATCAGATTGTTTCTCAAAGTACGAGGGGTGATCTGAGTTCCCAAATAGTAAGGCACAAATCTATCCGACACACTCCGCGAAATCAGGTTGCCACGTCGTTCCTCCTCGCAATGACCCACGCGGGTGTTACTCAACGCGAGTGTGTGCAGTGTGTCATTGCAAGGACAAAGAATCGCTACAGCAACAACACTTCCGCGGGTCATCGCGATGAGGAGGCACGACGAAGTGGCGATCTGATTTCGCGTATGCTTGCTCACGTTACCTGGAGACGTTGCGTGCAACATCTCTACAATCCATATTAATATGCGCAGCAACGCGAGTAGCACTCATTGCGTGCAATTGCTTTGATCATTCCTAATGTCACTCCGCGCAATGACGCGAGTAACAAACCTGCCCAATAGCACACGCCACGAAATCAGGTTACCACATCGTTCCTCCTCGCGATGACCCACGCAGGTGTTACTCAACGCGGGCGCGTGCTGTGGGTTATACAAAAAACAGTTATTGCGAGGGCGACAAATCACTACGGTAACAACACTCCCGCGGGTCATCGCGAACATTTTACCCGCGTCACTGCGAGGAACGAAGCAGCCTGCACAGCAACACGAGCAGCACACATTACGTGCAGATTGCTTTGTTCGTTCCTAATGTCACTCCGCGCAATGACGCGAGTAACAAGCCTGCCCAATAGCACACTCCGCGAAATCAGGTTGCCACGTCGTTCCTCCTCGCAATGACCCACGCGGGTGTTACTCAACGCGGGCGCGTGCTGTGGGTTATACAAAAAAACAGTTATTGCGAGGGCGACGAATCACTACGGTAACAACACTCCCGCGGGTCATCGCGAACATTTTAATACTCGCGTCACTGCGAGGAACGAAGCAGCCTGCACAGCAACACGAGTAGCACTCATTGCGTGCAATTGCTTTGTTCGTTCCTAATTTTACTCCGCACAATGACGCGAGTAACAAACCTGTCCAATAGCAGCACTGGCGATGAAATGTGCGACGCAACGAAGTTTAACGGTAGTGAATAAAGCTGGTGGCAAAATAGTTTTTTCAGCACTGCAACGATCCGTGCGTGTGGCTAATGTTTTCGTACCCCAAATTCCGCGGGCCCCTTCCTTTGTCAGGGTGACCAACGCGAGTGGCCCATTAATAACTATAATGAGTGTATAATCCCATGTCTTCCCGACGAAGGAGGTACGACGAAGTGGCGATCTGATTTCGCGAATACAAAAATACAAACCTGCCCAATAGCAGCACAGGCGATGAAATGTGCGACGCAACGAAGTACAACCGAAGCGACCATGATGGCTGCAAGATCATTTTTTATACCTATAAGACACTCCGCGAAACAGGTTTGCGACGTCGCCGAAAAGCTTCCCCGCAAAGACCCGCGGGGTGTAGCGCTCAACTAAACCGCCTCTCCACTATTCTTTAACCGCATCAAACCCGGTCAATAAGCCTGTTGTAAGGATTAAAGAACCGCATTGCAGGGTGCAAATAACCGGGTATCACCCGGTTCATTTAAAGGTGGTACCCGGTTGGGGACGGAGTATAACCCGGTTCATTAATAGATATAAGGCGGTTCCGGAAACCATTAAAGGCGGTAACAAATAGGATGACACGCAGTCGGAGACGGGGTACAACCCGGTTCAACAATACGTAGAAGACGGTCCGGAAAATGGTACAAGGCCGTACTCAAAACATTAAAGGTATTAGCAAACGGGGGAACACCCGGTTCAATAGAAAAAGGAGACCTATGCGGGTCTCCTTTTTTATGTCTGCGAAAGCAGTTATCACTATTTAGTGGTGGCAGTATCGTTGGCATCGGTACTACTGTCGGCCTTCTGCGAAGGCACTCCAAATAGCTGTTTGATGTCCTGATACTTGGTAGTGTACCCCGCCCCACCTGCAACGCTGGTTGCTTTGTACTTTGTATAATCATAGTCGACAAGTGCGTTGTGGTAAAGACTGTAATCGTAAAGAATGCGTGTGTCACTGCAGATTTCCAGTAGTTGCGTCAGTCCGTTTTCTATTGCCTTCAGTCCGTTGCGGGCAATCAGGTTTTTCTCAAACAAATCCCAGTTTACATCGGGCGAGCTATAGCTGGCGTTAGCAACATTGTAATCGTGGACTTTGTTTACAAGCAGTTTGTTTTGCTCGTTGATACTACCGTATTGCCTGCGCTCTGCGGGAGTGAGATGGCTTACCACTCCGGCGGCCTGTAATGCCGCAACCAGCTTATCAGTAAGCTGCTTTAGCTCAGCAAGTGAAGTTTCATCAATCGGGGTTTGCAACAAATCGTTTAACGGCATACCATTTTGTTTTGGAGGTTATAAATATTGACCTAGTGTATGACAAATGGTGTGCCGTTTTGTGAAAAGGATACGTTAAAAAGTAAAATGGCCAGAAGCACTTTACGTGCGCTCTGGCCATTTCTACTGACTTTATTATGGTTACCGTTTATTATAAACCGGACTTCTTTTTAGCATATACTGCAGTGCATATTTATAAGATTCATCGGTCATAAGAATTGCGGTACGCCGTCTGGTGTATACACGTTCATTATTTACAGAATATATATTAATTGCTACTTCGTTGCGGTAATCCTTACGACGAGAAATAGTAGTGCGGGATCTCGAAGAAACACCCCAGTCACAATTGCCCCACATAGCGCCATAACTTCTTGCTTCAATGCGATCGTTTGATTTCCGATATATACCCCCCACCACAATATAATGAACGCCCAGAGCCTTGCAAAGATCAGCATAGGTATAGTTCTTAATTGTATGCTCGTCTATTCCCTTCCTGTTTAGCATGACGTTTGTAGTGTTGGGATCCTGATATTTGTATGAGCCGGAGCGGGCAGAAAGGAATTGATATGTTTCCTCCTGCACTTTTTCCCGAAACGTGCCAGCATCGGAAGCGGAAACGTCCTGATCGTGATACACAAACGGTAAAACGGCTACAGTATTAGGTTCTACCGTACCTCCCAGCACTGGATTTGCTGCAGTGCTGTTTATACGCTCAGTGCGCCCACTCGCAAATATGATCTTATCTACGGTAAAACGGTCTATTGTATAAACGAGCGTTTCTCCCTGATGGATAAACTGAACGTCTTTATTGGTTAAATCAAGCACTTTACCATACTTGATCTCGCCGGTGAGCATTTTAAGTGTATCCACAACGTTTTGTGCCTTCAGGCCAGCGTGGCCCATTAGCATAAATGTAACCGCAAGCGCGTGTCTTTTTTTAAAATTTATGTGCATCGTAATTTTAGTTTTCTACGCATTTATGAAGTGAATTTTCAATGGCATCGCCAGGCCCTTTTTTCTCTCCTATCTACCATAACCAGAGCTATTGTATCCGATTTTAGTTGTTTTATCTACAAGCATATTTGCTGGAAAAATTCTGCCGCACAAGTTTTAGCGATCGCCATTCATACCCACGGCGGTGCTAAAAACCCGTGCCATACTATTATTATTGTTTCCGCTAATTGCTCTTGAATAGAAACGGCTACTTCAAAATACTTTGAAACAGGCCTTCGTTTTGAGAATTAAGTTTGATTGCGCTCCGTAAAAAAACTTAGCGCGTGATATCTGATTTCAGTTGTTTCTGCATTTTTTTGCCTGGCAGATAAATCTGAAAACCTACATTGAGATTGAGTGATGTACTGGTGGGAGCATTACCAAAACCGGCAGCGATATCATACTTCAATAAGGCTTCCAAACCTACGTTCGGCGTTACGAAATATGTCCAACCCGGACCGATACCAATGCCTAAACCGTTGGTATTTGTCTTTCCTCCATCTTTTACCGAAATATTCCGGCCTGCCAAACCTGCATTTGCCTCAATAAAGAAGCGAGAATTTTTTACGAACTCCAGAGATTTATTTTTTACATAGTAGCGGCCAAATGCCCCCAGTCCGTAACCCAGGTCTGTAGCGCCATCACTGGTGGCAAAGTCTATATTCAGATATCCGCCCAGTGCAATATTATCCTTAATAAAATAGCCCAGCTTCGGCGCCAGACTCATACTGAAAGCCGTATTTTCTTTCTGGAAATTGAGATTGAAATTGGAAATATCAGAACCCACCAATAAGTTACCTTGACTGAGCTGCGTTTGTGCTTGAGCAGTAGTACCTGCCAGCAGCGCGCACGCAAATGACAGTTGCCAAAAATGTTTCTTCATCTTTTGAATTATATGTGATTGAACAATCAGAAAACATAAGCTTTCTGATTGCCTATAATCAAACATCATTCCATGTTTTGAAACTGTATATGTATTTAAAGCGAAAAGACAGATAGATCATAAAAAGAGAGATCGCCACCTTACACAACCCTAGTTATAGCACATCAAGCCAGCGCACCACTAATGAAAACCAGGGCAACGTGACCGTTCTTCTTCTACTTGCAACTTTTAATAAGTCTCATTATTTCTTCATCCATAATTCTTACATAATTGAGCACACGCCGGGTACAATCATTATCCCTGGCTCCCCCAGAGATGATACACAGAGTATAGTATTGTTGCGCCAACGCTGGGTATATGCGCGATGTGTATAATTTTTTTTTACCGCCGCAGAGGGATTGATGCAGAAATGTTCTTTATGTTCAACTACTAATGGTGCCTTGCCATATTCCGATTCAAACACACTAACCAATTTAACGCTACGGTCAGCTTGTATCCCAGCCAATATGTTGCAGTAAAACACCAGATACACGTCATTCACACGAAATCCGTCAATTTCAATAAAGGGAATAAAAAACACCTTAACGTCTTTACAAGTTGAAATTCTAACGCGAGGATTGGAAGCATAAGTGACGGGCTTCACTTCAGCTATGGTTTTGTGTCTGGCGAGCTCTGTAGCACGTTGCTCTGAACGAGTATGGATGATTGTTCGTTTAAAGCCTTCAGTCTCCAATGTATCCAGCAAGGCTACGCTGGTTTTATTAATTTTAAATCTACCGAGACCTTCAATTTTTGCTTGTGCCTGCACCTGGGTTTTGATCAATAAACCTATTAACAGGAAGAATGCCACTTTAATCATAAGAAATTATGTAATGATTCACGGCTATTTAATGCTTCACGATCTACACATTCGCGCTCTTTGTAAAAGAGAAACATACCGGAAATGGAGCAATAGTTTATTTCCCCATTGATCAATTATCATGCCATTTAAAAAATGAACATTACATATAGAATTGAAAATAGCAGACTAAGCGGAAGTAAAATGAAACGGGTAAAGACGCTGCTGCAACGTCTCAATATCTATGTACGAAATCGGGTTGCCACTTCGTCGTTCCTCAATCGCAATGACCGTGTTTTTGTACAACGCATAACATATACCCGCGCTAAGACTCCCCTTTAGGGGTCGGGTGTGTTTGTTTCACTTTAAACCCCGGCGCTACGTAATCCTCCGGCAGATAATCCGGCGGAATGGCTGCGTTGTTGCCATCCCTGATCGCATCATAACGTGGCGACATGATTTCTACACCAGCTTCAAAAAATTTATCCTGAATATTCTGGTGCAGCGCAGAATAAATATGGGCCTGACTATTGGCATGATTGGTATACACATTGATCTGGTAGGTGACATAATAATCATCGAGGCTTTCCTGATGCACAAACGGTTTAGGATCATTCAATACATCTTCAGTAGCAAGTGCCGCACTGAGCAATAGCTCATGAATCTGCCGCCACGGCGCATCATAACCAATGGTGATTTTGGTATGCAAGATCAGCCCCAGCTCCTGGGAAGAAGAGCTATAATTGACCGTATGGTTGTTCATGATCATGGAATTCGGAATAGTGATATCTTCATTCTTGATGGTACGGATACGTGTTACCAACAGCGTCTTCGCGACAATATCACCGGTAACCTCTCCTATTTTTACACGGTCGCCAATCTTGTAAGCACGCATGTAGGTAAGCACAAAACCCGCCATGAGATTGGAAAGCGAGCCAGACGAGCCAAATGTAAACAGCACACCGAGAAACACAGACACGCCTTTAAACACCGGCGAATCGGAACCAGGCAAATAAGGAAATATGACCACGAGCATAAAGGCAAGCATCAATACCCGTGCTATCTGAAACGAAGGACTGGCCCAGTCGGTATAAAATCCTGGAATTTTCAGCGCGCCACTTTCTATTTCGTTTTTAAAGAACCGCAATGCTTTGATCACGTAGTAAAACACTACTACGACAACGATAATGGTAATGAGCTTTGGCATATAATCCCAAACCCCGACCAGTATGCTCTTCAGCGGATTGATTACATACCCGATCAGTGTAGTGCCAAAATGTTTGGTCCATGGAAAAATGCTAAACAGCAGTGGCAATGTCAGATAGAGCAAGGTTAAAATAGTGATCCAGCGCAACAGGTTGAGCAATCCCAGGAGCAACCGCTTTTCCGTAGATACAGAAAAAAGTTCGTAGTTGCGGATGTGCACTCCTTTCACATATTTCAGTTCGCGATTGATGGTGAAATGTTTTACCCTGCGGTACAAAATATTGATCAGGTAAATAATTATAATAGCCAATAAAACCACCACCAGTGTCATTCCTACTTGTTTCAGACGGGTTTGCAGACTCGTTGCTTCTTTATAGGTTGCTATTGATTTAATAATCGCATCGCGGTACTGCTTAGCGAGTTCGGCCTGTGAGGCGTTCATCCACATGGCATCATTGGGCGTAATGCTCAATATGATCATGTCTTCATACACCAGATCTACAGACTCTTCGCCATTAATGATGATCAACGAATCGGCTTTGTAGAAAACCTTGTCCACTATCCTGTTCACCTTGGTATCGATGGCCTGGGCGCGGGCGTGGGCAGAAAACGGTCCAAGTCTTGTGTACACATAAAACAAGGTATCACCGAAAGGCGCTACTGGAAATCCTTTTACTACAAGCCTCAGGGAATCGATACGATGTGCTCTTTTTAAAATCCGTTCCTCAGCATCGGCATTGATCACCTTTATCTGTTTTTGCAAATCAGCCCTTTTAAGATGATCATCCGCTTTGAGTGCAGCCAGTTCCGATTCCAGTTGCACACGTTTCAGCGAGTCGCCAAGGTGCGCCGAATCCAATTGCGCCAAATAATGAACATTGGCCTGCAATGCTGCATCGCGGAGAGAATCGGTACCCGCTGTGTCTATCTGCGCATTCGCTGAAAAATGAAGATTCAGAAACAGGAAAACGAGTAATGGGAAGCAGTGTTTCATGATGGCAGATTTATAAATTTTCCAATAAAACGCCCTGGCGTCAAAGCCGCTGCAGCTAGCCGCATTGGCCACCTACAGTAAGATAGTGATATTCCGCATTTGTTATAACATTCTTAAGATTTAGAAGATTCGAAAATTTTTTTTTCAAAGAATTTCTTTTTCTCATCAGAAGCACTACTTTTACACCTGATAGGGTTTATAGGGGCTGGCCTGTTCTCAGGCTGGCTTTTTTATTTGTATCAAGTCTCCCTTTTTTACCTCGGTTTGGCGCGCTCATATTGATCCGGCCATTTCAGATCCACACCGAGTTTTTGCGCAGCATGCAGCGGAAAATAAGGATCACGCAGCAGCTGTCTTGCCATCAATACAAGATCGGCTTTTCCCGATGAAATAATTGACTCCGCCTCCTCTGCCGTTGTGATCAAACCAACCGCTCCGGTTTTAATTCCACTTCCTTTTTTAACTGCTTCCGCCAATGGCAACTGATATAATGGCCCCACCGGTATCTTCACCTTCGGAATAATTGCTCCGGAAGAACAATCGATAAGATCTACACCCATTGGTCCGATCTCTTTAGCCAGGGCAATACTGTCCGCCACATTCCACCCTTCTTCTACCCAATCGGTAGCTGAGATACGCACGAACAATGGCTGGCTTTCCGGCCAAACAGTACGAATCGCTATGATAATTTCTTTCAGTAAACGAATGCGGTTTTCGAACGAGCCACCATACTCATCAGTGCGTTTATTGGAAAGCGGCGAAAGAAACTGATGAATAAGGTAACCATGTGCCCCATGAATTTCGATCACTTTAAAGCCAGCCTGCAGCGAACGTTCTGCGGCAGCAGCAAAAGCGTTTACTACGTCCGTTATTTCCTGTTTAGTTAAAGCGTGTGGCGTATGATCAGTCTCATAGTATGGAACGGCAGAAGGCGCTACTGTCTGCCAGCCTCCTTCCGCTACCGGAACCTGGCCCTGGGGTCTCCATGGTGCATAGCTGCTCGCCTTACGGCCAGCGTGCGCCAACTGAATGCCTGCGACAGCGCCATGTGCATGGAGGAATGCAACAATGTTCTTTAACGGCGCAATGTGCTCGTCTTTCCAGATGCCGAGATCTTCCGGAGAGATACGTCCTTCGGGCAATACTGCTGTTGCTTCGGTAATGATCAATCCGGCGCCACCCACTGCTCTGCTGCCGAGATGCACCAGGTGCCAGTCATTGGCAAAGCCGTCAACTGCTGAATATTCGCACATCGGCGAAACGGTGATTCTGTTTTTGAATGTGACTTCCCTTATCTGTAATGGAGAAAATAATGCTGACATAAATGAATGCTGTGTAATTGGAGACTAAAGTTAACCGCTTCTATTTCTTCAACATGCAGAAAACGAATTAACTTTTTTATTACTATTTTCATTAAATTGTGTTTATCGATGGACGAAGTCCCGGCTACCGCAGTTTGGGAGAAACTACACCGCGAGCTGTCTCCTGGCGAATACGAGTGATTAAATGTGAGCGGTAATCGCAAATATGAAACCACAAATCTCAAATAGCTATGATCAATTTCTTTAGTCAGTACTGGTGGATGTTTCTGCTCAGAGGAGTTATAGCCCTGCTGCTAGGCCTGCTGGCATTGTTTGCGCCTGGCGTCACGTTTACAAGCCTGATCATATTCCTGGGTGCCTACCTGTTCATAGACGGTATCTTTTCAGTATTGTCTGCCCTTGGTGCGCGCAAGACGCTTAAAGACTGGCCCTGGTATTTGTTATCCGGAATTACGGGCATCGTCATTGGACTCATTACTTTTTATCATCCGTTTGCTACCGCAACTGCAGTGATCTATATGATTGCATTCTGGTCGCTCATAGCCGGCCTGGTGGAGATAACCATGGCAATACGTCTGGCCAGGATGATAAAAGGAGAAGGCTGGTATATACTAGGTGGCGCACTTACTATTCTGTTTGGCATTCTGATACTCACCAATCCAATTGCCGGAGCTATTACTATTACCATGTTATTCGGTATCTATGCCGTGATGATTGGCATTATGCTTATATCACTTTCAATGCGGCTCCGCAAACGACACAATCACCATACCTCAATCGTATAAAAAAGAAAGACCGGAGCTATTCTCCGGTCTTTTGTTCTATTGTACTGCATTTTGATAAAGCTCCGCAGCCTGGGCCAGTCGCTTTTTAATACGCGACGCAAGCATCCGTGGCGCCATTACTTTCATACATTCACCAAAGCCGAGTATTTCCCGCTCAAGTTCAAAATTCAATACCACGTCAATTCGGATCAATACTCCGGTCTCATCTTCTTTTAGCACCTGCTGTGAATGGTGCAGCGGCTTGGTGAGTACATAGGGCGCATGATATTTATTAACATGCAGAATTACTTTGTGCGCACGGTCCGATTCATTTTTTGTAACGCCAAGCAGGTCGTCAAAGTAACGATCAAAGTCGACGCCTTCGTTTGCTATGAACTTTTCGTTTGTCAGTTCCTGAAACGCTACAATACGGTCTAAAGCTAATGTGGTAAGAAACCTGTTCTTCTTCGGTTTTACAATCAGAAACCAGCGGTTGCGGTATTCTTTCAGTAAATACGGAAAGTAAATAGCCTGCTGTGATTCTTTTGCTTTAAATGATTTGTATTCTATCAGTAAAGATTTTTTATTCAGAATGGCACTGTACAGCGGCGTGATAAAAGCTAATCCTTTCAACAGTCGGTTGTTCTCAAACTGAATGCAATTACCGGACTGATGGGTTGATTTATTCAGATTATTTTCCAGCCTTGCAATCATGTCGCTCATTTCATCGAAATAATTGAAGCCGTTGAAATGCTTGAGCACGCCCACAATTTCTTTCATTTTTTCTACATCAGCATCATTGATGGGCACGTTGGTGATACTATACTCTGTATCATCATAACTATAAAACCTACGATCAGTAACGATGATCGGTGCATTATAACCGAGCTTATCGCTGCGCATCAACTGAATATCGGCTTGTATCGTGCGTTTGCTCACACCGGTAGTAATCCCTTCGCGATCGTACAGCACATCCGCCACCTTTTCAATGATATCTTCCAAAGTCCATTTTCGTCTCCGGTTCCGAAGACATTCATCGATCGTTTTATAACGGACCAGGGCAAGTTTATTTACAGCCATAGCTATTGAAGATTGTAAATTTTCGATTTGTGATTGGTCTAAAAAACGCCGGACACTACTGATTGTCGACTGTCCATTGTCAACTTTGAATAGGTTGGCGATAAAAGTACGCAATAGAACTGCGCAGTTCGTTTTCTTTTAAAGTTTTTTCAAATTATTTACCGACACAAGAGATTGATTATAAAACACTACCGACATCGAGATAAAAATATTTTTTTACTGCGCAAATCTGCTGCGTAGTAGGTCGGCCATCTTTGTATCGTTGAAAACAAACAACGATTTTATGAAGTTCAATTTCAAATTAAGAGGCAAAGCAGATACTAAAAATTATGAAGGCGCTAAAGCGTTCAGCTTTACTCCGGAGATGGAATTATATACTGCTGTTGCAACAACGATGCTTAATGATGCTACTTATGAAAGCGCAGACAAACGACTGACAAGAATCATCGAACTGTTGCCAAAAGTATCACCTGCATTCGTAGCGAAACTGGCAGTATATGCAAGAACTCAAATGAATCTGCGTTCTGCTCCGGTAGTGCTTTCGACAGAACTTGCCAAAATACACAACGGTGATAACCTGGTGAGCAATACCCTGGAGAAAATCGTACAACGCCCGGACGAAATCACCGAAGTACTTGCGTATTATCAGATGACGAACGAAAGAAAAGGTCAGAAGAAACTGTTTAAAATATCAAAGCAAGTGCAAAAAGGATTAGCGGCTTCGTTCAACAAATTTGACGAGTACCAATTCGCGAAATACAACAGAGCGACTGAAGTGAAACTGCGTGATGCTTTATTTCTGGTACACCCGAAAGCAAAAGACGACGCCCAGCAAACGCTATTCAATAAGATAGCGAAAGACGAACTGACAACGCCTTACACATGGGAAACGGAACTTTCTGCAGCCGGACAAATGAAATATTCGTCTCCGCACGATAGAAAAATGGCTATGAAAACGGTTTGGGAATTGCTGATCGACAGCGGAAAAATGGGCTACATGGCCACATTGCGTAACCTGAGAAATATACTGGAAGCGCAGGTTAGCGCCGCGCATGTTCAAAAAGTTTGTGACTATCTAATGAATGAGAAAGCGGTTGCACACTCTAAACAATTACCATTCCGCTTCCTGGCAGCATACAGAGAGTTAAAAACAGTTCCATCTGAATACACTAGCTATGTGATGACAGCCCTGGAAACTGCGCTTGAAAAAAGTGTAGCAAATATGCAAGGCTTTGAATTGAATGAACGTGTAGTAGTAGCATGTGACGTCTCTGGCTCAATGCAGCATGTGGTATCACCAAAAAGCAAGGTTCTGTATTACGATATAGGATTGCTGATGGGTATGATGCTGCAATCGAAATGCAAAAATGTGGTTTCGGGCATGTTTGGTGATAGCTGGAAGATAGTACCACTGCCAACAAAAGGCATATTGGCGAACGTGGATGCATTCTACAAAAGAGAAGGTGAAGTAGGTTACTCAACGAATGGCTACCTGGTATTGCGGGATCTTTGTGAACGAAAATACAGAGCGGATAAAGTGATGATGTTTACAGATGTACAGATGTGGGATAGTACTACAAAGAACATACTCAATGCCAATACGATCGCATATCAGTGGGCGCAATACAAAAAGATAGCGCCACAGGCTAAACTATACATCTTCGATCTGGCGGGTTATGGTAATGCACCATTAAGAATACCTCAAAATGACGTGTATCTGATAGCCGGCTGGTCTGACAAAATATTCAGCGTACTGGAAGCTATGGAAAATGGCGCTGATGCAATGGAAATGATCAATGCGATAGCGATATAGCAGGAAATCGAAAGTGAAAAATTAAAAAGCTGAAGGCGTAAAGCAAAAGCGTTCAGATACCGAACAACTTTACGCCTTGCTATTGAAGATCTTTACAAGAAAACAGATGCCGTTAGAAGTGGGTTACTTCGTCCAAAGAATGGGGAGGAATAGCGTAGCTGCCCTGTGCAGTAAGGCTATCCGGTTCGAATCCGGCTTGACATGCCCCGATCTCGCTTCGCTTTTTGCTCTGTTTTTTTTAGTTAAAAGTTAAAAACAAAAAGGCGCAATGAATATGGAGTAATGACAGATCAGTCTCCAATTTCAAATGCTCGATCTTAAATAAAATCAGATGCCGTACATGAGCGTTACTTCGTCCCGGTCGAGCAGCGTAAAAAACTGTGGGGTTCGACTCCCCGTCTCGTTCGCTGGTGGTTTGTAGCTCTGATTTTTTCAAAATCAAAAACCCAAAATGAAACGTTGTGGCTGAACAATACTCGTGTCGCATCAATCACAAATATTAAATCATAGATCTTAAATAAATTACCGGTGCCGTAGATAAGGAATTCTTCGTTTGTGTCACGGGTTCGACTCCCGTCTGCTTTATGCAGTAGCTCAGGTGGTAGAGCAAAATAAGCCTTATCGATTTATTGCCCGAAAATTGGTGAATGATGAAATGTCAAAAACAAAAAATGGTGATCGCTCGAGTAGCATAAATCACAAATATTAAATCTAAAATCCAAAATAATTCAGGTGTCGTCAGAGTAGGCCTACTTCGTCCAAAGATAGATCAACAGCTTACTCAATTATTACCCTGGATACAACAAGTGTCGTAAAACAGAGCTACTTCGATCAAGGTTCAGTGGTTGCAGGTTCAAATCCTGCTCCCGGCAATAACCGGGATAGCTCAATCTGGTAGAGCGCTGAGAGAACTCTGTTTGATTATCACCTTGTTTATTCTAATAAAAATTCAAAAGTAAAAAAGCTGCAAAGCCTAGCGTATAAAGCAGCTCATCAAGCTAAATTTAAAAATAAAACAAGTGCCGTAGAAGAGCGTTACTTCGACTTTTAATCGGGAAGTTGCGGGTTCGAATCCCGCTCACGCAAAACGTGGTAGTTCAAATGGCAGAGCACCAATACACGTTCCTCGCTTATTGCCTTGTTTACAATAAAATAAAAACTCAAAATAAAAAAACGGGTGTCGTAAAACAGAGTTACTTCGATGAGGTCCCGGAGGTCGCGGGTTCAAATCCCGCCTTTGCATTGCATGCATTGTGGCGCAGTCTGGTAGCGCACCGGAATAGAGCTCTCTTTAATAATTACCTCGTTTTCAAAAAACAATAAATACTCCTGTAGCTTAACCGGAAAAAGCCAGCGGAAAAATTAATGGCCGTTGTGTGTATGGATGACTCCGTATTATCTACGCGAAAATATGGATAGAATTTACAGATGCACCGAAATGTGGAAGACCAAAGTAGGGAAGCGTATTTAGAGCCATACTGCTCAGCAATGAGACATGCGGGTTCGATTCCCGCCAGGGGTACGATTTATTAAACCCAAAACGAAATGAACAAATTTGAAAGGCTCAAAAGAGCGTTAGAAACGGAAGGGAACGGAAAAATGAAAGCCTTCGGAAACTCTATGTTACCTATCCTGAAAAGCGGTAGTTTACTCAGCTTTGAAACATCAGACGATTACGAGATCGGGGATATTGTATTCTGCAAAGTAAAAGGACGATATATCGATGCACATAAAATTGTGAAGAAAGACACGAATAAAGGTTATCTGATCGCCAATAATCATGGATATGAGAATGGCTGGACCAGGATCATTTATGGCCGTGTGACGGAGGGCGAATTTCAGAATAAAGTAATCTACAAAAGATAAAGCGTGGTGTGTGGAGTAACTCATTGTATCAACACCCTTCTAGACCTCGAAGCGACTTGCAATATCGGCAAAATCCCGGATTTGGGCTTGCAGCGAGCGCAATGGTTCGACTCCGCTCAAGCTGACAAATACACTTAGCAATAGACATTCTGCCACTGAAATGTGCGACGCAACGAATGCTAAATAGAGAAACCGAGCCGGTATCCTAAAATTTTAAAAACACTGACAATGAATACAACGATACTAAATGAACTTGCTGCAATAGAAGCAGCATATAACATACGCATACTATATGCCTGCGAATCGGGCAGCCGGGCCTGGGGTTTCCCCTCACCGGATTCTGATTACGATGTACGCTTTATATACACCAGCCCTTATAAATCCTATCTGTCGATAAACGATTCTAAAGACCATCTGAGCTTTCCGATAAATTCGGAACTCGATGTGTATGGATGGGATTTGAAAAAAGTGTTGCAGCTGATGTATAAATCAAATACAACTCCGTTTGAATGGCTGCAGTCGCCGATGATATACAGGGAAGAGGCCGGTTTCCGAGATGAGCTTTGGTCGCTATGTGGCGCATATTTTAGTCAGCGCAGTAACATACACCACTATCTCGGCATAGCAAAAGGCGCGCTGGAAACATTGACCGACGAAGGAACTATAAAAATAAAATCGTTGTTTTACGTGCTGCGTCCGCTGTTATCGGCAAAATGGTGTCTGGAACGCAACGGTATAGCGCCAATGACAATAGAACCTTTGCTAACGCTCATGCCAGATAAAATGAAGACTATGACGCAAGAGCTGATAGCGTTAAAAGCAAATGCTGCGGAAGCACTTATGGTAACAGTGAATGATGACTTGCTACGGCACATAAAAACGGAATACAATTATTGCAGCACTGCATCCAGCGATCTTCCACGCAATCAGTTTGACGCCGAAAAATTGAATGACTGTTTTTTCAAAACGATAATGCGCTATGACGATACAAGACTTGAAAGAAAAGAAACTGCTGCTCCTTGAGTGTGTTAGTGGCAGCAGGGCTTACGGACTGGCAACAGAGCAATCGGACACCGATCTGAAAGGCGTGTATTACCTGCCCAGAGAACAGTTCTTCGGGCTTCAATACATACCTCAAATCAGCAATGAGACGAATGACGAAACCTATTATGAACTGGGACGTTTTGTAGAACTATTGTCTAAAAACAATCCGAATATACTGGAGTTACTGGCAACATCAGATGATTGCATATTATATAAACATCCGCTGATGAACGCATTGCCGGTAAGGATGTTTCTTTCTAAATTATGCAGGGAAACATTTGCCGGATACGCGGCTACGCAAGTAAAAAAAGCAAGAGGATTCAAGAAGAAAATTGTGAATCCAGTGGCGCCGGAACGTAAGTCAATAATGAGTTTCTGTTTCATTGTAAACGATGCCGGATCAGTACCGCTGACTGATTGGTTAGCCGAAAACAATTTAAAGCAAGAACATTGTGGATTGAGCAAAATAGCGCATACTAAGGAATTATACGCGCTATACCACGATGAGAAAAATGAATTGCATTATAGTGGCGTGATGAGCGGTGAGTTGGCAAATGAAGTTTCTGTTTCATCAATACCAAAAGAGGAACCGATAAAAGCATATCTATTCTTCAACAAGGAGGCCTACTCTGTATATTGCAAAGACTACCGCGAGTACTGGGACTGGGTAGCGAAAAGAAATGAAAATCGGTATGCATTGAACGAAGCACACGGCAAACATTACGATGCCAAAAACATGATGCATACGATACGACTGTTGCAAATGGCCGAAGAAATAGGCGCTAGTAACACTATATCAGTAAAACGAAACAACAGAACCGAATTGCTTGCCATAAAATCAGGCAGTTTTGAATATGAAGACTTATTAGAAATGGCCGATGACCTTATGGGGCGTATAGATTTAGCATTCGCGAACAGTGCGTTGCAGGACACGCCGGACATGAGCGTAATAGAAGCGACACTAGTGAAGATGAGAACTGAGTTGTACCTCCGTTAGTTCATTCTACACAAACTCGCACGGGTCATAGCGAGGAACGTCCCAATGAGATTTCACGAAGGATTAATTTATTGTCGCTCTCTTTTGATAAACGCGAGTAACAAGCACGAGCAATCCTTCGACTCCGCTCAGGATGACACTCATTTTACTATAACCCATGTCGTCGCGAGATCGCTCCTATTGTAGAGATAACAATCGCGAGTACCCATTCATTGACTAACAACAAACTACTTACAAATGAACAATCATATCACAGGCGCCGATCTTTTACAGATCGGCTATACAGAAGGAAAAATATTAGGCGTGGCGCTGGCTGTGGCGCAGCAGTTTGCAGCACAGGAAAAAACTACGGCATTGGCTATGCTGCAAAAAGTAAAAGATTACCCGGAAAACTTTCTGGACGATGAAATCATGGAACCATTAGCAAAAGCCATAATTGAAGATGCGAACGACCCGAAACATCAGATGATTTCGCTCAACCAAAATCCGGAACGATATACGATTTACGGTGAAGCACATATTGAACAAGGCGCCCGTAAACAAATGGACATCGCAATGAAACTGCCGGTAACTGCAGCGGGAGCACTGATGCCAGATGCGCATCAGGGTTATGGATTGCCGATTGGAGGTGTATTAGCCACCCGAAATGCTATCATTCCTTATGGTGTCGGTGTGGACATCGGTTGCCGGATGGCATTGACAATTTTCGATATTCCGGAAACGCATTTCTATGCCAATGAAGCGAAGTATAAACGCGAACTGATTGCCATGACAAACTTTGGTGCCGGCAACGGATTCAGAGGCCAATACCGTGCGGATCATGAAATACTGGAACGCGATGAATTTAACATTACGCCGTTCGTGAAACAACTGCACGATAAAGCGTACACACAATTAGGATCATCCGGTGGCGGTAACCACTTTGTGGAATGGGGCATCATTGATTTTGCGGAACGTGATGAATTATTAAATATTGATGCTGGCCGTTACCTTGCACTGCTCTCCCACTCTGGTTCTCGTGGCTTTGGCGCGACAGTCGCCGGACATTATACAAAGTTGGCTAAAGAAATCTGTCAACTGCCGGATGAAGCGAAGAACCTTGCGTACTTCGATATCAACTCTGCCGAGGGGCAGGAATACTGGTTAGCGATGAATCTTGCGGGTGACTATGCGTCTGCCTGTCATGATATCATTCACCAAAAACTGGTGAAAGCGATGGGTGGCGTCGTATTGGCGAAGATTGAAAACCACCACAATTTTGCATGGAAAGAAATCTGGAACGGCGAAGAAGTGATTGTGCACCGTAAAGGCGCCACGCCGGCAGGTAAAGGCGTGATGGGAATCATCCCTGGATCTATGACTGCGCCGGGATTTTTAGTACGCGGTAAAGGAGAAGCAGGAGCAATCAATTCTGCATCGCACGGAGCTGGCCGACAAATGAGTCGGACTGCTGCTACTAAAAACATTACAAAGGCGCAGATGAAAGAGACGCTGAAAGAAGCAGGAGTAACGCTAATTGGAGCTGGTCTTGACGAAGCCCCAATGGCATATAAGGACATTAATATGGTGATGGCTTCGCAGACTGCGTTGGTCGATGTTGTGGCGAAGTTCACACCAAAAATGGTGCGCATGGCGGATGATGGAAGCCGGGAGGATTAACCCCTATCCCCTAAAGGGAATCTCAACGCGAGTATTCTGAGCATTTCGTACTGAGATCCCCTTTAGGGCTAGGGTAGTTACTCGCGCTGGGACTCCCCTTCAGGGGTTGGGGGTTCAGCTATTGCTGCACGACCTGACTACGTACAGTATTCAACCGCGCAGCTACCTGGCCAATCAACTGATCAGAAAGTCCACATTTTTTTGCGGCAACACCTACATCATTTAGAAACTGATCAAAATTGGCACTCGTAGCCTTACCATTCATCCTGCTATTCTGTGCAGGATCATGTGCCGCAACCATATTCTTTCCGCCATAGGTAAAGTTTTTAGCGCCCGCAGCCACACAAATAAAATCAGTAAGATTCTTGCTCAGCGCCTCAAATCCCGTTGTGTTACCAGATGTTACCTCCGCCAGCAATACCGTAAAAAATCCGTTGAGTTGGTTGTCAGCTGCGATTACAAATATCGCGCTGTCTACTACCGAACGTATGCCCAGCCTGCCTTTTTCAATCATTGTGGACGTATTCGCCGGGTCCTGCACCATCGTGGTACCACCCAGAGAATCGTACAATGTCATCGTCGTTGTGTTGTCATCGCTTTTCTTACACGAGCTGTTCATCGCGGACATGGCGAAGACACCTGCCAGTAATAGCAGTAGTACTCCTTTTTTCATATTTCTGGTTTTAAATGATTAGAAAATTCGTCGGAAGAAATGATAAACTTTAAACGTCACGGACGTGGCCGCTACAGGGCATCCACTCTGCATTTCTTCTTCTGTAGGCATATATCGTTGAGCCTTATAATGAAGCTGGATTTTAAATGCGGCTACAATAGAATCAGCAGATGTTTGCACTGGCTTAAATGTAAACACTACAATAGCAGACTCAGGATTACAAAGCACATGATCTACACCCTTTTGTTGCGATAACCATGCGTTAATCTTATCAGCATCAGCCTGGTCAATTTTTTGTTTCAAATCTATCCGAGCCATAGCTACAGTGTGTTCTGTGGGCGCTTGCGGCCTTGTCACCAGATAAATATGTACGGCTAAAACCACGACCAAAAGCAGCAAAGTAATACCAACCCATTTTAATGCACGCTTCACTGTTCTCCTTTTCATAACGCTACTTTTTTGTCACCGAATTGTATTTATATACGAGCAATTATTTATTGCGGATTCAATAGTTGGAAATTTTTTTAGGAATAAAAAAAGCCGCTGTCGCGACTTTGAAGAAGTTCAACTAAATTAATGAATGCTAATATCCCGTGTAGTTGCTGCTTTAATCCGTTGATAAAATCCCGTACTCAAAATTATCTGCCCAACCAGTTTTTAGTGGCAGTGTTTGTCGTTTTCTTCCTTCCAATGTCATGCCGGCTTTTTCCAGAACGCGCACGGAGCCAATATTTTCTACTGCACATCCTGCTTCTATACGATGGAGCTTTAAATCTTCGAAACCAAACCTAATCAGTTTTTTGGCAGCTTCTGTAGCATAACCACTACCCCAATGTGCTGGTAAAAATTTATACCAGATTTCTCCACTATTATATTTTGCTGCACTGAGTTTTAGTCCCATCATTCCGATAAACGTCTGATGATTTTTCAGAAAAACAGCAAGAAAATATTTCTCAACTTTTTCCTTCTGATGTTCGACCAGCCATTCCCCGATCCAGGCTTTGGTCACCGCTATACTTTCCGGAATACCCGCAGTATTGTATTGGTCCACTTCCGGTATAGAATGCAGCGCATGTATATCTTCAAGGTCATCTGCCGTTACCAGTTTAATAATAAGGCGGTCTGTGGTTAGTTGCATAGTTGTACGTAAGTATTAAGCTGTAAGTTATAGGTTTTAAGTTGTTGCTAATCCTCACAATTCACTCACACCAGAACTCCCCGTTAGGGGTTGAGGGTTTAACCTTAACTTTAGCATAAATGGAACCAAATAAGAAATCACCCGAACCAGACAACACTGCCGTCCGCACTGCATTGTGGCGTGCCATACACTTAGAGATTGATGCGAAACCTGCAGTGATTGAGGATGAGATTGGGCTGAAATTAATTGCGCCGCAGGAAGATTGGCAACAACGGCCGGACATGCATGCAGACTTCACCAAAAGACTCCGGGCTTCTATTGTAGCACGAGCACGTTTTATTGAAGACCTGATCATCGATCAAAGCGAAAAAGGAATCGCACAATATGTATTGCTTGGTGCTGGCCTCGACACGTTTGCACAACGCAGACCTGATATAGCCTCCAAACTGCAAATATTTGAGATAGACCAACCTGAAACACAGGAATGGAAACAACAACGTCTGAATACATTGGGATATGGCATTCCAGATTGGTTACATTTTGTTTCGGTTGATTTCGAGCAAACATCCTGGTTTGATGAATTGATAAAAGCGGGTTTTAACATCAACAAACCTGCGGTGATTGCCTGTACGGGTGTAACCCTATACCTTACAAAAGAGGCTATTATGGATACGCTTCACAAAATAGCGCAAATGGCGCAGGGCTCTGTGCTGGCTATGACTTTTTATTTGCCGTTGGCATTGATGGATGAAGCAGATCAGCAATTGCAAATGATCGGAGAAAAAGGAGCAAGGGAAGCAGGCACCCCATTTGTAAGTTTTTTCCCGCCAGAAGAAGTACTGATTATGGCACATGAAGCTGGATTAAAAAACAGCCGGATTATCTCCACAAAAGACATGAAACAACGCTATTTCAAAGACAGAACAGATGGTTTGACACCTGCGAGTGGAGAAATGTTTCTCATTTGCGATTTTTGATTTGCGGAATGCAGCATTTAAGAACAACCAGAAAATAAAAAAAGCTGCTCCAAGACTGAAGCAGCTTTTGCATTTCAACTATTAAACCTTATTTATGTACGCACGCTATTTCCTGATCAATTTCTGTGTACCAACGGTACCATCGGCATGCTGCACCCACACGATATACGCGCCGGGAGCAAGATGATCGAGATCAGAAATTTCAAACTCATTTTTACCAGCAACTACATCCTTATCCAATCGGCTCAAAACCTTTCCTTCTGTACTCATCACTTTCACAGTAACGGCACCTGCTTCTGTTTCGGTAACAGTAACGGTAAGCGGTCCTCCTTCAAAAGGATTCGGCGCTACTTTCAATTCATCCCCCTGTCCCTGACAAGTATTCTGCATCATTTTCACTGGGCTGTAAGCTTTGTTACCATTGAGCATTTGCGTCAGTCGCAGATAAGACACACCTGTCGGCAATACTACATTTCTCGAGTAAACAGTACCAATCGGATCTGCAGGAATAACAGTATTTACCGTTGTAAAATGCGCTCCGTCTTCACTCATTTCTATCTGATAAGAGAGTTCCTGAGCTGGATTATCCATATTCTTCCACTGCACGATTGCGGTGTTACAGTTTTTCTGCATAATAGAAAAATCATTCATTGATATGACCAATGGCAACATTACAAAGGCTTGTGGCACCATCGATGAAGTGGTAGAATCGCAAAGACATTGCGAAGCAGAAGACGGTAACGTTGGCGCATCTGTAAAGCGGATCAGTACATTTTTCTGGTAACATGGCAGACAATAACGATGACTGGTTGTATCCAGGAATTCAATTGCAACGCTGTCGCCAACTGCAATACCACCCTTGTAGATGTAAGAATTGTATTGCGTATCACCTGCACTGATCACACCATTATTATCCACATCGATAAATGTTTCCATATAGATAGGTGTACCTTCGGCCACTGCACCCGGACCCGCATTTTTGATAGACCCAGTAATATGCAATTGACTCGAATAACTATGATATGGATTATTCGGAGCGGCGCCAGGACCGTAGAAAACGCTGTCTGTTTTCGCTGAAAGCGTAGGTCTCATGGATAGCAATGGAGCTGTTGTATCTGATCCATTTGCAATAGACACGGGACAAATACCATTTGTTTTCACGCAAAATACGCCACTGGTAATGTATGTAGTAAATATTGCGCGACGCGATGCGTCTGTTTTACATTTATTACTCAGGTTTCTTTCATTGTAAACGAAGCTGAAAACAACACTATCTCCGGCAGCTACACCACCCGGACTGCCCCAGCTGATCACCGTACTGCCGTCTCCCTGTGTCCCAACCGATGGCTGGTCGGAAGGTGCATTATACGAACCGGCAGCTGCGGGATCATAACTCACGAAATAATAATCTTTCGGGAGGATGAATCTGGCGGTATCACCAGTTCTCGACACACCACCGCTGACATGAAGTACCAATTTAATCGATTGTCCCATACCACAACCGGCAAGCGGCGTAACGGTCGCTTTCGGGTTGGTCAGATAACTCAACGAAGGAGCACCGATAATGCTCAATGGAGCTGGATTGGTGTTATACAGGCTTGTGATCGGCCCGCACGCCACATTACCATTGATGGTACTGGTGATTTGTGATCCGGAAATATAACCACATGATGTACTCAAAACTACACGCAAATACATGATATTAGCCGGCGTCTGGCTTACAGGTGCCAATGTATCACTTGCCGGCTGTATCCAGACATAGCTACCATTACTCAATACCGGATCACTCACTGGTACATAACTACCGTTGCCATAGCTGAGGTAAGTTGCACCAGGGACTAATGACATTCCCGAAGGAATATTGAAACCAATACGAACACTGTTGGCCGTTTGCGTCTGACTGTTCACCACAGCAAACTGTAAAGTATCATCCACACAAACCTCTTTTGATGCACTGAAAAGACTATCCGTCATCTGTAATTCACCAGGAAACGTAGTATACGTGTAAGTCGCCACCTTAGCACTCGATTGACAAGCGTAAGCAGACCAGCTGGTCGGATAGCCATTACAAGGAGAACGATCGGCATAAATATTAAACGGTGTATTGACACATTGAATCAGGTGTGTGTAAACATCATAATCTTTTGTAGAACCATTACCACCCAGATCACCCAATTGATAAATAGCACTGCCTGCCGGCGTTTGAGGCACCAAAGCTCCTGTAGTTTTCACCTTTACACTATCTACAATCACACCAGCCGTACTCGGAATCGCCATCCAGCAATTACCAGTAAGACCTGTTGTATTATTTACTGTATAACGAACAGGCACTACCATTACATTTCGCGTTACCACAGAAGAGCTGCCTGCATAAAGTGAAGGTGTATTAGCATTTGCACCTGCCCACTGAATGGTTGCCGAACTACCAGTATTGCTAGTACCATTATAATAGGTCGGGTTCACTGTCGTATCCATCGGACGGGAAGTCTCAAAACGATACACAACCGGGAAACTGTAACTTGGGCGAAGTTGATCTTTATTACAACCCGCTACGGCAAGATTATACTTAACCGTTACATCCACCTGAAAAATGGAATACAAATTATTTTGTTTATAGTCGAGACCCAAAGAAGTACACAACTGCCTAAAATCAAGATAAAGGGTGTCACCTACAACACTGTACTGACTTGGTGTAAGCATAACACCATTAATAGGACTGCCACACTGATTTCCGCTACCTGTAATCACCCTCGTCCAATAAAGCTTTACACTTCTGAACGTATAATTACTAGCAGCCGGTATCGCAATTTTAGCAGTAACTGGTGTATACACGTTGCGTGATTCGTAAGGAAAAACATTAGTACCACAGCCCGAACCGGTTTCCTGCGCACGGATACCCCAACGGAAAGTAACAGAATCACTACAATTGCTGGCAGTAGTAGTAGATGTACTAGCCGCAATATCCATATCTACCGTCTGGAAATTACAGATCACAGAATCGCATCTCATTTGCTGTGCAGCTGTCGGATTGATTACAGTCGATATATACGGGTTGTGCTGAAAACTCCATGTTATGACACCCCACCCTGAGTGGGCTTTATTATAAACAATATTCTGCGTTAATAATACCGTATCTCCTTCCTGGTAAGTAGTAATCCCCGGAATAGCAACTCCGCCTGCACCTTGTAAAGAAAGATTGCTGGTAAAACTGTTACTGTTATTTACAGGAAGCGAACTGGATGTGCCGGTAAAACTACCTACGCCCGGCCGCATCAGCGTAATCACCGGATAATCTTTAGAGAGCGAACCGTTCATCGTTACAGCAGAAGAAAGTGTAGAATAGTTAATGGAGCTATTTACGTATAAATAAGGTACCCCACCGGGGTTAGTCGTATGCACTACCATTTTATAACTGAGTTGCATCGTATCGCCCCAGGTAATCAACTTTGTAGCAACCTTGCTCATATTAATGCTACCAGAGGCATCTGGCAAACCATTCTGATCGTTGTCCGGCGCGCCAAAAGTAGTTCGTGCTTCACCATATGACAGTACAGATACTCCATTAGGACAGGCCCCCGCACATTTACTATTCCAGGTATAATTGGAAGGAAAAGTATTGGTACCTGACTCAATAGCTGGCTCACCACTAGTAGTATCGACAGTATAAACACGTGTCATATAAACACGCTTCTGCGCAGCCCCCGGACATGTATTGACAAAGCCAATGCTTAGGTCCCAGCCGCCACCGCCATAACTATTATTAACGTCTTTCGTTGTAAAATTTGGAATCGGACAATTGCCAATTTTAAAATAAACACGAATCGTGCTGTCTATAGCAGAACTATCCACTACATGATCAGGATACCATGGTGTAGATGACCAGCTGGTGATCCTACCAAAAGTACGGGCTAATTTACCATCCCATTTAGAGCCACCATTGGTATAGATCTTGATATAAAACTGACTCTTGCTTGTATAAAACGGAAGATCCAGATTATCCACATGCATGAGTACCCGTACGGTATCATTCTCAAAATAAGCACAGCGACTACCGTCTAGATTTGTACTATCTGTAAAACCGCTATAACCATTAAAACGAGCCAACATATGACCATAACCACTGGTGACGTCATTTTCAGTTACCAAAGTTGTACTTACTCCGTTAAACATTTTCTGCCCAAAACGAAGCGCACAAGACGAAAAAGTTCCCGAAGGACATCCCTGCCAGGTCATCCGTGCATCTGCAGCACCGGAGATGGCAGGACCATACATACCACGCGCGCAACCACCACAAAAAGCTTCTGCCCAACAATGATCGAAGGGGCTTACATTTACTCTTGTTACCGGCCCTGCGGTATTTACTTCAAATGTCACCACCACGCTGTCGCCTGGCGCGAGATCGCCCAAGGTCAGTTCCTCGTTGGTCGGTTTATCAGAATTAGTAAACGTGTTTAAAGAATTGGCGTAATCGGATGGGGCACCGGCGCTCCATGCATAAGGATTACCGACTTTCGCCATGGCAGGATGGTACCTTGTACCGCCATTTTTCGAAGCCCAAATTGAATCCGTATTTATATATCTTAACCCATAAACAATCGGCATGATTTTAGCATTCACCGCAGTAACACTTGAATTGTTTTTTACAACTTCCATATACTTCATGCCTTGACGGTAAATATGATTCGGACTATCGGGCGTACCCAGCACGTACATAGTACGCGTTAATGCAGGTTGTAAAGGACTCGATGCATTAATAGTTGTATTCAGTGTATAAGTATTGCTGGAAGGATTAGTACAAATACTGCCGCTGCAACCCCAGGTCGCTTTATAAGTACCAACAATCGGGCTGGTGCTACCGGTTACATTCAATGTGTCATAAACTACAATACATTCGTTCTGGTCCAGTTTACCATCACCATTACCTACGCTCATAAAATCTGCCGCATGCAAAACTGTCTTTGCACTAGAAGTACCCAAACCCGTTTGCGTACCGAGACTGAATCCCTGCACGACAAGGCTCGACTGGTTTTCCGCATCCGTAAAAACCACAGAATCCACAGAACCGAAGCCACCATTACAAATAGTAAAGCTGCGCACAAATGGCGTCAGACAATTGGCATTAAAAGTACCGGTACTGCCTGGCGTAATAGACAACGAAGGAAACAAAGCGCTATAGGTTGACGTCTTGATTGGCGCTCCAAAAAAGGTACCCCAGCTTGCCTTGTAGGTATTCGTAATCATGGTAGGATCGGTAGAGATTGCACAATTCGCACTAGCGTTGAATGAAATATCCAATACCTGACTGGCTGCCAGTGAAGACACATTAAATGTGACAACGTTTGAGGCAACAGTACTTCCAAAGCTCACATTGGTACCTGATACCGAACCCGACACATAACTGACATTGGGCGGCATGGAATCACGCACCACAATATTGCTAATTGGCGAGGCCGTCAAGTTAGTGAGCCGCAATGTAAACGTCCCCTGCCCCGAACACGGGGTAAGTGCAGGCGTCTGCACAGAACTGATTACTATATCCGGACTCTGCTGTGCCCAGATTACCTGGGGCAGCAGTAGCGCGCATAGTAAAAAGTTAATTAAACACTTTCCCATACATAAGAATTTAATAGTTGAGCGAATCGGAAAAACCCGAATTACCTAACACAAAATTCCAATATGTATTTTCGAACAGACAGACCGAACAGACGGAATACTAGCCCAATCCGACTTTTTATTTCTTATCAGCCTTCAAAGAGGTTTAAAACTCAAACAACTTGAGCTATATAAAAAAGGCCCCGAATCTTAACTGAGACTCAAGGCCTTTTGCCCATTTGCTTAAAATAAAAAACCTTCACATTTCTGTGAAGGCTTCTAAATGTTGGTGCCCAGGAATGGATTCGAACCATCACACCCTTGCAGGCGCTGCGACCTGAACACAGTGCGTCTACCAATTTCGCCACCTGGGCATTTAATTAATCAGGTCGTCCTTAAGAACTTTGGGCTGCAAAGATAAGTGCCACTTTTCATTCTTGCAATACCTCACCGGAACTTTCCGATAGCAAAAAGGGTCTTTTTCACATGGCTATTTATATTATATTTTTTAATTTGTATTATCATCCACACACACATGTCCAAAAATGCAAAAGAGAACCTCAACAAGCGATCGCTTACTGTTTCCGACTTCCTGAATAATCCCCGAGTGACAGCCTGTTTAGCAAAAATTAAAAAAAGCGATCTGACCGTTTCTGATGTCGTCGATAATGATGGCCATCAGTACGTAAACCTGGTGCAAAAAGGCGGCGGCGTTTTGGGTGTGGCACTCGTCGGTTATGTATATATCCTGGAACAAGCCGGCATCCGTTTTCTGAAATTGGCGGGCACTAGTGCAGGCGCAATCAACACATCCCTGATGGCGATACAGGAAGATAAATCGAAAGCAAAATCAGACTATCTGATACAAGCCTTGGCCGATCTGGATATGTTCCGGCTTGTGGATGGCCATCCATTTGCAAAACTCGTTATCAGAAATCTTGTGAAAGAACCGGATTTCATAAAGCGGGTTAGAAAGCTTTTAAAACAGTTTGCTGTTGCCATGGCAATCCTGCTACTTCTCGCATTCTTTCTGCTTGGATTGCAACATAAATTTCCGCAGCTAAGCTTTATAACTACGCCGGTTTTTATACTCATCGGCGTGTTCTCATTATTGGCTATACTCGCAGGAATCTATGCACAGTCTATTCTGCAGCGGCTGAAAAATGCGGGCTTCGGCATCAATCCCGGTGATTTTTTTTACGACTGGGTCAAAAAACACATGACTGATAACAACATCATTACGGTGGAAGATCTTGTCAATCGCGCGCAAACAACACCGCCGCTAAAGATGGCCAATGGCAGAACTGAAAACACTGATGACCTGAAAGGAGATGTTGTGTTCATTGCATCGGAACTGGTCACCCAGAATAAATTTGAATTGCCCGGAATGGCCGGTCTTTTCAGAACAAACGACGCGATGCATGAACTGCAACCTGCAGGTTTCGTCCGAGCATCGATGTCGATTCCCATTTTTTTTGAGTCATACTACATTAAAGACATCCCCATAGAAAATGATGCAATAGCTCAGTTATGGAAGGAAAAATTCAACGTACAGTCGCCACCACACATTGTGCGATTTGTGGACGGCGGCATTCTTTCTAATTTTCCCATCAACCTGTTTTACAACAAGGATGTCAACCTGCCGCGTTTGCCCACATTCGGCATCGATTTGGATGACAGCAAACCGCAGGACAAGAACAATCAGCCAGACGACTGGAGTTTCACCGGCTATGTTGGCAGAATGTTTAACACCGTCCGCTTTTATTATGATAAAGATTTCAGCCTGAAAAATAAAATGATGAATCTCGGTGTGGGTAAGGTTCCTGTATCAGAATACAACTGGCTCAACTTTTTCCTGAACAATGAGCAGAAGATTGATCTGTTTGCCAAAGGTGCCGAAGCTGCTACACAATTCCTGGAATCCTTTGACTGGGAGGAATACAAAGGCAAACGGCAAGATTATTTTCAATCTGTAAAACCAAACCCATGATTCAGATCCCTAATTTCCTCTTTTTACTTTGCGCTGCATTCGTCATTATGTTGGTTGCCACCTGGCTGATGCGCAAACAATCACAATTCTTTTTTACGAAAGACCCGGTCAGGAGAAAATTCTCTATACTAGAGATGGAATTTCCGGTCAAAAGTTTCGATCTGGAATATTTAATCAAAGGCATCCATGATCTTCCCGATGAAGCAGACAAAACAGTCACCGCAGTTCACCGGCAACTGCTTGTTGGCAGCCTGTTGTTCATACCGGCACTTTATGGCAGCATCTATATTCTGTGTATGCACGTTGCGGTAAATGTGGAAACGCCGGCCATCGGCAGATGGTGGTTTGTGATGCTCGGCTGGGCGCAACTCGTTTCCTTATTGCTCGATTATGTTGAGAATATTTATTTCTGGAGAATGGTAGGCAATAAAAACATCGTGATACCCAAACCAGATCTTTCGAAACCGGAAATCGCTGCTCCGTCTTTCAAAATGATACAGATTCTTGAGATCGTGAAATGGGGAATTGTACTGATCGGTTTTGTCTGCAGTATTTCTGTAATGGCATACTTTTGGCTTATTGGAAATTATTGATAACCCGTACAAAAAACCAATGGCCAAAAACACACCATCTTACGCAAACAATATCATCAGACGGACACTAAAAACCATTCTCGACCGCGAATTAACTGAGAAAGAAAAAACGGATATCTGGACTTATTTCGATAGCCGCTGCTGTTATTGCGACCGGCAATTAGATAGAAAAAAACGGGAAGGCGATATGGATCATCTCGAAGCCAACAGGTGCAACCATATTTCGAATCGTGTGTTATCATGTAGCCCCTGCAATGCACATGAAAAACGGGAATACCCCTGGGTGAAATTTCTGCGTCAGCAATCGTCTGATGATTCCATTTTTCAAGCCAGAAAAACACGCATTGACCAATGGGTTGCGAAACACCAAATCGCAGGAAACATATCGAAACAACACAATTTACAACTGGAACAAGAAATGGAACTGGTCACCCAAACTTTAAATGAAGCAGTGGCAAGACTTAGAAATCTGAGAGCGCATGCAGACACCAATGACTAGCAAATAAAAAAGCCTCGCAACAATCGTTACGAGGCTTTTAATGTTGGTGCCCAGGAATGGATTCGAACCATCACACCCTTGCAGGCGCTGCGACCTGAACACAGTGCGTCTACCAATTTCGCCACCTGGGCATTTAATTCTTCAGGTCGTTTAAAGAACTTTGGGCTGCAAAGGTAAGTGTCGGATTCCATTTTCACAATACCCTGCCGAAAAAACTTCAAATATTTATTTTACAAAACCATTAAGTTACATCCACGCAATGCGGCGTGATCCATCCGGCCAAGTACTTCAAAACTACTGTCAGCACTGATTCTGCAAATATCTTCTGTTGCAATAAACGCACAGGAATAAACATTTGCCAGATCAATTACGTTCAAACATCCGGTTCCTTGCTTCTGCACATCCAGCGGATCATTGATATCGCGCACCAAAACCTGCATGCTGGCCGTTGCTTTAAAAATACCGTCTTTCACTGCGTAAGCCTGCGACAGTAATTCAGTCATCCCATATTCAGAATGTACGTCATGAAGTTGCCATTGATTCTTCAGATAAGTGTGTACCTGTTCGCGGGTCCACTCTTCTCTGCGTCCTTTCATACCGCCGGTTTCCATCACAATTGTATTTTTTAGAGGCATCGGCGCAGCTTCTGCAAAATCAAGCAGGGCAAAGGTGACACCGAGTAGTAAAGTTTTCTGTCCATTCGCTTCCAGCCTTTGCAGTACTTTTTTTAGTTTGTCCCATTCATTGAGATAAAAACCGCAATCGGCATGACCGCTTTTTTCCATCAGCACTTTGGCCATATGTACCAGCGATGCATTACCCCGTTCCAGGTAAGAAGGTAACAATGCTATGATTGCATATTCGGAAGGATCACCGTAAACAGATTTAAATCCGTCTAACAGTGCAGATTCATAAAGAGCACCGTCATGCACATAATGCCGGCTGGGAATATCTCCGGTAGTACCGCTGCTTTCGAAAACAAGTGCGGTATCCGTCCAGTCACCGGTTTTTACCTGATAAGTCTTAAAAAACGAGATGGGCAAAAATGGTATTTGCGTCAGTGTTTTTACTGACACGGGATCAATATGTAAAGCATCCGTATATTGACGATACAAAGAATTGTTATAATACTGGAAACGGAACAAAGACAACGCAATATCAGCGAAGTTTTCAGCGTTGATATCCGGTATATACGCCGGTGATACCGGGTCAAAAATATGTTTCACTTTTATTAACTTTGATGGTATGAAATGGCAACTGGTCGTACTTACGGTATTGGGCGTTTTTCTTTTTGCAGCCTGTAAAAAGAATTCTAATTCAATGAGCCCTATACCTGCCATCCGGTTTGAATCTATGACGCCTGACAGCCTCAAAGCAGCCTCCGGCGAAGATAGTGTATTTATTACATTCCATTTGACAGACGGCGATGCAGATCTCGGCAATAACCCATCCGGGCAGAATAAGGATATCTTTTTCTACGACAGCCGTGACACAACCCAACTTTTCTATTCTTCCTTTTTCCCGAATATCCCCGGTGAATTGAAAAATGCATCAACCGGCATGGAAGGAGATTGCACGGTGTTTATCAACAGTGCGTTCATCGCTTCTCGTCCGGACAGTATTCACCAAACACTCGGCGACACGCTGCATTTCATCATCTACATTAAAGATGTTGCCGGCCACGAAAGTAACAGGATTACAACACCAGATTTGTATTTAAGGCCATAGATCGCTGATGTAAAGAAGTGTTTAGTTGCCCAGATAATTCACCTGTTTACTAAATTGTACATTTCCTTGTTCATCTTTAATAATGACAATGTACGTTCCATTTGCATTGCCCTGAAGGTTTAATTCGCTGTGCATACCGGCCAGCACTTTTTTTTGGGAAATGACCTTTCCTTCAAACGAGTACACTTGCAAATAGTATTGAAGTTGCGGCGCATCATTATGCTCAATATCAATAGAAAAAATTCCTGTAAAACTTGGATTGGGATAAATAACAGCAAAAGAAGTAGGCTGAGCAATAGCTCCGCTGGCAAATGATGCTGGAGCAACTCTGCTTGTGGAAGTCGGACGCTCCGGTACAACCGAGTAAACGGAAAACTCCGTGTTATTATCTGCGGTAAAAGCAAATCCATTTTCAAGATCCGTTTCTGATGCAATACATGATGTGACCAGATTCTGCGATGCCGTCGATGCGAGGTAATTAAAATTCATCGTCAAAACATTACCCCGAAACAATTTTGAGTTCGGATTTTCTTGCGTGTAATCTGCACTGGACACTGTTGCCAAACCAGACAAATTACTTGCTGTGACATTCACCTGGAATGCATTCCAGTTAGTCATGTTATCCACATCTTCAGGAGCCAGATAAGGATCGGTAACTACTTGCGCACCTGCGCTCGCCTGTTGGCAGTACTGCCTGATCTTGTCGGCAATATATTGCAGGTGTAAAAAGACACCACCGGTAAGATAAGATAATTCTTCGTCACGCCCCTTTAGTTGAGCATTCGGAATGGGAAAATCCGCTGTGGATCCATTCATTAGCAAACCTATCACCGCATCATTATTTTGTGTTGTGCTGGCCGCAAACAAAGCCCCTCCCGAGAATCCATGCCCAATATTATTATTACCAGTACAACTGAACTGAGCAAGTAGGCTAAAGCCACCCTGATAATTGAGGCCGTTCGCAATACACATTGGCATAGCATTTGGGTGTCCCAAAGCATAATATTGACCACCTGAAGATGCTACTGTGTTAAGATTATACCCGAGCGTAGTAATGCTTTTTTTGGGAAGCATTTTTTTGTCGATTAGCAAAATCGCATAATCGAGTGGCAAGGTCTGTTGTGCTTCGGGCAAAAAGATACGTTCGTTACTATAAGCTGCCAGCATCGCGTTCGGGACACTGGCACTAATACCGGAAATTGTCTGTGCGTAGCCATTATTATCACGTCCCAGGTATTGAAAATACAGGTCCATCGGAATTTTGTCCCCTGCCTGTGGATTATCTTTTATCATAGAAACCACGTGTCCCGCGGTCAACAGACACACCTTTCCATCACTGCGACTAGTTCTTATAATGAAACCACTTCCAAGACTTATATCTCCGGAGCTATACTTAAAATTCTCAATACCGGCTACTCCTTTTGAAGCGTTAGCAGCGTTTGCGGGCATGCCCGCAGCACTCGGATCAAAATAATTAAAAAAAGCGGTGTAGGAGCCTTCAGGAGCTGCCAGCATTTTTGCCGGGGTTTGTGCAAAGAGAGGCTTACCCAAAAAAATACCGCAGACCAGGAAACAAATAACTGTTCGTTTCATCTACTTGTTATTAATTATGGACAGCAGCATGCCCTGTCCTAAAACCAGACAGAAAACGTACACGCAGTTAATAAAATTTTAAGCTCGCTCTGGAGCAAGATTTTTTACCGAAACAGAAAAGATTTGAAAGGAAGAATTCAGATCTTTTTCCAATTCATTTATGAGGGGGGATAGCGTAAAGTAAAGCATTGTTGTATTACCAAACAAAAAAGAATATCCGCCTGTATCAATTTCAAATCAATTGGTAAAGACTAAATTTCTACGAAAACTACAGAATGGCTTCGCTCCGTGAAAAGACTTTTTTTTAAAAATTTCAGGACAGCAGAATCTTATTTTAAAAATCGAACTGCTCAATTCTCGATTCCTGTAAAATGTGCTGAATAAAACGATCGTGATTTTTCTGGCGGCCGTAAACAAGCCACTCGCCTACTATCCAGGCACCTTTCTTACTTTGATATCCTTCTTTCGCTTTGAGATGGTATTCTTTGAAAATTTTGTCGAAGCTCTGTTCGTCAAATTCAGGATAAGGGAAAACGATCTTGTATGTGCGACCACGGTTAGCTTTATCAATCAAACCCTCGAGATAAGGAAAGCCAATGTGTGTGAGTAAAACAAACGCGCAACCCAGAAATGAAATCACATAATAGCCCGCGCCAATCCCTACGCCCAATGCGGCAGTAACCCAGATCGTAGCAGCGGTAGTAATCCCGTTCACCCGGTTATTATCTCCTTTAAAAATAACACCGGCACCCACAAAACCAATACCCACTACTACGTTAGAAGCAACGCGAGACACTTCGGTAGGTGAGGCAATAAAACGTGAGAAAATGGTGAACAACGTAGACCCGAGACAGATCATAATCAACGTACGAAAACCAGCCAGCTTACTGCGGTATTCTCGCTCAGCGCCAATGACACCACCAACCAGTACTGCCAGTATTAATTTTGTAAGAATCCCGACGGGCTCCATGAACTATTATTCTTTTGAGTTAAAATATCCTGCCTGATAAGCATCGGCGAAGTGCTGAAAGTACGTAAAAGTTTGTTTGCAATAATCAGTGGCCAACTTCAGAATATCTTTCTTCAAACCCTCGCCGGATGCCGCTTCCATCAGTGCGTCTGCTGTATCGGCGCCTTTACGGCCCGTCATACGCAAATGAGCGGATGCGGTCAACATGCCCATATCTTTCATCAATTGCTCTAATGAGGGCACATCACTGGCAAGATGTTGATAATTCAGTTTATCATCCGTAGGCTGGAGCATTTTCAGCATATACCAGTCGTTTCCGAATTTATATTCCGTAAGCATCGCCGGCGGTGTATCCTGCATCATCCTCTGCACCCATACTACCCGTTCAGCGTCGCTGCTCCATTCCGGCTGCTCCTTCTTAATCCATCTGACAGCCGAAGATGGCGCACATTCTTTCATATCGATCAGCGTCGATTTGCCTTGCATATTCTCACCGAGAAAAACATAACGCTTTAAACCCAGACTGCCGGTTCCCGCGATACGGAATGCAACATCCTTCAACGCATATTGATACCGTTTATCTTTCGATTTGTCGATCCATTTTGCCAACGCTGCTACGAGTTTCCCTTTATTATCTTCCTGCAATGAAAGCTGCTTTTCGTCGTCAAGCTTTAGCGAAGCCTTTTTTAGTTCGCAACGCTGCGCCAGCAGCGCCTTCATTTTCCGCTGCTCCACTTTTTCAAGAAATTGCTTCAACGTGCCTTTGGCAGTTTCCGCTTCTACGTGTTTCGACTTACCTTTCTGCAGATAAAGAAAATAGGTATCGAGATACATGCCAGCCATTTTACGGATGCCGTCATTAGGTATATTCAACACCTTACCGCCAATCAAAATACTCGTCACCATACGTGCCACATCCCAGGTAAAAGGCGCCAGTACCGCCTCATCAAAATCATTGACGTCAAAATAAACGAGCTTATTATCGCCTTTGTAACTTCCAAAATTTTCGATGTGCAGATCACCGCAAAGCCAGGTAGATGGCTGCTTTTTAAAAAGAGATTCTTTGTGAAGATCTTCGTAGAATAAATGAGCACTGCCTCTGAAAAACCGAAAAGCATCTACGCTCATGGCAGCATATTTCCGCTGCATAATATCTGGCAGGCGTGTTTCGTTAAAACGTACAATGCGCCGTACAACATCCTCCATAGCTTTATTTTATCTAGTATAAATTTAAATAAAATAAAGCTCAGTTGCTTAAAACGGTTTCAGTTTTCCTTTCTTCAGTTTGATACGAAAATCTTCCATGCTGTCTGTACCACGAATATCAATCCGACGGATCTCGTACATATCTGGCGCTGGCATTTTAGCTACCTGGCCACCGATGCGGAATGCAGCCGGATAACCTTCTTGTTTCAGCCATCGTTTCAGCTCGTCAAACTGCGCTGTCTCTTTGGGCCGCGCGCCATAAGGATACGCGAGTACTTTATGAAAAGGCAATTCCGCCGCATCGAATACAGCGGCCGATTGCAGCATGATTTCTTTTAGTTTTTTGAGCGGCGTATTGCTGAAATTTTCGTGATGATGTCCATGCAAAGCAAGCTGCATCACTGCAGGATCAAAACTTCGAAGTTCTTCGACTGTTAGCTTTTCGTTCAATGCTTCTGTTTCTGATTGCGCCGTTCCATCAAGCGTATCCGTGATAATAAACATCGTTGCACACCAACCAAATTCTTTCAGCAGTGGATAAACATAGGTAAGATTATTACGGTAGCCATCATCAAAAGTGAGCAACATAGCCTTTTCGGGTGCGGTCTTTCTACCTTCTGCTATTTCTAAAAAATCGGTGAGCGAAAGCGTGTGGTACCCTTCTTTCCGGAGAAAACTCCATTGCTCGCGCAATTTTTCAGGTGTTACCGTCAGCCCGTCGTTCAGGCCAGGCCACACTCTGTGGTACATCAGTACAGGAATTCCTTTTATTGAAGGCAGCAGCCAATGAAAACGCATCAGATATATTATTCTTTGCTGCAAAGATGCTAAGATTTCCCTTTATCCCTCGTTTTTGGGTATTTTCAAACAAATATCCAAGGATCGTTATAACTATCACGTCTATTCTTATTTTTGCAACCCGTATTTGGCTTTGCGCCAAAAGCCCCAATTTCTGATATAATGATTCAAATCAGTGCCGTAATTATCACTTTCAACGAGGAACGCAACATTGCCCGTGCCATAGAATCTGTGCGCAAAGTGGCCGATGAAGTGATTGTTGTGGACAGTTTCTCGAAAGATGGCACGGTTGCTATCGCAGAGAAAATGGGCGCCAGGGTAATCCAGCATCCATTCAACGGTTACGGCGAACAGAAAGGTTTTGCAGAAACGCAGGCAACATATGACTGGGTACTCAATATGGATGCCGATGAAGCGCTTTCTCCGGAATTAGAAAAGAGTATCCGGGAAATGCGCAACAATCCGCAGTTTGACGCATACGAATTCAATATCCTCACTAATTATTGTGGCAAATGGATCCGTTATTGCGGCTGGTATCCGAATCCGAAATTACGTCTGTGGAATAAAACCAAAGGCCGTATGACGACCGACAAAGTGCATGAAGGCTGGCACTTGCATGATAAAAACGGAAAAATCGGTTTCCTGAAAGGAGATGCCTTGCATTATAGCTACTACACGATTTCCGACCATCTCAAAAAAATTGAACAATATTCCGAAATCGGTGCCCAGTTTGATGTAGCGCGTGGCAAACATTGCAGCTTCCTGAAATTATGGCTTTGGCCGAAATGGGAATTTATCAAACTGTACATTATGCGGCAGGGCATCCGGGATGGCTATTATGGTTATCTGCTGTGCAAAAACTCCGCCTACGCCGCGTTTGTAAAATATCAGAAAATCCGTCAGTATACGGAATTGAAAAAACAAGGCATTTCTTTTTAGTTAATTAGTTAAATGGCCAAAGGGTTAATTCAGTCCTCGATTCAAAATACCTTTTAACTTTTTAACCAATTAACTTTTTTGCTCAATTAACCTTTTAGTCATTTACGCTTCGGCGACGGGCGGCGGCGGATTAAACACCTGCAAGGCTTCCATCAATGTCTTTCGTTGCCTGATTTTTTGTTCCAGCAGGTTTTCCTTTAGCTCCGCTAAAACTTTACGGTCGGCAGATTTTGAGTTGTCCTCTTCAAAACTATCCAGCATTTCCAGCGAAATACGCAGATCATTATATTTTCCGGCTACATCAGCGGTCTCATGGATTTTTTGCAACGGAAAAATTCCGATGGTCTCATGACCTTTTTTCCATTCGTCTGCACACAATGCCTCCATGTACTGCATATCCTTCAGTTTTTTGCGGATTTCGTGTAGTTCCACGTCGCTGAGCGGTGCATGCATCAGTGCACGTTTGATAATATTGAGTCTCCGGGAAAAGAACAGCAGCAGATCATCAGTATCCACATGCCCATAGTCCATTTCATGCAGTTTCTCCTTGAAACCGTCTATACTTGACGCTTCATGTTGTTTTTCCCAGTCCTTTTCAAACTTGCCGATCTCTTTGCTCAGCCAATCTTTGAGCTCAGGCAACGGCGGAAACTGTTTTTCGTCCCAGCGTTTATGCATGAGTTGTGTGTCACGCAAAAAACCGGATATATGATACAGCTCTCTAAACTTCTGGGAAAAACGGGTGGGAATATGATCATAATGAACTTCCAGCAGACGGAGCAAAGCGCGTAGTTTCTTCACTTCTACCCTGAATACATGAATTTCTTCTTCGTCAAAACCTTTGCTGATTTCTTCCGCATGCCCGGCCAGCTTGTGCGTATGGGCATGTATCAGTCCTTTTATTTTCCCACGATCCATATTTAAATATACGGCTAATAAATGTGGGGAATGTGTTTAATATGGGGAATGTGTCCTCCTCCGATAACGTGATGACTATATTCAATACGGGAATGCGTCCCGTCATACCTTATCATCTTATAAAATTATTTTTCTGGGCGAAAAACACGTTAAACACATTCCCCCACATTAAGCACATTCTTTTTACCGCATTAAACACATTTACCACATTAAACACATTCCGTACAAAAGAGTAACTTCGCACCAACTTTTGATTTATAATTAATAATCCGCATTTTCTGCCATGGGCTTTTTTGATAAACTCTTTAAACGCAACAAAGAACAACAGGAACAAAAAGAAGCACTCGACGAAGGACTCAAAAAGACCAAAGAAAGCTTCTTTTCGAAGATCACCAAAGCAATTGCGGGTAAGGACAAAGTAGACGAAGAGGTATTGGATCAGGTGGAGGAAGCATTAGTAGGCGCTGATGTGGGCATCGATACTACCGTTACCATTATCAAGCGCATTGAAGAGCGTGTAGCTAAAGATAAATACCTGGGAACCAGTGAACTCAACCGTATTTTACAGGAAGAGATCATGGGCATTCTTACCGAAGCACCTTCTTCTGAGTTTGAAACATTTGATGTTCCTGCGGGCAAAAAACCATACGTAATACTTGTGGTAGGCGTTAATGGCGTAGGCAAAACGACCACTATCGGCAAACTGGCACATAATTATAAAAAAGCAGGCAAAAACGTCTTGCTTGGTGCTGCTGATACATTCCGCGCTGCTGCTGTAGACCAGCTGACTATCTGGAGTGACCGTGTAGGCGTGCCAATTGTGAAAAAGGAAATGGGCAGTGATCCGGGTTCTGTGGCTTTTGACGCGGTAGCAAGCGGTATTGCCCGTGAGTCTGATGTGGTGATCATTGATACTGCCGGCCGTCTGCACAACAAAGCTTATCTGATGGATGAGCTTGGTAAAATCCGTCGTGTGATCAGTAAAAAAATGCCTGATGCACCGCATGAAGTACTGCTGGTACTGGATGGCAGCACTGGTCAGAATGCACTGGAACAAGCCAAACAATTTACAGCAGCTACAGATGTGACAGCACTCGCGATTACCAAACTCGACGGCACAGCAAAAGGTGGCGTGGTACTGGCAATTGCCAATCAATTTAAAATTCCGGTAAAATATATCGGCGTGGGCGAAAAAATGGAAGACCTGCAAATCTTCAATAAAGCTGAATTTGTAGACAGCCTGTTTAGCCTCGAAGCCAAAGAATCTTAAACCACACGCATCATCGCAGTGTCACTATGAAGAGATGGCCTGTTTTAGTAACGATATTACTTTGTATGGGCGTTGGCGCATTGATGTACCATGTCAAAGAAGAAAGAAAGTCTACTGAAATGGACATTGTCTGCGCTTCATTGCAACCGCTGAAAGCGAGCATTCCGCCCACCAGCCATCTTTATTATCTTATGTGTCAGGGAAAAAAACAGCGCTATGCCAGCTCCGAATATTGCCTTGCACCTGTTTTCCTGCAACTCGATCACAACAACAAAATACATGACTCCACATTACTGGTGATTCCAGTGACGGACACCGATAGTGTTGCCTACTATAAAATGAGTGCGGGAAAAATCCTCTGGGAAAACCGCGACAGTCTTTATCATTATCTACTGATCAACCCTCGCTAGCCGATGCAAAAGATCACAGCACAAATTTTCTGGTTGTCGCTGCTATGCGGTTGCATCAGCATATTTTATTTTCTTTCGCTGGCGATTGGATTACCCGTTATCGTCACCACACTTCTGATTATCATCGCTTCTTTTTTCCTGTACCGGAAAATGATGCAGTGGCTCGTGAAACCAGAAGTAGAAGCTGAGCCGATGCCGCCAAAAGCATTGTATATTCTGCTCGGCAGCATTGTACTCTTTTGCATTTTCGAAATTTTTCTTTCGAGGAAATATGGTGATTGGGATTCTATTACTATCTGGAATTTTCATGCCTTATTTCTCCGTGATCCGGAACATTGGAAAAGAATATTCCTTTATACTGAATACGCGCATTCCGATTATCCGCTGCTCACCTCCGGCACAACTGCTTTCTTCTGGCGACTCTTCTACCCTGCTATGCCCGGCCTGGTGCCATTTACGCTGACTGCAATGTTTTGCACGCTGGTACCTGTACTTATCTACCTGGAACTTTACAAGAAAAATCTACAGCTGGCCACGTTGACGTTGCTTGTGTTTCTATCGAACAGCTATTATCTCAACTGTGGTATTGTACAATACGCGGATATCGATCTTTCGTTCTTTCTGCTGGGCGCTTTTGTAGCGATCAATTATTATAAGAAGGAAGCAAAACCAGCTTATATCTTGCTTTGCGGCATGATGCTCGGATCTTGTCTATGGACGAAAAACGAAGGCATTATGATCGCCGCTATTTTCGGATTGTTCTATTTCCGGACTTTTACTAAAGGAAAAAATCTTGTTTACTTTCTGGCTGGTATAGCGCCGTTTATTTTAGGCGTAGCAATTCTGAAACTGGTCTACGCGCCCGCGAATGATCTGATAGACGGGCAGCACAAAGTAGCATGGCAGAACATTCTTGACAAAGAACGTTATAAACTGATCTTCGGTTATATCTCCGACAAATTAAACGAACGTTTTTCTGCAATAAAAATCGGCCTGATCTTGTATGTGCTCGATTGCGTATTCCGTCAACGTTTCCCGGCCAAAAATCTGCTGATGCTCTTCGTCATTATGGGTGGATACATACTCGTATACATTTACACACCGCATGATCTCGAATGGCATCTCAAAACATCTGTTGACCGATTGATCTTACAGCTGGTGCCTGCAGCGGTCTATATTATGTCACTTGACCTTTCTTCGCTTCGCTTAAAGACAGTCGAGCAATAATTTCCTCACTGCTGCCATACCTTCTGTTGCTGATTGCTCTACCGGAATGATATTGCTGTAATGCCCTACAGACGGAATTCTTTTATCTACAATATATTTCGACACATGGTCCGGCACATAATCTACCAGACCCGCTGCGGGATAAACCTGTAAAGATGTTCCTACGAGAATAAAATAATCTGCCTGATGCATCACCGCTGCCGCATCCACGATCATTGGCACCGATTCCTCAAACCAAACTACGTGTGGCCGATATTGTCCGCCGTCAACAGCAAGATCCCCCAGCTTAATATCACCAGCTACCGGATAAGTCAGTTCATCATTCAGGACACTACGCATTTTCATAATCTCTCCATGCAGATGCATTACATTAGTAGAACCGGCACGCTCATGTAAATCATCGATGTTCTGCGTAACGATGTGCACATTAAAATCGGATTCCAGTTCTGCAAGTATTTTATGCGCCGCATTTGGCTGCGCGTCTCTTACATTTTGCCTGCGAAAATTATAAAAATCAAGCACTAGCTGCGGGTCTTTACGCCACGCACGCGGGGTAGCTACATCTTCAATATTATATCCTTCCCACAAGCCATCGCTGTCGCGAAAAGTTTTCAATCCGCTTTCTGCGCTGATGCCCGCGCCCGTGAGGACTACTAGTGTTGGTTTCATCTGAAAAGTCAAAAGTCAAAAAACAAAAATAAGAGAATTCAATTCACAACGAACATGCAGAGACATTGCATGGAACGTCTCCAGAAAATGTGAACACACATCACTGGCGCGCATGTTCTACTTACATTAAATATAAAGCCATCGTTTCTATGGAGACGTTGCGTGCAACGTCTCTACAACCAAAAAAACAAAAACGCCAAAAGACAATGTCTTTTGGCGTTTTATATTTTTTCTCGAACAACTAGCTTACAACAGTTTGCTCCTTCAGGTGGAACAACATATCGGCCGTCATTTTAGCGAGATCAAATTCATTTTTCCAACCCCAGTGTGCGCGTGCTGCGGCATCATCGATGCTTTGCGGCCAGCCGTCTGCAATTTGCTGACGAAAATCTGGTTCGTAGCTGATCTGGAAGTCAGGAATATGTTTTTGGATTGCTGCCGTAATTTCTTTCGGAGAGAAACTCATTGCCGAAATATTGTACGACATACGTGTTTGTATTTTTTCAGCCGGAGCTTCCATCAGCTCTATTGTACCACGGATAGCGTCATCCATATACATCATCGGCAGATAAGTATTTTCAGAAAGGAAGCTGGTATACTTGCCGTGTTTCAACGCTTCGTGATAAATTTCAACAGCGTAGTCTGTAGTACCGCCACCTGGTTCAGATTTCCAGCTGATAAGACCTGGATAACGCAGACTGCGTACATCAAGTCCCCAGCGTTGGTTGTAGTATTGACACCAGAGTTCACCTGCATATTTACTGATACCGTACACCGTTCGTGGCTCTACAACCGTTTGCTGCGGTGTATCCTGACGTGGCGTTGTCGGTCCGAAAACAGCGATAGAACTAGGCCAGTAGATTTTTGTCAGCTTTTCCTGAACGCCGAGATCCAGCACCTGCAGAAGGCTCTGCATATTGATATCCCAGGCACGCATCGGAGCTTTTTCACCGGTAGCAGAAAGTAAAGCTGCCAGCAGATAAATCTGCGTGATACCTTCTTTCTTTACCAGCGCATGCATTGCTGCACCGTCCATTGCGTTCAGTATCTCGTACGGACCGGTTCCGGCCAGCAGCGGATGTGCTTCGCGAATATCAGAAGCAATAACATTGTCATTGCCGTATAGTTTTCTCAGCGCCAGCGTCAGCTCTACCCCAATTTGTCCACAAGCACCTACGATGAGGATCTTTTCTTTTTTCATTTTAAGTGAACCAGTTATAAAAAGTAATTGGTCAAAGTACTACAAAATCCGTTCCGTTAAATCTATTTTTTGCTTCCTTCAATCAGATTGATGAAATCATCAAACAGATAGCGGGAATCAAAAGGACCAGGTGTACTTTCCGGGTGATACTGAACCGAGAACGCTTTTTTATCTTTCAGACGGATACCTTCGATAGAACCGTCATTCAGGTTAACGTGCGTTACTTCGATGTTCGGAATATTTTTGATGGATTCAGGATCTACCCCGAAACCGTGGTTTTGCGTTGTAATCTCGCTTTTACCAGTCAGCAGGTTTTTCACCGGATGGTTCAGACCTCTGTGACCGTGGTGCATTTTAAAGGTAGTAGCACCGTTTGCCAAAGCGAGTAATTGATTACCCAGACAGATACCGAACATTGGTTTATCTGTTGCCAGTACATCTTTTACGGTGTCGATCGCGTAACCCATAGATGCAGGATCGCCAGGACCGTTGGAAACGAAATAGCCGTCTGGTTTGAATTCTTCCATCTCAGCAACCGTAGTACGAGCCGGGAATACTTTCAGGAAAGCATCTTTTTGAGAAAGGAAGCGCAGCATGCTACGTTTCACCCCAAAATCCAGAACCGCGATACGATGTTTGGCATCTTCGCGACCGACTGTAAATGCTTTGTCTGTAGAAACTACGGAAGACAGATCAAGACCGGCCATATCCGGAACTTTTTTCAGTTCTTCACGGAGTGCTTCCAGTTCGCTCAGTTCTGTAGAAACAATACCGTTCATGGCACCCTTGCTGCGGATATGCTGCACGAGCGCGCGGGTATCCACATCGTGGATCGCCACAATATTGTTTTTAATCAGATATTCTTCCAGGTTATCATTGGCGGTCATACGACTATAACGGTCGGAGATGTTTTTGCAGACCAGCGCCTTAATCTTTACAGATTCAGACTCTACGTCTTCATTTTTCACACCATAATTACCGATATAGGCATTGTTCATGATCAGCACCTGACCAGCGTAGGAAGGGTCGGTGAATACTTCCTGATAACCGGTCATCCCGGTATTGAAGCATATTTCACCACCACTAGTTCCTTTTGCACCAAATGAAATTCCTTTAAAAAATGTTCCGTCCTCGAGAAGCAGCCAGGCGGGAGCCGAAGTAGATTGTGCAGCGGGCATAATGGCGCAAAGGTAACAAAAACGTCACATGCTGAAAAACATGTTTTCGCATATTTTTGCGGCACCTTATTCCGATCCGGAAAATATTCTTTTACAGGGCCTTGACTATTATAAAACTTGAGCTATATTTATTGTCATAAATTCCTGACTTACAGGTAGGCTTGCAAGAGGGAAGGAAAATTGAGGGGAAGTTTTTCTCTTAGGGGGAGAAAGAAATTGTAAATACAGCGTCTTGGGGAAGACGCTGTATTTTTTTTACGCCAATGTTAAATTTTTAAAAATGGTCGTGATCGTGGTCATGTTCGTCCGTAAGAATACTTTTTTCGAACAATGATTTATGATACAATGAGTGTTTCACATATTTCCGCGTCATAAAATAAGAGATCGCCGACACGATCATGAGCGGTACAAATAATTTATAACCACCCGTAATTTCCGCCAGCAGAAAAATAGAAGTAAGTGGTGCATGCATCACACCTGCGAGCACACCCGCCATTGCCGCAATGATAAAATTGGGTGTATTTAATTCGTACAAACCCGATTTATTAATTGCGAAAGCGAATAAAAAGCCAGCTACCCCACCAATAAATAATGAAGGCCCGAAAATACCACCGTTACCGCCGGCACTGACCGTTAGCGAAGCGGCAAATACTTTAAATAAAATAAGCAGTACACACATGATGATGATCGACCAGTCGGGACTGAGATGAATCCATGTGGAATGACTGAGCAATACAGCACTATTGCCATGCATCAGCGCTTTCACCGTTGAATATCCTTCTCCGTACAAACGTGGAAACATAAAGATGAGCAGACATAAAGGGATGCCGGCCATCAACCAGGTTTTCCAATCAAGCCGGCGTTTGGCGAAATAGCCTTCTACCCACTCCACCACATGCGTTACGTAAACCGATATAAATCCACATACGGTACCAAGCACGACATAAAAAGGGATAGCGTGCATATCCCAGCCTTTAATGTCGAGAAACACGAATTTCTCCGGGTAAAGAATTTGAGACACAACAGTAGCCGTTGCCGTAGACATCAGCAGTGGAATAAAAAAAGGAATGCTGAAATCGAGCAGAAATATCTCAAGTACAAAGATGATACCTGCAAACGGACTGTTGAAGATTGCGGCAATCCCACTAGCCGTACCGCAAGCGAGCAACAAGGTTGTATCTCGGTGCGAAAGCCGGAGATCATGAGCTGTATTGGAACCCAAAGCTGCACCGGAAGTAACGATCGGCGCCTCCAACCCTACCGAACCACCTAATGCAGTCGTAACCGCTGCGGTAATCAGGTGTCCGATAATATTGCGTTTGGGAATACGGCTTTTGTCTTGCAGAATAGCGGTAACAATGGCGCCAACGCCGCGCATCAGCCTGTTTTTATACACATAAACGATGATGAGCATTGATAACCCTACACCGATCAGCGGAAAAATAGCAGTAAGCCAGTTACTGCCGATCCAATCGTTGAGCGAATCTGCCTTGTGTTCGATAAAAGAAACCGAACGCTTGAGTGCTACTGCTGCAAGTGCTGAAATCAGCCCAACCAGACAGCTGATGAGCATTAAAAAATTGCGGTGCCGGATATATTTTGAACGGATCTGGCCGGCCTTTACCAATAGTTTACTAAATGAGGACATTGTGAGTCGGTATTAGGTGATGCAGCTAAACAAAGGTAGCCGCATCAGAAACAGAATGACAAATATTATTTCATTTACCAATATCATTCCTCCAAAAGCTTCCATTACGGCCAAAATCTAAAACATTAAATAAATCCTAAAACTTTTTAAAAGCGATAGCGAACGGAACAAATAGCAACTAATTTTACCGCATCAATCATTGCCGCACGATTATGAAACCTCTTCTTTACTTACTGCTCACCGCATTGCCGGCATCAAAAGTCTTTGCAGCCGATACCGATTCCATGCAACTGGCGGTTGTGGAGCAAAGCATGCGCGACAAAATCCTTACCGATATACAAACAGGATTTGAAGTAAAGAACAAATCGTTTGACTCTACTATTTATCAGCTCAACGGCCGCATTCAGCGTCTTGACAGCACGCTGCACTATACAGCCAACAAACAGGAAAAGCTTGATAAGATCCTGGAACGGGTACAATTGCTCGAAGACAAACAAAGAGCGGTAGAGCAAAATGAAACGGACGTGTATCAGGTGAATTATCAAAGTGCAGTAATCAATTTGGTATCGATGGAACGCGAGATAAAACCATTGGTTTTGTTTCACGCTACGGAAGATTTTTTTGACGGCCTTACTGAAACGAGTAATCCTGCCACTTACAGCGGCTATAGCGAATGGTTTGGCAAGTTTAAAAAGTATGTGGAGAAAAAGAAATCAAAAGAGGCAACGTTCCAGGCAATCAGTAATATGCTTTCGCTCTCAGGCAGTGTGTCGGCCAGCATTCCGCTTACAGGAACCATCGGCGCTATGTTGTGTAATGGTATGGCTACGTATGTAAGTTCCATCAGCCATCATCAAAAACAATTGCGTACGGAAGCCGAGCGCATGTTTACACTCACCGTTACACTCAGTCAGTTTAACAGTGACAAGGACAAGATTGACAATGAATGGGACGATATCACTAAATCACTGGGACAACTGCGGGAAGATTACGACAGCGTACTCAGCCGCAATCTGTGTATGATCAACAGTCCGAAAGGTGCGTTCGTTACTTGCTATTCTAAAGAAAGCGATGCCGACAAAAGATATGTTTACCTCAGCGATCTGCGTCATAAATCAGCCAACGAAGTAACGCTGCTCAAAACAACGGATCCTAAGAACTGGAAGGAGGCTGTCTATTACCAACTCATGGATGTGCAATCCCTCAAAATGCAATATGGCGATATTACCAGCCGTATCAGTCAGCATATCGATAAATACAACGCACTTATCAACAAATACAAGGCCGATAAAGAAATCGGTCCGCGCATGGCAGCGCTGCAAATCAAACTCAACACGCTCAAAGAAACATTCGACCATACCTTCGACCCGAAACAATATAAGAATACGGTGGCGAAGATGTATAAGCTGATGTAGCGTCAATGGTCAATGATCAGTGGTCAATCTCGTGGTGAAACGTCAAACGTGAAAGGTCAATTCGGTGTTTGCCCCAACTGGGTCCGCGAAAACATGTGTGCTACAATTCCCAGGGTTGTCCCGAGGACGCAGGACGTCGGGATCCGATTTCGCGTTTTATTGCAAACGCTGTGCTTACATTACGCAGCTTGCGTCATTTTTCGCAATGACACGATAAACAACACTCCTTATCACATCACCTCTTACCTACACCATTTTCATATTTTCAATTTGCCGAATTGTCAAATTAATTAAGCGTTGGCATGATTTACATGTTATATTTGGTATAACCATGTGAATGATCACGTTATGCCCAAATGGCTGCGCATATTACTAAAAGCATCTGCCGGATTCTGTCTGCTGCTGATAGGATTATGGATTATGCTGGTAGCCTATGTGGAAACGCATAAAAAGGAATTGCTGCAACGCGTTACTGAAAGTCTGAACGATCAGCTGGATGGCAAAATCAGCATCGGCGATATCAGTTTTTCATTGTGGCGCGGTTTTCCGAGTCTTGCTGTTGAAATGGAAAATGTATCCATTCGGGATACACTTTGGGAAAAACACCACCACAGCCTGTTGGAAGCACAAAACATTTACGTAAATCTCAACATGCGAAAGCTGGTTTCGAAACGCATCGAAATCAAAAAAATTACGGCCAGCCACGGGCGCATTTACCTGTTTACCGATAGCAGCGGTTACAGCAATACTTATATCTTCAAGAAGAAAAATCCTGACAAGAAAGGATCTAAACAGAAAATTTCATTCCTCGATTTTTCACTGAATGATATTCAGCTTACCATGGAGCATAAGATCAAGAACAAATTGTTCAGGATCGATCTGCACCATTTCAGCGGGCATGCCCAAAAGGAGAAAGATCACTGGCTGACCGAATCTACCTTAGATGCACGCATCAATGATTTTTGCTTCAACACCGAGAAAGGAAGTTATCTGAAAGATGTAAACCTGAAAAGCAAACTGCGTTTCAGATATTACCCCGACAAAAAACATCTGGAAGTACCGGACCAGCCGCTCAGCCTTAACGGCGAGCAGATATCATTTGCAGGCAATTTCCATTTTAATGACACACCGGCTACGTTTGATCTGCATTTTTTAAGCAAGCACGCCAACTTCCATAAAGTAATATCCTGGCTTTCGCCAAATATCTCCTGCAAGCTCGACAGTATTGACCTGGTAAAACCGGTTAGGCTGGAAGCCTTTATCAATGGCCGTATCAAATACCGTGACACACCAACAGTTGCTGTAACCTGGGACGTGCGCGACAATATACTCAAAACACCGTTTGATGATTTTACCAACTGTACTTTTCAGGGAAAATTTTACAACGAATTTATTCCGGGTAAAGGGCACAACGACCCCAACTCAACCATACAGCTCACCGGTGTAAAAGCCGAATGGCTGGGCCTTCCGTTCCAGATTGATACCTTCCATCTATCAAATCTGCAAAAGCCAATTATCAATTTTTATCTGCAGTCCTTGTTTCCGCTTACGGCACTTAATACTGCCGGCGACAACATGCCATTCCTGTTCAAGAACGGGCTCATGGCCTTTAAGCTGCACTATTACGGCACCATCAGTGCGATAACCGGCCGTGATACAACCATACCAAGTGTACAGGGATTTATCACCGTACGCAATGCCAATTTTGTGTACTTGCCGCGTGGTCTGGAGATGAAAAATACCAGCGCAGACATGTCGCTCGAAGGCGATAATATGCGCATTACAAACGTTGTTACTTCCAAAGGAGAAAGCGTACTGAAAATGAATGGTTCGGCAGAACATATCTTCCGGTTTTATTTCTCTAATCCTGAAAAAGTTTTGATCAACTGGAATATTAAAGCACCGGTTGTAAACCTTGGCGACTTCATCACATTCGTCAGCAAACGTAAACGCGTAGAAGCACGCAGAAGACAACAACAGGCGCCGCGCAACAAAGCGCACCGTATCCTCAACCAGCTCGACAAAGTGCTGGACCTCGCCAATGTGACGATGAACGTGGATATCGACAAACTCAACTTCCGGCATTTTACTGCCACAAACATCAAGGCCAACGCTAATCTTTCTACACAAAGCATTACCCTGCAGCAAATAAAACTGCTGCACGCAGGCGGCAGTCTGGATATGAGTGCGGTTATCAATCAGGGAGCGGCACGCAATCCGTTTTCGCTAAAAGCCAACGTAAACAGTGTGGATGTGTCGCGGTTATTTTATGCTTTTGAAAACTTCGGTCAGGATGCGATCGATTATAAAAATGTACACGGCAAACTTTCGATAGATGTAGATGTGAACGGCAACATGACCGACGATGCGAAGATTATACAGGGCTCTATGAACGGTTCAATCAACTATCAGCTGAAAGACGGCGCCATCACGGATTTCGAACCGTTTACGAAGATCAATAAGTTTGCGTTCAAAAAACGTGATCTTTCCAATGTAATGATCAAGGATCTTTCCGGTCATCTGCAAGTAGCCGGCAACAAGTTTATTATTCCACCAACGCAAATTGTTTCCTCCACTTTCTACCTGACTATTGCAGGTGTATATGCGCCACCTTACAATACGGATATTTCTCTAGAACTTCCGCTGCGCAATCCGCAGAAAGACGCTGCAAATAGCGAAGATCCGAATACAATTGTTGTTCCGAAGAAAAAGAAAGGATTGGTACTCTTCCTCCGTGCCACGAGTGATAAAGACGGCAAAGTGAAAATCGGATTAGACAGAGACCGGAAGATCATTATTGGCAAGCCAAGGGATGTGGATACGGCGAAACGTTGATGGTTGATGGGTTAGAAGATTTGCATTAATCGCAGCCACAACAGCGTGAGCAGATCATTTTGTTTTACATGTCACACCGACAAAGGAAGTGTCCCGCGAAATATGGGGTTATACTACATTTTTGACTCAGCGAGTCGAAACAGGCATTCTCCCTCTGGTGCCTGAGTCAATGAAAATATCTAAAACCCTAACTTTATTCCACCATGAGACTACTGCTTATCATCATCACTATACTTTTCACATCCTGCAATTTTTGTCTGGCACAAAACACTACCGCCAAAAAAATCAACGACAACACATTTATTACTTCCGATGGTGTAGCACTTTACCTGAAGGTGTCCGGAAATGGTGCGCCCTGCATTTTTATCCACGGTGGACCAGGAGCCTGGAGTAAATCATTTGAAGACATGGGTGGCAATGCGCTAGAGCAGAAGTTGACGATGTATTACTTTGACCAGCGCGGCTGCGGGCGCTCTCAATCTCCCACCGATGGCAATTACACCATGGAAAGAATGATCCGTGATATCGAAGAGCTCCGCACAATTACCGGCTCCGAAAAAGTATATCTGATTGCACATTCCTTTGGCGGTGTACTGGCATTCAACTATGCAAAAAGATACCCGCAGCATGTCAATGGACTTATTCTTTTAAATGCGACGCTTGATCTCCGGAACTCGCTATCTAACCAGATCGCATACGTTGATACGCTCTTGAAAAAACATATTTCCACAACGGAAAACGATTCTTTAATGGCGCATTTTTTCAAGGCAAGAAAGCTTTTAAAGCAGGCAGACAAGGATTATAAAATGCTTTCGGATAATAAATCATCGGTGGCAAAAATTGATAGCATTGACGATGCAACACGCAATAGCGCTTTCGCGCAAGTCGCGTTGACGATGCCTGAATATACAGTTGATTTCACGAAGCAGACATCACAAGTAAACGTGCCCGTATTAATCATTTCAGGCAGCCGCGATCACAGTATTGGTCCTGATCACTACAAGCGCTTCCATTTTCCTAATCAGCGGGTAAAGCTTATCAATGGTGGACATATCCTATATTTTGAAGAGAATGGTGTGTTTGTGAATGCGATGTTTGATTTTATTCGATAAAGAAGTGGATCGGAAATCCACTTTATCAGTTGTTCGACATGCGCGCTAACATGTCGAACAACTGGACTTATGTTATTCTTCTTTAGTATCCGCCCTTATTTCGCCATGCCGTCCTGCCGCTTCGGGCAATAAAAAACGTACGCCATTTATTCTCTTCTTCGGAGGAGCTAGAGAAGGTTAATTCCCCTTGATTTTAGCGCATTGTAGACATTCACCAGCACCTCACTTTTCACCTCGTGTTCCTGATTAAGATTAGTAAGCCAGAACCGTACGCTGAGCTCCACCGAGGTATCATTGATATTGGTAATCAGAATCTCGGCCGGTAGTTGTTGCATCACCCTTTCCGTATTGGCCAACACGTCCAGTATACACTGCTTAGCCTCTTCGAGCTGCGCTATAGGCTGGAGTTTATACGTGAGCACTGTTCTGATGTGCTCATTACTGAGCGTCCAGTTTGTAAGCCGGTTAGAAATAAGATCTCCATTTGGCACTATGACTTCTGCACCTTCGGAGGTAAGCATTTTGCTGGCGCGGATGCCTATGGTTTTTACCTTTCCTTTTTTATCCCCGAGCTCTATGTAATCACCAAGTTGCAGCGGTTTTTCGAAAATCAGGATCACACCCGACACCAGGTTGTTTACTATATTTTGCAAACCCAGACCGACACCCACACCAACGGCACCAAGTACCACTGTCAGCTTATCCACCGGCAGCCCGCTTGCGGTCATGGCTAGTAAAAAGCCACCAAGCAGCAATACCAATTTTACAATCGCCAGCCTTGAATTTTTCTTATTGGTTTCACTGCCGAAATCATCTTCCGTTTCGCCGAGAAAATAACCCAGATATTGTTGCAGTAAATTGGAAATATACAGCACCACAAAGAAGAGCAGGATATGTCCCGCCGTAAAGCTGACGCTGCCTACTTCATAAGGTTTGTTTAAGAAGAAATAGAGCTTTTTATAAAGTTGATTGTACGCATTTAAATTGGATGCAAAAATGATCACCCATGCGATGACCGCAACAAAACTCAATATTTTATTAAGCCGGTCCTGTATCTTACCATAGTTGAACCGTATGTTCTTACCATCTTTCAGCCGGCTCTTGACCATTTGCAGATAAAATGCTTCGTCTATCAGATGAATAAATACAGATAAGCCGATCACCTGTGACAAACCGAAGATACCAGCAATCGACATCACCTTTGCCATGCTCACCCGCCCTGCTATATTAGCAACGATAGCCGCAATGTTCAAAACGATAAATATGCCGGTCACTGTTTTGGTAAAGCCTTTCATCGCCAGCTCTGTGCGCAGCAAACGCAACAGCGACAAGCCAAAAACAACACAACCCGCATTTACAGCCAATAGCAGCCAACGGTAAGCCGGACTGATATGCGTCACTACATTGCTAAAAGCAAAAAACAAATAGAATGCCACAATCGCCAGCCAGTACCAAAAGAATTTTCGCTGCCAGCTTCTCCAGAGTACAAAGGAAAGTCCGATTAAAAGCAAAAACTGCATCATGTTCACATAAACCGACGGCGGATTAAGATCGAAAAACGGTGCTATATTAAATACAACAACTGAAGCCGCTGCCAGTGGAAATGCGCTGACATACGTCAGCTCCGGCTGTTCGGCAATTGACAAGCCACCTGCTTTTTTAACCGCTCGGAAATTATTCGCCACCCAGCCAAAAAACATCAGACCAATAATCAGAAACCACCACCAATCGCTGCCGTTACGCTGAAAATAGTACCGCACAATCTTCCGCTGCCCTTCATAAACCTTAGCCTGATCAACTGATGCGGCTGCATTTGCCTGTTCCTTTTCCCATATAAATGGATACTCCTGCCCGAATGTTTCTGTCTGTGATTTCTTGATCTGACGACGAATTGTATTTTTCAGTTCAATACTCGCAAAGTAAGTATTGGAGACCGATGCCTGTAGTTTGGTAATCTTGTCCAGATCAGATGCGGTGGAACGAATCGCTTTCTCCCATTTACTTTTTATATCGCTGAGCTCGCTTTGATACAAATGAAAAAACAAGGTATCTTTTCTGATATGCTGTATCATCGAGTCGTCCACAAACGAACGTATCTGCTCATTCATTGATATCACCTGTCTGTTGTAGGCAAATAAAGCGGTACGCCAGTCATTCATCTGTGCCTGCATATCGCTTACCAAAACACTATACAACTGCAGATTTCTTGCATTCTGCACACTACTGTATTGCGACAGATTTTCCTGAATAATGGCGAGATTCTCCTGTATCTGCGGCAGATTTTTTTCTATATCTCTGGTATCAAATCCGCGCTCCGACACATTGTTGATTCTGTTAAGCGAAGTATGCATCCGCTCCACTTTCTTTAACAGCGTATCCGTAGACGTTGCAGCCTGGTCACTTTCGGTAATCTGTACGGAATCCTGACGGTTTTGAGCTTCTGCGTGCAACACAAAAAATAGGGCAAGCAGGGCAAGAATATATTTCAGCTTTATCATGACGAGTTATGATCAAATCTGCTGCCAATTTAAAATAAAAACACAGCCAGCAAGTAGTCATTTGCTGATTTACCCGTTTTTAAGGGCTGTTTTAGCTTTTATTTAAAGCTTGTTATTAGCTTGGTAATTCCTCTAAGCCCGTACTAAAGAAGAACCAGGAGCTATACCTCCATACTTAATTTAGCTACCATCCTGCTGTACACTCCTACTCCTCCAAGCATTTTAGACACGAGAGCGCTGCGCTAACTCTCGCGCCAGACAAAAAAGATGGCCGCACGAGGCGGCCATCTTTTTCTTTAAATCAAACAAACATTATGGTGAGTCTGGAAGGTACAAACGTGGCGGTGGTTTCCCGAAAATTTCATGCAAAGGTGCAAATGGAATATTACACCATCATTACGCCAGTGTTAACTTAATATGGTTACAGGCAGCCGGCCTTCGATTAAACATCGTTGCGACGCTCCGTTCATCTTCAATGCAGCGTTAAATTGCCAAACATTTAAATAAACGAGCGAAATCCCATTTATTTAGTGCATTTATTTTTCAACTAGCAAGAAGCACGTCCTGCTCTTCGCGAAATCAGGTTGCCACGTCGTCCCCATAGCTTTGCTATTAGGGCACTCCTCGCAATGATTGCTATGACTTAACGAAATACTTTTTATGCTGCTTTTTGATAGTTATTCACATATTTTCTTTGATTCTTGATGACAGCAACGACCCTTAGCACCATTTTATTCCTGATTGCATTAATTATAGTCAGATCGTGTTTGCCTTCGGCTTTTTTGCGTTCGTAATAGTTACGGAATTCAGCGTTATTAGTTGCAACCGATCTCGCTCCCATGTG